>JAAVCJ010000001.1 GCA_014802385.1 Bacteroides sp.
GATGGTAAAGATGGTAAAGACGGCATCACACCCGAGTTCAAGATAGAGAACGGCGACTGGTATGTGTCGACCGACAATGGCCAGACATGGCAATACCTTGGCCGAGCCACCGGCGCTGACGGAAAAGACGGTCAGGACGGAAAAGACGGTATCAACGGTACTGACGGCAAGGACGGCCAGAATGGCGCCGACGGCAAAGATGGCCAGAACGGTGTTGACGGCGACTCGATGTTCAGCAGCATCGACACTTCCGACCCCGACTTTGTCATCTTCACACTCGCCGACGGCACTCAGATCAAGCTGCCCACATGGTATGCTTTCGAGGCTCTGAAACAGGCTTGTCAGCAGATGAACGCCAACATACAGTCACTCCAGACCATCGTCGACGCCATGCAGTCGGGCGACTACATTGTGTCCTACTCACCGCTCGTTGAGAACGGCAAGCAGACAGGCTATACCATCACGTTCGCTAAAGGCGGTTCAATCATTATCTATAATGGAAAAGACGGTAAGGACGGTGTCAATGGCGCAGACGGAAAAGACGGTCAGAACGGTGCAGATGGCAAAGATGGCAAAGACGGTTACACCCCCTCGATATCGGTCAGGCAGGACACTGACGGCCGCTATTACTGGACTCTTGACGGCGAGTGGCTGTTAGACGACAACGGCAAGAAAATCCTGGCCGAGGGTACCCCCGGCCGCGACGGACAGGACGGTCAGAATGGCGCCAACGGTTCGGACGGAGAAAACGGCAAGGATGGTCAGAACGGCCAGAATGGTGCTGATGGCAAAGATGGTAAAGACGGCGTCACACCTCAGCTCAAAATCGAGGACGGCTACTGGTTCATAAGCTACGACAACGGCTCATCGTGGACTAAACTCGGCCAAGCAACCGGCGCCGACGGCAAAGACGGCCAGGACGGCACAAACGGTACCGACGGCAAAGATGGTGCCGATGGTAAGGACGGTAAAGACGGCATGAGCGGCGACTCGATGTTTACCAATATTGAAACTACCAACCCCGATTACATCATCTTTACACTTGCCGACGGTACTCAGATCAAGCTGCCCACATGGTATGCTTTCGAGGCCTTGAAACTGGCTTGCCAGCAGATGAACGCCAACATACAGTCACTTCAGACTATCATCGACGCCATGCAGTCTGGCGACTACATCGTGTCATACACCCCGCTCATGGAGAACGGCAAGCAGGTAGGCTATACCATCACATTCGCCAAGGGCGGCTCTATCATTTTATATAATGGTAAAGACGGTGTCAACGGTTCAGACGGCAAAGACGGTCAGAATGGCCAGAACGGCGCTGACGGAAAAGATGGCGTTGACGGCAAGGACGGTTACACCCCCTCAATCTCGGTCAAGCAGGATACTGACGGCATCTACTACTGGACGGTCGACGGCGAGTGGCTCAAAGACGACAAGGGCAACAAAGTGCCCGTAACCGGCCGCGACGGAGCTGATGGCTCAGATGGTAAAGATGGTGTCAACGGCTCAGACGGCAAGGACGGTCAGAATGGCCAGAACGGCGCCGATGGCAAAGATGGTAAAGACGGCATCACACCTCAGCTCAAAATCGAGGACGGCAACTGGTTCATAAGCTACGACAACGGCTCATCGTGGACTAAACTCGGCCGAGCAACAGGCGATAATGGTAAAGACGGCACAAACGGTACCGACGGCAAAGATGGCGCCAATGGCAAGGACGGTAAAGACGGCGACTCGGTATTCTCATCGGTGCGCGAAGACGATAACTACGTCTATGTGACCCTCGCCAGCAGCGGTGAAGAAATCGCCATACCCAAAACCAAACCATTCTCAATCTCCTTCGACAGTGAAGAGTTCACAGTTCAACCCGGCCAAACTTACTCACTTAAATACATAATCAAGGGAGGCGATGCCAAGACCCAAATCAATTTCTATGAGAAAAATGGTCTGAAAGCTGAACTGACCAAGACAAGCAACACTACAGGCATACTTGAGGTAACTACACCTACATCTATGGCTCCCAAATCAGTTCACGAACTGATTGTGATGGTAAATGACGGTTACGACCGCACCCTTATGCAAACCCTCACGTTTATAAAAGGCGTTGGACGCGTAACTAATTATACCGCAATAGCTAACAATGATGATACCCGCGTCAATGTCACACTCACAACAAACCTGAATGGCTACAAGGTTGAAATCCCGGACGAGGCCAAATCATGGCTTTCGCTCGCACCCGCGTCACGTGCTACAATGAGAGATGATTTAATTAGTTTCTCGGTCAACACGAACGATAATACCGAAGACCGCTCGGCAGTAGTCAAAGTCCTTGATATGGGAGGAATAGAAGTCGAAAATATCTATGTTCTTCAGCACGGTACCGTCTCCAAGACAGTCAATGTTGAGACAGCAGGCAAGTTAAGCACTCTAATTGATGCTTCAGAAAAAACATCAATTAGATATTTGTTTTTATCAGGTACACTCAATAATAATGATTTTACCTTCATTGGAGGAATGACTAATCTGAAGTATCTTGATTTATCAGAAATATCAAACACCTCATTGCCTAAGGGTGATAATAGTAATACCCCTGGAATGAAAGGCAACTACGAAACATTTATATTTCCCAATAATCTAAATAGTATACCTGAATATTGTTTTGCGAATAGATCTACGCTTAAGGGAGATCTTATTATCCCAGATGGCGTCACATCTATAGGAAAATACGCATTTTATAATTGTGTAAATCTTTTAGGAAACTTAATCATTGGAGAATCAGTTGAAAATATAGATGATAGTGCATTTGCAATGGATGGTACTATTGATTATGTTCAAAAACTATACTTCTCGAGGATTTACTGTAAGGCCGTGAATCCTCCTGGGATAAGATTTGTCAGAACGAATAGTGGACGATACTCCTCGTCATTTGGTGACCCATCAAATGTGGGGTGTTTCCCAGATTTTGTTGGTATTCCTAAAGGATGTAAGAATACGTATATGGATTCTAAATGGAATATTTTCCAAACTATTGAGGAAGTCGACTTTGACAAACTCGGATACTAAAGAGCCTTTTCCAATAAAAACGAACGAGCGCAGCCACCGGGTCTGCGCTCGTTTATATTTTTTGCAAACTGTCGGCGGACGCGATAAATCGGCGTCCCTACATAAGTTGTTGATATACAGTAGTGACGCGATTCATTGCGTCAGCCGGGACGATGTGGTTGGGAGGTTAGATTTGGAGGTGAGGTGGCAGGCAGTGCATCATGTAGTTGCGGGCCTCGTTATAGGGTAGTATTGTACGGTCGTCGCCGGGTATCAGTTTGACGGGCTGCTCGTTGAGCATAGTGAGCATGTAGTAGCGGCCCGACTTGGCTCGGGTTATAATCATCTGCAGATTTGATGCCATAGGCACGACATAGAAGTCACACCAGTGCTGAGACACGGTGTCGAAGTAGTTGGTCATATAGTAGCAGCCCGGCAGGTGGAGCTGAGAGAGCAGCGGCATGAGGGTCTCGGCATGGCCGAATCGCAGGCACACTGTGGCAATTCCGCGGCCGTTTACCACCTCGTCGGCAGTCGTGACGAGGTCAAGAATCAGCTTCGATGTGATTTCGCTCGGCACGGCAGATAGCGTGCTTGACGTGCGTTGCAGATACTGACCAAGGTTGAAGCATGACCAGATGGCGTTGTACTCTTCGATGGTGAAGAAGCGTGACACATCGACGGGCTGTCCCATAGCTGCCATGCCGGCAAGCAGTTTGTATTCGTCGAGCACAAGCTTGTCGGCCGTATCGTCGAGCGGATAGGCCGTGCCCAAAACCCGTGAGAGTGCGGCCAACGGGGCCGTCTGCTTGAGATATGAGGCATAGACACCTCGCCAATCGCCATTCTTGCGCCAGTCAATGTATTCTTCGTCAAGGTCGAACGGCCGCATGAGCGGTGAGTTCTGACGGCCTGCCGATGTTACAATCTCGACATGGTTGTTGAGGCGGTCGAGCTGGTGGGTAAACTCATACATGCTCATGAGGCAGCGTGGCGCATAGCTCGAGATGGCGTTGACGACCCCGTCGTTGAACAGGGTGGGGAAGTTGAGGAACATGCGCGAGGCGATGCCGCGTTGCTCGGCCATGCCGAGCGAGTCGAGCGAGCCCCAACGGTTGTGAGAAGTCTCGAGCACATATTCTGCAATCTCGCGCAGTTCGCGGCCTCGTGGGGTGATGGTGCCGAGCGAGTCGGCGCGGTCAAGCGCACGGGCTATGTTGTAGCACGAGTTGGGTGATGACGGGAATCGTGCGCCGTGACGTCCGACGTGGTTGATGAATACGGGTGTGAGCGAGTCGGGCAACTCTATGCGGCTCTCGGGCACGGGATAGGGCATTAGGCTGCCGTTGCACTGGTCGTAATTATAGCTTGTAGCCATGGGGTCGGCTGCTGTCATAGTCGCGGCCGTGAGCAGAGACGAGGCTATCAGTAGCGAGCGTATCGGATTCATGAATAGTAGTTGTTAGATTTGTTGTAATAATATACCTTTGCAAATGTAAACAAAATAACAGTATCAAAAGTCATGACCGACTACCAAAAAATCATCGGGATAGCTGAAAATGATCCCGAACAGGCAATTTCGATGCTCAACTCGCTGGTCGAGGCCGGTGATGCCGATGACCGCATGTATTATATAATGGGACGTCTGGAGTGGAAGCTCGGTCATCATGCCGAGGCGATCAACTGTTACCGCCGAGCGCTTGAACTGAACCCCGAGAGCGACGCCCGCCATGCCCTGCAAATCGCCACCAGCGTCTTTGACTTCTTCAACCCCGATCTCCTCAATCCCTGACCAATCAGCTGATGCGGCTGAGGTCGATGGTCTTGTTGAATAGCAGGGTGAGCTCGTTGCTGATGGCTGCGTGGGCGGGTGATGAGAGGCCGGGATCGGCGTCGAGCAGGTCGCCGGCTGCCGTGCGGGCCAGTTGTACGATGGGGCCGTCGGTGGCAAGATTGGCTATCGAGAGGTTGAATGCGATGCCGCTTTGCATGGTGCCCTCGAGGTCACCGGGGCCACGCATCTTCAGGTCGGCCTCGGCAATGATGAAGCCGTCGTTGGTCTGTGTCATCAGCTCAAGGCGCTGGCGTGTCTCGCGTGACATTTTAGGCTTTGACATCAGTACGCAATACGACCGGTCGGCTCCGCGGCCCACGCGGCCACGCAGCTGGTGGAGCTGAGACAGCCCGAAACGCTCGGCGTTCTCAATGACCATGACGGTGGCGTTGGGCACGTTGACTCCAACCTCGATGACAGTGGTGGCTACAAGTATATCAGCTTTGTGTGACGCGAAAAGCTCCATCTGGTAGTCTTTTTCGGTCGGTTTCATGCGACCGTGTACGTATGCCACCTTATAGCTCGGGAACGTATCGACAATTGAGCGATAGCCTTCTTCAAGGCACTTGAGGTCGAGTTTTTCGTTCTCCTGTATGAGCGGATAGACGATGTAGACCTGTCGGCCGAGCTTCAGCTGTCGGCCGATGGCTTTGTAGACGTCAAGACGCGCGGTGTCAAACTTGAGCAGTGTGGTGACGGGTTTGCGACCTGGCGGGAGTTCGTCGATGACCGAGACCTCGAGGTCACCGTAGACTGTCATGGCGAGCGTGCGTGGTATGGGGGTAGCGGTCATAACCAGGACGTGGGGCGGAATGGTGTTCTTTTTCCATAACCGTGAACGCTGCATGACGCCGAAACGATGCTGCTCGTCGATGACTACAAAGCCGAGGTTCTTGAACACGACATTGTCCTCGATGACGGCGTGCGTGCCTATGAGAATGTGCAGCGTGCCGTCCTCAAGCTCGCGGTGTATGACATCACGCTCCTTCTTGCGCGTCGAGCCGGTGAGCAGCTTGACGTTGACGCCGATGCCGGCAGCGAGCTGTGAGATTGTCTCGAAGTGCTGGTTGGCAAGAATTTCGGTCGGTGCCATGAGACATGCCTGTGAGCCGTTGTCGAGGGCTATGAGCATGCACAGCAGGGCCACGAGAGTCTTGCCGCTGCCGACGTCGCCTTGCAACAGGCGGTTCATCTGACGGCCCGAGCCCATGTCGGCGCGTATCTCCTTGATGACGCGCTTTTGGGCGCCGGTGAGCTCAAATGGCAGGCATTCGTTGTAAAATTGGTTGAAAAAACGACCTATGCGGGGAAATCTGAATCCTATCAGTCGGTTGTCACGGCGCGAGCTGTAACGCTGAATGTTGAGCTGTAGGTAGAATAGCTCGTCAAACTTCAGCCGGTAACGTGCACGGTTGAGTTCCTCGGGTGTCGAGGGGTTGTGAATGGTGGTGATGGCGCGGTCGAGCGGCATGAGCTGATAGCGCTCGATGATGTCGCGCGGCAGGGGGTCATTGATGTAGCGTATGCCCTGGAGTGCGGCCTGGACGTATCCGTGTATGGTGCGTGACGATATGCCGGCGTTGCGCAGTTTCTCGGTCAACGGGTAGACACCCCGCAGTCCCTGCATGGCCCCGGTGGAGCGCAGCGTGTCAATCTCGGGGTGTACCATGCTCCAGCGTGAGTTGAACTGTTCGGGTTTGCCGAACAAGATGTAGTCGACTCCCGGCAGGTACATTTCCTTGAAAATCTTGATGCGTTTGAACCACACGACTTCCATCGTGCCTGTGCCGTCGGTGAACAGGCCGACGAGGCGCATTTTGGCACCCTCGCCAATGGTGTTGAAGCTGATGAAGCGGCCTCGCAGCTGTATCTGGGGCATCTCGCCCGACAGGCGGCTGACTGTATAAATCGACGAGCGGTCGAGGTAGCTGTGAGGGAAGTGGTGCAACAGGTCGTAGACCGATTTGATGCCGAGTTCTTTATCGAGCAACTCGGCACGTTTGGGGCCTATTCCCTTGACAAACTTTATTTCGTGTCGTCTCAGGGAATTCATGATTCTTGGCTTATGTACCATGACGCGAGCGCTATGTCGCCCGGGTTGGTTATCTTGATGTTGCGGGGTGATGATTCAACGAGGGTCGTGGCGTCCATGCCGGCCGCGGCCATTACCGANGCGTCGTCGGTGAAGCTNTCGCGGTAGGGCAGNGTGTAGGCGCATTTAAGGTCGGTCACCATGAANCCCTGTGGAGTGGCGACGGCCCGGTAGTCGCTNCGNGTCACGGCAACCGANCTGCCNTCNGGCATCAGNCGGCGCAGCGANTCGGTGACCGGCGTGACGGGCACTACCGATGTGGNCGGCTTGCAGGCNGCGACGATCTCGTTGACCGTCGTGACATCGATAAGAGGGCGCGCGCCGTCGTGAACGAGCACGATNTCGCTGTCGCCGTGTGCGGTGATTGTGTCAAGTGCATTTTTGACCGATTCCCATCGGGTAGAACCTCCGATGACGACATCGCCTGTCGGGCAACTGTGGTCGGTGGCAAGCTGTCGCCAGTAGTCGGCCATCGGGGCACTTACAACGGTTATGATGTGAGCGTCAGGAACGGCCCGTTTAAGGCGTTCGATGGTGTGGCACAGTACGGGGCGGTCGCCGAGCATGCAATACTGTTTCGGAACGTCGGCCCCGAAACGGCTGCCGGTGCCTCCGGCCACCACAATGATATGTATGTTCCTTTTGCTCATCAGTAATACAAAATTACTGATATATAGTGAAAAAACATGTAGTAATTAGTCTTAATTAACGACAGTGGGCAACTATGTCGCCCACTATGACGCTAATTTTGCATCGTAATCATAAAACAAGAATAGCCATGAACACTCAGATACACACCACCGATACAGTATATGCAACCGTCCGTTCGGGACACGAAACTTTGGTGCAGCTCACACTCTCAGGTTTCGGCTCGATTGCCGAACTGATGAAGTCGATTTGCTCGCGTCTGCACGGGGTGGCCGGACTGGTGACCGTCGAGTTGCGCAACAGTACGCTGGGTTGGCTTGAGCGACGCTCGCTTAGGCTGCGTGCCGCTGCCGCTCCGGCTCAAGCACCTGTTCAGCTCACTCTGTTCTGATGGCCAATTTCTTCCATTTGGCATATCCGGCCAGGGCCACAATGGTGTAGACTGCATAAAGGGCAGCGTAGAAATAGATGCCCTTATAGATGTATAGTCCCACGCACACAGCGTCAACGACAATCCATGCGAGCCACTGCTCGACCCACTTGCGGGCAAGCATCCATGTTCCCACGATGCTGAGGGCCGTGGTGAACGAGTCGGCCACCGGCACAGTGCTGTCGGTAAACGTTACGAGAATAAACCAGATGGCAGCCCATATAGCGGCAAATCCAATCAGTGCAAACGACAATAAACTCACGGGCATGTGTGTGACAGGCCTGTGAGTTTTTGTTTCAGCTGCGGTCTTATGGCCGGCGCGCGTCCAGTGAATGTAGCCGTAGACGGCCATGAGCAGGTAGTAGATGTTGATGCCGAAGTCGGCATACAGTCCGCGTGAGAAGTAGACATAGAGCGATATCATGGGCATGATAATCGATACAAGCCACACGCGTTTGTCGGCATGATACTCAAACCACAGGTAGAGAATGCCGACGATGAAGCCGAGAATCTGAACGAATGTATCCCACACCATGATTGTGTAGTGTCAGAAGCTGAGTGATACGGTACCCATAACGTTGGTGGTAGCCTGTGCGGCATATCCGGCGTAGCGGTATATGACTTTCTCACCGCCGTCGACATAGTAACCGGCACCTGCATAGCCGTTGTTGCAATACTCCTTGTTGAACAGGTTGTAGACGGCGAAGCCGAGTCGCATGGCCTTGATGCCGTAGAGATTTCTGAACGTGTAGCCAAGGTGGAGGTTGCTGACACAGTAGCCGTCGAGTTTAGCCTCGGCCGAGCGTGCATTGTTCATATATTGGCTTGAGACATACTGAGTGGTGAGCTTGGCATCGAAGCCTTTGACGGCGAAGTTGAAAGAGTTGTAAAGTATCACAGAGGGCGAGAAGGCGATGGGGGTGTCGCCGCAGTCGATGGTGATTGGGTTAGTCCACTCGTCCTCATAGATGTATTCGACAAAATTCTTGATGCGGTTGCGCGAGAATGTGGCGTTGATGTCCCAGCTGAACCACTTGAGGGGACGAAGTCCGGCCTGAAGCTCGATGCCGGCTCGATAGCTTGAGGGAACGTTGACACTTAGCGGGTTGCCGGTGTCAGATAGCTGTCCCGTAACCACGAGCTGGTCTTTATAGTCCATGTAGTAGAGGTTGACGCCGACATTGAACAGGCGGGTGACATAGTTGTAGCCGAGTTCGTAGTCGAATAGGCGTTCGGCGCTCGGGAGCCGGTTGGCGTCACCGTCGGTGAAGTTGTCGCGCACAGGCTCTTTGTGGGCCACGCTCCATGAGGCGAATGCACGGTGACTGCCGGTCGTGTAGTTCACACCGACCTTGGGGTTGAAGAAATTGTAGTCGCGGCTGATGTCGAGACGGGCCATGTCGTCGGTGTTCCAGTCAAAGTTGTCGCTCACACCCTTGATGGTGTAGTGTATCGTGCGATATTGCAGGTCGGCGTATGCGGTCCAGTTGTCGTTGATCGAGAAGTCGCCGCGCGAGTAGATGTTGAAGTCGAGCTTGCGGCCTGTGTTGTTGTAATACTGCTGGAGAGGGTCGATGGGGCCGATGTAGTTGCGCACCCACTCGACCTGGCCGTAGTGTATGCCACGGTGGTAATTGAGGGCCGAGCCTATGGTCACGTTGGCTCGTTGTCCGCGGTACTTGACGTTGACGATACCGCCGCCAAAGTCGTTGTCGTTGAATTTGAGACGTATNAGGTCGCTTTTCTTGATTTTGTTACCCTCGGCGTCNTAGAACGACTGGAGACCATACTCGGTGAGTGTGCGGTTGGTCTTGTACTGNTCGTAGTAGCCGTCGCCCTTGGTGTAGTGCAGGGCGCCGTTGAGCGACCACTGTGAGTTGAGGGTCTGNGTGAGCATGAGCTGNACGTGGTGCTGGACGAAGTTGTCACACTGGTTGGGGTAGTAGGCCCTATTGCCGTCCTTGTCGGTGTACTCGCCNCATGGATTGTAACGACGGCCGAACTCCTTCATCTGCTCGGCCGAGGCATAGTCCCACGCCATGTAGGTCTGTTCCTTGCCTCCGAAGGCAAGCAGTCGCACGAGAGTCTTGGCCGATGAATAGGCAAGCTGACCCTGATAGCTCCATAGCTTGGAGAANGCACGGTCAATGTAGCCGTCTGAGCCGATGTGGCTGAATCGGGCATCGACNGTCCAGTGGTCGCCGAANGTGCCCGAGCCGACCTTNACCGTCTGGCGGTTGGCGTTGTACGAGCCGTAGGAGGCTATGACGTCGGCGTATCGNTCGCGCGACGGAGCATCGGTGGTGAGGTTGANACTGGCTCCGAACGCACCGGCACCGTTGGTCGATGTGCCGGCACCGCGCTGCACCTGTATCTCGCGTACTGACGACACGAGGTCGGGCATATTGACCCAGTAGACATTGTGNCTCTCGGAGTCGTTGATAGGCACGCCATTGGTGGTTATNTTGATGCGCGAGGCGTCGGTNCCGCGCACACGTATTGACGAGTAGCCTATGCCACCGCCTGCATCGCCGGTCACTACGACCGACGGAACCTGTTCGAGCAAGAACGGTATATCGCGGCCGTCATTNTCGGCTGCCAATTGTTCGCGTGTAAGGTTGGTGTATGCAATCGGAGTGGTGGCAGTAGCCTTGTTGGCCACGACCTCGACGGCATGAAGGTTGACCACTGCCGAGTCGTTGTACTCGGTNGTATTNTGTGCTGCAGTTGCAATAAACGGCAGCGAGGTGTATGCTGACAGCATCACCGCACGATGAAGTTGTTTCTTCGTCATACTTAATTTTCACTACGCCGGTATTAACCGGATCAGGTTCAAAGGGTGTAATCTCAGCCTCGGNGAACGTGTCCCGAAGCACCCCCATAAGTTTATGTTAATTGTCTCAAGTGGTGCAAAGGTAGTGATTATTTTTAGAAATCACACCATATATTTTAACAACTGTTTTCAAATTGGGGAACGGGGTCTCACAACCGNCCCTCGTCGGCATANGAATAGTAGCCCGACTGGGTGATGATGACGTGGTCGAGCACCCTGATGTCAAGGGTTGNGGCTCCNGCCTTGATACGTCGGGTAATATCGTCGTCCTGGGGGCTGGGCATGAGGTTGCCCGACGGGTGGTTGTGTANAAGTATCATCGATGAGGCGAGCTTGTTGAGCGCGCTTTTNAGTATCAGTTTGACNTCGACNACNGTGGCGGCTGTGCCTCCGCGGCTCACACACTCGCGGGCTATGATGCGGTTGGNNCGNGACAGGTGTATAATCCAGAACTCCTCATAGTTGATGCGGTCGAGTTTCTGCTTCATGACNTTATANACATCAATGCCGCCACGTATTTGCTCGGGCAGTTCCTGTCCGTCCTCGATGCAGCGTGTGCCNAGNTCAAAGGCGGCGAGCAGNCTGATGGCCTTGGCCGGGCCGATGCCGTTGTAGTTGCGACACAGCTCGTCGACCGACATGCGGGCGATGCGTGAAATGTTGTCGTCGTTNTCGCGCAGTATCTCGCGGCTGAGGTCGATGACCGATTTGCCTACCATGCCGCTGCCGAGAATAATGGCCATAAGNTCGGCTTTGCTCAACGACTGNATGCCGTTGCGCAGTGCTTTCTCGCGGGGCTTGTCGTCGACACTGAGGTCGGCNACGCGAGCCGTGAATAGTGGTTGCTGATCGTCGTTNTACATGATTATTTGCCGCGTCTCATTTCAATTTCCTCGTTCACGTTGCGNCCGCGTCTCAGGAGTATTTTGGTTGTAAATGCCTTGATNAATCCCCANCCGTAGCCCCACAGCTGTATGAAGGCGGCAGGGACGGCAAGTGCCGCAATCCTGACGCTGCGGGTCGACACGAGCGCGCTGNTAAACAGCAGCAGAATGTAGACCGCAAANGGCANCAGGAACCANGGTGACACCAGGCACGCGAGCACGATCAGTGCTNCCGAACCGATGAGAAACAGTGCCGGCAGTGTGTGTACAAGCTTGAGCGAGCCCGGATAGAGCAGCTTGAGGGTGATGCGNGACATACCGAACACNTAGACCTGACGTATGAANCGCTTGAAGTCGATGCGGCGCTTGTGGTAGACGAATGCCGGGCGTATCAAAGCNATTGTGAAGCCTGCGTTCTTGATGCGGGTACTCATGTCAATGTCCTCGGAGAACATTTCGCGGAAACCGCCTACGCGGCGATAGACCTCGCGGCTGAAGCCGGTGTTGAACGTGCGTGGTACAAACTTTTCAAGGCTGACTTTGCCGCCACGAATGCCGCCGGTGGTCCAGAACGATGTCATGGCATAGTTGATGGCCTTCTGAACGTCGCTGAACGAGTCGTGGGCGGCGTCGGGGCCTCCGTAGCAGTCGACCGGATTGGCTGTCAACTCACGGTCAAGGGTCTCGAAGTAGCCGGGCGGTATGACGCAGTCAGAGTCGAAGAACACGAGATAGTCGCCGTGTGANGCCTCGATGCCGACNTTGCGGGCTATCGACCGCCCCTCGTTCTCCTTGGCGATGTAAACTATGGACAGCACATCGCGGTAGCGGTCGACAACGTCGCGGCANGGCACGGTCGAGCCGTCCTCGACAATCACTACCTCAAAGTTGTGGCACGACTGGGCGGCGAGGCTGGCGAGCAGCTCGTCGATTTCGTCNGGGCGGTTGTAAACCGGTATNATCACTGAGTAGTTCATGGTGACAAAGATAATCAAATTTTTGTAACTTTGTACCGCAAACCAATTCTTTACCCCNTATGAATGTAAAAGCATGGATTGAAGCAACACGACTGCGCACACTGCCGGTGTCGCTTGCCGGAGTGGTGACCGTTCTCGGTTATAACCTTATATATAATAATGTGAAATGGGTGCCGNTGCTGATTTGCGGACTATTCGCGTTGCTGTGCCAGATAGCGTCAAACTATGCCAATGAGTATTTCGACTTCAAGGCCGGGCGTGACCGTCAGGGGCGTGAGGGCCCCCGACGCGGAGTGACCGAGGGTGACATCACACCGTCGGNNATGAANCGTGCCGTNTTNGTGACNCTCGCCATCGCGGCATGTCTGGGTCTGTCGCTCATTCACTGGGGNGGCTGGTGGCTGATAGCAGCCGGCATAGCTATCGGNTTGGGTGTNTTGGCTTACAGNACCGGNCCTTATCCGCTGTCGACACGNGGTTGGGGNGAGGTGGCCGTGGTAGTGTTCTTTGGACTCGTGCCGGTTAATCTCACCTACTATGTCGAGACGTTGCAGTGGTCGGCCGATGTNTTGGCCGGAAGCATNGCGNTAGGCNTGCTTGGTGCTAACGTTATCATTGTCAATAATTACCGTGATGTTGACGATGACCGAGCCGTCAATAAACTGACGCTGGCTGTTCGGTTAGGACGTCCGTTCATGAGATTTCTTTATGTAGCCAATGCAGTGGTGGCTATGGCNCTTGTNTTCCCNACGTGGACGGNCTTGGGNNTGGCGTGGTGTGNCGTGCCTGTGTTGACNCTGGCNGGNGAAATTGNCATAGCGGTGACNATGGGGCGNCGTGAGGGNAGGGCNCTGACGCCNTTGTTGGGAATGACNTCGGTGCTGATGTTTGTCTATGCTGTNCTGTTTGTCGTNGCGGCATCAATAATGGCTTGAGTGACCGCCTGAGCTCCAAATTTGGATTTTATGGTGGCATGCTGCCGCTCGCGGTCGGCGGGGTGGGTGAGAGCTNAGATTATGCCCTGTGCCACACTGTCGGGAGTCGAGTCGGTGATGTAGCCGTCAACACCGTCGGTGACAATGTCGCGTTGGCCTCCGTTGCCTGTTGTNACGGGAGTACAGCCGGCCGCCATGCCCTCGATGATAGTGCCGGGTAAAGTCTCGAAGCGCGATGTCGACAGCACGACGTCGGCCGAGGCGTATAATTCGCGTATCACGGTAGGGTCGTTGATGCGGCCTACATGCACATGNTTGAATTTNAGTNGGTTCAATACATCGGGATAGCGCAGGTCGCCGAAGAACACNGCCTGGCAATCACGAGCCATGTCGGGGTNGAGTTCNGCNACACGGTTCAGAGANNCCNCTGCCAGGTCAAACCCTTTGATGGGGTCGTCAAGGCGTGCGGCACCCATAACGATGAGTCGTTTGCCTGTATCAATACCGTCGGGAAGCNGTGAGCCTGTGGGGCAGGTGTGGAAATCGCCGTCGGGAAATACATTGTGTATGACCCGGAGATCGGCCCCGGCAAGTAACGANCTGTGACGCGCACAGTCGGCGAGCCAGTTNCTCACGGCTATCATGNTCATGTTGGGNGCCGTGTCATATAACNGTTTCTTCTGTTTCCAACCCTTGCGCGACAGGTCGTTGGCCNTGGTTCCGTGACAATAGTAGCGGCAGTGACCACACTGCTTGNTGTAACCTCGGCAGTCGAGTGCATGATGGCACGAGCCTGTCAGGCACCACATGTCGTGCATTATCCACAGTATGCGTTTGCCGGTGGCGGCGAGCCGTTCGATGCCCTTCAGCGACATCATGCCCTGATTAATCCATGCCAGAATTACCGCATCGGCCTCCTTGACGAGTTTGTGGNGCGAGANNTCGTAGCCAAAGTTGGCTACCGATACTTTGAACAGGTCGGGGCGGTTGAAACCGTTGTGTGCAAAAATNTAGGCNCGTTCGGCAACGAAACGNGCTTTNCGGCCNACNGCCGAACCTATGAGNTGAATGTTAGGGTCGNCGCTCAACTTGTTGANNACCAGCATTGACGCGTCAATNCCACGGTCGCGCAGGGCGTGCATCAGTCGGGTGGTCACCACNGCGGCGCCACCTGTCATGTCACTGTTGCTTACAAGAACTATNTTCATAACTATTGTGCAAAGTTAGCACAACCGAGCGGTAAAACAATCCTATTTGCCATTGAATGTTTAAAACGGTTTGGCAAATTCACGATTTTAAATTAACTTTGCGGTCACGAATATCGCGCCCCGGTAGTTCAACGGATAGAATAGAGGTTTCCTAAACCTTAGATAGCAGTTCGATTCTGCTCCGGGGTACAATGTATGGTAAACGCAACACATCGCCGGGTATGAGGCTGCTGCTCCCCCTGTCGGGTGTGGTAGCACTGCTTGTGAGCGCGTGTGCCAGCATAGGTCGCCCTCAGGGAGGCCCTCGCGACGAGACNCCGCCGGTGTATGTGCGCAGTAATCCCGCNCCCGGCACGACAGGTTTCGACGCCAACAAAATCGAAATTACATTTGACGAGAATATCAAGCTCGAGGATATTATCAATAAGGTGGTGGTATCTCCGGCTCAGAAGCAGCAGCCGTCGATTATAGCCAACGGCCGCAAACTCAATGTCGAGCTGAAGGACACGTTGTTGGAAAATACCACTTATACGCTCGATTTCAGCGATGCAATACGTGACCTCAACGAGGGTAACATACTCGATGGCTTNGCTCTTGACTTCTCGACCGGCGACACTATCGACACGCTGCGCATATCGGGCATGGTGNTNCAGGCCTCNAATCTTGAGCCGGCNCAAGGAATGCTCGTCGGCGTGTACGACAATCTGTCTGACACGGCTATCAACACGTTACCGTTCCTGCGCATAGCCAAGACCAATCAGTTGGGCCAATTCACAATACGCAATCTCAAGCCCGGTACATATAATGTATTCGCGCTCAATGACCTGAACCGNGACTATCACTGGGATCGCTCGGAGGATATTGCCTTCTACCCGATGCAGATAACNCCGACAGTCGAGGATATCATCGTGACNGATACCTTGCGNGCNAGTACCGGTGGNGACTCTATCGCCACACGTCCNGGTGTGCGCTATCTGCCNAACGACGTGTTGCTTACATGGTTCAACGAGAACTATGTCGCCCAGTATCTGAAAGATTACAGCCGCAGNGACTCTAACCGNATTGCGATGACATTCGCCGCTCCGGCTGATTCGCTCCCCGAGNTGACGATTGTGAACGGNCCGAATGCNGGTCGTCGTCTTGATGCACCCGATGCGTCGGTACTGAACCACTCGGCAACACTCGATACGCTCGANTACTGGATTACCGACCCGGNAATCATAGCTCAGGATTCGCTGCTCATAGCGACCCGATACATGCGTACCGACACGCTCGACCANCTGTCGTGGACGTCAGACACNCTGCGCTTTTTNCTGAAGTCGTCTCAGAAGGCCAAGCCCGCACCCAAGAAGAAAAAGAAGAGTGACGATGAGGCCNCTGACTCGTTGCCGCCCGAAATCACATTCATGGATATAAAGATAGGTGGTGGTACNCAGGAGGTAAACCGTCCGTTATACATCACGATGAGTCAGCCCNTAGNATCACTCAATCCCAAGGCGTGGCACATGGAGGTGCAGGANGATACTGTGTGGAGGCGTCTGCCTGCTCCAACACTGATTGCTGACACCACGGGGCGCATCATGGANTATAGNATTGATTATCAGTGGGANCCCGGTACCAAATACCGTATAACTGTTGACTCGGCTTCGGTACATACAGTCTACGGATTGTTCAACAAGCCTATAGAAAGCGAGATATCGGTGCGCAAGGCCGACGAGTATTCTACGCTCATCTTTAATATGACNAATTTGCCCGACTCGACTGACGTGATAGTCGAGGTGCTCAACGGTCAGGACTTGCCCGTACGGTCGGTCAAGGTCGTTGACGGTGTGGCGCGTATCGAGCACATGCTGTCGGGTTCGTATTACGTCAGGGCGTTTGCCGACGTCAATGGCGACGGTAAATGGACTACCGGCGACCTCAATGCCCGCAAGCTACCCGAAGATGTATATTATTTCCCAAAGAAGATAAATCTGAAACAAAACTGGGACGTAGCCAACGACTGGGATCTCAACGAGNTGCCCGTNGACATGCAGAAGCCCAACGCTATCAAGAAGAACAAGCCCAAGACCAAGGATCGCCGCAACATGAACAATCGCGATGACGATGAGGAGGAAGACGATGAGTATGGCAACGGCTATGACGACATGGGACGTCCGGGTTATGACAACCGCAATCCGTTCGACAATCGTTCGTCGGGTCGCAATGGCCGAGGTGGTAATCTCCAGACNCGTCAGATGACCAATGCCCGCAACTTCTAATCANGAGGCGGGNTGANNGACTGAAAANTTCTATTCTTTTTACGATGAATATTAACCGGCAAGTATGACTAACGGCAGGCGACTATATAAGGATATGATAAGAGATACACGCTGGTGGAATCTCTATCTCGGTCTTGATGTCGATCACATCGATGTCATGGCCTATTGTCCTATTGAGGATCACTCGCTGTTTGTATCCACCATACCGCTTGACGACAGCGTTGATGGTTATGTGACTCGTGTTGAGGANGCTATCTATGACAANCCNCTGTTACTTAATGAATTCAGCAAGATTTGTGTCGTNATGCGTACCGATGCGCGTGCATTTTTGCCNCTCGACGTTGCCTCAGACGACCGTGCCGCNGATATTGTCAGNGAGATGACAGGTGTTGCCGACGGGCATCTGGTTGTAAANGAGCTGCCGTTGCTCAANCTGTCGTTGTGTCATNTGGTAGACAGTGCACTCTACAACTTCCTGACCCGTACGTTNGGTCAGAAAGTCAGGATAACTCACCGTCTGGCCNGCATAGCCACCTACTGTCACGGCACGCATCGCGGGGCCGGNTCGCTGTGCAGTCACGTCAACCTGCGCCGCTCGTCGCTCGACATTGTGATTTATCAGGGCGACAGCCTGCTGCTCGCCAATACATATAATATAACCGGGGNCACCGATGCTCTTTATTACATCGTGGCCACGCGTCAGCTGTTTGATATTGACCGCTCGAATGCCGTCGTGCTGAGCGGCGACCGGGANATGCGCGAGGAGCTGTCGCCCTTGCTGCGCAAGTATCTGCCCACTGTNATGCCTGCTGTCTTCCCCGCGGCCATGTTCCGTGCAGGCGGTCAGACGGCAATGAATGCACCAACCGATTTGATTGTAATGCCACTATGCGAATAATACGAGGAAAATATGGCCGACGCCGATTTGACGTCCCCACCAACATAACNGCGCGCCCCACGACCGACTTTGCGCGCGAGAATATATTTAATGTAATAGACAACATCTACGACTTTGACTCGGAGCCCACGGCTCTTGATCTCTTTGCCGGTACGGGCGCCATNACGTTCGAATTCCTGTCGCGCGGNTGTAGNATGGTAACTGCTGTCGAAAAAGCCACAACCCAATACAACTTCATACGTAAGGTTGCCNGCGAGCTCAACGCTACATCNCATCTGCGTCTCATAAAAGGCGACGTGCTTCAGTTCCTGAAGTCGGCCACTACNGGTTACGACATTGTCTTTGCCGACCCGCCATACGATATGCCNGAGTTTGGCGAGATACCTATGGCCGTCATGCAGTCGAAAGTTGTCAAGCCCACCTCGCTATTCATCATCGANCACAGCAAGAAATATGACTTTTCGGGGCTGCCCCATTTTGTCGAACACCGCGCCTATGGCAGCGTGAACTTCTCAATCTTCGATATGGAGAGCGAAAATAACTGTAANAATCCNATTTAAAGAAATGCCTAAGATATCTCATCGCGGCGAGATTATGCCCGCGTCGCCTATACGTAAACTCGTGCCGTTGGCCAATGCCGCCAAGGCTCGTGGCGTTCACGTGTACCATCTCAATATCGGCCAGCCCGACGTNCCGACTCCGCCCGAAGCGTTCGAGGNNCTCAAACGCATCGACCGAAAGGTGTTGGAGTACAGNCCGTCAGAGGGTCTCCTGTCGCTGCGACAGAANCTTGAACAGTATTATCACAAATTCAACATCAATGTCGATGTTGACGACATCATAGTCACCACGGGNGGCTCGGAAGCNGTGCTGTTCGCGTTCATGGCCTGTCTNGATCCNGGCGATGAGATTATCGTGCCCGAACCGGCCTATGCCAACTATATGGCNTTTGCCATATCGGCNGGNGCCAATATNGTGACNGTGCCGTCNTCGATTGAGGACGGTTTCTCACTACCNCCTGTCGAGAAGTTCGAGGAGCTGATAACNCCGCGTACNAAAGGTATTCTGATATGNAACCCCAACAATCCCACCGGCTANCTGTACACACGCCGTGAGATGGAACAGATACGAGANCTCGTGAAGCGTCACGACCTATTCCTGTTCAGCGACGAGGTATATCGTGAGTTCTGTTACACNGGNGCACCTTANATNTCGGCATTCCACCTCGAGGGTATCGAGGAACAGGTNGTGCTTATTGACTCNGTGTCAAAACGATACAACGAGTGCGGTATACGCATAGGCGCTATCATCACTAAGCATAAGGAGCTTAAAAAGAATGTGATGAAATTCTGCCAGGCACGTCTCAGTCCGCCATTGCTCGGTCAGCTTGTGGCTGAGGCATCGATCGATGCCTCGCCCGAGTACATGCTCCACACCTATGACGAGTATGTCGAGCGCCGCAAGTTCCTTATTGATGGCCTCAACCGCATACCCGGCTGTTACTCGCCTATACCGATGGGGGCATTCTACACAGTTGTCAGTCTACCGGTTGACGATGCCGACAAGTTCTGCAGTTGGTGTCTGAGCGACTTCGAATATGAAGGAGCTACAGTGTTTATGGCACCGGCATCGGGTTTCTATACCACCCCCGGACATGGCAAGAATGAGGTGCGCATGGCCTATGTACTAAACAAAGAAGATCTCGGAAAAGCGCTTGTTGTACTGCGCGAGGCCCTAAAAGCTTATCCCGGCAGGGTAGAGTGATATGGACGTAAGCCTGTTGATAGCACGGCGTCTGAGCCTGAAAAGTGATGCTGACAATAGGTCAGGCCGGCATCGCTCGCCCGCTGTGGGTATAGCTGTCACAGGTATTGCGCTCTCGGTTACAATAATGCTGCTTACGCTCGCGATTGTGCCAGGCTTCAAGCATCAGATAACCGAAAAGGTATTCGGTTTTGATGCCCAGATAGTGTTGCACCCTGTCCAGCCCGTAGCAAGTTATGACGACGGCTCGACGGTCACGGTGGAGTGTGGCGACACGCTAAGAAACAGGCTGTTGTCTAATCTGCCGACGGGAGCACGTGTGCAGTTGTCGGCCTCGACACCCGGCATACTGAAGACTGACGACCAGTTTGCAGGACTGGTTTTTAAGGCATTTGACGACGGGCTCGAAGGCAGTATAATTGACTCATGTATCGAAGAGGGCGGGATACCCGACTATGATGTCGAGGAAATGCGTTATGCCATTGTCGTATCGCGAACTACAGCCGATGCACTTCAATTGTCGCGCGGCGATAAGGTCAACGCCTACTTCTTTGTCGATAACAATTTAAAAACCCGCCGTTTCACGGTCGCCGGCATCTACAACTCACATTTCAATGAGTTTGACAAACTGATGGCCTATGTCTCGATGCCGGCTGTACGCTCAATCGCCGGGTTACCCGATGGCGCCGGTAACTATATCGAAATTCGTGGTATAGGACGTGATGAAGTCACCGATGCGCGCATAGCGATGCAACGGGTTGTCAGCGATGCGTTCTATGACGGTACGACATCGTGTTACCTCGCCGTCAACGATGCTTTTGAGAAGGATCCCATGTATTTTAATTGGCTCGACTTGCTTGATACCAATGTTATCGTTATTTTGGTACTCATGGGTTGTGTGGCCGCTGTGACGCTCATATCGTGTCTCGTAATCATGATTTTGGAGCGCGTTACCCTGATAGGCACACTTAAATCGCTTGGGGCTACCAACGGCATGATTGAGCGCATGTTCCTGTTCATGGCCCAACGCATCGTGTTGCGAGGTATAATACTCGGCGATGTCATCGGACTGCTGCTCGTGTGGCTTCAGTGGCAGTTCGCCCTTCTGCCTCTCGACCCCGAGGCATACTATCTCAATGCCGTCCCGGTCGAATTCAACTGGACGGGTATCGCATTGCTCAACATCGGCGCCGTTGTTTTGTCGCTGGCCATCATGCTTATACCTGCTCACATGGTGTCGCGCATATCGCCGGCGCGTGTCATGCGTTTTGAGTGAAACTTTTACTGTTACTTACTGCACTTTTTGTCGTCAAGATTGTTATATATGTAGCAAGCTTGAATTATTATTGAAAAAAAATTACTATTTTTGCACATTAATAAACATTTATCACGAACTATTTATTTATGACTCAAAATATTGATCTTACAAAACTCATAATCGAGGGTATTCAGGAACGTAAAGGCCGTGACATCACAGTTGTTGACCTCAGCAATGTCGACGGCGCTACAATTGATAAATTTATTGTATGTCAGGGCAACTCGTCAATGCAGGTAACCGCCATTGCCGACAGTATCAGGGAATATCTTTTTGAGAAAGATAAGATAAAGCCCTACAACTATGACGGCTATCGCAATGCCCAGTGGATTGTAATCGACTATGGCGAGATATTGGTGCATGTATTCACGCCCGAAGCTCGTCAGTATTACAACCTCGAGGAGCTGTGGAGCGATGCAACGCTCATCGAGGTGCCCAATCTTGACTAAATCGCACCTGTCGATTTGTACAAATCTAACATCTAATCTCATTAAGCATACATATATATGCCCGAACCACAAAAGAAAAAACCGGTTATAAAATTCAGCCTGTATTGGGCTTATGCCGCAGTGTTGCTGTTTCTTGTGGCCATGTTCTACATGGACCAGAATGCTGCCAGTGAGAAAGTTCCCTACAGCAAGTTCGCTCAGGTGATGAGCGACTCGGTTGCTGCCAACAACAACGGCGTCAAGAAGCTGATGGTGTACTCTAAGCAGGATTATGCCGAGGCATTTGTCAGCGACTCGCTGTTCAAGGCGCTTTATCCTCAGTCAAATCTTTCGGCCCAGGAAGCCAAGAATGCGCGAATCAGAACCGAAATTCCGTCAAGCGCTGCGTTTGCGACCGATCTGAAAGACTGGGACAACATGCGTGGCAGCCATCTCGCTGTTGATTACGATGCCAGCACGGGGTGGAGTACCGTTTTGTGGACTATCGGCCCGATGTTGCTGATTGTCGCTTTCTGGATTTACTTCATGCGTCGCATGAGCAATCGTGACGGCGGCCCCAGCGGAATATTCAATGTGGGTAAGTCAAAGGCTCAGATATTTGACAAGGACGGCCCCGTGCAGGTCACATTCAAAGATGTTGCCGGACTATCGGAGGCCAAGACCGAAATTGAAGAGATAGTGGAATTCTTGAAAAATCCACAAAGATACACCGATTTGGGTGGTAAAATACCAAAGGGCGCTTTGCTCGTAGGCCCTCCCGGAACGGGTAAGACGCTGCTTGCCAAGGCTGTTGCCGGTGAAGCTAATGTTCCTTTCTTCTCGATGTCAGGTAGTGACTTCGTCGAGATGTTTGTAGGAGTTGGAGCGTCACGTGTGCGTGACCTCTTCCGCCAGGCTAAGGAGAAGTCACCCTGTATCATTTTCATCGACGAGATTGACGCCGTAGGCCGTGCCCGTGGCAAGAATCCCAACATGGGTGCCAACGACGAGCGCGAGAACACCCTCAACCAGCTCCTTACCGAGATGGACGGCTTCGGTTCAAACAGCGGCGTCATTATCCTTGCCGCGACCAACCGTGCCGATATTCTTGACAAGGCACTGTTGCGTGCCGGACGTTTCGACCGTCAGATCTATGTCGAGCTACCCGACCTCAATGACCGTGTGGCTATATTCAATGTCCACCTGCGCAAGATTAAGCTTGCAGGTGATGTTGACGTCGAGTTACTCGCACGTCAGACACCGGGCTTCTCGGGCGCCGATATAGCCAATGTCTGCAACGAGGCCGCCCTCATAGCTGCCCGTTCAAACAAGAAAGCTGTTGACAANCAGGATTTCATNGCNGCNGTAGACCGTATAATAGGCGGCCTCGAGAAACGCTCAAAGATAACTACCGATGAGGAGAAACGTGCTATTGCCGTCCATGAGGCCGGTCACGCCGCTCTCTCGTGGCATCTGCAGTATGCCAATCCGCTCATNAAGGTTACNATNGTTCCGCGAGGCAAAGCTCTCGGTGCCGCGTGGTATCTGCCCGAGGAGCGCCAGATTACACCNACCCAGGCNCTTCTTGACGAGATGTGTGCCACACTCGGNGGTCGTGCTGCNGAGGAGCTCTTCCTGGGACGTATCTCGACCGGTGCTGCCAACGACCTCGAGCGCGTCACCAAGCAGGCCTATGCTATGGTAGTGTACTATGGCATGAGCGACCGTATCCCCAACATNAGCTATTACGATTCGACCGGCCAGGCTTATGGCTTCTCAAAACCCTATAGCGAAGANCGTGCGCGTCTCATTGACGAGGAGGTGTCNCGNATAATCAANGAGCAGTATGAGCGAGCCAAGTCAATACTGCGCGAACATGCCGAGGGNCACGCCAAGCTTGCCGATGTCCTCGTTAGCCGTGAAGTAATCTTTACTGAGGATGTCGAGAACATCTTTGGTAAGCGTCCGTGGACATCGCGTACTGACGAAATNCTCGCCGCACGTTCGGCCCAGGCAGCCAAGGCCGAGGCCGAGACCCGCCNNGCCAATCTCGAGGTTGAGGACGTNGTTGCTACCGAAGTNCCCGAGGCCATGCCTCCGATGCCNGACGATAAAGGTGAGAAGGGTGATAAGGCTGCCAAGGGCGACGNCGACAAACCGGNCTCAGAGTCAGACGACGCTGACAAGAAGTANTTGACTTACTTCGGCTGACGTTGTTGCTTGTTGCTTGTTGCTTGTCGCTGACTCGCTGGCAGCGTACCGGATAGCCTCCGGCAGTATCCTTATATCGGTTAAATAATCAAGTTTCGCTAATGAAACCAATCATCACATCTTATATCACCCGATTGTTCTCGGCGTTTATTCTATTGCTGGCGGTCGTGCCTGCAGTCAAGGGTCAGGAACAGTTTAAGCGAGGACTCGANCAGTACTCGTTCATACCTCGCGGACAATGGATAACGGGTGTAAGCGTCAGCTTTTCCCAATCGTCGAGCGACAACTATCAGTTTCTTGTTATCGAGGGGCTTAACAGCGACTCATATACGTTCAAGGTCAGCCCCATGGTCATGTACTGTTTCAAGGATAACCTGGCAGCCGGTGGCCGATTTGCCTACAAGCGCTCGCTGATGCGTGTCGATAAGGCTCGGTTTGTGCTCGCGTCAGACACCGATTACAACATTGACAACCTATACAGTCTCAGCCACAGCTACTCGGGCATGGCAGCCTTNCGCAACTACATCAGCTTTGGCGACAATAAACGGTTCGGCATGTTTAACGAGGTTCAGCTTCAGATAGGTGGAAGCCAGTCAAAACTGTGTAACGGTAGCGGCGAAGACCTTACCGGCACTTATGAACGTTCGTTTGACCTTGATGTAGGCCTTGCCCCGGGCATGATAATGTTCCTCAACAACTATTCGGCCATTGAGGTCAATGTCGGAGTACTCGGATTCAGTTACACCAATACCAAGTCGACCACCGACCAGGTGTATGTCGCGCACCGCAACTCTCAGTCGGCTAACTTTAAAATCAATCTNTTTTCAATAACCTTTGGCGTTGCCTTCTACCTGTAATCAAGATGAAAAAAATAGTTACATTACTGCTCTTGACAATGGTGACAGGGTTGGCGTCAACATTAAGTGCCGCCCCGGCCGCCGAGCCCGATCCGACTCCCGACTTTATCATCGANCGCTTGTCACGTGGGCCCAAGATTCCNGTTGACTCGACNGTCGTNCACAACGAACTCGATGATGAAAAGGTAATAGTGGGAGGCGATACCATCAGCATCATTCTGCCACAGGCTAACTATGGCCGTTATGACCGCGGATTGTATANTTANTTGTTTATACCCCGTGGCCAATGGTCATTCGGTCTCACTGCGTCCTATGGCGAATTTTCGAGCGACGATGTTCAGATACTCTCGGTTATCAAAGACCTCGACCTCGGCATCAAGGCTTATTCAATCAAGCCATCAATAAGTTACGCCATACGCAATAACCAGACCGTCGGCCTCAAGTTCAACTATACACGTATGACCGGAAACCTTGGTTCACTGTCGTTTGACTTTGATGAGGATATGAATTTCACCATCGGCGACGTGTCCTATTACTCTCAAACATACAGTGCCGGCATTTTCTATCGCAACTATGTCGGTCTTGGACGTATGAAGCGTTTCGGTGTCTTCAACGAGGTCGATCTATCGTTTGGCAGTGGCTCGTCGCGCTTCAAACGCATCTATGACGGCCGTGTCAAGGACACACGAACCAACATTACCGAAGCAAGCCTCAATTTCAGTCCCGGACTTGCCATTTTCATTATGGATAACGTTGCTTTTAATGTATCGTTCGGAGTTTTTGGTCTGAAATTGCGTAACGATCACCAATGGACCGACGGCATCGAAGAGGGCTCACGTTTTACCAGTGGTGCCAACTTCAAGTTTAATATCTTCAACATCAACTTCGGTATGGCTATCTGTATATGATGCCACCTAAATTATAACACGATATGTCAGCTCCAGCAACATATAAGTATGGTCGACTGTCGCTCGCAGCGCTGTTCATTGCGCTTGTAATGGCCGGCTGTATTAAAAACGATATTCCGTATCCCCGTATACAGGCCAATTTCCTTACGTTCAGCGTCGAGGGCGAGAGCCAGGCGGCTGTTATCGACTCGGCAACACGTGTTGTCAATCTCACGCTCGGTGAGGAAGTCGACATCTACAGTGTCAATGTGGCCGACTATACGGTCACACCCGGAGCCGAGGTCGAGCCGGGTGTGCTTGACAAGCCCCTCAATCTATCACGCCCGGTGGCGGTGATGCTCAAGATATATCAGGAATACTGGTGGGTGATAAAGGCAACTCAGAACATCGAGCGTTATTTTAATGTATCGGGCCAGATAGGCACCAGTGTTATTGATGTGCCGGCTCATCGTGTCATCGTCACAATGCCCGACGGTGCCGATCTTGCCAATCTGCGTGTCACGTCGATGAAGCTTGGTGCCGTAGGGTCAACTGTCAGCCCCGACATAAACGGCTCGACAATCAACCTCAAATCACCTCTCGAGATCACTGTCACGACTCATGGCCGTGAAGAGATATGGACAATTTATGCCGAGGTGACGGCCAGCACGGTTACGACAGTGCGTGCCGATGCGTGGACTAATGTCGCATGGATATACGGTCAGGCTCAGGAAGGTAAGGATAATGGCTTCGAATACCGCCTTGGTGACAGCGATGACTGGCAACGTGTACCGGCCGAATGGATTACACACGACGGTGGTGATTTCACTGCCCGACTGGTACACCTTGACCCCGAGACCGAATATGCGGCGCGCGCATACTCTGACACTGAATATGCTGCTGAGGTGGTATTCACAACAGGCAGCGTGGTTCAGGTTCCCAACCGCGACTTCGAGAACTGGTGGCTCAACGGCAAGGTGTGGAATCCGTGGGCCGAGGGTGGTGAGTCTTATTGGGACACCGGCAACAAGGGTGCGACAACGCTCGGCCCCAGCAATACGCAGCCTACTAACGATACCCCCACCGGCACGGGACGTGCAGCAATGCTTGAGACCCGATTTGTTGGAGTGGGTACTCTGGGCAAGCTCGCGGCTGGTAACATCTTCACCGGCGTATATGTGCGTACAGACGGCACCAACGGTGTTCTCAGTTTCGGCCGTCCGTTTACTCAGCGGCCAACTCGCATGCGTGGATATCTCAAGTATAATTCGGTAGCTATCAGCCACACGTCGGCCGGTTTTGAAGACCTCAAGGGACGTCCTGACACCTGTGTCGTGTGGGCGGCACTCATTGATAGTCCCGAACCGTTCGAGATACGTACCAATCCGAAGAACCGACAACTGTTTGACCCTGCCGGTCCAGAAGTTGTGGCCTATGCAAACATTCAGTATGGTGAAAGTGTTAATAATTATGTACAGTTTGACATTGAGTTCGATTACCGCTCGACTCAGCGCGTACCCAACTATCTGATTATCGTAGGTTCAGCCTCTAAATATGGCGACTACTTTACCGGTGGAAACGGTAGTGTGCTTTATCTTGATGATTTTGAACTCATGTACGATTATTAAATTGTTAACATAATTTAAGAATTAAAAGATTTATTGCCTTATGATTAAACGCACGTTGACCGCTCTCGTAGCCGCCATAGCCCTTGCAGGCTCGGTTTCGGCTCAGAATTACTTGTTCAATAACCCCGACAATAAAAGTTATCTGGGAATTAGAGCCGGTGTCGATATCAGCTCAACAGCCGGGACAGTAGTCGACAATTACAGCAACGGTGCCGGTTTCACCATTGGTGCAGTCTACAACATACCCCTGTGGCAGAATCTCTACTTCGAGCCCGGTGTGCACTTTTTCTACGATACGTTTGGCTACAATCTACTGAAGTCGGCAGAGCCTTTTGTTGAAATTGACGGCTCGGTACGCAACTTCGGTTTCCGTATCCCGTTCAACTTCGGTTACCACTTTGACTTCACCGATGATATTTCGGTGTCATTGTTCACCGGCCCTGTGCTGAATACCAATCTCACCGCCAAGACTCATTTCGGCACAGTCAAAGAGTACAATATGTCGATTATGGAAAACGGTTTCAAGCGATTTGACATGCAGTGGGACTTTGGTGTCAGCATGACTTACGCCCACAACTACTATGTCGCCATTACGGGTGCTGTTGGTATGACCAAGGCCTACAATCCTTCGGTCGATCTCACCGGCTTCCGCCGCAACACATGCAATATCTCGATAGGCTACAACTTTTAGCCTATTGACTCAATACCACATTAACAGCCTGTCCATGACCGTGTAGAGGCGCGGTAAAATGAAGGAATAATAGGCTGTCGCATAATTCATCACAGCTACAACTTACAATATGATTGGTTCTAAATTAAAAGGCATAGTCAATGCCATCGTCGGCCACAAGTGGCTGGCAACCGCCACTGTTATCGTTATCATCGGTATAGTGTGGGCACTCGTGGTGCTGTTGCGTGCCAAACCGGCACCGATGCCGCTTGTGCCCGTTGAAATTCAGCCGGTGGTTACCGAAGACGTCAATATCTATGGTGACTATGTAGGACGTATTCGTGCCCAGCAGTTTGTCGAGGTGCGTGCCCGTGTCGAGGGGTATCTCGAGTCGATGCTGTTTGAAGAGGGTACCTATATTACCAAGGGACAGACTCTCTTTATCATCGACCCGACTATTTATAGAGCCAATATGCAGAAGGCTAAGGCCAATCTTGCCAAGGCCACGGCGGCCGAAGAGAAAGCCAAGCGCGACCTCGAGCGCATAAGGCCGTTGTATGAGCAGAACGCAGCCTCGCGTCTTGACCTCGATAATGCCATAGCTGCTTATGAGACGGCCAAGGCCGATGTTACCGTCAGCGAGGCAGAGTTGTCACTCGCCGAGCAGACGTTGAGCTACACTCGTGTCACATCGCCAATTTCGGGTTACATCTCTGAGCGCAGCGCCGATATTGGTACGCTTGTTGGCCCCGGCGGCAAATCACTACTTGCTACCGTTGTCAACAGTGATACCGTGCGCGTTGACTTCTCGATGACATCGCTCGAGTATCTCAAGAGCCGTTCGCGCAATGTCAACCTCGGTCAGCGCGATTCGTCGCGCACATGGGATCCCTATGTAACCATCACTATGGCCGACGGCTCGGTCTATCCCTATCGCGGGCTTGTCGACTTCGCCGACCCTAAGGTCGACCCCAAGACGGGTACATTCCAGGTGCGTGCCGAGATGAAAAATCCCGACCACGCTTTGTTGCCCGGTGAGTTTACCCGCGTGCGCCTTCTGCTTGACGTGCGCGAGAACGCTATTGCGGTTCCCTCCAAGGCCATCGAGGTCGACAAGGGTGGGGCATACGTCTACATTGTCCGTCCTGACAGCATTGTCGAGCGCCGATTTGTCGAGACGGGCCCTGAACAGGCCAATAGTGTCGTCATAGAGCGAGGTCTCGATGCCGGTGAGAATATCATCGTAGAGGGTTATCACAAAGTGAAGCACGGCATGAAGGTCGCTCCTGTGTATGCCGGTCAAACACTCTAACGCAGTGCCGTCATGAAACGCAATTTTTTCATTGACCACCCGGTATTTTCAATCGTTATTTCGATTGTAATTCTTATTGCCGGCGGCATAGGTCTGCTCATGCTCCCTATCGACCAGTATCCGGGCATCGTTCCTCCTGTGGTCAAGGTCGCTGCTTCCTATCCAGGAGCCGATGCCACCACTGTCACACAGGCTGTGGCCACACCTATTGAGCAGGAACTCAATGGCACACCGGGTATGCTCTACATGAGCTCGTCGAGTTCTAATTCGGGTGGCTTCACCGCACGCATCACATTTGATATTGACACCGATCCCGAGCTTGCCGCAGTTGATGTTCAGAACCGCATCAAGAAGGCCGAGAGCCGTTTGCCGGCCGAGGTTATCCAGAACGGTATAACCGTNGAGAAGGAGACGGCCAACAGGCTCATGACCATAACGTTGCTGTCAAACGATCCGAAATTTGACGAAATATACCTCAGTAACTTCGCCACGCTTAATGTCATCGACCTGTTGCGCCGCGTTCCCGGCGTCAGCAGCATCAGCAATGTCGGAGGTCGCTACTATGCGATGCAGTTGTGGGTGCAGCCCGACAAACTTGCCGACATGGGCCTTACAGTCAAGGACTTGCAGAATGCACTGAAGGATCAGAACCGTGANAGTGCGGCCGGCGTTCTCGGTCAGGCTCCAATGGAGGGTGTCGACCTTACGGTACCTATTGTTGCCCCCGGCCGACTGTCAAGCGTCAGCGAGTTCGAGGACATTGTCATACGTGCCAATCCCAACGGTTCGATGATAAGAATGAAAGACGTGGCACGCGTGTCGCTCGAGGCTTCGTCTTACTCGACCGAGAGCGGTTATAACGGTGGTAATGCGGCCGTGCTTAACATCACGATGCTCCCGGGAGCCAACGCTATGGACGTGGCAGAACGCATCAAGGAGACAATGGAGGAGATAAGCGCCGGCTTNCCCGAGGGTATCACCTACAGTATCCCCTTCGATATGACGACNTACATATCAGAGTCGATACACCATGTCTACCGCACGTTCTTCGAGGCACTNCTGCTTGTCATTCTCGTCGTNTTCCTGTCGCTGCAGAACTGGCGGGCAACCATCATACCTATCGTTGCTGTTCCGATTTCGCTTATAGGCACNTTCGGCGTGATGCTCATCTTCGGCTTCTCGCTCAATATGCTCACCCTGCTCGGTCTTATCCTTGCCATCGGTATAGTGGTAGATGATGCAATNGTCGTGGTCGAGAATGTTGACCGCATCATGAACAAGGAGCATCTGNCGCCTCTTGAGGCAACCCGTAAGGCTATGACCAATCTCGGNTCGGCACTCATAGCCATGTCGCTNGTGCTGTGTGCCGTGTTCATTCCCGTCAGCTTCCTGCCGGGCATTACGGGTCAGCTCTACCGCCAGTTCACAATCACCATCGCTGTGTCGGTGATAATATCGACGATTGTGGCGCTCACGCTGTCGCCCGTCATGTGCAGCATGTTACTGCGTCCCGAGGCTCGCGGGCGTCGCAAGAACCGTATTTTCCGCTATATAAACCTGTGGCTTGCACGCGGTACCCGTTTGTACAGTAAAGGTATTATACGTACCGGGCATCACCCGCGCCGCATGATTGCAGCCTTTGGCCTGTCGCTCGTCTTCATCTGGCTTATGAACAGCATCTCGCCATCGAGCTTCATGACACCCGAGGATCAGGGTTACTTTACAGTGGGGCTCGACTTGCCCGAGGGTGCCACCATCGAACGCACACGCCGCGTCACCGACCGTGCGATAGAATGGCTGATGGCCGATCCTGATGTCGAGCACGTGCTCAACGTCACAGGCTCATCGACGTCGGTAGGTACCAACCAGGCCCACAGTACGCTGACGGTGATATTGAAGCCCTGGAATGAGCGCAAAACTCACAATATCAATGAAATTCGCGACCGTGTGTATGCCGAGCTGTCAACCTATCCCGAGAGCAGTGTCTACATATCGTCGCCGCCTATCATTCCCGGACTCGGTTCGTCNGGTGGCTTTGAAATGGTGCTTGAAGCCCGCGGTGAGACATCGTATGCCCAACTTCAAGAAGCCGTAGATACCATCATGAGCATAGCTGCCACCATGCCACAGTTCTCGGCGCTGAACTCGTCGATGCAGCGCGAGATTCCGCAACTTTACTTTGCCGTTGACCGCGACAAAGCACAGCTCCAGGGCGTGCCCATGAGCGATATATTCTCGACAATGAAGGCCTTCACAGGTTCGATNTATGTAAACGACTTCAACATGTTCAACCGCATATATCGTGTTTACATTCAGGCCGAGGCNCCCTACCGAGCCAANCGCGACAATCTCAATCNANTCTTCGNTCGNGGNGACCGNGTGGGGCGATGATACCCGTTACGTCGCTCGGCACAACAAGCTATACGACCGGCCCGGGCTCAATAAGCCGATTCAACATGTTCAATGCCGCCACTCTGTCGGGCGAGGCTGCGAGCGGCTACAGTACAGGTGAGGCTATGGACGCTCTCGAACGACTTGGCAACGAGCATCTTGACGGTATTGACGTGGGTGTCGAGTGGAGTGGCCTGTCATATCAGGAACGTCACGGCTCGGGTAACACGATGGTTGTTCTGGGACTCGCATTGGTATTCGTTTTCCTGGTGCTCGCCGCCCTATATGAGAGCTGGGCAGTGCCTATCGCGGTCATATTGTCGCTCCCGGTGGCCGGTGTCGGCGCTTATCTCGGCATCTGGCTATGTGGCCTTGAGAATAATGTTTACTTCCAGATTGGTCTCGTAATGCTTGTCGGACTTGTGGCCAAAAATGCCATTCTCATTGTTGAGTTTGCAAAAGAGGGTACTGACGCGGGCCTATCGCCGGCCGATGCCGCCCTGCACGCCGCACGTCTGCGCTTCCGCCCGATAGTAATGACCTCGCTCGCGTTCATGCTTGGCCTTGTGCCGTTGCTGTTTGCGTCGGGACCCGGTGCAGCGGCCCGTCGTGACATAGGTACAGGCGTATTCTTCGGTATGCTTGTGGCTGTCACCGTCGGCATACTTTTCGTGCCGTTCTTCTTTGTTCAGATTGCCCGTATAAAAGAGAAATTGCGTAAAAAATGAAACTATACCACACACTGATAATATTGGCCGTGACTGCTATCGTGTGCTCATGTTCGGGCACACGCGGTCTCGCCACCCCCGAGGTCGATGTACCTGATACTTATAATGAAAACGGAGCCGTTGACTCGGTGTCGATAGCCGACATAGANTGGTGGCACTTNTTCAGTGACTCGACCCTCGCAGGTATGATTAACGAGGCGCTCCTGCACAACAAGGACATACAGGTNGCAGCTGCCCGCGTCAGTGAACTTGAAGCCATGTACGGAGTNGACAAACTCGTATATCTGCCCACGGTGTCGGCTATAGTCGGTGCTACAAGCGAGACCAACGACTACTACAACGAGTCGTTCTCGCGCGACACCGAAATCAGTGTCAAAGCCCGTCTCAACTGGGAGGTGGACTTGTGGGGAGGTCTCAGCAACAAGAAACGTGGCTCGGCGGCGCGTTACCGCGCATCGGTNGAAGACCGCCGCGCTATGGAGATGACNATCATAGCNCANACCGCTACGGCTTACTTTAACCTCGTGGCATTGCAGAATGANCTTAACATCGTGAAGCGCACCATGATTACCCGCGAGGAGAGCCTGCAGAAAGCCTACCTGCGTTTNCAGGGTGGTATGACCAGTGAGATTGTCTATCAGCAGGCCAAGGTNGAGCTTGCNACCACNGCNGCCCTTGTTCCGGGACTCACGCGACGCATCGCTATCGCCAAAAATGCGCTCACCTTGTTAATGGGACGTCTGCCCGAAGATATGTGGCCGCTAACTCACTACACGCTCGACGAGAATCTNCCTGAGCGTATTCCGCTTGGCGTGCCGTCAAGACTGCTTGAGCGTCGTCCCGACGTGCGTGCCTCGGAGCAGCGTCTCAAGGCCGCGCTGGCCGATGTCGGCGTTGCCTACAGCAATCAGTTCCCTAAGCTCACCATCGGCATNACCGGCGGTTGGGAAAACGATGAGGTTAAAAATCTNTTCAGTTCGCCGTTCTCTTATCTGCTGGGCAACATAACAGGTACGGTGCTTGATTTCGGACGNAACAAACGCCGNTACAANGCATCNATTGCNGCCTATGAGCAGGCTCGTTTCAAATACGAGAAAAATGTGCTGGTGGCGTTTACCGAGGTCGACAATGCTGTNGAGTCTTATCGTCAGCTTCAACTCACGGCTGCACGCCGTCGCGAGTTGCGTGACGCTGCGNTGAAGTANGTCGACCTGGCCAACAAACAGTATATAGGCGGTTCNATAAGCTATATNGACGTTCTTGACGCATCGCGCCGTTACTTTGACGCGCAGATTAATTACAGTAATGCAGTNCGTGACGAGTACCTTGCNTTGGTCGAGTTGTATCGCGCNCTCGGCGGTGGTTGGAATTGATCAGAAGAAGGTGCAGTCGCCAAGCTCGGCGGGCGTGAGTGNCCCNATNAGGTTGACGAGNGTGACATCGCTCTCGTCNATTACNACGAGCATGTATTCATATTTTCCGTCTNCGAGCTGNCGTTGATAGAGCGACACTACCGACTCGTCGTCCTTGATGTGCATAGTGCGTGTAAACGTGGGCTGCTGACTAAGATACCACTTCACTATCTCTTTTAGCTTTTGGGCCGANGGTGGATAGTCGGTGTTGACCGTTTCGATAAAATCGAGCTTGTCGCCGACNGANTGCAACAATAAAGGGGAGGTGTTGGCNCGCATCAGGAGATGGTCAGAACGCAGCATTTTGTTATCTAATGTCATGCAATCGATCTGTTCCAGACTGTCGCACATTTCACACAGTCCCCTGGCGGTTGCCGTCGCCATGCCTAAGAGNAGTGCCAGCGTTATGANTATAGCTCGTATCATAGTTATTTAAAAATCAAAATCAAAGTTGTGGGTCACTTCTTCGGGTTTTGTAAAGGCGGCGTTGTGNGCGCGGGCTATGAGGTCGAGGGCCTTCATNGTCTGCTGTTCGACCTGTTCGGTTGACATTCCGGCCAGGTCATCTTCCTGNTCACGTTGCCACAACCCTGAGCCAACTATACACANCACGGCNAGTGATGATGCCACGGCGAGCGACCGCTTTACCCANCGGGTCAGTCGCAGACTGCGCTTACGCTCTACGCGGTCAAGGCTGTCAATCGTGTCATTGAGCCGTTGTTCGAGACCGTCAGGTATCGTTATCGTGTCGAGCGATCGGAACATCTCACGTTCGGCCATATATCGCTCGTCACACCCGGGNCTGTCAAGCANCCGGCGCAGCGTGAGCTCTTCGTCACGGGTNGTCTCGCCGTTGTAAAATNGCTCGAGCAGTGAGTCTATGTCGTGTAAGTGTTTCATATCGGTTCANTTATATAGTAGTATCAGTGAAGTGGTTTTTTATTGTTTTGCGGGCTCGCGACAGCAGAACCCTCAGGTGGCCGTAGTTGCAGCCGGTGGCGCGTTCAATCTCGTCAAACTCATAGCCATAGACGTCATTCATCATTATGACCTGTTGCTGGGTTTCGGGCAGGTCGTTGATAATGGACATGATAATTTTAACTCGTTCGCTGCGTTCAAGAGCCTTGCTCGGGTCTGATTCGTGAGCCAGATTGCCGGCCTCCTCGATATTGACCGACGGCCTACGGTGATTTATCGTGTCAATGGCCGCGTTGCGCACCACTGTCGTAATATAGGCGTCGGGATTATCGCTGTCGGCGAGCTTTGAGCGGTTCTGCCACAGTCGGGTCACAGCGTCCTGTACCGTGTCTTCAGCGTCCCGGCTGTCGGACGTGAGTCTGAGCGCCAGCATGTACATACGGCGGTAGTGGGGCATGACGAGTTGTTTGAATTGGTTGGCGTCCATACTATATTCAGGCTCATTAACTGTTGATTCTATACTATAGACTTGCCGACCGTGATTTTGTTACAACTTTTTCTGAAAAAAATTACTTTTTGAGGTAATTGACAATATCGGCTGCCGCAGTCTCGGCTGCGCGACGCGTTCCCAGTCGTTCTTTCATCAGTGCATACCCTTTGAGCATTTCCACACGTCCGGGCGAACCGGGCATTATCTTGGTGAGCTCGGCATCAACGCTGTCGACCGTACACAGGTGCATCAGTAGCTCGGCCACGATGCCCTTGTCGGCAATNAGGTTGGGCAGTGAGACNTANGGTATCTTGAGCAGGCGTTTGTACATGTTGTAGACCAACTTGCTGCCGCCATGTCTGAAGCACACCACCTGGGGNGTCTCCAACAACGCNCACTCGAGAGTCGCCGTGCCGCTTGTNACCAAAGCCACGTCTGAAATCGCCATNAGTTCGAATGTCGCTCCCTGCACTACAGGCAGGTCGGTTATCGAACNATAGAGCGAGGGATCAATGGACGGTGCCCCGGCAATCACAGCTGTGAATTCGGGGTGACGTGCGGCNACAGCNGTCATGATGGCAAGGTTGTTCCTGATTTCAGACACGCGGCTGCCGGGTACCAAAGCCAGTATGGGGCCACGGCCATTGATGCCGTGTGTTGAGCAGAATTGCTCCTTGTCGGGGAGCGAGCGACGGCGTGCATCAACTTCTTCAGCCGACGGATTGCCTACATACTCGACCTCGTAGCCGTGGCGACGCTGGTAGAAGTCGACCTCGAACGGCAGTATAGAGTACATGCGCGTGACATATTTTTTTATCTGCTTCACGCGGCCCTCTTTCCAGGCCCACACCTTGGGCGAGATGTAGTAGAAGACGGGAATGTCCATAGCGTGGGCATGTTGTGCGAGCCTGAGGTTGAANGACGGGTAGTCGACCAAAATCACAGCGTCGGGACGCTCGTCCGAGATGGCACGCTTGGCTGTCTTCAGGTTGCCCGTGACGGCGCCAAGGTGTTTCACCACATCGACAAAACCCATGAAGGCCATGTCGCGGTAGTGAATNANTGGNTCATGGCCGGTAGCGGCTGCCATCAGATCACCGCCTAAGAATGTGAATTGAGCCTCCGGGTCGAGCGACTTTATCGACTTGATNAGTTCAGACGCGTGCAGGTCGCCCGATGCCTCGCCGGCNGCTATAAAGTATTTCATTTTTCAATCAGTATAAGCTCATCNATGAGCGCGTGGTTGGTCTTGATGTTCATGTTTTCGTTCTCGGNCTCCAGGCTCAGTGATATGAGGTGTGTGCCCTTGTCGAGTTTCACGGTCACGGCTGTCGAGTTGCCCCATTCGTTCCATTTGCCCTCGCCGCGGTGGGGCATAACGATGGTTCCGGCCTGTTTGCCGTCGACCTTTAGTGTTCTCACGGCAGCGCTGTTGCCGGTNTAGACCGAGCCGTTGCCGTTGGCATAACGGAACTTTATGATGTAGGTGCCGTCGGCCTGAATGGTGACGGGAATGTTGAGCGTCCCGGTCGAGTGATCGGTCTCGACAAATCCAGTGCCGGTATAGCCTTTGATCGGACCTTCGGCCGGGTATATGATTTCGGTCGATTTCATATCGGTAGTGGCNCCCGGCATTTCGACGGTCGTTGTGGGTCGGTTAGAGAATGGCTGTGACGCAAAGGTCTCGACACCGTTGGCGTCGAGCGCGATGACCTGGTATTCACCGGGTACTGTGGCGTCGTAGGTGATGGTGGTGACTGTGTCGACTTTCACACCGTCGCGCAGAACAATATAGCTTGTGGCATCATATATAGGGTTCCAGCTCAGTGTGTTGCCNGNCATTGTGGCTATAGGTGTGACAAGTGTCTTGTAATTTGNCACGTGATTGANACCGATCGGCTCNATTGTGTTATCGGCCATCTCGATGGNNATGTCGAGTNTGCCGTGTGTTCCGCGTGCTATGAACGGTTTTTGNTCCTTGCCGTTGACCTTGAACGATTTGATGCGGTTGCCGTAACCGCTGACGGTGATATTGAGNGTCGCGTCACCATATTTGAAGCCGCGCAGTGTGCGGGTGTCACCAAGTGCCCTGGGTACGAANGGTGCGAAGNTGAGTCCGTCNGGCTCGAAGTTGATACCGAACAGCATCTTGTGNGTNAGGGCTATGTTGCCGGCCAGGCACCACAGCATGTTGCTCGAGTTGAGCTCGGTGCAGATGTCGCCGTTATCGAGTACAAAATTCTCTTTGTTGGTGCANAACAGTGCNGCCGGGCGCATGACCGATCCGAATGCCTCAAGGGCNCCTTGCTCGTTACCAACNTTGGCGTTGGCGAGTGCCCAGTAGCTTGCTACCCAAGGCCACAACGAGTTGTTGTGATAGGGTGGCATGTCGGGAATCTGAGGATAAAATATCGCGGCGCCATAGGGTGTGGTGGGGTTATTGGCCGTGATGGCACGGGCACGGTCGTCGGGGGCTATGTCCCACAAAATGGCAAGCGACTCGCCGAGAGTCTCGGCTCGTGGGTTGAGTATCAGGTTGTCACCGCCATACAGGTACATGGCATAGTAGCCTTTGTCGTCGATCCACAGGTGGTGGTTTATGGCTTCGGCGATAGAACGAGACAGGGCTGCATACTGCCCGGCCTCTTTTTTATGACCGAGCTGGGCGGCGATTTCTGACAGTACGGCGAGTGCACGGCAGTGTACGGCCGAGGTACTCAGCGTTTCGGTCGAGGCAATGTCGGCGGTCTGCATCCAGCGCGGGTGGCTTTGCTCGCGCCAGTCTATGAACGAAGTCTCGCCCTTGACCAGGCCCGTCTCGGGGTCGTGGCTGACAATGAGGTCGGTGTCAAGTGAGGTCTTGATTACATTATATATATATTCGAGCCAGTCGCGGTCACCTGTGGCCTTGTAAACCTCGTATGCGGCCACAGCCCATATCAGACGGTCGGTCGAGATAGGCCACGCGCCACCACTGCCGGTGTCCTGGATAATGCGGTTCATCGGGTCGACCTTTCTCATGAGCGAGATTTTTGATGCCTCGGGTTGCATGTAGGCCATCGAGAGAATTATCGAGTAGCTGACGTCGCGCGTCCATACGCCACCCCATGCCGCACCTGTCCGCAGGGTCGTGTCGGGCTCGACGGCATTGACCATCTCGTCAAGTCCCATGTTGTAGACAGCGCGGTGCAACATATTGGGTGTCTCGAGCTGAGGGTAGGCGCTGATGTCATTTTTCAGTTTCCACTCGGGTTTGATGCCCATGTAGTAGTTGGGACGGGCGTGGTAGGTCGACTGTATCTCGCCGGGCGACACGGCACGGGCACAGTATTCGCCCTGCACAATCGAGTCACCGCTCCAACGGTAAGCATCGGTCTCTACAATAACTTGCGACATAAGCATGGGGGCGCTTCCAATCAGCGCCGTCAGGCCTAATGCTATAGGTAATTTCATAATGTGATGTATGACAAATTAAGTTATTTTATAATGTGGCACGTTATCAACTGCCGAATTATTTGTATCTTTGAACTTTCAAAGATAAACCAATTCTAAAACTTTATCAATAAAAATATGTTAAAACGACTCTCGATAGTTTCTTCGATAGCTTTGTCGGCGACCGTTTCGGCGCTCGCATGTACGAGCCTTATAGCCGGTAAAGGCGCCACAGCCGACGGTTCGGTCATGATAACCTATGCCGCCGACAGCCACAATCTCTATGGCGAACTTTACTCTCAACCNGCAGCCGATTATCCAGCCGGCACCATGCGTCCCGTCATAGACTGGGACTCGCAGAAGATGCTGGGCTACATTCCCGAGGTAGCACACACCTATGCGACCATAGGCAATATGAACGAACACGGCCTTGCCATAGCCGAGAGCACCTGGGGCGGCCACGAGGAGCTTGAGGGCTCGGGCCTGATTGACTACGGCTCGCTAATATACATTACCCTGCAGCGAGCACGCACCGCACGTGAGGCTGTTGAGGTGATGACCAATCTCGTTAAGGATTACGGCTATGCCTCGAGTGGTGAGTCGTTCTCGATTGCCGACCCCAACGAGGTGTGGATTATGGAACTGATAGGCAAGGGTAAAGATGACCCAGGAGCAGTGTGGGTGGCCATGCGTGTGCCCGACGACTGTATATCGGGTCACGCCAATCACTCGCGCATACACACATTCCCTGTCGAGCCGACATCTGAATGTCTTTTCTCGCCCGACGTGCGTCAGTTTGCACGCGACAAGGGCTACTATGACGGCAATGATGCCGATTTCAGCTTCTCGCGTGCCTATGCCGACTACGACTTCGGTGCCCTGCGCGGTTGTGATGCCCGCGTGTGGAGCTACTACAACGCCAATGCCGACGACATGGCCCGTTACCTCACCTGGATAAACGAGGCCGATGGTGAGGTGATGCCGTTGTGGGTCAAACCTAATCACAAGCTGACGTCAGACGACATGAAGCAGATGATGCGTGACCACTTCGAGGGCACTCCGTTCGACATGACCAAAGATNTCGGTGCCGGCCCGTACGCGGTGCCTTACCGCTGGCGTCCGATGTCGTTTGAGGTCGACGGCAAGGAGTACANCCATGAGCGCGCCATCGCTACACAGCAGACCGGCTTCTCGTTTGTGGCACGTCTGCGCGACGATATGCCCGACCACCTCAAGGGTTTNCTGTGGTTCGGCACNGATGATGCCAACACCTGTGTCTACATGCCCGTTTATTGCGGNGTGCGCTCGGTGCCTGCATCGTTGGGTCACGGCGANACCAATACACTCGACTGGGGTGCTAACTTNTGGGTCAACAACTATGTCGCCAATCAGGCTTACAACCGTTACTCACAGATGATTCCCGACATACGTCGCGTNCAGGAACGTCTTGAGTCATCAATGGCCGATGCTGTAGCTACATTTGAGCAGCGTGCCGCCTCGATGACCGACGANGAGCGTCAGGCAATGGCACAAAATATCGCCGACTATTGGAGCNACCGCGCCACAACCGAGTACANGCAACTGGGCGACTACCTGTTTGTCAAGTTTATGGACGGTAATATCAANAANCAGAACGAGGACGGCTCGTTCATGCGCACTGACGAGGGCATTCCGGCNTANCCGTCATTTGGCGGCTATGACGATCCACGCTACTTCGAGAATATCGTCCGNGAGACCGGCGANCACTTCCTTGTTAAACCTGTCAAAAAGTAAACGACTCTGTAATAATGCGTACCGAAGAACAACTTGACGGTGTGACCCTGTTGGGCAACACCGGCGTTAAGTATCCCGACCGTTATGCTCCCGAGGTGCTCGAGACATTTGTCAACAAGCACCCCGGCCGTGAATATCTCGTGACATTTACCTGTCCNGAGTTCACATCGCTTTGCCCTAAGACCGGGCAGCCNGATTTTGCCAAGATAGTAATCAACTACATACCGCGTGAGCGCATGGTCGAGAGTAAGAGCCTGAAGCTCTANCTCTTCTCGTTCCGCAATCACGGTGACTTCCANGAGGACTGCATCAANATNATTCTCAACGANCTCGTCAAGCTCATGGATCCNCGCTACATCGAGGTGCGNGGNATCTTTACCCCGCGTGGNGGCATTGCAATCTATCCGTTTGCCAATCACGGCGATGCCGAGCATCAGTGGCTCGTTCAAGACCGTCTGAAGGCATCGTTTGTCGACTCGTTCTGATCGCTGATATGAGNCGTGTNCTGCTGTCGNTATTGAGTGTCANGGNGTGTGTGATGTCGGCGTNGGGCTGTACATCGGCTATCGTTGGCTCGGCGCGTTCGGCGTCGGGNGCGACGTTGTTGTGGAAGCACCGCGATACGGGCGCAAANGCTAACTATGTCATGCGCCACGAGGCTACCGACTCGACACTCGAATACATAGCNCTGCACAACGATACNGACACGCTCGGCCTCGAGGCATGGATAGGCATGAACCGCGCCGGTTTTGCNGTCATGAATACGGCNTCGTATAATCTTGCCCCCGATACNGCCACAGTCAAAGACCGTGAGGGCCTGGTTATGACNGAGGCNTTGNAACGTTGTCGCACGGTAGGCGATTTTGCCCGATTGCTTGATATGTTACCGCGCCCGCTGGGTGTACAAGCCAACTTCGGCGTCATTGACGCGTCGGGAGCGGCAGCTTACTTNGAGACGTGCGACNNNGGNTATACCCGGTACGATGCTGACCCGGCCCAAGTNGTGGTGCGCACAAACTATTCTCATTCAGGCGGTAATGACCGCAGGCTCGGACTAACACGCGAGCNCACGGCCAACCGCTGTCTGCAACCATTGGGACGCATATCGGCCGAGCATATCATTGACTCGGTGTCGCGTCCGTATATCGACCCGGCTACGGGANTGAAAGTCGCTGTACCCGACCNGACATTGTTCAAGAAGGGTGAGTACATTCCACGCCCCANCTCGACGGCTTCCATAGTCATTGANGCTGTACCGTCTGAGGCCGGTGACGGGTCGAATTATGTAATGTGGACAACTCTCGGTTTCCCGCCAACAGCCGATTTATATTGTATCAAATTTGATTAATTATGTCATCAGCACTGATTACTATCGGATTGCTCATAGTCAGCAACATTTTCATGACTCTCGCCTGGTATGGNCACCTATCGCTGCGTGACCGAGGNATATCGACATCGTGGCCGCTCTATGTCGTGATACTCATGTCGTGGGGTATCGCGTTGCTGGAGTACTGTTGTCAGGTGCCGGCCAACCGCATCGGATACCAGGGNAGCGGCGGCCCGTTCTCGCTCATTCAGCTCAAGGTGATGCAGGAGGTGATAACGCTCGTCGTTTTCGTGATATTCAGCCTGATTGCATTTGAGGGTTTCAANCTGCAATGGAANCATTGTCTCGCCTTNATTCTTNTAATCGCGGCCGTCTATCTCGTTTTCATGAAATAGCCGATGTTGTATTATGAATTATTTGTTATATTTGTACGCTAAATTACAATAGAATGAACAATAACGACAAGCAAGAATTGCTTGACAAGCGCTACNTGCGNATGACGCGCATCTGGGCCGAGAACTCTTACTGTCGACGTCGNCAGGTAGGAGCTATCATTGTCAAGGATTCAATGATAATATCTGACGGCTACAANGGCACTCCNTCGGGCTTTGAGAATGTGTGTGAAGATGCCGATGGCGTCACNAANCCATACGTGCTGCACGCCGAGGCAAATGCCATCACTAAGGTGGCCCGCAGCAANAATTCGAGCGATGGCTCGACACTNTATGTCACGGCCTCGCCCTGNATGGAGTGCTCTAAATTAATTATCCAGGCCGGTATCAAACGCGTGGTATTTAATGAGTTGTATCGTCTTGCCGACGGTATAGACCTGCTTGAACGCGCCGGCATCGAAGTTGTCCATATACGCGACATAGACTGATACTATAACAGGTACAATTAAGGAACTCACCAATGAGTAAAAACACCATTTCACCCTGGGTCCCCGTTATCGTGGCCCTCGCCTTTGTAGCCGGTATAGGCTCGGGCATATACATGAACCGCACTACAGGCCGTCCGGCCGCCGAGCAGAAAATCGGTTATATATTTGACATGATCGACGCTGAGTATGTNGACCATGTCGACCTNGACTCGCTTGTCGAGAAGACCCTGCCGTCNTTNCTNTCNAATCTNGACCCCCACTCGGTCTANATTCCGGCCGANTCGCTGAAGGCTGTCAACGAGGATCTNGACGGCTCGTTCAGCGGNGTCGGCATCAGTTTCACGATACAAAATGACACAGTCACTGTCATTGAGGTCATATCGGGTGGNCCGGCCGAGAAGGTAGGTGTCATGGCCGGTGACCGCATTATAACGATTGACGGTGACCCGTTCACGGGCTCATCGATTGACAATGACCGTGTCATGAAGACACTGCGTGGCGAGAAAGGCTCGACGGTCACTCTCGGCATCAAGCGNAATAGCTCGAGCAAGCCNTTGAGCTATGAAGTGACCCGCGGTGACATTCCNGTAACGTCGATTGANGCGTCGTACATGCTCTCNGACGACATNGGNTATGTCAAAGTCAACAAATTCGGCCGCACAACCTATAATGAGTTCTATCAGGCAATGAATGAGTTGAAGCGCGCGGGTGCCACCGACTATGTCATCGACCTGCGTGGCAACGGNGGCGGTTACATGGAGATGGCGGTANTGATGGCCAACGANTTTCTGCCCCGAGGCTCGATGATAGTCTANACACGCGGCCGTGANGGTCATAACAGNCAGATGAATGTAGCCGACGGNTCGGGNTCGTTTCAAGATGCCGGCGTCACNGTGTTGCTCGACGAGTTCTCGGCAAGCGCAAGTGAGATTTTTGCCGGTGCGATGCAGGACAATGACCGCGGCGTTATCATAGGCCGCCGTTCGTTCGGCAAAGGTCTTGTTCAAACCCAGACCACGCTACCCGACAGCAGTGCCATACGCCTTACNATATCGCGCTACTATACCCCNTCGGGNCGTTGTATCCAGAAGGACTACAGCAACCTCGACGAGTACAACAAGGACATACTCAACCGCTATGACCACGGCGAGGCATTCAGCGTCGATTCGATTAAGCTTGATAAATCGTTGATATATAATACTATCGGTGGCCGCACTGTATATGGCGGCGGTGGTATCATGCCCGACATCTTCGTGCCCAACGACACTACCGGCATCACATCTTACTTCCTGAAGGTGCGCAATGCCGGACTGTTCCAGAAGTGGGCATTCGAGTATGCCGACAAGCATCGCGATCAACTGGCGGCCTGTCACAGCATTGACGAGCTACTGGCCACGCTGCCGTCTGACTATGCTCTGCTTGACGATTTCTCGAATTTTGCCGCCCGTAACGGTATTCCCAAGCAATGGTACTACATCAAACAATCTTCGGGATTGATTGTTGATAATTTGAAAGCTCTCATAGCGCGCGACGCGCTCGGTATCCCCGGTTACTACATGATTATAAACCGTGGTGATTCGACCGTCGACAAAGCCGTCGATACACTGCGCGACGGCTGCCGCATTCTCGACTTCGAGACGCGGCCCGCCGAGGAGTAGCATGCCAAATAATTATTGACAACAAGACCATGAAAAAATCAGAAATCAGACGACGCGTAAAAAATCACAAGGCGCTGCTCAGCGACGCTGACAGGCTACAGGCAGCCGACGCCGTGTTTGCCCGTCTCGAGAAGATGGCCGCCTTCATGATGGCCGATAAGATTTTGATGTACAATTCGCTACCCGATGAACTGTCGACGCGTGCATTCATTGACAAGTGGGCCGGGCGTAAGCACTTCTTCCTGCCGCGTGTCAACGGCATTGATCTTGATGTGCTGCCATACGACCGCACGCGAATGCACCTGGGCGCGTTTCGCATAGAGGAGCCCGATGGCGACGACACGGTCGACGTTGACACGCTCGACCTCATCGTCGTGCCGGCTGTGGCCTATGACGACAAGGGTAACCGTGTCGGCCGCGGTAAGGGCTATTATGACCGCCTGCTATCGCGTGCCCGTGCTGTAACTATTGGAGTGGCATACGATTTTCAGCTTTTTGATGCCGTCGAGGTTGAACCCCACGACCGTGCAGTAGATATTGTCATAACACCGTCGGGAATATACTTCAACCGTTAGCAAAAATTTTGTAACTTTGCACTATGATTTCGATTAACAATTTGTCAGTCGAATTTAGCGCAAAGTCGCTCTTCGACAACGTCAGCTATGTCATCAACCGCAAGGATCGTATCGCTCTCACCGGCAAGAATGGTGCGGGCAAGTCGACCATGCTTAAAATTATAGCCGGNCTGCAGAAACCNACATCGGGTACTGTAGCTGTGCCTCAGGATATTACCATAGGCTATCTGCCACAGCACATGACCATCAACGACACCTCGACCGTGATTGAAGAGGTGCGCACGGCGTTCTCGCACATTGATGGTATGAGAGAACGTCTTGACGATATNAACCGCNGGNTACTGGAGTCGACCGACTATGAGAGTGCCGAGTATCAGGAGCTGATTGACCGCATGACNACGCTCACCGAGCAACTCGCTATGGAAGAAAGCGAGAATTGTGAGGCCGAGATTGAAAAGACNCTTGTAGGTCTCGGTTTCAGCCGAGCCGACTTCAATCGCCCGACGGCCGAGTTCTCNGGCGGCTGGCGCATGCGTATCGAGCTTGCAAAGCTGCTGCTCCAGCGTCCCGACGTGCTGTTGCTTGACGAGCCGACCAACCACCTTGACATNGAGTCGATACAGTGGCTTGAGAGCTTCCTNACGAGCAAGGCTAATGCNGTTGTGCTCGTCAGCCACGACCGCGCGTTCATTGACAATGTCACTAACCGAACCATCGAGATTTCGCTTGGTAAAATATATGACTATCAGGTAAACTATTCGCGCTACGTGGTNCTGCGTCAGGAGCGCCTCGAGCAGCAGATGCGTGCCTACCAGAACCAGCAGAAACAAATTCAGGANACCGAAGACTTCATCGAGCGTTTTCGTTACAAAGCCACCAAGTCGGTNCAGGTTCAGAGCCGTATCAAGCANCTTGCCAAGATAGAACGCATTGAAGTAGANGAGGTTGATACCTCACACCTCAACCTGCGNTTTCCCGATGCTCCACGCTCGGGCGACTANCCGATAATAGCCGACGGGGTGGGTAAGACCTATGGCGACCACACCGTGTTCAGCGGTGCCACTTTCACCATTAAGCGTGGCGAGAAGGTCGCCTTTGTGGGCAAGAACGGTGAGGGTAAATCAACGCTTGTCAAGTGTATAATGGGCGAAATTCCGTTTGACGGAGTGCTCAAAGTAGGNCATAATGTCAAGATTGGCTANTTCGCTCAAAATCAGGCTCAATTGCTTGATGGNGAGATTACCGTGTTCGACACTATCGACCGCGTGGCGGTGGGTGACATACGCACGAAAATTCGCGACATACTCGGCGCATTCATGTTTGGCGGCGAGGCGTCTGAGAAGAAAGTCAAAGTCCTGTCGGGTGGCGAGAAAACACGTCTTGCNATGATACGNNTGTTGCTCGAACCTGTAAATCTNCTTATTCTCGACGAGCCGACCAACCATCTGGACATGAAGACCAAGGATATTCTGAAACAGGCTATCAAGGACTTCAACGGTACGGTTATCGTCGTGAGCCATGACCGTGAGTTCCTTGACGGACTGGTCGANAAGGTCTATGAGTTTGGCGGTGGCAAGGTCAAGGAATGCCTNGGTGGCATCTATGAGTTTCTTGAGAAGAAAAAGATGGCGTCGCTTGCTGAACTTGAACTNTCTAAATCGCCNACAGGCAGTGAGAAGAAAGACGNCCAGACGCAAGCCAAGACTGCGCAGGCCAAGCAGNCNGCAAAGGNCGAGGANGCTACTGTGCCTGACCGTAAATTGAGCTATGCCGAGCAGCGCGAGCGTGAAAAGACAATCAAGCGAGCTAAGAAAAAAGTGAGNGAAGCCGAGGAACAGATTGCCACTATCGAGGCCGAGATAGCCGANATTGAGGGTAAAATAGCCTCGGGCGATGTCNCTCCCGACATTTATGATCAGCATGCCGCACGTACCAAGGCACTCGAAAACGCCATGTCGGTGTGGGAGCTCGCCTCGATGGAGCTTGACGAGCTTAACTCGTAACATGACTTCACGCTATGANCACCGACCCTAAGCCTGCTGNCGGCACNAAGCCCGNAATNGATCTCGATAACCCTGAGTTCCAAGATATCTGGAACCTGGTGTCGCACACGTCGCGTAGTGTATTCATGACAGGTAAGGCCGGTACGGGTAAGTCGACATTCCTGCGCTACATCACCGAGCACACCAAGAAAAAATTTGTTGTGCTGGCTCCCACAGGCATTGCGGCTGTCAATGTCGGCGGAGTCACCATGCACTCGTTTTTCCGTATTCCGTTCAAGCCGCTGCTGCCCGACGACCCGNACTTCGCTCCCGACCGTCTGAAACANCGTATGAAATACTCGCACGAGCATGTCAAATTGATACGCAGCCTTGACCTGATTATNATNGATGAGATTTCGATGGTGAGGGCNGACGTGATTGATTTCATGGACAAAATACTGAGGGTTTACACNGGNCGCCGGTTTGACCCGTTCGGAGGCAAGCAGTTGCTGCTCGTGGGCGANATTTTTCAGCTCGAGCCTGTGGTGACGGGNGACATGCGCGACATACTCTCGCGATATTATCCCAATCCATTCTTTTTCAGTGCGAGGGCGTTCAAAGATTTTCCGCTTATACCGATTGAATTGCGCAAGATATACCGACAGCACGACCGTGACTTCATAGCGTTGCTTGACCGTGTNAGNGTCGGGTCTCCTACCTATGACGACCTCAACACTCTGGCCCGGCGTGTCAATCCGACTGCCGAGTGTGGCGAAGATGAGTTCGTGATGACACTCGCTTCGCGTCGTGATATGGTCGACAATATNAANGATACGCGCCTGNCACGGCTTACNACNCCGTTGGTGACNTACGANGGCGATGTTAACGGCGACTTTCCTGAGAACTCACTGCCGGCGCCGCGCGAATTGACACTGAAGGTGGGCGCNCAGGTGGTGTTCGTGCGCAATGACCGCGAGCGCCGTTGGGTAAACGGTACGCTGGGACGTGTACATGAGGCTTCGGCCAATAGGCTTGAGATNGAGCTTGAGTCNGGAAAACGCCATGTGGTGCAGCCCGAGATATGGGAGAATATAGAGTATGGATATGACGAGGAAACNCACAAGGTGACNGAGACTGTCAAGGGTACCTATACTCAATATCCGATAAGGCTGGCNTGGGCGCTGACTGTACACAAGAGTCAGGGNCTGACGTTCTCAAAGGTCATTGTTGATCTTGGTCGCGGTGCTTTCTCGAGCGGNCAAAGCTATGTCGCACTTAGCCGCTGTACTGGGCTTGAGGGGCTGACNCTTAAATCGCCATTGACGGCNCGTGACATATTCGTGAACAACGCCATNATGGGCTATACACGCATGTTCAACGANCCTACGCTCATTAACAGGGCCATCGAGCAGGCTCGTGCCGATGGCTGGTATCGCGATGCGGCCCACGCTTTTGACCGTGGTGAAATGGCCCTTGCGGTCGACCTGTTTGCCAAGGCTGTCGGCGCACGCAACGAGTTGGGACGCGANTCGGTGAGGCGTTTGCTGTCAATCAAGCTGTCGACNATATCAGGGCTGAAGGGCGAGATTGCTCNCCTGCAGAAACGNGTCGACGAGGATAGCCGNCAGTTTGAACGTCTTGCCGGAGAGTATGTCTCGTTAGGCGACGATTGTCTTAAAGATGGCGAGCTCGNGGCCGCCGTGGCCAACTATGACAAGGCGTTGTCGGTGTCGGGCGGCCACAGCATCAAAGCATTGCTTGGCCGTGCGCGTGCCTATGCNGAGCANGGCAATCTTGACAATGCACTCAAGGATTACCANGCCGTGNTGTCGNCCGACGGGCGCAATTATGAAGCCTCATACGAACTCGCCGATCTGTATATGATAAACGGCGAAATGTACGAGGCTCTTAACTGGTTTCTGAATGCCTTGAGTGTCAAGGACTCAGACAAGAAATTGCTGTTGAAACTCGCCGACCTGTATGAGCGCGTAGGCGATGAACAGGAGGCNGCCTATTATCGTGANCGCGCACGCAAGCGTGGCAAGCGGTAGNCNGATTGATTACTGNTTGTAGGCGAGGTGGTTGAGCGCNCGGAGCACATTGCACAGTGTNGCGCTCCAGTAGGCTTTGAAGTCGTCNCGAACGGCAAGGAGCGCCATGGCGGTGACGTCGTCGGTGCTGTCGCGAACNGTGTTGATAAAGTTGTATAGTGCCTGGAAAATGTCGGCCAGCCCCTCGGCAATGCTTGCCGACACNGGNGTGTCGCTGTATTTCATGTCCTCTTCAAACACTTCGAGGTAGACGTCGTGCTCGCCCATGAGTTGTTCGATGCCGCGGCGTATCGACTCGTAGTAGTCCTCGTCGAGAATGTTGTCGATGTANGGCTCCTCGTCCTCGACATAGTTGACAGTGAGGTCGGTGGCAGAGATATAGAGACGGGGCAGCAGTTTNAGCATNGACTCGANGAATTCTTCCTGNTCGGTCTCGCGGCAGTTCTCCAATGCCATGCAATACTCGTTGCACAGGCCTATGAAGGCTATTGAATTGGTGTTAAGCACTGATTTTTGTTCCATAATTNGTGAAGTGTGTTATTGCAGGTAAAGATTGTGTTCCTGTATGTACTTATATACCCCGGCGGGNAAGAAATAGTTCATGTCGAGACCGTTTTTAATGGCCTGACGCACGAATGTACTCGACATGTCGACCGTAGGNGCATTAACAAGTTGAGCNCGCGGTGGCAGCGGCAAGGTTATGTCGTAGNCCGGCCGCGGATAGATGATNACGCCATAGTCGGCAAGTATGCGNTCGGGGTCACGCCACTTGTCGAACACGAGCCAGTTGTCGCTGCCTATGATGAGGCGAAAGTCGGTNTCGGGGTGGCGTTGGGCGAGCGTATCGAGCAGCNGCANCGTGTACGANGGGTGGGGNANTGTCAGTTCTNTGTCGGTCACATCAATCCCTGTCGTGNCGGCGACGGCTATGNGCAACATGTCGAGGCGTTGGGCGTCGGTAGTNGAGTCGTCACGTTGCTTGAGCGGATTGGCCGGCGAGAGGCTGAGCCACACCTCGTCAAGCTGTGCGGTCTGGGCNATGTATGACGCAACCATCATGTGGCCTATGTGTACGGGGTTGAACGACCCGCCCATGATGCCTACTGTGCGGCGGTAGCTCACTTCTTGTCGATGAAGTTGTCAATNAGTGCCTTGGTCTGGTCGACGGCGATGTTGAGNACGTCGTTGACCACCACGTGGTCGTAGCGAGGCGCGAATGTCANCTCATACTCGGCGCGGCCTACACGCTGGTCAATGACGTCAGATGAGTCNGTGCCGCGGCCTTCGAGTCGGTCACGCAGGGNTTTGATGCTCGGCGGCTTNATGAAGATGCTGATGGCGCGCTCGCCAAACTGGTTCTTGACGTTGACACCGCCTTTGACGTCGATGTCGAGAATGATNTTGTGNCCCTCGGCGAGACGGTTCTCGAGCTCTGAACGCAGGGTGCCGTAGTAGCGGCCGGGATAGACTTCTTCAAACTCGACAAACTCGCCGTTGGCCACGCGGGTCTTGAACTCGTCGTCGGTCATGAAGTAGTAGTTGACNCCGTGCTCCTCGCCGGGGCGGGGACGACGNTTGGTTGCCGACACCGAGAACTGCAGGTCGCGTGTNCCCTCGTCCATGATGCGGTTGATGATTGTTGACTTGCCACAACCCGACGGGGCTGATATGATGATAAGTTTTCCGGCCATATTCAAATAGATTTTATGGGGTGTTNTGTTTTTTACATGACGTTGAGCACCTGCTCCTTGATTTGCTCGAGCTCGTCTTTCATCTTAACGACGAGAATCTGCATGTCGGCCTGGTTGCTCTTTGAACCGAGAGTGTTGATTTCNCGGCCCATCTCCTGNGCTATGAAGCCGAGCTTCTTGCCCTGACCATACCGGCCGTTCATGGTCTCGATAAAGTAGGCCAAGTGTTGGGCCAGACGCTGTTTCTCCTCGGTGATATCAAGCTTCTCGATGTAGAAAATCATTTCCTGTTCCAAGCGGCCCTTGTCATACTCGACCTGTGGAATGCGGGCGAGCGACTCCTCGATGCGTGTACGTATCTTNGACACGCGNTGTGTCTCGAACTCGGGCACGCGGGCGAGCAGGTCGGTGATATTCTGAATGCGTGTGGCGAAGAACTCCTCNAGTTTGATGCCCTCGCGACGGCGGAACTCGATAAGTCCGTCAATNGCCGTGTTGACAGCGGCAGTGAGGGCCTTGACATCGTCTTCTGAAGCCTCGGCTGGTGTCTCGCTCTTGATAGTGTCGGGCAGACGCATCAGAATCGACATCCAGTCAGTAGGCTCGGCTACACCCATGCGTGATGCCAGCGCCGACAATTGTTCCTTGTAGGCCATGACNCGCTCGGCGTTAACGGTCATTGTCGAGTCGGCCGTNGCGCTCTCGATNTAGACGTTGAAGTCGACTTTGCCACGCTCAAGGCGTTTGGCGATGAGCGAACGGAACTCGAGCTCCTGCTCACGNTATCCGGCCGGCATGCGCGATGCCAGGTCAAGTTGTTTGCTGTTGAGCGATTTTATCTCGACGGTAAATTTTTTTGTGCCTTCGTGCAATACGGCCTTACCGAAGCCGGTCATAGAGTATAGCATGATATGAACTTAATTTTGCTTACAAAGTTAGGTGAAATCGCTTAAAAAATCAGTATCTTTGTGCTAAATTTTTCGACACATATCCGATATATGGCAACCATACTTAACATAGATACATCGACTCGCGTNTGCTCGGTTGCACTGAGCAGCGACGGTATGATAATGCACCACTGTGAGAATTTTGACGGCATGAACCACNCCACACTGCTAAGCGGNTTCATAAAGGAATGTCTTGANAAGCTCGCCGAGCATGAAATGAAGCTCGACGCTATNGCCGTCAGCATGGGTCCGGGCAGCTATACGGGCCTGCGCATNGGTTTGTCGGAGGCNAANGGGCTGGCTTATGCNCTTGATGTGCCGCTCATNGGCATAGACACNTTGATGCTGATGGCTGTACANATCATGTTCAATGTCGATGTGGAGCCCGATGCCNTGTTTGCGCCGATGATNGATGCCCGCCGTATGGAGGTTTACACNGCGGTCTATGACATGAANCTCGATGCGCTCACCGAGCCNACGCCGCTGATTCTTGACGGCGACTCGTACGAACGATATGNCGGCGGGGCCAAAGTGTACTATGGAGGAGACGGCAGCGACAAAGCACGTGAGGTAATCTCTTATCCCAATTTCGTATGGGTGCCCGATGTNTACCCGTTGGCTGTNGATATGCCGGCATTGGCNGACCGCGCTTATNGNGACGGNAACTTCCTTGACCTCGCCTACAGTACCCCAAACTACCTCAAAGAGTACCAGGCGACCAAGCCCAAAAAGCTCTTCTGAATACGGTATAGAATAAGAAATTTAAATANAAATAAGAAAGCCGCCTTGAAGTACCCGTGTGGGACTGAAGGCGGCTTTCATTGTGTCGGTGCGCATGAAGGGACTCGAACCCCCACGACCTCAGGTCATTAGATCCTAAGTCTAACGCGGCTACCATTACGCCACATGCGCATTTGCNTGCAAAGGTAGCAACTTTAGTTGATTCAGGCAAGCGTGGGGCGAGATTTTTTTATCAAATCGGTTCAGACTATCTGATANCCTGCATCGGTGAGTGCGTCGTGTATTTCTTTGACGTGCTCGTGGTTGCGGGTTTCGAGCTCGACGTGTAGCTCGCAGCTGTTGATGCCGATGCCGCGGTTGTTGGTGCGNCCGTGGGTGATGTTGAGNATGTTACCGCCATGTTTGCCGATGATGTCGCATACGGCCGACAGCTGTCCGGGCTTGTCGTTGAGGTCGAGCGAGATGTTGCAGATGCGTCCGCTCTTGGTGAGGCCGCGGGTGATGACGCGGTTGAGTATCGAGACGTCGATGTTGCCGCCTGAGACNATGCACACTACNCGTTTNCCTTGTATGGGGAGTTTGTTGAACATNGCTGCTGCCACTGATACGGCGCCGGCACCTTCGGCAACGAGTTTTTGTTTCTCGATGAGGGCGAGAATGGCGGCNGCAATCTCNTCTTCGGTGACGGTGACTATCTCGTCGACATAGCGGCGGCANGCCTCGTAGGTGAGTGTGCCCGGTTGTTTGACGGCGATACCGTCGGCNATTGTCGACACGTTGTCAAGGCGTATGCGTTCCTGCTGTTTGATTGATTCGGCCATGCTGGGGGCGCCGGCAGCCTGTACGCCATACACTTTGATGTCNGGGCGCAGGGTCTTGACGGTAAACGCTATGCCGGCGATGAGTCCGCCGCCACCGACCGGGACTATGATGGCCTCGACGTCGGGCANCTCCTCGATAATCTCGAGGCCGATAGTGCCCTGGCCTGCGATGACGAGAGGGTCGTCGAAGGGGTGTACGAATGTGTAGCCCTGGCTCTCTTTGAGTTCGATGGCTTTGTTGTAGGCGTCATCATAGACTCCGTCGACGAGGCACACATCGGCACCGAGCGCCTTGGTGGCTTCTATCTTGGAGAGCGGGGCGCCGGCGGGGAGACAGATCAGAGCCTTGATGCCGTTTTGGGCAGCGCCGAGTGCTACACCCTGGGCGTGGTTGCCGGCCGAGCAGGCTATGACACCGCGCGACTTCTCGTCGTCGGTGAGCTGTGATATCTTATAGTAGGCTCCTCTCAGTTTGAATGAGCCTGTGTATTGCAGGTTTTCGGGTTTGAGGTAGACTTGAGCATCGGTGGCGAGATTGGTGGGGCCGATGATGCGCGGGTGACGGGCGACGTCTTTGAGTACCTGTTGAGCGCGGTACACTTCGCTGATATTCAATTCTTCCATTGTACTGGTGATTTAGCTGTGCAAATTAACCTCAAATTATCGAGTTATGCAAGAGTTTTTCGGTGGTTTTTATCGCTTGCCGACGGTCTCGAGAACGAGTGGGTAGGGCTCTTTGACGGGGACGGGCAGATTGGCCGCAATCTCGCGACAGCGCAGTATCATGTCAGTGCGGTCGCCCGAGGCGATGGCGACGTAGTACAGTGGTTCGCGGGTGACGAGGACTGTGGCGTCGGCGTATCCGTTCTCGACGAGTCGGGCTGCGAGCGAGCCTGCATTGAATTCCTGCTTGAACTGAGCCACAACTACATAGGCCTGGCTGAGTGTTGTGCCGGGTGTCGGGTCGACAAGGCTGACGCGTTCGCGCTTGAGCGGTATCGAGTCGCCCTCATAGACGGTGTAAGACGAGACGGCCTCGCGGCGTATCTTGTCGTAGACGGTATTGTCGATGCCCGATGTGTCCTCGCGTCCGGCGACGGCCTGTTCGTAGGCGGCGCGGTAGTTGGCCTCGTTGGTGCGGCATGATGTGATGCCGGCGGTTGTGGCCGCGAGCAGGGCGATGGTGATTAGATTTTTTTTCATAGTGTTCAGTCGTTGGTCAGTCGTACACCGCCGAGCTCGATGACCTGGAGGTCGCGCATGTCGGTGCCGTCGATTGTGAGTTTTATTAGTGTGCGCTGTCGTTGCCAGCCGTGGTGGCCTGCTGCTCCGGGGTTGATGTGCAGACAGTCGAGCTCGTTGTCATACATGACTTTGAGTATGTGGCTGTGGCCCGAGATGAACAGGTTGGGGCGATGCTCGATGATGAGACGGCGCATACCGGGCGCATATCGGCCGGGATAGCCGCCTATGTGGGTCATGAGGACTCGCACGCCTTCGACATCAAACACCTCGAGCTCGCGACAACGCCGACGCACGATGCCGCTGTCGATGTTGCCGTGGACGGCACGTACTGTGGGGCCGATGCCTTCGAGCCGGGCTATGACGCTGATGTCGCCGACATCGCCGGCATGCCATATCTCGTCGCAGTCGGCAAAGTGGGTGGCAAATCGGTCGTCCCAGCACGAGTGGGTGTCGCTGAGTATTCCTATCTTNTTCATCTTATATTTATAACAATGACGGGTGCCGGTATGTTTTGTGGGTTTGTTATGTCGCGGCACCCGTCGGTGTATGGTGAGGGGAATGTTGTCAGTTTTAACGCAGGTTCATCTTGCGGGCGATGGCCTTGGGAATAGCATCGCGGTGAACGAGAATGTCGAGCGTCTTGGCCAGGAAGTAGGGCTCGGAAACGTAGAGGTAACCGCCATAAATCTGGTTATCGGTCCACGAGTTGCGCACCTTGTAGTAACGCTTGCCGTTCTGGTCGGTGGCATAGCCTACTATCTCCATGCCGTGGTCGTCGGTAGTCTCGCGACGGTCGAACATGGCCTGACGTGACTCGGGTGTGACCTCAATCTCCTCAACGGGGCCGTCAAAGTCATATCGGGCGTTGTTCTTCTCGGTATCGGTGAGTTTGACCCAGCGCGACAGCTCGGTGCCGTCCATGTCGGCCTCGTTCTTTGCAGCCGGCATCAGGGCTACACCTTTCTTCCACTTGAAGCCTTGTTCGCTGACGTCGGCAGCCCACACGAGCGGGTAACCGTTCTCGACAGCATTGTCAACTATGGCCTTGAGGTCGTCAAGGGGCACATTGTAGTAGTCGGCCCACAGCCAGTTGTCGGGAACCTCGATTGCAAACGCGGTGTAGTAGGGGTGGTGGCTGAACGAGGTGACGGGTATGTAGTCGTCGGGGTTGATACCGAGTTCGGCGGCGTAGGTAAGGGGGGTAAAGGTCTTGCCGTTGACCTCGAATGTCTCGGGTACGTTACCCAGATAGGCATCGAGAATGCCGTTGAGGGCGTCTGTCCATGCTGTCGAGAGTCGTTTGCCGGGATTGCGGCGAACGGCATCGAGATAGCCGGTCATACCGGCCTCGAGCTCGTAGTGGTTGTGGTTGNCCTCGCCATAGTTAAGGCCGCGGTAGGCCTCCTCGGGTACGGCGCCATAGCGTTTCCAGACGTAGGGCACGTCGAGAATGCTACCGCCCTGCGAGAAGTTGGTCTTGCCGTCCATGCGCACGTAGCGGTCGGCCTTGTCGGCGTAGCACTGACGCACGGTGTACATCTCAGACAGGTCGACGGGCTTGCCGCCTTTGCGTATAATCTCGTCCTCAAAGAATGTGGTTCCGGCAAAGCACCAGCATGTGCCGCTCTTGTTCTGGTCGCGTACGGGGGTCGACTCGACGACTCGCACGTCGGTGAACGTGAAGCCGGTAGAGTCTTTCTTTTCTTCTGTGTCAGGCTTATCCTGAGCCATGGCGCCGATTGACGTCATGGCCAGGAGGCCGAGTAGGAGTTGCTTGTTCATTGTGTGAGACAGCGGTGATGATTACTGCTTACCCGAAACGGCAGCTGTACGGTCAATTTTCATCACGAGACCCTGAAGCACCTTGCCCGGGCCGAGTTCAACAAACTCGGTAGCGCCGTCGGCAATCATGTTCTTGACGGTCTGAGTCCAACGCACGGGGGCGGTGAGCTGAGCCACGAGGTTGGCTTTGATTTCGGCGGGGTCGGTGTGGGGCTTGGCGTCGACGTTCTGGTAAACGGGGCACACGGGAGCGTGAACCTCGGTAGCCTCGATAGCCTTGGCAAGCTCGGCGCGTGCGGGCTCCATGCAGGGCGAGTGGAATGCACCGCCTACCTTGAGCTTGAGGGCGCGCTTGGCACCGGCAGCGAGGAGCTGCTCACAGGCTTTGTCGATAGCCTCGATTTCGCCCGAGATAACGATCTGTCCGGGGCAGTTATAGTTGGCACATACAACGACACCGTCAATGCCGGCGCATATTTCCTCGACTTTCTCGTCGGGAAGGGCCAGTACGGCAGCCATAGTCGAAGGTTTGAGCTCGCATGCTTTCTGCATGGCCATAGCGCGTGCGGCAACGAGCTTCAGGCCGTCCTCAAACGAGAGGGCGCCGGCGGCTGTGAGTGCCGAGAACTCGCCGAGCGAGTGACCGGCCACCATGTCGGGTTTGAATTCTTCGCCGAGAGTCTTGGCGAGGATAACCGAGTGAAGGAAGATGGCGGGCTGAGTAACCTTGGTCTGGCGGAGGTCTTCGTCAGTGCCCTCGAACATGAGGTCGGTGATGCGGAAGCCAAGAATCTCGTTGGCTTTCTCAAACATTTCACGTGCGGTCTCGTTGTTGTCATATAAGTCTTTGCCCATACCTACAAACTGGGCGNCCTGTCCGGGAAATACAAATGCTTTCATAATAAAATATGGTAACGTTTGGTAATTTGTTAAAATTAGTGCAAAGATAGCATTTTTTTGCGTATGTTTTATTTCAAGACTCCTTTTTTATTACTAACTTTACACCGCTGAAAAGGCAATTGGGGGCCCAGGTGCCCACGACAGTAGAGATAGAGGCTCGCAGCCTCAATATATTTAACCGACTCAAAACCAATTTAGATAATATCATGACACTCTCGACAATCACAGCAATGATTATGGGAATACAGTGGTTTATCATCGCGATATTGCTGCTGCTCATGTTTGTGGTCATGCCGGTGCTATGTTGTCTGATACTCACATTTAGAAAAAATAATAATAAATAAATATGGCATTAACGATGATTACAGCAATGATTATGGGCTATCAGTGGCTCATTATTCTCCTTATAGTATTACTGTTGTTCGGTGGCAAGAAGATACCCGAGCTGATGAAAGGCGTTGGTAAAGGTATGCGTGCCTTCAAAGAGGGCATGAACGAGGCCGAGGGCGAGATTAAAAAGGCTATGGAAGAACCCGCAGCCAAGAAGTCAGAGCCCGCTGAAAACAAGACCGAGAACAGCGCGAAATAAGTTTTTTCATTACGAGATAGTTTCTAAATGGCCTGCTGCAATTGATGTGGCAGGCTAAAATTATTGTTAAATGTCTCAGGAACAAGGCGAAATGGATTTCTGGGGACATCTTGGCGCATTGCGTGGTGTCCTGTTTAAAATCGCGGTGGCTGTCGTGATTGTGGGTGTGTTGCTGTTTATCAACATGACGTGGATATTCGACAACATAATCCTGGCCCCGTGTGACGGTTCGTTTATAACCTATGAGTGGCTCGGAGCCATCAAGGGCGACGGCACGCTGTTGCCCGACATGTCGGGCGACGGTTTTCACATCGATCTGATAAACTATAATCTGACCGCTCAGCTCAACACCCATGTGTCACTGTCGTTCTGGCTGGCGATGGTGTTGTGCTTCCCGTTTGTCATTTACATGATGTGGACGTTCATCAAGCCCGGTCTATACCCACATGAGCGCAAGAATGCGACGCCTGCATTTGTCTTCGGCAACATCATGTTCTATCTCGGCGTGGTGTGCAGCTACTATCTCGTGTTCCCGATGTGCCTGAAGTTTTTGGCCGACTATCAGATATCTGACAGCATCAAAAACACTATATCGTTGAGTTCGTATATCGACAACTTCTTGATGCTCAACTTTCTGATGGGTCTGGCATTTGAGCTGCCGCTGTTGTGCTGGGTGTTGGGCAAGATAGGCATACTGACACGCCAATTCTTCTCGACCTATCGCCGACATGCTATCGTAGCACTGGTCGTGCTCGCGGCTATCATCACCCCGACAGGCGACCCTGTGACGCTGGCGCTGGTGTTCATACCGCTGTATGCCCTGTGGGAGCTGAGCGCGCTGCTTGTGCCGAAGTCTAAGCCCGAATGAATAACGCCCGGAGTCATTGACTGCCGGGCGCTTTATTTTGTGGTGGAATGTTGTGTCGCTTATTTGATGCGCGAGATAACCAGGTAGCCGCCTATCACTTGAAGAATCATGCCGGGAATACCGATGCGGAAGTCCTGCAGGGCNAGGCTGAGGTCGCCGACGATGGCCCACTCNCCGAGGGTGCCGAGTGTCTGATAGCCGAGTACGACGGCAAGCAGAATGCCGATGTTGACACGCTTGAAACGATGGGCGGCGAAGCCTGCAACGCCTGCAAGCAATGCCGATTTGAGTGTGATGGCGGGCAGAGCGGCCACGGCGGGCATACCGAAGATGAGACTACTGAGCATCGGCGATGCCAAAGCTGTCAACAGTCCGACGCGCCACCCGAAGCGGTAGGCACCCACGAGTGTGAAGAAATAGATGGGCAACCATATCATGCCGCCACGGGGCACGGCATGGAATAGCTGGGGCAACAACAGGTTGCCGATTACAAAGAGCGTGGCCGCGACATAGGTGCGGTAGTTCTTGAATTGCAGTGATTGAAGATTGATTGCAGTTTGCATTGTCAGTTATTTATTGTTTTGTTTGTTGTTCAGATATGAATTGTTCAATCAGCGGTAGGCACTCGGCAGCGGTGGCACACGGGGCGCAAAGTTGCTCGACAGGGCAGATACCGGTGCCGAGTCGGTTGATGATGTTAGATACGACGGTGCCGTATGTTACCACTATTGATGCTCGCTTGAGCAATTCAAGCGCCGGGGTACTGATGACGTCGGCATAGGCCTGTCTGATACCGCCGAGCACCATCAGAGCGGCGGCTCCCTTGCCTATGACCTTGTCGGCAATCATAGCGCCCACGAGTTTGCCTGGCTCGTTGTGTAGCATGGACAGCAGGTCGGCCACTCCGCGTCGGTGATAGCAGGTGATGTCGTTGCCGTTGGCTACGACACATGAGCATTGGTCGCGGTGCAGAATTTCGATAAGTTGGTCTATATCCATCGTTTTTCNTNANNTTNAATTTCGAGAACTTCGGGGTGTTGGGTTACCATCTTGCGGGGTAGACCGGCGATGATACGTGAGTAGCTGTGGATAATTAGGTGGTGCAGCAACTCGTCGCTGAGCCGTCCCGACAACCGGTGTTGATTCCAGTGACGCTTGTTCCAGTGGTAGGCCGGCTCAATGTCGGGGTATCGTTCCCGTAGCTCGACAGCATAATCAGGGTCGCATTTAAGTACGAAATAGTCGGTATCGGTAAGGCTTATGCACGCAAAAATCTTGCCGAACACTTTGAACACAATGACATCATCGCCAAACGGCATGTCCTCGGTAACGTACGGCAGCGCCAGGCAATATTCTCTTATNGATTCGATATTCATGCTTCAAAGTTAGAAAATAAAATAGTTCTTATTGGAACAAANGTCTCAATTCGANAAGCGTTTTACGTAAAGAAGGTATTTCGTCCTTGACAACATCAAATATAATGTCNGAGTCAATATTGAAATAGCCATGAGCTATGTGGTCTCTAAGNCCCATGATTTCTTTCCACTGTGTGTTTGGAAATTTATNGTATANTAGTCCTTGGGTAAGTCGGTCAATCTTTTTGACTCCTTCTCCAATACTTTCAATTAACATGCAAGATGCTGCCATTTTCTGCACACCCTCGGGAGATGTAAGATAGTCGTCGGACGACTTGACTTTTTCATTCCANGTGGTTATTAGCTCACAGGCCTCAATCATTTGACTGAGAATATGAGTAATCAGTGGANCTTTAGGCAAATATTGTGATTCCATCTTTGTTGATTTCATTCAAGAGAAAAGGATCGAGGGTGGAACGTGACCGAATCACGTCTACACCGCGCCCAAGTATTTCTTGCAGATAAATTTTAAGGGCAANTATTTTCAAGGCTTTAGGCGGCATATCTACAAACAAATCAACATCGCTGCAGTCCTTATATTCCCCGCGCGCCACCGAACCAAATATACGCAAAGATCTGACTCCATACTCTGTGCGGAGTTTGTCAGAAGCCTTTGTCAATGTATCAATACAGTGTTGGCGATAGTCCATCGANTCTATTTTGTGGTTAATTCTCGATTAGTGCAAAGATACGACTTTTTGCGACAGTATGAAGTCTTTAATGCTCTTTTTTATATCTTTGCAATCATAAGATATTATAATGTATANTAACCGATATGAATAGGGTAGAGCGTGAGAAAGTAATCATGGGCCANATGATNGNCATCTATTGTCGNAGCCATCACAGTGANCGAAGTGCCGNCGGGCTTTGTGGCGAGTGCAGTGAGNTGTTGNCGTATGCCCGACAGCGCATAGNCCGATGCCCNAANGGCGACNGNAAAACGAGTTGNCGTAAATGTGAAATACACTGNTACTCAGCNACCAACAGGGCTAAAGTGCGCGACGTGATGCGCTATGTNGGCCCTCGAATGCTCTANCGACACCCGATTGCNNCCCTNTGGCATTTATACTCCGAGCTTCGCTAAGCGTGCTATGGCGGTGCGNGTTGAGCGCAGGGCGGCGCGTAGGCCGGGACTGAGGGGTGTGGTGGNGAGCATGTCGAGGTGGGCCGATAGCTCGGCGGTGANCTCGGGGTAGTGACGGCAGTGACTGTAGGCTATGTANATGGCATAGGCTCGCACGGCCGGAAGTTCGNTCTCAGAGTTGATGCGCGACAGGCAGTAGTCGAGAAAATCGGTGCGTAGCGTCTCTTTTTCGTATGATATCTGGCNCAGNAGCTGCATGATGACGCGGCGTTTGGAGGTGGTGGTACCGGCTAACAGGTGGTCTATCAGTTCGTCGCGGCGTTCGNTCGTGAGGAAGCCGACCGAACGGGGNAGCAGTGACAGNCACCACAGGGCGTTAAGGCTCACGCGGTCNTCNGGCNCGTAGNCAAGGCGGTANAGGGTGTCGAGATTGGCTGCTGACTCAGTGGCATAGGCTATGACGGCGCGGCGTTGAGGTGCGTAGATGCGTCCTTGGAGTATGGTGGTCAGTTCCATGTCNAGGTCAGATTATGCCGGTGCAGTTCAGGAATATGAGGAATATGGCCGTGGGGCATATCCATCTGAGGCAGAATATGATAAATCTGATGACGAGAGGATANCCGCCNNGATACTCGGCATCGAGGTAGNGGCGTTGCATTATCCTGCCGACGAACACNGACAGTATTATGCCGCCGATGGGTAGGGCGATGTTGGAGGTGACGTAGTCGAATAGGTCAAAGATGGTCTTGCCGCAAATAGTGACATCGGACAGNGGGCCGAAGCTGAGCGCGCACANCANGCCTCCGACAAGTGAGATTGCCGAGCTGACCAGCGTAGCCTTCGGGCGCGAGTANCGTCGTTCTTCACAAAAGTAGGTNATTGAAATCTCGGACATCGACACGGTCGAGGTGAGCGACGCCAGGAACAGCANCAGAAAGAACAGCGTCGACCAAACCTGTCCGGCGGGTAGCTGATTGAAAATGTATGGCAACACCTCGAATACGAGTGTGGGGCCGGCCTGGGGTGATAGCCCGAACGAAAAGACGGCCGGGAAGATGATGATNCCTGCCAGAATGGCTACCAGCGAATCGAGTGCNGCAGTTGTGACGGCAGTGCGGGCCAGNNCGTTGCGNTTGCTGAAGTAGGAGGCNTAGGTCATCATGCAACCGAGACCGAGACTNAGCGAGAAGAATGCCTGTCCCATAGCGCTCAGTAGCACCGAGGGGGTAATGTGTGAAAAATCGGGCTTGAACAGGTAGCGCATACCCTGACCGAATCCCGGCATAGTGAATGAGTTNATGCAGAACACGATGAGCAGCATAAACAGCAGCGGCATCAGTATNTTTGAGGCCCGTTCAATGCCCTTGGTGACGCCGCGCAGCANTATGAACGTGTTGCAGAACAGGAATATGACAGTCCACACCACGGGACGCCAGCCCGACGTGAGGGTGACGAACTGATTGTGACCTACGGCGGTGTCGGTGAAGTCGAGCCACCCCAGCAGTGACGATACACAATATTCGATAGTCCAGCCTGCCACGACCGAGTAGAAGCTCAGAATCATTAGCGACGCGACGATNCCTATCATGCCCGCCANANGACCTGTCGCGCCGNCGTTCATCTTGCGGTAGNCTCCGAACACATTGCTGCGTGTGGTGCGCCCCATGAAGAACTCGGCCCATAGAACGGGTACTCCGATAAGTATGACAAAGGCGAGATAGCATATCATGAATGCCCCNCCACCGTGAATGCCGGCCTCGTAGGGGAAACGCCAGATNTTGCCTAAACCTACGGCCGAGCCCACGGTGGTGGCNACNGCGGCAAATTTCGTNGCGAAGACGGCTCTTTCTTTCAAACTNTCTTTTTTACTCATTATTCAATATCAATAATGAGCTCAAAGGTACNNCTTTAATTNTAAACCGCAAAATCAATGAGGCTAACCCTCGGTGTGGAAACTGGTGAATGCCGANCGTTCCTGTACCGGGAAGNCGGTGTCACGCTTTGCATCGGCAAGNGCTTTNAGCATGAANGTCATNTTGCGGCCGAGGTTGCGCATGGTCTGGAGTCCTTCGAGGTCGTCCTCGACGTCGGCCNCCGTGAAACCGTGAACCTCGTTCCAATAGGTGCTTGAGACAATGGGCATGGCGCTGATGGTAAAGTATTTGTTAATTTCGTCAAAAGCCGATGTNGAGCCGGCACGGCGCGATGACACGACGGCGGCGCCTAATTTCATGCTCTTGNCGATGNTGCCCGAGGTGCTGTAGAAAAGGCGGTCAAGGAACGCGAGCANCTGACCGTTGGCNCCNGCATAGTAGACNGGTGAGCCAACAATCATGCCGTCGGCCTCGGCGAGCAGAGGTGCTGTCTCATTGACNANGTCGTTGAACACACAGCGGCCATGTTGGCGGCAGAAGTTGCAGCCTATGCAGCCGCGNACNTCCTTGTTGCCGGCGTTGACGCGTATGGTCTCGATGCCGCCTTGAGCCAGTGTCGATTCTACTTCGCGCAGNGCGCGGTCGGTGCAGCCNNTGANNTGAGNGCTGCCGTTNATAACTAATACTTTCATTTCTAATAAGGTCTGANATTGANTNTNATTGCAATCTTAACGTTCGGCAGCTNTGGTTTGTTCGTGTGCAGTGGTGTCGGTGCAGGGCTCCATGTGTATATTAATGAAAGTGTTTTTGCCGAATACCGACTTAATGGCCTGCTCGGCTGCCGTGGCCTTGGCGTGGGCTTGGGCGAGTGTCTGGCTGCCGTCCATCTTGGCGTGCAGGTCGATGGCTATGTTGCTGCCTATGCGGCGTGTGTGCAGGTTGTGGACGTATATTATGCCNGGTACCGATGTTACCAGTCGNNTTATCTGCTCTTCCTGTTCCTCGGGCAGCGAGGCTTCGAGCAGNTCATGTATGGACGGTTTCATGATGTCATAGCCGCTCTTGATTATAAACAGGCTCACGACGATGGCGGCAACCGGGTCGAGAATGCGCCATTGNTCGCCCAGGAACATTGCTCCCGCAATGCCGACNAGGGTGCCGAGCGANGACACNGCATCGCTGCGATGATGCCATGCGTTGGCTATGACTGCCTGTGAATTTAGGCGNCGGCCGCTNGTGACAGTGTAGCGGTACAGCCATTCTTTTGAGATGATCGACACGATGGCNATGGAGAGTGCGAGCATTGAGGGGCGGGNCAGCGTTTCGCCATGCAGGTTGTCAATGACCGATCGTGTGCNGTTGATCATGAGGCCAACGCCGGCAAAACACAACAGNAGGCCTATGATCAGTGTGGCGAAAGTCTCATACTTGCCGTGGCCGTAGCTGTGATTTTTGTCGTGTGGCTTTCCTGATATTTTTACGAATACGAGTACAACGATGTCCGAGATGAAATCGCTGAGCGAGTGGACGGCATCGGCTACAAGCGCTGAACTGCGGCCTATGGTTCCGGCTACGAATTTCAGTATGATGAGAACCGCATTAACGGCCGACCCCGTCAGTGTAACCCGATATATTTCTTTCTCGCGATTTTCCATCAAATGCTATTAAGATTTCACGAAAAATGCCATTTACTCGTCCTGTCCCATGGTTTCAGGAGATATTTCATATTCGGCAATAATACGCTCTATATCGATTTTGAGCTGAGGTATATGGCGTATAACCAAACTCCAAAGGAAATCGGGTTTGACTGAATCGTAACCGTGTATTATTCGATTTCTTGTGTCAATCACCGCTTTTGCATTTGGTAACGGAAAATCATGCTGGATTTTCAGTATGCGGTTTATCGCTTCGCCCATTATTTCGGTCTTTCTCTCAACGGCACTTCTGCGTAGATAATCTTTTTCAAAGATGTCATAGCGCATAGGATAGTTTATGAAGTAGCTTTCGACTTCATCAATGGCTCGTTTGACATCGTAAAGGTATACGGCTATATAATCATCCATAAATCAATTGTTTTTTCTTATCCACCAATGCTTTGAATATTGGGTTTAGGTTTTTGCCGTACTCAATTAAATCAACTTTACGATTGAATAACTGCTCTAATGCATCTTTTAAGCTGAAGTAATTACTGACGTAGTCAAATGAATCATGGTCTATTGGTTCAAAATCAACAAGTAAATCCACATCACTTTGGTCGTTGAATCTATCGGTTAAAATAGATCCAAAGACTGAAAGAGTCTTGACTTTATGCTTACGACACAAGTCCAAGATATGCTGTAGATTCAGTTCAATCAGTTTCATAGACGCAAATTTAGTTATTATTTGTGATATCGCAAGGATTGTATAAGTTTTATCATTAATTTTGTGGGTGATATAATGATAGATTGATATGAAAAAGAGTAGTGAGATAAGGCACCGCCGGTTGTATGCCTTTTACAATAGCAGGGTGCTCAACGCGCTGATGATTGTGGTTGTTGACGCGTTGCTGTTGATGGCCTGTTATAATACGATGTTGTTGCCGGTCGTGTGTTCAAGTGTCGCTCTGCTGCTGTTCATAGGTTATGCACTATGGCTGTGGATTGCTAAGCCGCGCGTGGTGGTTATCAACCGCCGACTCTCTGATATGTCGGGCTATCTAATGTTGTATTTTCTGATTATGAGTGTCGTGAGGCCCGAGAGCGAGTGGTGGTACATCATTCCGTTGGTGGCCTCTATTGCGGCGATGTTTGTGACGCTGACCCGCAGTAATGACGAGGCTTTTGAGATTTAATTCAATAGATTAAAATAATAACGGCTGAACCGGAAATACATCTGATTCAGCCGTTGCTGTTTTATTGTTGCTGATGTTTACTCGGCGGCGGGGCGCTCGATGCCGTCTTTCTGGGCGCGTTCGGTCATTCGCTGTATACGCTTCTGAGTGTCGGGGTGAGACGAGAACATCTTTTGAATCATTGAGCTCTTGGTCCCGCCTTCCATGTTAGAGAGCTTTTCAAAAGCCATGGTCATGCCCCAGGGATTGACACCGTTGGCTACCAGGAAGTCATAACCGCAGTCATCGGCCTCCATCTCCTGTTTCTGCGAGAACTTGGCGCTCATGAGGTTCTGGCTTATGGCGCTGAGCTGTGAGTCGGTGAGTTTGGCAACCTTGTCGCTGGCTGCTCCGGCAGCATCAAGGGCTGCATCGGTGAGCAGTTGCTGTTTGAGGGCGTTTTTAGAGTGGCGTTTCATCACGTGGCCTATTTCGTGGCCGATGACGCCCATCAGTTCCTCGTCGGTCATGATGTCCATCAGCGACGAGAACACACGCACGCTGCCGTCGGGACAAGCGAACGCATTTATGTCGATAACGTCGTACACCTTGAAGTTCAATGGAATACCATCGGCGTCCTTGACGTTCTGGGTGAGGCGGCGTAGGCGCACTACATACTCATTGTCCTCGGGCAGAACGGGGTTGTTATTGTCCATCCACTCGACCGACTGCTTGACGTAGGCGGCCATCTGCTCGTCGGTGAGAGTTAAGGCCTGGGCTGCTTTACCGGCTGCTTTGACAGCCTTGCCGAGGTTGAACTGGGCCGAAGCCTCGATCGGGGCGGTGCAAGCTGCACCTAACAGAATGATGCTTAGAATGTTTTTGAGTTTCATTGCTATTTAATGTATTTTACGTTTAGTTTTAGATGTGTATTTCTTGTCCTTGATGACGGGCAGGCCTAACAGTCCGTCCTCGGTGGTCAGCGAGATACTGTCGCCCGTACGCAATTTATTGTACTCGCCGACGGCAACAGCCAGCTTTTTCAGACGTCCGTCGGGCCACTCGACAGTGACCGAGTGTGTGTAGTATTTCTCGCCGCGGCCCACGCGGTTGCGGCCTACGCGGCGTACGCGATAGTGCTCCTCGGTCGTTTTTCCGGTTATAGCTACCTTGAACTGTCGCGAAGTGGCGCTGTCCGACATATAGTAATTTAGCGCGTAGAACGCGCCTATAAGTATGGCATAAGCCACCACGGCACCAACAGTTCCGGCCAGCAGTCGGTTATCGGTAGGCAAAATTAGTCCGAATGCAAGCCTGAGAGCGTAACCTACCGAGATGGCGAGCATAGCGCAAATCACGGTCGGCAACCACCACTCGACCATTGTGTCGTTCTGAATGACGAATGCTATGCCGGCAGCCGATACGGCAACCAGGCTCAATACAATCAGTATCAGCGTCTTCATCACTCGCATAGTTTATGTAAGGTAAAAATAGAGATACAAAATTAATGAATATCCCCTCAATTCTCACTATCGTGAGTGTTAAAATCGCACTCTTGCTTGCTCGCCCGGTCAAGCCGGTCTAAATTTGTGAGGTAATGATAAATTTGCTTACTTTGTAATTCTAAACGAAATCTGAGCTATATGAGAAAATTTATAAGCATTTTGTTTGTTAGCCTCACAGTGCTTTCATTGTCAGCCCAGTCACAGGCGGCAGTGAATGTCAGTGAGGGTGGCTACGGATTGCTTAAAACAAATATAGGAATTGACTATGAACACGGTTGGGGTGTTGTAGATGATGCATTCTCGGCGCGTGCTTCATATCAATTTTTTAGAAATAAAAAATTTACCGTCACGGCCAATGCGCGATACACCTCGACCGGGGTGGAGTTTAATGCCGACGATTTGAGTGATGATTTTGAACCCGATGAAATACATCTTAATGGCACACATCTGTTTGGTCAGACCGGACTGACCTCAACATTCAGAACTTCGTTATGGGGCAGGCCTTTTATGGCGATGGCAATGGTTAACGCCGAGTGGAGTCAGGGCGGTTTCGCCCGAGTCTCGGGTATAGCTATGGGATTATTGATGCTGAGGGCTAACCGTTCAACTCAGTTCGGCATCGGCCCTCTTGTCCTGATAAATTCATGCTCCCGCATTCCGGCATTTCTGATCTTTATGTACCGGCATCAGTTTAATCGAAAATGGGGCGTAAATCTATATGGTGGTATGTTTAGTGTCGATTATACCCCAACGGTCAACAATCTTTTCAGCGCTGGTGCCGATATTGATGTGAAGGCCTTTTATTTCAAACCGTCAAATGTATCGTTACCTGACAAATGCCGGTTTACATCAACTTCGTTCAGACCTATGGTAAAATACCGTCGCCGCCTTGCCCAAAACCTGTATTTTGACTTGCAGGGAGGAATAAGCGTTAAAATGTCATGTCGGGCTAACGGTGTCACCGGTACAACGAAATATTTTGACTGCCATTCAAAAGTGGCTCCATTCGTCCATACCGGCGTTTCATACTCGTTGTGAAAAACAATGCAGGCATTTTGTTTAATAGTTAATGATATGCGATTTATGAGATTGATATTGATATATTTGGTTGTGCTTACGGGTATTACATTCAACTTATCGGCACAAGAAGATAAGACTCGCTTTACCGCAACTCTATATGGCGGACTGTATCTGAACAACGAACAGGCGTGGCAACTCGAGCCATCGGTTACATGGAATTTTCATCGCTATATAGGCGTTGGAGTAGGCATCGAGCTTACCGGGCAGTACAATCAGCCGAGCCGTCAGACTTTGATCGACGGTCATGTGGCCGAACTCGCGAGCAACGAGCGCGATGTTGCGTGGATTATCTTTAAACCAACCGTGGTATTGAAATCGCCCGATGTGTGGCAAAGCTCTGACCGCTACTATCGCCTATGGTTTCAGGCCGAGCCCGGAGTTAGCTTGGGCTGCCCGTTCCGCAATTCGTTGACCTACGAAATAAAGGATTTTCAAGGCCCGCTTTCTTATACGTCCGACTATCGCCGGTTTCCCAATAAAGGGCTGCAATGGTTCTATTGGAACGCCAGGGCATCGGTCAACTTTTCCATAGACCGCGTTGTGATCGGCGCCGGTTATTACCTCTCAAATCTCGATTATTACTCGGGGCGCCGAAACGTCACGTTAGCCAATGGTCAGAAATTCTACATCCCCAAAAAATCACTCAGCCAAAGCATCTACCTCTCCGTCGGCTACCAATTCTAAACCGCGGTAATGGGATTGTGGGAAGAAACAAAAATAAGAACTGAAAAAAACAAAACGAAAAACTCAACTAATTGAATTACAATTAGAAAAATAAACAAAAAAAACAGAACAAAGAACTGAAAAAACAAACAAAAAAAAAAAAAAAAA
>JAAVCJ010000002.1 GCA_014802385.1 Bacteroides sp.
CAATTTTTGATTCTTGCAAATCTTTTCTCGATTTTAACATTTCCAGTCTCCGTCTTCGCTCCGGCGCTCCTTCAAGCACCCGGTCGAACCGCCGTTCTTCCTTCAAAGCGAGTGCAAAGGTACGCCCTTTTTCGTTTCCCACCAAATATTTTTGCATATTTTTTATTCACGTTTACCGCACCTTCCTCTTAACACTCTATCAATCACCTCAATCAATAAATGTTAAAATTTTAATATCCGACAAACTAAATCTACCATTGAGTTGTTACGGGTAAATTTTAGGCACCTAAAACGAATGAAATTATATCTCAACTTTATAAATAGTATAGACAACACAGCGTCCGCCGTAACCTATTTTTTGTTGAGCAAGGCCCTCATTTAACACCCTACCCCCGTTTTCGCATGACGGGCCAAGGTCAAAATAACGATAACCGCGACGAGAGTACTCATCGAAGAGCACACTGAACAAGTAATCGATGGCATTAATTTCACGACCANCAGATGTCGACGCTATATATTGCGCTTTTACAACCGAGCCATCGACAAACAAGAGCGTACCACCCAATATNGTGCCGCAAGCATCAGTCACAGTCCACAAAACTATATTTTCGGGNAACCGAGACTTCAAAAGTTCNATCTCAGCAAGCGAATGTACAGGAGTAGCACCATACCGTTGAGAAAGCCGNTCCTCAAGAACNGGCCAAAACTCATCAANGNCCGAATCAGACTTAACANNACAANCACAGTTNGANACCTTCTTCACGTGNCGTCGCGCACCTTTATTAAAAGGTATNGGATCACTCAAATCAACGACAGAAGACGCAAGCNCCGAATAAACTTTGGCATTGTTGCGAAAAAGAACATACTGATCNTCCTCGGCAGGATACTTATTATATATATGTGGAATCGCTTTATATATTAATGTATGGCAGCCGAGCGANCTATAGTATTCANTCATCAACTGCCACAACTCAAGCAACTGCAAAACATTGGGNCANCTCCTNCCCAAAATCCAACCACCATAAGTAAGACCGGCATGTGATGAAATCACAGCGNCATCACGTGATGCCGGCAGCANCGCCACCAGCGCCCCCTTAGCATCATACGCCANAAGTGACGCATCTTTAAAACGATCAGAATGATAATCCATAAANCCACGGCGAAGTATGAATGTTGCATTTCGGGANTCNGAGACAAAGCTATCCCATTCCATGGCGTCGGCCGAAGTGTACGGACGTATATACATATTCAATAGCTGCTGTTAAAATTGTGANTCAAAGGCAAAGATAGCCATAAAACTTGATTTTTAAAGAATAATTACTAACTTTGCGGTCAGAAAACTATTATAGTCACATTTATATGATAAACGCTCAAGACATTAAAAACGGCACCTGCATTCGCATGGANGGCCGCCTGTATTTTTGTGTAGAATTTCTTCACGTGAAACCCGGTAAGGGTAACACATTCATGCGCACCAAGTTAAAGGACGTTGTTGACGGCCGTGTACTGGAGCGCCGCTTCAACATCGGTGAGAAACTTGAAGAGGTACGCGTTGAGCGTCGCCCCTATCAGTACCTCTATGCCGAGGGTGAAGACGATATCTTCATGGANAACGAGACATTCGAGCAGGTACCNATCTCTAAGGAGCTGGTAACNGGTTCNGCATTCATGAAAGAGGGTGACNTTGTCGAGGTNGTTCGCGACGCATCAACCGAGACNGTGCTCTATGCCGAGATGCCCATCAAGACCGTTCTCAAAATCACATACACCGAACCCGGCATCAAGGGCGACACAGCGACCAACACGCTGAAGCCCGCTACCGTTGAGACCGGCGCAACCGTTCGCGTGCCCCTGTTCGTNAACGAGGGCGACTCAATCGAGGTTGACACTCGTGAGGGCAGCTATGTAAGCCGCGTGAAGGCATAAAAAATCAAGCAAAAGATGGTGCATGAATAAAAAAATNTTTATTTTTGCACCGTCAATTTATACAACACTAATCTATAAACGAAAAAAGAAACTATGGCTTACGTTATTACTGATTCATGCGTGGCTTGTGGCACATGTCTGCCCGTTTGCCCCGTAGAGGCTATCTCAGAGGGTGATATCTATCANATCGATCCCGACACCTGCATCGAGTGCGGTTCATGTGCAGAAGTTTGCCCCAGCGGAGCAATCAATNCCCCCGCTTGATAAGCANCTCAAACGAAAACAGTACCCCGTCAAGGCCATTCAANCGGTCACGACGGGGTATTTTTATANTCTGAAACGTCGATATTTNTAAAAAANGCACCNATTACCACAAATAATTATTATCTTTGAGTTTCGGAAACCTAATANCATAGAGCAATGAGCCAACCACTGTTCAGCATAATAACTGTAACATACAACGCCGAGCAAACCATCGCACCCACGATGGCAAGCGTCGCCGCGCAGCTATTTACTGATTATGAGCACATCATTGTAGACGGTGCATCGACCGACTCAACGCTAAGTATAGCCAACAAATTGGCCACCGACCATACNNTCATTCANANCGAGCCGGACAAGGGCATATATGACGCCATGAACCGTGGCCGCAGCATGGCTCGCGGTACATACCTCATATATNTAAACGCAGGNGATTCATTTCATACCGATNCGACCCTCGGCCTTATTGCACAAGCGATAAACGACACCGACTCACCCGGAATAGTGTATGGACAGACTATTTTGGTCAGCGGACGCGACCGCAAAGTTACAGGCCGACGTCACCTTACTGCCCCCAGCCATCTCACATACGATAGTTTTGCCNACGGTATGGTCGTATGCCATCAGGCAATGGCCGTCCTAAAACGCATCACNTCACCATACGACACACGTTACAAGTTTTCAGCCGANTATGAATGGGTNATNAAATGCCTGCAACACTCGCGACACAACACCTACGTTGACGACATACTCATCGACTATCTNGACGAGGGCACNACAACACGCAATCATACNGCATCACTCATTGAGCGGTTCAAAATAATGTGTCGATATTACGGCACAGNATCNACCATNATGCGCCATTTCAGATTCGCAACGCGTGGACTGAAGCGTAAAATATTAACNAACAGCAAACAATAACCGTATTATATATGGAATATTATATCGCATCTCCTCAAGGGCCATTNGGNCCCTACACTGTCGAGCAGCTCAAAGCCCGGCAACTCAAACCCGACGAAATGGTATGGCGNGCCGGNCTTGCCGAATGGGTGCGCGCCGACGAGCTTGAAGAAATNGCAGTCGTGTTCAGCAACACNGCGTTACCCCCGACATTCAATCGCGCAGCTTTCGATAACAACAACCGACCTTCATCAGAAAGCGAACAGGCTCAACCAAACACCAACCCGACCAGCGATATTCCGTGTCCACCTACATACCGCTGGCTTGCAATCATTGCCTTTCTTGGCCTCGTACCATGCGCCATAATAGCCCTGATAAAATCAATCATGGTAACACGCATGTGGGAAGAAGGCAACGTCGAAGGCGCTGCCCGTCAATCACGTAAAGTATTATTGTGGGGCATATTAGGTCTCGCAATCGGCATACCGTTGGACATATTATACATGACCAGCCAAAACGATATTTTCCAGGAAATATTATTACCATTAATAAACCAATAAACTAATAACATTTTGTCATGAACACAAATCAGACCCCCNTCCCCAACCATCTTGGACTCGCAATTGCCGCACTCGTACTGTTTTTCCCTCTCGGCATACCTGCGCTGATTAAAGCAATCCGCGTCAACACATTACAGAATCAGGGCAACATTGACGAAGCGATTGCATCATCAAACTCTGCCCGTAAGTTTGGCAAGCTCGGTGTTATTATCGGAGCNATNATGATNGCTCTNTACATCATTGAGNTNATTGTNNTTATAGCCNTNAATTAATCNTCTAGCAAGACGCGACATGTCATTCATACGCAATACAACATTCATCGTAGAGCGTGGGGCCATAATTCAGTTCGCCGAATGGGCACGCCACGTCTTTATCGAGGCNGCACGTTCNAGCGGACGCTTCCACGACATCACGATGGCCCGCATACTCACCGAGGTTGATCCCAATGCGGTCAGCTTCGCCATTCAGATGAAGGCCCCGACTCTCGCCGTTCACGACGAGTGGCACCGTGACGTGGCTACATTGCTTAAAGATGACATCGCCGCCCGTCTCGGGGCTGAGCGCGTGCTGTTTTTCACAACCGACATGGAGGTTATTGACTGATGGATTCACAGCTCAAAGAGTGGGACCACATCATTCTTGGTATCGACCCCGGCACCAACGTAATGGGATATGGCGTACTTGGAATCAAGGCAAACAAACCGGCTATGATTACAATGGGCGTCATTCAACTCAATAAATTCGAAGATCACTATATGCGCCTCAAACGCATATATGACCGCGTGCTCGGAGTTGTCGAAAATTACCTGCCCGACGAGCTTGCCATCGAAGCACCGTTCTTCGGCAAAAACGTCCAGTCAATGTTAAAGCTCGGACGCGCTCAAGGTGTAGCGATGGCAGCCGCATTGTCGCGCGAAGTGCCTATCACCGAGTACGAACCGCGCAAAATAAAACTTGCAATCACCGGTAACGGAGGCGCAAGTAAAGAGCAAGTACAGGAAATGATACGCCGTCAGCTTAATATTCCGCGCGAAAACCTGCTACCACAGCTCGATGCCACCGACGCACTCGCCGCTGCATTATGCCACTTCTACGAGTCTCGCAAACCGGCAGTGGCTAAGGGTGCCGGCAGTTGGAAAGCATTCATCGCCGCTCACCCCGACCGAGTGCAAGGTCTGCAACCAAAGAAATAACAGCACAGCCAAAACCCTTACAGCGGTTGGAACGTTCTATACATATATTATAGACGAACGTTTCAACCGCTTATATTTATGGACACACCTTCCAGCCAAAACCGATATGCCCGATTTATAGAATGGCGCGAACTACACATCACAGACACCGGGTTTATCCTGGTGCTTGCACTTGTCACGGGCATTCTTTCGGGCGTAGGAGCATGGCTATTGAAACTACTTATCGCAACTATTACCCGACTGACTCGTGACAGCATCGACAGCATCAATGCCGACTGGCTGATAATCATAGTTCCCGTAATCGGTATTACGCTTACTGCGCTCTTCAGTCGGTATATTCTGCACGACCATGTAGATAACGGAGTAGCACGAATGGTCAATGACCTCAAAGCCAAGAAGTACAAGCTCAGTGCACGCGTTATTTACGGTTCACTTATTGGCAGTGCCCTAACACTCGGCACAGGCGGCACAGCGGGCTCGGAAGGCCCTATAGCCTACACCGGCGCCGGTATAGGCAGCAAACTCGGAGAGCTTTTTCGTGTAAATCAGCGCATGATGATGGTACTGCTTGGCTGTGGAGCTGCAGCAGGCATTGCCGGCATATTCAAAGCGCCGATTGGCGGAGCGCTATTCGCTCTCGAAGTATTGCGCATCGAATTTACAACTGTCGCCGTGCTGGGCATTTTCCTCGCAACACTTGCCGCATCACTCGTTGCCTACGTGCTGTCAGGGTGTACTCTTGATATTAATGTGATATCACCTGGCCCTTATGATGTACATACCGTCGCCTGGTGCGTTCCGCTCGGCATCGTTTGCGGCCTATATTCGCTATACTATACCGGCACAGGCGGTCTCATGAAAAAATGGCTGTCTTATGAACGACACGCATGGCTCAAATGGTTGACATCAGGTCTCGCCATCGGAACGATGATCTACCTGTTCCCAGCATTATATGGCGAGGGATACGGCACAATCACCGACATAATCAACGGCAATTTCTCAGCACCCGACAGCCACGACATACTCCGTCACTGGAGCGGCGACACATGGATGCTACCCGTTACTTGTATCGGCATTTTGTTGCTGAAAGGCGCAGGTTCGTCAGCGACTAACAATGGCGGTGGTGTAGCCGGCGACTTCGCCCCCACCCTATTTGCCGGTTGTATTCTCGGACTATTTTTTGCAGTCATGATAAAAATAACTGGCTGGGCCGATCTAAGTCCGGCTCATTATGCACTGATTGCAATGGCCGGCTCGATGGCAGGTATAATACGTGCGCCTCTCATGGCTATATTCCTTACAACCGAGATGGTGGGAGGTGTCGAATTTCTCTTGCCGGCAACGATTGTTGCATTGATATCATACTCAATAGTCATGATCTGCAAACGCAACACATTCTATCACAGTCAACCATTCATATCGTCTGATCCGCAATAATAAAAAATCGTCCCGCATGGTTTTGATATCCATGTGGGACGATTTTTAATCTATATAGGTTTCAATATGTGAGCACAGGGTCGAGATGCTTTGCTTGCTCAATCATTTTCTCAACCTCGCTCAGTGACGGCACTCTATTGCAAAGATTGCGAACCTCATTAACCTCAACGAGCTTTGGCTGAAGATTGGCGGCGACACGGTGGCGAAGTTCCTTTACTGTATCAACACCTGCAGCCTCGAGTAATTCGGCAAACTGCCCGGCCACACCGTTAATTCTGAACAAATCGGCATGATTGGCCCACTTTAATATCAGCTTGGGTGAGATACCTGTATCTTCGGCAAGTTGAGCACGCCCTTTGGGAGTCGCTGCACGTTCCAGCAGTTGAGATGTTGTCTCAACGCCGACAGCTTTAAGTTTCAGTGCGTAGACGTCACCTACTCCTTCAATGTCAATAATCGGGTAGTTCATAGTCGTGTGTATTTAGTATTAGACTTTAATATCTAATATAGAAACACGCTATGGCTCGAAATTGATTGCTGATTAATATAATTTATGATTACAAAAACAGGCAAGCGTCGCCGTAACTGAGGAATCGGTAGCCGTTATCCAACGCATGCTCATAGACGCGATGCCAATCATACCCCATCAAAGCCGATACTAATAACAGTAGGGTCGATTTGGGCTGGTGAAAATTGGTTACCATACCTTTGACAATACGGTAATCATAACCCGGCGCAATGATTATACGTGTATCTGCTACAAACGCATTCAGTTCCATGCGCTCAAGATAATCAAGAATGGCCATCAGCGACTCGCGGACACTCAGGCCAGGGTGCGACTCACTGTAGGGATACCATTGCGGCACCTCTCCCTGCCATTCACCCGTCGCTATCAGACAACCAGCATGATACAGGCTCTCAAGCGTCCTCACCGATGTAGTACCAACAGCAACGACGCGGCGTTGAGTATCGGCAAGTTCGGCAATCAGCCCCTTCTGCACGGCGATAAACTCGCTATGCATAGCATGTTCACCTATCGAATCGGTCTTTACCGGCTGAAACGTACCGGCCCCTACGTGCAGCGTAAGTTCCCGGCGAGGTATGCCGCGACCGCTGATAGCGTCAAGCACAGCAGGCGTGAAATGCAGCCCCGCGGTCGGCGCTGCCACCGAGCCGTCAATATGCGAGTAAACAGTTTGATAGTCGCGCGAATCAGATTCCTCGGTGCTGCGGTTCAGATAAGGCGGAATAGGTATTTCGCCAACCGCCGATATGATATCAGAAAATGTGACACCAACCTCAGCGTCCCAATCAAATGTTATCTCCCTGGCATTGCCTTTGGTATCGCCCATCGACGCCCTTAGCTCAATCTGTTGTCCACCTATGCTCACAGGCAAAACAAGTTGACCCTGCTTCCACTTCTTGGCATTTCCAACAAAACACAACCAGCTACACGTCGACGTCGATGCAAAATTGACAGCATAATCGGCCGGCGATATAGGCTCCAGACAAAAAATCTCTATCAGCGCTCCGTCAGGATACGATTTTCTGAAACGCAATCGGGCATTTATCACCCTGGTATTATTGTAAACCAGCATGGCGTCCTCAGGCAACAAGGCCGGAAGTTCATTGAAAACGTGGTCAGTAATAACACCGTCGCGTGTACGCATCAACAGTTTGCAAGCATCGCGCACCTCAAGAGGGTGAGACGCTATGCGCTCCTGTGGTAACGGATAGTCAAAATCGTCAATTGTGAGAGCTCGTGGATCTGAATTCATGAGTTATATTGAAATTGCACTTACATGAAAAAAAGAGAAAACTTCCCAACGCTCATCGCGGGGGCAGCTTTCTCTTTTATATATCTAAAGAGAATATCGAATCTTACTTCAGAGCGTCCTTAACAGCGTCGTTAGGAACCATTTCTTCCTTAAAGACGTAGGCACCGGTCTTGGGTGACTTAACCATCTTGATAACTTTGCTGTAGGTACGGCCTTCACCCTTCTGGAGTGATGCAACGGTTTTCTTTGCCATATCTTAGAGTTTTATTATTTGATTTCCTTGTGGATGGTTACTTTCTTGAGAATGGGGTTGTATTTCTTCAACTCCAGACGCTCAGTTGTGTTCTTGCGGTTTTTGGTAGTGATATAACGAGAAGTACCGGGCATGCCGCTCGCCTTGTGTTCGGTGCACTCCAGGATTACCTGCACGCGATTACCTTTAGCTTTCTTTGCCATCTTCTTAGTATACTAAATATTTGATTTCAGTTAAATAACCCTTTTCGGCTGCCAGCTTAATAGCGGCGTCGAGACCCATTTTGTTGATAGTGCGCAGGCCGGCTGCTGAGATGGTGAGTGAAATCCAGGTATCCTGTTCAACCCAGTAGAACTTCTTGTTAAAGAGGTTGACATTGAAACGACGCTTGGTGCGACGCTTAGAGTGCGATACATTGTTACCTGTCATCGCCTTCTTGCCTGTAATCTGACAAATCTTTGACATGGCTGTTGATCTTGAATTTATCTTGTTTCTTATTGCTATTTGTTATAACGTTTGTTGTGTCACCATCTCAGTCTCATATCACGGCTAAACGCATCTTTTTTAGCCGCTTTACAGGATGAGCCACAAAACAGTGTGCAAAGTAACGAATTTTTTGAAACATAACCAAACTTTTTTAATACAATTCTACAATTGTACCCAAAAAGAGTCTAAAAAAGTACCTGCGACAGCGTTTTTGGGTGCATTGCGGCACCTGTCAATACTATTTATTGACGGACGACCACCGGGTTGGAAGAATCGGTCATATCGATTACTGTGCTGAGCGAGCCGTCCGACTCACCGGCATCTACTACATAGTCAACTTCGTGTCCGACGGCGAGAGCTATCGACTCGGGCAACAGAGTATCGGCGTCGTCGGCTTCGGGCCATGTCACCGTCGATGTCATCAGCGGATTACCGAGCTGACGGGCCAGTTCGCGCGCTATATTGTTGTCAGGTATGCGCAGTCCCACTTCCCTACGTCCTTTGAATACCTTAGGAAGGTTTGGTGTCGTAGGCAATATATACGTGAACTTTCCAGGTAGATTTGCTCGCACCTCAGCAAATGCACGGTTGTCGATTCGCGCATACTCACTGGCCTGTGATAAATCGGCGCAAACTATCGACAGCGGGTGTTTCTTGGGGTCAATATCCTTGAGGCGGCATACGTGTTCAATCGCCCTGTTGTTGAGCGCATCACATGCAAAAGCATAGCGGGTATCGGTCGGTATGACAATCACCTCGCCGTCTTTCAGCGCTTTGATCAACATGTCGACATACTGCATGTTGATGCTTGTAGGATACATTTTTAGAGTTCTCATGAGATGACGTCTATCTTTACATTTTGTGCTTTACAGTAGGTATCGAGCAGGCGCCCGGCCTCCGAGATAATATCATCAACCGGCATCTCGTCGCCATATATATTAATGGTTACAAGCAGTCGGCGTGTCTCCAATGACACCTTGGTACGCTCATTATCACTGGTGGGTGTACCTACGCCTCCGACGGCATCGCGCCACACCGGCATACCGGCGATATTGATGACACCACGCCCTATGCCTTCGTATGGCTCACCCTCGCGGCCGACGCCAAGCGTGAGTGTGTCGCCCTTGATTGCGTCCATATCAAACGCACCGATCGAATGGCCCGATTTAAGCGACAGCAGATTGAACGTATCGACAATCGAACTCACGCGCCACAGGCCGTTGCCTTTAAGCACCCGGCGGCACAACTGCTCGGTCGACGGACGATAGCGATTCGGGTCCTTGCCGCATGCCTTATAGCCGGCTCGCGTAGCCGCGATACCGGGTCGTTTGTTTATATCGGCAATTTCGAGCAAGTCACACAACGAGCCTGTGAAGTTTTCAACCTCACGCCAAAGTTCATCGGGAGTCTCACTATTGACAACCTCAGCTTCTATCTTAATCATCTTATACCCAGGCACAGCCTGTTTAAACTCACTGCTTAAAATTATTTCCATGATTGCAAAAGTAATGCTATATTTGCAAAAAACATAAATTCCATGATTAAAAATAACGAACGCACGGCAAAGCACCGTCTGGGGCTTCTACCTCTTATAATATTAGCTATAGCCGCAGGTATCGGCGCAGGTTATATAGTTCCCGAATGGCTTGCCCGAGTGTTCATGACATTCAATGCTGTATTCAGCCAGTTTCTTGGTTTCACCATACCTCTGTTGATTATAGCATTTGTGGCTTCGGCGATTGCCGACATAGGCCGCAGCGCAGGCAAAATGTTAATTGTCACAGCACTACTGGCCTACGTCGCTACATTTTGCGCCGGAATGGGGTCTTATCTCACCTGTTCGTGGTGTTTTCCCAAACTCATAAGCGCGTCGGCTTACATAGCCACCGAAGCCACAGCCAGCGATATACCACCCTATTTCACAATCGAGATGCCGGCAGTCATGAGTGTCATGAGCGCTCTGATACTGGCATTCATAATAGGCCTCGGTACAGCTCGCCTTAACAATGCCGGTAGCCCGTTGCTTGGTCTGCTTAATGATTTCCGCGACATCATCATGATGGTCATTAACCGGGCTATCATTCCGCTACTGCCATTATATATTTTCGGCATTTTCCTTAACATGACAATGGTAGGTGAAGTCGGTACAATACTTGCCACATTCATCAAGGTCATCGCAGTTATTTTTGCACTTCACGTACTCTTACTCGTCATACAGTTTTCGATAGCTGCATTGTTCGCCCGCAAGCCTGTGAGTCACAACCCATTCAAGCTGTTGTGGGGCATGATGCCGGCTTACTTCACCGCACTTGGCACACAATCGTCGGCAGCCACCATACCTGTCACACTCGAGCAAACTGTCAGAAATGGTGTAAGCAGTCAGGTCGCCGGATTTGTCATACCGCTATGTGCCACTATACACATGTCGGGCAGTACGCTCAAAATCGTTGCATGTGCACTGGCACTCATGATTACCCACGGTATGGACTACAACATAACTCAGTTTGCAGGCTTCATAGCCATGCTGGGCATATCAATCATTGCCGCACCCGGCGTACCGGGAGGTGCCATCATGGCCTCACTCGGCATACTGAGCAGTATGCTCGGGTTCTCTCAGGCCGACAATGCGTTGATGATTGCGCTCTACATCTCGATGGATAGCTTCGGCACAGCTTGCAACGTCACCGGCGACGGAGCGCTGGCAATCATTGTCGACCGCATTTTTCCAACACGATCTATCGCTAATCAAGCGTAGCCGAGGCGAGTGTCAGCACGCTTATCGTGGCATCGGGCACTGACCGCCGCAGAGCCTCACAACATGACAGCACAGTCGAGCCGGTAGTCATGACATCATCGACAACAAGTACATGCAGGCCGGCCAACTCATCAGAATGAACCACCTCAAACAGATGGGCGACATTGACATAGCGGTCGTATGCACCACGACGCGTTTGGGTCTTGTGTTCATGGCGCGCCTTCAGATTATCACCTATAGGCAATCCCGTGACACGCGATAGGCCACGCGCAATTATCTCGGCCTGATTGTACCCGCGCCTCAGTTCTTTAAACGGATGCATCGGCACAGGCAATATAACATCTATGCCGTCAAAGAAACCGTCGGGCCTGATTTCAGCCGCAAACATCGCGGCAGCATCGGTAGCCACCTCCGGCCGGTCAAAATATTTTGCCTGAAGTATAATATTTGTATAAGGGCTCTTACGCTTGTAATGAAACCACGCCGCCGCCCGCTCTACTCGGGCCTCACCCATCAGGCGTTCGTGCATGTGATTGAACCGCGACAAATGATAGCGTGTGCGCGGCATAGCGACATTGCAGTGCAGACAAATCAGATGCTCACCTGACACGAGCGTACGACCACAGACCACACATTTCTCAGGAAACAACACCGACATCAGTGCCTGCATACCTTCGCGTAAGAGACTCACTACATTCATCGCGGAAAAAGTTTTTTTATCATCTCGCTTGCAATACCCATCTCGAACCCTCGCGAAACGGCATATTTCAACAGTTTCATACGCGCATCGTAAGTAGAGACATCTTGCAACGTCCGCGACTTCGATTCGAGCACTTCGGTCAATGCCGTTACATACTCATCGTTATCAATAGACTCAAGCCCATCGGCAATCAAATCGGACAGCAGATGTTTCTGCACCAACGCAAGCCTGATTTTGGTTCGTCCCCATCGATTGAAAACGACCTTATCGCGTACAAACGCTTCGACATATCGGCTATCATCGACATATCGGTCACGTTTTAACAACGCCAGTATCTTAGCCGACGTCGTATCAGGAACGCCCCATTTTTTGAGGCGGGTGAGAATCTCGTAGCTGCATTGTTCGCTACGGGCACACAATTCCTGGAGCTTGGCAAGAGCTACCGATGGTTTGATGGGACGTCGCTGAATCATCGCTTACGTGCCGTCGCAAACCTCAACGCGCCCTGACTGTCACGTATTATATCGACATCGTCAAAGTCAGCGAGAAGTTGCTTCATTTGTTCAACAAACAGTGGATTAATCTCAAAATACAACATTCCACCCGGCACGAGAGCATGACGGGCATATTCAGCTACCGCACTGTAAAATTTCAATGGGTCGCTGTCGGGCACAAACAACGCCTTGTGAGGTTCATGGTCAAGGACATTCACCTCCATCTCTTTGCGTTCACTATCAGCGATATACGGCGGATTGCTGACTATAATGTCGTACAGTCCGGCATCGGCCGATGACAGTGACAACATATCAGCCTCTCTAAAATTAACCGCGGCTTTAAGATGCGTGGCGTTGTCGCGCGCTACTTTGAGCGCATCTTCGTCAATGTCAATGGCATCGACATGACTGAACGGCAAATTACGCGCCAGCGCTATAGCAATACCCCCTGAGCCGGTGCCACAGTCGAGCACACGCAGATCCGAACGATTTCCGGAGGCCTTGACTATCAGATCAACCAACTCGGCCGTTTCGGGACGCGGAATAAGCACCGCCGGCGAAACTTTGAATGTCATACCGTAGAACTGAGCTACCCCGGTCACGTATTGCACCGGCTCACCGGCGTTGACTCTCGCCACCATATTCATTATTTTAGTGGCAGTGTAATCGTTGAGCTCATAGTCGCCACGTGTCACAAGGTCGGTAACGCTCCAACCCATCACGTCCTCAAAGATTGCACGCACTATCCACGTGGCCTCACGAGTGCCATACCGGGTCTCGAGCGCCTTTACCGCCCGAGCCTTAACATCACTCACTTTATTTTGAACGTCCATGAACTAATTATCAGTTAATAATGTTTTAAGTTTATTGAAACACCTTAAAATCTACAACGGCTATGCTGACACTCAAGACCATCTGGATTACTTTAATAACCGCCTCGCTGGCAGGTATGTTCATCTATCATATCGTGATGGCAGCACGCCACAATTCAATGAGTGACGTTACACGTCGTCCCGTTCATCGTCGTGTATCATAATACCGATGCAAGAAAACCGCGCATCGATTCAACGTCAGTGCCACGCCTTGCGGCATAATCATTAAGTTGAGTCTCATCTATGTGACCGACTTCAAAGTATCGTGCGGCAGGATTATATATAATCAATCCAGTAGTCGTCGCCGAGGGGTGCAATGCGCCATGTTCGGTTAGCGCGATATTCAACTCACCATATTTAAGCAGTTTATCAAGCTCAAACACAAGGCTTTGGTCGGGCATCATTGCATAACCTACCGCAGGACGTACGCCTATCTTGTCAGACGCATCGGGTGTACTCAACGTGCGGTGTAACAATTCGGTGGCAGCCTCAACCAGTCGGTGTGAAACACTCTGACCCAACAGTCGATCAAATTCATCGTCCGAATTACTGTCAATCTCAGGAGCTGTAACAGTAAATGCCGTCATTACATCACTACCGTCTGGATTAATAAAGTCGACAACCGACAAGGTGTTGCCATTCTTATCAGGCACCTGGCTTCGCAACATAGGCAGACGACAGACTCCCAACGAGAGTGTATCGGTAGCCAAATCTACATTTGCCACCTCGGTCACGGTTCGCGCACGAACCCTATACCCGGCAGCTTCGAGCCTGTCAAGCAGTCGATTCATCGACTCAATCAATTTACGTGCCTCAGGGGCCTGTGGCAAAGCGGGGTCAAGTTTCCACGCAAACAGCAAGGCCTTAGTATTTATCAGACCGCGCAGCTGTGACGGCGCGAAGTCATACTCGGCCACCCCAATCGTGCAACGATTTCCCGGCAAACTATATTCTGGCATAACTGCCGCACGACGACGCGCATCATCAAGCGAAAGCAATGTCCGGGCCGAGTTATCTGACTCTTTACGCTCGGCCTCTTGCTCGGCCTTTATAGCCAGAGTCTCGGCAAGAGCCGTTGCGGGCGACACAAGACGTGACGCGATAACTGGGACACGGGCTGCATCGCGTGTGTAGACTGTGACGCCCTCGCGACATGGAGCAATTTTCACAGCTGTGTGGCGAGCCGACGTGGTGGCGCCACCGATGAATAGCGGAATCGATAGTCCCCGTTCCTGCATCATGCGTGCAACACGGCACATCTCGTCAAGCGAAGGTGTTATAAGTCCGCTCAAACCGACAGCATCGGCATTGTGCTCAACTACAGCGTCAAGAATTTTGTCAGGTGGAACCATGACTCCAAGATCTACCACGTTCCAGCCGTTACACTTCATTATGACTGACACTATATTCTTGCCGATGTCGTGCACGTCGCCCTTGACTGTTGCAAGTACTATACATCGGCGTGAAGCACCTGCCGGATTAACGGCGCGCTCCTGTTCGAGCCGCGGCTCAAGAATAGCGACGGCATTTTTCATTACGCCCGCACTCTTGACCACCTGAGGCAAGAACAAGCGGCCCTCGCCGAACAAACGGCCGACGGTGTCCATCGCGCTCATAAGCGGGCCATCTATAAGATCGGCCACTCGGTCATAACGCCGAGCTACCTCTCCAAGCACTTCTTCGAGATTAAGGGTCGAACCTTTGATAATAAGGTTCTCGAGGCGCTTCTCGGGATCGAGAGTTTNCGTCTCGACTTTGGTTGCGACAGCGTCTGTGTGTGATTCCTTCAGCACGGCAGCAAGTTGCGTCAGCCTATCAACCGCATCGGGACGTCTTATAAATAAGAGGTCTTCTATCGCCTCGCGTAGTGCGGGGTCAATATCATCGACGGCCATNAGGCTGGCAGCATTGACTATGGCCATATCAAGACCGGCCGCCACAGCATGATACAAAAAGACAGCGTGCATGGCCTCACGCAGATAGTTATTGCCGCGAAACGCAAACGACAAGTTACTTACACCGCCACATGTTTTTGCTCCTGGCAAAGTCTCCTTGATAATTCTGACAGCATTTATAAAGTCAAGTGCATACGAATCGTGCTCTGGCATGCCTGTAGCAATTGTCAAGATATTGGGATCAAATACAATATCGTAAGGTGGAATACCGGCCTTCTCGGTCAAAAGCTTATATGCACGAGTGCATATTTCAACTCGGCGTTGCAATGTGGTAGCCTGGCCTTGTTCGTCAAAAGCCATCACCACCATCGCTGCACCGAGCCGATGAATGGCGCGCGCCATATTGAGAAACGNCTCCTCACCCTCTTTGAGACTNATGGAGTTGACCANNGGNTTACCCTGCACGCGTTTCAAGCCGGCCATTATAACATCGCTCTTTGACGAGTCGATGACCATNGGCACGACNGCGACATCAGGCTCNACCTGCAATCGTGCGACGAATGANGACATACACTCGACAGCNTCGAGCATACCATCGTCCATATTGACATCGACAGCCTGCGCTCCATTGGCAACCTGGCCCGANGCNATNTCCAAAGCCTCCTGTACGGCACCCTCTTTTATCAGGCGTAAAAATTTACGACTTCCGGCGACATTGCATCGCTCGCCNATATTAACNAGATTAGAAGCACGGCTGACCACAAGCGGCTCAAGGCCGGCGAGTCGGGTCTCGTGTACTGGCGCAGGNACCACACGAGGCTTACAACCNGCCGCAATCGATGCCATACGTCTGATGTGGTCGGGNGTTGTTCCACAACANCCTCCNACNATGTTGAGTCGACCGCCCTGCAACAAAGGCTCTATGGCACGNCCCATTGTCTCGGGGTCTTGGTCATACTGTCCCATCTTGTTTGGCAGACCGGCATTAGGATACATCGCCACGGCATAAGGTATATCCTGCAGCTGCTCAATATAGCGGCCCATTGACTCAGGCCCGAAGCCACAGTTCATACTCACTATCAACGGGTCGGCATGGGCGATNGAAACCACAAAAGCATCAAGCGACTGACCTGACAACGTGCGACCGTTCTCACTTAATGTCACCGACAACATCAGNGGCACTTTCACGCCAAGCTGCTCCATAGCTCGCTGTGCGGCATGGATAGCNGCCTTGGCATTTAACGTATCGAAAACNGTCTCTATNAGCAACAGGTCTACCCCACCCTCGATTAGAGCTTTAGCCTGACTGAAATAGGCCTGTTCCATGACATCAAATGTGGTTGAATCGCCAAGATTGACTGCCATAGTGAGAGATTTGCCTGTNGGCCCCATGCNACCTGCNACCCAAACCATTCGGTCGGCGGCATCAGCCACTTCGCGCGCAAGACGCGCACCGGCNNGGTTNATTTCAGAAACNCGGNCNTCAAGAGCATACTCNTCGAGCGACAGCGCGTTGGCGTTGAATGTACAGGTCTCGATGATGTCAGCACCGGCCTCGACATACTGTCGGTGTATGTCTTGAATAACATCGGGGCGCGTAATTGTCAGTATATCATTACAACCCTGCATTATCACTCGGGCATCGTGTCCGGCCGGGCGAAAATCGTTCTCAGTAAGACCGAAACGCTGTATCATGGTGCCCATGGCACCGTCGAGTATTAGAATGCGTTGACTGAGTGCATCGACCAGCGATTGCACCCGTGGTGTGTATTTGCTGTTTTGAATCATCGGCGTTTGGCAAAAAAATCTTTCATAAGTCGGGCGCACTCATCGGCTCGGACACCCGATTTTACAGTAGCACGGGGGTGAAAAGGGTGGTCGGTATACGTGCTGAAACCCCGCTTGACATCGCTCGCGCCATACACGATACGGCCTATCTGTGACCATGCGATAGCACCGGCACACATCAGGCACGGCTCGACAGTAACATAGAGTGTACAGTCGGGAAGGTACTTACCACCGATAGTTTGGGTGGCTGACGTTATGGCAAGCATCTCGGCATGGGCCGTGACATCATTGAGCTGCTCGGTCATGTTGTGACCACGACCTATAACGTGACCGTCACAAACGATCACGGCTCCGACAGGAATCTCACCCTCATCAAAGGCCTGCCTGGCCTCGACAAGGGCCATATCCATATAAATTGCGTCGTTATCAATCATATTGTCTTACAGCAAATCGACGGTGAGACCCTCGTTTGCAAGTATTGTATTTGGGAATATCTCCTTGGCCTGAACGAGATGCATATCCTCGTTCTCGTAGCTCTTGGAGTAGTGACCGAGTATAAGCTGACGGGCGCCGGCCTGCAGAGCCACACGAGCTGCCTCTGATGCAGTTGAATGACCACGTTCGCGGGCCTTGACCGCATCGGCATCAATATATGTAGCCTCATGGAACACAGTGTCAACGCCGGTTACAGCCCGCGCCACACGCTCGTCGTACTGAGTGTCAGAACAGTAGGCATAGCTCATGCACGGGTCGGATGGTGATGTGAGACGGCTGTTGGCGATGACGGTACCGTCGCGGCAAACAAAATCCTGACCCATCTTGATGTCATGGAGCTTGCTCACGGGAATATCAAAATACTTGACCATGTCACCCTTGAGATGACGAGGTTTCTCTTTCTCACGGAATATGTATCCGACACACGGTACACGGTGATAAAGCGGAATAGCCGTTACAGTGAGTGCATGGTCTTCATATACAAGACCTCCCTCATGGCTTACCGGCTCGAAGATGATGTCATACCCCGGCTCGCGACAGAAAAAATTGACCACGTCACGGAGCAGCTCGATACCCTCGGGAAATGTGTGGACGGTGACACTGCCGGTCTTGCCCTGCAATGCCAAAGTCGAAAGCAACCCCGGCAGACCGAGCACGTGGTCGCCGTGGAGATGACTGATGAAAATGTGGTTGAGTCGCGAGAACTTTAGCCGCATGCGACGCATGGCAAGCTGTGTACCCTCGCCACAATCAATCATCATCAGATTGTCGCGAAAGTCTATTACCTGAGACGAAGGCTGGTGCCGCAGGGACGGAGTCGCCGAACCACAACCCAATATATTTATGCGAAATCGTGCCATTGTATCATTTTTCAACAAAGATACAACTTTTCTGCAAAGGCTAAACATTTCAACACCTTTTTTGAGTAACTTTGCACGCTCAATACAACTTTTGCAAGACATGATTTTTGGTAAAAGCATAAAAGGATACACACTTGGTGTCATTGCGGCCGCGACCTACGGACTAAATCCGTTGTTCGCTTTGCCTTTGTATGCTGACGGCATGGACGCCAACTCGGTATTGTTGTTCCGATACCTGGCCGGCATTCCGATAATAGCATTGCTGGCCTTGATAAGCGGCGAGAGCCTGTCGATAAAACGTCGCGAGATAATACCACTCGCCCTGCTGGGCCTGCTGATGGGATTCTCCTCGCTCGCTCTCTTTGAAAGCTACAACTGCATGGAGGCATCAATCGCATCGACACTGTTGTTTGTCTATCCGCTTATGGTTGCAGTAATCATGACACTGTTATACCACGAGAAATTCACCTGGATTACCGGCGCGTGTCTTGTAACAGCCGGAATCGGACTGACATTGCTCTACAACGGCAAGCCCGACAGCTCATTGAGCCTAACCGGCATTGCCTGGGTGATGGTGTCGGCTCTGTCATACGCCATTGTTCTCGTCGCCATCAACCGCTCGGTACTCGCCACTATGCCATCTAATCGACTGTCGTTCTATATGCTGCTGTTCGGTGCACTTATTTTTGTCGTTCCAGTTTTATCAGGCAAGCCTGTGATCGCACCCGACAACAACAAGCTGTGGATTTGCATTTTGGCTCTCGGTTTGCTGCCTACTGCCGTATCTCTTGTTTGCACTGCCAAAGCCATTCACTTTATCGGTTCAACACCGGTGGCGCTTCTCGGCGTATTTGAGCCAGTAACAGCCGTATTTTGTGGTGTACTCGTGTTCGGCGAGCGGCTCACAGGCCGTGACACAGCCGGACTGGTTTTGATTATGATTTCGGTGCTGCTCGTTATCGCAGGTGGACTTATTCAGAAGCGCTTCACCAACGAGTCGTAACCGAAACACCCTTGACCTGACAACATATCGGAGGCGTTAGTTTCGTCAGACGAACACTACCGCCGATAACCATCGGGAATTGAGATGATATTGCACGACGCACACGCCACACTACGTTCTCAAGTAAATCAGACGGTATAGCCATCTCGCGCTTCACTATATCAACGATGACAGCATAATTTATCGTGTCGCTGACCGAGTCTGACGCCATAGCCTTAGACAAATCAACGTCAAGACTCACGTCGACAACAAATCGGTTGCCNACNCTGCGCTCTTGGTCAAGAACNCCGTGATGAGCCCATAACTCAAGTCCGGATACCTCTATCGTCTCCATACCNAATGNGTGATAATTTACTTTTTGCGTTTACGAAGTTTGCAGTGTATTGANTANACTGTCAACGACCATTTTGTCGCCAGTCTGAGCAACGCCATCTTAANTNNAGAACCATTCCAGTAATTGTTCGCATANTATAATCCNCTTTCNATGCTATGACGAATCATATTAAACGATACTTCATTGCGNGTCGTNGCAGCACCGAGGTGGATACAGCGTATGTCGGTATCAACATAATTACNNCTTNCGATACGCNTGATCTTTGCGCCAAGTATATCCTCTTCCCAATACAAGAATGTCCCCGGGTCAAANCTNTCAATGCTTTCGAACACATCTTTGCGACACATTATACAGCTACCNGAAACNAGAGGCACCTTGTGGCANCCNGTNTCGGGTTTAACATTNACATATATATGCCGCTTTATGAATGTGGGAATGCGCAACAACAACANGTTAATAATCGCAAAGTCTCTCATGCGATTNNCGTTGCGNGCACAATTCATATCAATACCGTCAAGATTTTTCTTATACAANAGTGGCGTTACCAACGCTGCATGTNGGAGAGNATCAACATCTGCNACGAGTTTCGGTANTATATCTTCGACGAACAGTGTGTCATTATTGAGTATNAGCACATANTCNATATCACTGTCGGCATAGGCAAGTCTCAAGCCCTTGTTATTGCCACGGGCATAACCGTCATTAGCAACCGACCTGACCAAAGTGAATNCAGGTAACGGNTTTTNAGGCATGAAATTATCGTCAACCTCAATAGTTNCATCGAAAAGGTCACGTGATACGGCCGAAATCTGCTCACGGTCATTCACATCNGGCGAACAGTTGTCGACAACAATAAACTTAACAGGATAAGTATTGTATTTCAACACACTCTTAATGCAGTCAATTGTAGATGCCGCATTACCGTATTGCANTANTATTATCGCTACATGTCCCATATNTACATTACTCNGTCACAAANCNACGTNGNCCGATNCNCTTCGANACAGACAANNNNCGTCAACGNTTCGTTNTTANTANCNNNNTTNCTACCGTATATCAAATACANNGCNNTCATTATCACANATATTTCCTGAGGATAGTACCACACACCTGATGCAATACCTTCAAGCAAAGCACATATCATAAAATACGTGAGATACTGCTCGCCAGGCGCTTTTCGTTTGAATATTGCGCATAATACTATTGAAAGTAACGCTAAAGCTCCAATAATACCATATTGAAACACACAACCGGCCCACGACACATCAACCATCAACTCACCCGACTCCTCAGCATAAGACTCAAATCGTTTACCCCATACTGTCTTACCTAATGACGGAGTACCATTTCCGAATAAGAATGTTTCAATATCATCATTACTCTCATAGGCATAGTAACGCCATGCTCTAACCCTGACGTTTTCTTTATCGGCCGATTCATCAATCTGCGCTTCTGATATTGCTTTCAGACTCTTATATATTGGTAGATTAATGACTACTACGTAACCGACTGAGATAATAACACAGCCGTAAACAAGCTTTTTCAGCAGCGACATGCGCTGTAACAGCTGGAAGAAGCATAACAGTCCCATAATAGCCATGACTTGTCGCGTCAACGAAAAGAGAACCATCACAAAACCGACCCCAATCAACCACCACCACTTCTTGTTATGCGTCATAGTCCACTGATTAATCGAATAGAAAGTCAGTAACATTATCACATTAAATGTGGGTATCGGGACTCGTGGCATACCTCGTGAAGTATCGGTAAGAATAGGACTACCAAAAATGTTATGAGGATATGTCGCCAGATTTATGAAATAGATAACGAGCGACATGGCCGACAAATAAAACAGATATTTGATGAGTCGGTCAGGGTCGGGATTGAGCAATATAAGAACAAAAAAATACAGGTAGGCAAATATTGCTGTCGACTGTGCTATAAATGATGCTACCAACGGTTGCTGATGATAGAAATCGGCCATGAATACTGATATGAACAGCATACATGCAAATATGAACCACGGCAAACGAGGAAACCGGCTCTCGCTGAACTTTACGCGTTTGCCGGCAATGGCGACACACAGACACACCAGCACCATGAACATGAACATCGCTCGCTGCATGGGCTGCGGGACACGATCATGAAAATTATAGAAACCTACAGATGTAAGCAATGTCAGTATGACGAGTATCGGCCTCATGCTGAATTATAACACCTACCTATACGTAGTTTCAGTTGTGGATTTCTACAAGATAAGCATTCGAATTGTGCTTGTCGAGTAGTGCAAGGTTACGAACCGAGCTCTTTAGTGTACGGCCAATCTCGACTGTCGCAATAGACATGTCGACCTGATTGTTTACAACCTCGACCGAGGCATAATGTTTGTCGATTGACGGCGTCTTGACGATTACAATCTCATACTCGTCCTTTAATTTATTCAAGCCATTGGCAAACATTACCGAAGCAAGGATATCGGCACCCGACAGGGTCTTATCGTTACACGTAGCATAGTCCAGTTGCAGACCCGCCTGAGGCAATGATATACGTCCCGAGCCTGACAATGAACCGTCGGGCAGCAGCACGGCAGGCCGTGACGACACGAGACGTTCCATGACATCGTCAAACGGGTCGGCATCGAGCAACAACGTGCGGCGCCCGGTCAGAGCCATTGCTGTCGCAAGATTGTAAGCTACGCGGGCCGAAGCCTCACCTTCACATGTATCAATGACAGCCATTGACAGGCTATGCTCGGCGCCATAGGTAGCAATAATGTTACCACGCAGCAACCTCACTCGCTGAGCCTCAACTGAGTCAGAATCGCTCAATACAGCAGGCTGCACTCCGCTTACGAGCGGGATATTAGCTATGACTGAATCACCACCAGATAGACTCACTGCCTGATCCATTATCGAAACACGCTTGGTAACAATCCAAAAACCGATAATTAAGACACCCGGCGTCACGAGGCCCAATAAAAGGAATGTAAACAATATCACTGATGGTGACATTCCGAAAATGGCATCAGAAACGAATGCCTCATCAATAATCACACCGCGGGGGTGGGCTCCTACAATCGCCATCTCGGTCTCCTCGCGCTGACGCAGCAGGTAGACATAAAGTTGCTCTTTAAGCGTCTGCTGACGCATGATGTTAGCATACTCACGCTCTATAGCCGGCATCGTAGTGAGTTTATTTTTAGATTTAGCAAACTGACGACGTAGCTCATTAATCTCTACGTTGGATGTTTCAGATTGCTTATTAAGTGCAGTCAATAAATTGTCTCGCACAGCATTAATCTGAGTATTAATGGCTTTAAGCGCCACATTATCGCCCTTGGCACTTGCTTCGATAGTCAGACGTTTGAGGATAAGTTCATTGTAGCCTTCAATAAGAGGTGTCAAACTTGCAATAGAAGGCATAATAGGTAGCATTGAGGTATTATTAGCCTCGTTTCCAAGGAAATCAATCGCCATTGTCAGCAATTCATACTCAGCCTCGGCCTTGACAAGCTCTACCTCCTGTGACGATGTACGCCCTAAATAGATACCGGCCTGAGCCTGTGGATTAACGAGGTCACGACGAGCCATGAACTCTTCAACCTGAGCTTCGGTCGAATCTACTTCGGCCGATAATATGGCGATACGGTCTTCGATAAACTGCAACGTCTTGTAATTGAAATTACGTTTCTGAGCGATAGTGACGTCGTTATAGTTTTTGACAAGTGTGTTCAACACTGTCTGGCCATAGAGTGGGTTTGTTGTCACGAGATTAAGTCTCATGATATCAGTTTTCTTAGCCGCGTAATCAACCGCTATAAGTCTATCAAGACCAAGCGCCGCCTTATCATAATTACACAAGGTGATGTACTCTTTGACCGGCTCGCCGGGAATAAAACCTGAACCACGTTCGAGGCCGAAGGTACCATAAACTGTTTCGATAACAGCCGGGAGTACAATGTCGTTTTTCTCGTAAATCTTGCGTGCCTTGCGACCTCGCACTACAACATCGGCCAAGCCCTTATCGTTCACATCGACTTCGAACGACAACGTGACACCAAGCGTGTCACCCATACTCTTTTCATATACGAGCTCTACAGGACGAGTATAGTAGCACGACTCTTTCTTTAGAAAGTTTGTCTGAATTACATACTGAATATTCATGTCAAGATCTACAACCGTCTGTTTCAACACCGAGTGAGCCTTGACGATGGTCATTTCGTCTTCGATTGACCGATTTGCGCCAAACGAACTTCCGCCGCCAAACAAGCTGGCAACATCGCCCAATTTTGACGCAGCGCCGCTGTCTTTCTCGTCAGAAATAAGCACCTGGGCTATAACCTCACAATGCTGTTCTCGCTTCAGATACACAATAACGCCAAGAAACAGGAATACGACGACTGATACAGCTACCCATTTCCAATTTTTCAAATAGGCTTTCAGTAACTGAGATACATTAATGAACGATGTGGTATTTTTTTCTGAAGTTTCCATGACTGTTAACGTGTTAAGGCGATAATAAGCGATGCGATAACCGAAACGGTACTTACGACCGTAGAAATAACCGATAGTTTGAACGAGTTATTTGTATTGTATTTAGCATTCGAAGCCTTAACTTCATCGGGCTCTACATATATTACGTCGTTCTGTTTGAGATAAAAATAGGGTGACTCGAGCGACTTACTATCGCTCAAGTTGAACCGATGATACACTTTCTTGTTTCCTTCACGTCTAATCAGCAACACATTATTGCGATGGCCATACTCGCTAAGGTCGCCGGCCATAGCTAAAGCATCAAGAAGTGTGACCGATTCCTTCTTAAGAGTGTATCGGCCAGGCACCTTCACGTCACCAAGTACATTGACAGCAAAATTGATAATCTCGACACGTATCATTGGAGTCTCGACTTCAGGCGAAATTTTTTCAATAAGGTAATCGGTCAGTTGTTTGGTAGTCATACCGGCGACATGTATATTTCCAAGCATAGGGAAACGTATATCACCCTCTCCGTCGACTATATATGTCTGCATCGCGACGTTACCTGTCACCTGCTGTTCACCGCGCTGCGCGATATTGGCCATCGGAAGATTAAACATCGATGTCGCTGTGGGTTCGAGTGATGTAACTGTTATAAGGAGTTCATCGTCAGGAACAATTTTCAGTGAATAATCGTCAATGTCCGACTCAACGACGACCTCTGAAACATCGGTAGGAAGATCTTTGAAATAAGCCAACTGATTCTTGCGGGCGCCACAGCCAGTCAACAATAGTATCGAGGTGACAATCACCAAACTACGGATAATATTCATTACTAATGATATACGTTAATTATTAATGGACCATATTAAGGACTCACTATTATTACACTTTATTAACGAATAAATACGGTTATTATTATGCAGTAACTACAATTAGAGCCGACCCGACATCTCTGTCGAATCGGCTCCAAGTTATAACGAGTTAAATTTAGGCTTAAAATTCAGCATTGCCGGGAGTACGCGGGAACGGAATGACATCGCGAATATTGGTCATGCCGGTTACAAAAAGCACAAGACGCTCAAATCCGAGACCAAAGCCTGAGTGAGGCACAGTACCGAAACGACGGGTATCAAGATACCACCACATGTCCTTCATCGGAATACCGAGTTCCTCGATACGGGCAAGCAACTTCTCATAGCTTTCCTCTCGCTCAGAGCCACCTATTATCTCGCCGATCTGAGGGAAAAGCACGTCCATAGCGCGTACAGTCTTGCCGTCCTCATTCTGCTTCATATAGAAAGCCTTGATTTCCTTAGGATAGTCGGTCAGAATAACCGGGCGCTTGAAGTGCTCCTCGACGAGATAGCGCTCGTGTTCGCTCGACAGGTCGGCACCCCAATAAACGGGGAACTCGAACTTCTTGCCGCTCTTCTCGAGAATCTCTACACCCTCGGTATAGGTAAGACGCACAAACTCATCTTTCAGTACCGATTCGAGACGATTGATCAAATCCTTGTCATACATCGATGCAAGGAACTCAATATCGTCACGGCAGTTGTCAAGAGCATACTGTACACAATATTTTATAAAGTCCTCGGCGAGCTGCATGTTGTCAGCAATATCGTTGAACGCAACCTCGGGCTCAATCATCCAAAACTCGGCCAGATGACGTGGCGTATTTGAATTCTCGGCACGGAAGGTGGGGCCAAACGTATATATAGCACCGAGAGCTGTAGCACCAAGTTCACCCTCGAGCTGACCAGACACGGTTAGTGCAGCCTGCTTGCCAAAGAAATCAGCGCTATAATCAATAGCACCGTCTTCGGTCTTGGGCAGGTCGTTAAGAGGCAGTGTGGTCACCTGGAACATAGCACCAGCACCCTCACAGTCACTGGCTGTAATGAGCGGTGTGTGGAGATAGAAGAATCCACGCTCCTGGAAGAACTTGTGTATAGCATAGGCGAGAGCTGAACGAACGCGAAGCACCGCGCCAAATGTATTGGTACGGGGACGCAGGTGAGCTTTCTCGCGCAGGAACTCAAGAGTGTGACCTTTCTTCTGCAAGGGATAAGCCTCGGGATCGGCAGTACCGTATACTTCAAGGGTCTTGGCCTGAACCTCGACCGACTGTCCTTTACCCATCGACTCAACCAGGATACCGGTGACATGAATTGCTGAACCGGTAGTAACGGGCTTGAGCTGCTCATCATCAAATTGTGCCATATCGAACACAATCTGCAGATTTTTAATGGTCGAGCCGTCATTCAAAGCCACAAACTGCACGTGTTTGTTACCACGGCGGGTGCGTACCCAGCCTTTGACGCTGACTTCGGTTCCGACAGCAGCTTCACCACCGAATATATCGACAATTTTAGTACGTTTCATTTTATATATAATGTATAGATTATATGTTCGGATTGATAGATTATTCAAACGAACCCATCTTCAGGAAATTAACTTCGTCCTGTGTGAGGTAACGCCAGCGGCCGCGGGGAAGGTTCTTCTTGGTGAGACCTGCAAAATACACGCGGTCGAGCTTGGTCACGTGGTAACCGAGGCTCTCGAAGATGCGACGCACGATACGGTTACGACCCGAGTGAATTTCGATACCGGCCTGGTTGCGATCTTTCTCGGTCGCATAGCTGATGGCGTCGGCATGAATTGGGCCGTCCTCAAGTTCGATTCCGTCGGCAATGCGCTGCATATCGTCCTCAGTGATGTCCTTGTCACACCACACGTGATAAATCTTCTTCTTGATAAACTTGGGGTGTGTAAGCTTTGACGCCAGGTCACCGTCGTTGGTGAGCAGCAGCACGCCTGTTGTATTGCGGTCAAGACGACCTACGGGATAGATGCGCTCATCACATGCACCTTTAACAAGATCCATGACTGTAAGACGACCGTTAGGATCGTCGCTGGTTGTCACGCAGTCCTTCGGTTTGTTGAGCAATATGTAGCACTTGCTTTCGAGAGCCACAACCTTGCCATCATACTCAACAGTATCATTGTGTGAAATCTTTGTGCCGAGTTCGGTAACAACCTCGCCGTTTACCTTGACAAGTCCCTGCTGGATATACTCATCAGCCTCACGACGCGAGCACAGGCCGGCATTAGCCAGGAACTTGTTGAGACGAATCTGCTCGTTGGGATCGGGTATAGGCATTTCGTACTCGACGCGCTTGGGACGCGGAGTAAAGCTACGTCCTGGACGCTGTTGCTGATTATTGTTGAAACGATTGTTATAGCCACCCTGCTGGTTGTTATAACCTCCCTGACGGTTGTTGTTATAGCCGCCTTGACGGTTGTTATTGTAACCGCCCTGACGATTATTGTTATAGCCACCCTGGCGATTGTTGTTGTAACCGCCCTGACGGTTGTTGTTATAGCCACCCTGGCGATTGTTGTTGTAACCGCCCTGACGGTTGTTGTTATAGCCGCCTTGGCGATTGTTGTTGTAACCGCCCTGACGGTTGTTGTTATAGTGACGGGGCTGATAACCACCTTCGCGCTGATACTGTCCGCCGGTTGTTGACTCGCCGGTTGTTACGGTCGGCTGCTCGTCATCATTAGTGCGCTGACGGTAGTTGTTGCGGTCATAGTTGTTATTGTAACGGTTGCCATAGGGCTGACGGTCGTTATTATAACCGCCCTGGTTATAGCGGTTGTTGTATCCGCCCTGCTGATGATTGTTATAGCCACCTTGACGATTATTGTTATAACCGCCCTGACGATTGTTGTAACGGTTGTAACCACCCTGTTGGTTATTGTACTGACGGGGCTGATAGGGGCGCGGCGAGTCCTCTCCACCCTCGTTACGGTCGGTCGGCTGGGCGTTGTAATTAACTCTTTCAAAACGTTGTGTGTCGTGCATCGCGGCATCGCTGTCGTCGGCACTGCGGCTCACTGAAATGCGTGGGCGCTTAGGTTTCTTTTCGTTAGTTTCCATGATGGTCAAAATGTACAGGAAAATTAATTGCAATTACTTTCAAATTCTAATAAGCTATGTATCCACGACTGGCCTGTATCACACAGGCAGTGTCAAACATAATCTATTGGAGTGTACAAAGGTAAATAATTTTATGCCATAAATAAATAGAAGTCACATTTTTTTAGTTAAAAATTCAATATGGACAGATTATTATTAGTGTATATTCTACACATTATTTAAAATTTTTAATAAATTACATGAATTTTCGCCCCTACTTCATCTATATTCGCGCCACATATACCATAGCTTATAATATTATATAACAGGCGATTATATATCATACGTGATTATATTGATTTATATTTAGTCAATATGCGGCCAAAAACACTAAGTAACCTTAACCATAAACCGTATCTTTGTCCAATAATCAAAATGATACGCAAATTATCATTTCACGGACTAAAGTCCGATTGCATGATTTTAGACTAAACTTTTTGTTTTAGAGTTAGAAATAACTTATAAATTAATCAATGGATTTAGATAATAATCGTGTTTTATGTTAGGTTTGTTATTCTTGGATAACACCAAGTTTAAAAACAAATGGTTGCTTTGTGAAAAGCAACCATTTGTTTTTTATTCCATCTAATAAATATCTCTACTTGAATGTGAGCGATGACAGCTTGGCATCGTGTAGCTTTGAGGCCGCCTGAGACAAATCGTCTGCCGTCAAAGACTGTATGTCACATGCCAATTCGCGTAATGTTCGGAAACGCTCACCTCTCAGCACGCAGCGACCCAATGCCAAAGCCATGTTCTCGACAGCAGCTCTCGACAGCGTGAGCTGCCCGACAAACTGGCGCTGAAATTTCAACAATTGTGTCTTACTTAGTCCCTGCCGAGCCATTCCGGCTATATCGTCGGCTATAAGATTATGGCATACTTCGACATGCTCACTATCACAACCGTAGTAGACCGACCATAGCATCAAATCGGCAAACCGTGTCAGTGCTGACTCCACAGTATATACCAATCCGCGCTTTTCGCGTAGCGACACATTAAATCGCGAATTCATGCCCGGGCCGCCAAGTATATTGTTACATAGGGCCATCGCATCATTCTCGCGCTGGGACATCAACGGGACACGGCAACCAACTATGGTATGAGCCTGATGAGATTTAATTGAACGAACGTCGCTGAACGGTTCGACGGCATAGGGTGGAACACGGTCAAGCGGCATACCCGACCGACGAACATCGGCCAAATAGCGACCGGCCAAGTCGGCAATACGTCTATACGAAGCCGACCCGGAATAAAAGAAGACCATACGGTTGGTATAGTATGAATTGGCTAGCCACCTGCGACAGTCAGTACCATTAAGTTTCATAATCGAACGCTTAGAGCCAAGGATATTGTGACCAAGGCTTGAGCCCGCAAATATAATATCTTCAAAGTCATCATACACCGCTGCATCGGGTGCATCAAGATAACTGCTTATCTCATCAGCAACAACTTCGCGCTCCTTGGCGAGCTCGGCATCAGGGAATGACGCATTGCAGACAAGATCGGCCAACAACTCTATGGCACGGGCAGCATTACCGGCCGGAGCAACGGTGTAGACAAACGTTTCTTCTTTAGTTGTGTAGGCATTGAGCTCACCACCAACGCCCTCCATACGGTTTATGACGTGGTGAGAGCGGCGACGCGCAGTTCCCTTGAATATCGTATGTTCGACAAAATGAGCAAGACCATACTCGCCTGGCACCTCATCACGACTACCGGCCATAATGGCAATACCCATGCACTCGACCTGACCGGGCAATTGCCTGTAAGCAATACGCAGTCCGTTGTCAAGCGTGTCGACAATAGCTTCAGGGTCTAAGGNTCTTGCCATTTGCCATCNTTTTTAAGCAACTCGATAAGCTTATCGAGGGCATCGGCNCGATCAATATTGCGNTCCACACACTCTTTGTTTTTATACAGACTTACCTTGTGTGCGGCAGCACCTACATAGCCATAATCNGCGTCAGCCATTTCGCCCGGGCCATTGACAATACAGCCCATCACGGCAATTTTCAGTCCCTTGAGATGAGATACGGCTGCTTTAACCTCTTTTACTGTCGACTGTAAATCAAACAACGTTCGGCCACACCCNGGGCACGAAATAAACTCGGTCTTGGTGAAGCGNCAACGGGCAGCCTGAAGTATATCCAACTCAAGTCGNNCACGCTGNTCGTCTGATANAGCGTCCGATTCGATGCTTATACCATCAACCATATTGTTGAGCAACAGTGTGCCGGCATCACTCGCGGCATACAATTTGACCTGATCGGGCGTGCAGCCATCGTAACGCAACAGTGCGATTACAGGCTTNGTATTACCGGCCTCATGTAATTTGACTATCGACTCGTACACAGCGCCNAGCTGATTGACAGCATCTGATTTGACGNNTATGACTTTATCATCTAATACATATCCGTCGGCCGTGACAGCNATTACAGGNTTNGACTTATCAGCTCGACAGTCTGATATNCCTCTATATGCCTCAGGAACATAACCGGCACGCTCAACATGCTCTACGAGCGATTTCGCAACAGGTATTTCACACTCNGGCTCCTCGCTGAGCGAGACTCTGATTGTGTCGCCTATGCCGTCGGCAAGCAGAGTACCGATGCCTACTGCCGATTTNATACGACCATCATCGCCATCACCGGCTTCGGTGACACCGAGATGCAACGGGAAGTGCATGTTCTCGGCGTCCATAGCCTTGACAAGTCGGCGCATGGTCTCGACCATCACGACTGTATTTGAGGCCTTGATAGATATTACAATATTCTTGAAATCATGACGCACAGCGATGCGCAGATACTCCATAGCACTCTCGACCATGCCGGCAGGAGTGTCGCCGTAACGGCTCATGATACGGTCGCTGAGCGAACCGTGATTTACACCGATACGTACTGCCGTGCCATTCTCACGACACAGGTCGAGAAANGGCACGAGCGTGCGCGCGATGCGGTCTTGCTCGGCGGCATATTCTTCGTCGGTGTACTCGAGGTGCTTGAATGTACGCCCGGGGTCTACAAAGTTGCCGGGATTTATTCTCACNTTGTCGACATGNAGCGCTGCNTCAAANGCAGCCTTGGGGTTNAAATGAATATCAGCGACCAATGGCGTGTCAATGCCGTGTTTCNGAACATCAGCCTTAATGTTGGCCANATTTNCAGCCTCGCGNACGCCCTGAGCAGTAAGGCGAACAATTTCACCTCCGGCCGACACAATACGCTCAATCTGAGCTACCGAANCGTCAGTATCCATTGTCGATGTCGANGTCATTGACTGGACNCGCACCGGGTTATCGCCNCCNACAACTACGCCNCCNACCTNNACAGGCCACGACTGACGCCTTACATACTGTGACATATCTACAATTTAATTAGTCTTGAANTGATATTTTATNTCAGCNAGCTCGGCATTAGCCTTCACAATCTTCTCGCGCAATGATGCCCGGTAGGCGTCCTGNCGNGCCGCAATCGAAGCATCGGTCAGGGCCAGCATACGCACAGCGAGCACGGCTGCATTCATACCACCATTGATTGTAACNGTAGCCACNGGAATGCCCGGAGGCATTTGCACAATCGACAGCAACGCGTCATTACCGTCAAGTGTCGCACTAAGCGGTACACCGATCACGGGCAGCTGAGTCATGGCAGCAATGACACCCGGCAGAGCGGCAGCCATGCCGGCAGCNGCAATNATAACTTTCACACCACGCGATGCCGCGTTGGTCGCGAACTCCTCAACCTCGTGGGGTGTACGGTGAGCCGACAATGCCAACATCTCAAACGGTATCTCCATCGACTCGAGGAAGTCGGCCGCTTTCTTCATCACGGGCAGNTCGCTTGTACTGCCCATTATTATGCTAACCAATGGTTTCATATATACTAATATATAATAATGNGTATTTTAAAATGACTGCATGTCAACAAGACGCTTGTAGTAGCCGTTGAGCTCCATAAGCTCGTCGTGAGTGCCACGCTCCACGATGCGTCCNTCGTGCATGACACAAATCATNTCGGCATTCTTGATTGTTGACAAACGGTGTGCGATAACAAGAGTCGTACGGTCTTTCATAAGACGGTCGAGCGCTTCCTGTACAAGTTTTTCGCTCTCAGAGTCGAGCGCTGAAGTAGCCTCGTCAAGAATTAACACCGGCGGATTTTTAAGAATAGCCCGTGCGATTGACACACGCTGGCGTTGTCCACCCGACAAACGACAACCGCGATCACCTATGTTTGTATCATAACCCTCNGGGCTGTCGACGATAAAATCGTGGGCATTTGCTATACGGGCTGCGTGCTCTACCTGTTCGGGTGTAGCATCTTCGACGCCNAATGTGATATTNTTATAGAATGTATCGTTGAACAGGATAGCCTCTTGATTGACATTACCCATAAACGAGCGNAGNTCATGAACTTTCAAATCCCTGACATCAACGCCATCTATTGTAATCTTGCCTCGGTTTACATCNTAGAAACGCGGNAACAGGTCGGCCATNGTCGATTTACCCGAACCTGATTGTCCNACAAGCGCTACAGTNGCACCGGCCGGAATCTCAAGGTCGATGTCNCTGAGCACACTATGCTCGCCATCGTAGCTGAAATTCACGTNCTTATATACAATATTACCTTTGAGGTCATTGATTTTTAACGGTTTGGCCGGGTCTTTAATCGGATTGTCGGCATTAAGTATCTTNTCAACACGCTCCATCGAGGCNAGGCCGCGCTGTATGGCATACAGTGCCTTTGAAAACTCTTTAGCCGGATTGATGATATTGTAGAATATCACCATATAATAAATGAACAGCGACGCTGTCATTGTCGACATGCCAGTGAGAATCAATGTGCCGCCAAACCACAGCACAATAGCTATTGCGGCAGTTCCAAGGAATTCACTCATAGGATGAGCGAGTGCCTGACGGCGCGCNACACCTTTAGAGATTGTGTAGAANCGTTCATTTTCNGCCGCAAAACGAGCCTTGACCTTGCTCTCGGCATTAAAAGCCTTGATAATACGCAGGCCGCCGAGCGTCTCTTCGATATTGCTCATTATAGCACCCCACTGGTTCTGCCCCTCGAGCGAGTCCCGTTTCAGTTTCTTGCCCACGCGGCCCATGATTGTACCGGCTATGGGCAACAATATAAATACAAACAGTGTGAGTTGCCAGCTAATCGCTATCATCATGCCAAGACACACGATAATCATTACCGGGTTCTTGAAGAACATGTCAAGCGACGACATTATCGAGTTTTCAATCNCGGCGACATCACCACTCATGCGGGCAATGACATCGCCCTTGCGCTCAGAAGTAAAGAAACCTATAGGCAGTGACACAATCTTGGCATACATCATGTTGCGGATATCACGCACGATACCCATGCGCATCGGTATGATAACATACGACGCCAGGTAAGTGACACCCACTTTCAAGAATGTCATCACAACCAGCAGGGCCGCCAACAAAGCCAAAGTCCACGAAGGGCCGAAATAAGCTATCGACTCCTGTGTGTAGTAATAGAAGTTGTTAATTACAACATCTTTCAAATCACCGCTATCAAGCGGCATGTAGGCATATACACCCGTCTTGATCTCGAACAGCATCTCCAGTATAGGAATGATGACAGCAAACGAGAACAGCGTCAGTATCGCCGCGAGGATATTGAAAATGATGTTAAGCACCAAATACCTCTTGTATGGAGGCATAAAGCGCTTGATTATTTTCCAGATTTCGTTCATTAATGTGATATGACGAGTGTTATGTGATTAATTGGCCTGAACCGGCATGTCGGAATCACTTCACCAGCTCCATGCCTCGGCGCAGGGCAGCCTCGTTGGCTGGTATGAGATGGTGGTGACGCTCAGGCAATGCTTTCTTGAGACCGCGCAACACGGCATCAATGTCGACCATCGGGCGCAACTGTATGAGAGCACCGAGCAGAATCATGTTATAGCCCTTGGGGTTTCCCATCTCGATTGTAGCAGTCATGGCATCAACCTCAACAACGGTTATATCAGTGCGCGTAGGACGGTGATGAATACCAGAAGGGTCGTATATGAGCAGGCCACCCGGCTTTACGTGCGACTCAAACTTATCAAGACTCTGCTGATTGAGAATGACCGCAATGTCATAAGTATCGAGAACGGGCGAACTGATTGTCGTATCACTGAGGATCACGGTAACGTTGGCGGTGCCACCACGCTGCTCGGGGCCATAAGAAGGCATCCATGTCACCTCTTTGTCGTCCATAAGCGCGGCATAAGCCAAAATCTTGCCCATAGAAAGCACGCCCTGGCCGCCGAAACCTGCAATTATAATTTCCTGTGTCATTGTTAACTCTTTTGAGAATAATACTGAGAACGAGGCGGCTTATTCAAGAGGCTTCAAATCGCCCAGCGGATAGGCCTTGAACATATTGTCTTCCATCCACTCGTTAGCCTTGGCAGGAGACATTTTCCAACCCGAGTTACATGTGCTGACAACCTCAACGACGGCTGTACCACGGCCAGCAAGGGCAGCCTGGAAGGCTTTCTTGATAGCGGCCTTACACTTTCGTACCGATGCTGCCGTGTGTACAGCCTGACGTGTAACATAGCACGTTCCGGGCAACTGTGCCAGCAACGGAGTGATATTGAGCGGATAGCCATTAAGATCGACACGGCGACCATAGGGTGTGGTGGCAGTCTTCATACCCTCGAGAGTAGTGGGCGCCATCTGGCCGCCGGTCATACCATAAATACCGTTGTTAATGAATATCATGGCGATATTCTCGCCGCGGTTGGCAGCATGAATAGTCTCGGCAGTGCCTATTGCAGCGAGGTCACCGTCACCCTGATAGGTGAACACCATACGCGACGGGTCGAGACGCTTAACAGCAGTAGCTACAGCAGGTGCACGACCGTGTGAAGCCTCGATCCAGTCAACATCTATATAATGATAGGCAAAAACAGCACAACCAACCGGCGCGATGCCTATAGTCGAGTCCTCGAGACCAAGCTCGTCAATAATCTCGCTCACGAGTTTGTGAACGACACCGTGACTACAACCCGGACAGTAGTGCATATTACGGTCGTCCATGAGACGAGGACGGCTGTAAATCTTGGTACCCTGTTTTATTATTTCGTCTTGATTCATTATCAATAATTCTTTATTGAGACGGGCCTTTAGAGACCGAAGTTTTGTTTAAAAGCATTAAGCACTTCAAGCGGATTGGGAACAATACCTCCCATGCGACCGAAGTGATATACCGGCATTGTATGACTCACGGCGAGACGCACGTCTTCAATCATTTGGCCGGCATTGAGCTCAACAACGAGTATGCCTTTGACATGATCTGCAATCTCGGCAATGGCATCGTAGGGGAACGGCCACAACGTGATGGGGCGTATGAGTCCGATTTTTATTCCCTGCTGGCGAGCCTCCTCGATTGATTTAAGGCAGATACGCGCTACCGAACCAAAAGCGACAATCAGATAGTCACAGTCATCGGTATAATATGTTTTGTATCTTACCTCATTACGTTTTATCTCGTCGTAGGTGCGCTGAAAACGCTCATTGTTTTTCTCCATGATGGCCGAGTCAAGCTCGAGCGAGGTTGCTACATTGCGATGACCACGCCCCTTCTTGCCGGTAACAGCCCACGGACACTGCAGGGCAATCTCCTCAGGTGTGCGACGCGGACGTGCGGGCGGCAAAACGACTTTCTCCATCATCTGGCCAACTATACCATCGGCAAGAATCATGGCAGGTGTACGGTACTTGAACGCCAAATCAAAACCAAGACCGACAAAATCGGCCATTTCCTGAACCGTTGCAGGCGCCAGAACTATCAAATGGTAGTCACCATGACCGCCACCCTTGGTGGCCTGGAAATAGTCACTCTGAGACGGGTGAATGGTTCCAAGACCGGGGCCACCGCGCATCACATTGACTATCAAGGCAGGCAGCTCGGCGGCAGCGATATACGATATGCCCTCCTGCATGAGGCTTATACCAGGGCTCGACGATGATGTCATGACGGCAGCACCTGTCGATGCACCGCCATAGACCATATTGATTGACGAGACCTCACTCTCGGCCTGAAGCACAACCATGCCGGTGGTTTCCCAGGGCATCTCGGCCTCCAGGGTCTCGAGCACCTCTGACTGAGGAGTTATAGGATAACCGAAATAGCCATCAACACCATACCTGATAGCGGCATGAGCTATGGCTTCGTTTCCTTTCATGAGTCTTACCTCTTCGTTCATCTGAATAAGTATAGTTGTTGTTTGGGTAAGTGATAATTTATTTGATGATAAATCGGCCTGTTACTTCTGAGTGAGTCGATACACCTCGATACAAGCATCGGGACACACTGTCGCACAGGCGGCACAACCGATACAGTCATCGGGGTTCTCCATCATTGCATAGTGGTAACCTCGGTCGTTTACATCCTTGGCTGCAAGTGAAAGAACGTCACACGGACAGGCAACCACACATAGGTCACAGCCTTTGCAACGTTCGCGGTCAACGACCACAGTTCCTATTACTTTTGCCATTATTGTTTAGCTATTGCTCTATATTTTAATAAATTAGTTATGCAGCGAGTCAACATGCAAGCATATGTAGACTACATTGTGGTACAAATATACATAATTTGCACCACAATACATATAATTTAACACTATGTAACCAATCGCACACCTCGGCACGGAGTGTGCATGATTACACCTTTTTAAGCGCGCACGCGAGCTGGTCAGGGCACGACGTCGCCTTGACGCCACACTTAATACCTTCGAGACGGCTCACGACATCAGCCACAGGCAATCCCTCGACAAGAGCGCTTATACCCTGAAGGTTTCCATTACACCCGCCCATAAATTTCACATTGTGAACACAGCCGGCATCATCGACCTCAAACTCTATGGCACGGGAACATGTCCCGCTGGTAACATAATTATATTTCATTATATTTAAATTGTTTATATAAAACAAAATTGCAGGTCATCTGCCATTTCAGACATTCGACCTGCAATTATGTGCTCGAAGCGGGACTCGAACCCGCACAGCCGCTATGGCCAAGGGATTTTAAGTCCCTCGTGTCTACCATTCCACCATTCGAGCGGCCATACTATGCCTGCATTGAGGCTTTAGCGGTCGCAAAGTTACAATAATAATTTGTATTATGAAATATCCTGATCAATTTTTGCAAAAAACGTTTCAACAAACACCTATCGCGTCACGAGCATATATTCGCCCTGAGAGCCGGCACCGATATAATACTTGCGCAACCCATAATTGTATTCAAGCGCCGGCCCGCTCAACGGCTGTCCGTAGTTAGTAAACACATCGTACACACTTTTGCACTTGGGACAATAAGCCTTGGCAGTCTCATTATCAACAGCTATGCGGACATCAGCCCGACACTCGACCGGGCACGCCAGGTCATAAGCCCGAGGCGCGCCGAGAATATCTCCGACAATAAGCAGTCCGCCAAATCCCGTCTGGGACATCGCCGTGTATGGAAAGTCGGCCGGCACACGTTCACTCCGTATATATCGCTTCGAACCCAACGCACCGGCAACACCATACTTATTCCAATCGGCCACAGTGTTGAACGCCAGATGAACCGGCGCCGGCGGAATCCTGTCATCGTCAAGATGCTTACAACCACCGGCCGCGAGCAACACCAACAGCAAAAACAAATCCGTGCAATGCCTGACGGCACATCGCACGGATTTTGTATATCGTTTCATTGTCATAAGACTCAGACGTCTGACGATTAGCTGCCCATTCCGGCCATCATCGTACCAAACTGATCAGCGACCTGCTGGAGTTTGGGGCCGATGAATGCCTTGAGCATCACGGGTATCTCCACATCGATTGATGTCGACACCTCGGTTGTATTCTCATCAATAGGAGCCAGATTTATAGCCATAACAATGGGCAGGGGTGAGTTGGCCGCCTTGAACACCACCTTGGTGGGCTCAACACGCTCAGTAACCTCAAATCGGATTTCGCCAACCTGATTATTTACAATGGTCAGCGAGTCGGCTTCAAACTTAATCTCAGCCTTCTCAGCAAGGTCGCCGGCACGGTTCTTCACAACCTCCTCCATAGCCGACAGGTCACTGAATCGACCATATACTTCACCGATAGGACGGTTTACTACAGCCGGTTTACCTTTATATGTAGCCATAATGATTAGCGATTGTTGGGAGTCCAGTTTGCAGGATCCTGACGCCACTGAGCCAGAGTGTCAATATCTTGCTCACGAATGTAATTTGTCTCAAGGGCAGCCTGCAACATCGAGTTGTAGTTGCTGAGTGTGCGCAGTTCAACACCGGCATCTTTAAACGCCTTCTCTGCTACAGGGAAGCCATAGGTGAATATGGCCGCCATACCGATTACTTCGCAACCGGCATTGCGCAGAGCCTCACATGCCTTCAGGCTGCTACCGCCGGTTGAGATAAGGTCTTCAATAACAACTACCTTCTGACCGGGCTTAACATTACCCTCGATAAGATTTTCAAGGCCGTGATCTTTAGGTGTAGAACGAACATACACGTAAGGCAGACCCAGTTCGTCGGCCACCAACGCGCCCTGTGCGATAGCGCCGGTAGCTACACCTGCGATAGCATCGGGCTCACCGAAGTTCTCCATGATGATGCGGCAGAGCTCAACTTTGATAAACGTACGAATTTCGGGATATGAAAGAGTTTTACGGTTATCGGTATATATAGGTGAATTCCAGCCCGATGCCCATGTAAAAGGATTATTGGGCTGCAATTTGATTGCACTTATTTTCAGAAGTTTTTCGGCGAGAAGTCGATCAATTTGTTCCATCGTGATTTGAATTTATATCGTGGTATATAATTAAGTTGCAAATATACAAAACCCGTCNGAATAATATATAATACCGAGATAACTTTTACAACAATTTNACATAAACGACACAGNAATTTAATATCACGACGCCTCAAAATCGGTTTCGAATATCGAATCCCGCTACATATCGTTCTTTAGAANNNAACAATCANNTAGATAAACTTAGGCGAGAAACCGATAACCTAATACCGATTTCTCGCCTTAATACATTTTTAAGCGTGAATGTCTCAGCTTACTTCACTTTCGCGTCAAGCTCAGCTCCGGCCTTAAACTTCACCGACTTGCGAGCGGGAATTTCAATCTGCTCCTTAGTACGNGGATTGATACCGGTACGAGCGCTCTTCTCTGACACTGCAAATGTGCCGAAACCGAGAATTGCAACCTTGTCACCGGCAGCGAGAGCACCACCNATAGCGTTGAGTGTTGCGTCCAGGGCTGCCTTAGCGTCAACCTTTGAAAGTTTTGCCTGCTCGGCAATTGCATTAACGAGNTCTGTCTTGTTCATGTTGATAATGATTTATATNATTAAGGTAATCTTGTGTTTCATTTCTGGAAAACGAAAAGCACCATTTAAGACGCAAATATAAGAATAGTAAATGAGTTGNCAATTATTTTTACCGATTTTTTGAAAAAAACTTTAAATTACACAAATTACGACACATTAATTGATGTTGGATATATCACGAAAACTGTGTAATTTTGCACGTGAATGAATANAACCGGCCTAAATAACAACATCTCNGCATCGGGCCCAATCGGAGTCTTTGACTCGGGATATGGCGGCTTGACAATATTGCGCGAAATGAGATCTCGATTGCCCGAGTACGACTATATGTANCTGGGCGATAACGCACGTGCGCCATACGGCAACCGTTCGTTCGAGCTCGTCTACAGGTTCACGCTACAGTCGGTNAAGGCCTTGTTCGAGCGTGGCTGCGTGCTTGTAATCCTGGCATGTAACACNGCATCGGCCAAAGCACTGAGGTCAATACAGCAGCGNGATCTGCCNACAATCGACCCGTCGCGCCGAGTGCTCGGCATCATACGCCCGACCGTTGAAGCATTAAATTCATTATCCNAAACCGGNCACGTGGGCATACTTGGCACTCGCGGNACTATCGGTTCNCACTCNTACGAGCTCGAAGCAGCCAAACTACAACCCGACTTCACCATCACNGGCCACGCCTGNCCCATGTGGGTGCCGTTGGTCGAAAACGGAGAAGCCAACTCTCCGGGAGCCGATTACTTTGTNCAAAAGGAAATCGACGCCCTAATGGCNCGCGACCGNGATATAGACACACTGGTATTAGGCTGCACACATTACCCTTTATTACTCAACAAGATAAAGCAATACGCTCCNGACACGACAAAAATAGTGACACAAGGTGCCATCGTGGCCGACAGCCTCGCCGACTACTTGCGACGCCACCCCGAAATAAGCTCACGATGTACACGTGGGGGACATGCTTCATTTCTGACCACCGAGAGCGTTGATCGCTTCTCTGACATGGCATCTATATTCATGGGCGAACCTGTCGAGGCCACACATATCGAACTATGAACGAGACGCTTTCACTTGACACATCACTCAGGCAACAGCAGCGGCTTACACCGCTCCAAGTACAATTTGTGAAGATGCTCGAGATGACTCCACCCGAACTCGAGGAGACAGTGCGTCGCGCAGTCGATGAGATGCCCGCGCTCGAGGCCACATACAACGATGAGCCAACCGACGACGCCGAAAACAATGACAGCCNACAGTCAGCCACAAACAGCGACCCNACCCCACTCTACAACCGGCGAGCACGCAACTATTCGGCCGACGATACATANTACGATGCAGCCGCAGCTGCTCCCGAGCGTTCCGAGACCCTGCTCGAGTCGCTTGACTCACAGCTGGCATTGACCGACATGACCGACCTGGANCGCATAATCGCAGCAAACATAATAGGCAACCTTGACGANAACGGCTACATAGCCCGCACACTCGACGAGATAGCCGANGATGTATCAATGCACACATCTATCCCGGTCGANACCGCNACCGTCAACAACGTTTGGCAAAAAGTNCGCTCGCTTGAGCCCGCCGGCATCGGCGCCGTTGACCTACGNGACTGCCTGCTGCTTCAGCTCAGACGCATGCCCGGNTCACCCGACGTTGACAACGCCATCGAGATCNTCAATCATTACTTCGANATNTTCGCAAAAATGCACTTTGACCGGCTCAAGTCGGCCACCGGCCTCACCGACGAGCAGATGCGTNACGCCATTGCTGTNATCAGACGACTCAACCCNAAGCCGGGCAGNGCATTNGCGAGCGGNGGAGCCGACGATGATGCACCGCGACATGTGACACCCGACTTTGCNGTTGANATTGACGGCGACAATCTGGTACTGACGCGANTGAGNCACATTCCCGAGCTGTCAATAGANCGNNCATTCGCCCGCGACACCCCTATAAGCAGTGCNTCACGACGCGACGATGTCAACGTNTTCATACGCAACAAGCGCAGTGAGGCACAGTCGTTTATAAAAGTGCTGAACATGCGTCAGGAAACNCTNTACAGNGTGATGCAGGCCATATTGAAACTGCAACACGACTTCTTCCTGACNGGCGACGAGAGCCTNATACGCCCCATGATACTCAAAGACATCAAGGAGCTCACCGGCTACGGTATTTCAATCATATCACGAGCCACGTCGGGCAAATACGTAGCCACNCCACACGGCACCTACGCNCTGAAGTCACTGTTCAACGAACGCCCCAAAGATGACAACGACACCTCGTCTCACCAGATATTTGCNGCCATGCGCCGGCTCATCGAAAACGAAGATCCGCGCCACCCTCTAAGCGACGAGCGCATCACACAGCAACTCAACAGCATGGACGGCATCGACATAGCCCGACGCACAGTCGCCAAATACCGCGAGCGTCTCGGGTATCCCGTCGCACGTCTCAGACGCAAACTATAAACATCAACCTATGAACCATATTCTCCAAACCATCTCTCGCATATTGTCGGTAATCACTTACCCGCTGTTCATGCCCACTTATGCCATACTGATAGCTTTCAAGACCACCGTACTCAACTATCTGCCGGGCAACCCGGTGATACCTATCACACTGGTTACATTCGGCATAACGGTCGCCATTCCGGTAATCGCCATCTACCTGCTTAACCTGTTTAAAGTCATCAGCGACCCACTGCTCAATAAGCGACGCGACCGCACATATCCGTTTCTTATAACACTCGCATCGTACATAGGTCTCGGAGGCTATCTTGTCAGACTTCACGCCCCGATGTGGCTGTCTTCATTCGCTTTCGGCGCCGCCGCACTGCTTCTCGTCATGGCACTTATCAATCTTAAATGGAAAATCAGCGGCCATGCAGCCGGCATGGGAGGTCTCACCGCCCTGTCGGTTTATCTCGTTTACAAAGGCTATTGCCTCATGCCGGGTACTCTGCTGCCTTGCCTTACGGTACTCATCGCCGGCCTTGTAGGCACAGCGCGTCTGCTACTGGGCCGTCACACATTGGGTCAGGTCACAGCCGGCTACTTTCTGGCACTGTTCATGCTGTATGCAGCCCTAAATATCATCTAAATAACTTAAACTACGCAAATTTTATCGACAGGCGTTGATTTTTGTTGCTTCATTTCGATAATATAGTTAATTTTGTACAGGCCATAATCTGCGCCACCCGTTATGAAGCTATTTACTACACAACAAATCAACGATATAGCCCGCCACACGATTGAGCAGGAGAATATCACCGTCAACGACCTCGTGGAACGCGTGGCCGAGGGTGTCACTTTTGAAATTGAATCACGTTGGCGTCCCGGAAAACCGGTTGTGGTATTTGCCGGTTGTGAAGACAACGGAGCCGAAGCTCTCGCTGTGGCACGTACGCTCGCCGAACACGGATACCACCCCGAAGTCTACCTCATCAATGTCGGCGGCAACGCTATCAACGCCACCTGCAAGTCATATCGCGACGAGCTGCTCGCCCTTGACAGCGAACTATACTTCTTTCACGAGATTGTAAAAGAGTTCTCGATACCACGTCTCACCCCCGGGCACCTCGTTGTCGACGGACTGTTCGGAGCAGGCATACGCGAGGGACTCAAAGGCGGTTACCGCACACTCGTACAGTTCATAAACGACTCGGGTGCTACAATCGTGTCAATCGACGTCCCTTCGGGCATGTTCGGCGATTCGAACCCGTTCGCAGTCAACCGTGATATTATCCATGCCAATCTGACATTGGCGATACAGTTTCCACGCATCGCATTTTTCAATCCCGACAATGCCGAGCTGGTAGGTGAGTGGAAAATCATTGACATAGGGTTAAGCGAAACAGCCATACGCAACACACCGGCACGCTATCACCTGATAGAGTATGACGAGGTAAAATGCCTGCTCAAACCAAGACCGCGCGACTGTTCAAAAGCCAACTTCGGAGCCGGACTTCTCGTAGCCGGCAGCTATGGCATGATGGGCGCAGCCATTCTCAGCGCCCGCGGCGCACTGCGTGCCGGCGTAGGCAAACTCACCATCGAGTCGCCCAAATGCGGTTATCAGATAATACAGTCGTCCGCCCCCGATGCGCTGTACCAGTATAATCCAGGTGAATATTATATTACCCGGATTGACATCGAGAAGCCTTACGACGCAGTAGCGATAGGCCCCGGTATCGGTACCAAAGACGCCACCATGCAGGCGCTTGAGGACTTTCTGCTGGCACGCACATCGCCGGTCATACTTGACGCCGACGCACTCAACTGCATAGCCCGCAAACCGGCCATGCTCAACAGCGTCCCGGTACTGTCGGTCATCACCCCCCATGCAGGCGAGTTCGACCGTCTGTTCGGTCAGCATACAAGTGCCGAACTGCGTTTGCAGAAGGCTGTCGAGATGGCGCGCTTCTACAATATCATCATCGTACTCAAAGGCCACTATACCGCCACTGTACGCCCCGACGGCATTGTATGTTTCAACTCGTCGGGTACTCCGGCAATGGCCACGGCAGGGTCAGGCGACGTTCTGACCGGCATTATACTGTCACTTGTGGCCCAAGGCTACAAGCCCGAACAGGCGTCGATGATGGGTGTGTACATTCACGGCATAGCCGGCGAACTGGCTGCCCGTGAGCATGGCGAGTATGGCGTCACGGCCAGCGACATCGCCAACGCCACCGGACGTGCCATCATGACAATCATGAACCACAAAGGCTAATCACAAGAAATACTCATACATAAATAAATATATCGATTCTCACCATGAAATGTTCAGCTACCATCAAGGCTCTATTCTTCGCTCTGATTCCATTGGCAGCCAACTCACAGACGGTACAGAAATTCTCGGCCTCAAAGGCTAATGAATATGGCATACCGTACTCACTGCCCAACACTGTGCTCGACATCACCGTTGAGACCGAGACCGTAGTCCGCAAGCCNGGCGAATTCTACAAATACGCACGTCGATACTTCAACATCGCCGACCCTATAACNACNGAGAGCACCACTGTAACTGTCAAGAGNATCACCATAGGTACACATGGCGAGGCCAATACCGACGACCGTTACCTCGTGACATTCAAACCGGGCTATGTTCCGTTCATGATGATAAGNCCCGAAGGCATGCCTCTCGCCATCAACACCGAGAACAAATTCACCCCCGACGAGGTGACACTGCCCACACCCGTCATGGCCGAGCCGTCGCCGCTCGAGACACCTGCNGCNCGTCAGGCCATGAGCGAGGANATAATGCAGAGCCAGTCAACGGCCAAACGCGCCGAGCTGGCCGCTGCCCAGATTTTTGCACTGCGTCAAAGCCGCAATGACCTGATTACAGGTCAGGCCGACCAGATGCCACCCGACGGCAAGTCAATGGAACTCATTCTCAACAACATCAATGCTCAGGAAGCCGCTTTGATGGCGATGTTTGCCGGCACTGTGCAAACCAGCACCGACGTAGCCACCATCAGCTACACTCCNGACGGTGTCGACGACAACATAAAACGTACAGTCATAGCACGCATATCGCCTACANCCGGGCTTGTTGACTCGGACGACCTGTCAGGAGCACCGCTCTACCTGTCGCTCGACGTCACCGACCGTCCCGAGATGCCGGTTGATGCCAAAGGNGCGACAATTGAGATTCCNCGCGACGCGTTCATCTACAATATGCCCGGAAAAGTTGATGTNAGCGTTGAGTTTGANAATCGTACACTCGCTTCAGCAAGCGTCGAGATGGCCCAATACGGTATCCGATACGGACTTAAGCCCAANACGTTCACNGACAAGAAAGCTCCGGCATACGCAATTTTCGACCCGACTACCGGNTCGATNGTCGAGTTNGGCACTGTCAATCAATAANTCTCAGACGAAGAATTTTTGTAGTAGCGGCTGTCACGGCCNCTACACTTGAGGCGCGTACCCCAACGAGCCACAATATCACGCCGTCAGCCTCAAGTACCAATGCCTCTCGGCGTTCACGATGACTGGCGTGCATATCGTTAAAGATATCACTGAGCAGTCGGCTACCTTTCATTCCAAAAGGCCTCATACGATCACCTATACGGGGCCGACGCAGACACAACCGACCAAATCGGCCTAAAACTTCGGCATCGAAATAGGCCGTCGAGCTGTCACGACGTGGCCTAAAATCAGCCGGACTAATATACGAAGCCTCAATATAAGGAGACCATGACGATAACTCGTCGATACCAACCTCAACGGTCAGGTCATCATCTATCTCGGCATCTTCATGTTCAGGCACCAGGTAGCCGTGGTCGAGCAGGTAAGAAAATCCGTGACTCGACACAAAACGCGCACCCGAAGCTTCGGGTCGCGACAAAATCCTGTCAATTGTCACCGAATTAAAACCACGGTAATCGGGAGCATTGAGCAGTTCAAACAGCACCGCTCGTGGGTGTTTCACCTCAACGACAAGCCGTTTTAAATCAATAATGCCTTCACTGTTGACATACTCGGCCGATAGCCGTTCGACACTGTCGGCAATGAAATCGCGCTGATCAGCCAACGCATCAAGCGTACACTTCATACCACTCAACGCGTCAGGGAAATAACGCTCAACGGCCGGAATGATGTCATTGCGCAATGCGTTGCGTCGATAATCGTTCGTTAAATTTGACGAGTCAGTGACATAACCGAGGCCTTCAGTGGCGAGATAATCAAGAATCATCGCCTTGGTGCAGTTAAGCAGCGGGCGCACATACCGTCCACGACGCAATCTCATGGCAGCCAATCCTTTGACTCCCGAACCTCGTAACAAATTCAGCAACATCGTCTCGACATTGTCCTCAAGGTGATGGCCAACAGCAATGCTGTCAAGCGAATACTGCTCACACAGCCGCTCAAAAATATCATATCTCAATGCGCGGCAAGCCATCTCGACCGACTCACCCGGGTGAGCCTTACGATATGCAGCTACGTCACAATCCACGACATCAATAGCCACACCAAGGCGGGCGGCGACGTCACGGGCGTGACGCTCGTCGCGGTCGCTCTCGTCACCTCGCAAGTGGTAATTACAATGCACCGCGCGACATTCGTGACCCATGGCGACAAGCGACGCGAGCAATGCGACCGAGTCGGCACCACCGCTCAGTGTCACCAAAAAACTTTCGCCGGGTCTCACCGCCTCAGCGACATACTCGAGAAGTGTCCGAGGCATTTTATCTATTTGACAGCATACGGTCCATAGCCTCAGCGGCATGACGACCGTCACCCATAGCCAGAATTACCGTTGCACCGCCACGCACAATATCGCCTCCGGCATAGACGAGCGGTATCGACGACTGCATATCGTCATTGACCTCGATCGTGCCTCGTCGGGTCACATCAAGTCCGTCGATTGCACTGGGGATAAGCGGGTTGGGCGATACACCCACACTGACGATGACCAGGTCGACCTCAATCTCATCGATTGCACCCGGCACAGGTACAGGCGAGCGGCGCCCAGACTCGTCGGGTTCGCCCAGCTCCATACGTTGCACGCGCATAGCTCTAACACGGCCATTCTCATCACCGAGATACTCGATAGGATTGTGCAGGGTCTTGAATTCAACACCCTCCTCCTTGGCATGTTTAACCTCTTCAAGTCGAGCGGGCATCTCCTCCTCGCTACGACGGTACACCAGCATTACCTGTGACGCGCCCATGCGTCGAGCTGTGCGCACCGAGTCCATCGCCGTGTTACCGCCTCCAATCACAGCCACACGGTCGACCCTGGGTACCGGGGTAGCATAACCGGGCGTACCGGCATGCATCAGATTGATGCGCGTGAGGTACTCGTTAGACGACATTATGTTAACAAGGCTCTCGCCGGGTATACCCATGAAGCGCGGCAGACCGGCACCCGAAGCTACAAACAGGCCGTCAAAGCCCATATCAAGTAACTTATCGTAACTCAACGTTTTGCCTATAATGCAGTCTTTGACCATCTTGACGCCCTGCTTTTCGAGTCCTTCGATTTCGATATCGACAACCGAATTGGGCAGTCGGAACTCGGGAATGCCATACTTCAGCACACCGCCTATTTCGTGTAGCGCCTCAAACACTGTAACGTCATATCCGCGCTTTGCCATTGCTCCGGCAAATGACAAACCGGCAGGGCCCGAACCGGCAACGGCAACCTTTTTGCCATTGGGTGTCACAGGCGCGACCTCGTCATGCGACTTGTCACGCATATTCTCGGTGTCGGCCGCAAAACGCTCAAGATAACCGATTGCCACCGGCTGTTTTTTCATCTTATTATATATACACTTTGACTCACACTGACGCTCCTGAGGGCACACGCGGCCACACACGGCGGGCAGCGCACTCGTCTTCTTGAGTACAGCAGCCGCATCAGGGAAATTGCGGCGCTCTATATTTTTAATGAATCCCGGAATGTTGATTGACACCGGACAGCCGGTAACACACTGTGGATCGGGACAATCGAGACAACGTGTCGCCTCGAGGACGGCCATTTCGGTCGACAAGCCCTGGTTTACCTCGTGATTGCATGTCACACGATAACCGGCAGGCAGTTCGGGCATCTTGGCTCGCGGTATAGATGTACGTTGTTTGGCTGATAGTGACTGGCGCAGATCCTCGCGCCACTGGGCGTCACGTGGAGATATAGTCATGGTGTAATTGAGTGTTAATTGTATGATTTAAGACGCAACATCATCTCGTCAAAGTCGACTTTGTGGGCATCAAACTCAGGGCCGTCGATACAAACGAAGCGCATACGGCCATCGACCGTAACGCGACAGGCACCACACATACCCGTGCCGTCGACCATGATTGTATTGAGCGAACACATTGTCGGCACATTGTGCTTCTTGGTGGTCAGTGCAACAAATTTCATCATCACGGCCGGGCCTATTGTCACTACCAGATTGACAGGCTCGCGCTCAATTATCGACTCGACGCCCTGCGTTACCAGACCTTTATTGCCATACGACCCGTCGTCGGTCATGATAACTACCTCGTCACTGTACTCTCTGACCTGCTCCTCGAGTATGATAAGATCCTTAGTTCGGGCCGCAAGTACCGATATGACACGGTTCCCGGCTTCCTTCATAGCCTTGATTATAGGCAATAACGGGGCTACTCCGACGCCACCGCCGCTGCACACTACCGTGCCATAGTTCTCAATATGAGTGGGACGACCAAGCGGCCCCACAACATCATGCAGATACTGCCCGGGCTCCATCTCACATATAGCACGAGTCGAGTCTCCTATAGCCTGTATAACAAGCGTTATAGTGCCTTTAATCGGGTCGGCATCAGCAATAGTCAAGGGAATACGCTCGCCATGCTCATTGTCAATGACGATGACAAAGTTGCCGGGACGGCGCGAAGCCGCTATCAGCGGAGCTTCAACTACGAGTTTAACGACATTGGCCGAAAAATGCTCTTTATCAACAATCTTATTCACTGGTCAAATTCTAATTTTCCCCAAAGTTAATCAAAATGATTGAATACTATACCGAACTGCGCCATAAAAGTTTTTCAATAAACTAATAATGGCGCAGTACAAAGTTCTTTAGGTATGACATGACGACGTCCAACATATTGATAGGCCGGCGACCAATTATTTTATCAAAAGACAAATTACGAACACAGTAATTTGGAATTTTGACACAATATCGGTATATTTGCAGACAATTAATCTATCAGTTTACATTATATTTGTTTCCTATGCAATTTTCTTTCAAATCTATTTCGTATGTTGCTTTGGCATCGTTAGTAGTGCTTGGCACGGCGTGCAGCGACGACAACAACGACCCGACTCCCACAACGTGCCCCACGGTCACCATACCCGAAGACGCCATCAACCTGTCGGCCGACGAGACAGCCAACTGCTATATCGCGGCACCCGGCTCGGTCATCACATTCAGCACCAAATACAAAGGAAATTCAACCACACTTAAGACCGGCAATGTAGCCGGCGTCAAATTAGTGTGGGCCGACACCCGCGGCCTCGTCAAGGAACTGCAATATGCTGCCGACGACTGTCAGGCAATAGCATGGCTCGACGACCTTGAAGGCAACGCAGTAGTAGCCGCCACCGATGCCGATGGTAAGACTTTGTGGAGCTGGCACCTATGGGTCACCGACTTCGACCCAGAGGCCGACGCATTCACCACACCCGCAAACGCCAACGGAACAACCTGGACATTCATGAACCGCAACCTCGGAGCACTGAGCGCCACCCCGGCCGACGGATTTGATACTCACGGACTTATCTATCAATGGGGTCGTAAAGATCCGTTCCCTGCACCGACCACCTTCACCGAGCTCGACGAGAATTATAACTATGTCGGCGGCAAGGACGGCGAGGCCACTCTCTATGACATCGAGGGCAACCGACTTGCCTCAATCGGTTCAATGACTCAGTTCCACGGCACTGTCGACCTGTCGATTGCCAATCCTATAACCTACTACGCAATGACTTACATACACACCGGCGAAATGGACGAGTATGACGAGGAAATCGTACTCAACGATCCCCTCACCGGCGATTGGACTTCGCCGTCTGACGACGACCTCTGGGGTGGCATATCATTCAAGAAGAGCATCTACGATCCATGTCCTCCCGGCTGGAAAGTACCCGTATGTGACGCTGACGGAGCCACACCCTACGATTGGCTGCAATATGCTTCAATGACATGGGACAATACAAACCATGGTGCAACCCAGGACGGACAGTGGTTCCCGGCCACAGGTACCCGCGTGTACGTTTCGGGCGGTTGTGAGTATGCCGAGGCTAATCCCTACAGCGGACTTTGGATAGGTACCGCAGGCAAGGCTTCAGCAAACCTTGAGCTCTACCCCACACTGTATGGCCAGTACATGTTCATTGTCGACGGTAAGCGCACATTCAAAGTCAACAAAGACCGTCGCTCACAGGGCATGTCACTGCGCGCCGTAGCCGATAAATAAAACATGACTTGAATTACCTCACACACATTGTATGAATATATTTAGAAAAACTGCTATCGCGCTTACAGCGCTTATGACTACCGCAGCAGCCTCGGCCGAGTGGGTTGAGCGCGGTACAGGTGTCTACACCGAGGGATTGTTTACTTACTATGCCGAGGTTTCGGAAGGTGCCATCGAGATTGGTATGAAATGGAATGTCAAGGTCGAGGAGAACACCGAGACCCCCGGCCTCTACCGCTTCGTCCCCTACACAGCCCTCTCACCCATAGCACAGTGGATGGGGGAAGCCGACGAGGAAACTTACATTGTACTGCATGCCGAGGATCCTGACCACGTTTGGATGGAGGACTTTGAACCTTACCCCGATTGGGAGATGTACTACTTCACCCACATGGTACCCGAGAGCGGCTGGGAGGCTACTCCGGCCGGATATGGCACACTCAAGGACGGCGTCATCACCTTTCCGGCAATGTCACTTGCCACAGTCGACCTCTATGACGAGAACCAGAACTGGCACGCCACTAACCGCGAGGGCGAATTCAAGCTCGAACTTCCCGGTGTCGAGATTGAGAAGAACTACACGTTCTTAATAAATAACCCCTACTGCGGCTCAGACAACCTGATTCCTGTCACATTTGTCTCCGAAACCGACGACATCGACATGAGATATGCTGTGTATGCCGGCCACAAGGAACTTACCGACGAGCTCGTTGCCGAAGTCAACGCCACCGGCACGGCAGCCACTCCCGGCACCATTTCGGTCAAAGCTCCCGCNCACGGTGTCAATACCCTGATAGCTGTCTCGCTTGACGACTCGGGNGCTGTGCAGACTTCGCAAATAACCTACATCTATGGCATCTATGACAATGATGCCGACTGGAAATCGTTGGGTAAAACCGCGTACACTGAGGCNATTATTGCCGAACACTACGAATATGACCCCGAGACACTGCAAGTCGAAATTCAGGAGAACGTCAACACCCCNGGCTTCTTCCGCCTCGTCAACCCATACGCCGAGTACATGTACAACTTCATCGAGCGTGAAGATAACCACGACCACTACATCTACATTCACGCCGAGAATCCTCNGGCNGTGTGGATTGAGAACTCAGCTTTAGGTGCCGACTTCGGTTATGGCGACGGACGTGTGACATCAGACGTAGCCCGCTTTATCGAAGAAGATGGTATCACTCTCGAGGAAGCCCTGCAACGCGATGTCAACCTGGGAGTAATCGACGACGACAACGTGCTCACATTCCCCAAATGGGGCATCTGGTATGCCGACCNCGACTACTTTGACGGGTNCTGGTANTCAAGCGGCCGTAACTTCGCACTGAAAATTCCNGAAGGCGCCGGCATCGACAACATCGCTGCCGACANGNACGATGCAACCGTTGTGTACTACAACCTTCAGGGAATACAGATTGAACGNCCCACTACAGCCGGAACACCCTGCATCATGAAACAAGGCGACAAAGTCACCAAAATAATCATCGGNAAATAACACCTCCGATATTTAATCCACCATTAACGCCCCGGCGTGTCACTCATGTACCGAACATAGTGCCGCCGGGGCTTGTTATACTTGAAAAAACACACTGTAACTATGAAAAAAGACACACGAAAATCAGACATAAAGACAGTTGAANACGAGATTGTAGTTGATAGCCGCGATGTAGAGCGTGCACGCATCATTGACATGGAACGCCACCACGGNGACAAGCGCGTTGAGCAGACCATCGTGCTCGACGACGGCGATTTGCTGTCAAAGACTCCTAAATCTAAATTTTAGGTTATATAAGTTATTATATAACGAATATTTAGATTGTGCTAATTACACTATTCNAATATCTTTTGGGGCCTGATAAATTCTCATTTTATTGATTGGTTCAGTTTATTGAATATAGCCTTAAACTGGACCAATTTTATTTACACACCTTATATTATAATATTNCTCGGTANGGAACAAATTTCATATACTCTAATAATCAAGTAATCGTACAATTAAGAATACGATTACTATTTGATGGTATCGATGATTTTAGTTAACTTTGCAATCGAATAGATTAACTCTATTCAGAACATATTAAAAAGAAGCGTTATGCTCATCTCGAAGTCGGGAACGTAGGAAATTCAAGACTTTTTAAGAGAGTGCGCATAGTGGTTCTCACGCATACGGCGTGGGCTGCTATTACCATATCTCTTAAAAAAGGTTCTTCCTACGACCTCCGACTTAGAACGTGGCATTGCAGTTCCACGCTTCATAGTTTATAAATATCTGTAATTTGGAATTGCTTACAGAGTAACCAATACCATTACAATGTTAAAATTCAAATCACTAATCACAGTTGTGTTATCGTTACTGACACTATCGGCATGTGGTCCAACTAAAGAAGAAAAAGCAGAAGAAATGGCTTCTAATTATCTGAAAGGTGTATTATTCCACTTTGATAGCTATGAACCATTACAAACAAAAGTAGATAGCTCTTTTGTTTCGTTGGCATCAGACAAGGANGCTATAGACCTCGCATTGGATATGCTTAAACTCTTTCAATCTGCGCAGGAGTATGCGAATAAAATTAAGAGAGCTGAAAGGACTATGGACATATGCTATCCGAATAGCTACTCAACAGAGTATAGCAAAGGTGAGTATCGTAGAGCAAAGGAAGAACGCGATAACTATCAGCAGCTTTTGGATAAGACAAGAGAAAGAATACTAAATCAATTNTCTAAGATTAAGAGTAGGCAGTNNTATTTGGAGACGGAGGCGAATTTGAAAATGGGAAATTTTGATGGATGGGAAGTTTATCACAAATTCAAAAGCCTTAATGGTGCGGAAACTGTTGACCTTATGGGTGAATATATTTTCATTTGTGACACGAACTTTAATGAAAAGTTTGCGTTTTCAAAGAACGACTATGAGGCAATTAAAAAAGTTATGACAGCAATTTCTGAATCATCTGAATTGCAAGATCTTGGAGAAAATTTACAGGATAATTTTCTAACTNATTGATTATGACTGCANATCTCAAATAACTTCATTTATCNGCGTTTTATCAGATAGGCAAACAGGTCGCGTTGAACTTGAGAACCGGCCACAGCATTTAGTCCTACATAGAGTGCTATGCCGGTCAATGACATCAATGCGANCTGCCCCCATGCGTCAGTAACAATCATTCCGGCCAGCCACATACCGGCCATCGCGACAACGGTGATACCNGCATAAGGCACGCTGTCGGCGACAAAAGCGCGTCGTGTGCGNCCGCACATCGGTGCGACATACCAAACAGTGACAGCCCAGGCCACAAACGCAGCAAACAGTTGTCCCCACANCAGNAATTCGATACCCCACACAAGGTTATCGCCCCGCGTGAGGTCGATAAACGGCACNCACACNGNGAGTGCNACACCTGCCGTGATGTCACGCACCAGTTCCATCGATACTATCATGCGNGGACGNCCNAATGCTATTACATANTTNTTATATAGNGACGTCATTGACGTGAAAATGCCTCNCAGAAGCAAAATCTGAAACAANGGCACAGCCAGGTCCCATTTCTCGCCGAACANAGCGTGAAACAGCGGCNCGGCGACAGCTATAGCCATGCCCATACATGCTATGAGCATGTAACTGCCGGCCCGGTTCATTTTAATTGAGGCACGGGCAAAGCGCTCGGTATCGTCTTGCACATCGCTAAGCGTAGGCAGGAACGACGACGTCACCACCTGGGTCAGCGATGCCACACCCATCTTGCTCCACTTGTCGGCCTGGGTGTAGTAACCCAGTTTGCCCATNCCTGTAAATGTNCCTATGACAAACGTGTATATATTCTGGAACACGGTATTGAGCAGCGAAATCGACATCATACTGCCACCGACTCTGAAAAATGACTTCAACGCCGNCCACGAAAAGCTCATCAGCGGTAACCAGCGCGTGTAAACCCACAGTACGAGACACCTGACGAGATTGAGCACATTGGTCTGCCACACTACNGCCCACACCTTNTTNCCNGNCGGCAGCGTCACGGCCAGCCATATAGCGACGACGCCTCCGGCAACGAGTCCGACAGTGTTGGCCAACGCTATCGGNGCCACATTCTTCTGCTTCATCAGACGGTTAGTCTGCACTATCGAAGCCGCATTGAATATNAACGACAGGAACGTTATACGTCCTATCCANACCAACATCGGCTCGTCATACCACCNTGCTATCGNCGGCGACGCGAACCACAACAGGACATACACNGTCACNGCCACGCCCATATTGAACCACAACACGGTCGAGTAGTCAAGCCGGCTCGGCTGCTTGCGCTGNATCANGGCNTANGAGAAGCCACTGTCGACAAACAACGACGCGAAAGCCTGAAACATCAGGNCNGTNCCCACGAGACCAAACTCGGCGCTGTCAAGTTCGCGTGCCAGNACGATACCTATCAGCGTGTACAACAATATCGACAACACGCGGTCAATCATATTCCACTTGACCGAGTGCGCCGTCAGCCNTTTCAAGTCTGACCCGTTGTCCACGCCGCTGTTCATTCTTCAGTTCTTAACGGTCGATGGGCTGCAGATTGCCTCCGAGCGACCTGTTCTTAATCAGCTTNGGNTCACCCGAATAATACAACGTGCCATTGCCGACACCTTTTAGTGTCAGTTCTCCGTCTACATGGCAGCCTATNTTGCACGGGCCGTTAAGTGTCGCCACGACATCAACTGCTACCANTTTGTCAGCCTGGATTGTACCTACGCCCGTACACGACAGGTTGGCTTTGACACATTTGCCTGATACGGCTATCTGGCCTCGGCCGGTGAAAATCTTAGCCTGCACCTCGTCGGTGTCAATGTCGCGCACCGACAGGCGCCCNTTACCCTCGAGCGATGCCTTGAACTTATTGGGAGTGCTGACTTTCAGCNCTCTGACAGTNGAGTCNCCCTTGTTTTCGATGCTNAAAAGGTGGCGCGAGTATATCTTCAACGTTGGCAACGCCCAGCCTATCACACCCTCGGTGTCGACCTTGACAGTCATTTTACCCTTACCGTTGTTACTGAACATCACTGTGTTGACCATCTCGGGACGAGCGTCAAACACAGCCAGTCCGGCCGAATCGGCACTCGATTTGTACTCTACATTTATGCTATGGTCTACCACCAGATGTGTGAAATCACCGACGTTGACCACATGGTGCTGTACGTCTTGTGCTGTCGCGGTAACGGNGGCNACGGCCATCGCCAATAAAATTATAANTTTATTCATGATTGTCATTTAGCATGTTCTCAATTCGGGTCAAAATCTCNTCAAGTTCGGCATACGTGTTGGCACGCAACATCNCAATGCGGGTATCACGGAAATGGGGGATACCCTTGAACAGTGGCGATGCAGCCAGGTGACGTCTTATGTGCAGTATGCCACGATACTCGTCAATGCGGTCAATGCTCTCGCTGATCTGACGTCTCAGCAGCGCAAACTTCTCGCTCGTCGATAGCGGTTTCACTACCTCGCCATACTGCATCACCTGCTTCATTTCATTAAAAATCCACGGCTGGCCTATCGAGGCACGACCCACCATGACGGCATCGACGCCCGACTGCTCGAACGCACGCACCACCTGCTCGCCGGTAGTAATATCGCCATTACCGATAATCGGAATGTTGAGTCGCGGATTAGCTTTAACCTTCGCGATCATATCCCAGTCGGCCGAGCCGGTGTATAGCTGCGAGCGCGTGCGGCCATGCACCGTCAGCGCCTGTATGCCACAGTCCTGTAACTGCTCGGCCAGCTCCACTATTATTTTTGACTCATGATCCCAGCCAAGGCGCGTTTTCACCGTCACCGGCACTTTCACGGCATCGACCACCGCACGCGTTATAGCAAGCATACGCGGCACGTCGCGCAACATACCGGCACCGGCACCCTTGCCGGCCACCTTCTTGACCGGGCAACCGAAGTTAATGTCTATAATATCCGGTGCAGCCGCCTCTGCTATGCGCGCCGCCTCGACCATAGGCTCTATTTCACGACCATAAATCTGAATTACAGCAGGACGCTCGCCCTCGTTTATGTGCAGCTTGCGGGTAGTTGATTGTATGTTTCGTATCAGGGCGTCGGCCGAGACAAACTCGGTGTACACCATGTCGGCACCCTGTTCACGGCATATCAGCCTGAACGAAGCGTCGGTAACATCTTCCATCGGAGCCAGCAACACAGGCCGCTCTCCCAAGTCTATATTTCCTATTTTCATTGCACCACAAAAATAGCAATTTTTGAGGAGATAAATTTAATATCCTCCCATTTTTCATTATCTTTGTAGCAATTAAACGACATACTTATTATCAAACAATACAACTCATGAGACTTATCATCGAACCAGATTACAACGAAGTATCACGCTGGGCCGCAAACTATGTAGCAGCCCGCATCAATGCAGCCAACCCCACTCCCGAACATCCCTTCGTGCTCGGTTGCCCCACCGGCAGCTCACCCCTGGGCATGTACCGCGCCCTCATCGAGCTCAACAAGGCCGGCAAGGTATCGTTCAAGAACGTCGTTACATTCAACATGGACGAGTACTGCAACCTGCCCCGCGATCACGAGCAGAGCTACTATACATTCATGTGGACAAACTTCTTCAACCACATCGACATCAAACCCGAGAACGTCAACATACTCAACGGCAACGCCGCCGACCCCGAGGAAGAGTGTCGTCGCTATGAAGAGAAAATAGCCTCTTACGGCGGTATCGACCTGTTCATGGGCGGCGTAGGCCCCGACGGACACATCGCCTTCAACGAGCCCGGATCATCGCTCACCAGCAAGACCCGCATGAAGACCCTCACCACCGACACCATCATCGCCAACTCGCGCTTCTTCGAGAACAACGTTGACCTCGTTCCCAAGACCGCACTCACCGTAGGCGTCGGCACCGTCATGGCCGCCCGCAGCGTCATGCTCATCGTCAACGGACACAACAAGGCACGCGCCCTCAAGCACGGTGTCGAAGGCGGCATCAGCCAGATGTGGACCATCAGCGCCCTGCAGATGCACCCCAAGGCAATAATCATCGCCGACGAGGCTGCTTGTGGCGAGCTCAAAGTTGACACCTACCGCTACTTCAAAGACATCGAGAAGGACAACATCAATCCCGACAGCCAGCTCTAACTTTATTTATAGTCATACTGGAGGCCGCGCCGTTTTTACAGCGCGGCCTCTTTTCATTCTAAAAATACACTGAATTATCCCCCAAGGCTCTATTTTATATGTAAATTTCACAGTTTCCAAACAAAATATCAAAATATTGTCCTATATTAGCACCCTGAAAGCCATCATTAACCACCCACACTCTCCAGCCATGCGTCCAACCTATACCTATTACCCCTACGGCATGCCGATGACGACCTCGACAGGCGCAGAAGTTAACCGCTACAAATACAGCGGCAAAGAGCTCGAGACCCGCAACGGCCTCAACTTCTATGACTTCGATGCACGCCTGCAATTCTCTGCCATCAACCTCATGAACCAAACCGACGTAAACGCACGCGACTACTCCTGGCTCAACCCCTACCTATATTGCGCCGCAAACCCTATCGCCAATATCGACCCAACTGGTAAAGATGTGTGGCATATGAACGAAAATGGTGAGTTGGTTTATGTAAATAAGGACGAGAACATTGATAAAGTTGTTATCGTGGATAGTGAAGGTAATCCTGTTATGACAACCGACGAAGACGGTAATGAGACTGAATTGTCCGTTCAATTTGAATATGGTACATTAGAACATAGTACTGGTAGCTATTCTAATATAAAGTCCGCTAATAACGGCAATATGTCGGGTGAATATGACATTTTTAAAGTGAAGGAAGATTCTAAAGGTAATAGCGACTACAATGGTACCAAGCTATTTGAACTATTATCAAAAGGCGTTACTGCTAAGTCAGGTAATGAAATCGGGTTAATCAGAACCGGGGCATTAGGAAAGGGCACAAACTATATCACATCCGCCAAACAGTATAGATCTGAACCTGGTGGCCCTGCATTGTTTCATAGCCAACTGAAAAAAGGGTATGTCGTCAGAGAATTTACCCACTCTCATATAGAGAATGCCACTCCTTCGAGCTCTGATATAGATTGTCACTTAGGAATTTTGGGAAAATATAATCATAGTAACTCAATAAGATTCAAAATATATGTATCAACCACTGATAGTTATATTTTATATGATCCTACCAAATATGTCTTTAAACAAAATTCTAAGAAATAATCATGTATAAACTTATTACATCGGTATTTATCTCACTTGCATTTATATTTTGTCAAGGTCAGAAACCGCGATTCTATGAAGATAATATCAGTGGAACTGATGTGAAAAAAACTGATAACAGTAAAGACAGTGTTACTCTCATGTACACATATGCCATCGTAAAAGATTCAATATTTATGGATAAGATAATTGCTGCCATAAATGATGCGTGGAATGATTCGATATATAATTTGATTACAGGTGAATATGGCGACGATTGGTTTTGCAAATGGGATCGTAGTAGAAATTGGAAATTTTGTAGAATAACTATTAACGAAAATTATTACACCGAACCTGAAAAAATCAATGAGAAGTTTATTACTGACGAGTTTAATAAAGAAGTCCTGAATGATTCTAAGACAACAGTATGCATAACATACTCTTGTGTAAAGCCTCCACCATTTAGTAAGTATTATGCCGAATATAAAGGAAATAGCTATTATTTTGTAAATGAAGATATCATTACACCAATCAATAAGANTAAGATTGAAAGGATTGCATCAGATCTAGGCATTGAAGAGTATTTAGGCTATGTGTACATATATTTTGTATATTATAAGGGCAAGTTTTATATTCATCCCGATAAGGATTTATGGTTTACGGGATAATGGTACGCGATGATACAATATAAATATACTGATAGAATATAATTTTAATCTTAATGAGTGATTTTATTGTATATCATAATTGTAAACCCGTGAAACTAAATGTTTGAACGAATAAATAATATATTATGAAGCATATTTGGTTAGGATTNNTGNNNGNNNCGGCGGCATGGACGGGNGCGGCGGCGAGGACGATGTANAGTGTGCAGCCNGTGGCNGACGTGGAGCTGTCGGGNCGNGTGTGGAANCTGACGGAGTGTGAGCCNGTNGGNGCCGAGTTTGACTACAGGGTCGACGAGGGCGACACGGTGCGCGTATGGTCGCCCGANAAGCGGTTTGACTTCACGAGCCGTGGTGACTCGGTGATGCANACGTGNGCCGAGACCCGCGCNTACAGGGCNTTGTTCTCGCCAGGCGTCNTCAGGCAGNTNGGTGNCGGCGGCNGNNCATCGGCGTTCTCAATNAAGGGCCGCGTGTACCAGTCGGGCTACATTGCCGGCGAAGGNTTGGCNGTGNTNGANNNNCCCNCCCGCGGAACGGNAATCGTNACCGGGGGNGACACCATAGACGGCGCGTGGCTGCATCACGACNTGGTGACGATGCGNTGGACGATGACNGGTGACAGCCTGACGNCNATCGGCTCNGTGCCCGACTCGCTGACAATGACGACNGTGATNGANAGCTACCGNGTGATGGGCGACGGCGAGCCGTTCCCGAGAGCGTTGAAGCGTGTCGANCGGCAGATGGCCNACGGACGCGTGGTGGCCTGTGACAGCTCGGCATGGGTATTGAGCTACACNCCGAGCATCGAGACCAAGCGNGCAAGCAAGTCGTTGAGCAACATGCGTCAAGGCGGCCATGACAACGGCACGTNTGNCCCCGACATAGACAGCTCGACGACCGACATAAAGATTAATGTGGGCACGGACGGCGTGACCGTGAGCTCGGCNGACGACCTGGAGGCCAAGGTGGTGATTACCGACGTGATAGGNCGCATGTACTATGAGGNCGACATNAAGTTGTNNCCAGCCGGCGCGCAGGTNGNTACNGACNNNCTNCCCCGCGGCGAGTATCTGCTGCAGGTAATANCGGNCNACGGCACCCCGACTGTGGCGNTNAAGCTCACCCGCTGAAATTATCGTCGCGACAAGTACCATTTTTCAAGAATCAATTCTGCATTGTTTCGTTGATTTTTTGTATATTTGCACCGTTAAAGCGGCCGACATGGNCGACGATGACATATCAGACTGAATAACAACTACTTTTATAAGTTTTTAATTAAACAAAACAAACAATCATGAAGATCGAAAAAATCATTGGACGTGAAGTTCTTGATTCACGTGGNAACCCCACAGTTGAAGTTGATGTAATCCTTGAGTCAGGTGCACGTGGCCGCGCATCAGTTCCCTCTGGTGCTTCGACCGGTGTAAACGAGGCTCTTGAGCTTCGTGACGGCGACAAGTCTCGCTACATGGGCAAAGGCGTACTCAAAGCTGTTGCCAACGTTAACGGCCCCATCGCCGACGCTCTCGTAGGCATGAGCGCTCTCGACCAGATCGCCATCGACGAGAAGATGCTCGCACTCGACGGTACCGACACCAAGAGCAACCTCGGTGCTAACGCCATTCTCGGTGTATCACTCGCTGTTGCCAAGGCTGCTGCCGACTANCTCGACATGCCCCTCTACAAGTACATCGGCGGTTGCAACTCATACGCTCTTCCCGTTCCCATGATGAACATCATCAACGGTGGTGCTCACTCAGACGCTCCCATCTGCTTCCAGGAGTTCATGATTCGTCCCATCGGCGCTAACACCTTCAGCGAGGGTATCCGCATGGGCACAGAGGTATTCCACAACCTGAAGAAAGTGCTCAAAGAGCGCAACCTCTCGACCGCTGTAGGTGACGAGGGTGGCTTCGCTCCCAACCTTGACGGTACCGAGGACGCTCTCCAGGTTATCATCAAGGCTATCGAGCTCGCCGGCTACGTTCCCGGCAAGGACGTTACCATCGGTCTTGACTGCGCATCAAGCGAGTTCTTCAAGGACGGCGTTTACGACTACACCTGGAAACAGGGTGCTGACGCTCCCAAGCTCTCGTCTAAAGAGCAGGCTGAGTTCCTCAAAGGCCTCGTAGAGAAATACCCCATCGACTCAATCGAGGACGGTATGGCCGAGAACGACTGGGAAGGCTGGAAGATCCTCACCGACATGATCGGCAACCGTTGCCAGCTCGTTGGTGACGACTTGTTCGTAACCAACGTCAAGTACCTCAAGCGCGGTATCGAAGAGGGCTGTGCAAACTCTATCCTCGTTAAGGTTAACCAGATCGGTTCACTCACCGAGACCCTCCGCGCTGTCGAGCTCGCTCAGCGCAACGGCTACACCGCCGTTATCTCACACCGTTCGGGTGAGACCGAGGACGCTACTATCGCCGACATCGCCGTTGCTACCAACGCCGGCCAGATCAAGACCGGTTCAGCAAGCCGTTCTGACCGTATGGCTAAGTACAACCAGCTCCTCCGCATCGAGCAGGAGCTCGGCGCTGACGCAGCTTACGGCTGGGGCAAAAAGACCAAAATGCCCCAGGCTTAATACCTGAGTCAATCCAACCACTAACACTACAGCGGGTGTCTGACCTCATGGTCGGGCACCCGCTCCATTTTTTTACATATATAATAATGTACAGGGCAAAAAAATCGCTACCTTTGTGTTTACAATTTTTGCCAACAATATGAATTTCAATTTCGTTTTTTCGATTCAGACGATTATACTGTCGGGCACACTATTGTTGCTGACACTCTATATTGCCACCCTCGTCAGGAGACGTGTCGCCTGTCCGGCCAAGTGCAGCGCCCGTCCGTATGTCGGGACACCCGACAATGCCGTCAAGCCTGTAACCATTGTTGTATATGCACGCGACAATTCCACACGCCTTGAGGCCCTGCTCGGCGACCTGCTCGCCCAGACCTACCAGGCCCCTTACGAGATTATCGTGGTCAATGATAGCGGAGGCTATGAATGCAGCGATGTAGTGACACGACTGTCGCTCAAGCACGCCAACCTGCGCATGACTTTCGTACCCGAACAGGCCCACAACCTGTCGCGCAAGAAACTCGCTATCACTCTCGGTCTCAAAGCGGCCCGTTACCCCTACGTGCTGCTGCTCAACGCCGAGTGTCGGCTCGGCTCGTCGGGTTGGCTTGAAGCCATGTGCCGTGACACCGACAAGGTGACACTCGGTAACGCCGTCATCACCCCCGACGTCGACACACAAAGCCTGTCGCCTCTCATGACGCTTGATGCCGCCAACACGGCCATCACCTGGATTGCCGCCGCCGAGATGCACAGGCCCTACCGAGGTACAGGCTATAACATAGGCTACCCCACGGCAACATTCTTTGCCAAAGACGGTTTTGCAGGAACGCTCAATCTGAAGGCCGGCGACGATGACCTCTTTGTCAACAAAATAACCACTCCCGTCAACACCCGCGTCGAGCTTTCGGCCGAGTCACAGGTCGACATCACCACCTCCCATGCCCGACGCCTGTACCGCGAGCTCAAGATAAGCCACAACTTCACCGGGCGCTCACTACCGTGCCACCCGGTCATGGACACTCTACCCCTGGTGCTGTGGCTGTCAATAGCCATCGGCATCGCGGCAACATGGCTGGCATGGCCTAATCTCACGGTCGCTGCCGGCACACTCCTGCTACTGCTCGCTCAGTGGATCATACTTGCACGCACATGGCACAAATCAAGTGTCACTCTGCGCTATCCCACCGGCACGTTCAGCGTCATTCCGCTTTTACTCATTCTACCACTCCACAACCTGCGATACCGCCTGGCGGCCCGCAGCAACAAATCTCAACACTACACATGGCAAAAGCAGAAAAAAGTATAGCCAAGACCAACGTCGCACGACTGCTCGACAAGGCCCGTATCGCCTACGAACTTGTACCCTACCCGGTCGACGAGAACAACCTGGCGGCACAACACATCGCCGACACGCTCGGCGAGGATATCAACTGTGTGTTCAAGACACTTGTGCTCCAGGCCGACAATCGCCAATACCTCGTGTGCGTCGTGCCGGGCAACACCGAGATTGACTTGAAGAAGGCCGCACGAGCTTCGGGACACAAGAAAATCGAGATGATTCCGATGAAAGAACTGCTGCCTCTGACGGGCTATATACGCGGAGGCTGCTCACCTATAGGCATGCGCAAACCGTTCCCGACCTACTTCCACTCGACAGCGCTCGACTTCGATACCATCTATGTCAGCGCCGGCCAGCGTGGCCTGCAACTCAAAATAGCTCCAAAGGCGCTTATTGAATATGTCGGTGCCGAAGTTGCCGACATAGCCACACCTGCTAACGACACTGACGACAGCCATGAGTAACACTTTCGGAAAAATATACCGGCTCACNACCTTTGGCGAGTCNCACGGCCCGGCAATAGGCGGCATAATCGANGGTGTTCCGGCCGGACTGAAGCTCGACCTCGAGGCCATACAGCATGAACTCGACCGCCGCCGTCCCGGCCAAAGCGACATTGTCACCGGGCGCCGCGAGAGCGACACNGTCACATTCCTTTCGGGCATATTCGAGGGCGTCACCACCGGCACCCCCATAGGCTTCACTATACCCAACAGCGACCAGCACTCGGCCGACTATNACAACATGCGCGGCGTTCTGCGCCCGTCACATGCCGACTTCACCTACACAGCCAAGTATGGCGTGCGCGACCATCGCGGCGGCGGCCGGTCGTCGGCCCGCGAGACAGCGACACGNGTGGTCGGAGGCGCCGTTGCCCGACAGGTNCTGAGCCACTACGGTATNACTGTCACCGCCTACACATCACGCGTGGGTGATATAGCTCTCGCCAAGNCATACACCGACCTTGACCTGACGCTCGCCGAGACCAACGCCGTACGCTGTCCCGACCCCGCCACAGCNGAAGCCATNATTGAACTCATCAGGCAGGTCAAAGCCGAGGGTGACACAGTCGGAGGCATNGTCACTTGCGTAATAAAAGGCGCACCGGCCGGACTCGGCGAACCTGTCGCCGACCGNCTCAACGCCATGCTCGCCGGCGCCATGCTCTCAATCAACGCTGCCAAAGGNTTTGAGCTGGGNATGGGCTTTGANGGCTCACGCATGAGAGGCTCACAGGTCATCGACCNGTTCACGGTCGGTGCTGACGGNGANATCACGACCNCGGCCAACCACTCGGGNGGNATACAGGGCGGCATATCCAACGGTGCCGACATCTGGTTTAACGTAGCGTTCAAACCTGTGGCCACACTGCTTCGCCCGGTCGACACCGTCACCGAGAACGGCCAACGCGTCACACTCAAAGCCCGTGGTCGTCACGACCCGTGCGTCGTGCCTCGTGCTGTGCCCGTCGTCGAGGCTATGGCCGCCATGACCCTGCTCGACGCCATGCTCATGAACCGCTCGACACGCCTATGAGCACACAGGCCTACACTGACTACGCCACCTACCTGAGCCGCCATTTTGACGGTAAAGTGCAGAAACTCACCATCAACACCGGCTCGGGCTGCCCCAACCGCGACGGCACCAAGGGCCGGGGCGGCTGTACCTATTGCAATAACGCATCATTCAGCCCGGCAATCGGAGCCGCGGGCGAGTCGGTCACATCTCAGCTCGAGGCCGGCAAGCGTTTCTTTGCCCGCAAGTATCCCGACATGCGCTATCTGGCCTACTTCCAAAGCTACACCAACACCTACGGCAACCCTGACGAGTTGATGAAACAATACCGCGAGGCNCTGTCGGTCGACGGTGTGGTAGGACTNATCATCGGTACGCGCCCNGACATGTTGCCCGACGAACTGCTCACACANCTCGGCCAACTCGCNCNGACCCGGTATGTCATGATTGAGTTTGGCGCCGAGAGCAGCCACGACGCCACCCTTGAGCGCGTCAACCGATGCCACACGTGGGCCGACACTNTCGATGCCGTAAATCGNGCCGCCGATGCCGGNCTGCACGTAGGNTTGCACCTTATCATGGGACTACCGGGCGAGACACGCGAAATGATGCTTGAGACAGTGCGCCGTGTCACGTCNCTGCCCGTCGACGTCGTCAAACTTCACCAATTACAGGTACTTCGNGGCACCCGAATGGCACTCGAGGCCGACNCGATTGACACATTCACCGTCGACGAATACATTGACCTATGCTGCGACATCGTNCGTCTTATTCCACCCCACATCGCCATCGAACGNTTCACCTCGTCAGCACCCTCCGACATGCTCATCAAGCCNCGCTGGGGNCTGAAAAACTACCAGTTCANCAACCTCCTCCACAATCGCCTTAATTCAGTTAAAATTTAATATCTTTGTAGAGAAAACGAACTACTGAAAATGACGAAAAGAACACTATATGTCAGCGACATGGACGGGACNCTGCTCGACAACAACAGCCTCGTCAGCCCCGNGACGGCCGCCATCATCAGCGAACTGTCNCGGNACGGGGTGCTCATCACTGTCGCGACCGCACGCACTCCCGCCACTGTCGACCCACTGTTGGCTAACACATACACGCGCTGNCCCGCCATCGTGATGACCGGCGCCGCCATGTGGGACCGCGAGACCCGCAGCCTTGTCAACGAACAGTTGCCTGCNCCNGGCGTCNCACTCGACATCTGCCGCATGTTCGANGAGGCCGGTATTGACCCGTTCATATACACAGTCGCCAACAAATCACACCTCGACGTGTACCACGGCTACGCTATGTCACCCGGNGAGGACGACTTCTACCAGCCACGCCGCCGNCTCGAGCTCAAGAAGTTTCACATCGGCTCACGTCCGGCACCCGACGAGTGGGATCGCACGATACTGATGTTCAGCATCGGCGACACCGACCGCATCGAGGCACTGGCAGCACGGCTCAGAGATCGTGGCGACTGCTCNGTNTCATGCTATCCTGACATACTGTCGCCACAACGCGCGCTGCTTGAGGTGTTCGCTCCCGAGGTGAGCAAGGCCAATGCCGTCAGACGCCTTGCACGTCAAGTGGGCGCCGAGCGTATTGTCGTGTTCGGCGACAACCTCAACGACCTGTCCATGATGGAAGTTGCCGACCTGTCGGTTGCCGTTGACAATGCCTTCCCCGAGGTCAAGGAGGCCGCCGACGTAGTTATAGGCCCAAACAGCGCCGACTCGGTGGCACGTTTCATTGCCGAAGATCAAGACCGACTATGAACATCTACGAACTCAGACGTTACGGAACATGGATAATACTCACCGTCGCCGTTGTGATGGTGGGGTTCTTCCTCTACGTGTCGAACAGACTCGTCAACGACCTCACCGTCCAGGAGCGCGAACGCATGGAAGTGTGGGCCGGAGCCACGCGTCAGATTGCGCGCGTCACCAGTTTTGCCGACGATGACACCGACGTCTCGATGCCCGATGCCGACGACCTCGAATTTCTGCTCAGCATTCTCGCCGGCAACCACACCATACCCGTGTTGCTCACCGATGCCGCCGGCAACATCATCGACCAGCGCAACTTTGATCTGCCCGAACCTGTTGACTCGCTCGCGCCACTGTCTGACGCCAACATGGCCTATCTGCGCGATAAGTTACACGCCCTGCAACAGGGTCACAACATCATACAGATAGTCATATCGCCCGACAACAGCCAGTACCTGTACTATGACGACTCGAAACTGCTTAAACGTCTCGGCTTCTATCCTTACATACAGCTGCTGGTGATGCTTGCGTTCATCGGAGTAGTGTACTATGCCCTCACGTCGACCAAACGCGCCGAGCAGAACAAGGTGTGGGTCGGCCTGTCAAAGGAGACAGCCCACCAGCTCGGCACACCCATATCGTCGCTCATGGCGTGGATGGAACTGCTCGAGTCGCTCGGTGTCGACGCCGAGACAGTGGCCGAGATGAACAAGGACGTCAACCGACTCAGCACAATCGCATCGCGTTTCTCCAAGATTGGCTCGCGCCCCCAGATGGAGCCCGACGACCTCAATGCCGTCGTGATGCACGCCGGCGTGTACATGTCGACGCGCATATCACGCCGCATCAAGTTCACCCTCGAGCCGTCGGCCAGCCCGGTGCCCGTCAACATGTCGGCACCGCTCTTCGAGTGGGTGATGGAGAACCTCATCAAGAACGCTGTCGACGCCATGGAAGGCACCGGCTCGATTACCGTCACCGTTGGCACCGAGGGCAACAAAGGCTACGTAACAGTCGCCGACACCGGCAAAGGCATCTCGCGCAAGAACTTCAAGACCATCTTCAACCCCGGCTACACCACCAAGACACGCGGCTGGGGTCTGGGGCTCACACTGGCCAAGCGCATCATCGACCAATACCACCGCGGAAGCATCTATGTCAAGGATTCTGAGCCGGGCCGGGGCACCACATTTCGCATCGACCTGCCTCTGAGTCAAAACACGTAACTACCATCACGACCACTAATTAGTCGAAAAGGATATATTTTTGATAAATTTATGTTAAATTAGAATTTTAATCCCCTGTTTGGTTGCATAGTTCCAAAAAAATGACTTCCTTTGCATGTGTGTTTTTCATAGTATTAGATTAAGATAAAGGTTTATGTAAGTGGGTTGTCGTGAGACAACCCACTTATTTTGTACCCACCCCAACCCAATGATAGTCGCCGACAGCATTTTTGAACTTTATTAACACCTCGCGTGTTCTATTATATATAATATACAAATTCATCACACACATGAAATCTCTACTGCTATCGCTGACCATAGGCGCGGCTGCCATGAGCGCCGAGGCCGCTGTCCCTGCATCACAATACATAGACCACATCAGCTCGCTCACCGACTATCACGGCAACGTCACCTACAGCGTGCTGTTGCCCCAGGCCGAAGATCCGGTGGTCTATAACATCGACCTGCGCTCGACCGTGTCGCCCGGTGACGTCCTCGCGCCGTGCCGATACCTTATAGAGTGGGACATGAGGCCGAGCGACGACGCCGATATCACATCGAGCGGTTTCTCGGCCTACCTTGACGGCTCACACTACCGCTACCGCGACAACAGACTTCAGGAATACCACATGTCGTGGGATTCCATTCCGTTCATCATCGCCAACGGCGGCGTACAGTGCAACGCCCAGTTCACCGACGTACTGCCCCAGTTTCTGGGCCGCGAACTCAACCGCCTCGTAGCCGACACCAACTTCGTGTACACATGGACACCCGACACTCTCTACAACGGACGTCACGTAGCCGTACTGTCGGGCCGGCAGCTATACCACGACTATGTGAGCAAGGAGGCCACCTACATATTCAATCCCGCCACACTGATGCCACTCGCCATCGAACTCGAAAACAACCCCGGCTCCATAAGCGAGCAGACGGTCACAATCAGCTACACCGACAACAGCACCGAAACATTCCCGATAGCGACCGAAGAAGACCTCATGACACGCTACCCCGAAGTGTTCGAGAAGTACCGAGAGAGCAACTTCCGCGTCGAGAACCTGCCCGGCACCCAACTGCCCACATTCAGCGCCCCCGCCCTCGGTGGCGAGCGATACTCATACAACCGCGGCGACCGCCCCGGCACACCGCTTGTCATCGCCATCGTCGATGCCACCGTAGCCAACACGCCGGCCGCAATCGAAGCCGTGCGCAGCGCTGCCGCCACGTCGCCCACAGCCTTTGATGTCATCATAGCCTTCGTCACCAGCGATGCCGAACAGGCATCGGAGATAGCCGGCAAGCCCCGCCGAGGCGAGACCATACTGACCAGCGCACGGGCCCTCGCACGCGACTGTGGCGTCACCGCCTGCCCCACCCTGCTCTATGTCGACAGCCGCGGCACCGTCACCGACGTCACCCTCGGTCACAGCAACACGCTCACCGACACCATTATCCAGACAGTCTACCCAATGCACTAAACCATTAGGGGCACACGGTTGTTTTAATGGTAACTAAACTCAAAAAAACAACTACACACACTATGGAAACTGTATATTTCAACGGCGTGCCCTGCCACACATCGGGCATTCTGCCCTCAGTGGGTGAGACCGCACCCGCCTTCAGCCTCGTGACCCCCAAGCTCGAGGACGTAACCAACGAGTCACTGCGCGGCAAACGCGTCGTGCTCAACATCTTCCCCAGCATCGACACCGAGGTGTGCGCCATGTCAGTACGCCACTTCAACACCGAGGCCGCCAAGCTCGACAACACCGTCGTGCTCGCCGTGTCTATGGACCTGCCCTTCGCCGCCGGCCGATTCTGCACAGCCAACGGTATCGAGAACGTCACCCCAGCGTCAGCATTCAGACGCGGTGACTTCGTGCGCAACTATGGCGTCGAGCTCGTCGACGGCCCGCTCAAAGGCCTGTTGGCCCGCGCGGTCATCATCATCGACGAAAACGGCAAAATCATCTACCGTGAGCTCGTCGACGACATCACCCACGAGCCCGACTACAAAGCCGCCCTCAGCGTTCTCAAACGCTAACACAACGAACCTCAAAAATTAACTAACAAAGCCGAGTCTCACAACTCGGCTTTGTTAGTTAATGGGTTTATTTTTTGATTTGAAACTCTACTTGACTCTGACGGGACGGAGAAGCAAGGCATCACATCCACCCATATCAGTTTGGTCAAAGTTGAGGTTACCAGTGGGGAACTGGTTCACCTGATAGTTGGCCGAGTTGAACTCGAGAGACAGATAATCAGGATCCTCAGGGCCACACCAATAGAGAGCACCAAATTGTTCGGGCAGACGGTAAGCCATAGGACGATAATCATTGGCGGCAGTAGTGTATACGTTTCCTGACGGGCCTTTGGCCGTTGCCGAATTACCGCCACCCAAGCGAGCTCCCACGTCGCCATATCTTAACAAACCATTTGCTCGTCTGGCATTCATACCTCCTGAACTTGTCGCATACCATTCTCTGGTAACACGACGACCATGACCCGATGCACCAAAGGGGAAAAGAATGTTATCGCCGTGGGTGAGACAGTAGGCAATAGCACATCTCACGCCCTTACCGTCGCGCACTCCGTTATTACCCGGATCAGAGTAGCTATACGCATCAGACGTTTCAGAAGTAGATGTCGCGCCGTCTCCGTAGGCTATACCAAACGCAAACTGAATATCAGAACCCTCGCGCAGCAATTCATTATAAACTTCCGATTTATCGGGCAGGCGATAGGTATTGCCGTTGGACATCTTGAATTCTCCGAAGCCTTTGCTATCCTTGCCTTTATAAGGAATATTAGCCCATTTTGTATTTGTCGAGGTTTTTCCTCCGGGCAGTCTTAAGGTATAACTTGTGTTGTCACCGGGATTCTGATGTAGTCCGAAATTGGTTCTCGTATTGTTTGACTCAGCAATCGCATAGTTCAGATTATCGTTGTATTTGAAGAAACTACCTACCGACAAGGGTGATGAGACAAGATTTTCGGCATCAAAAACGTTCAGCGACGACCATTCCAAACCACCGGCATGTAACTGCACCGGGCCATATCCCTGACGCACTACAATCTTATGAATGCACTGGTTGTCGTGGTAGCGCACGGTGATAATAGCTCCAATGGCATCACTCTGACCTACAACACGATTAGGCGTATAGGTGAAGCTAACATCAGTTCCGGTGCGTCCTTCGATTTTGCCGCCTTCTCCCGTAACGATTTCAGCGCCTTTTGAAAGGCGCACAAGTCCATAGGGATCTCGCTCAATCTCGGCAGACCAAGCTCCACGAGACTTTATCGACTTAAACTCACGCGTGCCCTCATTTTTTAACAACGACGCTTTAAGTTCGGCTTTAAATGGCGCGAGATTGTTGTAATCTCGGAAAATGCCTCGTGGATTATCAATACGCTCCGACTGCTGCACGTTGGTGTAACAGGTGTCCTGATAACGGTTGCCCTTATCATCGACAAAGTACATTACCGTGCGCACGTATGCGTGACGCTCATGCTCATAATATGGATTTGCACCTGTGTACACTGCCCAACGCCAACCTATCGACTTGGCACGTGTATAAAGGGGGACGTTGATAATATAATTTTTTTCACCGTTCCTTTTATTAATTGACAAGTGAACATTATAATAGCCATCCAATTCAATCTCTTGAGCAGGCTTCGTTGACATTTGGCCCTCGACAGGGGTGTCTTCAGTAGGGATATCAACATATTCTCTATAACCTTTCGAGCCGTATGTATCGCCCTCCACAGCATCAAAGTAGTTATAGCGAGCCAAGCTGACCAAATTTTTAAGACACTGATCTCTTGATAAACCATTATCATTCTCATTGAGATCGACCATTACCTTTGATACCTCGCGAAGTGACAGCCAGCCAAACTCACAGTTAGGATGGTTGATTTTGCGGTCGGGGTCATTGGCTTGGGTATCATACCGTGGATTGGCATAATACTTGGTACCCGGTTCAGCAACAGTACCCATCTGCATATTCCAAGCCCTCTTATTATAGTAGTCATAACCGTTAGCATCGAGTTCATTGTCAGAGACTTGATCAGGGCGCCACTCGTTCTGAAGGATAGTGGCGGCAACTTTTTCCAGGCGGTAGCCCGGACGTGGAGTCGAACGAACGGCCATTGTGTGACGCTGATTATAGAGATATGACACATAAGCCGTATCGGGAGCTACCGAACCGGGCTTAGCCTCCTCGGCATAATCAATGTGCCAGTCGATGTCATTGGCATAGCCTTTGAACTGGAGAGTAAGTTTGTAGTGGCGGTTGCGCTCGGCGTTGTAATCGGTCTCAACATCTTTACCCATCATGAAACGATACTTAATGGGGCCACGTCCCGGACGAACTGAGTCATTACATATATAGTAACCCTCGACCTCCATATAGGTTCCGAACGGCTTCTCATCTTTCCAACCCGTGCCTGGAGTATCAGGGTCGGGGTCGGGAAAGTCTATCTCACAATCAAAATCGGCGTCCTGCAGCTTTGACTTGCCTTTACCTTGCATGTTCTCATAGAAGTATAATGCACTGACTTTCTCGCCGTGCTCATGCTCCATGCGTTTTTTAAAGTCACCATCACTGAAGCGCCCTGTCTTCTCAGAGTTGTAGCCCCAGATAGAGTCACCGTTGACAAGCTGACGCCAATTGCGATAATTGGCCTTGGCATCGGTATGAGTAGCATCGGCATTACCAAAATAGAATGTCTCGCCGACATCATACAACTCGTCAGACTTTTGGGGCGTATTATCACGTCCGACATAGGCATGTTTGGCTATATGTCTGATAGCAGCCGATTTAATGTAGATATAAACGTTATCGTTAAGCTGACGGGTGTCGAAAGCGATAGTTACTTTAGAGGCAATACGCTTTATCCACGCACGCAGTTTCAGATGGGCCGAGTTGACCAGTACGAGTTCGGTCGAGCGAAGTCCCACGGCACGATCGTCATTAGAGAAGTAGCCGAACATCTGGGTGTTGGCTGCCGGGTTGTCATTATCCCAATCAACTTGATGTTCAAGCAGTTTATCAACTGTATCGTAGTTTGACTCGTCGCCCCACTCGCTGTCAATGTCAATATTGGCCACTGCATACATGTGGTAACGACCAAACGGAATCTTCATTGAGAAATTAGCCACCGGCGTGTTTGTCTCGGCCGATGTATTATAGACCGGATTGCCGTTGCTGTCATAGCCTTCAACGGGACGATCGTTGTTGTCGTATGACAGTTCGAAATTGTCGATACGCGACTTTTCAATGAGTTCTTCTTCGGCGTTGTAACGCAGAATATAAAGTTTGTCGATTGACCTGATGGCATCACCGGCAGCACGTGATGAGAGATCGGTCTCGCCAAAGTCAGGAAAACTAACCGATGCCGACACGATTCCTTCACCGTCACCTACCTCATAGTAGCCGCCAGGAAAATCGTCCTGACACGCAACCATAACCGGGAGCGCCAACAGGAAGAATATATAATATTGTAAATATTTCATCATGTATGTTATAACAAAACTTGTTGGTAGTGTTTTTAAGGAGCCGGATAAGGATGATTATCAAACGGATAAAGCGATGTACGCATGCGGCGTGATACAACGAGCAACTCACCGCCGGGAGTCTTGTATGTTGCAAGACCAGTGCTGACGTTTAAGCTGACGTCGGTATATTTGACAAGGGTACCTATGTACCCCTTGCGGTACACAGCATCGTCGACACCGTCCTCGGTCTCAGCCTCAAAGAAACGGGCATAGCCTTTGGGGCCTGCATATATCTCGGCCGGAACGATAGCAGTGACAAATCGATTGCCTTGGGCATCGCGCAAGTAAGTGTAACCATCGTCATCATAACGTATTGAAACGTGAGCAGGGTCGAATGGTATGGGATCACCATTGCTGTCACGCACCTGAACGCCACGGCATGTATACAGGGTGTGATCGTCGCCGACATAGTAGTTTTTGCTCGGCGGGTCGTTATACCACAGGTCGTTGACAGCATCGTGATAATTTGAGACTCCGGTCATTGACCATAAGTCGTTGGCTTCATCAGTCAATTCGAGCTCGAAGTATGAAATAAAGCCCAAATCATTGTGAGAGACGGTTACTCGGACTGGCGTCTTCCTGTCGGGAGCATACTGTAATTTCTTCACGGGGTCATAGTAGAACAATAGTATATCCTTGCAGTCGTCGCTAAAGTCGGCAATTATTTTCTGGTAGCCGGTCTCGGGATCGATATTTTCAAGGGGGTCGTGTATAGGTATGCGTGGGTCAAGAAGGACACAAGTATTGCCTACCACGTTGCGATAATACAAAACATCGTAGAAACGATCGTTCATAACCGGCGAATAGAATACGTCGTCCTCGGGATCTTCGGGAGCGACGATACCAAAATCGGGATTGAGTACGGTCTCGGCGTATGGCACGACGATGACCTCGACCTCAATGTTGCGCACTTTCTTGATATTAAAGCGATACCAATAGTTGCGCATGAGATCAAAAGGCTTACCCTGAAGTGAAGGTTGACCCGCCGGAGCCTGATAATACTTAAACTCGACAACATCATCGGGCTCAGACTCAAGGCCTTCGAAGCGTACGATAAGTTTGGCGGGCGAGCCGGCAGTGTTGATATACTCGGGAACGTAGGCGATAAACGAACCGTCGGCAGCGGCGGCAAACGGCAGATTTTCGGCCACCTGAACATCGTCGGGTATATACAACGACGACAAGTAATCATCAGAATAAGCTCCGTGCACATAGTCGTCCTGACAGGTGACGTCGAGAGGAGCCCTATAACCAGTCGTATTATAGCGTGTCAGTGTCACGCTCTCGATGAGGGCATTTGTATCGGCAGCAGGGCACACCTCAATCTTGGCATAGGCACGAAGCAGGTGTATAGTACCTATGTCGGTGTGATTGAGTTCATCAAACCTCAATGTAACGGGATTGGTTATGCCGAACAACGGAATGGGGTTATCGCTTGAAGGAAGCATCTTGTCGGCACTGAATGAGTAGATCGAGCGGCTGACGTCGGTAATCGTTGTATTGTTGGTCAAAGATTCAACATCGGGATAGGCATGGTTCCAGTTAGCAAGCGCCATAACCTTGACCGTTCGGGCCTGTGCGACGTTGCGCGCTACCTTACCGCGAACTGAATATGTTTTTGACGATGTGGAGCTCTCAATCATATAGACATTGGTCGATGTTAGAACGCCGAGATAACGGTCGTCATTGTCAAAAAACAGGAACATGAAATCCCGGTTTTTGATGTCGATATAATTCTCATATCCTGCACCACGGTCATAACCGTCGCCCAAATAGCCGGGAGCGCGGCTCACGCGTGATTTCGAGTTTCCGGCATCGGGTATATCTGACACGACAATTGTGAGAGCTACCTGATTGTCACCATTGCCTGACGTATTCACGTCATATACTGAAGAGTCAGAACACGACACACCGACGCAGAGCATCAGCATAAGCGATGCCCGTGTCACCAGACGGTAAAGCGATGTGTTGTTAAATCGGCTCATTAATTTAATATTTTTCAGTTGATAAGTTATGATAATAAGTAGATTAGAGTTCGACGTCCTGAAGTACGACTTTAAATGAGTTGATGTAGATGTAGGCGTTCATCCAGCGCATACCCTCGTCGAGGAAGAAGACCATGTTGTAGGAGTCCTCGCGGTCGAGGAATTCCTGGTCGTCCATGCCGGCGTAGTGCTCGCCCTTGAATGCGAGGCAGTAGGGCTTGAGGGGCACTGAGAATATGACGTCGCCGTTATCGTGTTTCTTGACAGTGAGGCGTGGATTGCCGTCAAGCATGAGGCGCGATACTGTAAGTTCGGCAAGGACGGCACGCTTGTCGGCGGCGGGAGCGTAGTCGCCATAGATGATGTTAGAGACGGCGTTGTCGACGTGCCAGGGACGATAGGTGATGAGCTCGTCATCACGCAGCGAGTTGTCGCTCTCGAGGTGGCCGTTGACGTCGGTTATCTCAAAGTCGAAAGCGTCCTTGTCAAGTTTCTCGCCGGTGAGCTGCTGGAGAATGACGCGAATGACGTTGGTATTCTTGGTAAGGTTGACGTTGTAGTAGTGGGTGCCTTGCTCGGCGGGCATCTCGAGGTTGTTCTCGCGGCCGTGATAGAGGCGGCCGAGGTCGGTGGTGCTGACTGCGCCGTTGTCCTGGCCGGCACGGGTCTCGTAGTCGCGGTTTAGGCGGCAGTGGAGGTCGTCGATGTGCTCGGCGTCGTTGACGGTGAACGATGTGCGGTGACCGTCGCCACACCATGCCATGAGGTGATAGCGGCCGGGATCGACAGGAAGATCCATCTCATAGCCGTCGGCTTTGAGACGCTCGCCGCTCTCGTGGTTCTGCCACACGACGCGGCCTGTGGCGGCGTCGACGGCGTAGAGGGTTACCGAGTTGACCTCGTTGGGGAAGGCGTCGGCAAACTTCATGTTCATGTCATACCTGAACTTGACCTTATAGTAAGGCGCACAGTCGCCCTCGTCGTCATAGATCATGCCGTCGCACGATGTCAGTGCCACGGTTGTGATGGCTACCATGAAGAGTCGAGAAAGTATGTTATCAAGCAATTTCACGATTGGTTGCATTTTAATTTATCCGGTGTTTAAATCTTATATTGTATATGGTGGCCTCGCGTTGAGGCTCGTTGATGTCGGTTTAATGTCTGGTGTCGACCCGAGGGGGCTGACGATTGGTTTTCAGTGTCTTGGTCAAGTATTGTCGGCTAAGATATAATAGGTTTATGTGGCAGATGAGAGGTGTTAAAAAATGGAACGGTGCCTGCCGCGGCCGGGCGGTTTGTGCCTGCTCATGTCGAGGCAGGCACCGTTCCGAGGGGTTGGATAGAAATATTTGTCTAATTTATTTGAGCTCTACGTCCTGTGAAACGACCTTCCAAGAGAGAATGTTGATGGTCGAACCGAGGTAGTAGGTATCCTCCTCGTCCTCGTCAGGAATGATGGGCTCACCGGGTTTGTTGGGATCCTCACCGCCGCCGGGTACGAACACGCCGTGACCGAGTCGGGCAAGTTTAGAGAATGTCACCTTGTAAATGTGGTTACGAACGATACCGTAGGTACCCTCGGCGAGACCCTCGGCGGGATTGAGGTGCTCGACGGGAATGTTGTAGTACATGGCGCCGCCGTTGTAACCGGTTGCTTTGGGATAGGTGTTAAGGATTGTCTCAAGGTCGGCTGCAAAATCAGCTGCACCGTTCTCGTTAAGAACGAAGTCTTTCTCACCATTCTTGGTGTAGATCTCGGTGATGCCGTCAAGGTTAGCCTCAAGAGTTACAGCACCTGTGCCCTGGCCCTCGGCCGAAACAATGGTGAGCTGCTTGTCGCTGAACTGTGCATAGGTATTTACGGTCTGCATCAAAGGAATTTTGTTGCCCTCGGGATCAAGAACGAAGTCGCCTTTCTTGTGACCCTCGGCGTCGTCAGCCTCATACTGTTTGTAAACCTGGTTGCCGTCGGCGTCAAGAACAGGCTCCTCGGTGCTGTCGGCTACATAGTAATAGTTCATGTGGTTGTCGAGGGTTGCCATATTACTGAGTACAAGCCCCTTGAAACCGTCGTAGGTGTAGTTGATGCCGTAAATCTGCACGAGGTCAAGACCCTCACCTTTGTTGTTGCAGACCTGAGCCTTAACGAGAATAGAAGTTACCTTAGACTGGTCGAACTTGCCGTCCTCTTTTTTAATCTTATCAACCGAGTTGGTGTGCTCATAGGTGTAAGCAGGCTCACCAAGACCTAAGCCGAGGTTTGCATAGTCGGTGTAAACAACGTTGTCGGCAGTGATGTCCTGACCGTAAACAACTGACTGAGCCCAGAAAGAGCGGAAGTCAGCGGGGTTCTGCCAGTTAGCCCACAGTGCGTTGTCAGCCTTCCAGTCAGCAGCGAGCTGCTTAGAGATGTAGCTCTGGGTGGGGGTAGCGTTGAGACCCCAACCGAGAATGCGGACATACACTTTGTTGTCGCCCTCTACGAGACCGCCGTTATCATCGTTGTCNGTACCACCGATGGTGATATTGAGGGGGAAGGCCTCAACCTCACCTTCAGCTGTGGTNATTTTTTCAGCCTCAAAACCGTCTTTGGCAGCAAATGTCACCTTAGCGGCCAGNCGCTCAACATATACGTCAACGTTGCTCTTGTTATTAGCAGCGGGCTCTACCATGAAATCTTCGTTGGTNAGCTTGGTCGCATAGTAGAAATTGGGGTCATAGTGAGTAGCCTCGGCACCGTAGTAGCTGGTGGTTGACATGTAGAAAGTNCCGTCGGTGTTNCGCAGGCCTACGAGTTTCTTTGAAGTTGCCTCGAGAGTAGCTTCGGGCTCGAACGAAGCGTAGTTGAGAACAACGAGCATATAAGAGGGATAAGAGTCGGTACCCTTGAGACCACGGAGAACGATGGTGTTGGCGCCGAAGTGCTCGACATTGTCGCCCTCGTTACCATAGCCACCCTCTTCCCATTTGTTGGCCTGAATGTTCATGTATTTGCCCTGGGCATCAAAGAACATGAATTTGGCCGACTTAACTTCAGTCTCGTTTCCGGTGCCAAGTTCATAGCCACCGTCAGCCGCACGGCTGGCNCCACTGTTAACGTCTTTGATGTTGACGTTCATGTAGGCAACGTCGCCGGCGGGTGTGCTGTTATCGGCACCGCCGATAACAGGCTCGTCGTTAGAGCAGGCTACCATAGCTACGGCACCGCCCATGAGAAGAGCTTTTGATAAAAGATTCATTTTCATAAATGATTGATTGTAATTAAAATATTAAATTATTTATTTTCAAATTGGTTTCCTGATCAATAGTANGTGACCGGGTCGCGGTCAATGAGTGCCTGCAGGGCGGGAATGGCAGCTGAGGCCTCGGGGAGACCGCGCTCNGAGGCTACACGGAGCAGGCTGATNGCGCGCTGGAGGTCACCCTGACGGGCGGCGAGGTTNGCGCGGGTGTAGAGGGCCTGNGGCGACTGTCCGCAACGAGCNACGAAGGGCTCGGCTGCCTGGAGGTCGTCGTGAGANAGGTAGATGTTGGCGGCGTTTATAGCAGCCTCGGCGTCNCCTGGATACTGGGCGGCGGCTTTGAGCATGACGCGCTCATACTCGGGCGANCCCTGGGCGTANGTGTTGGCTATGAGNTAGTAGTCGACNGGGCGCAGACGCTCGGGGGTGGTCTCCATCATCTCCTTGAGGTGCTCGACGTCGATGTCNGTCTTGATGCTGTAGCGTATGGTGTANTCACTNTGACGCAGNGCGGGATANACCTCGGCAAGAATGTAGGCATACTCGTCGGGATAGAGGCGCTGTATCTTGNNGTTGCGGGGGTCNGGCTCGAGGGTGAGGTCGTTGGCGATGGCGAGAATCTCGTCGCGGTGGGCGATGTCGTTGTTCTCGAGCCAGCGGCGCAGGCCGTCCCAGTCTTCGGGCTCATAGTCGGCAAACATGACCGAGGGGTCAAAGTTGGCATAGCGGCTGCGCAAGTCGTTTGACACATACTCTTTAAGTGTCTGGGTACGGCCCATAGCGAGACGGACGTTGTTGGAGTATGAACCCTCGGGCGACGCGAAGCCCTTGATGGTGATGCGGGTGATGATGGCGTCGGGGTCTTGAGCTACGACGTCGATCGACTTGATGATTTTGTCGATCTCGGCACGGTTGCCGCGATAGTCGGGCTTGAGCTCGGTGCGGTTGACCACGAAGTCGACAAATGCCTGGCCCTGGGCNTCGATANCGATTGTCGAGTCGCCGGTGAGGGCTATGTACAGCGGGGCGAGGGGCATCGAGGGGTCNCGGTAGTCGTGACGGGCTATGAGCTGCTGGCCCTGAGCGACGGGAGCGTCACAGCAGTTGCAGGTAGCGCGGTCAAAGTTGAGGTCGCTCTGATTCATCCANGGCTTCCAGGGGGTCTCGAAACGGTAGCTGAACACCTCGGGAGTGCCTGCCTCGAGCATGAACTCGCCGGCGGGGAGGTCGTTGTTGCGCAGGTGTGAGAAGTAGCGGTTGCGACCGGCGACGCGTACGGGGCGCATCACAATCGAGTCGTTGCCGCTGTCTGAGCGCAGCACGGGGGTAATGATCAGCTCGCGGTCACGGCCGGGCTTGATGTCGGCCGCGTTGATATCCATGGTAACCACATAGTTGGAGGCCACGCGCCCTGATGTGAGGTTAACGACACCGGGGAACGATACGTCGGCAGCGCCGGCCGACATGATGGCGAGCGCGCCAAGTGCTATTGTAAAAATGCGTTTTGTCATCGTTGTAAGTGTGTGTCGGGGTTAGAATGTGTATATTAGGTTCACGGCAGCCTTGGTGGGGCCTACATAGTTGTGGGGCTTGTTGCGCTCGATGCGCTGGCCACAGTCGTGACACTCAAACTTGTCATAGCGGGTGTAGACCCAGCCGAGACCTATCTCGGCCTCGATGTTCCAGTGGCGGTTGATAATCCACGAGTAGCCGTAAACCAGACCGGCGCCTACCATCCAGCCCTGAAAGCGGTAGTCCTTGAGCAGGCTGAAGTCGGTGCCGAGCATCTTGAAGTTCATGTCAAGATTGCCCCAGTTGTACTGACCGCCCAGCAGATGTCCGCCGACAAAGTGACCCGAGAAGGCCTGACAAAACCAGTAGCGGGCCTCGGGTACGAGCGACCACTGTTTCCAGCGATGCTGGTTGACAGCCCAGGCATTGAGATTACCACCAAGCTCAAGTGTCCACTTGGGAGCGACTTTGATCTCGTATGCGCCATTCAGAGTCAGTGTGGCGTCACTAATCAGATTGGTTTTGAGAGCATGCGTCTGGGCGTTACATACAAACGCACCGAACGTGACGGTCAATGCTACCAGTAAACCCTTAATGAGTAGTTTCATTGATTACTTTATAATTGGTTTAAACTATGTGTGCTGCAAAAGTTTTTTTACCTCGACAGGAATGACATAGTATTTATAATTGTACTCTATTTCTATTATTGAGTTGTGTTTTTGTATATCTAAAACGTGTGTTGAGCGACATAGATTGTAAAAGTCGTGCAATACAGCCTGCAAAATTACAACTTTTTCGGAAAAATCAGACAATAATGCCAACTATTTTGGTATATTACCCCCCCCCCATTAACATTATTTAACNNTANNANCNNNCANTACTTAANTTCCCTTACATAATACACATTATTATACATATAATAATAAGGGCGGGCCCTCCCNNGATGGGAAAGCCCGCCGATGATTTATCAGTGAGTGGACTGATTACTTGTTAGANTCTTCGATGGTCTTGACCTCGGGATCAACACCCCACTGCATCTGAGCCAGACGGCGATAGTTGTTGTAACGCCACTGAGCATTCTCCTTNGCAGCGGCGAAGAGCTCGGCAGCCTCGGCAGGATACTGCTTCATAACTGATGCGTAGCGCACCTCACCCTTGAGGAAGTTCTCGAACTCGTCCCANTTGGGCTGCTTGCTGTCGAGAGTGAAGGGGTTCTGACCCTCGGCNTCAGCGGCGGGGTTGTAACGCCACAGGTGCCAGTAACCGCATGCAACTGCGTTGGCCTCTTCCTGCTGCGATTTGCCCATACCGGCTTTCANGCCGTGGTTGATACAGGGTGCGTAGGCGATGATGATTGAGGGGCCATCGTAGGCNTCNGCCTCGCGGATAGCCTTGAGNGTCTGNGCCTGGTCGGCGCCCATGGCTACCTGTGCGGCATATACGTAGCCGTAGGTGGTGGCGATGAGACCAAGGTCTTTCTTNCGCACGCGCTTGCCGGCAGCGGCAAACTTGGCGATAGCGCCGATAGGTGTAGCCTTAGAGGCCTGACCACCGGTGTTAGAGTAAACCTCGGTGTCGACAACGAGAACGTTGACNTTCTTGCCCGAAGCGAGCACGTGNTCGAGACCACCGAAACCNATATCGTAGGCAGCACCGTCACCGGCGATGATCCACTGCGAGCGCTTAACGATGAAGCCCTTGAGCGAGAGGATATTGTTGCAGGTGTCACAGCCACATGCCTCACACAGGGGTATGAGGGCGTCGGCGATGCGACGGGTCTCGGCAGCGTCGTTGCGCTTCTCGAGCCACTCGGCTGCGAGGGCCTTGATCTCGTCACAGCACTTGGGACACTCGGTGGCGTCCTTCATGTAGCCGGCGAGGCGCTCGGTCATCTTCTCGTTGGCGATGGTCATNCCGAGACCGAACTCGGCGAAGTCCTCGAACAGCGAGTTGGCCCATGCGGGACCGTGACCGGCAGCGTTGGTGGTATAGGGAGTCGAGGGAACCGAGCCTGAGTAGATTGACGAGCAACCGGTGGCGTTGGCTACCATCTCGTGGTCNCCGAAGAGCTGGCTGATGAGCTTNACATAGGGAGTCTCACCNCAACCCGAGCATGCGCCCGAGAANTCAAACAGCGGGGTAGCGAACTGGCTGTTCTTNACGTTGGCCTTGATGTCAACCAGGTTCTGCTTGCTGGCNACCTTCTTAACGCAGTAGTNCCACTCGCCCTGTACGTCGAGCTGNGTCTCGAGGGGCTTCATGGCGAGAGCCTTCACNCCCTTCTTGCCGGGACAAACGTCGACACAGTTGCCGCAACCGAGACAGTCGAGAACGTCGACAGCCTGAACGAAGCGCATGTTGGCCATGGTCTTGCCGATAGCGGGAATAGTCTTATCCTCGCCGAAGGGAGCTGCAGCCATCTCGGCCTCGTCGAGAACAAAGGGACGGATAGCAGCGTGGGGGCAGACGTAAGCACACTTGTTACACTGGATACAGTTCTCCTCGAGCCACTCGGGAACNAAGGCAGCTACGCCACGTTTCTCGTAGGCTGCGGTGCCCTGATGCCAGGTGCCGTCCTCGATGCCCTTGAAGGCCGATACCTTGAGCAGGTCGCCGTCCTGAGCGTTGATGGGACGTACAATCTCGTTGATGAAAGCGGGATCGTCGTTGGCAGCGGGAGCCTCGGGAGCGAGCTGTGACCATGCGGGATCAACGTCGAGCTTCTTGTACTCGCCACCGCGGTCAACGGCTGCATAGTTCTTGTCGACNACNTCCTGACCCTTCTTGCCATANNNCTTNACGATGANTTTCTTCATCTGCTCNACNGCGAGNTCNACGGGGATAACCTCGGTGATGCGGAAGAATGCGCTCTGGAGGATNGTGTTGGTGCGGTTGCCCAGACCAATCTCCTGTGCAATCTTGGTAGCGTTGATATAGTAAACGGTGATGTTGTGGTCGGCGAAGTATTTCTTAACCTTGTTGGGNAGNTTCTTGGCCAGTTCNTCGCCNTCCCANATTGTGTTGAGCAGGAATGTNCCGCCGTCNCGCAGACCNCGNGTNACGTCGTACATGTGCAGGTAAGCCTGCACGTGACATGCAACGAAGTTGGGGGTGTTCACCAGATAGGTCGAGCGAATGGGCTCGTCGCCGAAGCGGAGGTGTGAGCAGGTGAAACCGCCTGACTTCTTCGAGTCGTAGGCGAAGTAAGCCTGACAGTATTTATTGGTGTTGTCACCGATAATCTTAACCGAGTTCTTGTTGGCACCTACAGTACCGTCGGCACCGAGGCCGTAGAACTTAGCCTCGTATGTGCTCTCGCCACCNAGNGCAATCTCGGCCTTGGGAGGCAGCGAGGTGAAGGTAACNTCGTCGATGATACCGATNGTGAAGCGATCCTTGGGCTCGGGAAGAGCGAGGTTCTCGAACACCGAGAGAATCTGGGCNGGGGTGGTNTCCTTTGAAGCGAGACCGTAACGACCACCAACGATAACGGGGGCGTCGGCCTTGCCATAGAAGCACTCCTTGACGTCGAGCAGCAGGGGCTCGCCGTTNGCGCCGGGCTCCTTAGTGCGGTCAAGCACGGCGATGCGCTTGGCGGTAGCGGGAACGGCAGCGAGGAAATGCTTGGCCGAGAAAGGACGGTAAAGGTGAACAGCTACNAGACCAACTTTCTCGCCCTTNGCGGTGAGGTAGTCGATAGCCTCCTGGGCAGCCTGTGTAACCGAACCCATAGCGATGATAACGCGGTCGGCATCGGGAGCNCCNTAGTAGTTGAACAGACCGTAGTTGCGGCCGGTGATTTTGCTGATTTCTTTCATGTACTCCTCGACGATGGCGGGAACAGCCTCGTAAGCCTTGTTNCAAGACTCGCGGTGCTGGAAGAACACGTCACCGTTCTCGGCCATACCGCGTGCCACGGGAGCCTCGGGGGTGAGGGCGCGTTTGCGGAACTCGGCTACAGCCTCACGGTCGAGCAGCGGAGCGAGGTCGTCGTTCTCGAGCATCTCNATNTTCTGNATCTCGTGNGATGTNCGGAAACCGTCAAAGAAGTTTACGAAGGGGATACGGCTCTTGATGGTCGACAGGTGNGCTACACCGGCNAGATCCATAACCTCCTGAACCGAACCCTCGGCCAGCATGGCGAAGCCGGTCTGACGNACCGACATAACGTCCTGATGGTCGCCGAAGATTGAAAGGGCATGTGAAGCGAGCGTACGTGCCGAAACGTGGAACACGCAGGGGAGCTGCTCACCTGCAATCTTGTACATGTTAGGAATCATAAGGAGCAGACCCTGAGAAGCGGTGTAGGTTGTTGTCAACGCACCGGCCTGCAGTGAACCGTGAACGGCACCTGCGGCACCACCTTCTGACTGCATCTCCTGAACCAGAACGGTCTCACCGAAGATGTTCTTGCGACCTGCTGCTGCCCACTCGTCAACATATTCAGCCATTGTCGACGAAGGGGTGATGGGGTAAATGGCTGCTACCTCGCTGAACATGTAGCTCACGTGGGCGGCTGCCTGGTTACCGTCACAAGTCAAGAATTTTTTTTCTTTACTCATAATGTTTATTTAATCTATTGGTTTAGAATAACTTCCATAATCTTATAGACATTAATGCCCATATACATTATTTATATACGCATTAACAGCGCGAAATTACTAAAAATGTGTGATATTACCCATAAATCGTTTGATTTTTTATAGTTAAAATCTAAATTTTAACCGTTTTGATTATTCGAAGTATTATTATTATCTTTGTTGGCATGATACAGATAGGAGACAAAGTGCCCGACATGCTGGGCGTTGACGAGAACGGTAACACCGTGCGTCTAAGTGACTTCAAGGGTAAGAAAGTCGCACTTTACTTTTACCCCAAGGATNTNACNTCGGGNTGCACGGCCCAGGCCTGCAACCTGCGCGACAACTACACCGNGCTGCTCGATGCNGGNTATCAGGTNGTNGGCGTGAGCGTCGACCCGGCNGCAAGCCATGTGCGCTTCCGCGAGAAGAACTCACTACCCTTCCCGCTCATNACCGACACCGACCACAAGCTCGTGGAGCAGTTCGGCGTNTGGGCCGAGAAGAAAATGTATGGCCGCACCTANATGGGAACCCTGCGCACGACTTTCATCATCGACCCCGACGGCACCGTCGAGCGCNTNATNGGCCCCAAAGAGGTCAAGACCAAGGATCACGCCGCNCAGATACTCGGCAACCTGAAATGATGAGACACATATATCANTACATATTAATATCGTTGCTGGCGGTCGTCGCCATGTCGTGCCGCGACAACAGCGGTGCGGCAGATGTCATCACGACAGCCGAACAGGCCGTCGAGGCCANNGACTACGANCTGGCACAATCAATCTGCGAGACATTCGTCACCGACTCGACCTCGCGTCTGGACGTCAGCGANCTGTGCCGCCTGTCGATGGTCTACATGAGCCTGAGCGACGTTGACGATGTCGACAACAACACGGCATCGGCACTGCAGTGCATGCGCACGGCCATGAAGNTCAACGCCGACTCGGCTCTGTCGTTCTACAACAGTATGCCCGTCGAGCAGACCCGTCACATACATATACTGCTGCAGCTCGAGCAGATGCTCGACAGCTGTGCCGACATAGTCTACGGCGAGCCNTTTGAGTGTGACGACTCGATATTTACCCATACACATGAAGATGAGTTATGAGCAGCCTTGAAGACGCAATGAAACAATTCCTCGCCGCCAATCCCGACCTGCCACAGGGCGAGGACATAGCCGAAGCCGCCCCNNCGAAGCCNCGCGCCAAGGACAAACTGGCAATCACCATCGAACGCAAGGGCCGAGGTGGCAAAACGGCAACCATAGTGTCGGGGTTTACCATCGACGACACCGAGATCGCATCGCTGGCCCGTGACATCAAGACCCGTCTTGGTGTGGGTGGGTCATGCCGCGGCGGCGAGATTCTGATACAGGGCGAACACCGCGANGAGGTNGCNTCGNTGCTNCGTGCCAAAGGCTTCAGAATATAGTAATTGCCGGCGAGCATGTTGCAGATTTACAAGGCATCGGCCGGGTCGGGCAAGACCTATAACCTCACGCGCGAGTATATCAAGTTCCTGATAGCTGTCAAGGACGAGAAAGGCCGCTATCGCCTGAGGCGTCACCCCATGAGCGACCACAGCCGNATACTGGCCATAACGTTCACCAACAAGGCCACCGGCGAGATGACCCACCGCATAATCAAAGAACTGGCCACGCTGGCCGGTATGGCGTCTGACGACGANCTCAANGAGCTGGGACTGGAGCCGGCCGACCGCGAGAAAAGCACCCTCAGCAGCCCCTACTACAAAGACTTCACCAATCCNGATACCGGNCTGGGNTGCACGGCCGACGAACTCCGAAANGCAGCCCGCACNGCACTCACCAACCTGCTGTACGACTACAGCTACTTCAACGTGAGCACCATCGACTCGTTTTTTCAGAGCGTACTCCGAATGTTCACACGCGAGGTCGAACTGCCCGACAACTACAACGTTGAGCTTGACAACAAATTTGCCATCTCGCTCGGTGTCGACGAGATGTACACCTCGCTCAACTACCACACCATCAAGGACACNCCCGAGAATGTCGAGCAACAATGGGTNAAGGCCTGGCTNCTCGAGTTCATGAAAGACCGTATGCTGCAGGGCAANTCGTTCAACATATTCTCNCGATCNTCGTCCAACTACAGCGANCTGATTGACGAACTCAGCTCGGTCACCGACGAGGAGTTCAAGAAGCGCCTGCCGCTGCTGCGTCCATACTTTGCCGACCANACCCGGCTCATGAAATTCGCNGCTGCCGTNGCCCGANTGACCGATACCGCACGCGACGAGATGAAAGCCCTGGCCGCCCGAGTGCTTGAAACNGTGCCCGACATCGANAAAAANNTGTCGACCAACTATGTCAACGCCCTGCGCAAGATAGTCAACAACACACCGCTGACNTCAGACGGNACGATTGTGTCGGCCGCTACCGACCCCAACAAGGCAGTCAAAGCAGCCGCCCGCAAGGTGCTGTCCGANAGNTACCAGCANCTGTGCGTGTCGGCCGCCGCGGCCTACGTGCGCTACAAGTCGGTCAAGTCTCAGTTAGACCCCATACGCCGTCACGTGTACATATTCGGTCTCATCTCGACAGTCATGAACTATATNGANGCCTACTGTCGTGACAACCAGCTCATTCTCCTCAACGAGACCAACAACATNCTTCACGGACTCATNAACGACGACGAGACACCGTTCATTTANGAGAAACTCGGTTACTACCTCGACCACTTCCTCATCGACGAGTTCCAGGACACNTCGGCAATGCAATGGGAGAACCTAAAGCCGCTGCTGATGGAGAGCCTTAGCCGCGGTAACGACAATCTCGTCATCGGCGACGAGAAGCAGTGCATATACCGTTTCCGCAGCTCCGACCCNCGCCTGCTCGGCGAACAGGTCAACATCGACACCACCGAGCGTTTCAACACCGACGAGATTGTGCAGCTCAAAGGCATCGACATCGTCGACAACAGCAACTGGCGCAGTTCGCCCGAGATAGTGCTGTTCAACAACACACTGTTCATGGATCTTGCCCGCCAGCTCGACGATAAGTTCGGCAATCGACCGGGCGTACTGTCGGCCACACGCACATACACCAACACGATACAGCAGATTGACGACCGACGCAAGACAGTGCCGGGATATGTCAAAGTGCGCATGACACAGCCTCAGACACCCGGTCGCAAGCCCAAGACCGACGGTGCGACCGAAGCCAAGCCCGTCAGTGCGGCCGACTCGGCTCTCGACTTCATGCTCACCGAGCTACGCCGTCAGCTTGACAGCGGCTATGAACCCGGCGACATAGCCATACTCGTCCGCGGCAAGCGCGACGGCAAACGAGTAATTGATTTTCTGCTCGCCAAGATGAACGATCCCGCAGACCCGCTCAGACGATTCGACATCATAAGCGAGGAGGCCGTGACCCTCGACGCCTCACGTGCCGTCAGGCTGATTACCAGCGTACTGCGACTGGTCAGCCTGCCCGAGTTTCTCGAGGCCGACGAACTCGCCGTTGCCAAGGCACGCGGACAACACACTAACGACATAAAACGACACGACGCCTATCGACGCGCCCGACTGGTCAACCGATTTCACTTCTACCTCCACCTCACCCACGATGACGGCTCGGCCTACACAGCGTCCGAGGCTCTCGAGGCCGCGCTGAAAGACAACAAGACNCCGACCGACAGTGCCACGGATACCGACGAGACAGCCATGAAGTCGCTGCTCGACATGGAGTGCCCCAGCCTGCCGGCCATCGTGGAGCGCATAATTCACGCCTTCGTCCCCCCGGCACTGAAAGCGTCCGAAAACCTGTTCCTGTCAACCTATCAGGACGCCGTCATCGAGTTTACCAAACGAGGTAACCACGACATCAGGAGTTTTCTCGACTGGTGGGACAAAGGCGGCCATCGCACGGCCATAACCCTGCCGGCCGACATCAATGCCGTGACNGTGATGACCATACACAAGGCCAAAGGTCTTGAATTCCCGTGTGTACACATTCCGTTTGCCGGCGGCGATATGTTCAAGTCAGAGAGCGTCGACTGGGTTGACTTTGACACCGCCCGTTTCGCCGAAATAGGCATCGACGAGACGATTGTCCCGCCTGCCATGCCACTCGCCATCACCAAGGCGATGACCGAGAGCGACCTCTACGGCCGGTCATGCGCCGACATCGTGGCCCAGACCAATATTGATGAACTCAACGTCAACTATGTGGCATTCACACGCCCCACGCGCGAACTCATAGTCAATTGCAGTGCAGCCAAGGAGGGCACCTTCAGCAAGTTGGTCGAGAACGCGTTCATGACTCTTGACGACAGCCGCATAGACAGCCTTGGCATTACCGACGTGTCGCGCAAGTGGGTTATGACGCTCGCCGACCGCTATGCCGACAATATACTCACCATCGGCGAGCCCACCACACCCGTCAGGTCAAATAGCAAAAAGGCACCACGCCCCATGCTTGAGCTCAAACGCTACACGACAGCGCCCGACCTCAAGCGCATGACGGCACGCACCCAACCCGACGCACTCGAGCCCTTCGACCCAACGAGCCAACGCCACCTCGGCAACTTCATGCACGCAGTCATGAGCCTGATCATGACGCCCGACGACCTTGATAACGCGATGAAGCGTCAGGTGTACCGTCACCGCATGCGCGAGCCCCTTGCATCACAGCTCAAACAACGCCTGCACATGGCCCTCACCAATCAGGCTGCGGCACGATGGTTCGGCGACTTCACCCGTGTGATAACCGAACGACCGATTTCGAACAACGGCCGCGATACGCGCATAGACCGCGTCGTGTGGCTGCCCGACGGCACGATCGAAGTTGTCGATTACAAGTTTGTCGACCGACTGCCGTCATCGTTCGACGACAACGACACCCACCGCAAGTACATACGCCAGGTCAAGGGCTATTGTAACAGCATAAGAGGCAATACACACGCCNGTGTCAANGGATACATCTGGTACATTGGCCCCGACGACAACATGATTGTAAAGATATAACCCGACCATAATGAAAAAGCGAATAACCTTAATCATAGGCTCATTAGCTATCGCAGCTACAACAGCCACGTCGGCTGTCAACCCCGACCGTGTCAGACTCGACAAGGGCTGGCGCACNACTGCCGACATTAAGCCNGAATATACCGACNCCGACTTTGACGACTCGAGGTGGGTCGAGACCATCATACCCCACGACTGGAGCATACGGTTCAACCCCGACTCGACTGCCAACACAGGCAATGAGGGAGCATACCTGCCCGGACTGAAAGCCGTCTACCGCAANACGGTCGACATCGANCAGCTGCAACCCGGACGCTACATGCTGTACATCGAGGGCGCATATATGAACCCCGTGATATGGGTTAACGGCGACGAGGTCGACAGCCACACCTACGGCTACACATCGTTTCGCACCGACATCACCGACTANCTGACCGATGGTACAAANACNATAGCCATCACCGTCGACAACAGCCGNCAAAANAACAGCCGGTGGTACACGGGNACGGGTCTTGATACGCCCCGTGTGGCTCGAGCACTATGCCGACGTGTACATCGAGCCGTGCAGCATGACGTTCACATCGCCCGGCATACGCCCCGGCATGGCCATAGGCCGTATCGAGGCAACGGTGACCGACTCACGCCCCGAGCGACCGGCCGCACTCCCCATGACTGCGACCCTCACTGTTACAGGTCCCGACGGTGTTGCACTCCAGCCCGAGATGCAACAGTTTGTGTTAAATCCGGGCCAGGGCTCACAACAGCTGCTGTTTGACATACCGTTGCCCGACCCCGTGCTTTGGAGCCCGTCAGCCCCGGCTCTATACGAAGCCGTTATCGACATTGCCGATGCCGACGGCGCGTGTGGGTCAGAACATATTACATTCGGTCTACGCACATTCGATTTCGATGCCGAGGAAGGCGCATTCCTTAACGAGGAGCCTATCATAATCAATGGCGCATGTGTACATCACGACAACGGAATGCTCGGCACGGCAGCCTTCGAGGCCGCCGAGTGGCGCAAGGCACGTATGCTCAAAGATGCCGGATTCAACGCCGTGCGCACCGTCCACAACCCTCCGTCAACAGCATTTCTTGATGCCTGTGACCGNCTCGGACTGATGGTNATCGACGAGGCATTTGACGGTTGGGCCAAAGCTAAGACCACCTATGATTACAGNGANGTTTTTGACACCGACTGGCCGGTTGACCTCGAAGCGATGGTGCGACGCGACCGCAACCACCCGTCGGTAATAGCATGGAGCATAGGCAACGAGATACTTGAACAGAAATCNCCCGAAGCGGTTGAAATAGCCCGCGAGATGGCCGATCTGTGCCGTTCACTCGACGTCAGCCGGCCTGTTACAATGTCGTTCACGTCATGGGACAGCGACTGGGATATATACGACCCGCTGGCCGACCAACTCGACATCGTGGGCTACAACTACATGATAAACAAGGCCAAGAGCGATCATGACCGCGTGCCTGAACGTGTCGTTTGGCAGACCGAATCATATCCGGCCGACGCATTCAATAATTACGCCGCCGTGCGCGATATGCCTTACGTCATCGGAGACTTCGTGTCGACCGGCATCGACTACCTGGGCGAGAGCGGTATCGGTCGCCACTATTATGAAGGCCAGGTGCCCGGCGAGCATTACGAAGGCNACATGTGGCCGTGGCACGCAGCATTGTGTGGCGACATCGACCTGACGGGTCAGCGCAAACCCATAAGCTATTACCGCGACATGCTTTACAACAACGGCGACGGCCTATACATGGCCGTGCGCGAGCCCGACGGCTATCACGGTTCAATCAGAACCACCCAATGGGGCACCTACCCGGTATCACGCTCATGGAACTGGCCCGGCCACGAAGACAAGCCTATCGAGGTCGAGGTCTACACACGTCAACCCAAAGTGGCTCTGATGCTCGGCGACAAAGAGATAGCCCACGCTGACGTTAATCGGTCGACGAGCTACAAAGCGACATTCACCATACCCTATCAGACAGGCACACTGCGNGCNGTNGCNCTCGACAGCAAAGGCAACNAAGTGGCCTCTGACTCAATAACTACAGCCGTAGAAACANCNGNAATCAAAGTNGACTATGAGCGCATTGCCAACGAACACACCGACTACGACCTNGTGTTTGTCACAGCGTCGCTTGTTGATGCCGATGGTAACCTCAACCCTACCGACAACTCTCTGCTGCAGTTCAGTGTGTCAGACAATGGTACGATACTCGCCACAGGCACAGCCGACGCCACCGACCACGCCGGATACACATTGCCGCTGAGACAGGCTTCAAACGGTCGTGCATCGGCAGTCATCATGACCCGACGCGACACCACACCCACTCTCACAGTATCGACCAATCACCTTAAACCGAATACCACATTANTAACTAATATATCAAAATGAAACGTCAANTCCTGTCTTTAGCATTGATTGCNACATCGTTGTGTGCAATGGCACAGCAAGTATTCAACGTATGGCCCGACGGCCCGGCCGATGATAACGGCGCCGACAATCTCGCCACACTCACCGTNTACACCCCCGCCGCCAACGTCGAGAACACCGGCAAAGCACTCGTTATATGCCCCGGTGGAGGATACGCCATGCTCGCTCTCGACCATGAAGGCCATCAGATGGCTCAGATTCTTGCCGACAACGGCATCACAGCCGCAGTTCTCAAATATCGNCTGCCCAACGGCCACCACAACATTCCGGCCGACGACGCACGCGANGCCATACGCATCGTGCGCCGACATGCCCAGGAATGGGGTGTCAACCCCGACAAAGTAGGCATCGCGGGCTTCTCGGCCGGCGGACACCTTGCCTCGACCGTNCTCACTCATCACGCCGACTCACTGTCAGTACCGTCATACGGACTGCTGTTCTACCCNGTCATCTCGGCACGTCCGGGCCTTACCCACGACGGCTCGGCCAACAATCTGCTCGGCGACAAGGTAGGTTACAGCAAGTGGGTAGCCGAGTACAGCAATGATGAGCGCATCGACAAGAACACACCGCCCACNATGCTCCTGTTGAGCAGCAACGACGACACCGTGTGGGTAGACAANTCGCTGCGATTCTACAAAGCTCTTGTAGACAATGGCATAGAGACCGAAATGCACATCTATCCCATCGGAGGCCACGGCTGGGGCATGCACCCTGAGTTCAGATACCACAATGATATGGTTAAAGCCATGATCGACTGGATCAAACTGCGATAAAAACGTTTCACAAAAAACGTTTCACATACCTAAAAGCGGTAAAAGCTGATACAAAAAGGCTTTTACCGCTTTTTTATGCTCATATTACTTGGTCGACTTATTATTATTTTTTAAATTTGTTGCGCAAATTTCTATGGCGAATTATTTATTCCCGTTAACACTTTTGTAAATATTTTATAAAATTAATTATTTTAGATCTAAACCAATATTTTTTCATGAAAAAATCATTCTTACATTGCTCTGTCGCCGCTTGCGCGGCTACCGCTATGCTCGCATCATGCAGCACAGCACCCAAACACAACCAACTCACCAACGGGGAAATCGCCGACGGCTGGGAACTGCTCTTTGACGGAAAAACCCTCAACGGCTGGCGCGACTATAACGGCGACTCGCTCACTCAGCCCTGGCATGTTGTAGACGGTTGCATTCAGGCACACGGTGACGGTAGTGACCTGTCGGGCTACATCGTTACCGACCGTCAATTTGACAACTTCATACTCGACTGGGACTGGAAACTGAGCCACGGTGGCAACTCGGGCATGCTCTACCACGTGGTCGAGGATCCCTTCTTTGCCGTTCCTTACGTTACCGGCCCAGAATATCAGCTCATCGACAACGACGGCTGGGAAGAAGACAACGCTCCCACTAAACTCGAAGAGTGGCAGAAACTCGGCGTAGACTATGCCATGCACCTGCCCAACCCCGATTCACTCTTCGTCAACCCTCAGGGCGAGTGGAACAATTCACGCATCGTGTTTGACAACGGTCATGTCGAGCACTGGCTCAACGGTCACAAGATACTTGAATTTGAGGCATGGACTCCCGACTGGTATGCGCGCAAGAACAGCGGCAAATGGGAGAATGCACCCGAATATGGCCTCGCCAAGACCGGCGTACTCTGCCTGCAGGATCACGGCTACCCCGCATCATTCCGCAACATCAAAATCAAACAGCTGCCCAAGCGTGAGGCCGAGCCCGTCTCACTGTTCAACGGTGTAAATCTCGACGGCTGGACAGCATACGGCACCGAGCTGTGGTATGTCACCCCCGATAGCCTCCTGGTGTGTGAGAGCGGCCCCGACAAACAGTACGGTTACCTCGCCACCAACGACTACTATAAAGACTTCGACCTGACTGTAAACTTCAAGCAGCTCGCCAACGGCAACTCTGGCGTATTCTTCCGCTCATTTGTCGAGCAGCCTGCCAAGGTTCACGGCTGGCAGGTTGAGGTTGCACCCAAAGGCAACGACACTGCCGGTGTATATGAGTCGTACGGCCGCGGCTGGCTCGTACAGATTCCCGACGAGAAAGAAGAAATACTGCGCGAAGGTGAATGGAACACCATGCGCATCAAGGTCGTAGGTGACCATGTTCAGACATGGCTCAACGGCGAACCGATGGTCGACTTCACCGACGAAGCCATAGGCAACGCACAGGGTCGCATCGCCCTTCAGATCCACGACGGCGGCGGTATCAAGGTACAATGGAAAGACCTGACCATACAGCCTCTCTAATTAAATATTTATATCATAAACATAAGGACTTACCAAAAAATGAAAACCAATCGACGTAATTTCCTCAAGACCGCGGGCGCACTGGCGTTATTCACCATCGTACCCCGCAAGGTACTTGGCGGCCAAGGCCACATCGCTCCCAGCGATCAGCTCACCAAGGGTATTATAGGTACCGGTGGCATAGGCCGTAGCCCGTATCACTTCTCAAGCAACGAACAGTGCCGCCTCGTGGCAGTATGTGACTGTGACAAGTCACACCTGCAGAACGGACTCAATCAGGGCCGTGAGAAACTCGGACAGGAGCTGCAACCGTACAGCGACTACCGCGACCTCATCGCCGACCCCAACATTGATATCGTACACATAGCCACCCCACCCCACTGGCACGGCATCATGTCGATCGAGGCTGCCAACGCCGGTAAAGACGTCTGGTGTGAGAAACCCATGACCCGNACAATCGGCGAGGGNAAGCGCGTGGTCGAGGCCATGAAGCGCAACAACCGCATCTTCCGCCTGAACACCTGGTTCCGCTTCACCGANACATTCTATGGTCTCGGNACTACAGTCGAGCCTCTGAAAAAGCTCGTCGACAGCGGNGTTCTCGGCTGGCCTCTCACNGTCCGCATTTCGGGNGCCACAGGCTTTGCATGGAAATTCTTCTGGACAGGTAAAGAGAACCTCGTTCCTCAGGACGTTCCNGCCGACCTCGACTATGACATGTGGCTCGGCCCGGCNCCCTACAAGCCCTATAACGCACACCGCACACACGGTACATTCCGCGGCTATTGGGACTATGACGGAGGCGGTCTCGGNGACATGGGTCAGCACTACATGGACCCCGTGCAGTACATACTCAGCAAGGACAACACATCGCCTGTCAAGGTCGAGATCGACGCTCCNCAGCAACACCCCGACGCAATCGGTATCTGGCGCAAAATCACCTACACCTATGACGACGGCTGCCGNATCATACTCGAGGGCGAAGGCTACGAGTCAGGTAACAAGGTGCCCTATATCGAAGGCCCCAACGGCAAGGTATTCCAGGGCTTTGAGGTTGAGCTCAATGGNCAGCCCGCTCCCGACATCATGAGCATCATCGCCCAGATGCCCGATCCCGAGCCTCAGAACACCGACTTCATCAAGTGTGTTAAAAACCGCGAGAAGTTTGCACTCAACGAGGAGAACGGTCACCGTTCATGCAACATCGTCAACCTCGGCGTGTGTGCCCTGCGTCTCAACCGCGACCTTGAGTTCGATCCCGTCAGCCAGACATTCGTCAACGACGACGCGGCCAACCGGCTCATCGATCAGCCCATGCGCGGCGACTTCCGACTCATCTGATTACCATAACCAAAGAAAACCAAACCCGGGTCGGGCCAAACCACAACACCCTGACTCACACTTAACAGTATATGAAAATAAATCGCATTATATCGGCGTTCGCGCTCTCGATGTTGCTCCCCTGCATGACATTTGCACAGGACGCACGCCAGCGCACGCCCCAGACCATAGTGGCCGACGTGCTCGCCGAGATTCCCATGGAGCAGGTCAACGACTTCAACACCGCAATGAGCGACCTCCTCGGTACAGGTTCGTTCGGTGTCACCCAGCTTGCCAACATGCTTGTGCCAGCAGCCGAGGGTCAGAACAACCGCGTTGAGTATGCACTCGACGGCCTGGTTGCCTACGCCACCCTCCACGCCACCGAGGCTCAGCGCGCACAGCTGTGTGAAGGCCTTGACGCCGCCATCATGGCATGCAACGACAACCCCAACAAGGCTTTCCTCATGTTGCTGCTCGCACGCATCAGCCGCCCGGCCGATGCCAATGTGTTCGTCACCTATCTTGATGATCCCTACCTGGCCGAGCACGCCCAGAGCGCGCTTATCCTCACCCCCGGCACCGACGACGTCGTGCTCGGACTCGTGAACGAGGGCAAGCTCCCCAAAGCCACCCTCGCACGCCTTGCCGGTGGCAAAAAACTCGTAGCCGCCGAGCCCGCCCTCCTCTCATGGCTCAAGGGTGCCGACACCGAGACTGCCACTGCTATCTACCGCGCTCTCGACGAGTGTGGCACCGTGAAGTCACTTCCCGTGCTCGCCAAGGCCGCTGCCAACGAGAAGTATGAGTGGCTTCCCACCGATGCCACCGCATCGTATGTTTCGCTGCTCAATCGTCTCGCAGCCAACCCCGACAACGCCAAGGCTGTAGCCAAGGACGCTCGTGCNCTGCTCAAGAAAGCCAAGAACGTACACGTGCGCACAGGTGCTGTCACAGCTCTTTATGAAGCCGAGGGTGCCAAGGCTCTCCCCGAGCTCGTCAAAGCTATGTCTGACCCCTCGCGTCAGTATCGCATGGCCGCCCTGCGCTCAGCNCAGGGTTGGAACTCAGACGAGGCCGTAGCAACAATCGCCGCCATGGCCAAGAACGACAAGACCCCCGCGGTTGTCAAGACCGACATCATCAACTGGATCGGTGCTAACAAATATGCCTCACAGGTTGATGCCGCCATCGCCAACTTCAACGCTGCCGACGACGAGCTGTCACAGNCTGCCTTCACCGCCGCATCACGCATCGGTGGCGANGANGCNCTCGCCGCGCTCGTAGCCCAGCTGGACAGCAAGAACGGNCGCGATGNNAANGCTNCTGAAAGCNCTTCTCTCGTTCAANGGCGAGGTAAACAAAGCTATCGTNAACGCTCTTGCCGAGGGCAACCCGACCAACACCCGTGGCAACGCACTCGCCATCGCCAAAGCTCGCCGCATCAANGAAGCAGCTCCCATNACCCTGAGCCTTCTCAACGACGACAAATTATCTGAGGTAGCCTANANNGCTCTNCCCGGNGTTGTTTCACCCGACAACATCAGCACCNTGTGCCAGCTTCTTGAAAAAGCGCCCGCATCACGCCGTGCTTCGTTCCAGAACGCTATCGTTGCCGCCCTGCGCCAGCTTCCTGCCGACAAGCAGTACGCTGCCATCGCACCCTACTACCAGAACAGCACTAACAAGCCCTTGTTCTACAGCGCAATGGCAACAACAGGCTCACCCGAAGCGGTAGCCGCTCTCACAGCTGCCTACAACGAGGCCGCAACCCGTGACGCCGCTTTTGCCGCACTGCTGCAACTCGATTCACCTGCCATGATCAATACCCTCTATGACATCGCATCGGCCAACGATGGNGCCACCAACGCCAACGCCCTCAAGCGCTATGCTGTCATGGTCGACCGTCACGGCAAGGACAACATCGACCGCTACAANCTCTACCGCCGCGGCCTCGAGGCCTCGAAAAANGCCGAGGTTGACAACGTCTTCATCAGCCGTCTTGCCGGTACAGGTACATACGGAGCCCTGATGATTGCCGACAAATACATTGACCGTCCCGAGAATGCAGCCGCATCAGCAGCAGCCATTCGCGCCATCATGACCAAACACCTCGGTGAGTATCAGGGTGACGAAGTGCGCGACGCCATCGTCAAGTCTAAGACTTACTTCGAGTCTAAGATGTCGNCCGANGCCGATGCCGGTTATGCAGTTGACGACCTCAAGGGTATGCTCACCAAGTATGACGCATTTGCCGCTAACGCCGTTGCTCCTACCAGCGAACTCACTGCCGAGGAGAAAGCCCAGGGCTTTGATATGCTCTTTGACGGCACATCGCTCAAGAAGTGGACAGGTGACACAACCACCTATATCATCAAAGACGGTTGCATCACCGTGAGCGCCGCCCACTGGGGTAACAACATCTACACCACCAACGAGTATGGCGACTTCGTCTTCCGCTTCGAGTTTGCTCTCGACCGTCCCGGTGTCAACAACGGTGTCGGCATACGTACACCCATGAACGTTGACGCAGCATTCCACGGCATGGAGATTCAGATTCTCGACCACGACGACCCCATGTATGCCGGTCTTAACGACTACCAGGTTCACGGCTCGGTTTATGGCGTTATCCCCGCCAAGCGCGTCAAGTTCAAACTTGGCGAGTGGAACACCGAGGAAATTCGCGCCGAGGGCGACCGCATCACTGTAACAGTCAACGGCAAGGTAATTCTCGACGGTAACATTCGCGAGGCATGTCAGGGCCACTGTGTCGGTGATCCCGGCGAGGAGGGCAACCACTACATGATCGACCACCGCAACCACCCCGGTCTGTTCAACAAACAGGGCCACATCGGCTTCCTGGGACACGGCGACGGCATACGCTTCCGCAACGTCCGTATCCTTGACCTCGACCGTAAATAAGGTACAAATGTGACTCAGTAACACACATACGTTCGACGAGCAATGTGTGTTACTGACACTTAATCGCCTTATAAGCGAATAGAGACTTTAAGAGCTGTTCTAATACCATTAATAATATAACGCAATGCATAAAACTGATTGGCAACTTGAAGGCAACCGAAGAATCACGTCCCGACTCTTCCACCAAAACTTCGCATGGTCTGACTCGGTTAGCGCACTGCATGGTCATGAGATAGCCCTAACGTCAACGTTCGCAACACCGAAAGAATAGAACTCAACGAGCGGAGAGTAGCCCCCNACCTGACAGGCGGCTCTCCGCTCTAACCTATAACCCCAATAAAGATTTCCTATCGTAAAAAAATGATGGAAGTAGTCCTTTTAGGAGCAGGCAACAGGGCACGTAAATATCTCGAATACATTACAGCCAACCCCGACGAGGCACGTCTGGTGGCCGTAGTCGAGCCTAACAAACTGCGTCGCGAAGCGATTGCCCGCAAATGCGGTCTACCAGTCGAAGCACTCTATGCCTCGGCCGACGACTTCTTTGCACGCGGACGCATAGCTGATGCCGTCATCATCGCTACNCCCGACAAATACCACTATCCGCAGGCCATGTCGGCCATAGCCTGTGGCTACCACATACTGCTCGAGAAACCTATCGCACAGACAGTNGAGGAGGCCGAGCAGATTAAGCTCGCCGCCGACCGCGCNGGCGTTATCGTCAACGTCTGCTACGTGCTTCATTTCCACCCCTACTTTGTCAAGCTGCGCGAGCTNGTCAANTCNGGCCGATATGGCCGCATCGTGTCGATCAACCACTCGGCACCNGTAGGCATAGACCGTGCCGGTCACGTCTACGTGCGTGGCATCTGGAACCGTGCCGAGGCCCAGGGCCCGCTGCTCACGTCCAAGTGCTGTCACGACCTCGACTTCCTGGTGTGGCTCACCGACAGCCGCTGCCGTGCGCTGTCGTCATTCGGCTCGCTCAGATGGTTCACCCGCGAGAACGCGCCCGCAGGCTCGGCCGAACGTTGCATCGACTGCAAGGCCGAGACAACATGTCCGTTCTCGGCCGTCGACCTGTACCGCAACCGCCATGCCTGGATAAGCAACTTTGACGTTCCCAACGGCATGACCATCAACGACGCCATCGAGGAGCAGCTCGCCAACGGCCCCTACGGCCGCTGTGTCTACCACTGTGACAACGACGTCGTCGACCGCCAGGTCGTAGCCATGGAGATGGAGTCAGGTGTCACCATCGACCTCACTGTCGACGTCTTCACCACCAGCAACCGACGCATCACCAAGATAAGCATGACCGACGCCGAGATTACCGGCGACGAGCAGACTATCACGATACGCAAGTTCCGCCCGCGCGCCACCGAGACCTACGACTTCTCTGACACGCTCGAAGCCCCCTATCACGCCGGTGCCGACCTCGAGACAGTGCGCAACTTCATCAACTCGATCAAGCAGGGCCGCGACGACAGCCACACAGGCATAGCCCACGCCCTCGAGAGCCAGCGCCTGTGCGATGCCATCGAACAGTCCCGACTCGCCAACAGCTCCAACTAAACTACTGCCTCACTCTCCACCCTAATAAAATCTAAGAACCAACACTATTAATCACCAAATTATATCTTGCCATGACTGACGAGACAAGAAGAAATTTCATCAAGAAGACCGGCCTTGCGCTGGCAGGCATGATGGTAGCACCATCAATCGTACCCCCATCGGTATTAGGTAAAACAAGAGGCCGCGTGGCCCCCAGTGACAAACTCAACATTCTCGGTGTCGGTATCGGCGGACGCGGTGCTGCCGACCTCGCTGCTATGGAGACCGAGAACATCATTGGCCTTTGTGACGTAGACTGGAAGTATGCCGGTCACATCTTTGACAAATATCCCAAGGCCAAAAAGTACAATGACTATCGTCGCATGTATGACGACCTGCTCAAAAGCGCCGATGCAGTCATGGTTGCAACCGCCGACCACACCCACGCCATCATAGCCGCACAGGCTATCGAGGCCGGCAAGCATGTCTATGTCGAGAAACCGATGACCCTGTACCCCTACGAGTCACGCCTGCTCACCAACCTGGCCAAGAAATACCGCGTTGCCACACAGATGGGTAACCAGGGAGCATCGAGCGCCGGCTCACGTAAAGCCATCAGCATGCTCCAGAACGGAGTCATCGGTGAAGTTACTCGCATCGAGTCGTTCACCAACCGTCCCATCTGGCCCCAGGGCATGCCCGTGCCCACCGAGGTGATGCCAGTTCCCGACACCCTCAACTGGGACGCATTCATCGGCCCGGCCAAATTCCGCCCCTACAACGCAGCCTACACACCATGGAACTTCCGCGGTTGGTGGGACTTCGGTTCGGGCGCGCTCGGCGACATGGCCAACCACATTCTCCAGGTACCCTTCAAGGGCCTCAACCTCGGCTATCCCACCGCCGTTATAGGCAGCTCGACCATGCTCATGAGCGACTCATGTCCCACAGCCGAGAAAATCACATTCCGCTTCCCCGAGCGTGACAACCTGCCCCGTCTCGCCCTCCCCGCGTGTGAACTCACATGGTATGACGGCGGCCTGAAGCCCAACCTCCCCATCGACATGCCCAAGGGCAAGACGTTCGACCCCAACGGTGTATCGGTTATCTACGGCACCAAGGACACTATGGTTGTAGGCACCTATGGCTACGACCCCATACTCTGCTCGGGTCGCGAGGTCGACGTTCCGATGATGTGCCGCGAGGTACCCGGCGACAACCACCAGCAGGACTGGATTCGCGCCTGCAAGGAGAGCCCCGATTCACGCGTTCCCAGCGAGTCTGACTTCATGTTCTCAGGCCCCCTCAACGAGATGGTTACCATGGGTGTAGCCGCTGTGCGTCTTCAGGATCTCAACCAGTGGCTCGAGTGGGACGGCCAGAACATGCGCTTCACCAACATACCCGACAACGCCACCATTCGCGACGTCGTTGAAGACAAGTTCCAGATTCATGACGGACACCCCACCTTCGACCGCACATACACCGAGCCCGTCAGCGCCAACGAGTATGCCGCACGCCTCATCAAGCCCGTTTACCGCGAGGGCTGGANNCTCCCCGAGATGCCCGTTTTATAAACAACTAATTAAATTTTTCGTCTAAAACATAACCNNAANNAATGAAAAAGTATATATTGATTGCACCCGCGCTGCTTGCCATGGCAGCGTGCGGTGGCAACAAACAAAATGCCGACAACGCCACAGCAGCCGACAGCGAGACNATCATGTTAACCTACCTGTGTGACCCCATGGGCGAGAAGGTCGACTCNGCCGCATTCCCTGTCGACGACGAGGGCTATGCTGTGATTTTCAACGGCAAAGACCTTACCGGCTGGCGCGGATACGGCAGAAACTATGTNACCGAGAAATGGTCGATTGACAGCCTCGGCAACATGCACTTCGCTGCCGGTCCCGGCGAGGGTGGCGACATNATGTTCGGCCANTCGTTCGACAACTTCGACATCGCTTTCGACTGGAAGGTATCTGAGGGNGCNAACTCAGGCTTCTTCTACCTCGTGACCGAGGTAGCCGACAGCACCGTCGTACCCTACGCCTGNATGTCGGCACCCGAGTATCAGATTCTCGACAACGCCAACCACCCCGACGCCAACTATGGCATCGACGGCAACCGCCAGTCGGCATCGCTCTACGACATGATTCCCGCCAAACCTCAGAATTCAAACCCCTGGGGCGAGTGGAACACAGCCCGCGTAGTTGTCAACAANGGCCACGTCGAGCACTACCAGAACGGNGAGAAAGTTCTCGAGTATGACATCTTCAACCCCGAGTGGACCGAGCGACTCCAGGCTTGCAAGTTCAGCGAGCAGGCGTGGCCCGAGGCTTTCGTACTCATGAACGCACCTCACGGCGGCTATGTAGCCTTCCAGGATCATGGCGACGAGATTTGGATTCGCAACGTACGCGTTAAAGAGCTCTAACCCGGACACCCTGTAATCATGAAAACNAACCGTTTNCTATTGATTGGTCTGCTTGGCGCNGCCGCACTGGCATCATGCACACAGGCCGACAAACAGACTCAGNCCGCCGAACCTACCGACGGCCTGGCGCTGCAGCTCTATTCAATTCGCGAGGTCATAGGCGACTCGGCCAANTATGCCGACAACCACGAGACCGTNCTCAAACAGCTCGCCGACATGGGNTATACNGCNGTCGAGGCAGCCAACTACTACGGTGGCCTGTTCTACGGTGTTCCCGCCGAGCAGTTCAAGGCCGANTGTGAAGCCGCCGGNCTCACACCGCTGTCGTCACACACCACNCGCCAGCTCACNGCCGAAGAACTCGCCTCACACGACTTCACCGAGGCACTCAAATGGTGGGACGANNCNATCGANGCCCACAAGGCAGCCGGCATGGCCTACATNGTCACCCCCTGGAGNANCATGCCCGCNTCNATNGANGAGGCCAAGACCATGGCCGACTACCACAACGCCATCGGCGCCAAGTGCCGTGAGGCCGGCCTGAGATACGGCTACCACACACANGCCCAGGAGTATGAGACCATACCCGGCACCGACAAGGTGTGGATCGAATACCTCGTNGAGAACACCGACCCCGAGAACATGTTCTGGCAGCTCGACACCTACTTCGCGTCGATGTGCAACGTNAGCCCCGTCATGTACATCAAGAAGTACCCCGGCCGCTTTGACCTGCTGCACATCAAAGACATCAACGAGCTCGGACAGAGCGGACTCGTTGACCTGCGTCCCATCTTCAACGCCGCCCGTCAGTCAGGCACCAAAGCCTACATCGTCGAGCAGGAAGGCACCGATGGCACACACACCATCATGGAAGGCATGGCCATGAACGCNAACTACCTNCAGGAACTGTGGGGCAANAAACTCCCCACCGCCGACANCGCACGCGGCGAGTATATCATNGCCGACAAGGCTCAGACCGANATCTCGGGNTATCCNGTTGACGACGAGGGCTANATTGTCATCTTCGACGGCAAGACCCTCAACGGCTGGCGCGGTTATGGCATGGACGAGGCTCCCGCAAGCTGGAACGTCGACGACGGCGCTATCCACCTCATCGGCTCAGGCACAGGCGAGGCACAGGTTGAAGGTGGCGGCGACCTCATCTTCCCCCACAAGTTCAAGAACTTCGAGTTGCTNCTCGACTACAAGATTTCAAAGGGCGGCAACTCGGGCATCTTCTATCTTGCACAGGAAGCCGCTGTCAACNAAGACGGCGAGCAGGTCTACCTCCCCATCTGGCAGTCAGCGTCCGAGTATCAGGTGCTTGACAACGACAACCACGAGGACGCCCGTNTGGGCATCGATGGCAACCGTCAGTCAGCNTCGCTCTACGACATGATTCCCGCCAANCCCCAGAACGCCAACCCCTATGGCGAGTGGAACACAGCCAAAATCACCGTTTATAAAGGCACCGTAATCCACGGCCAGAACGGCGAGAACGTTCTCGAGTACCACCTCTGGACTCCCAAATGGAAAGAAATGCTGCGCGAGAGCAAGTTCAACAAGGACGGCGAGTTCCCCTGCGCCTACAACCTCATGATCAACATGGGCGGCCCCGACCACGCCGGCTACATAGGTCTTCAGGACCACGGCGACGACGTCTGGTACCGCAACATTCGCGTCAAGCCCCTCGACTGATTTTTTTCAATCACACTCCCCCACCATACGACAACAGGCACCNCACNCAAATCGGGTGCCTGTTGCATTTTTTCCGACCGGTGTTGTAAATTTTCGCGGTTTTGGGACTTCCACATATTACCTTTGTCACAAAAAACANAANCAATATGAAAATCACACTCTCTGAAACCCTGATTGACAGCCTNATGTCCCAATCGCCCGAGACCGCAATGCAAGTTATCGCCACCTGTCGCGAACTAATCAAACTCGACAACGATGCCATCGAGCAGTACCAACTAAGCCCCGACGCCCCACAACCACTGCACGACATCGTCAACGATATGAAAAAGCGTGCGGCCGCTGCCCGTCGCCGTCGTCAGCGCCGTGAGGCCAAAGTCGCTGCGGCCAAGGCGACAAACACCCAGACGACACCACAACCAGCAAATCAAAAAATCGCCATCAGCCCCACCCATCTCGAGGCCATCAACCTGCTCTTTTCCAACTCAACCACCTTCAGCGACAGCCAGATGGAAGTCATGCACCAATTCATTCAATTCATCATCGGCCGATTAACCACCCCAACCCCGACACCCAAGCCCACACACCGCCCCCGAAAAAAGAAGCCCGCCAAACCTCAACCCCTGAAGACACCCGCCCCCGTCCACAACACCTACAAACGCACCCCCATCAGCCAAATCCTCAAAAAGCGCCCCTAATCCCCACCAATGGTACAGCATTAGCAAGAAACTCAAATGTTTCACACAAATTCTTTCGCAACTCAATCTTATAAGCCGAAAAGACTGAATTACAATTATAATTTGTATATTTGCAGATGTAACACCGCTATATTTATGGCTATTGATTTAGATTACATACAACATTTAGCTGAAAACCATGAAGGCGTTGATGTTGAGTTTAAAGAAACCACGGGGCAGCTTGACCGTGGTATGGAAACATTGTGTGGAATGCTCAATGGCAATGGTGGTATTGTAATTTTTGGAGTCAAAAATTCCGGTAAGATTGTCGGGCAGGAAATTGGAGACAAGACCACACGCATGATTGGTGAAGCCCTGCGTCGTTTCGAACCATCTGTAGAAATCCGACAAAAATATATCAAGTTGAATGATTCTGACAAACAACTGATTGTATTTGAGGCAGAAGGGAATAATCCCGATAGACCATATTCATATGATGGCAGACCTTACCAACGTCATGACAGTGTCACGTCAATAATGCCGCACGATAAATATTCTCGTATGATAATGTATCGTGGTGGACTCAAATACAAGTGGGATACTTTACCTAACGAAAACTTACAATTTGAAGATCTTGACGAAAGTCGCATTCACTGGGCAATGCGGCAGGCCCTTGAATTAGGAAGACTAAAAGATGGCGCCTACACCCGTGATCCTATTGCCATTCTTGAAAAATTCAAAGTGCTTAAGAATGGAATCTATAGTAATGCTGCCGCTGTGCTTTTCGGAAAGGACTTTTTTTACTATCACAATTGCATCATAAGGCTTGCCCGTTTCCGTGGCATAGACAAACGTGAATTTATAGACAACCAGCAAATTGAGGGAAACATCTTTGATTTACTGAACGAAGTTACACCTTTCTTTCTCAAACATCTTTCGGTGACAAGTCGAATGGAAGGTATGTATCGAAAAGATGAATTGGAAGTTCCGATTACGGCCCTTCGTGAGTGCTGTGCCAACGCACTGGCTCATATGGATTGGCGAAAGACGGCATCAGTCGGAGTTGCAATATATGATAACCGCATAGAGATTGAGAACGCCGGCATGCTCCCGGAAGAAATACCTGCGACTCAACTTACATACGATTCTGATGTACTTGACTCTCACACTTCAGAACCACCTAACGAAACCATAGCCCGAGTCATGTATTATAGTGGTGTAATCGAACATTGGGGCAGAGGATTGTCAATGATATTTGAAGACTGTAAACGTGCCGGACTTCCACAGCCGACCGTAACCGATGAGAGAGGTGTCGTCAAGGTAACTTTTATGCGTCCTAATTTATCGGGTCACAAGAATGGCACGATAAATGACCCGATAAATGACCCGATAAATGACCCGATAAAATCACTTTCTGAAGTTGAAAAAAGTGTTCTACACATTATCCAGAAGAATCCTGGAATAGGTCGAATAGATATTGTTCCCATTATAGGCAAAAGCGAGGCAACTGTGAAAAGAGCATTGACAGCGTTGAGCAAAATGGGCTTTATTGAATATCGTGGTTCAAAAAAAACCGGAGGTTATTTCACCTTGTGATGCACGCTTAATCCTCGTAGGCGGCGAATAGATCGACAGTATATTTCCGTTTTTGGGTGAGAGAAATTCCCTTACCACGATACTTTTGCCCTCTAGGTATCAGGCGTTTCATATTTTTTTGTATCTTTGCCGTCAGAAAGGTTACGACTGCTCCACGACATTTTGGCAATACCGACAATAGAGTGAAATCCTCCAACTTCAATACATATTACGAGAGCATCGACTCCGACTTTTGGCGCAACCTATGTGTCGAAAAAGGAGTGTTACGCCATTATGAAAAAGGAGAGATGTTCGTAACGAGGGGCGAGATTGCAAAATATGTGGGATATATCAAGTCAGGTATCCTAAAATACATTGCTTATGCTGCTGACGGCACAGAGAGTGTTGTCGGATTGGAGTTTGACGGTGAATTTGTCGCTGATTTTCCGTTCTCTTTTTATGGTATGAAAGCGCGTATTTCAATAGAGGCTGTTACTCCATGTGATATTTATTGTATCTCAGCAAGAGACATAGGTCGCAGAATGAAATCGGAAGAAGAACTGTATCACATTGTTTCAGAAACCAGTAATGCCTTATTTGATACCGTATATGACCGATATATCAATTTGCATATTAAATCAGCAAAAGAGCGATACGATGAACTTGTCGAAAAACACGAGGACATTTTTTCGATTTTCTCCCTCAAAGACATAGCCTCTTTCCTCAACATTACCCCTACATACCTGAGTAGGTTACGAAATGCGAAGCATTCGCGAGTGGGCTTGTAGCGCAAGTCGGCAACGCCGGTGCGCGGTCATAGAACAAGACCCACCGCAAAAAACAACGGCAAACAATAAATAATCTTCGACACTCAACTTAGTTTGAGAGTTTTTATTTTTATTGGCTGTAACTTTGCAGAATTAAAATAAGACAATATGAAGAATCGTAACCTTCCTCGCACATTATTGTTTCTTTTCATAGCCTTTGCGATAATAGGGTTATGTAGTACCTCGTGTAGTTTGGAAAAGAGGGTTTCCATAACGACTGGAAGATATGATAATTCGTATATCAGATATAACAATCCCAATATCGAGATCGAAACATCACGGAACACCATCGCCAGTTACAGTTTTTAGATTTTGATAAAATAATACCGATATGAATAAAAATACATTTCAAATCCTTGTGTGCTTCTTAGCCACAATCTTTTTTGCAATAGCACCTATACAAAGTGCTTATGCAAAGAACGATTTAACGCCTTATCAAAAGGCTGCAATCGCAACTCGCTTTGCATCAGAAGTGAAATACAATTTTGCCGGATACGGGAAATTTGCCCAAAACTACGACAGTATCTGTCGTGCAGAACTTCCTAATCTCGTCAACACGCAGTCCGATGAAGAATTTAGTGAGAAACTGCAACTGTTCGCCAATCTGCTGAAAGACGGTCATACAAGCATCGGGTTCAGTGCCGATGTAACATACGCTCCAATCAGCCATAAACGAATTGGCGACAAAGTTTTCGTTACAGGTGTATACTCCGACGAATATACTCAAAAGGGTGTTCACCGTGGCACAGAGCTTATAGCCATCAACGATATGCCGGTAATCGAATATGGCAACCAATTTGTGGCGCCATATATCGCTTCATCAACCGCTCAGTGGTCCAATACATATCCTTTCAATTCCGTAAACCTCACAAAAGGGTATCGTGGCGTTCCTGTCAAGCTGACTTTCAGGAATGAAAAAGGCAAGACATTCGATATTACCGATAATCGGCAATCCCCGTGGGGCATTGTAAATCCCGATATGTCGATTCAGTTTGATTCACTTCCCGGCAACATCGGGCTTTTGAGAATACCGAGTTTCCAATCAAACAACTTCAATGTTCAGGCTTTTGGCGACCTTTTCGAGCAAAAGATTGTACCGACCGACGGCTTAATCATAGATATTCGCGATAATACCGGCGGCAACAGTCAGGTCGGGCAGATCATAATGATGCTGCTTGCAACCGATACCATTCCGCAAGCCTCTTGGAAAACTCCTAAATATGAAGCTGCTTACGCTTCTTGGGGCAAAAAGTGGGATTCTGAAACTGTCGCATCTGATTCTATCGTGCCGTTTTGCATATCCCACCCGAATGATATGCCGAAGTATGACAAGCCCATAATTCTGCTTGTCAACGGCTCCACTTTCTCGGCAGCGGAGGATTTTGCCGTTTTATTCAAAAATGCAAGACGTGGAAAAATCGTCGGAACTCCGACCGGCGGCAGCACAGGCAATCCGATATTCATTGATTTGGGCTGGGGCTATAATGGAAGAATCTGCACCAGACACGAGAAACTTGCAGACGGTACGGAATTTATCGGCGTCGGAATACAGCCCGATGTCGTTGTTGAAGAAACCGAAAGTGTTATCTTCGGCAAAGACAACGTGATAGAAGAAGCATTGAAGCTATTAAAATAACTAAACAGCAACTCATACTCCACGGAAACCTCGGCAGTGATGTCGGGGTTTTCTTATGGAGTTGCGGCACCGCCGGCGCGCTTTCGTGTCATTGCCTTTGGCGTTTCGCTTGGCGAAGAATCGAGCCTGAGGTCTCGACCAAAAGGCTTCAACCTTTAGCTCAATTGGCGTATCGTGATTGTCAGTTGGCAATCTATGTGCCAACTGATATTATTTTCGAGCCTTTAACAGTCAGGCTATTGCGCAATTTGTTATAATATTGTACCTTTGCAAGGTATTATATAAAAACTTCTGCTTATGGCACGACCGATTAAAGAAACCCCCGAACTTCGAGGGAATGATGCGGTGAGATTTGAAACCCTTATCTCTACCCCAAAACCTGTGTCCAAAGAGGAGAAGGAGCGTGCCCGCAAGGCTTATGAAGTAATGAAATCTATCAGCAATTTCCAGTGGTGAACAAACCTTTGTATAAAACCGAACAGGAGGAACGCGCATTTTTGGAATTAAACCCGGAGGAACCATTGGAAACCCGCTTTATGTTCTTCGACCTGAAACTCAAATGATGAATAAATCTATCGACGATTTCTTCATACCAGATAATGAGTTCAAGCGCCTCAAAGAACTTGACTACACACAAGCAGACACTGATATAGTTTGTTAGCAACATCTTCAGCAGCTCTCTCAACTCAAACTCCGTTTTTGGGTGACAAGGTTGCACAATTTGTTGGTTTTATATAACTTTGTACCCTATGAAAAGATATGATTTTGACCGGGTAATCGACCGTCATGGTAGCGGTTCGATAAAGTATGACGACCTGAAAGCGACATTCGGTGCCGAAGATCTCATTCCCATGTGGATTGCCGACATGGACTTTGCAGTGTGTCCCGAGATAACCGAGGCGCTCAAACAACGCATGTCTCACCCCATATATGGCTACGCCGCTCCGGCCGAGTCCTACTGGACTTCGATACTCGACTGGCTCGACCGCCGTCACGGCTTCAAGGTGGGCCGCCAGGAAATCACCTACATTCCCGGCGTCGTAAAGGGAATAGGTTTCGCCATCAACTTCTTCAGCAAGCCCGGCGACAAAATCATCATTCAGCCCCCGGTTTATCACCCGTTCAAGATTGTGACCGAGGGTAACGACCGCGTGGTGCTGCCAAATCCGCTAATCAAGACCGACACATCTTACCGCATGGATCTTGAGGGCTTGGAGCGACTCGCCCGCAAGGAAAAACCCGCGATGATGATTTTGTGCAACCCCCACAACCCCGTTGGTATACAGTGGGACGCCAACACCCTGCGCGAAGTAGCCCGCATAGCCCGCGAGAATAACATGATTGTGGTGAGCGACGAGATACACGGCGATCTGATGCTCAACGGCCGCCCGCACATACCGTTCCTTGCCGTGAGCGAGGACGCACGCGCTGTCGGCGTGATGCTCGGCGCGCCCAGCAAGACATTCAATATCCCCGGTATGGTAAGCTCGTGGTGCATCATCAAAAATCCCGAACTGCGCGATCGTTTCTTCCACTGGCTCGACACCAACGAGTTCAATGCACCGACATTCACCGCCACTATCGCCACCGAGGCCGCCTATAACAACGGCGAGCCGTGGCTCAACGAGGCACTCGAATATATCAGCGACAATATCGACTTCACACGCCGTTACCTTGCCGAGCGTCTGCCCGTCATCGACATGGTCACTCCCGAGGCATCGTTCCTCGTGTGGCTCGACTGCCGCAATCTCGGTCTCGACCAGGAACAGCTGGTGAAATTATTCGTCAACCGCGCCCACCTGGCGCTCAACGACGGCTCGATGTTCGGTGACGAAGGCCGCGGTTACATGCGACTCAATGTCGCCTGCCCGCGCTCGGTACTCACCACCGCACTCGACCATCTGCACGATGCCCTGGCGCCTGCCATCAAACAGTAATCCACCTCCTACCACCCCCACGGCCATCGCGACAATGAACGTTCTTGTGACATACAACCCATCAGCTCCATCGTCCGTCTCACCGACCCTGGTAACGGTGCCCCTGTCCAAGAGCATCAGCAACCGACTCTCAATAATCAACGCACTTGCCGGCAATAGCGTGCTGCCTCAGCGACTGCTCGCCGTGTGCGACGACAGCGACGCCATGCGACGCGCCCTCATGTCAGGCATTGCCGGACATGTCGACATCGGAGCCGCAGGCACCGCCATGCGGTTTCTCACCGCCTACTATGCCGCCACGCCNGGCTGCGACATCATACTCGACGGCAGTGAGCGCATGCGCCAACGCCCCATCGCTGTNCTTGTAGANGCACTGCGTCTCATCGGAGCCCACATCGACTACATGCGCGAGCCNGGCTACCCGCCCCTGCACATACGCGGACGTCGCCTCGAGGGAGGCAGCATCGAACTTGATGCCGGCGTCAGCTCACAATACACATCGGCGCTGCTCATGATAGCACCGNCCACCACACTCGGCATCGAGCTCACACTCAAAGGCCGTCCCGTATCGGTACCTTATATCATGATGACCCTCGCCATGATGGAGGCCTACGGCATCGGTCATCTCGACACGAGACCCGACAGTTGTGAATGGGCCATAAAAGTAGGCCCCGGACTGTACCGTCAGCCTGCCACACCTTANCGCGTGGAGGGCGACTGGTCGGCAGCCTCATATTGGTATGAGACCGTCGCGCTGACCGGTCANNCACTCGCCATCGACAACCTCACAGGCATGTCGCTTCAAGGCGACTCGCGTCTCNCCGACATCTTCAGTCGTCTCGGTGTCCGAACAACATTCTCGGNCNACAGTGTCACACTCACCCCCACGCCTGCCGACANCAACNNNTTCACAATCGACATGGTCGACACCCCCGACCTGGCCCAGACCGTCATAGCCACCTGCTGNGGACTCGGCCGCCCGTTCACCGTNAGCGGACTCTCGACCCTNCGCATNAAGGAGACCGACCGTCTNGAAGCCATGCGANGCGAACTCAGCCGNCTCGGCTTCAATGTCGACATCATCGGCGACGANACCATCTGNTGGGACGGCANCCGCANCGAACCATCAACAGCTNCCACCCCGATTAACACCTACAACGACCACCGCATGGCCATGTCACTGGCACCGCTGGCGGCACGTTGTGGCTCATTACTGATACAGGANGCCGACGTNGTGAGCAAATCCTACCCCGAGTTCTGGGAACAGCTGTCGCGCGTCAACTTCAACCTCGAANGCCAATGACAGTATCAGCCATCTTGTTAGGAATACTTCTCGCGACCGGCCTCGTGCTCTATCTACACGACCGCTTCACGAGCACCCGACAGCCAGACGATACAGCCGAGACAGTCACTGCCGGGCCCGAACCACAGGAGGAGTGTTGCGGCATGCACATAACATGTGAAAAAGACTCACTCATAGCCGGCATGGACAAGGAGATACTGTACTATGACGACGAAGAACTCGACCGCTTTGCCGGACGCACGGCCGACAGCTATGACGACAGCGAGACCGAGGAATTTCGCGACGTGCTTCTCACCCTCAAGCCCTACGACATTGCAGGCTGGGCGCGCAGCGTCACCTCACGCGGCATAACATTACCCGCCAGCGTGCGCGACGAGCTGCTCATGATAGTGGCCGAAGCCCGTGCCTCACTAAAACAGGATCAGAATGGAATTGCTTGACTATACATTTTTCCGTAACGCCCTCGCCGCCGTTGTCATACTCAGCATCTCGTCGGCCATCATAGGTACATATATCATCACCCGCCGGCTCGTAGCCATATCGGGAGGCATCACCCACGCCTGTTTCGGCGGCCTCGGCCTCGGCTACTTTCTCGGCATCAATCCCGTTATCACNGCAGCCATGTTTGCCGTAGGCTCATCGCTTGGCGTCGAGTGGCTGTCCGAGCGACAGCGCATGCGCGAAGACTCGGCGATTGCAGTCGTGTGGTCGATAGGCATGGCCATAGGCGTTATCTTCGTGTTCATGACACCGGGCTACGTGCCCGANCTCAACTCGTTCCTGTTCGGNAACATACTCACCATCACGCGTGCCGACCTCGTCACGTTCACGCTCTACACGCTCGTGCTCATCGCGTTCTTCTCATTATATTATAAGAAGATTGTAATCTGCGCCTTCGACCGCGACTTTGCAACAGTGTCGGGACTACCCGTCAAGTTCATCAACTACACCATGACAGTACTTGTGGCAGTCTGCATCGTACTTACCATACGGTTGGTAGGNATCATGCTNCTCATGTCGATGTTCTCACTGCCTCAGATGACAGCCGAGATTTACTGTCACCGCTTCAAGTCGCTCGTGTGGGCATCGGTAGCCATCTCGACGGTCACCTGTCTGGGNGGCCTGATGTTATCGACACTCGGCGATGTACCCTGCTCGGCCATCATTGTAACCCTCATGGCCGCCATATTTGTAATAGGACGGCTTNTCAAGCCACTGTTAAAGAGATAATGAAACTCGACCGACATCATAAGATAATCCTCACGGTCTACGCCATTCTGGNNGTGACACTGNTCGGCATCGGGNCATGGTGGGCCTACAAACGTTACCTGTCGCCCGAGATTGAGCCGTCANTCGCCCTCTACCCNACCCGCGGACTCGACCTGTCGGGCCACAACGGNGACATTGACTTTCACNAGGTNAGACNTGCNGGCTACTCNTTCGTCATACTCAAGGCCACCGAGGGCATATCGTTCATNGACAAATCGTTTTATCGCAACTACACCGCNGCNCGACAGGCCGGACTGAAAGTTGGCGCCTACCACTTCTTCCGTTTCGACTGCGANGGGCGNACNCAGGCCAACCATTTCCTGACCACNGTGGGCGNCATGGCATTTGATTTTCCGCTTGTNCTCGACGTCGAGAAGTCAGGCAACCCCGACGGACACAACAAACAGTCAGTCATCAAATCACTGCGCGACGCCATCGATCACCTCNCCCTGCGCGACTATCAAGCAGTGATATACACCAACAAAAGCGGTTTCCGCGACTTCATNAACAATGAATTCACTGACATACCGCTGTGGATATGCTCGTTCAGCGACCCGCCNGGCCCCGACAAGTGGTACCTGTGGCAGTACACCCACCGCGGCAGNGTGCCGGGNATCAANGGCCACGTCGACATCAACATTCTGAGCCCCGACGTGACACTGCCCATACNGNCCGACTCGGTGACAGTGACCACGGCAGACACTCCGGCCGATTCGCTTANTACTAAAAAATACTAAAAGAATTTCGCTGTTTGATAGGTTTTTGTAACTTTGTCGACTAATGGGACTTTCTCTGACTATAGACCAAGGGAACAGTAGTGCCAAAGTGGCCGTATGGGATAGAGACCGACTGGTCGAACTCTCCACTTTCAAGGCTATGACCGACGACGTAATTAACAATTTCGCCGCCCGTTACAGCATTGATAAAGCCATATTTAGCTCGGTCGCCGACTATCAGGACAACCTGCTGTCGCGCCTCAATGCCGCCGGCATCAAGGCNACCGAGCTGACCCACGNCACCCCNCTGCCCCTCGTCATTGACTACGCCACCCCACTCACACTGGGNGTAGACCGCATAGCCGCCGCCGTCGGCGCCATGAGTCTGCACCCGGGTCGTGAACTGCTGGTGGTCGATGCAGGCACCGCCGTGACCTATGACAACGTCTCGGCCGACGGCCACTTCATCGGTGGCAACATAGCCCCCGGCATCGGCCTCAGACTCAAGGCTCTCAACGCCTTCACAGCCCGCCTGCCGCTCATAAGCGGCCGCGGCGAGACAATGCTNTGGGGCAACAGCACCGAGAGCGCCATGCGGTCGGGTGCGGTCAACGGCGTCATTGCCGAGATAACCTATTACCACTCACNACTCTCGGCCGACGCCATCGTCGTCCTGAGCGGCGGGTGGGGACACGAGCTCGCCCAAAAGCTCGATTTTGAAACCGATTACCACGAGAGTCTCGTCAACCGCGGCCTCAATGAGATATTGAAATATAATGAAATTGACTAAACTAATCGCTACAATCATAGTAGCNGCCTCGGCCCTGGTGGCCACCGCCCAGAACAGTGTCAACTCGCCCTATTCCCGTCTGGGATATGGCATACTTAGCGACAACGTCACATCGGCCCAGCGTGGCATGGGTGGCGTGGGCTATGCCATGAACTCGGGTCGACAGATAAATGTAATGAACCCGGCGTCGTATGCNGCCATCGACACGCTCACCTTCCTGTTCGACATGGGTGGNAACCTGCGCCAGACGTGGAGCACCGAGCCCTCGACCGGAGCCAANGGCAAAGACCTCACCGGTGGTCTTGACTACATCACAATGCAGTTNCCGCTCGGCCGCTACATGGGCGGTAGCTTTGGTCTGCTNCCCTACTCTCAGACAGGCTACTCATTCGGCAACACNGTTACAGGCNGCGAAGATGACGAGAACCTCGGTGTCACTTCGCGTCAAGGCAACGGAGGCATCAACCAGCTNTATCTCGGTGTGGCCGGACGTCCATTCAAGGGCTTNACCGTCGGTGCCAACATTGCNTACCTCTTCGGCAACACATTCAACGACACATACGTGACCACCGCCACCGGCGACCAGTCGCTGTTTGAGCGCGTCATGAAAGTGACCGACTACAAGCTNGACTTCGGTGTTCAGTACAGCATGCGCATTCGTCCNCGCCACCGCCTCACTGCCGGCGTGGTNTTCTCGCCCGGCAAATCGCTGCNNGGCAAGACATACGGTNNCNACTATCCCATGAACAGCACCGACACNTCAATCGNNCCNGANACCATCGGCGANACATCGCTCAAAGGAAAATACAGCATGCCCGACACCTGGGGNGCAGGTATCAACTATGAGTATGACGACCGACTGATGGTCGAGGCCGACTTCACCTATCAGCCCTGGAGCAAGGTCAAATATCAACCCCTCGANGGCTATGAGAGCGAGACACAGGCGTTCTCAGACCGTTGGAAATTCAACGTNGGCGCCCAGTTTACTCCCCGTCCCCGCGGCTCNTACTTCCAGCGTGTACAGTACCGCATCGGTGGCTTCTACACCCACGACTACCTGATGGCCCAAGGCAACAACGTGCGTGAGTANGGTGCNTCGATAGGCTTCGGNCTGCCCACCGCNAACTCGATGATGCTCCGCTCGATTGTCAACATCAGCTTTGAGTANCGTCGCCGCCAGGCCCACCCGATGCCCATGATCAAGGAAGACTGCTTCATGGTAACTCTCGGCATCAACTTCAACGANATGTGGTTCTTCCAGAACAAGATTAACTGATGCCCGCGACGGGCNGCCNCNGTGCCNGACAGGTTCAACCGCCTAACACATCACACCGATGAACTCGCTGAAATCGTTACCCGCGTGNATGCTGTCACTGACNTTGCTGTCGGTGGCCGTGGNCTCGTGTGACAACGATAAAGAAAAGAATGTAACCGACATAGGCGACTCGCGACACTACCCGACGATGCTCACTACCGACGTGTCGACATTCATCAGCGACTCGGGCTACACCCGCTATCANATCACAGCGCCGCTATGGCTCATGTTCGAGGAGATTGACACCCCCGAGTGGAAGTTTCCNGACGGGGTATTCCTCGAGAAATTTGACGACGACATGAAGCCTACCGACAACTTCCGGGCCGACTCGGCGACCTACTACAGCTCNCTCAAGCTNTGGCGCTTTGACGGCAACGTCAAGATGCTCAATGTCGACGGTGACCGCTTTGCCACACAACAGCTGTTCTGGAACCAGAACACTCANAAAGTGTACAGCGACTCGTTCATGCACATAGAGCGTGCCGAGCGCATAATCGAGGGATATGGNTTTGAGAGCAACGAGAACATGACCGAGTACACAGTGCTCAGACCTCAGATGATACTCCCCATAGACCGAATGCGTGCCGAGCGAAACGAGCAACAACAGGCCGACTCGACGGCATCAACACCGGCCCNGCCTCAACAGCCCCCACAGGTGCAAAATGAGCANCCGAAACAGGCACCGGCCGAGGCNACAACTNTAACCGCCGTGACCACGGTATCGCAACAGCGCAANCCNGACGACNNCNCNCGTCAGCGACGCAAACTGTCGACCNAGAACGAAGTCCAATTAAGACCTGTCGACCAAAAAACANTAAAACAATAANCATNAGACATAAATGACACCCGAGCAACAGTCCTGGCTCCTAATCAGCCTTATATCACTTATTTTCTCGGCCATATTCTCGGGCGTGGAGATTGCTTTTGTCACCAGCGACCGCGTCCGTCTCGAGATTGACGTCCAGAAAGGCGGCCTGATAAGCCGTCTGCTCAACCGCTTCTATGCCAACAGCGACTTCTTTATCTCGACCATTCTCGTAGGCAACAACATCGTGCTGGTAATATATGGTATCGGCGCGGCCAAACTCATTGAGCCNTGGNTCGAGACTTTNACCCACAACGAGTTTGTGATACTGCTGCTGCAGACCATCATCTCGACAGGCATCATACTCATCACCGGCGAGTTCCTGCCNAANACGATGTTCCGCATCAACCCCAACAGCTCGATGCGATATTTCGCGCTGCCCATCTACCTCATNTACCTCATACTCTACCCCATCTCGCTGCTCGCCACNGGNCTGTCGAAGGGCCTCATGAAACTGTTCAACATGCCCGACGCCCGNCCACGCCCGGCGCTGCTGTCGATAGGNGACCTCAACAACTACCTTGAGCGCACAATCGATGACAATACCGACACTACAGCAACAATTGAGAACGAGGTGAAGATATTTCACAACGCCCTTGACTTCTCAAAAACCCATCTGCGCGACTGCATGACACCGCGCAACGAGATTTTTGCGGTCAACATCGACACGACATCTCGCGACGAGCTGAGCGAGCTGTTTACACGCTCGGGCCGCTCGAAGATACTGGTGTACCGCGAGGATATAGACAACGTCCTCGGCTACATTCACGTGAGCGAGCTGTTTGACCCCAATGTCGACTGGAAAGAGCATCTCAAGCCCGTGCTGTTCGCCCCCGAGGCCCTGATGGCCGACAAGATGATGCGCCGNCTGCTNAGTGAAAAACGCTCGCTGGCAATCGTTGTCGACGAGTTTGGCGGCACGGCAGGCATGGTGACCCTCGAGGACCTCGTCGAGGAAATATTCGGCGACATACAGGACGAGCACGACAAACAGGGTGTCANCGCNCGCGAAATAGCACCNGGCGTNTATGAGTTCTCGGGACGCAGTGAAATCGAGACGATAAACGANACCTTCCACATGGGNATACCCGAGAGCGACGAATACCAGACACTNGCAGGCTATCTGCTCAACACCACCGGCGCTATTCCGGCCGAGGGNGACATNATAATGTTGCCGCCGCTGAGTTTTGAAATTCTGAAGAAAAAAGGTGTCCGCCTCGAACTGATACGTGTGACACGCCANCCCGAGGAGGAATAATAGCACTACATTGATTAATATACATGGCTAAACAGGACTATATCATCAAGAACCGCGAGTGGCTTGANGCCAAGGCTCAGGAACCGGGAGTGAAACCGCTCGATGGCGGCATATACTACAAAGTCATCAANCAAGGTAACAAGGGCGGCGTGTCGCCCAACCGCGGNAGTGTGGTNTCGGTACACTACACCGGCAAGACCATCAACGGCAAACAGTTTGACTCGAGCCGNGGCGGCGTGGCCCCNGCCTTCAGACTACGCGAACTCATACCCGGTTGGATTATAGCTCTGACACAGATGCACGTAGGTGACAAGTGGGAGGTCTACATTCCGGCCGAGAAAGGTTATNGCAAGTTNAGCCAGCCCGGCATACCGGGNGGCTCAACCNTGNTTTTTGAAATAGAACTTCTNGGTGTCAACTGACACCNTTTACTGCAACAGCGAGATTTTGACGCGGGTGTTCTTCAACTTGTGAGGGGCGAGAGCCTTGATAACGTCACGCGCCATGTCACGCGGNACGGCNACAATTGACGAGTGGTCGCTGACNCTGATGCGTCCTACCTGGTCGGGCTTCAGTCCGGCCTGTTTCATTAAATAACCGGCTATGTCGCCACGCGATATCTTCTCGCGGCGGCCCGCGTTGATATACAGTGTGGCCACATCGCTGTGTATGGGGTTGTCGCTGTGGCCAGTGGGCACATACGAGCGGTCGACAGTGGCATAGGGCGGCAGGTCGTCGGCCTCATTGGTGATGAGATATATGGTGCCGGCAGCATCCTGTCGGGCNGTGCGGCCNTTGCGNTGAGTCCAGGCCTCGGCACTCGTNGGCATGTGGTAGTGTATAACGGCACCGATNTTGTCGATGTCAAGNCCGCGNGCNGCGAGGTCGGTAGCAATGAGTATGGGAGTGGTGCCGTTGTCGAGCAGGTCGACAGCCTGGGCACGCACACGCTGTTCAAGGCCACCGTGGTACAGGCCGACGGGCATTTTTTCACGTTTCAGGGCGTCGTACAAGCGCTCGGCGCTCTCGCGGTGGTTGACAAAGATGATTACNCGCTGGTTGTCGAGNGAGTGNAACAGGTCGATGAGCGTNGCNAGCTTGTCNCGCACNGGACTCTCNACGCTGACAACCTGCATGCGCTGGCGCGGTGAGGCCGTGACTGTAGTGTAGTCGATTGTCTCNACATCGTTCACAGGCATGAAGTCGGGTATCGGCTCAAGTCGTGTAGCACTCGTGAGCACGATATTGCGCAGCTGACGGAATTTGCGTATGATGCGGTTCATCTCGTCGCTNAAGCCAAGTTCGAGCGCNTTGTCGTACTCGTCGACAACGAGCACGCGCACACTCGACAGGTCGATCTGACGACGCTGCACGTGGTCGAGCANACGGCCCGGCGTGGCGATCACGACATCGGGTGTCACCGACAGAGTGTTGACCTCGTCGGCCATCGAGTGGCCGCCATAGAGNGCNGTCACTTTCAGTCCGGCAGCCAATGGCCTCAGCACGTTGTGAATCTGAATAACCAGTTCTCGCGACGGCGCCATGACTACTGCCTGCACCTTGCCGTCGGGAGCCGAGAGGCGTTGCAGAAGGTACAGGGCAAAAGCAAGCGTCTTGCCCGACCCTGTAGGGGCGAGCAAGACGATGTGCGACTTAGAAGCGTCGGCCATGACTTCCTGCATGGCATTGAGCTTGGTTATATCAGTTTTAGAAAATAGGTTATCTAAAATCGTTTTTAGTTTCATATTCAAATAGTGTTTTGGTATTTAACACCTACAGGCGGTGTCATGTTCACCTCGGACCACCCGGACGTCCGCCAGGACCACCGGGGCCACCAGGGCCGCCAGGGCCACCCCAACGTCGACCGTCATCACGTCCGGCGGGCTCGTTGCCCTTGCCGAATGTATTGAACTTATAGGTGAACGTAAGCATGAAATAGCGGGTGAGAGTATTATACTCGGTGTCGTCGATGTAGTTGGCGGTGATGTTGCGCTGAATCTGCTGTTTCTGCCTCAACAGGTCGTAGACCTTAAGCTGAAGTGTAGCCGACTTACCACGCAGGAACTGATAGCTGATAGAAGCGTTCCACATCCATGTCTTGGTGTTGTAGCCCGCCGAGTAACCTGCGGTGGCACTGTAGTTGAGCTCGCTGTTGAGAATGATGTCGATGGGGGTGTAGTAATATGCATCGAAGTTACCACCGTAGTTGTGAACAAGCATGTTGCCATTAGTATTGGTGGTGAGCGAGTTGAATGTGCGTTGCAGGCGGTAGTTGGGTCGGAGCTCAAGCGAGACATTGTCGGGGCGCCATGCCAGTGACATCATGTCGGCAAACATGATTGTGCGGCTGGTGTTCTTCAGGTCATTGTTGAAACCGACCGTCTGGTTGTAGTGAACGAACATGTGGTTGTTGAAGGTGAATGTCTTGTTGCGCAGAGGTGTTGAGAACATGTTCATGACGCGGGCACTCCAGACACCGTTGACATTCTCATAGGTGGTGTACTTACCGCCGGTGGTGGTATCGTAATTGGTCTTTGAAACGATGCTGTTCTGGGTGTAATTGATGAACGCCATAGCCATTATTGACTGCTGTCGCTCCTGGTTGAAGTTCTGGTAGCGCAGATCGAGATTGTGGGTGAACGACGGGAGAAGGTCGGGGTTACCTTGCACGATGTTCATGGGGTCGGTCTCGTCGGCAACAGGCTGCAACTGTGACATTGAGGGCTGAGACGAGCGGCCACGGTAGTTGGCGTTGAATGATGCCGTCTTGCTTATCTTATAACGGAAGCGCATGAAGGGAGCATAGTTCCATACCCATCGTTCGGGAATATTCTTGGCACTGTTGATGAGGTTGACACTCTTACTCATTGATGGTACCGCCGAGAGTCCACCCTCGAAGTTTATGTCGCGGGTCACTTTTTTATAGCCTACGCGTATATTCTGTGAGAAGAAGTCGTTGCGGAAGCGGTTGCTGAGCGAGTTGTCAAGCTCAGAACCATCGGGATCGATACCGAACATAGGTACGTCGTAGGGCATACCGTTNAGATCATAGTTACGGTANCCGATCGCGAGTGCGGGGTCAATCATCTGGGNCTCGTCGTCAAAACCGATGACGGGACGGTTGTATACGAGCTTGTCGGCGTCGTTCCAACGATACTGCATGCCGTAGGCGAATGTGAGGAAGTTGCCGTTNNCGGGATTNCCGAGAGGTTCGGTCCATGACACGCGGCCATTGACCGAGTTGCTCCATGTGTGGTTGTCGGTGTAGCGGTCGTAGATGTCGTAGGTGTCGCCATANGTATCCTCAAGCTCGTCGGCGAGCTGTGCCTCCTGTAAAATGCGATACCAGTTATAAGAATATGTATCGGAGTACTCGCGGACGTTAGAGTAGTTGTAGCGACCGAAAATCGAGAACGAACGACCGCGACGTGACTGGAAGTTGTGGTTGTAGATGGTCATGAGGCCGGCCTCGTAGCTCTTGCCGTGTGACGAACCAAGGTTCTGGCTGGTTGTAGTGTTCTTGTTGGGACGGGTGACCGAGAACTCATCGCTCTCAGAGTCGTTGATGTTTATCGACATGTTGGGACGCACGTCGAGAGTGTTGAACGAGTCGGGTTTCCACTGTATGCGGAAGTCGGCACGTATGTTGTGACCCTTGTCGTTGGCTTTGGACAGCGAATTGGAGAAGTAATCGTCGTCGTTGAGGAGGTACTCGCGATTCTGACGCTTATTGGTATTGCGGTCGGTGTGTGAGTACATGACGTCACCGCCTACACGGAATATCTCGGCGTTGCCGACGTTGAAGTTGACACCGAATGACTGGGAGTTGTTGATGCCCTGGTCGCCACCAAAACGACGGAAGCGGTTGCCATTGCCATCGGTGAAGCCGAGATCATTGGTATTATTGGCTGAGCCGATGAATGTTATCTGATTGTCGTTCCAGAAGCGGTTGATATTAAATGTAGCCTGATAGCGGTCGTCAGTACCGTAGCCGGCCTCGACGGTGCCGAACCAGCCGTTCTTCATGCCGGGCTTGACGGTAAGGTTGATGACGGTCTCCTCCTCGCCGTCATCGACGCCGGTGAGTCGGGCCAAATCGCTCTTGCGGTCAACAACCTGGAGCTTATCGACCATNTTGACGGGAAGGTTTTTAGACGCTACCTTGGGGTCGTCGCTGAAAAACTCCTTGCCGTCNATAAGAATNTTGGTTACNCTCTTACCGTTGGCCGTAATCTTGCCTTCAGAATCGACCTCNACACCGGGCAGACGTTTGAGCANATCCTCGACCACGGCGTTGGGCTGAGTCTTGTATGAGTCGGCGTTAAACTCGATTGTGTCCTCCATCACTTTGATAGGAGTCTTGATAGCTGTCACGACAGCCTCCTGAAGCTGAATCGACGAGTCGCTCATATAAAGAGTGTCGGCGTTGACCTTNCCGGCATCGACATTGACATCGAGAAAGCCTTTATTAAAACCGATATATGATGCCTCGACAATGTATCGGCCTTTTTTGAGNCCGGTAAATGTGTATTGGCCGTCGACATTGGCAATGACACCTTTGACAAAAGAACTGTCGGCCGAAGCAAGCAGACGGACGGTGGCATCGGACATNGGGTCGCCGGTTGACTTGTCAATCAGGACTCCCCTAAGATCAGCAGCGACAGCAGTGAGNGCTACTGTCGCAACAGTAACAAGAGACAGGGAACGTAAGCGGTTTAAGCGCATTGGTGCGGTTAGTGAAAATGGATTTATATAAATATTTTAACTCAAAATTGTTTTCGGNCTAACAAAACATGTTAACCGACAACACATACATTGACGTGCAAAGAGGNCAATAGTTTAAGGCATTAAGCTATTTTAATATTTGTANCCATAATTTTACCGTGAGAACNCTCTTAGAACGTCAGAAAAACAGCGNGCCTAATTAACCTATGATAACATTTAANACAACAAACANATATTAGTTTAACCTTATTTAGTTATATAGGCCATATTTTTAGTNTTATCTACANATTTTAANCAATTTTTAATACCAAAAAGTTTTGTGACTTGAAAATTGTGCCTACATTTGTCGCGGTGATTTGTCCAGCAAGCNCGGGCACCGCAATCATGCGTCCTGTAACCGAACTGCCGATAATCATCATAAACACAAAAATCAATAAATAACTTATATAACCTAATATTATAACAACTAATCATGAGCAATGTAAAAAAGGCCGAGGGTAAACTCGGTGTTCTCGTTGTAGGTCTCGGCGCAGTGACCTCTACATTCATGACCGGCGTGCTGATGGCTCGCAAAGGTCTGGCCAAACCCGTAGGATCAATGACACAGTATGACAAGATCCGCGTAGGTGAGGGTGCTGACAAAAAGTACCTGAAATATGACGAGATCGTGCCTATGGCAAAACTCGACGACATCGTGTTCGGCGCATGGGACGTTTACCCCGCAAACGCATTTGAAAGTGCAGTTAACTGTGAGGTGCTCAAAGCTAAAGATATTCTCCCCGTCAAGGAAGAGCTCGAGGCTATCAAGCCCATGAAGGCCGCCTTTGACAAGGACTATGCAAAACGTCTTGACGGCGACAACGTAATGGTTGGCAAGACCCGTTGGGAAATGGTAGAGCAGCTGCGTGAGGACATTCGCAACTTCAAGAAAGAGACCGGCGTTGACCGCGTAGTTGTACTGTGGGCCGCATCGACCGAGGTTTATGTACCCGTTGACATGGAAATCCACGGCACTCTCGCCGCTCTCGAGGAGGCTATGAAGCGCGACGACCGCAAACACATCGCTCCTTCGATGTGTTACGCATACGCCGCTCTGACCGAGGGTTGCCCCTTCATCATGGGCGCCCCCAACACCACCGTCGACTTCCCCGCCATGTGGGAGCTCGCCGAGAAGACCAAAATGCCTATCGCCGGCAAGGACTTCAAGACAGGTCAGACCCTCGTGAAATCAGGCTTCGCCCCCATCATCGGCACCCGTTGCCTGGGCCTCGCAGGCTGGTTCTCAACCAACATTCTCGGTAACCGCGACGGTCTCGTGCTCGACGAGCCCGCTAACTTCCACACCAAAGAGGTGAGCAAGTTGTCGACTCTCGAGTCAATCCTCGTAGCTGAAAATCAGCCCGACCTGTACACCGACTACTACCACAAGGTACGTATCAACTACTACCCCCCGCGCAACGACAACAAGGAGGGCTGGGACAACATCGACATCTTCGGCTGGATGGGCTACCCCATGCAGATCAAGATCGATTTCCTGTGCCGCGACTCTATCCTCGCAGCNCCCCTGTGTCTTGACCTCGTGCTGCTGAGCGACCTCGCTGCCCGNGCCGGCCGCTACGGTACTCAGACCTTCCTGAGCTTCTTCCTGAAGTGCCCGATGCACGACTACACCAAGGGTGAGGTACCTGTAAACCACCTCTTCCAGCAGTACATCATGCTGAAGAACGCCCTTCGCGAAATGGGTGGTTATCCCGCCGACGAGCCCCTGGACTAATACTCCTGCTCCAAACGATATCAACAAAAAGTCCTGCCCATCACCGGCAGGACTTTTTCATTNCCCCACCCCGAGAGAATAGCTGCATCACCGCGGCGGACGCGATAAATCGACGTCCCTACCACTAATCAGCTCGTTACCACTCAAAAAGCAGCACGTCAACATTGTAGAACACGCGATTTATCGCGGCGGACGCTAACATGGTATTATTATCGCATGTCGCACCCTGCACGACGGGAGCGCAGTNACCGAGTGTATGGGATTTTTTGGCGCCATGAGNGGCGACAAACGNGGCAATGGNTTGTGGTTTGAGCATTTTTTTGTAACTTTGTGGGCGTGGTGTNCCCNNANGGGNNGCCAAGTGAATTGAGTGTTAACATTAATATCGCATAAATGTCAATAGATAACTTAATATCAGAAGCTGTAGCNCGCGCCGTCAAGGAGTTGTACGGTGTTGAGTGTGATCCGAAGTCAATCGTNCCGCAGACTACTAAGAAGGAGTTTGAGGGCAATCTCACCATNGTTGTNTTCCCGTGGGTAAAGGCTGCACGCAAGAGCCCCGAACANGTTGGTACCGAGATTGGTAACTGGCTGGTGGACAACGAGCCAGCTGTTGACCGTTTCAACGTAATCAANGGCTTCCTAAACATCGTTATCGAGCCTACATTCTGGAACTCGGTGCTGAAGCATATCGAGTCGACCCCCGACTATGGCATGAAGCCTGTGACCGAGGAGTCNCCACTGGTGATGGTAGAGTATTCGTCGCCCAACACCAACAAGCCGCTGCACCTGGGNCACGTGCGCAACAACCTGTTAGGCTACAGCCTGGCATGTATATTGGAGGCATGTGGTAACAAGGTGGTTAAAACCAACATNGTCAATGACCGCGGCATACACATCTGCAAGTCGATGTTAGCGTGGCTNAAGTGGGGCGACGGTGTCACTCCNGAGAAGGCCGGCAAGAAGGGCGACCACCTCATCGGCGANTTCTACGTGCTGTTTGACAAGCACTTCAAGGAGGAAATCAAGGAGCTGATGGCCAAGGGCATGAGCGAGGACGAGGCTAAACAGGCATCGCCGCTGATGCAGGAGGCCCGCGAGATGCTCGTGAAGTGGGAGCAGCATGACCCGGAGGTGCGCTCGATATGGCAGATGATGAATGAGTGGGTATATGCCGGATTTGACGAGACCTACAAGCGCATGGGCGTATCGTTCGACAAAATATACTATGAGAGCGATACATACCTCGAGGGTAAGGAGAAAGTGCTCGAGGGTCTGGAGAAAGGCATTATGTACCGCAAGGAAGACGGCTCGGTATGGGCTGACCTGACCGGCGACGGACTGGATCACAAGCTGTTGCTTAGAAGCGACGGCACATCGGTGTACATGACTCAGGACATAGGCACCGCCAAACTGAGATATGCCGACTATCCGATCGACAAGATGATATATGTAGTGGGTAACGAGCAGAACTACCACTTCCAGGTGCTGTCGCTGTTGCTTGACAAATTAGGATTCAAGTGGGGTAAAGACCTGGTACACTTCTCGTATGGTATGGTCGAATTGCCTGAGGGCAAGATGAAGAGCCGCGAGGGTACGGTGGTTGACGCTGACGACCTGATGGACGAGATGGTCAACACGGCCCGCGAGGTATCGGCCGAGCTGGGTAAACTTGACGGTCTGACAGCCGAGCAGGCCGAGGAGATTGCCGAGACTGTGGGTCTGGGTGCGCTGAAATACTTCCTGCTCAAGGTCGACCCGCGCAAGAACATGACGTTCAACCCCAAAGAGTCGATCGACTTCAATGGTAACACGGGCCCGTTCATTCAGTACACCTATGCCCGCATACGCTCGGTACAGCGCCGTGCAGCCGAGGAGGGTATCGAACTGGTGGACTATACAGCAGTACAGCCCAACGAGAAGGAAATCAACCTGATACAGACGCTTGCCGACTTCCCTCAGACGGTTGCCGAGGCCGGACGCTCCTACAGCCCGTCGCTGATAGCCAACTATGTATATGACCTGGTGAAGCAGTACAACCAGTTCTACCACGACTACTCTATTCTGAAAGAGGAAGATGCGGCCGTGCGCTCACTGAGACTGGCACTGTGTGACGCCACGGCGCGCGTGATACGTCAGGGCATGGCGCTGTTAGGCATCAACGTGCCTGAACGTATGTAATGGCACAGTTGTTATTAAATTGAACTGAATAAACTTAAAGATTATGCAAAACTACTATTCAAACACTTACGATACTCAGGCTCTTGACGCTCACGTGTCAAAGGTCATGAAGAATGTCTATGTCAAGATGTTCCTGGCGCTGTTAGTNAGCGCATTCATGGCTTGGGTTGCACCGATGATTCCCGGTGTGGGCGCCATGACACAGTCGCGCGGCGGCTACCTGGTGCTGGCACTTATCGAGATAGGACTCGTGATAGGCATCACAGCCGGTATCAACAAGATGAAATCGTCGACAGCCACGCTGCTGTTCTTCCTGTTCGCCATCGTCAACGGTGCGACATTGTCTATTATTTTCCTGGCGTTCTCGCCTGTATCAATTCTGAAAACGTTCCTTATCACAGCCGGTACATTCGGTGCGATGAGCATCTACGGCTACTTCACCAATAAGGACTTGACCCGCGTNGGCTCATTCCTGTTCATGGCGCTGATTGGCCTGATAATCTGNTCGATAGTNAACATTTTCTGGAACAACGGCACTATGGGCTGGATCATTTCGGGNGCAGGCGTGCTGATTTTCTTAGGNCTCACNGCGTGGGACACTCAGAAAATCAAGCAGATGGCCGTTTCGATGCCCGGNGCTACCGATGGCCGTCTGGCTACNATCGGTGCATTGAGCCTGTATCTTGATTTCATCAACCTGTTCCTGTACCTGNTGCGTTTCTTCGGCAGCAGCAGAGACTGAGGCAATGCACAAATATAAATGATAAACTCCCNGNTGCACATTGAGGCGGCCGGGAGTTGTTTTTATGTTATTATTTACTATGTTCAGCTGGGGCGGGTGTACTTGAGAAAGTAGTNGAGGAAAAGNCCGCCGGCAAGGAATAAGGATAGCGAAAAGCTGAGATAGATGCCNTTGAGACCGAGTCCGAGCGGCAGGGCCAACAGCCANGTNGANGGAAGACCGACGACAATGTAGCTGACGAAGGCTATCCACAAGACAGGCATCACGCGCGANGTGCCGCGCAGNGCGCCGACGAAGTTGATCTGGGTGGCGTCGCCGAGCTGATAGAGNAGCAACGGGAACAGCTGGGCGGTGGCAAGAGCGGTGAGCTCGACGTTGTTGTCGCTGAACAGTTNGATNAGTGTGGGNCCGTAGACGAGGAATATGGTACAGCTACAGGCAGCTATGGCAAGTATGACATGGTAGCCNGCCCANCCTATGCGGCGCATGGCNACGAGGTCNTTTGTACCGGCNGCGTTGGCCACGAGTACCGACACNCCCATGCCCATGCTGTAGTAAATNCAGAAACCGAGTGTTCCAACTATCACAAGCACCTGAAAGGCNGCCAGCGAGAGGGTTGCATCGGGCAGCAGTCCGGCAATGATGGCCGCNCCTGANAATGCGCCTGTCTCCATAGCCATCTGGAGNGCGATGGGGAATGATGTGACNGTGACACGCCGGGCCGATGTGACCGACTTGATACGGGACGAAAATCCGGCCCGATAGCCGGCATACTGACGTCCGAACATGAACACGGCGACAATCATCACGGCACACAGCACTCGCGCAACCAGTGTAGAGATGCCNGCGCCCTGCAAGCCGAGCTCGGGACAGCCCATGTGGCCGCTGATGAGGAGGTAGTTGCCGNTNACATTGACAGCATTGCAGATGAGAACGATGACTGTAGGCATGACTGTATTGCGNACAGCGTAGCTCCACTGGGCAAACACATTGAACAGCGAGACTGGAATGAGACCGGCCAAATATATGANGAAGTAGGGCCGTATCATGGGCAGCAGAGACTGTTCCTTGACAATGTGCCCNAGACAGGCGTAGACCACAAGCATGAGCAACGAGACCACGACCACAAAAATCATATTGACCTTGAGGCCCGTGAGGAGCGTNCGNCCAATNTCGTGACGGTTGTCGCNGGCCGCGAGAGCACCGATGAGCGGCGTGAGTCCATAGGTAAAACCTATGCACATGAACATGGTGACATTGAACAGGTTNTTGACAAACGATGCGGCGGCCAACTCGGGGGTAGAGTGCTGACCGACCATGATGTTGTCGGCAAATCCGACCGCAATCATGCCCAGNTGCCCAAGCAGTATGGGCAGACCGAGCTTGATGATGCGTTTATAGTATAACTTGTACTGCTCAGANATAAGCATTNAGTGTGAGNTGATTTATTCGTAAACAAGAACNCGCTCAATGTACAGTTTATTACCTGCCGAGGCAGGATTGCGTTCGGGCAANTTCTCNAAACTGAGCGTGTGGTGACCGTCGGGCAAGCCGGTAACAAAGAACAGATAGGCGCGGTTGCCCTGCCACTTGCCGGCCTCACGGACATAGTAGGTGTCGACGTCACGTACAACNGTGCCATCGATTGTGGCNCGGGCACGACCGCCGTCGGTGTTCCAGCTGCCGAGTATAGAGATGCCGGTGCCGTCAAACTCCATGTCGAGACGGTCGCCGGGTGTGGTCGACACCTTGTAGGGATCAAAGTCGCCCTCACCATAGGCCCAGTCGACCCACTGNCCCGANAAATTCCAGCNCTCGGGCTCGGCAACNGGNATNACCTCNCGGACACGTAGTGAGCCATGACCGGGGACATACTCGGGCGCNGCAGGCTGCTGTGTCTTTATTATATAATGTGTATCGGTTACCTGTCCGCCGTTGCGCCCGATGCTTTGTGCCATCAGGTCGAGAGTAACGCCGACGGCTTTGTTGAATGAATAGTCGGTGTGAACGAACAGATCGTCAGCTATCGCGGGTATGTGTGATTTGAACTGGTCGGGAATAGCATCGTAACCGTTGATGATGCCGAGCACGGCTGCAGCGTTGGAGGTGTTGCAGTCGGTGTCCTGACCACAACCGACGGTTATGTTCATGGTGCGAGTCCAGTCGCCACCGCCATAGAGCAGACCGGTGACGATGTAGGCGCCGTTGAGCTTGGCGTCGATGTTGAAAGGCAGATAGGGGGTGCACACGCCAAAGGGAGCCCAACGGTCGTTGAGCATATTCCAGGCTGCAGTCCAGTCGTCGGGGTTGGCGCGGTAACAGTCGATGACAGCACGAATGACGGCTGCATACTCGCTCTCGGACGGAATGGCATCGAGAGCCTTGACTACGAGCGAGTCGATGTCGCTGCAATCGTATGCAAGCGAGTGAAGCGCACTGACATACATACCGGCATAGAGGCCATCGCCGGCCGACATGATGGCTCCGACGCGCTCACACAGGGAGTCGGACGACAACGGCATACAGGGATTGATGAAGCCTATGAAGTCACACTCGATCTGGAAATCGATGTCATCGCAGTGTATATTGTTGGCCGGAGTCGAAATCTCGTTGCCNCGCAGACCGTCGAGATAGTTCTTGCGGCCCTGAAGGTTAGCATGGCAAAGGTCGAAACCGGCGTAAGCAAAGTCGTGGGCAAGCGAGTCGACGGGAGCATCGAGGCCCAGTCGCTCGATTGTAGACATGAAACACATCTGACCATAGATGTCGTCCTCGTTGAGCGAGCCGACTACATTTTCAGGCGACCACTTGACCGAGTCGGTGTACATGCGGTCATTACAAGCAAACTCCATAGGGCGGCCATACATGACGCCAATCATTTTACCGGCCCAGGCACCCTTGACCTTGTCGGCCATAGTGGCGCGGTCAATAGAAACGGTCACGTCGGCCGAATTGTGGTTACAACCGGCTAACAAACACACGCCGGCAAGCATTGAAAGAACTTTTTTGCACATAAATTGTCTCTAATTAGAATTAAGGCGACCGCACATAGTCAGTCGATACAAAATACACAACAAATTTAGTCATTTTAAGGCATAATTCATACCTTTGCAGCATTATGAAGACAAGTTTCTATTTTTTCCTCTGGTTCATCGTATATTATCTGATAAGTCTGACCGGCGTGGCGGCACTCGTGAACAACAGCTTTGTAGTGGCACTGGTGCTTGTGTACCTCATAAGCCGGTTGAACGGCCGACTGTTCGCCCAGGACATCGCCTACCAGTCAAACCTGAACAAATGGTATATATTCGAGATTTTTTACTCGAACGAACCACACAAGCTATCAAAAATACTGCGCAACCGCGTCATAGGCGAAACGGTGTGGGCACTATACTGCATACTGACCGTATTCGGCCTACTGCTGATGGGAGCACGCGACTTCCTGATTATAGGCGTGTTCGGTTTCTTAGGAATGATCTCGATGGTGGCCTCGTCGCGCAACTTCAACCGAATGCGTGAAATTAATGAGAACGGACTGCCACCGTTCGACCAATCGCCATACGCCCCGCTGTCGCCCGAGTACATAGCCTATCGCGAAGCCCGCGCGGCCTACACAGCCGAACAGTTGCGTCCCAAGGCCCCGGCCATATCCAAGTGGGTGAATATACTGTCGATAATCTTCGCAGTGCTGTGCTCGCTCATAGGCATGTTGTATATGGTAATGCTGATAGGCTCGCTCGGGAAGATGCAGATGCTCGAGGTGACNTTCCTGATATACGGCGTACTGGCCATCTACTTCGGTATCAAAGATCTCGTGACAAGCATACGCGCCCTGTGTCACAAACCGACGCCCACGCTNTGAATTTGTGAGTGTAGTTTTTTTTGAGTAATTTTGTGNGACTCGGNCGGNNNGAGCAAACNTCANNCACNCGNCCGACGTTATTATGATTGACATGACGGCACTACAGCNTGTGCCGANTGCATGGTTTAATCATCTAATGTTTTATTATTATGGAATCTACAAGACAAGCTAAAATAGCAAGACTGTTACAAAAGGAATTGAGTGAGATATTTCGCCGTCAGACCGCCAAGACTCAGGGCGTGCTGGTGTCGGTAAGCGCCGTGAGGGTGTCGCCNGACCTGAGCATAGCTCGTGTTTACCTGTCGGTGTTCCCGTCGGACAAAGGNNCNGAGATNCTCGCCGAGATAAACCGCAGCGCAAAGACCGTGCGTTATGAGCTGGCTCAGATTGTGCGCCACCAGCTGCGCAAGACTCCCGAACTNTCNTTCTTCCTTGACGACTCACTCGACTATCTCGAGAATATCGACCACCTGCTTCAGGCTTAACAGTCACGAGCCCTGCCCCCNGGGNNGACACTTAATAAATCACTTATCACATGCTTGCACTGCGCGTGGCGCTGAGGTATCTTTTCTCAAAAAAGACACACAACGCCGTCAACATCCTCTCACTGGTATCGGTGGTCGGNGTCGCAATAGCGACAATGGCCATGGTCATAGTGCTGTCGGTGTTCAACGGTTTCAGCGATCTGGCNGCCGGCAAGCTGTCGCTGATGGANCCCGACNTGCTCGTNGTGCCTGCACACGGCAAGGTGATAAGCAATGCCGACTCGTTGTCGCACGAGTTGGNCAACATNNCGGGGGTGAAGATTACGGCACCAATGATNAGGGAACAAGCCCTGGCAGTGACCGCCGACGGCCAGATGCCCGTAATGCTGCAGGGCATNACCGTCGAGGGNGCCGACGCGACCTGTCTCGAAGGCATAATGCTTGACGGCAGNGCGCTGGTAGGCTACATTGACGACGAGGAGTCGGCCCTTGACGGNTNTCCGACCTGCGTGTTAAGTGTCGGTGTGGCAGTCGAGACGGGGCTGAGAGGTGGTNTGGACAGCCGGTTAAGGGTGTATGTGCCNCGCCGCACGGGTCGCATCAACNCNGCCAACCCGATGAACGCATTCAGAGGTGACACACTGGTTGTGGCGGGAGTGTACCGGGTGGAACAGGCCGAATATGACACCNACATGGTGATTGTACCNCTCGAGGTGACACGCCGNCTGCTTGACTATGACAGCGGTGAGGCCACNTCGATACAGGTGTTCACTGACAGCAGCGACACCGACGCTGTAGCGCGCGCGTTACAACAACGCNTGGGCNACGACTACCGTGTTCTTGACCGATACCGTCAACANCAACAGGCTTTCAACATGATTGCCGTNGAGAAGTGGGTAACNCTGCTTATGCTCGCATTCATATTGATAATCACCTCGTTCAATATCATATCGGCCATCTACATATTACGCGTCGAGAAACAGGGCAACATGGCAGTCCTGAAGGCAATGGGTGCCACCGACGGTCTAATCCGAAACATTTTCGGCTGGCAGGCNCGTCTCATAACTGTTGCCGGCGGANCTATCGGACTTTTACTCGGATCGGTTGTGACACTTATACAGCAATATGGCCATNTTATAAAACTGCAAGCGGGAGACATGTCGGCNTTGTCNGTCGANGCCTACCCCGTCAGACTTGAAGCCGGCGACCTGGCTATTGTAGCGCTTATNGTCCTGGCGGTNGCTATNCTCAGTTCACTAAGCACCTATTGGTCAAAATCATGAAACCACTAATACACCTCGACTGCGACAAACTNTACTACTCGACCCGCGAAATCGCCAATCCCGGGCACGTAGTCGTGCCACGAGGTGTCACGGTCGTGNTAGGCCCCAACGGCAGCGGTAAGTCGATGCTGGCCGACATCATAGAGCGCGGACGCAACTTCCGTACCAACCGTATAACGTTCGACGGCATAGACCGNNCGGTAGTGCGCAAAGTCGAGTTTGCCGACATACACTCGNTGCGCGGTATCACNGCCGCGGGCTACTATCAGCAGCGNTATGAGGCNACCATGAACGACGAGGTNCCCACTGTCNCCGAAGCGTTAGGGNCNTCNTACAANATCGCCGACGTGCGAGCCAACTGCGAGTTGCTTGACCTGCACGANGTGACNGAAAAGCGNATCAACTACCTGTCGAGCGGCGAGTTGCGCAAGCTNCTCATAGCGACAGCACTCACATCGCGNCCCGATCTCCTGATATTAGACAATCCGTACATAGGGCTCGACGTCGACTCGCGACNCGTACTCGACACGGCACTGCAACGCCTGGCCGAGAGCGGCATCAGCATAATGCTAATAGTATGTGACCCGACNGANGTGCCGNCGTTCACTACCGCCGTCATTCCGGTCATAGACATGACCATCAAGCCAGTAATAGAGGCNACAATNNCCNTAAAAGAGCTACGCGAGTCGCTCATGTACCTGTTTGACTATGCCATAGACACAGCTNTGATACCACGACCGCTGAGGCTTGACAACGAGCCNGTCGACACAATCGCATCATTCGATAACTGCGTCATCAGCTACGGGCGNCGAGTCATACGCGAGANCCTNAACTGGACTATACGGGACAACGAGCGCTGGGCGCTTAACGGCCCCAACGGCAGCGGCAAATCGACTTTGTTGAGCATGATAAATGCCGACAATCCGGCCCGCTATCGTTCAAACATCACCTTGTTTGACCACCACCGTGGTGCCGGACACAGCATCTGGGATATCAAACGCCGCATAGGCTATGTGTCGCCAGAGATGCGCCTGTACTTCACGGCCACGGGCAGTGCCGTTACCGTCATAGGCCAGGGCCTGATTGANACCGTGGGGAGCTACGTGCGCCTGCGGCCCGACGAACATGCTCAGGCNGAAATGTGGGTNCAGTTGTTGCATCTCGAGTCAATTGCCGAGCGACCATACAATACACTGTCGGCCGGCGAGCGCCAGATGGTGCTACTCGCGCGAGCCATGATCAAACAGCCGCGCCTGCTGATTCTCGACGAGCCGATGCACGGCCTCGACTATGGCCGCAAACGCGCCATGCGNGCATTGATAAACCACTTTGCCGCACGAGCCGATCAGCCCCANTCGCCCTACCCCATGTCACTCATATACGTCACCCACCATGCCGAGGAGCTACCCGAGTGCATCAACAAGTTTATGAGCTTATGANACTAAAACATATCACTGTCAACAATTTCAAGAATATCGCCGAGNCATCGCTTGACTTCTCACCGTCAATCAACTGTCTGCTTGGCAACAACGGTATGGGCAAGAGCAACCTGCTTGATGCCATATACTACCTGAGCTTCACACGCAGTTTCAGCGGACTACCTGACGGCAAACTGACCCGACGCGGCTCAGACTACATGATGCTGCGTGGCGAATATGATCGCAACGGCACTCACGAGGAACTCACCGCCGGACTCATCACCGGCAAGCGTAAATCGCTGAAACGCGGCGGCAAGGAATACCAGCGGCTAAGTGACCACATAGGCTTGTTTCCGGCCGTGCTCATATCGCCGGCCGATGCCGACCTCATAACGGGCACAGGCGAGGAGAGACGACGATTCATGGATATGGTCATATCNCAGGGCGACCCNGTGTACCTTGACCACCTGATACGCTTCACCCGCTCGCTACAGCAGCGCAANAAGATGCTTCATGACCGCGTAGTCGACCACAACCTGTATCTCGCCGTCGAGACAGCCATGAGTTTCTCNGCCCACTACATCGTGTCGCGCCGACAGCGCTGGATCGAAGAACTGACACCAATCTTCACCGAACTGTACAGTCTCATAGCNGGCGACGACGAGATACCGTCAATCAAGTACCGCACCCACCTCGCCGACGGCATCACNTACGAGTCGCTGCTCGACAACGCTCGCCGCCATGACGAGGCGGTCAGCCACACAAGCGTNGGGCCCCACCGCGATGACATAGACCTGGAACTGAACGACCTGCCTGTGCGTCGTGCTGCCAGCCAGGGACAATGCAAATCGTTCACCATAGCACTGCGCCTCGCACAGTTTGAATTTCTGCATCGCGCCGCCAACCTGACACCGCTNCTACTTCTCGACGACATCTTCGACAAGCTCGATGCCACACGNGTGGAGCGCATCATGTCGATTGTGCGCGACAGCAGCCGATTTGGCCAAATTTTCATAACCGATACAAACCGNGACCATCTTGACTCCATAATGCGCATGACAGCGACTGAATACCGCATGTGGAATGTCGANCACGGCACATTCACNCTACAATGAGACGCACTGACCCACAATCAATCAAAGANCTGATAGACAAAGTGCTCGACGANGACAGCGTCCGCGACGTGGCACGTGCACANCGTCTCAGTTACATGTGGCCCGAGATAGTAGGGCCGGGCATAAACCGCTACACCACGCGCCGCTATGTGGCCGACGGTGCACTGCACGTCTACCTCTCGTCGGCTCCGCTCAAGAACGAGCTGCAGTTTCACCGCTCACGCCTTGTCGAACTGCTAAACCAAGCCGTAGGCGCTGACGTTATAAATGACATAATAATACACTGACATGAAACAANCCATAGAAATCAAACCTTCAGAAAATCCACGGGTACCTGCTCAACCNGCCCCCTATTACCACGCCGTTCCGCTTCAGATACGCTTCAACGACATNGACCTGCTGGGACACGTCAACAATGGTGTCTATCTCAACTTCATGGATTTGGGTAAAATAACATACTTCAACGACGTGATGGGACGCCGACTGGACGTACANGACATAGGACTGGCTGTGGTAAATATCAACGTCAACTTCTATGCCCCCACTTTCATTTCCTGCCACATAAGCGTCTTCACAGCCGTGACCCACATATCAAAACACAGCATCACTCTCGACCANCGCATCATCGACACCGTCACTGGCGAGGTGAAGTGTCANGCAACNACCATCATGGCCGGNTACAACGTCAAGACNGCAACNTCAGANCCTATAAATCCCGAGTGGCGTGAGGCCATAGAGCGCTGGGAAGGCCGGNAGNTGTTCGGCTGACACAAATGCACNATNCACAATGCACAATTAGCNTTGTTNGCGGCCGGNGCGANGAATAACATCACTGCTGAGTGTCAACATGTTAGCTTGCTTTGAATTTNCCAACNTTTTAATTATCTTTGCAATCAGGTAATTATAAAAATCAAAGTACTTAATACATAACAGTTCTGAAAAATGAAACAGTCATTTCCATATATACCGCCGGCAGCAGAATCGCAGCTCGTCTATACCGATGGCGAGCTTATGGAGGAAGCTGTGGAATGTTTTGAAAACCACGAGTATGTAAAATCACTGCAGCTGCTGATTGACGCNCTCGACTGCGACTTCAGCGAGCGCTACGGAAACANCGANGGCACTTCGTTCTCAATTCCTCACGGCTCGATTGTCGTAAACATTGACATAAAACCCGACGAGCTTCACATATCGGCCGACTTCCTACGTCTGCCCGAAAAAGGACGCGTAGCTATGCTGCGCCAGATTGCCGAGATGAACATCGACAACCTCATGTTAGCACGTTTTGTGAAGAGCGGCGATGTCCTNAAGATGGAATACNNGTGTCCCATCACCGATACACATCCACACAAAATTCACGCTGTCATCCACAATATCTGTACCATAGGCGATAAGTATGACGATGAACTATGTACACGTTTCAATGCNACCCGCTGCTACACTCCCAGGGTAACTCCCTACACTGATGAACAGGTTGATAAGGTGTACAACGCTCTCCAGACAATAGGCCGTCTCGCTCTAAATGCCGCCGCCGATTACTGTGCACAGCGCCGTTATGTATATGCCTGGACCATTGTATGCGGCGCTATATATCAGTTCAACTTCTTCGCCAACCCACAGGGTCAGCTTATAAATGAGATAGAAAAGATTACCGAGGCGATGAGCGATGAGCGCCCGATCGAGGAACTTGTCACGCGCGGCACCAACTTCCTTAACAAGTTAATGGCGATGCCTAAGGATGAGCTTGCCAAAGACCTATATATCGTTGAGAAGATGGTATCGGTAAATCCTCACGCTTCACTTCAAAGCGTTCAGGAAGATTTTGAGGATCTGCACGAAGGCACGACGGCGGCGATGCAGGAGCGGGATTATGACCAGGTGGCGGTGCGCATATATTATGCATTCTACAGGCTGCTGGTTGAAAACAATATAGCACTGCTGCTGGAATTCCACATCCTGACAGCAATACAAAAGAGTGCCGACCGGCCGGTTAAAGAAGCTGCCGAAATTCTGCACGAGGCTCTCGACAAGTTAATGGATGGTGATATAGAACCACCGACCGATGATAATGATGAAGAGGACACAGACGAAGATGACGATGAAGATTTTGATGAAGAGGACGAGGAAGCCTTGGCCGAAGCTCACGCCAATATGATGGCCGCTCACCAGAAAATGTCGGAGGCAATGAGCGGTGAAGAAATAGTCGCCATGCAGCAAAAGATGAACGAAGCACTCATGGCAGGTGACACGGCCGAATATATGCGTCTGGCTACCGAACTCCAAATGTATATGATAAAAGCTATGGGCTCCTGAACCTCAATGTAAGCACCCCCGGTCTACAAATAATTTTTCATCATATAATACCATAGATTATTATGAATCAGGAAATAAATAAACTCATATATAAAGTGACCCATGCCGACGGTTCGGGAAGCTGTTTTTATCTGAAACCGTACAATATCTTCGTCTCCAACTATCATGTAGTGGCCGGTTACCGCACCGTAGCAATACATGATAACGACCGTAACCCGTATGAGGCCCGTGTGGTAGTGGTCAATCCCGATCTTGACCTGGCTCTTCTTGCCGTCGATGCCGATTTCAGCCATCTGCCCGACTTTCAGTTAGCATCGGACGAGGATCCGGCTATCGGATCAAAAGTACGTGTTGCCGGCTACCCGTTCGGGATGCCTTTTACAGTTACCGAGGGTACTTTGTCGTCGCCGCGCCAACTGATGGGAGGCAAATATTATATCCAGGTCGATGCGCCGGTTAATCCGGGCAACTCGGGAGGCCCTATCATCAATGACAAAGGCGAGGTAATAGGTGTGACGGTAAGCAAATTCGCTGCCTCGTCGGCCGACAATATGGGTTTCGGCATACGCGTCGAAGCTCTCAAGCAGTTGCTTGATGCGATAGAGGACCTTGACCGCAGCGAGTTTCATGTGCAGTGTGCAAGCTGTGACGAACTGATAAGCGGAGACGAGGAATATTGCCCCTCGTGTGGCGCCCATATCGACGAGAGCGTACTGGCTACCCATGAGATGTCGCCACTGGGACAGTTCTGCGAGAGCGCGATAGAACGTATGGGTATCAATCCTGTACTGGCCCGTAGCGGACACAATGCGTGGGTGTTTCATCGCGGCAGTTCAGAGATACGTCTGTTTGTCTATGACCGCCACTATCTCTTTGCGGTGTCTCCCATCAATCTTTTGCCGAAGAAGAATGTCGAAAAGGTTCTTGACTTCATGCTCGACACCGACTTCTATCCCTACAAGATGGGTGTGAGCGGTGGGCGTCAAATCTACCTGTGTTACCGTATTCATCTTGCCGACCTCACCGAGGAGTCAAGCGAGCGTATCATGAACAACATAGTAGGGCTGGCCGAAAAAGCCGATGAGCTTGACAATAAACTCGTCGACGAGTATGGCTGCGAGTTCTCGCTATATTCAAAGACTGAGGGGTAATAATAGTGCCGCGTAGCCTATTAGCCTAATGGGGTGGCGGACGCGATGAATCGCTAACCTTTACCCACAAATGTCCGAAAGACGTTGCATCGGTTACCCGCTCATTTTCCGAGTTTTAGCATTTAGGAGCTTATAGCGCTCAGTGGGTAATTTCGCTAGTATGGTATGAAGAGCGGCCCTCAAACTTGAATCAATCGCGCTCTTCATACTTTACTCAAAAATCCCCATTCTATCAATCAATAACTTATGTTACCGATAAAAAATATGGGTGTTGGATTTGTGGGTAAAGGTTAGCGATGAATCGCGTCCCTACTGAGTGTCAGCAGTTTAGCTTGCTGAAGATTGAAAGATAGGTGGGTAGAGAAAGTTTGAAGGTGTGTTCCTTCACAGGGACACACCTTCCTCATAACCAAAATTCAAGTATATTATCGTCTAACAAAGTTGCTGAGAGCAAATATGCAGCCGCCCTTTCCATCGAGCGACAATGCAAAGTTAATACATTGAACGATAGGATGGTGTTAAAATCTCTTGAATAACAATGGTTAAAAAATCAGGCGTGTTTTATGGCCGCGACTGCATCTTCGACACTATTGATGTAGATGACACGGTCGTCACGTTTGAGCCATGTGAGCTGTTTCTTGGCATACACACGCGTGTTTTTACCGATACGCGCTATAGCCGTCTCACGATCCATCACCCCGTCGAACATTGCGAACATCTCTTTGTAACCCACCGTGTTGAGTGAGTTCAGCGTCTTGTATGGGTAGACACTGCGAGCCTCGGCTTCAAGGCCGGCTTCGACCATGGCATCGACCCGTCGGTTGATGCGGTCAAACAACACCTCGCGCGGTGGATTCAGTGCAAGCTTTATTATGTTAAAAGGCCGCTCCACACGCTCGCCGGTGAGCAGCGACGAGTATGGCACGCCGGCCTCCATTGATATTTCAAGCGCGTGAACGAGACGTTTATGGTTGTTAAGGTCGGGTGCCGTAGCCAGATACTGCGGGTCTACCTCGGCCAATCGGGCTTTCAAGGCATCGAGTCCGCCCTGCTCGTACACGGCGAGAGCGGCAGCGCGATTGGCATCGGACACCGTGGGCAGACGGTCTATGCCGTCACACACAGCATCAATATACATCATCGAACCGCCACACATAACGGCATAATCGCTGTGCAGCCACAACTCTGGCAGCAAAGCGAGCACGTCCTCCTCAAACTTGGCGGCGCTGTAATAGTCGGTCAGAGACAGGTTGCCCACAAGGCGGTGTTTAACCCTGGCAAGCTGTGACGCCGTCGGTGCAGCCGTACCTATAGGAAGGTCGCGATACATCTGACGCGAATCGGCCGAGATGATTTCACACCCCAGCCTCAACGCCAGCTCTATGGCAAGGTCGGTCTTTCCCGAGCCCGTAGGGCCCGTGACCACCACCAACGTTTTTTGATAAATCATTTGGGCAGAGCCACCAGACGCGCAATCTCTACCACCACCTGCATAGCCTTCTCCATCGACGGAATGGGCAGGAACTCATAGCGACCGTGGAAATTAAGACCTCCCGCAAAGATATTGGGACAGGGCAGCCCCTTGAACGACAGCTGGGCACCGTCTGTGCCGCCGCGTATGGGCACAACTACAGGAGTGACGCCGGCACAGCGCATAGCTTCCTCGGCGATGTCGATAACGTGCATCACCGGCTCGATTTTCTCGCGCATGTTGTAATACTGATCCTTAATTTCAATCGAGGCGCAGTCGGGGAACTCATTATTGATTTTGCGGGTGAGGTGTTCAAGTTCTTTCTTGCGACGCTCAAAGCGGTCACGGTCGTGGTCACGCACTATGTAGGTGAGCACAGTCTCCTCGACCGAGCCAGTCACCGATACCAGATGATAGAATCCCTCATAGCCCTCGGTGTGTTCGGGAGTCTCCCAGCGGGGCAACATGATGATGAACTGGTTGGCAATGCGCATCGAGTTGATCATCTTGTGCTTAGCATAACCGGGGTGAACATTGCGGCCTTTGAATGTAACCTTGACAACAGCGGCGTTGAAGTTCTCATACTCGAGCTCGCCAATCTCGCCGCCGTCCATGGTGTAAGCCCAGTCGGCACCGAACAGGTCAACGTCAAACTTGTGGGCACCCTGGCCAATCTCCTCGTCGGGATTGAAGCCTACACGTATCTTGCCGTGCTTTATTTCGGGGTGGTCAATAAGATACTCGACAGCCGAAATTATCTCGGCCACGCCGGCTTTATCATCGGCTCCGAGCAGTGTAGTGCCATCGGTAACAATCAGGTTCTGACCTGTGTAGTGCAACAGTTCGGGAAATTCGCCGGGTGACAGCACGATACCCTTGTCGGCATTGAGCGTAATGTCGCCGCCGTCATAGTCGCGCACGATGCGGGGCTTGACATTGCGGCCTGACATATCGGGCGACGTGTCAAGGTGGGCGATAAAGCCGACGGTGGGCACTTCATAGTCAACATTAGACGGCAATGTGGCCATCAGATAGCCGTTATCGTCGAGGGTAATATCTTCGAGTCCGAGCGAACGCAACTCCTTCTCAAGGAAACGGGCGAACGTCATCTGTCCGGGTGTCGACGGCGTCATATTTGTCAGCTCATCGCTCTGAGTGTCAAACGACACATACTTTAAAAATCGGTCAACTATATGAGTCATGGTCAATTATTCTTTATATTTAGACACAAAAGTAGGCAAATCTTGTCAATTCTCAAATTTTCTAAAAGTGTTTTCTTTAGTCAAATCGCTAATTTGCAGTTACAGGTTGGGAGGAAGTATCTCAAAATTTTTGTAAATTTGTAGAGTTAAACAAAAAGCCTCATACCGACTTAATAATTTCCAGTCAATGTATTTTTCATCTCTTCAATCTCTTAGAGGTATTTTTGCTCTTGTTATTTTCTTCCACCATTTCTACTATATTAAGGGGGGGGGGGGGAAGCCTATGTTTGAGCCTGGAGGCGACATGGGAGTGTCGTTCTTCTTCATTCTGAGCGGCTTCCTGATGTCACAAGGCTATATGACGAAAGTGACAACCGATAGAAACAGATTTAATCTACCGCGGTTCATTGTCAAAAGACTTTCAAAACTTTATCCCCTGCACATTATATGCCTTATCGGTTCAATCATTCTCAAAGTTTCCATCAATTGGTATGACATAAGCAATCTGTTGCTTTTACAATCGTGGATTCCTTTCAAGGAATGGTACTTCTCGGGGAATGCAGTGGGTTGGTGTCTGTCTGACTTCCTGTTTTTTTATGGCATGTTCCCGTTCCTCTGCAATTTCTTAAAATCAAGGCGCAGACTCTTCCTGAACATATATTTTGGCACTCTGCTTCTTTATATTTTCATAATCATTCCGTTAGTACCGACCGAAATTCAATATGGCATAGTGTATATAAATCCGCTGACGCGACTTCTAGACTTTATATTCGGAATCCTGTTATGGGAATTTTTCAAGTCGTTAGATACCGATTGGCTACACATAAAACGCATTATAAGAATAGGTGATGTTATTTTAATCTTTATCATTACAACAATGGTATCATGTGCGTGCCCGTCGCCTTACAATTACAGCGTTTTGTGGTGGCCGGCACATGCGATACTAATATTATATGCTGCCTATTCAACCGACCAATGGCTTGTGTTCAAACCACTGGTTAAATTTGGAGACGTAAGTTTCAGTTTCTTTTTAATACATGTACTGAATATAAAGTATATGGACATCTTGTTTAAAAAGCTGAACCTCGAGCCGGCTCCCTCAGTCAGACTATTTGCAATTTTATCCATGACCATCATATTATCATTCCTCGTTCACTATTTCTTTGTAGTCCCAGTCGAAAAATTCATACGCAACAAATTTACTGATAAAGGCTCAAAATATNTCACACAAAGTTGAGTCGCATNNGTCTTAATCGAGGAATTTTGGGCTTTTTTTTGGTTTTTCTGAATTTAGATACTACCTTTGCGATGTAATAATTATTGAAACAGGGCCTCACCATCGGGTCGATCGATGGTAGGGCACCTTATTTTTTATGTATAACTTTTAAAANACTTAATATAACTGCTATGGCAATAACATTCATGACCAAAGACGGTTACCGCAAAAAAATGGAAGAAATCGCTTATCTCGAAAACGTTAAGCGTCCCGAAATATCACGTGCTATCGCCGAGGCCCGCGACAAAGGCGACCTCAGTGAGAATGCCGAGTATGATGCAGCNAAGGAGGCTCAGGGTATGCTCGAAATGAAAATTTCGCAGCTCAAAGACCTCGTTGCAAACGCCCGCATCATCGACGAGAGCAAGCTCAANACCGACGAGATTCAAATCATGAACCGCGTCAAAATCAAAAATCTCGCCAACAACATGGTCGTGGANTACACNATCGTTACCGACAGCGAGGCCAACCTGAAAGAGAAGAAAATCGCCGTATCGACTCCCATCGCACAAGGTCTGCTCGGCCACAAGAAAGGCGATGTTGTCGAGATTAACGTTCCGCAGGGACTTATGCGCTTCGAGGTAATGGAGATTGCGTTCTAAGTAACTGTTGAAAATAAATTAAACGTTGCTTCACTACACATATATTATATATAAGACATGGCTACACTGTTTTCACGCATAGCTGCCGGCGAGATACCCTCATACAAGGTAGCGGCCGACGACAAATACTTNGCATTTCTTGACATCAATCCCGTACAGCCCGGTCACACNCTCGTNATTCCACGCCGCGAGATTGACAACATCTTCGATCTCAGCGCCGACGAGTATGCCGACCTGCAGCGCTTCGCCCACAAGGTAGCCAAGGCTATCGAGGCCACCGTACCCTGCCGCAAGATAGGCGTTGCAGTGATTGGTCTCGANGTACCCCACGCACACATACACCTCATACCCATCACCAACGAGGGCGACATGGACTTCAACAAAAAGAAGACNCTGCCTGCCGAGCAGATGGAAAAACTTGCNGCCGACATCGCCGCCAACTTCAATAAAGCATAACTGCACATGAAATCAATACACTATCTCCTCGCTCTCGCCGTCGCNGCTTCAGTGGCATCGTGCAGCAGTTCTNCATCATGGAGTGTCAAAGGCTCGATCGACGGTTCTGAAGGTAAACTCGTCACCCTCGAACGCTCATACAACGGCTATTGGAGCGTACTCGACTCAGTGCGTCCCGGCGCCGACGGCTCGTTCAGCTTCAAGGCCGAACCCNCCGGATATGCNGACATATANCGTGTGCGCNTTGACGACTGGACGGCCTACTTCCCCATCGACAGCATCGAGAACATCACCATCAATGCNGACCTTGCCACCAAAACCTACAGCCTCGCCGGCAGCGACGATGCAGTCATGTTCAACGAGATAAACAAACTCATTGACAACACTATCGCCGCCAAAGGCAACGCTGCCGCCAACGACTCGATACTGAAAAAACAGCTGTCGGGTGTCGTTCTTGGCGACATGAACAGCATCGTGTCCTATTACATAATCAACAAGAAGATTGCCGGACAGCCGATATTCAACCCTGCCGANAAGGGNGACCTNCGTGTNATNGGTGCCGTCGTCAACTCATTCTCGGCACTGCGNCCCAACGACCCGCGCACACGCATCATGGAGCAGCAGTACATCGCCAACCGCCGCGCCCTGCATGCAGCCACCAATCCGGCCACCACTATCGAGGCTGTCGAGATTGGCTACCCCGACATCACGCTCAAAGACGTGAACGGACAGGAGCGCAGCATATCTGACATAGCCGGACACGGCCGNCCCGTCATTGTCAACTTCACGGCCTATGCCTCAGACTACTCACCGGCCATCAACGTGATACTGAACAACATCTACGAGGCCGGTCANGCTCAGATATATCAGGTATCGGTCGACGCCAACGAGTATGTATGGCAGGACGCCGCACGTAACCTGCCTTGGGTTACCGTCTACAACGCGCCGAGCGACGGCGACCGCGCACTGCGTCTCTACAACGTCGTCGGNGTGCCNGTTTCATANATCATTGACGGCAGCGGTAAGCTCCAGGAGCGCGTCGACGACGTNGCCAAGCTGCCNGAGGCAATCAAGAAATACAATTAATCAGGCTTGTGAAAGCGCCGTCTCTAACCCTGGTAGTGCCCGTGTACAACAGGGCCGGCATTGTCGAGCGTTCGCTCGACTGCATCGCCGCTCAGACGCTGCGTCCGCTTTCCCTGATTATTGTCGACAATAACTCGACCGACAACACGGCCGAGGTCATCGAGCGGTGGGCTGATGCTCACCGCTCGTCGTCATTTGATATAACTGTCACGCGCGAGACCCGGCCGGGCGCTGCCGCCGCGCGCCGCCGAGGATTGGAACTCGTCAGCACACCCATAGTACAGTTCTTTGACTCAGACGACATCATGGCGCCCACACTCGCCGCCGATATCGTTAATGCCTTCGCCGCCCGCCCCGAGCTCGAACTCTTAGGCTGGGACACCAACGTCCAGGCACCCGATGGCTCACGGCGCATCAACCGCTTCAGGGTCGATGACCGCACCATGTATCGCGCCCTTGTTCACGGCATGTTGTCGACCCAGCGTTATGCCGCGCTCACCTCCCTCGTGCGACGTGCCGGCAGCTGGCGTCCCGACATACGCGTCTGGAACGACATGGAACTGAGCACGCGCATCGTGTTGCTGAACCCCGTCATGCAGCGGCTTGATGTCGAGGCACCCGTAACAACCATATTCACAGCCGACTCAATCACTCACGGTGCTAACTCTACACCCGTCAGCAGCGCCAAGGAGCACACCCTCGACGTCTGCTACGAGACCATGCTCGAGGCCGGCCACCGCGAGGGCCAGGCCTATGTCAACTACCGCCGGGCATGCCTTGCCGCCGAGTATGCCTCGGCAGGCGCACACACCGATGCCCGACGACTCATGTCGCAGCTTCCTGTACATAGTCGGTGGCGCTATAGGCTCATCTACCTCAAGCACCGCCTGTGTCGCCGCGGCACGTGGCTACTGAGGCCGCCGCTGCCCCTAAAAAGTACACAATAATATATCTATGGGGTACGTTATCAGTATAGTAGAACTATAGTTAAAATGAACCGAATCCAATCATATACACACACGCTGACACTCCTTATCGTCCTACTCGTCTGTCCGATGGCGTCACATGCCTTCGAGCCTAAATTTCACGCCGAGCAGTCGGTGCTTGCCGAGGGTAACTGGGTGAAGATAAGCGTATCACAAAGCGGCATACACTTCATATCGGCCGCCGACTTGCGCCGCATGGGCTTCAGCAATCCGTCGGCCGTGCGCGTCCACGGCTATGGCGCCGAGCGTCTGCCCGACATACTCGAACGCGACACCTATATCGACGACCTGCCAGAGCTGCAGACAGTCAACACCGACCGTGGCATATATTTCTATGCCACCGGCCCGGTACAGGCCACTGAGTCGGTGCAAAATCAGTACACCATCGCCATCAATCCATTCACCACTCTCGGCTACTACTTCCTGACCGAGAGCAGCACCCCATTACGCCCTATCGAGACCGGCCCACAAGTCAGCGCCCCGATTGCCGACAGCTANANCGAGATGGTCTACAACAAACGCGAACTGGTCAACGCCGGCGAGACCGGCCATGTGCTGTTAGGCGAAGACTTTGTAGCNCAACCTACCCAAAAATTCACTTTTAACCTACCCGACCGCGTGGCCGACNCCAAGGTGTGGCTCGAGTGCTCATTCTATGCCAACTGCAAGAACAGCTCGCGCNTCGTATTCTCGGTCAACGACAACGCCCTNACCTACTCGTCGTCAGACAACATCGGCACNCCGGCCGACCACTACGTACACGCCATACAGTCACTTTCGCGCAAGNCGTTCGACCTCGATGGTGACCGCGCTGTGGTGTCAATCACCCACAGCCGCACGGGNAGCGTCAACCTNGCCCGTCTCAACTACCTGGTGCTCAACTATCAGCGCAAACTNCAACTAAANTCAGGGCGTGCCGACTTCCGNCTCACCGACCGTGGCGGNAGCCTCGCCGGCGCACAGTCATCGACCCNCGTGTGGGACGTCACNGACCCGTGTGACATCAAAGCCCCGGCTACCAACCTCAAGGGCGAACGCCTTGAGTGGCAGCCCGTAGCATCGGGTACGCGCCACTATATAGCCTGGAACGAGGGAGCCTCCTACCCTGCCCCAGTGATGGTTGAACGTGTCGCCAACCAGAACCTGCACGGACAGCCCGTGCCCGACATGGTTATATTCTCTCACCCNGATTGGATTTCGCAAGCCGAACGCGTGGCCGNCCTGCACCGCAACAGCATCGACTCACTGCGNGTTCTCGTTGTAAATTGCAATCAGGTTTACAACGAGTTTGCNTCGGGAGCGCCCGACGCCAACGCCCTGCGCAAACTGCTCAAGATGTTTTGGGATCGCTCNGCCACATCGACCGACGGCCGTCTGCAGTATGCACTCATCATGGGNCGCAGCGTNTATGACAACCGCCGCCTCACCCCTACCATTGCCGCCCTCAACTACAAGACCCTGCCGGGCTGGCAGACCGACAACTCNCTCACCGACAACTCGTCATACACCACCGACGACATTTACGCCATGCTTTCAGACCGCGCCGGCCGTGCAATGGCATCAGACTACCAGTGCATCGCCGTNGGCCGTATGCCCGTNATCTCACTCAGCGACGCACGCNCNGTTGTCGACAAGCTGTATGCCTATGTCAACAATCCGATAAACACCGAGTGGAAAAANCGCGCCCTCATGATTGCCGACGACGAGAACCAGGGCTTATTCATGAGCCACACCGACAGNATGATAGNNGCTGCGGCCAAAACGACCGGCGGCTCACGCATACTTTGGGACAAGATTTACATCGACGCCTACGAGAAGCAGAACAGCACTTATCCAGGCGCCCGCAGCGACATGTTCCGCACNCTCACCGAGGGTGTTGTGTGGTGGAACTTTGCCGGACATGCCAACCCCACATCATGGACTGGTGACGGCCTGATGACATACGCCGACATCAACAATCTATACCTCAAGCACTTCCCGTTTGTAACAGCGGCTACCTGTGACTTTGTGCGCTGGGACGGCAACTCGATTTCGGCCGCCGAGATACTTTACCGCACCCCCTCGTCGGGCATCATCGGCTCGGTCAGCGCCACACGCCCGGCCTACATTGACCAGAACGGCATACTGATGGCCAATATGGGCAAATACATGTTCGCAACCGATGCCAACGGACGCAATCTGACCATCGGCGAGATATTCAGACGCACCAAGAACAACTCGTCGGCCAACGGCACGTGGTATAACGAGAACAAGCTACGCTACGTCCTCATGGGCGACCCCGCCATGCGTCTTTGCGTGCCCAACAACCTCGTGCGCCTCACCTCAATCAACGGCATTGAGCCCGACATCGACCTGCAACCCACCGTCATGGCAGCCCAGGACGTCATTTTCGAAGGCTGCATAACCGCCCCCGACGGCACCACGCTCACCGACTTCAACGGCAAGCTCTTCATCACACTCTACGATGCCGAGTACAGCACCACGTCTCACGGATATGGCGAGAATGGTAAAAAACACACCTTCGAGCAGCACGGCAAACGTCTGCAAGCCAAGGTCGACTCGGTGTCAGGCGGCCTATTCTCAGCCCGCGTTGTGGTGCCTGGCGAGATAGCCGACAACTTCCGCCCCGGCACACTCAACATGTATGCAGTGGCCGACGACGGCCGTGACGCCATAGGCATCAGCAACGACTTCTACATCTACGGCTACGACGAGAATGCAGCCACCGACACCATTCCGCCGGTTATCGAGAGTTTCTACCTCAACCACTCATCGTTCAAACCGTTCGATATGGTCAACACCGACCCCGTTGTCATAGCCGAAATATCAGACAACAGGTCGATCAACCTCTCGTCGGCCGGCATCGGTCACCAGATGTTGCTCACCATCGACGGCCGCTCGCTCACCGACACACCACTCTACTACACTCCGTTCAGTGACGGACGCGACGGCGGAACCCTCGTCTATCAGCTCGACGACCTCGAACCGGGCGCTCACACCCTGCGCCTACGAATATGGGACACATCGGGCAACTCGTCAAGCCGCACGATCGACTTCAACGTCGGCAGCGACATAGCACCGCGCCTGTATGACATATATGCCGACGCCAACCCGGCCTCGACCCAGACCAACTTCTATGTCACACACGACCGCCCCGACGCCCTCATGACCGTCAACATCGAGGTGTTCAATCTGCTCGGCCGCCGAGTGTGGTCGACCACCGTCAGCGGCATGAGCGACACGCTGCGCTCATTCCCCGTCACCTGGAATCTCACCGACGAGGCCGGCCGACGTGTAGGCCGCGGCATCTACCTGTACCGCGCGTCAATCACCACCAACGACGGTGCGACATCTCAAACCGAAACACGCCGCATAGCCGTGACCGCACAATAAAATATTATGTAAAATATTTTNNNTATATTTGCACCATAATCACAACAAATCACTGAAATAATGCTGAGTTTCATCACATGGGAGGCCGACCCGCGCCTCATCGACTCGTTTGTCACCGTCCGCTGGTACGGACTCATGTTTGCCATCGGATTTCTCATCGGCTACAAGATAGTCGAGCGCATGTTCCGCCACGAGGGCGCTCCCGAACGTTGGCTCGGCACACTGCTGCTGTGGGTCATCGCCGGCACCGTGATAGGCTCACGTCTGGGTCACGTATTCTTCTATGAATGGGACATATACCGTCANGACCCCATACGNATTCTATACATCTGGGAGGGCGGACTCGCCAGCCACGGCGGCACAATCGGCGTCATCATCGGCGTGCTATGCTTCTCATGGATAACAGCCAAGCGCTCGCCGCTATGGACTTTCGACCGTCTTGTAGTGCCCATCGCACTTGTCGGTGCGCTCATACGCTTAGGNAACCTGATGAACCANGAGATATATGGCCACGTCACCGACCTGCCCTGGGGATTTCGCTTCATAGCCAACATCAACTCATGGATGGCCGGAGCACAGCCCATNTTCACCGCCCCCAGCCACCCGACTCAGATCTATGAGTCACTGTGGTATCTCGCCCTGTTCGTACTGCTCATGTGGATGTACTGGAAACGCAACGCCGAGGAGCGTCCCGGACTCATNTTCGGNACATTCCTCACGCTGCTCTTTGCCGGCCGATTTGCCATCGAATATCTGAAGAACGTCCAGGTGGGNTTTGAGGAGCAGATGATAGCCCAGTACGGCATCAATATGGGTCAGGCACTGAGCATACCGTTCATACTCATCGGCATATTCTTCATGGTGCGCGCCCTCATACGTCCACGCCTGCACATCGACTTCCCCAACCGCTTTCCCGACGAGCCCAAGAAATAGCCGCTCCTAAACATAGTGTCATCAACGGTTGTTAAATAGATACCAAATCTAATATTAACAACCACTAAAGAAAGGAACCAATACTATGATGACATTAACTGTTTGGAGTGACTTTGCATGTCCCTACTGTTACATCGGCGAGACTCGCCTGCAACGTGCAATCGAAGAACTCGGACTGACCGGCCAGGTGCAGATTGACTACCGTGCGTTTGAACTCGATCCCGAGGCACCACGTGAAGTGACAACCACCACCCCCGAGCGCTTTGCTATGAAGTACCGCCTGACCGTACCCGAAGCCCGCAAGCAGATTGAACACATCTCGGCCCTCGGACGCGAGGTCGGCATCGACTTTCGTTACGAGACCACCCAGTATTCAAATACCCGTGATGCCCATCGCCTCATGAAACTCGCCGAGGCCCGCTATGACCGAGCCACAGTCGAGCGTCTCAACGAAGCCCTCTTTGCAGCCTATTTCACCGAAAATCTGGTACTCGCCGACCACAAGGTACTTGTAGATAAAGCCGTCTCGGTTGGCATGGACAAAGACGAGGTTGAGAAGATGCTCGCGTCCGATAAATATACCGACGAAGTGCGCTTTGATGAGCGCGAAGCCGGCATGCGCGGTGTTCACGGCGTTCCTTACATCGTTTTCAACGGTACGTTTGCAGTGCCGGGTGCCATGAGTATCGACTCATTCAAGTCGGCTCTCAAGCGCGAACTGAAGAAATCAGAAGATTCAAAAGCCGAAGTCCCTGCCGAACGTCCACACGTATGCGGCCCCGACGGTTGCCAATTACTGTAAAGTGAAGGAGGCTCGCTATGGTCAAAGAACTTACCGTCTACGGCACATACGCCGAGAACTGCTACTTTTTCATTGACGATGCCACCAAATCCGGCTTTATCATCGACCCCGGTGCCCAGGCCGGCGAAATCTACGACATTGTGATGCGCAACGGGTGGCACATCGAGAAAATCTTATTGACACACGGCCACTTCGACCACATGGGGGCCGCCGAGCAACTGCGCACGGCACTCACAACCCCGGTCTACATTTATCCGGCCGATGCCCGCTATCTCACCGACACACGTCTCAACCTGAGCGCCTCGTCGGGCCACGCCGTCACCGTTCCACACTATGAGGAGCTATATGACGGTGAGACAATACGCCTCAAAGCCCACTCAGGATTTTACCTCAAGGTAATCCACACCCCCGGTCACACTCCCGGCTCAGTGACATTTTACTCGCCCGAAGAGCATGTAGCCTTTGTTGGTGACACCCTATATGAGCACGGCCCCGGCCTAACCAACTTTCCGGGTGGTAACCGCGCCGAGCTCGAGCACTCGATAATAGACAAAGTGCTCACGCTCCCTCCCGACACCGTGCTCCTCTCAGGCCACTCAAGCCCAATCACCGTCGCCGACGAACGCCGCCTCCTGCTCTAACCCCATCGATACGATGTGATAGTCAAACGTGAGAGCATATCGCTACACTTTGTCAGCGCTCCATGGGGCATTAGTCTTGGCGGACGCGAAAATTCGCGTCCCTACTGGAAGTCAACGATTTATCATGACCGCATTGACACTCAGTATAACTCGTGTTGAAAGATGAACGGCTATATAAACGAATAGAAAAAACAGGCTCATATACGGTGTAGTTCCGCTATGAGCCTGTTTTGTTAATAGCTTACTGTTGCATCTTCCCATTGAGATTTCTGAATATGCACGCCATTCTTAGCTGCTTTCTGACGTATCTTGCTCATTTCTTTTTGAGCCTCACGTAATGATTTCTTCATCTTGACATAATTGCCGCCCGATACTTTTCCTGAACCTGAACTTCCTGAATGCTTACCTGATTTTGACTTGGCATCATAACCAAGATTGGTTAGCGAGTTATAATTTGCCTCGGCTCTTCTCGCCCAGTTATCATACATAGTTTGATAATTTCCAGTTGAGGACGATGTACCAATAGAGTTTGATGAATCTGAATACCCACCGGCGTCATATCCGCTATCTGATGAATCGCCATAGAGTGTTGAGTTGACGGTATCCAATACCGTGCCGGTAGCATCAAGCACCGCAGCAATTTTCTCCATATTCGGTGAACGTCCTTTTAGATTAATACCAATTGTGATAAGGAAGTCGTTTTTGTAGTAATTTCTCGGGCCGTTCATAAAAACTGGATTTTGCCATTCTATACCATAACTCATGCAACGATACCTGTATGCAACTGATAAATTTAGCCCTACCGACCATGTCTCACCATTAGGATATGGATTTACAGAACTGACATACGGGCCAAATCCAAAATCAATCGCACTTTTATTATTCAACGTTAATTTATACATGGCCTTGACAGGAAGTTCCAAATAATTTCCTTGATATCCATCAAGCTTATTCAAAAAGTCAGAATCGGCTTCTTTAGGTTTAAATGAGTAGTCATCTGAAACATACAGCACGTAGCTATTGCGGTAAGCCAGGCCCGTTTCAATCCACAATGGCGAAGTTTTTCCCAGTGAAATCTGAAGCAATATTGCTCCTTTAAAAGCATGTGCAGTGCTCTTCACAAATTTACCATCATCATTCAAAAAATCACCATTGGCACCATACCGTTTCGACAATATTCCGCCGACCTGAAACTGCCAGTTGACTGCCGCATAAGATTTAAGACCACTGCCCATTAGCATGACAAGCGCCATGCAACACGTGATGAATAATTGGGTTAATTTAGTTCTCATAACTAATTATCAATCAACAAGCCCTCATCATTGATATATAATAAGACTAAAATGCGTGAGAGCCATACCTGCTGCTCGTTCCACCATCAGAGGCCTTCGCATTGCCCGGTTAGTAAGAACGAGCAACGCAGAAGCCTCACGCAGAATATATGCAGATACAGCTGTGACCGACGCTCACACGCCTGTCATTGCCAAATATATACATATCCACGAGGCATCTACCGCTGCCACTATCCTGACTAACCTAAGAAAGTTGCGAAGTTTCTGATGGTCAAGAAAGAGCGTCGATAAACGCATCTATTATTTATGACTGCAAATATACAACATTTTTTTATTTCATGAGTGATTAAATAAAATAAGCGAGGACGCTCAATTCTATGCAACATTTTAACATTTAAAACTCCACTTCGCAGCAAATCACACTAATTTGTCAAAAGTATACACACTTCACGACATATTGGCTATCATGAGGCAAGTCATACCATTATACCACTATATACCTGCAATTTAAAACAAGTATATACATCATAACGTCAGATAAATATACTTATTTGTCGGCCCGATATACCTCAAATATGACACAAATTGTTTACTTTTGTTCCAAAACTATATTTAACAATTATCACACTTTAAACAAACATGAAAACATCAATTTTGATTATGGCCATCGCCGCTGCCGGACAGCTTGCCAACGCTGCCGTGACAGCTCCGGTAGACTATGTCAGCACATTGGTGGGTACCCAGTCCAAGCATCACTTGTCGACGGGTAACACCTACCCGGCTGTAGCAGTGCCTTGGGGCATGAACTTCTGGACACCACAAACAGGTAAAATGGGCGACGGCTGGGCCTATACATACGACTCTGAGAAAATACGCGGTATCAAACAGACTCACCAACCGAGCCCCTGGATCAACGACTATGCACAGTTTGCCATCATGCCCGTTACCGGCAAGGTTGTGTTTGACGAGGACGAGCGTGCCAGCTGGTTCTCGCACAAGGCCGAGGTGGCAACTCCATACTATTACCGCAACTATATGGCCGACTGGGACGTTGTGACCGAGATAACCCCCACCGACCGCGCCGCCATAATGCGTTTCACATTCCCCGAAAATGAACTCTCGACAGTGGTAATCGACCCGTTTGACAGCGGCTCGTCGGTAACAATCATACCCGAGGAGAACAAAATCATAGGTTATACGACAAAGAACTCGGGTGGCGTGCCTGAGGGCTTCAAAAACTACTTCGTTATCGAATTTGACAAACCGCTGACCTATACAGCCACCGTCACCGACGGCAAAATCGACGACAAATCGCTCACTACAACAGCCAATCACGCCGGCGCCATCGTAGGCTTCAAGACGTCGAAGGGCGAGAAGGTCAACGCACGCATAGCGTCATCGTTCATCAGCCCCGAACAGGCTCAGCTCAACCTCGGAGAGCTCGGCGATAATGACTTCGAGACAGTCAAAGCCAACGCACGCGAACGCTGGAACGAGACACTTGGCCGCATCGAGATTGAGGATAACGACCTTGACCGCCTGCGCACATTCTACTCGTGCCTGTACCGCTCGGTGCTGTTCCCTCGCAGTTTCTACGAGATTGATGCCGAGGGTAATCCCATTCACTACAGTCCCTACAACGGCGAGGTGCTGCCTGGCTACATGTTCACCGACACCGGTTTCTGGGACACATTCCGTGCACTTTTCCCGCTGCTCAACCTCGTGTATCCATCGATGAACGAGAAGATGCAAGAGGGCCTCGTGAACGCTTACCTTGAGAGCGGATTTCTGCCCGAGTGGGCATCGCCCGGCCACCGTGGCTGTATGGTGGGCAACAACTCGGCATCGGTAGTAGCCGACGCCTATCTCAGCGGCCTGCGCGGCTATGACATCGAGAAGCTGTGGGAGGCCGTCACCCACGGTGCCAATAGCGTACACCCCGAGGTGTCGTCGACCGGCCGCCTGGGCTATGACTACTACAACCGTCTCGGATATGTACCTTACAATGTGGGCATCAACGAGAACGCAGCCCGTACTCTCGAGTATGCTTATGATGACTGGTGCATCTACCAGCTTGGAAAGGCTCTCGGCAAATCAAAGAAGGAGCTGGCACCGTACGAGAAACGCGCTAAGAACTATGCCAACATCTTCGACCAGGAGACCAAGCTGATGCGCGGCCGCAACGAGAACGGCGAGTTCATGACACCGTTCAACCCGCTCAAGTGGGGCGACGCATTCACCGAGGGTAACTCATGGCACTACTCATGGTCAGTGTTCCACGACCCACAGGGCCTCATCGACCTCATGGGCGGCAAAGAGACATTCGTGACAATGCTCGACTCGGTATTCACCGTTCCGCCGGTATTTGACGAGAGCTACTATGGCTCGGTTATCCACGAGATACGCGAGATGCAGATCATGAACATGGGCAACTATGCACACGGCAACCAGCCCATACAGCACATGATATATATGTATGACTGGGCAGGCGAGCCCTGGAAGACCCAATACTGGGTGCGCCAGACCATGAACCGCATGTACACCCCCAACCCCGACGGCTACTGTGGCGACGAGGACAACGGCCAGACATCGGCATGGTATGTATTCTCAGCTCTCGGCTTCTATCCCGTGTGCCCCGGCAGCCAGCAGTATGCACTGGGCGCCCCGCTGTTCAAGTCGGCCCGCATCAACCTTGAGAACGGCAACACCGTGACAATCGAGGCCCCGGCCAACAGCGACGAGAACGTTTATGTAGGCAAACTCACTGTCAACGGCCACGCATGGGATAAGAACTATCTCGAGGCCGAGACGCTGAAGGACGGCGCCGTGCTCGACTTTACAATGCAGTCGACGCCCGACACCGAGCGTGGCACGAAGGCCGACGATGTACCCTACTCGTTCAGCAGCGAGAAGAAATAAGCGTTGCCAACGATGAAACGAATAGTATTTCTGGACTTTGTGCGCGTGTTCGCATGCTTCCTCGTGATGCTTGTACACGCCAGCGAGAACTTTTACGGAGGCCCTGACTCGACCGATATGGCCGGCGCAACGTCGTTGTTGCTGTCTGAGAGCGACCGCCTGTGGGTATCAATCTATGACGGATTCTCTCGCATGTCGGTACCGCTGTTCATCATAGTCTCGGCATTCCTGCTCGTGCCGATGCGCGAGGACGAGACGATGGCGACGTTCTACCGCAAGCGCTTCATACGCGTCGTGCCACCGATGTTCTGCTTCATGGTATTATACAGTCTGCTCCCACTGCTGTGGGGGCAGACCGATACAACCACAGCGACCACCGACATGAGCCGCCTGCTGCTCAACTTCCCCACTCTGGCGGGGCACCTTTGGTTCATGTATCCGCTGCTGGGACTGTACCTGTTCATTCCCATGATTTCGCCCTGGCTGCGTAAGGCCTCAGTGGGCGAGGAGCGTTTTTTCATCGGCCTGTTTGTGCTGTCGACCTGTATGCCCTACCTCAACCGCTGGTGTGGCGAGCTGTGGGGGCAGTGCTTCTGGAATGAGTTCCACATGCTGTGGTACTTCTCGGGCTATCTCGGCTATCTCGTCATAGCACACTACATACGTTTCAGACTCACATGGAACAATGCGCGTCGACTTAGTGTCGGTGCCATCATGCTGGTGGTAGGCGCTGTGTGGACTATACTGTCGTTCTACATTCAGGCAGTGCCCGGGCAGCTGCTCGTCACCCCCGAGCTCGAGATAGGCTGGTCGTTCTGCACGCTCAATGTGGTGATACTCACAACTGGAGCGTTCCTGATGTTCAGCTGCATAGGCAACAGCCACGAGCCGGCCGCCATAGAGGACTGCTCACGCATGAGCTACGGTATGTACCTGATGCACATATTTTGGCTCGGCATGTGGGTCGGCATATTCAAGGGACAGCTCGAACTTCCCACAGTCGCCGCCATACCTGCTATCGCAGTATCTACGTTCATCACCTGCTATGTNTGCACCAAAATACTCTCATACNTTCCNGGCAGCAGCTGGTTNCTGGGAGTTGATCCTAAAAAATAAGATACCTGATTTATAATCCTAACTAANCTAACCGGCCACGTCCCGTGATGGAGACGTGGCCGGTTCTTATATGGTAACAACCTGAGGNTTACTTCTTCAGTGAGTTGGCGGTGGTGAGCATCAGTGCAGGTGTTGNTGATGCGGCATAACTGCCTATGATNGTNTCGGTNGGGGTTTCGGCCCAAGCTTCGCCATCACAAATGTCGGTTCCGGNCTGACGATTGGCCCAACCGTCCTCGATATTCTTAATCAGGAACGGCAGATAGTCTTTCTGNCCNCANTCATCGGTAAGCAAACTCATNTACTGGCACCATATTGCCGGGTAAACACCCTGCTCGAGGCTNCCCTGGTCGTAGGGATTGNGNCGGTTGCGAGCCCAAGGTAACACACCGTGCTNAGACGACATCACATTAATCGAATAGTCGGCACCGGCACGGGCATTGTCAAGGTAATTNTGATCGCCGGTGGCNAGATACAANAAAGCCGATGCCCCGATAAATGTGCCCTGNTTGTAGATGAGCGGGTGGCCNCCTACCGAGTCGCCGTGGCGGTTATCATGNACCTTACCCTCGGGGAGCTCGGCAAGATTTTTCACACTCCAGTCGTATATTTCGCGAGCCATCTCGAGGTAACGGTCTTTGGTCTCATAAGCAGGTCGTGTGAAAGTGCCGTACTCATTGGTCCACACAGTAGGATTGGCGTCGGCCTCGCGGTCGGCCGGAGCTGCCTCATACAGCAACATGGCCGCAACTACTGTCGGGAAGTTGATACACGACATCTTGCCGTCACCTGCCTGGTTAGCCTTGGGGTGGCGCAGTGGTTGCCACTGCCAGAACATACCGCCGCCGAGACCCTTATCGGGGTCAGCATAAGAGCCTGTGTCACCGACTACGGGCGAGCCATACCACACGCGGGCAAAACTCTTCTCGGCCAGTTCGCGATAGCGTTCGTCGCCGGTAGCGAGATAGGCACGCGCCATCGTGATTGTCCACCACTGAATGTCGTCGTAGATGAACCAGCCGCGTGATTCTTCACAATTGTCAAAGTCAAAGTTGTGAAATTGGGCAATATTTCCCTCGAGCAACTGTCGGGTGAGTTCGTCATATTGCTGCATGCGAGCCGAGTCGCCGACTGTCTTGGCGAGCGAAGCTGCATTCATGGCCATATCGACATACATGGGCTGGCACCAGATAGCGGCAGCGCCATGAAACCTGTCGAGGGCCTGAGGGTCGCGGTTTGTGTTGCGATATAGATACTTGGCCGAGTCAAGATAGACGGTATTGAATGCATCGTAAGCCTGCCACACATCACTGATACCAAGTGTGGTGCCGGGCAGCATCTCATCGAACGACGGCTTGGTGGCACTTGTGGAACAAGCGACCATTAGAACGGCCGCAGGGAGCATGGAGAATAATTTCATGGATATTTTACTAAATGTTTCAACTACAAAAATAAGCAAAAAGGTTGTGTCAAAAAAATACAAATCTTCTGACACAACCTCCTGTGTGAATTTACGTGACGGCGAGATTACTTGTCATTAATCTTGTCATCAAGCATTTTGATAAAGTAGCCGCCAACTACCGCACGAGCCTGGAAGCCACTCTGCTCGGGTTTGTCGGTAAACACCCAGTCGCTCATGGGGACACGCGATGTGGTCTCGTTCATGAACTTATAGACAGGCTTGACAAACTGCTCGAAAGTAGCCTTATCGGGAGCCATTGTGGCTGTCCACATAATCCAGTCGGTCTTGGTGTAAGTCTCGCGGTTGTCGAGAGGCAGACCATACTCGTTCTGAACACTCAGGTAGTAAGGAATTTCCTTCTCCATAATCGAATCGTTGAAGATATCGAGGCCGAGGAGATTATCCCATACCATGTTATACTTCTGGCTCCATGTGCCGGGTTTGTCAAATGTGAGACGGTAGTGGTCGCCGTCGTCAGCGAGTTTCTCCCACTCGGCGGCCATCTCACGGGCCTTGGCATCATATTGAGCGGCGATGTCGTCCTTACCAAGCATCTTGGCCAGATAGCCGTATGATGCCACACCCAGGATAGCCTTGACCGACAGGTTGGCGTTGTGAGCGAAGTGACCGGCAAAGTCGTCGGTGCAGAGCTGGTTATCGGGGTCAAGACCAAACTCAGTGAGATATTCGGCCCAGGTTGTAAGTGTATCCCAGTGNGACTTGGCATAGTCGGCATTGCCCTCAATCTTGGCAAGGGCAGCAGCCAGAATGAGCATNTTGCCACTCTCCTCGACAGGCATGTCGCCGCCATAGGTCTGACCGTTGGCCAGCGGATANGTACCGACGTCGTGAGCGGCGAACGGTTTGTTCCAGCCATACTTCTCGCTATAGTCAAATATGTGGTTCATCAGACCCTTGGTNAGNTCGGGGTTGAAAAGCANGAACATCGGAGCGGTAGGATAAGTGATGTCGACAGTACCGATCGAGCCGTTGCTGAAGTTCTCTTTTGAGAGCCACAGCAACTCGCCGTCGGGNGACTCAACGAGCTTGTGGGCNGCTATAGCCTGACGGTAGGCGAGCGCACAGAGGCGGGCATACTCGCTGCCACCGGCATTGTCAGCATCGGCAAGCATCTGCTTGTCAAANTCGGCNGTAGCCTTCATGAGCTTGTCATANTCGGCAGCGGCAGCCTCAATCTGACCTTCGATTGTAGCCTGGCCGTCACGATTCCAGTAGGGGCGCAGGTTATTGCCGAAATACTGTATCGAATATTCATCGTCATAAGCGAACATCAGATAACCGTTAGCCTTGTCGGTCTCGCCCTTGTTGATAACAAAACCGATAGTCTGGCCATCAGCATCAAGAGCGTCACCGTCAACGAATGCACGACGTGCCGACTGNCTNTCTCCAACAAACGGAACTGCATCATTACCGTCNGTAGCNAGGTAGAAACGNCCCCAGTCGATGCGCACATCGTCACCGGCCTTGTTAAGCGGAGTCTGCTCNACATTGGCGACAGTCACAGCCACGAGATNACCGGGGAGNTCAATGACCGATGCCTCGGCAGTCTGNAGCGAGCTGTTGAGNGCCCATTCCTTGCCGGCCTCGATGTAGAGCTCGACGTTGTGTTTGTTACCGTCGTTGGCTGTCACTTCATAAGTCATGTAGTTGACGGGGCGCACGAGCAGGTCGAGATTATCAAGGAAGNCGGGGNCAGTGAATGTGAGTTTCAGATCAACAGGCCCACATGTGAACGTATAGATGGTGTTCATAGGGTCAACTGTCACTGACGTTTGTTTGGCCGTCTCGGTGATATAGCGCGAGCGNCTTGCCTCGACATCGATACCGTAATCAATAAAAGCCAGACCGCCACGATCAAGACACCANGCGGCAATAACGTTGCCGGTNGGTTTCAGTGNAGCCCTGACACTGTCAGGAAGCTCATAGATAAAGTCCTTGCCNGACGAGTTGCCGGTCTCGACAACCTTGACACCGTTAATATAGACAACGGCATCATCATCGTGCGACAAATTCAGGAAAAGAGGNTTATTGAAGTAAGCCGTGTCGAGGTCAAACGTGCGGCGCGTCCAGATCTCGGGAGTATTCCACTCGGTGCNTGCAAGATGCTCNNCGGGCACAGTACCGTATGCACCCCGGGCCTCGACCCATTTTGAGTCGTCATATCCGGCAGCAGCCCAGTCGCCGTCAGGTTTCTCGTTCACATATTTTCCAATCCATGCGCCACCNTGGGCGGTAGGCANAATNGTATTAAGAACTGGAATTTCTTCGCCCATGAAACGATACACAGCGCCATCGACCTTGATAGCGCCAATCAGCGGGAACGGTTTACCCGTCCAGTGTGTAATGCCGGTGTCGTAAAGNTTATCGGCAGCCGACCACGCACTCGTGTAGGGGTCGATGGTAACGAGCGGAACAGCCGGGGCACGGAAGTTCTCGCNATTGTCAGCAGCCTTAGCCTCGCTACAGCCTTGCATAGATAGCGAAGTTGCGACCAAAGCGGTTGCAGCCGCCAACGAGAATAAATGGAGTTTTTTCATGATTGGTTTGAGTATACTGTTAACTAAAATATTCTGATACAAAATTATCTTTTTAATAAATGTGGCATGTATCTTTTTTCGCCATATCAGTATACCCTTTGTGTGTAACAGGTTTTTTGACTATATTTGCATTATTATATATGTATATATATATTTTCCCAAGCAATGGAGGTCATAAAACGAATCATTATATCGGCCGTAGTCCTACTCGTCTTTGTGCTGCACGCCGACGCTCTCAATATAAGACGCGTCTCGAATGCCGACGGCATGTCAAACAGTGCTGCGCTCTCATTGTGTCAGGACTACACCGGCATGCTGTGGATAGGCACCTGTGACGGCATCAATCTATATGACGGCCGACACGTCTACCCGTTCGTCAACATATACCCCGAGTCTCAGTTGTCAGGCAACATCATCGAGGGCATCACCGAGACAAAACCGGGCGAGATGTGGATTCAGACCAACTATGGCTTGAACAGACTCGACACCAACACAGGACACGTCACCACGTTCAGTCAGTTTCACGGCCACGAGATACTGCGCAAGAACAGTAGCGACCGACCTTTTGTAATCGACGAGGACGGACGCCTGTACTGCTTTGACCCCGATAGCGACGAATTCAGACTTATAGCCGGGGTGCGCACCGACCGAGACAATGTGCTCGAAGTCGCATTTGTGGCCGACCGAATATTGCTGTTTTGTCGCGACGGAATCAAATCGGTCAACATACGCCGTTCGGGCAACACATTCACCGCAGGCGAGACTGATGTGATATCAGACCAACCGATTGAATTCGCCTCATCGGACGGCTGCATTACATACTATGTCACCGAGGACGGTTTGCTTATGCAGTTCAACATCGCCACTTTCAACAGCACCCCGCTCACATCAATAGCACAACTTATAGCACAGCGCGGCGGTCTGTCGTCAATCGTAGCAGACCACTCGGGCAATCTCTACATATCGTTCAGCACCAAAGGCGCCGTGCGTGCAATGCGCAACAACAACTATCGGCCTATTGACCTGGGCATTGATGTCGGTGTCTTCAAACTCGCCTCGTCAGGCGAACAGGACGTTGTGTGGATTGGCTCAGACTGTGGTGGAGTCTACACATGCAGCGCAGGCCAGTTCGATGTCAAGACCATAACCTACGGCGACCTTGACCAGATGATATCCAACCCCGTCCGCTGTATATTTCTTGACCCGCAGAACAACTTATGGTTAGGCACCAAAGGCGACGGATTGCTGCAACTCAGCGACTTCGACACACGCTATCTCACATACAAGTCACCACGGCTGTGGAGCTCAGACAACTCGGGACTGCGTCACAACTCGGTATTCGCACTTGCCGACAGCCGACGTCAGCGCATGTGGATAGCCACCGAAGAGGGACTTAACATATACGATTACAACACAGGGCGCATAAGTCAGGTCGAAAGCGATGTCAACATGCGCTGGCTTCACGGTGTGCTGGAGATGAATGACAGCGTACTGTGGACAGCTTCACTGGGCCGCGGTGTATACCGTTCGCTCATCGACAACAGCGGCGCCGTACCCCGACTGTACAATACCAAACAGTTTCTTGTCGGCGACCGCACATTTTCAGACAACTACTTTTTTTCAATATCGACCGACCGCAACGGGCGCCCGGTTTTCGCCAACCGCGGCAAGGGAGTATATCTGTACGACGAACGACTGCAGACGCTCAAGCCTGTGACACTGCGTAATACTTACGACTCGCCGTCAATCAATGATGCGTTCGCTACTATCAAAGACGACTCGGTAATGTGGATTGGCACCGGCAACGGTCTGATAAAGCAGACCCCGACAAGCGAAAAACTGTTTAAAGGGAAGCTCAATGGATTTGCCAACAATACGATACACAGTCTGCTAAAACACCCCGCTGGCGATATCTGGGCCTCGACCAACAAAGGCATTGTCATCTTAGACCCTATAACCGAGCGTACACGCATAGTAGACAGCCGAATAGGTGTCGACGTCACCGAGTTCAGCGACGGAGCCGCACTGCTGACACCCGACAGCCTGCTCATATTCGGCGGCATTGACGGCATCGCCATTGTGCGCCACATACCCGATGCAGCCGACCGAAACATTGTGTCCAACGACCATCAGCCACGGCTTATAAGCCTGTCGGTAAACGGCAAGGACGTGCCTTTGTACTCAATGTATTCAAGCAGTTCAAACACGATTACAATAAACCACGACCAAAACCACATAGACCTCGCGTTCTCAGACCCCGAGTTTGTCACTCCCGGCTCGACCNCGTTGCTCTACTCGCTCGACGGTAGTGTATGGCTCAACAACGGCAACAGCTACCGTTTGCCGCTCAACAGCCTTGTACCGGGGAAACATACTCTATACGTCAAGTCATACAACCACGACACACAGTCAGACAGCAATCTCACCCACATTGACATCATGGTAACACCGCCTTGGTATCAAACCGATGCTGCCATCGCGATATATGTATTCATCGTTCTCGCATTAATTGCAATTGTCGGACTTTACGTGTTCAGACGTCAGCGCCGCTCACAGCGCGAAGCCATCGCCAAGATGCGTCAGGCCCACAAAGAGGAGCTCTATGAAGAGAAACTGCGCTTCTTCACCAATATAACTCACGAATTCTGCACGCCGCTGACGCTAATATCAGGCCCGTGCGAACGCATTCTATCCTACGAACACTCAGACGACTATATACGCAAGTATGCCACGCTTATTTTCAGCAATGGCAAACGGCTCAATAACCTCATACAGGAAATCATAGACCTGAGACGCATCGAGACCGGACACAGCCCGCGCAAAGTGCGTCACATCGATGTCAGCGAACTGTGCAATGACACGATTGCCACTTTTGACGACATGGCCGAGCGCACATCTATAACCGTTGTCAACGAGGTCACGCCCGGCATAGTGTGGAACACCGACTACAACTCCATCAGTAAGATAGTAAACAATCTGATATCAAACGCATTCAAATATACGCCCACAGGTGGTACAATACGCGTAGCATTGTCGACCGACGGCAATCCCGAGACCCTGCGGCTTGTTGTGTGGAACACCGGCAAGGGCATCAGACCCGAAGACAAGGAGCGCATCTTCAACCGATATGCCATTCTTGACAATATCGAGGAGAAAGTGACCCACGGACTCTCGGCGCGCAACGGCCTCGGTATGGCTATATGCTATACAATGATTAAACAGCTCGAAGGCAACATCGAGATTGAAAGTGAGGTGGGCAGTTTTGCCTCATTTATCGTCACACTGCCACAACTCAAGGTTGACACGGCATCGTCAGAGACTGACAAAGTCATTATCAACCGTCCGGCAACTCCAAACCTTGCAGAACCCGTAGCCCCGGTTCAGACAAGCTCGACCGTCGACCATAATGAAGTTGAGAAATACAAGGGTAACGCCCCGCGCCGACTGCTCATAGTCGACGACAACGAGGAGATGCTGACACTACTGGCCGACAGCCTGTCAGAATATGACGTCACCACGGCATCAGACGGTTCGGTAGCCATAGACATGCTCACAAAGTCGGTTTTTGACCTCGTCATCACCGACGTCATGATGCCCGGCACCGACGGATTGGAACTCGCACGCCAGATCAAGGCCAATCGCCACACGGCCCATATACCGCTCATCATTTTGTCGGCCAAAGTCTCAAACGACGAGATCATACAGGGCATCGAGTCAGGAGCCGACGTCTATATACGCAAGCCGTTCAGCTTCGGCTACCTTCGAGCCATGATTTCACGTCTCATACAGCGTCAGGATCAGTTGCGCGACTATTACAACACCTCGGGAAGCGCGTTCATGTATGACGGCGGACAGCTCGTGAGCCGTGAGGACAAGGAATTTGTCGACAGCCTCACCACCTACATCGAGTCAAACATCGAGGACAGCGAGCTAACGATTGACAGCGTGTCGCGTCACCTCAACATGTCGACACGCAATCTGTACCGCAAACTCAAAGACCTGGGCATGGCATCGCCCAANGACCTTATCAAAGAGCACCGCATGACATCGGCCGCGCGTCTGCTGTGTACCACGTCGCTGACGGTTAAAGAGATTATGTTCCGCACCGGGTTTGCCAACCGATCACACTTCTTCCGGGAGTTTGCCAAACGCTATAACATGACCCCTAAGGAATATCGCATGGCCAACTATACGCGCGACGANACACTGACGCGGCGCGGCGAGACCACNGACGAGAGTCCCATTAAAACCACTGAACCATAGCAGAGTATACTTTATTGGCACTATATTATACTAATTCGGCCGACTATAAATCGTAAATTTGTAAAAATTTACATCAGTCTATTTCAAAAAAAACAGTCATGAATCACAAATTGCTTATAGCATTATCGGGCATGATGATAGCCTCGGCTACAGTAAGTGCCAACGCCGCCACNGGCAACATCTGCGCNGCCGATAACACTGCAGTGGCAGTGCCCTACNCNGTCACATACCGTCCGGCCGAAGATCAGCGCTTGTTTAAATCAAAAGCTGTCGAGAAAGAGATAAAACGTGTCAAGAAGATGCTCACCAACGCCAAGCTNGCCTGGATGTTCGAGAACTGCTTCCCCAACACTATCGACACCACTGTACATTACCGCAAGGACGCCGAGGGCAAAAACGAGACCTTCGTCTACACAGGCGACATTCACGCCATGTGGTTGCGCGACTCGGGTGCCCAGGTGTGGCCTTACGTAGCTCTCGCCAATCAGGACGACCATCTCAAGGATATGGTCGAAGGCGTGATACGTCAGCAGTTCAAGCTTATCAACATCGACCCCTATGCCAATGCNTTCAACGATGGNCCGACGGGCGGCGAGTGGATGTCTGACCTGACCGACATGAACCCCAACGTGCATGAGCGCAAGTGGGAAATNGACTCACTNTGCTACCCCATACGCCTCGCCTATGAGTACTGGAAAGTTACCGGCGACGCATCAATATTTGACTCAGAGTGGCTTAAAGCCATTACAAATGTGCTCAAAACCTTCACTGAGCAGCAACGCAAGAACGGCGTAGGGCCTTATCACTTCCAGCGCAAGACCGAACGNGCACTTGACACTGTNAGCAACGACGGACTCGGTGCTCCNGTCAAGCCGTGCGGNCTAATCGTGTCAACATTCCGCCCGTCCGACGANGCCACCACGTTCCAGTATCTCGTACCCTCAAACTTCTTTGCGGTATCGGCCCTCAANAAGGCAGCNGAAATACTCAACACGGTAAATAACAACCCCGAACTTGCCGGACAGTGCANCGCCNTGGCCGACGAGGTGAGCGAGGCTCTCAATAAGTATGCCGTGTACCCCCACCCCGTCTACGGTAACATATATGCCTTTGAGGTTGACGGNTTCGGCAACTATCATCTGATGGACGACTCGAACGCNCCGAGCCTGCTGTCGTTGGCTTACCTGTGTGANGTTCCTGTCGATGACCCGATATACCAAAACACACGCCGCTTTGTGTGGAGCGACTCCAACCCCTATTTCTTCAGCGGTAAAGCCGGCGAGGGCATAGGCGGCCCACATGTAGGCTATGACATGGTATGGCCTATGAGCATCATGATGAAGGCATTCACATCGACCGACGATGCCGAGATTGCCGACTGCATACGCATGCTGCTCAACACCGACAACGAGCTCGGTTTCATACACGAATCATTTCACAAAGACGACCCCGCCAACTTCACCCGCCCGTGGTTTGCATGGCAGAATACACTCTTCGGCGAGCTGATACTGAAACTCGTCAACGAGGGCAAGGTCGACCTACTTAACAGCATATAATTCAACCCTATAATCCTCATTTTAAAATGTTTTTTAACCACCTTCACCACCATCTCGTAAGCGTACTGCTGCTGCTCGTCGCCCTCGGCTCATGCAAACCATCGGCATCGACCGGCGACACCGAGGCTGTTTTTAATGTAGCCACCTACAATCTGCGCCAAGCCAACGACGGCGACTCAATACGCGGCAATGGCTGGGAGCGCCGCGGCCCAGTCGTGGCATCGCTCATACGCTTCCACGAGTTCAACATCTTCGGTACACAGGAGGGCTACAAACATCAGCTCGAACAGCTCAAGTCGCTCCTTCCCGGGTATGATTACATCGGTCTGGGTCGTGAAGATGGCAAAGAAAAAGGCGAACACTCGGCCATATTTTATGACACGGCAATGTTTGACCTTCTCGACCACGGAGACTTCTGGCTCTCAGAGACACCCGACCGTCCCGGTCTGGGCTGGGACGCAGCCTGCATACGTATATGCACCTGGGGTAAATTCCGCCACCGCCCGACCGGCAAAGTTTTCCAGTTCTTCAACCTGCACCAAGACCACATTGGCATCCAGGCCCGCATCGAGAGTGTCAAACTCGTCCAGCAGAAGATGAAAGAGTTTGGCCTTGACCTGCCCACATTCCTCACCGGCGACTTCAACGTCGACCAATACAACGAAATGTATGACGTACTTACCGCTTCTGACTTCCTGCGCGACTCGTTCACCAATGCCGACTTTGTGTATGCCCTCAATGGAACATTCAATGCATTTGAGAACGACGGTTTCACCGACAGCCGCATCGATCACATCTTTGTTACCGATGACGTCCACGTCGAGAAATATGGTGTGCTGACCGATTCATACCGCACTCCCGCCGACAGTCTTGACAGCAAACTCGACTCACGCGACTTTCCTCGCGAGGTGTCGCTCAGCGCTTATCGCGGCCGAGTACCGTCCGACCATTTCCCCGTCAAAGTAAAAGTAAAAATTTAACCTTTTAACCTTAAATATTCTTTAATTACATTATGTTTGTACACGACAACCGTATCGTCATCACTCTCGACGCCGGAGGCACAAACCTCGTATTCGGCGCAATGAGAGGCTGCGAGTACATCACCGAACCTATCACCTACCCCTCTAACGCCCAGAATCTTGACCTGTGCCTTGACACTATGGTAAAGGGCTTTAGAGAAGTTATCGACTCACTCGACGAGAAACCCGTAGCCATAAGCTTCGCTTTTCCCGGCCCGGCCGACTATCCCAACGGTATAATCGGCGGCTATCTGCCCAATTTCCCGTCATTCCGCGACGGCGTAGCTCTCGGCCCGTTCCTTCAGAACGAGTTTGGTATTCCTGTATTCATCAACAACGACGGCGACTTGTTTGCATACGGTGAGGCTCTTTGTGGAGCACTTCCCGAGATCAACCGCCGTCTTGCCGAGGCAGGAAGCAAGAAACGCTACCGCAATCTGTTAGGCTATACATTCGGTACAGGCTTTGGCATCGGCATCGTTGTAAACGGCCAGCTCAACCGTGGCGACAACTCATGTGTCGAGACATTCTGCCTCCCTCACAAGACCAAAGCAGGTATCATCGTCGAGGAAGGTGTGGCTGTGCGTGCCATCAAACGTGTCTATGCCGAGGCCTCGGGCGACTTCAGCACCAACCTCGAGCCTAAAGACATCTGCGAGATTGCCGACGAAAAGCGTCCCGGCAATGTCGAGGCTGCACGCAAAGCTTTTGCAGAATTTGGAACAATTGCCGGCGACGCAATGGCAATTGCCGCACAGCTCATAGATGGTATCATCGTCATCGGCGGCGGTATCACGGCTGCACGTCACTGGATTATGCCAACTCTCATTGCCGAACTGCGCGGACAACTGTCAACACTTGGCGGCGACTCCGTACGTCGAGTTCAGATGGAAGTATTCAACCTTGACAATCCCGCCGAGTTTGACCAGTTCGCAAAAGGCAACACCAAGACCATCAATGTACGCGGCACCAACCTCACCGTCGACTATGACGACATGAAGCGCATCGGTGTCACATTCTCAAAGCTCGGAGCGAGCCGCGCCATCTCGGCCGGTGCCTATGCTTTCGCCCTCTCGAAGATTGACGAGGCAGCCGACCAGGAAGTTGAGGCCTAAAACTAAATAAAAACACTCTGAAGGGAGGATACCTTGTATTTTTTCAGGTAATCCTCCCTTCTTGCGTTAATTTTGTTAGTATCTGAACAGTTATTTATACTGCAAATACTGTATACTCTGGCTCTCAGTATGCAACAATGACATTGCCGACACTCATTTGGCAGTATGTGACACTACAGTTTGCATATAAGCAAGTATATTTGCATCGGTAAATGAAGTATCTCCGACTACTAAAGCTGTATAAGCTGTAACAGGTAAAAAGGACTATTTAAGGTTAATCACGACCGTACCTCTCTGACGATAGAAAGGTGCGGTTTTTTATGGCGTCTAACGACCGATACTTGCTATTTCACTTCATTTGACTATATTTGCAATTATTTTGAATCGGCCGAACAGTGACAATATGACGACTAAGGAATTTGAGATGCACTTCAAAAGGTTATACCTGCCTTTGGGCATGTATGCCCTTCGCCTTGTCGACGATGCCGATGTTGCCGAGGATTTGGAACAGGATGCGTTCATGAAAGCGTGGCTGTATATTGAGAACGGTGGCGAGATACAAAACTTCGCCTCGTTCATGTATCGCACGGTCAGGAATTTGTGCCTCACCTATCTGCGTGACAAGCATGTGGTTCTTGACGAGAGTTTTATACCCGATGTCGGAGATGAGGAAATCGATACATCGTTCAGAGACGCCCGGATATGGAAGGCGATAGATAATCTGCCCGAGAAATGCCGTGAAGTCTTCCTGATGAGCAAGCGTGACGGACTGAGTAATGAAGAAATTGCCGAAGAACTCGGAATATCAATCAAGACCGTAAAAAATCAGATGACAAAGGCATTCGGCCGGTTGCGTGAGGCACTGTCAGACGGTCATAAACCATTTTTTCTACCGTTTTTATAAAATTCGTAGATTTTTTTGTTTTCGGCGTAGGACCTTTTCATTGATGATGAGTCATAAGAGTAAACAAATCATTTATCAACATGAAAAGGACTATCATTATTCTATTGGCGATTATTACTTTTGTCAACATCTCAGAGGCTCGTCAGCCTCAGCGTGGCTACCGTGGCTTCTTTGAATGGAGCAGCAGTTTAAGAACCGAAAATTTAGGTTATATCGACTTACTCGGCAATCTGATTACAAATCATGAAAGCACGTTCTATACCGGCTTTACCACATCACACGGCTATCAGATCAATCAGATGTTTTTTGTAGGCGGCGGTTTTGGAATGGAGCGCTGCGGGAAACTTGACAACTGGGTAGCACCTCTCTTTGTTGAAGGACGCGCTGACTTCAAACTGGGCAAATACACGCCGTATGCCGACCTAAGGCTCGGAGCCAATATAGCCGAAGGTATCGGAGTATATTTTTCACCGACAATAGGCTATCGGTTCAACTGGGGTCGTAAAATGGGCATAAATATCGGAGCCGGACTGTCACTTGCAGGCTATAAGGCTGAACACTATGAAGGTACATTTATATCGCCCGATTATTTTGAAATGCATTATGTCGCTACCCGGCATCATGTGCGCCCCTATTTCTCGTTCAGAATTGGCATTGACTTTTGATAAATATGGAAAAGAAAGATATCGACTTTGTAGCCCGACATTACCAAAAAGGGCACTTCAGCGCAGAAGCCGGGTGGAAACGTCTCGGAATAGCACCCGTCTCATTCTGGAAGAGATACCGCGTGGCAGCCGCTATCGCAGCCATGATAGTGATATCGGCAACCGCGGCAATTATTTATCAGGAGTACCTGACGGTGGATGTCACACAACAAGTAACCGACTCACCGACTACAAGCCCACTGGTCGAAGTGAAAGTCATCGATTTTGAAAATGCCTCGTTGCCTGACGTCATCAAGAAAATCGAGACTCTTTACAATGTAAAAGTAGAGAATATTCCCGACCAAGATAAGGAATATGTACTGTCATTGCATTATGAAGGTACACCCACCGATATTATTGCTGTAATCAATGACATCTTAGGCACACAAATGATTGTAACCGAGAAATGAAAAAGGTTTTCTTACTATCCATGATGCTGTGCATATACATTGCCATGCCGGCACGTGGCGTCACCATAAAGGCTGTCGACCGGCCTGCTGCGGCTGTGTTCCGAAGCATAGTCGAGCAGACGGGGAAAAACTTTGTCTATTCCTCCGAGCTGCTGAAAGATATGCACGTGACTGTAGATGTAAAGGACAAGTCTCTGAAAGAGGCTCTCGCAATAATGTTCAAAGACTCGGACATCGAATGGAAAATCAAAGGGAAAAATATAATCCTCAAAAAGAAAGCCACAACTGAGAAGCCGAAGAGACCAAAAGTTTCAGACGTACCGCTCAATGTGCCTCAGCCGATGCAGAAAGTGCTTGATGAGGTTGTGGTGGTGTCCCGTCTTGAAGCTCCGGCAGTTGAGACATCTGAAATAGGCGCCAAGAAACTGACAGCCAGGGAAATTATCAACACTCCGGCACTGTTCGGAGAGAGCGATGTCATCAAGGCATTGCACATGCAGCCGGGAATATCTGAAGGACAGGAAGGTATGGCAGGCATGAACGTGCATGGCGGCAACGCTGACGAGAACCTTTACATGCTCGACAACGTCCCCTTGTATCAGATAAATCACTTCGCCGGACTGTTTTCGGCTTTCAATACCGAGGCAATCAGATACATTGACTTCTTCAAGTCTTCAATTCCGGCCAAATATGACGGTCGCCTGTCGTCATATCTTGACGTGCGCACTAAAAACGGGTCGCGCAACGGTCATCACGGCTCGTTCAGACTCGGCCTGACCTCGGGTGCATTCAACATCGACGGCCCGATAGGTGAAAAAAACACCTACTCGGTGGCGCTCAGACGGTCATGGTTTGATGTGCTGTCGGCACCGCTGCTCGCGCTGGCAAATTCGGCTTCTGATGACGAAAAAATCAGACTACAATACGCTTTCATGGATCTGAACGCCAAGGTGACACACCGCTTCTCGAACAAAGCCAATATGTTTGCATCGGTTTATTTCGGTAATGATATTCTTAAAACAGGCTCCTCAGACAAGCAGATACCTGAATATGGCTGGTATGACGACGACAAGGCCGACTTTCACTGGGGCAATATCGTGGCTCAGACAGGTCTTAACTATCGGCTTAATCCTGCCATGATTGCTGAGTTTACCGCCGCATACACGCGTTATTTCTCAGACATGAAACATGACTGGATTACAACCGAGATAACCCACGACAGCTCCATCGAGTCACATTCAATATCAAAGACAAAAAACAATATTAACGACTGGATATTCCGTGCCGATTTTGACTGGAGGCCCGACGATAAAAACCGGGTGAGGTTTGGCGGCAACTACATTCGCCACTCATTTTTGCCTGCAAGAACTAACCGCGAATATACCGTCGGGAAGACACACACGATTACCCGCGACTCGACATGGACTTATATGGCAAATGAAGCTAATGTCTACATCGAGGATGACTGGCACATAAGCAAGTTTTTCAGCATGAACGCCGGGGTGCACCTGTCGCTGTTCAATATCGACGGCAAGACCGACTTCGGTTTCGGCCCGCGCATCTCTTTGAGTTACCGACCCGCCGAGAACTGGGCGGTGAAAGCAGCCTATGCAAGAACCAACCAATATGTGCATCAGCTTTCACAAACCTACCTGTCATTGCCCACTGACCAATGGGTGCCTATTACCGGGCGTTTCAAGCCTCAGAACTCAGACAAGATCTCGTTTGGCGCATACTGGCAGTCAGACAATAAGTTATTCGGAGCATCGATCGAAGGTTATTGGAGAGTAATACGCAATCTCGTTGATTACAAGGATGAATACTACCTGTATCCTCTCACTCAGATGTGGAATGCCCAGCTGTGTTCAGGCAAAGGGACTGCCAAAGGCATTGACTTCAATATTGAAAAGGTTTATGGTAAACTCACAGGCCATATTTCGTATTCTCTCGCATGGTCAGACCGCACATTCCCTGACAAGAACGGGGGCCTGACATTCCCGGCACGTTTTGACAACCGGCACACCATAGATATCCTTTTGAACTGGAACATCAGTGACAAAGTCAGTTTCAATGCCGCGTGGACAGGACACTCAGGCAACCGTTTCACACTGCTGCCTCAAATGTGGGAATCACCTGAATTTGCCAACCGTTACACCGACGATGAATCGCCGCTGAAGGCTCGCATCAACAATTATCAGCTGCCGTTCTATCATCGTCTCGACATCTCATTCACCGTGCGAAACTCTCGAGGCTATTGGAACTTCGGCCTGTTCAACGCCTACTGCCACATGAATACCGTGGCGATACGCCGCGCATACGACAAAGCCAACCGGCCTGTATTCCAAAAAGTAAAGTTATTACCCATCATACCTTCAATTTCATACACATGGCAATTTTAAAACACATCATAATTATATTGACGGCATTTCTGCTGACGGGTTGCTATGAAGATTTCACCCCCGCGATCGACACAAAACCTGTGTTATGCCTCAACTCTCTTATAACAGCCGGGGAACCGATTGAAGTCAGAGTGTCACACACATGGATGTACAATGATGAGGCGTCGATGAATAACCATGAAGTGACCGATGCCGAAGTCACCGTCATTGCCAACGGTAATATTGTTGACTCGGCCTATTTACCTAAAGAGGGTGATAAAATATGTATTATCGCTGAAAGTCCCTCTTACGGCACAGCGACTGCCGAAGTCACGGTGCCTCGTGCCACCCCGATAGGAAATGTGAAATTTACCCCTACCGTAACATCCATCTGGCAAGGGGATAAAGACTTCTTTCACTATGAGATGCTGGCCGATATAACCTTCAATCTAAGTATCGAGATGGATGTCAACGACCCGGCAGGCATTGACAACTACTATCATTTCGGATATGACAAGTTTGTCGGGACAACTGACGATGATAACGGCGGCTTGATTAAAGCCTCAGGGCCCGAGACTTTCTTTATCGGTAATTTTGAATATAACTCTGAGCCGATATTCAAGGAACACGTCAGTGTATTTGAGACCGTCATGGGCAACGATGACGATATTAATTTTGTGTTCTTCACCGACCGTCAGTTCCCGGGCAAAACCTATACTCTTCATCTGAATTACTCGGATAATCTGTTACGTGTCAGTTCAAAGGAATATGACGAGTCATTGCTCGAATGTGGAGTAAATCTATATCTCACCACCGTGTCACAAAGCTATTATAACTGGGCTGTATACAAATGGAATGTCGATGAAGGCATAATCGGTGACCTCTCAGACATTGGTCTGGCCGAATCTAAATGGGGCTACAGTAATGTATCCACCGGTGCCGGTGTCGTGGCAGCCCAATCCTCGACCATGACTACGATAAACCTGAAAGATTTTTTGAAAGATATCTTTTTGAACGATCTACTATAAATTGTTAAATTTGCACGACAAACCAAACATATAGTTGACTAATGAAAAAGATTCTTTTTGGCGTGCTTGCTGCCGGCATGTTTGCAGTGAACACCCAGGCTCAGACACTCGAGAAAATGAACTGGTTCAATGAACCGACTGAATGGAGCATTAAAGACGGTTGCCTGTCGATGTTCGTCACACCCAACAGCGACTACTGGCGCATATCTCACTATGGCTTCACCGTCGACGACGCGCCGTTCTACTATGCCGAGTATGGCGGCGAGTTTGAGGCCAAGGTCAAGATTTCGGGCGACTACAAAGTGCGATTTGACCAGGCCGGCATGATGATACGCATCGACCACGAGAATTACATCAAGACAGGCATCGAGTTTGTCGACGGCAAGTACAATCTCAGCGCCGTTGTGACTCACCACACCTCAGACTGGAGCGTGATACAGCTTGACCGTCCGGTCGAGTATATCTGGATCAAAGCCGTGCGCCGTCTCGACGCCATCGAGATATTCTACTCGTTCGATGACAAAGAGTACACGCTGATGCGCAACGCGTGGATGGAAGCCAACTGCCCCGTCAAGATAGGCATGATGGGNGCGAGNCCTGACGGTACAGGCTTCACCGCACGCTTCAGCAATTTCACCGTCAAGCACCTGCCCGACGCCGTCCGCACCAAATGGCTCAAGGAAAACGCAGAATAATCGCACCCTGATTACACACATATACTAACGCCGAGCACCGTCAGCCGACGGCTCGGCGTTATTGNTTCATGGCACTCAGGGCTTGAACAAAAAATTGGTTATATGGNGTTTTTTGTNTACTTTTGTTTGTTTAAAGGAAAGTAAGCAAATTATATTATAATGATGAATTTTGGGTTAATGTGGCGCGAAATGCCACCTGTCAGCAAAAATCTGCTCATAATCAATCTGATTATATGGGCNGCAATCAATACGCTGGGCACACGANTNGGTAACNCGATCGTAGATTACGGTGCGTTGCACTATTTCTCGTCAGACAGCTTTTATCCCTACCAGCTGTTTACCTACATGTTTATGCACGAAGGGTTTACACACTTGTTTTTCAACATGTTCGCNCTGTTCATGTTCGGTGGGATTATCGANCGTACGCTCGGCAGTGCACGGTTTCTGTTCTACTACATCTCGTGCGGACTCGGTGCCGCACTCATACAGGAAGGTGTATTCGGCCTCATGATAAACCACTATGAGGGCATNCTCACNCCGTTCCCGACAGCAATGAACTATGAACTTACCGGCAAAATATGGATGCTTGAAAACATTCCGACGCTCGGCGCTTCGGGCGCNATATACGGCATTCTGCTNGCATTCGGTTTCNTATATCCACGTCAGCCCATATACCTGATGTTTGTTCCCGTGCCCATACAGGCNCGCTGGATGGTGATAGGCTATGGTGTTATAGAACTGCTGCAGACTCTCAACAACAACCCGTCTGATAACGTAGCACACCTGGCCCACCTCGGCGGAATGATTTTCGGACTGCTGATGTTGCTCTATTGGCGTCACAAACGTATAATCGGAGGATACAGATTCTGACACGTATGAAGTCGCTGAGCCACATACTACGCGACATGAACATGACCGGCCGCATAATCGTCATCAACTCGGTGGTGTGGCTGACGGTCATGGTGGTCAACGCCATCATTGCGCCCAACAATTTNGCAGTGATGGCANTTGACTTGCCNGGTGGACTCGGCGTCATATACCGCCCGTGGACACCGTTAACCTACATGTTCACCCAGACCGATGTGTGGCACTGCTTTTTCAACATGCTTTGGTTACTTTGGTTCGGCCTCATGCTGGAACACTGCTCCTCACGTCGCCAAGTGCTCTCAAGCTATATTATATCGGGATTGGGAGGTGCTGTAGCATTCATCATAGCGACTCTGCTGATTCGTAACGGTCAGTTATCAATGCTCGAGGGCTCGTCGGCCGCCGTTATGGGCGTGGTGACACTCGTAGGCTGTACCATACCCAACCACAGCGTCAATCTATTTCTGCTTGGAAACATAAAACTCAAATGGATTGCCGCAGCCACGATATTGTTGTTTGCTCTGAGCACAGCCGGCGGCAACATTGCTTCACAAGCGGCTCACTTGGGTGGTGTTATCACCGGACTGGCCCTCGCATGGCGCCGTTATGCGCGCCGTCCGCGCTACAACAAAATGCCTGCCCGTACAATGTCGGCCTCTGATGCCCGGGCCGAACTCGACACCCTGCTCGACAAGGTAAAGCGGTCGGGCTACAACTCGTTGAGCGACAACGAGCGACGTCGTCTAATTGAACTAAGTCACAACGTATAATCACATGACACATATACTCAAAACCGTCTGGCTCATTATCAACCTCATCGCTTCGGCAGCGCTACTGCTGTCGGGCTATGGCGGACATATCAATCCCGGCACATTGCCTATTGGTGGCATTGCCCTGATGATATTTCCGGTGTTACTTGCCGGCATGTTACTGATAATACTAATTGACATTGCAGTGTGGCGGCGTCTGGCGTTTGTACCTACATTCGCTGTGCTTATATGTGCCCCGGCTATATGGAGCATCTGCCCGCTGAATATAAACAGTCCAAAACCGGCCGACGGTGGTCGCGAAATAAGCGTAATGACCTACAACGTGATGGCATTCAACCAACCGCCCGAAAACATCTTGTACACCGGCATTAATCCTACTCTCTCGACAATAATTGCAGGTGATGCCGACATTGTATGTCTGCAGGAGAGCCGCGCTATATTTGACAATGCAGGTTGGGCGCCCAAGGAACAGTTTGACACCATCGTGTCNCGCTACCCNTACATCTCGATGAAGCTATCAATGGCTATCCTGTCAAAATTTCCGATAGATACTATCCCGATGCCCNATTCAGGCGATCCAACGGCTCTGTTCATGTGTGCCCGAGCCGATGTCGACGGTACCGACGTGATGGTCTACAACTTACACCTTCAATCTATTGGTCTGAGTCCCGAGGACAAGCAACTGTATGACAACTTGACGAGCAAACCAACCACACACCGCATNGAGGACGGCCGCGGACTAATATCAAAGCTCTCTCAGGCAATGAAAAAACGAAGCGAACAAGCCCANATGGTCAGACAGGCTATCGACTCGATAGGTGGTGANCATATACTTGTGTGCGGCGANTTCAACGATATCGAAGGCTGCTATGCNGAACGCCTCATTGCCGGCAAACAACTGCACAGCCTNTACACATCGGTAGGTGTAGGGCCTGTAATAACNTACTACGTCAACCGATTTTATTTCAACATCGACCANATATTGTANGGCNGCCTCGAGCCTNTCGACTATAAGTGTCTGCGNGTCAAGGCCAGCGACCACTATGCNGTCACCGGCAAACTGTCACTCCCGACTAACGTACAACCTAAAAATCATCNGCCATGAATCAACCTCAGCTCATAGAGCTACCACGCATATTCGACCCGCGCGGCAACCTGTCGTTCATACAGAACGGGCCGTTGACAGGTTTTGACATACAACGCTGCTACTGGATATATGACGTACCGGGCGGACAGGAACGCCACGGTCACGCCTTCCNCACCCAAAGTGAACTNATTGTGGCGCTTGCGGGCAGCTTTGACGTGGTGCTCGACGATGGCAACGGCCCCGTGCGCTATCACATGGCACGCTCATACTACGCGCTGAGGGTTCCGCCCATGACATGGCGCTCGATCGACAATTTCTCTACATGNTCAGTAGCCATGGTATTGTCGTCGACAACCTACGNCCCGACAGACTATATCGAAGACTACGACCTGTTCAAGNCACTCGCTNCCGCCCCNAACCGACCNNNACCACCACTCACGACAATAACACAACAAGAAACGACCACCACACCCGACATTCCCGGCTACCACAGCCGCTCAAGCATTGAACGGTGTGGCATCATCGACCTGCCGCGTCACCGTCACCCCAATGGATCACTGAGCGTGGTCGAAAACATTGAGNGCGCTCCATTCGACATCAGGCGTGTNTTNTATCTCTATGACGTGCCGGGCGANTCAGAACGCGGCGGACACTCGCACCACGAAGCCCGCGAACTCATAGTGGCCGTNAGCGGCAGTTTTGACGTCACTCTCGACGACGGNCATCAACGCCGCGTCTACTCGCTCAACCGACCGTACAAAGCACTNTATGTCGAACCCGGCATCTGGCGTTCGCTCGACAATTTCTCGTCGGGCTCGGTATCGCTCGTNCTAACCTCACAGTTGTTTGACGAAGCCGANTACGTGCGTGANTATGACCGATTTAAACAGTTAACAGNGACTAAANTATGACGACCCGAATACCTTTTCTCGACCTGCACAGGCTCAACGCCCCCTACATGGGCCGACTCAACGATGCGGCNACCCGTGTCGTGTCATCGGGACGCTATGTAGGAGGNCCCGAAGTTGANACTTTCGAGCGNCAGCTTGCCGCATACCAAGACGTTGAGTATGTCATAGGCGTGAGCAACGGTCTCGATGCCCTGAGGTTAATCCTTGAGGGTTACAAAGAACTCGGACGTCTGCATGCCGGTGACGAAGTGATTGTTCCGGCCAACACATACATTGCAAGCATTCTGGCCATATCACATGCCGGACTCGTGCCCNTAGCGGTCGAACCGTCNGCCGATACACTNAACCTCGANACATCGCTCGTAGAACAAGCCATAACACCGCGCACACNCGCTATAATGACGGTACACCTATACGGCCGCACTTGTTGGGACAGGCANCTTGCCGACNTGGCNCGATCTCGCTCGCTGCTCGTCATNGAGGACAATGCACAGGGNATTGGAGCGCTATCGGACGGNGTGACCGGGCTACACACCGGCTCGCTAAAGNCAGGCTCACTGGGCGATGCNGCTGCATTCAGCTTCTATCCGACAAAAAATCTGGGNGCATTGGGCGATGCCGGTGCGGTAGCGACGTCCGACCCTGAACTCGCCGCCACCGTGCGCGCACTTGCCAATTATGGCAGCGACCGCCGTTANCATAATATATACTGNGGNTTCAACTGCCGTCTCGACCCTATGCANGCCGCCATGTTAAGCGTAAANCTCGACATGCTGGACGCCGAGAATGACCGACGCCGCGCCATTGNCGACCGCTATNCCGCGTTAGTCGACAATGAGAACGTCAAGCTGTGCATAGCCAACCCNGCTGCNACATGCAACTACCACCANTTCATAGCGTTGACCGAGCGACGCAACGAACTACGCACACACCTTGACACACTCGGCATAGGTACCGACATACACTATGCCGTGCCACCCCACAANCAGCCATGCTATNGTGGTATATTGNGCGATAATTTCCCGGTGACCGAATATCTGGCCGACCGCGTGCTCAGTCTCCCGATCGCACCATATCTCACCGACGACGAGATAGCCACCGTAGCCTCAGCCATCAACTCATTCAAATAATAAAGCGTTGCCAACACCATTGAGGTCTGGCAACGCTTACAGTATTTCTATAACAAAAATTTATCAGAGAGCGCTGATTATAGCGGCAATATCATCGGCAATCTTGTCGATTGACTGTGAACCGTTGATAGCCTTATAGCTGCCGCGCTCATTATAGAAGTCACGCAGAGGCTGTGTCTGATTATGGTACACCTCGAGACGCTCTTTGATTGTGTCAAGGTTATCATCGGCTCGGCCTGAGTCTTTACCTCGCTTTATCAGGCGCTCAACCAGTTCTCCGTCTGGAACTTCGAGACCTATAACGGCATCAACGTTACCACCACGCTTCACAAGGAGTTTTTCGAGTTCCTCAGCCTGCTTGACCGTACGGGGGAAACCGTCGAAAATAATGTTTTTGTCTTTTACCTCAGGGCTGTCAAGCAGGACGTCGATGATTGAAAGCATCAGCTCGTCGGGAATGAGATGCCCCTGTGAGATGTATTTTTCGGCAATGATGCCGAGCTCGGTCTGACGTGCTATATGGTCGCGCAACAGCTCGCCTGTCGAGATGTGATAGAATCCAAAACGGTCGATGAGACGCTCGCTCTGAGTGCCTTTACCACAACCGGGAGCACCAAAAATTACAAGATTCATGTCAATAAATCAGTATATTTTGTTTGTATTAAAAATGATAATCAAAGATTTTCGGCGGTCTCTTTGAGCACGTAGATGTCGGGGAGATTGCGTGCCATACCGTCCAGATCAAGGCCATAGCCTATGATAAACTTGGTAGGAATCTCAAAGCCTACATAATCGGGCTTGACATTGCACTGCACAGCCTGAGGTTTGAACAGCAGTGATGCAACCTTGATATCGGCAGGCTCCTGCTTCTGAAGGTCATCGACGAGGCGCTTGATAGTGTTACCCGTATCAATGATGTCCTCGATGATGATAATGCGGCGCCCNTTAATATCCTCGCCAAGACCCATAACCTCTTTCACGACACCTGTCGAGCCAGTACCTTCATAGCTCTTGAGGCGTATGAANGTAATCTCGGCGTCCATATCGACAGCACGGAAAAGGTCGCTTGCAAANGGAAAAGCGCCATTAAGTACACATATAAACAATGGAATAGANCCCTCGGGACAGTCGCGCTTAATGTCAGCGGCTATCTGGTTGACGCGGGTTGCAATTCTCTCACGGTCAATGTAAGGAACAAACGTCAGTCCGTTATAAGTAACTTGTTTCATACTATGTTGAAGAGTTTTGCCCGCAAAATTACACAAAAAAAACGATATAAGCCAACACCCATACACACAATCACGCATGTCAAATCCAAATTTTAATCTTCTTCGAGACTATTTTACAAATTCTACGTATCTTTGTAATATGTGCTGTGGCANTTCACGTCTTATATCATATNAGCCAATCNTTAGCGAAATCATGAAACCGATCANCTATACATTATNTATAGTAGCGACANTTCTGTCGCTCATAGCGTGNAGCCGAACCGAACANCGAGAAGCNCCCCGCTCGTTTATNGTAGCCGGACAGGTCCTGAACATTCCTGANGGANGCTCNCAGACATTGATTATCAATGAGTGTGACCCATCGCCTATTTCAANGCGCGCGGTGNTCGAATTTGACTCACTGGGTCGCTTCCACGAGGTCATGCCCATCAGTTTCGGTCACACATTCTCGGTTAACTATGCCCGCCAGTTCGTTCAGGCTTATGCCGCGCCCGGCGATTCAATCTACATTGAGATNGACGCTTCGTCAGTACCGTTTACATTTCAACTGTCGGGCGACAACGCNGGCCTGAATAACGAATTTGCTCATGCAATGATTGATCTTACTGATTATTTCTGGAATGTAAAGTTGCCNGNAGACTNTATGGCATTCGANCAATATATGCAGGCATTCNAGGCCGAGGCCGAGCAGATGTCAAACATGATAGCAGACTANGCTACCGAACANTCACTAAGCGAAGATGCAACCGGGTTACTTAAAACCGATGGCCTATACTCNTTGGCTAATATGGCNGNCGATTATGAGGGTAACGGTGATGACGATCGCCTGGCGTTTTTTACCGANACGTTGTTTGACATTTATAATGNTGAAAATNCCCGTAGCATGATGTTCTCTTATCATCTCAGNGCACTTGCTCATCGTATTCCCGAACAAATCGAGAAAATGCCAAAAGGACTTGTGCGCGACATAATGTATGCGGCCATGTCTGATGAAATCAAACCTGAGCGTGAGGCATTCGCCGACACCNTNTACTATGACAGGCTATATGCCGACAAGGGAACTACAATAGANGTCGGTAATATTTCGCATGACGATATTGTGGTATATGACGGCGATACGGTATATACCGTATCAGGAGTCAACCCACTTGAGTGGCTTACCGANGAGTATNCCGGCCGNCCGATTTATCTCGACATTTCGGCAGTTTGGTGCGGGCCCTGCCGGGCCGGGCTCGAAAGTAGCAACGGACTGCGGGAACACTTCAAAAACACCGATGTTGTNTTTGCGGTGATATGGCTTCGCTCTGACCTTGAACGCTGGAAAGAATATGTCCCCTCTATTACTGACGCCGTACACATCTTNATCAANANCGAGGACACGTCGAACATGATAATGGGCCGTTTTGGCATGCGCGGTTTCCCCTCATATTACCTTATTGACAATGATAAGACCATACGTACCGATGCACCTGCATATCATAGTCCTGATCTTCCTGACTATCTGAAGCAATTTTCAAATTAATCAGAAAAGGGAGCGGAGGACGTCGAGCGACTTCATGGAGCGGAGTGACGCGAAGTGGAGNGTATAGTATTCAATCAGACGGTCGAGTATNGCATTGCGCTGGGTCGANGTGAAACGCCACAGGTGCATGTTGCGCGTCGACATGCGCATGAGTCGCGACGCAGCATCGGCTTCATCTCGTTCAAGAAACCGGCCGTGAAGCGGAGCACTACTTCTGAANACGCCATCNACCATATCGAACAGATAGCCGGGACGGAATGTCGACGTGTCGGGCTCAATGCCTGCAAAACGCATGAGCCTAATCATGAACAGCAGATGAAAATTGGCGNTACCTCGCGTGGCGGTATCAAAAAATGTGAGCATCGTGTCACAGTAATCAAACATCAGTTCGTCGGGTAACGAATCCTTGAACAGCGTGTTCATGAAATCGGCAACAAAAAGAGTTGCAGCCGACTTGACAGGATCGGGCACGATGGCCGAGACGCCNCGCGGAGTGACATCGCGCATGGTCGNNAGCGGAACNGTGTCACGTATGTCGGCGACACAGGCAAAGCGACTGCCGGGCATAAGCATGGCGCGCCGGCGTGTGGCCTCACGTCCGCTGCCGGCGGGAACGAGAAATGACATGCGACCGCNCTGACGTGTATANGCACTCAGTATGGAGCTCTTGTCGTTGTGCTTGACAAGGCGCAANGCTATGCAATCNAGCTTCTCGTACATAGCCCGANNATCAGACGGTCATNTCGCCGCACAACGATGTGAGCAACTCGCGTTTCACCTGCTGGTGACTGAGTTTCTGNCCAAAGAGAAACATCATTTTNGTGATNGCTGCCTCGCTGGTGATATCATGGCCCGAGATTACACCGGCATTAGCCAGGCGGTCGCCAGCATAGTAGCGACGGTCATGCACACCACCGTTAGGACACTGGGTGACGTTAAGNATTATNATACCNCGCTCAACTGCCTCTGAAATAGCATCGGTGAACCATCGTGCCGTNGGGCCGTTNCCTGCACCNTAAGTCTTGAGTACGATACCTTTGACNCCCGGCATGGCNAGCTGATAGCGAAGCGACTCGGCNGTNAGACCGGGGAACACATCAATGAACGTCACGGCCGTGTCCATGCCACACCTCAGATTAAGNGGACGTGTGAACGGCAGACGCCACAAAGCCTCCTCGTTGAAGTGTATGCCCANACCTATCTGAGCCAGCTTGGGNTAGTTGTTGCTCTTGAANGCGTTGAAATTATCNGCACTCATCTTNGTCGANCGNTTGCCTCGCCAAAGGTAGTTTTCNAACAATATGGCAACTTCCTGTATCATAGGCTTGGGCCGACGCTCATTGGTAGTAGCGGCGGCTATCTGCAATGCCGTGATAAGNTTTTCCTCNCCATCGGTGCGCACNTCACACATNGGNAACTGCGAGCCTGTGATAATNACAGGCTTGTTCAGATTNTCGAGCATGAACGAGAGCGCCGACGCCGTGTAGGCCATAGTGTCAGTACCATGGAGTACGACAAAGCCATCGTGGGTATCATAGTTGTCGGCTATTGCCCTCGCTATAGCGTCCCAGTGAGCGGGATTCATATCGCTCGAGTCAATAGGCGGATCAAACTGTATGTGGTCTATCTCAAAGTCCAGCTTCTTNATACGCGGTACGTTGTCGATAAGATGGTCGAAGTTGAACGGCTTCAGCGTACCGGTCTCGGGATCATCGACCATTCCTATCGTACCGCCCGTATAGATAATCAGTATGCGGGCTTTGTGATTGAACGTGGTGCTATTCATGATGTTACTTTACTTGTGNGCCGGGAGTTACAGGCCCTGTGGGGCCTACAACTACGAGCGAGCCGTCAGCATTCTCGGCCGACAGTATCATACCCTGTGACTCGATGCCNTTGAGGCGACGCGGGGGGAAGTTGGCGATAAAGCAAACCTGTTTGCCCACGAGGTCGGCCGGGTCGTAGTATTTGGCAATACCCGAGACGATGGTACGGTCGCCCATGCCGTCGTCAATAAGGAACTGCAGCAATTTGTCGGCCTTGGGTACACGCGAACATTCTTTGACCGTNCCTACGCGTATATCCATTTTCATGAATGTATCAAAATCAGTTGCCTCCTGCACGGGAGCGGGCTGCCACTGCTTGAGTTTGTTCTCCTCTTTGATGCGCGCCAGGCGGTCGAGCTGAGCCTGAATGGCGTCGTCTTCGATCTTCTCGAACAGAAGCTCGGGTGCACCGATTTCAGTACCGGCGGCCACGAGGTCGTTGCTGCCGANCTGATTCCATGTCATAGGCTCCATGCGCAGGATATCGGCGAGCTTGCCCGACATGAACGGCAGGAAGGGNTCAAAAGCGATNGCGATGTTGGCACACAACTGCACGGCAGTGTTCATTACCGTAGCGACGCGCTCCATATCGGTCTTGGCGAGCTTCCAGGGTTCGGTTTCCTGGAGATAGCGGTTNCCGAGACGGGCTATGTTCATAGCCTCCTTGAGAGCCTCGCGGAAATGGAACGTATCGAGATACTCACCCAGACGGGTCTTGATNTCGGCNAGCTCGGCATANGCAGCCGTCTCNGTATCNGTGANAGCGTTGGGAACGGGAACTACACCGCCATAGTATTTGTGAGTGAGCACGAGAACTCGGTTGACAAAATTACCGAGTATGGCTACCAGCTCAGAGTTGTTGCGCTGNTGGAAGTCGGCCCATGTGAAGTCGTTATCTTTAGTCTCGGGGGCGTTGGCTGTGAGCACGTAGCGCAGAACGTCCTGTTTACCCTCGAAGTCACGCAGGTACTCGTGGAGCCATACGGCCCAGTTGCGTGATGTCGATATCTTGTCGCCCTCGAGGTTGAGAAACTCNTTGGCAGGCACATTGTCGGGCAACTGGTAGTTGTCGCCGTAAGCCATAAGCATGGCGGGGAAGACGATGCAGTGGAATACGATATTGTCCTTACCGATAAAGTTGATGACGCGGCTCTCGGGGTCTTTCCAATATTTTTCCCAGCTATCGGGCAACAGCTCTTTGGTGTTTGATATGTAGCCGATGGGGGCATCAAACCACACGTAGAGCACTTTGCCGTCNGCACCCTCGACNGGAACGGGTACACCCCAATCGAGGTCACGGCTCACAGCACGGGGCTGGAGACCGAGGTCAATCCACGACTTGCATTGACCATAGACATTGGTNTTCCACTCCTTATGGCCGTCAAGAATCCACTTGCTCAGAGCCGGCTCCCACTTGTCAAGAGGCAGATACCAGTGNTTGGTCTCACGCANTACGGGAGTATTGCCTGTGATGGCGCTCTTGGGGTTTATGAGGTCGGTAGCGTTGAGCGATGTGCCGCACTTCTCACACTGGTCGCCATAGGCATGGTCAAAGTGACAGTGNGGGCACTCGCCTATCACGTAACGGTCGGCCAGGAACTGGTTGGCCTTCTCGTCGTAAAGCTGCATCGACGTNTTCTCGACAAACTCNCCCTTGTCATACAGATGGCGGAAGAANTCAGACGCTGTAGCCGTGTGAATGTCGGTAGTTGTGCGCGAATAGATGTCGAACGANATGCCNAGCTCNTCCATCGAGTCCTTGATTATCTTGTGATAACGGTCAACGATGTCCTGAGGTGTAACACCCTCGTTCTTNGCNTTGATTGTGATAGGCACACCGTGCTCGTCGCTACCGCCGATCATAATGACATCTTCGCCCTTGAGACGCAGATAACGTGTATAGATATCGGCCGGAACATAAACACCGGCAAGGTGGCCAATGTGAACGGGGCCATTGGCATAGGGTAACGCNGTGGTTACCAACGTGCGTTTGAACTTCTTATCCATTGCTNTTAATCTTGTTTTAGGCTTCAAAGTTACGAAATCGAGGCCGTTTTTGCAAATATCGGCCANTATAGCTGATTTAGCGCGTCATACCAAACTTTCTATCATCATGAAAAAAGTCTTTTATGTGCTTTATTATCAAGCATTACATCTACAATACGGTAGTACGAATTGTCAGNTCAGTTAGTATATACATAAGCACCAACGAGACTCCGCANTGNGTCTGGAAACAGCCACAACTGCCGCTGACACTCACCACTTATACATAAAACGGGATCGGGAAGCATCTCGCTTGGATCCCGGCCTGTAATATTTAGNTTGAAATACCCATTAGTNGACGTGNGAGAGGGCGGTNAGGACCGAGGTGACATCTTCGGCATTGATGTCGATGTCGGTGAGGCGGTTGCCCTCGCTGTCATAGACNGCGACTACNGGGATTGTGATATATCCGCCTCGACCAAACAAATTGAATGACTCAGCATACATNGCCGAATCGGCGACTATATGATCGCCCTTGAGGTCGTAGTAACGGGCCAGCTTGCGGGCCAGCGGCTTGTCATTTGTGCGTTGGTCGATTGATATATACAGGAGCTGTACACCATGTTCGGCAGCGGCCTGCTGAACCTCGGGAGCATGGGCAAAACTGCGGCGGCAAGGGCCACACCACGTTGCCCACACGTCGACCATTAACGGCCTACCTTTGTAGCTCGCAATCAGGTCAGCAAGTGACTCAAACGATTCTGTCTCTATGAAACTGATCCCGTCGACACCATCTATGGCGTTGGCACGACGGTTCTCAGCCATAGCTTTATCAACGTCGCCATGCAGCTTACTCTTTGGATAAAGGGCAACAAACTCGTNATATATATCGTCGAGCGATTCAGAGAATTTATTTTGGTCTGAGTCATCGACGATAATGCCGGCGAGGAGATACTCGGCAACGTGGCCGGTATAGTTGTCCTTGATGTGATCAAATTCAATGCGGTTCAAATCGACATTACTATCGTTAAACATTGCCNTCACCGAGTCTTCGCCACAACGGCTTTTAAAAGCATAGTACATACGGAATGTGCTTAAAAACTTAAGATGATCACTCAGCGTTCCNACAGGAGTATTGAGGTCAATGCGGCTGTCAATAGCTTGTGTAACACTATCCCAGCGTGACATTTCGGCTTCTGAAACATCTAAACGTGACAGGCGGGAGCGCGAATTCAGTTCGTGAAAAATACGTGCAAGCGAGTATTCGGTCTCGGTTGTCATGGCGGCACGTAATGGCTTGTCGGCACCGGCAATGACGCCGGCCACACTGTCAGCAAACTGAGCGAGCTTCCGCTCGACCGACGTAGCCACAGTGTCGCCTTTNAGGTCAAGCACCGGCTTTCCCATAACCACGTCCCAGAAATATTTTGTACCAAGCGACGCGGCCTCAGATGCGGCCACATTGACTGCCTTGAAGCCCTCGCCGTACGTGAAAATGTCGACCNCCGTCGGGTCAATCGTGACATCATAGGTTCCGGGCTCAAGATACAGACCGGTCCAGTCTTTACCGTAGACCATCAGCTTGATTTTCTGAGTGCCACTACCCGGAGCAACGATAGTAAATGTGCTGTCGGGAGTAATATCTACAACCGTAGGTTCGGATTTTGACTGCCAAAAACCGTCCACAGACTGCATGTAGGCAATCTGATTGTCCCCGAGGTTCTGCACTTTGCAGTTTAAAACCACACAATCATCCTTCTGACTACATCCGGCCGCCAATATGGCGAGTAACGCTACGCTAAAATATTTCATTTTCGCTATATATTGATTTTCATTATGTTCAGTGCAAATATACGTAATAAGCTGCACTGCTCATCAACCGACAGCACAATTTAACAACTTACACTAATTCAATTAATATTTGTTAAAAAGAGGTATATTTTAGCCTTATGATTGTATTGATAGTGGGTGGGGGAAATAATTCTTCTTAATTTTGCCACCCAAAATTGCACACATTAATATATAGAAGTAATCTTTACTCATTAGAATATGGCCCCCAATTTAGTAATAGTAGAGTCGCCTGCCAAGGCCAAGACCATCGAGAAGTTTCTCGGTAAGGACTACACCGTGATGTCGAGCTACGGCCACATCAGGGATTTGAAGCGTAAGAGCTTCAGTATCGACGTCGACAACAACTTCACCCCGATATATGAAATTCCCGACGACAAGAAGGCTCTCGTAGCCGAGTTGAAGAAAGCAGCCAAGGGGGCCAAGATGGTGTGGCTCGCATCCGATGAAGACCGCGAGGGAGAGGCTATCGCATGGCATCTGTTCGAGGTGCTGAAGCTGAAGCCCGAGAACACGCGGCGCATCGTATTCCATGAGATTACAAAGGACGCNATACTCAACGCTATCGCAAATCCGCGCACTATCGACATAGGCCGCGTCGATGCCCAGCAGGCCCGTCGCGTGCTTGACCGCATTGTGGGCTTTGAGCTGTCGCCCGTACTGTGGCGCAAAATCAAGCCGGCCCTGTCGGCAGGCCGTGTACAGTCGGTAGCCGTGCGTCTGATTGTCGAGCGCGAGAAAGAAATCTCGGCATTCGTGCCAGAGGAATACTTCCGCGTCACAGCCTCGTTTGTAGATGCCGCCGGCTCGGCACTCTCGACCGAACTGTCTCACCGACTCCACAACCGCTCACAGGTAGATGAGTTGATCAAACGGTGTGAGAACGCCCACTGGACGGTTGGCGACATCAACGTCAAGCCNGTTAAGAAGAGTCCGGCACCTCCGTTCACNACCTCNACCNTGCAACANGAGGCCGCCNGNAAACTCGGGTTCACAGTGAGCCAGACCATGATGGTAGCGCAGCATCTCTATGAGAACGGTCACATCACTTACATGCGTACCGACTCGCTCAACCTGTCAAAGCTGGCTATGGACACAATCAAAAAAGAGATTGAAACCAATCTCGGCGCCGAATACCTGAAACTGCGACACTATCATACATCGAGCAAAGGCGCCCAGGAGGCTCACGAGGCCATACGCCCCACCTACATCAACCAGCACGATATTGACGGGACTCCACAGGAGAAGCGTCTGTACAATCTTATATGGAAGCGTACAATCGCATCACAGATGTCGGACGCCATCATCGAGAAGACATCAATTGACATCGTTCACGACACAGCAACCGACCGTTTCACTGCCACCGGAGAGGTTATCAAGTTTGACGGTTTTCTGAAAGTCTACATCGAGGGTCACGACGATGACAACAACGATAGTGAGATACAGTCACTACTGCCCGTAATGCACGAAGGAGACACCGTGGCTATGAACTTGCTCACCGCTCAACAACGATACACCCAGCACCCGCCCCGCTACACCGAGGCATCGCTCGTCAAGAAGATGGAAGAACTCGGCATCGGCCGCCCGTCGACCTACGCCCCCACAATTTCGACCATTCAGCAACGCGAGTATGTCGAGAAAGGCGACCGAGCCGGCGAGGAGCGCACAGTCAGCACCATCACCATGGGCCCGGACGGCAAAGTGAGCGAGACATCGCGCACCGAGATTACCGGTGCCGACAAAGGCAAACTGATTCCTACCGACATAGGTGTGGTAGTCAATGACTTCCTGACCGAATATTTCCCCGACATTCTCGACTACAACTTCACAGCCCGTGTCGAGGAGCGCTTTGACGACATAGCCGAGGGCAAGCTGCCATGGAACGACGAGATGGCCGACTTCTACAAGGTATTCCACCCCGCCGTCGACAGCGCCATGAACATGCACCTTGAGCACAAGGTGGGCGAACGCGTATTAGGTACCGACCCCGTNAGTGNNAAAACCGTCAGTGTCAAGATAGGTCGTTTTGGGCCGCTCGTACAGATGGGCGACGGTGACGGCGACGAGAAACCACAGTTCGCATCGCTGCTCAANGGNCAGTCAGTNTCGACCATCACTCTCGANGAGGCNCTGAAACTGTTCGAGTTNCCGCGCACACTNGGCGAGTTTGAAGGCAAGAATGTNACNGTTGCCATAGGCCGCTTTGGCCCCTACGTCAAACACGACAACAAGTTTGTGTCNATACCCAAGAGTATGGCTCCGGCCACCGTAACACTTGACGACGCGATACAACTTATAGAGAACAAGCGTTCGGCCGACAATCAGAAGATAGTCAAGACGTTCGACGAAGATCCCGACATGCAGTTGCTGCGTGGCCCCTATGGAGTGTACATCTGCTACAAGAAGGCCAACTACAAGATTCCAAAGACTGTAGCCGAGCCCGAAAATCTGACCATNGAACAGTGCCGCGAGATTATCGAGAACGGCCCTGCACCCAAGGCTCGCCGCGGCGCCAAGAAAACAACCACTACAAAGAAGACAGCAAAATAAACCATGCCACGTACACTTAAGACAAAACCGGGAGCCGAGCGTTGCCGCTTCACTCCCGATGTCATTGAAACATATAATGTAACCGAACCGGGCACACTGCTCGAGTTCCTGATAGCCTCGATGCCCGAACGCAAGCGCACTAATGTAAAGGAACTGCTTAAACACAACAGCATCAAGGTCGGCAATCTGGTTACGACCCAGTTTGACTACCCGCTCAAACCGGGCGACGTCGTAGCCGTAAACCTCACACGCGAGTGGCCCCGATTCTACAACCGCCGCGTACAGCTCGTGTATGAAGACGACGACATCATCGTCATCAACAAGGGCTACGGCCTGCTGTCGATGGGTAACGACAAGGTCAAGGAGGGTACAGCCTACTCTATTCTAAAAGAATATGTAAAGTGGCAAGACCCGCGCAACAAAATCTTCATCGTACACCGTCTTGACCGCGACACGTCAGGACTGATGATGTATGCGCGCAATGTGCAGGCCAAGGAGGCTATGCAGCACAACTGGAACAACATGGTACTTGACCGCACATATCTGGCTGTGGTCGAGGGCAAGGTTGACGATGACGAGGGCGAGATACGCAGCTATCTGGCCGAGAACTCGCGCTATGAGGTCTACTCGACCGACAACCCCGACGAGGGTCAGCTCGCAGTGACTCGCTACAAGGTGCTGAAACGAGCCAATGGCTACTCGCTGCTTGAGGTGTCGCTCGACACCGGCCGCAAGAACCAGATTCGCGTTCACATGAAAGACCTGGGACACCCCATCGCAGGCGACCGCAAGTACGGTGCCAAGACAAGCCCTATTCACCGTCTGGCGCTGCACGCCCGCACACTGCGCTTCGTTCACCCGATCACACGCGAGCTGATGTCATTCTCAACACCCATTCCGGCAGCNTTCGCNTCAATGGTCAANGTCGGAGGAAAAGANATNTAAGATATAACAGCCTGTAAAAATGATAAAGCATATCATATACACACTGATTACAGCCGGCATAATGCTGTCGTGCGGACGACCGGGACAAAATACAGCTGAGACCGCCAATGCANCCGAAGCCCAACCGACATTTTGTACCGACAGCGCCATGAGCTACCTGAAANCCCAGACCGACATGGGCCCGCGCGTTCCGGGAACCGATGCTCATGCCCGATGTGCAGCTTACCTGCAGGCTACGCTCGAGCGCTTCGGCGCNGACACAGTCACCGTACAGGACACCACTGTCACGGCTTGGAACGGCGACCGACTGCCGCTACATAACATAATGGCACGTTTCGGTAGCCGAGATGGCGTAGCACCGGTTCTGCTTGTTGCTCACTGGGACTCACGTCCGTGGGCCGACAGCGAGACCGACAAGACACTGGCTGCACAGCCCATAGACGGAGCCAACGACGGCGCAAGCGGTGTAGCCATACTGCTTGAAATAGCCCGTCAGGCTTCAGTTAACGGCACAAAAGTACCCATCGAGATATTGCTCGTTGACGGTGAAGACTATGGTGCTCACGGCGATGAGGGCGACGAGACCTCATGGTGTCTTGGCACCCAGGCATGGCTCGCATCTAATCCATACGCCGACAGTCAGCGCCCCCGATTTGCAATACTCCTTGATATGGTTGGCGGCCGCGGCGCCAGGTTTAATCGCGAGTACATCAGCGANGCCTATGCACGCGCNATAGTCGACATGGTGTGGCACGAAGCNGCGGCCATGGGACTGAGCGAACGATTTGTCAACGAGCCCGGAGGCGCAGTTGTCGACGACCACCTGTTCCTTAACCGCGCCGGCATTCCCGCCATCGACATCATCGAAAATCAAAATTCAGAGACAGGTAGCTTCAACCCCACCTGGCACACCCACAACGACACATACGAAAACATCGACCCCTCAACCATCGGCGACACCGGCCGACTGGTGTCACGTTTAATAATCAAATAACAACTATGACAATCAACGAGATACAAGACCGCATAATTGAAGAGTTCAGCGACATCGACGACTGGATGGATCGCTATGCCTACATCATTGACCTTGGCAACGCACTGCCACCTATCGACCCCGCGTTCAAGACAACCCGATACCTGATTGAAGGTTGCCAAAGCCGCGTGTGGCTCAATGCCGAACTTGTTGATGGCCGCGTACAATATACGGCCGATTCAGACGCCATCATAGTCAAAGGTATCATTTCGCTGCTTATCGAGGTACTCAACGACCACACTCCGCGCGAAATCCTTGATGCTGACCTTTATTTCATTGACCGTATAGGCCTTAGCGAGCATCTTTCGCCCACCCGTTCAAACGGACTGCTGGCTATGGTGAAGCAGATGCGCATGTATGCGCTCGCCTTCGACCAGCTCAATTCATAATCCGACAACCTCACAAAACAACAGCGCCACGCCATGGATCTGACTCCAAGCGTGGCGCTGATTGTGTATAAACAATAGATTTATTCAACCGGGGCACCCGTCAGAGGCCAGTCCATAATGGTCGANATATAGGGTATGAGCAGCATCGCCATCTTGCGCTGGCCGTTGTAATTTGGGTGCCATACTGCACCGCGGTCGGTAGTCGAGTTTATGTAGTCGACCGGCATGCGCATCAAGTAAACATTGGGTGAACCAACTTTTGCAATAGCTTCGTGGTAATAGCTATCTTGATTGGTCGAGACTGCATAAGGAATGACACACATTACCTTGAGATCGGCGCCATACTTTTCAAACAGCGTCTGCAACAGTTCGACATAACCGTCCACAAACTCCGAGCGATAAGGATGCGGCTCGGTCGAGAAGTCATTGGCTCCGAGGTTCACAATTACAAGATCGGGGCGATAGGCCGCGAAGTCCCAGCGTGATAGTGTGTCCTCGTCGAGCGCCTGATGAAACTTGTGACGCATCGCGACAGCCGACACGCGCACCGAGTCGCCGTAGTTGCGCACCGCACCACGCCCCGAATGAGCTATAATCGCATAATCAGCATCAAAGTATCGTGGTATGATGGTCGAATAGGCCAGATTGCAGTTTTCATTTTCGGGGGTGAAAGGCTCTGAACGATCTTTGCCCTCGGTGCCAAATCCGGCCGAAAGCGAGTTACCGATAATCTCAATAAAACGCGTACGTGGTTGGGTAGCTGTCATTTTACCGCCACGAGGCAGAACAAACTCGTGAAAAGTCGTAGTGCCGGTCTCACCCTCGGTGCGCTTGCGAATAAGAATGTCGTGTACACCATTTGTCAGGCCCTCGGCCACAGTCACCAATGTATCGCGACCCTCGGCACGGAACTTGCCGGCCGGCTTGCCATCGACAGAAACATCAAAGTAGCTGCGCTTCGTATCGCTCAGTCTCAGTTTAAGTTCGCGACCCTCGAGACGGGTCTCGGCATAGACACCGCTCCAGTCAAACTTCACACCGCCATCGTCGGGGAGAACCTGAGTGCGGCCAACATATCTCACAGCAGTCGAGTCGGCAGCCTTATAGGCATTGCCGCGGGGCGCGGCCACCACATTAAGCGATGCAGCCAACAGCCCGATAGTCAAAATAAATCCTAATTTCATGATAAAATGATGTATGATATAAACTATTGCACAAATTTACACAAAAACGGAATAATTTTGGCTAAATTTGTGGAACAATTAAATATCTAAAACGATGAAACATCTAAATATCGTGATAGTCGGGATAGCCGTGCTCGCGACCGCATGCTCGACAGGCTCTGTTGATTACGCCGGATCACGCCTGACTGCGTTTGTCGACCCGTTCACCGGCACAGGATCAAACGGCCATGTTTTTCTCGGCGCCAATGTGCCGTTCGGCATGGTACAGGCCGGCCCGTCACAGTCGGTCAAGGGCTGGGACTGGTGCTCGGGCTATCATTACAGCGACACGACCTTGCTCGGCTTCAGCCAGACCCACCTCAGCGGCACCGGAGTAGGTGATCTCGGTGACATACTGTTATTGCCGGCACTCAACGCGACCGATTCGATCGCTACATTCAGCCACGACTCAGAAGTCTGCTGCCCGGGCTATTATACCGTGACACTCGACAACGGCATCATCGCCGATATGACCGCCACGACACGCGCCGCACTTTACCGCTTCAGCTTCCCGCAGTCGGCCGACTCGGTCTACGTGAAAATAGACCTCGGATATGGCACCGGCTGGGACCGGCCCACATACACCGAAGTCTCGATTGACAACGACTCGACCGTGACCGGCTACCGCCGCTCGTCGGGCTGGGCACGCGACCAGCACATCTTTTTTGATGCCGTATTCTCACGCCCCGTAGCCGCGTTCTCGGTCGACTCGGCAGGCAACGCCAGGATAGCCACACTTGCGTTTGCCAACAGCGCCACCCCGCTCGAGGTCAAAGTCGGCCTGTCGGCAGTCAGCACAGCCAACGCCGCCGAGAATCTCGCCTATGAAACCGACGGCAAGGACTTTAACACTGTTGCCAGGGAAGCCGACGACGCGTGGAACGCAGCGCTGTCACGCATCACTGTCAAGAGCGACAACCTCGACGACCTCGTCAACTTCTACACGTCGATGTATCACGCGTTCACTGCCCCGGTGACGTTCAGCGATGTCAACGGCGACTACCGTGGCGCCGACGGCGAGATACATAACACCGGCGGCAAGTTNACCAATTACACCGTGCTGTCGCTGTGGGACACCTACCGAGCCGCCCACCCGCTCTACACCATCGTCTGCCCCGAGATGCAGAACGACATCGCTGAGACATTCATCAATATCTACCGCCAGCAGGGGAAATTGCCCGTTTGGCACCTGCACGGCAACGAGACCGACTGCATGGTAGGTAATCCGGGTGTAATTGTGCTTGGTGACTTGTTCCTAAAAGGCTTTGTCGAGGACTCGGTAGCAGCATTCGACGCCATGAAAGGGTCGACGATGCTCGACGAACGCTCGCTCGGCGAGTGGAAGAAGTACGGTTACATACCCTACGACAGTGACGACAGCAACGAGAACGTAGCCAAGGGGTTGGAGTATGCCATTGCCGACAACGCCGTGGCACGTGTCGCCGCCGCTATGGACCGCGATGATGACGCCGCGGTCTATGAGCGACGTGCATCGGGCTATGCCCACTACTTTGACAGCGTCACCCGCTTTATGCGNGGCAAGTCGGCCGCCGGTGAGTTCCGTACAGGGCCGTTCGACCCATACGCCACCAATCACCGCGCCGACGACTACTGTGAGGGCAACGCGTGGCAGTACACATGGCTCGTGCCTCACGACCCGCACGGACTGATCAAGCTGTTTGGCTCCGACGAGCAATTTGTCAATAAACTCGACTCTCTGTTTATTGTCGACAGCACTCTTAGCGACGACGCCTCGCCCGATATCAGCGGCCTCATAGGCCAGTATGCCCACGGCAACGAGCCGAGCCATCACATTTTATACCTCTATAATTATGCCGGCANGCCNTGGAAAGCNGCNCCGNTGCTCAGGCGNGTCATGNACGAGCTNTACACNCCNGGGCCNCTCGGNCTGTGCGGCAANGAGGATGTCGGCCAGATNTCGGCATGGTATATACTGTCGTCGATCGGACTNTATCAGGTCGAGCCCNCNGGCGGNCGTTTCATNATCGGTTCACCGCTGTTTGANAAAGCCACTGTAAATGTNGGCAATGGNCNNACNTTCAGCATTATAGCCNGAAANAANTCGGCCGANAATATCTATGTNCAGNGTGTNCGANNTAAACGGNCNCNANTANGANAAATCNTANATCGACTANGCNGACATCGCGGCCGGCGGCACACTTGTGCTCGAAATGGGGCCCGAGCCCTCGANTACCTTCGGCACNNCNCNNGNNTCGCGNCCGTGANGCCGCAAAAAAACGATATTGTTTGGCACATATTTTTTTTGTACCTTTGTGCATTAAGACTTTAAACACCATGACTGAAGAAGATNTCGATATAAACCTGAACTCAAACAACGCCGATGGGACGGCTGCGTATGACGAGAACGACATCGTCACGCTCGAGTGGAACGAGCACATACGCCGGCGCCCGGGTATGTATATTGGAAAGCTCGGTGACGGCACCAACGANGACGATGGTATCTATGTACTCGTCAAGGAGGTCGTTGATAACTCAATCGACGAGCACACGATGGGCTTCGGTAAACAGATTATCCTAAATGNCACTGCCAACAGNGTCATGGTGCGCGACTATGGCCGCGGCATACCGTTNGGCAAACTCGTCGAGGCAGCCTCGCGTATGAATACCGGCGGTAAATATGACTCNGCCGCNTTCAAAAAATCGGTTGGNCTGAACGGTGTCGGCATCAAGGCNGTCAATGCCCTGTCCAAGTCGTTCGTTATACAAAGTACCCGCGACGGCTTCACCAAACGTGCCGTCTTTGAGGGCGGTAACCTCATAAGCGAGTCAGGACTCGAACCTTCGGACGAGCCCAACGGCACAATGGTCGAGTTCACACCCGACCCCGAGATGTTCCGTGACTATATGTTCCGCGACGAGTTCATNATTCCGCTCGTGCGTAACTATACGTGCCTCAACACGGGACTCGTCATCGTATTCAACGGCAAACGTTATGTATCGCGCAACGGTCTGCTCGACATACTGAGCATCAATATGACCAACGAGCCGCTCTACCCGATGATTCACCTCAAAGGCGATGATATCGAGATAGCGATAACCCACGCCAACCAGTATGGCGAGGAATACTACTCGTTTGTCAACGGCCAGCACACCACCCAGGGTGGCACACACCTGACAGCATTCAAAGAGGCAGTGTCACGCACACTCAAAGAATACTTCGGACGCAACTTCGAATACTCGGACATACGCAACGGCATGGTAGCCGCCATAGCGATTAAAGTAGAAGAACCACTGTTTGAGTCTCAGACCAAAACCAAACTTGGCTCACGCGACGTAGCTCCGGAAGGCCCGACAGTCGCTAAATTTATCGGTGACTTCGTAACACGCGAACTCGACAACTATCTGCACCGCAACCTCGATATCGCCGAACAGATAAAGCAGAAAATAATNGACTCGGAACGCGAGCGCAAGGCGCGTGCCGGTGTTACCAAAATAGCCCGAGAGCGCGCCAAGAAGGCCAACATGAACAACCGCAAGCTGCTCGACTGCCGCGTACACCTCAATGACACGCGAGGAAGCGACGAGAAGAAGCAGACATCGTCGATTTTCATCACCGAGGGTGATTCGGCTGCCGGCTCAATCACAAAGATACGCAACGTTGAGACCCAGGCGGTATTCTCGCTGCGTGGTAAGCCGCTAAACACCTACGGTCTCACCAAGAAAGTGGTATATGAGAACGAGGAGTTCAACCTGCTCCAGGCTGCGCTAAACATCGAAGACGGCCTTGACGGGCTGCGCTACAACAACGTCATCATAGCCACCGATGCCGATGTCGACGGCATGCACATCAGACTGCTGCTGCTGACATTCTTCCTGCAATTCTTCCCCGACCTGGTAAAGAAAGGTCACGTGTATGTACTCCAGACGCCGCTGTTCCGTGTCCGCAACAAGAAGACAACCCGTCGCGGAGCCGCAGCCGGCTCGACTAAGAGCGACGAGACCTACTACTGCTACAACGACGAGGAACGCATAAACGCCATCAACAAGCTTGGCGCCAACGCAGAGATAACCCGATTTAAAGGTCTTGGTGAGATATCGCCCGAAGAGTTCCGTGGTTTCATCGGCCCCGACATACGTCTCGACCGCGTGACACTGCGCAAGGAAGACAGCTTGGACGACTTGCTCGAGTTCTATATGGGCAAGAACACAGGCACTCGTCAGAACTTCATCATCGACAACCTTGTTATAGAAGACGACAGCCAGATTTCGTAACCACATGACCACCGCCAAGTCTCGTAAAGCTATTTTTGCCGGCTCATTTGACCCGTTCTCTATCGGTCACATGTCGGTACTCGAGCGCGTACTGCCACTGTTCGACCACGTGTACATCGTCGTGGGCTATAATAAGGCTAAGAAAGGTGCGCTCGCACCTACCGAACGCGTCGCAGCAATTGAACATCTTTTCACCACCGAGCCGCGCGTCAGCGTCATGGCATGGGATGGTCTTACAACCGACCTTGCCAAGCAGCTTGGCGCCGATTTCCTTATTCGCGGGGTACGCTCGGCCATCGACTTCGAGTCAGAACAAAATCTCGCAACTATTAACCGCACAATATCAGGCATTGAGACCATATTCGTGCCTACACTTCCCGAACACTCGGCCATCAGCTCGTCGGTAGTCAGGGAACTTCAACACTTCGGTCACGACGCCTCACAATTCCTACCCAAATGAAGAAAATCACACTCCTGGTGATTATCGCAATCACCTCACTGACAGCCTTTGCTCAAACCGAAACCTACAACAACGCCTTGCAACGTGCACGCCAGCAGCAACAGCAGTCGGCCGACCGCACATTTACACCCGAGACCAAACTACGCTTTGCCCAGCGTCTAATCGACAATTTCTATGTCGACGAGATTGACAGTGCGTCNATGGACAAGATGGTACAGGACGCCATCGTGGCNATGCTCAAGAACCTTGACCCCCACTCCACCTACTCCGATCCCGAGGAAACACGCGAACTCACCACACCGCTNGACGGCAACTTCTCGGGCATNGGNATACAGTTTAACATGTTAAATGACACACTGATGGTAGTGCAAACCACTCCNGGTGGNCCATGCGAGAAAGTCGGCATCATGCCNGGCGACCGNATTCTCTCGGCCAATGANACAGTCGTGTCGGGTGCTAAACTCGTCAATGCCGACATTCTCAAGATATTGCGTGGCCCCAAAGGCACGCCGGTTGAACTCAAGGTAGCTCGCCGTGGNGAANCCGAACCACTGACATTCAACATTGTACGCGACGACATACCAGTCTACAGCGTCGACGCCTCGTTCATGGCCGACGGCGAGACCGGATATGTGCGCATAACCCGATTTGCCCGCGATACCGACAAAGAACTCAAAGANGCGCTTGCCAAACTCAAAAAGGANGGCATGAAAAATCTGATTATAGANCTTGAAGACAACGGCGGCGGATACCTCGGNTCNGCAACCGCTATCGCCGAGATGTTCCTGCCCAAAGGCTCACCTATAGTNTACACNGAGTCACCTCGCATGGGTACAAGCTACTTCACTGCCGAGAAAGACGGNAACTACCGCGACGGACGNCTCGTCATCATGGTCAATCAGTACTCGGCCAGCGCGAGCGAGATTCTTTCAGGCGCCATACAGGACAACGACCGCGGTCTGATTGTAGGACGCCGCACATTCGGCAAAGGACTGGTACAGCGTCCNTTCGACTTGCCCGACGGNTCAATGATNCGCCTCACCACATCGCGCTACCACACCCCGTCGGGTCGCTGCATACAGCGTCCNTACACNAAGGGCGACCGCGANGACTATGACATGGACATAGTCAGCCGATACAACCACGGCGAGATGATGAGNGCCGACAGCATACAGTTTGCCGACTCGCTGCGATATAACACNTTGCACACCAACCGTGTGGTGTATGGCGGCGGCGGTATAATGCCCGACCTCTTCGTGCCCGTTGACACCACCGGCTACTCCAACTACTATCGCGACCTTGTTGCCCGAGGCATAATCAACAGTTTNGCNATAACCTANGTCGANGAGAACCGTGACAGCCTGCACGCACGCTATCCTACCGAGGAATCNTTCATCAAAGGNTTCAAGATTACNCCCGAANTCATGGATCGCNTGGTGGCCATGGCAACCGAAAAGGACATCGAGCCTAACCCCGAACANCTTGATACATCGCGCCTCACAATCGAAACCATACTCAAAGGCATCATAGGACGCGACCTGTACAANGCCACCACTTATTATAAAGTGGTCTACCCGGTACTGAATCCCGANTATAAAGCCGCNCTTGAACTTATCAATGACCCCAAAACATATCGTGAGAAGTTAGGACTATAGTCATGGTACTGCAGTGTAGTATAATTTTCGGCTTTCTTGCCATCGGCGAACTGATTGTATATCTCACAGGCGTGCCNCTNCCGTCAAGCATCATAGGCATGGTANTGTTGACCTGCTCGCTCAAGGCCGGGATAATCAAGGTGCAGTGGGTCGAGGGGCTGGCCGACTTTCTGATTCGCAACCTCGGATTCTTTTTTGTACCGGCCGGAGTTGGACTCATGGAGTGTGCCGGCATAATCAAAGCCCAATGGCTGCCCATAGTCGTAGCCACCGTTGTGAGTACGGCGGCAATCATTGCAGTCACAGGCCGCGTTCATCAGTATGTAAGACGTTCGACACGACATCACCGACATGATTGAATTTCTACACAACCGACTGTTTCTCATAGCACTGACATTCATAGTATTTCTGGGCTCACAGTGGCTTCAGAAACGTCTGAAAGTTGTTCTGCTCAACCCCATATTACTATCGATCATCTTGCTGATAGGCTACCTGGTATTATTTGACATCGACTACCCCACCTATCACGCCGCCGGCGACTATATCGAGTTCTGGCTCAAACCGGCCGTGGTCGCTCTTGGCGTTCCGCTTTACCGCCAGCTCGAGACCATCAAGAAACAACTTCTGCCCATACTCATGGCCGAACTTGCAGGTTGCATTGTCGGCATAGTATCGGTAGTAGTCACAGCCGAATTGCTCGGTGCCACACGCGACGTCGTCATTTCACTCGCCCCCAAGGCTGTAACCACCCCTATAGCTATCGAAATATCTCAGAGTCTCGGCGGAATAACGCCACTCACGGCAGCAGTCGTTGTCTGCACCGGCATTTTCGGCAACCTCGCCGGTTTCAGTATAGCACGCTTGTCGCGCGTCAATAGCCCGATAGCCAGCGGATTGTCAGTTGGNACAGCCAGTCACGCCGTCGGTACCGCAGCCGCCATGAACCGCAGCCAGCGATGGGGTGCGTTCTCCAGCCTCGGTCTCACCCTCAACGGCCTGTTCACCGCACTGCTCACACCTCCCCTGCTCGAACTTCTCGGCTACACCCCGTGAGTTGTGCATGTAGGATAGATTTCGTAACTTTGCGACGACTTATACATATATTAAAATGAGTGTAATCGACATTATTATAATAGTAGTCTTTTTTGGAGCGGTAATATACGGCTACTGGAAGGGAGTCATCGTACAGATTGGCTCTCTGGCCGGCATACTGCTTGGCATACTCGCGTGTAGATTGTTCGGCCCTTGGCTGACCGACGTTTTGGGGGGTGCGACCGGCGACTCGCAGTCAATTGATATTAGATATGTCAATGGTGTTGTGGCCAATGTCATACTGTTCATTCTCGGCTTTGTATGTGCCAAACTTGTGGCCCGGATAATCAAAACCGTCACGACAGCCGTTAAATTGTCATTGATTGACAAACTGCTCGGCGTGGTGTTCTGCCTGTTCGAGTGGTTTCTCGTGCTCAGTATCCTGTTGAATGTATGGCAGGTATTGAGACCCGGCGTCAACATCGTAGGCTCATCAACCCTGGGGCAAGGACGTGCGGCGCGCGCGGTGATGGATCTGGCGCCTGCGGTGCTCGGCACCGAGACTGCAACGTCAATTTTTGATGTAAAATAAGTGTCAGTAGCCCCAATCACCATAAAACTTTAATGCAAACTTCATCGTTTAGATTTTAATGGAACAAGAAGTTAACGATAACATCAATTTGATTGACGATGTCACCGGTGGTGAATACAAGTATGGCTTCACCAGCGATATTGACACCGATGTGATAGGCCGTGGTCTCAACGAGGACGTCATACGCCTGATTTCGGCCAAGAAAGGTGAGCCCGAGTGGCTTCTCGACTACCGCCTGAAGGCCTACAAATACTGGCTCACGCTCACACCTCCCAAGTGGGCCCACCTCAACATTCCCGACATTGATTTCCAAGACATCATATACTACGCCGCGCCCAAAACCAAGGAGGGGCCCAAGAGCCTCGATGAGGTTGACCCCGAATTGCTCAAGACGTTCGACCGACTGGGCATACCCCTTGAGGAGCAGAAACAGCTCAGCGGTATGGCTGTTGACGCCGTGATGGACTCGGTGTCNGTCAAGACTACCCACCGCGCCAAGCTCGCCGAACTNGGCATTGTGTTCTGTTCGTTCTCAGAGGCCGTGCGCGAGCACCCCGAGCTTGTAAAACGCTATCTCGGCAAGGTTGTAAGCTACAAGGACAACTTCTATGCGGCGCTGAACTCGGCTGTGTTCTCAGACGGGTCGTTTGTCTACATTCCCAAAGGCGTGCGCTGCCCNATGGAANTGTCGACCTACTTCCGTATCAATGCGAGCGGNACNGGTCAGTTTGANCGCACNCTCATNGTGGCCGACGACGATGCCTACGTGAGCTACCTCGANGGCTGCACNGCCCCGATGCGCGACGAGAACCAACTGCANGCCGCCATNGTNGAAATCATAGTCGAGAACCGNGCCGAGGTCAAGTATTCGACNGTTCAGAACTGGTGGGCAGGTGATGCACAGGGTCGCGGNGGTGTGTATAACTTNGTCACAAAGCGCGGACTGTGTCGCGGTGTCGACTCCAAACTGTCATGGACNCAGGTCGANACCGGTTCGGCAATCACATGGAAATATCCCAGTTGTGTGCTCGCAGGCGAGGGCGCGCGAGGCGAGTTCTACTCGGTAGCCGTCACACGCCATTACCAACAGGCCGACACCGGCACCAAGATGATTCACCTGGCGCCCAACACCACATCGACNATAGTAAGCAANGGCATATCGGCCGGTCATAGNGAAAACTCTTATCGCGGACTGGTNAANGTGGCACCGAACGCCACNGGCTGCCGCAACTACACCCAGTGTGACTCACTGCTGCTGGGCTCGAACTGCGGNGCTCACACATTCCCGTATGTCGATGTAATGAACGACACGGCCATAGTAGAACACGAGGCCACNACATCAAAAATCAGCGAAGACCAGCTTTTCTACTGCAACCAGCGCGGCATACCGACNGAGGAGGCCGTCGGACTCATAGTCAACGGCTATGCCAANGAGGTAATGAACAAACTGCCGATGGAGTTTGCCGTTGAAGCACAGAAGCTGCTCTCGATCACCCTTGAAGGCTCGGTCGGATAACACAGCGAGCCTACTCCTNCCNCCAACCAACACATACAACGCAACATATAGTCAAAACAATATATATGAACGAATTACTCAAGGTCAGCAACCTNCACGCCTCGATTGGCGACAAAGAGATACTCAAAGGAATAAACCTCACCATCAAGCCCGGTGAGGTACATGCCATCATGGGCCCCAACGGCTCGGGCAAGAGCACACTCTCGTCGGTTNTGGCCGGTAACCCCACTTTCACCGTCACTGAGGGCGAAGTATCATTCCACGGCCTTGACCTACTGTCGCTGTCACCCGAAGACCGTAGCCANGAGGGCCTGTTCCTATCGTTCCAATACCCCGTCGAAATTCCCGGAGTCTCGATGGTCAACTTCATGCGTGCAGCAGTCAACGCCAAGCTCAAATACTTCAACAAGCCNCCTATGCCCGCCAATGAGTTTCTGAAACTCATGCGCGAAAAGCGTGCCATCGTTGAGCTTGACAACAANCTGGCGTCGCGCTCGGTCAACGAGGGCTTCTCNGGTGGTGAGAAAAAGCGCAACGAGATTTTCCAGATGGCCGTGCTTGANCCGTGCCTTTCAATTCTCGACGAGACCGACAGCGGNCTCGATATTGACGCATTACGCATCGTGGCCGAGGGCGTCAATAAGCTCAAGACNCCTGACAATGCNACAATCGTCATCACCCACTATCAGCGNCTGCTCGACTATATCAAGCCCGATGTGGTACATATCCTCTACAAGGGCCGCATTGTCTACACNGGTGGCCCTGAACTGGCTCTGGANCTTGAGGAGAAGGGCTATGACTGGATTAAGAGCCANGCCGACAACTTAGAGAAGGAGGCATAACAATGGGGGCANTTAATCAATATCTCGAACTGTTTGACAGCAGCCACAGCGACATAGACAAAGGCAGTGCCGGAGCATTGAACAAGCTCAGACATGACGCACGCGCCGCGCTCGAGGGTCGCCGTCTGCCCGACATAGGCGACGAGGGCTTTGAGAAGACCTCGATCGAGAAGATATTCGCACCCGACCTGGGTCTGAATATCAACCGCATGGCCCTGCCATGTGACGTCGCATCGGCATTCAAATGTGGTGTGCCCAATGTAAGCAGCCTGCTTGCTGTCCTGGTCAACGACTCGTTCGTACCGACAGCGACATTGCTTCACAATCTGCCTGCCGGCGTGACCGTGATGTCGCTCGCACGTGCAGCTGCCGAACGCCCGGACGAGATCGACCGGCACTATGGCTCGGCGGCACACCTTGACGCGGCCGGCACAGCACTTAACACGATGCTGGTACAGGACGGCATATATATTCACGTTGACCGCAATGTGAAACTTGATCGTCCGCTACAGCTCGTCAACCTGACATCGACACCCGTGCCAATGCTCATACCGCGACGCATGCTCATCGTTCTTGAAGAGGGAGCCTCGCTGTCGGTGCTCACATGCGACCATACAATGAAAGACTCGGCCACGGCAGTCAGCTCACAGGTGATTGAAGTCATAGCCGGCCCGCAGTCGTCGCTCAACGTTTGTGACATCGAGGAGTCGGCCCTCGGCCAGTCACGCTACAGTCAGACATACGTCACTATGCATGACGGTGCCGATGTGTCAATAGGCGGAATGACCCTGCACTGCGGCACTACGCGCAACGAGTACAGTGTTGACATACAGGGCCAACGATGCCAGTGCTACCTCGGCGGCATGGCTATCGGCTCAGGCAGCCAGCACATAGACAACAGTAGCGACGTGACCCACTCGGCCCCCCACTCTGACAGCCGTCAGCTGTTCAAATACGTGCTCGACGACGAGGCTCAAGGTGCATTTGAGGGAAGCATTGTAGTAACACCCGAGGCACCTTACACCCAGGCCTACCAGAGCGACCGCAACATACTCGCATCGTCACATGCGCGCATGCACACCAAGCCTCAGCTACTCATTTACAACGATGAGGTAAAATGCAGCCACGGTGCCACTACCGGCCAGCTTGACGAGCAGGCACTATTCTACATGCAGACACGCGGCATACCTCGCCAGCAGGCTCGCATGATGCTGATGCAGGCATTTATGGCCGAGGTAATAGACACCGTTCGCGTAGATGCCGTTCGCGACCGTCTGCGCTACCTCGTCGAGCGCCGTCTCGCCGGCTTCGATGCCTCATGCAACGACTGTACAACCTGTCACACCCAGCAATAGCAATCAACACAATGTTAGACGTCACGAAAATACGCAGCCAGTTCCCCATTCTCGAGCGCCAGGTCTATGGCAAACCACTGGTCTANCTCGACAACACAGCCACCTCGCAGACCCCACGACGGGTGGTACAGGCCATTGAGGGAATGTACTATAACACCAAGGCCAACGTACACCGCGGCGTGCACACATTGTCACAGGAGGCAACTGACCTGCAGGAGAATACGCGCCGCATGGTCGCCGATTACATCAACGCTCCGTCGGCCGAACAGATAATCTTCACNCGCGGAACCACCGAGGCGATCAATCTCGTAGCATCATCATATGGCACGACGTTCGAAAACGGCGANGAAATCATTCTAACCGTCATGGAACATCATGCCAACATCGTNCCATGGCAGTTATTGCAACGCAACAAGCGACTGACAATCAAGGTCGTCCCCATAAACGAGCGCGGCGAGCTGAGACTCGACGTCTATCGCTCGCTCATCAGTGAGCGCACACGCATGGTGGCCGTCACACACGTGAGCAACGTCCTTGGCACAATCAACCCGGTTAAGGAAATCATCGCCGAGGCTCACCGCAACAACATTCCCGTACTGATTGACGGAGCCCAGGCATCGCCACACCTCAAAATCGACGTCAGCGATCTTGATGCCGATTTCTACGTCTTCTCGGCTCATAAAATGTATGGCCCNACAGGCGTAGGAGTACTGTACGGACGTCGCTCGCTGCTCGAAATGATGCCCCCCTATCAGGGAGGAGGCGAGATGATTGACCATGTNAGNTTCGAGCGCACGACATTCGCTCCGATTCCGTTCAAATTTGAAGCNGGNACACCCGACTTTGTCGACATCGCAGCCTTTGCCGAAGCGCTGAAATTCATTCAGGAGACAGGCATAGAGAATATCGCCACACACGAGGAAGAGCTGATGAAGTATGCGACCGAACGCATGATGGAAATTGACGGNATGCGCATATTCGGCANAGCCCCNCACAAGAGCGCCGTCATATCATTCCTCATAGGNCACGCCCACCACTACGACACCGGCATGCTGCTCGACAAACTGGGCATAGCCGTACGCACCGGNCACCACTGCGCCCAGCCACTCATGACAGCNCTCGGCATCGAAGGCACTGTCAGNGCATCGTTCGCAGTCTACAACACCCGNGAGGAGGTAGACCGCTTNATCGCCGCCCTGCAGCGCATTGCCCCCATGCTAAGCTAATCACGATTGGCNATTGATGTCGTCAAGCAATTTTATTGCGTCGACGTAACGCGCTATGCCGTCGGCCACAAGCTTGGCATCGCGCATGGCATGAACTACCGTGGCCGGGCGGTTGGTGACATCGCCACCGGCAAATACNCCCTTGCGCGTTGTCATGCCGTAAGGATTTTCGCGCGTGAGCACATATCCNCGGTCATCGACCTCAATGCCNCGCGTGGTNGACACGATGCGNGCCGCCGGCGANCTGCCAACGGCCATGACNACATGGTCGGNCGGNACGACACGCTCCACACCATCGGTATTGATTGTTATATTGGCTATATGGTCATCGTCAGCAGCCTCGATATTAGTAATCGACGTATTCCACAGGAATTTTACACCCTCGGCCACAGCCTCGTCATACTCGCTGCGCAGAGCCTTCATGTGCTCTATTGTGCGGTGATATACAACCGTGACTTCGGCCGACCCCATGCGCAGGGCCGTTCGGGCAGCGTCGATTGCGGTATTGCCACACCCCACCACATAGACCCGGTCGCCGTCGCCGACAATCACTTCGCGCCGATCCATCAGACCGGCCTCATACAGAGAAACTCGTCTTAAGAAACGTATCGCCTGACGCACAGCCTTGTGATTGGCGCCGGGAATGTCAAGACGCTTTGGCACGCCGGTGCCGGTACCCATAAAAATCGCATCAAATCCGCGGTCAAAAAGGTCATCGACAGTAAGCTCCTCTCCAACCGTCTGCCCAAGGTGGAACACAACGCCAAGATTTTCAATCTTTTTTATCTCGCGACGCACCACACCTTTAGGCAACCTGTACTCAGGAATGCCATACATCAACACCCCACCCGGTTCAGACTCCATCTCGAAAATTTCAACGGCAAAACCCTTGCGAGCCAAATCACCGGCAATCGTCAATCCCGCCGGCCCACTACCGATAACAGCCACACGCCCTCGTGATTTCTCAGGAATAGCCTCATGGGTGAGACCGGCAGTAGAGTCAAAATCAGCCACAAAGCGTTCAAGCTTACCGATGTTAATATGCTCGCCTTTACGGGCCAGCACACAGCTACCCTCACACTGACGTTCATGACCGCACACGCGACCACAGACAGCAGGCAGATTGCTACGCTCATTGATTATGCGCATTGCGTTACCAAAGTTACCCTTAGCCAGCTCACCGATCCACTCGGGTATATCGTTACTTATCGGACAGCCCTTGCGGCACGACGGCACCTTGCAATGCAGACAACGCTGCGCCTCACGCACAGCCTCGGGCAACGAGTACGACTCATTCACCTCCTTAAAACCGTTATTGTCAATCATGAATAATAATTCTTTAAATCTTTCACTGATTAATACGTCACACCTATGCAATACACTTAATTACAATTATAACTCAATGATAAACAAAATATTATACCCCAATCCATTTAAAATTAAATAAAATTTCACTAAATATATGAATTTTAATCAGTAACTTTGTAAAAAGCATAGTAGCATAGCTCTAAAAGGTATCCTGAAAGATTCAACCCTCTTATCACGACAATATGAGTTCAGCCGCTACAACTCAACCAATTGCGCCATAGCACACCGCCTTGGCGAGGCCGTAGGCATACCCAAACCCCACTTGCTCCAATAAATGTCATCGCACAAACAAATAGCCAAAAACGCGATATATTTATATCTTAGAAAAGGTTTCAGCATATTGATAGGCCTTTACTCATCTCGATTGTTACTACAACGATTAGGGATGGACGATTTCGGCTTATTTGGAGTAGTCGGTAGTGTTGTTCTAATGTTCTATGCACTTAGATATGTCTTTACCGACTCAGTTCAACGGTACATTAATGTAGCAAAAGGAAAGGGACGCCCAGAAGAAGTCAGCGAGATATTCTCTACCGGCATCAATGTACATATATTGTTGTCAATAGCATTTATAATTATCGTCGAAATAGGAGGTTTAATAATTCTTCCGCATCTTAATATTGGAAACGTTCCGATATGGGAAGTTCAAACTCTATTTCAACTATCACTATTTACTGCTGTAGTGTCATTACTTACAATACCATTTGACGCACTTATTATAGCCAATGAAAAATTCAATGCCTACGCCGTATTTTCCATTATAGATGTGTCACTTAGATTTTTAGCAGTGTTATTACTGGCAACAGTACCCGAATGGAGGGTAATATGGTATAGCATATTTCTATTCATAGTTGCAATTATTGTAAGATACGTCAACGCGATATATTGCAAACGGGCATTCAAAAATGAGGCCATATACAAGAGAAATACCCGCAGTGAATTACTAATCGAAATGTCTAAATTTGCAGGTTGGAATTTTCTCGGAAATATTGGATACTGGTTAGTCTATTCCGGTACCGACTTTATACTGAATCACTTTGGCGGCCTTGTAGTAAATGCGGCCCGTAGCATAACAAATCAGGTATTCTCTAATTTTCAGCAATTCGTAGGCGACCTTAATACCAGCTTCAGACCCAGGAGTATGCAACTTTTCAGTGAAGGTAAAATGTCTGAATTTTACACTTTGTTTTTCTTAAACACCAAGGTCAACTTCATCATTTGCTCGGTTCTTACTTTTGCATTTTCAGCATTTGCCAATCCTATTTTAAAATTATGGTTAGGAGATGTTCCCCCTTACACGGCCGTCTTTTGCCAGACAATACTTTTATATTCAGTAATCAGAAGCCTTAGAGGTCCCGTCGATATTTTTTTTAAAGTAAACGGAGATCTAAAGCTATACCAGATTGTAGAGTGTTCGATTACTTTGCTGAATCTACCTTTTGGTTGGTTAGCATTAAATCTTGGAGCACCGCTTTACAGTATATTTGTCATAATGGCATTATTGGAAATAATCAACTTTATTTCAATACTGTCCATTGCCACATATAAATTTAGATTTGACGGGAAACTATACATAATTGTAGTAGGTTACCGAATTCTAATACTTATTCCTATACTGACGATATTATATCATAAACTACACCGATTTATTGATAATAGTTCTTCATTGCTATATAATGTGACATTATTCAGTATCACAGTTATCGTTTTGGTTGTGTTTGAAATGTACATCATGTTCACCAGAAATGAGCGCAAACGCATTCTATCACTATTTATAAAGAATTAGATTTTACGTATGCTACTATTAAGTTTATATCGGGTCTCCCATAAGTTATACCGAATGAAAATACCCTTAGTACCAAAACTACTATATTATATATCTTATATTCTATTCAATTCATCAGTTCCACCAAGTTGCTCAATAGGAAAGGGCACAAAGTTTGCATATGGTGGTATTGGAGTTGTAATTCACGCAAATGCCAAGATAGGGAGCAATTGTATTATAGGTCAGGGTATAACGATAGGTGGCAAAACCGGACACAATGGCGTTCCTGAAATTGGCAACAATGTATACATTGCCGCAGGTACAAGAATAATCGGAAACGTTAAAATTAATAATAACGTGGTTATAGGATGTAACAGCGTCGTTCTGCAGGACATTCCGGAAAAATCTGTAGCAGCAGGTGTGCCTGCTAAAGTTATTCATACGAACGTTGATGTTAATAAGTATGCCAATTTTCCACACCACGTTATAGATTAGAGTAACCTACACAGCTATTCGAAAGCCAATTACAATAACATCTCAAACGCATGATAATTTCAGCAATATTAAACGAAGCGACCCAAGGCCAAATATTGATTAACTTCGCACTATTCTTAACACTTATATATGGAATCGTACCAACATCAAGAGGCCCCCTGACATCGCAACGTTTTGATAAAAAATATCCTCAATTATTGTACTTCTATGGTATAGCATTGCTCATTTTATCCGTGTTTGGCTACTCAGACTGGGATTATTGGGGGTACAAAAGCATTGTAACACGAATCATTCAGACAAAGCGTGAGATTCATGTTGAACCGGTATATACTTGGTTGGCTCTTACACTTAAGAATTACATTATTTGGAGATTGGCAATATGGAGTATAGCTGTAATATTCATGCTTAAAACAGTAAAAAAGCTTCCTGTAAACAAAACGACCACACTCTTCTTCATCACTATAATATATGTCCTACATTTTTATAAACTCCGAAATGCGCTCGGTTTTTCTCTAATCTATTGGGGATTAACATTGCTTTGCTTATCAAAAGGGAGTATAGTAAAACAACTATTTGGACTTGCATTTATAGTATCGTCATACTTTTTCCATGGAAGTATGATTTTTACCATACTATTATTAAGTGTATGCTTCATAAGGCTTAACAAATTACGGATATCTATATTGTTGATATTATGGCCATTTCTGGTTTCTGCCACATCTATATTGATTCATAACGTTGCCAACGGTACATTCGTACTGAACAACGATTCAATGGATATTGCTCAAAAAGCAGCCCATTATGCCAATGATCAAGGACTTAAAGGGACAACGCTCTTTGGACTTTTAAGAACAGTTCTTGATAATTTAGCCATAATTTTCAGTTTGTTATACATGACCAAGAGATTTGTCTATGATAAAATTCAATCTCCTAAAATAATACAGTATTTCTATCAGATATGGTTTGCAGCATCTTATATCTCATATTTATTCGCATTTCAAGAATCATCAACATGGATATTCATCAGAATAAATACAATGGGATTTTTCCCGATGGCAATTGTATTAGGCTGGTATTTCGGGACATATAAACGAAACAAGCCTCAGCGTGCAATTATAATGCTTTGTACGCTTTCTTTTATGTACTCTATTTTCTATCTCGTATATAAAAGCTTCTGACGAAATATATAGTTTCTTCCCATGAGAATTTTAGAGATAATTCCACAACTACAAACAGGCGGTGCCGAGAGCTTCACGATCAATCTATGTAACGAATTTGCAGAACATGGACATGAGGTGATTTTGGTTGTGACTAATTCCCTAAAAAAGTACGGACAATTACAAGGAAACCTTGATAAAAGAGTAAGACTAATAGGACTGGACAAAAAACAGGGATTCGATATACTGCTGTTCTTCAGACTAACAAAGCTTATTTCTAAAATTAAACCAGACGTTGTACATACCCACTTAGGGGCTGTCGTGTACACAATTCTAAGCCCGATATTAAATAGATCTCCGAAATATTTCCATACTGTTCACAATGCAGCTGAAAAAGAAGCTACCACAGGTGGACGAATAAGTGTCTGGGCTCGAAAAATCCAATTCAATCTACACCTTGTTACTCCGATAACAATATCCCTTGAATCGCAGAAATCGTTTGCGAATTACTATGGAGATAAAACAAAGTCAGAGTTGATTTGGAACGGAGTTTCCAAGATAGCTATTAATAAAAATACGGCTACCGATGAAATGTCGGAAGGTGACATAAAACTGATTAATGTAGCACGTCTGCAACCTCAAAAAAATCAACTTGAGTTAGTAAAATCTATTGATTCTCTCAATAGATCAGATAAAATAGATAAAACTGTTCAACTATATATTATTGGAGACGGAGACCCACGAATAGCCGAAGAAATACGTGATTTTAATTCTCCTTATACAACTATTTTAGGTCGTAAAGATAATCCACGTGACTATGTAGCTTGTGCCGATGCATTTATCTTGTCATCACACTATGAGGGGCTTCCGCTAACACTAATAGAATGTTTCGCTACGGGAAAAATACCTATCTGTACTCCTGTGGGCGGTATTGTTGATCTCGTCAGGGACAATGAGAACGGAATTCTGACAACAGGAACGTCTCAAGACCATATTATTGACGCTATTTGCCGTTTTGTATCTTTAACTCCTGATGAAAAGAGAGCAATGGAGAGTGCATCAAGGACAAGTTATAATAGTTTGACTATGGATAAATGCGCACAGCATTATATCGAATTATTCAATAAACAGCTCGATGGAATTAAACCTGTTTAAAATAAAGAAGTGGGGCAACATGATATTGGGTCGCAGCCACTATCATGTCAACCAGACTGAGGGTTTGTGTTACTCAGTCAATGACGTGACAGGATATTATAATAACCTCACTGAGAAAATCACACGTTTTGGCCGGCAGGACAATGAAGTTCCATTAACAACTGATGGAGATGGTAATACAAGATATTTTTCGATTAGCATCTTCCAATATGGTCTTGCAGCATATGATTTATTTTTACTTACGCGTAAACAGGAATATCGACAGAAATTCTTAAATTGTGCAAATTGGGCGATTGAAAATCAAAACGACAACGGTTCATGGGAAACATTTGCCCCCCAGAATCCCCGAGAGCCATATTCTTCAATGGCACAGGGTGAGGGAATTTCGTTACTAGTTAGAGCTTACAAAGATACCGACAATCATAACTATCTGAACAGGGCACGAAAGGCCGTATCATATATGCTGACCGATATACAACATGGAGGCGTTTGTGAAGAAGACTATGATAAACTCGTATTTTATGAGTATACATATAGAGATGCCGTGCTTAACGGGTGGATTTTCTCAGCATGGGGATTGCTTGATCTCTATAAAATTACCGGAGATGAAGCAATTCGAAAATCATGGGAAAAGACAGTTAAATCATTAGCTTTGGCACTTCCATCATTTGACAATGGTTTTTGGAGTAAATACGATTGTGGCGCTACACTTGCGAGTCCTTTTTACCATCGACTTCACATCGCTGAGATGAATGTGATGTACAATCTGACCGGTAATGAGATTTTTAAACAATATGCTGAACGTTGGCAAAAACAACTGAATAATCCAATCAATAGATTATCGGCATTTTGCATTAAAGTCTACCAAAAGATTATTGAAAAATGAGTAAAAAAAAGTCAAGGATTCTTGTATTAGGGAACTTCGGTTATGCCAACCATAATCTAAATGGTCAGACCATAAAAACACGTGTCAGCCGAGAAATGATTGAAAAATATCATGGTTCGGATAATACTGATTATTTTGACACTCAAACTCTTGAAAACAAGCTCAAGATATTTACTCTCTTAAAAAAGGTATGTAGTGCTGATATAGTTTTTTATCTACCAGCACGGGGTAACTTAAAATATCTTTTACCAGTATATTTTGTTTTATCAAAAATATTCAGATTTAAGATCATTTATTCAGTTATAGGAGGTTGGCTTGTACCGTATTTAAAGAATAAGCCTTTACACAGGTGGATGTTGAAACGTATCAAGGTTGTGTTGGCAGAAACTGAACTTATGAAAAATGAGCTTGCACAGGAATATGGATTCAAGAATGTCGATGTACTCTACAATTTCCGCTTGTCAGACTTTAATCCGACAATACATAATCACGAGACTCTGAAACTTGTTTTCATGGCGCGAATACACCCGTTAAAGGGACTTAATACGATTTTTGCATTATGTGAATATATCGCCTCCATGAGTCCTAAACCAGATATTACAGTCGATTTTTATGGTCAACTTGCACCAGGTATTACCGATCAAGAATTTATTGATCAAGTCAATAAATATTCTTTCGTTACATATCATGGAGCGCTCGAGCCCGAAGATATCAACGAAACTATACATGATTATGATTTGATGATGCTCCCCACTCAATATTTTACTGAGGGACTTCCAGGTACTATAATCGACGCATACACTTCAGGCCTGCCGGCAATTGTAACCAAATGGCGGCATGCCACTGAGTTTATTGACAACTGGAATAACGGTATAATTGTTCCGTTTGACAATAATCAAGAAGATTTTATCACAGCAATTATTGATCTCTATAAAAATCGCTCTATGCTAAACAAATTAAAGATAGGTGCGATAAAGTCTGGGAAACAATTTACGGGTGAATATGCCTGGGAGGTCGTAAAAAAATATGTCTGACCGCTAAATATTAAGATCCTTTCGTATTCATGAAGATATTATTTTTAACCGATAATTTTCCACCCGAAGTAAATGCACCGGCATCTCGCACTTACGACCACTGCCGTCAGTGGGTGCGCAACGGCGATGATGTCACAGTTATAACGTGCGTGCCAAACTTTCCTCAGGGTAGAGTTTATGCCGGATATCATAACCGCCTGTGGCAACGTGAAAATATCGAAGGCATTAAGGTTATCAGAGTATGGAGTTATATTGTGGCCAACAAGGGATTCCTGAAGAGAACTCTTGACTACATCAGCTATTCTATAACTTCATTTATTGCCGGTCTCTTTGTAAAGGCTGACGTTATAATTGCAACCTCGCCTCAATTTTTCACAGCACTTAGCGGTCGCGCGCTCTCATTCTGGAAGCGTACTCCATGGATTATGGAAGTAAGGGATTTATGGCCTGAAAGTATTAAAACAGTTGGGGCTGCCAAGGATAGTATTATAATAAGGCACTTCGAATGGCAGGAAAAACGTTGCTATAAATCAGCAAAACATATAGTTGTAGTAACAGATTCGTTTAAACGGAAACTATGTGAACGCGGCATCGATGAGTCAAAGATTTCAGTTGTCAAAAACGGTGTCGACCGAACGCTGTTCAGTCCTGCCGAACGCAAAGACCCTGAGTTGATGAAGCAATTACACCTTGATGGTAAAATTGTAATAGGATATATTGGCACTCATGGTATGGCTCACAAACTTGACTTCATACTGAAATGTGCGTCAACGCTACAATCAACTAATCCGCAATATCATTTTTTATTTATAGGTAATGGTGCTGAAAAGGAGTCGCTGCTTAAGCTGAAAGACGAACTTAGATTGAAGAATGTCACTATGCTTGACAGTGTACCTAAAATCGAGGTAAAACGATACATATCGTTACTTGATGTCAGCCTTATAAACCTGAAGAAATCAGACCTGTTCACAACAGTTATTCCTTCAAAGATTTTTGAGAATGCAGCCATGGAAGTTCCTATTCTTATGGGCGTAAATGGTGAAGCACGTGAAATTATAGAAGGCTATGGTGCAGGAATATGCTTCGAGCCAGAAAATGAACCTGACTTTATTGAGAAACTGTCTATAATATGTCAGCCCGGGAATAGAGATAAATTTAAGCTCGCCAGTCAACGTCTGGCCTTAGATTTTGATCGAAGTGCTCTCGCCGATAAATTGCAAACGATAATACACGATACAACAAAACGATGAAACGAGTAATGCTTGTATTCGGGACACGTCCCGAAGCCATCAAAATGGCACCACTTGTCAAGGAATTTCTAAAATATCCCAAAGAATTCAAAACTATAGTTTGTGTTACGGGACAGCATCGCCAAATGCTTGATCAAGTGCTTGAAATCTTTGGAATCAAGCCTGACTATGATTTGAATATAATGAAAGAAGGACAAGATTTGTTTGATGTATCGGCTCGCGTTCTTATTGGTATGAGAGATGTTCTGAAAGATGCCAAACCTGATATAGTACTTGTTCACGGTGATACCACAACATCTACGGCGGCAGCATTAGCTGCATTCTATTGTCAAATACCTGTAGGTCATGTTGAGGCGGGTCTACGGACGCATAACATTTACTCACCTTGGCCGGAGGAGATGAACAGACAAATTACCGGACGTATAGCAACATACAACTTTGCACCTACAGCGCTCAGCCGAAATAATCTTTTACGCGAAGCAGTTAACGAGGATAAGATTATTGTAACAGGCAATACAGTTATAGATGCAATATTTTGGGTTGTAGATAAAATCAAAAAAACGCCCGACCTATCAGCAAAATTATATTCACAGTTACTTGATGCAGGCTATGATATTAATAGAAATCGCAGATTGATTCTCATAACCGGACATCGACGAGAGAACTTTGGCGACGGTTTTATCTCGATGTGTCAAGCCATAAAAACTCTTGCAAAAAAATATCCTGAAGTAGATTTCGTATATCCAATGCACCTCAATCCCAACGTGCGTAAACCAATACATGAAGTGTTCGGCGAGACTCTTAATGAATTGGACAATATGTTCTTCATCGAACCTCTTGAATACCTAAGTTTCGTATATCTTATGGAGAACTCCGATATCGTACTGACCGACAGTGGAGGTATTCAGGAGGAAGCACCAGGATTGGGTAAACCAGTTTTGGTAATGCGTGACACAACCGAACGACCAGAGGCCGTAAGTGCCGGCACAGTCAAACTCGTTGGTACCGACTTAAATAAAATAGTAACTGAAGTATCAGCGTTACTCGACGATAAAACTTTGTATGAAAGTATGAGCCGCGCAGTCAATCCTTATGGAGACGGTTTTGCTTGCTCACGCATAATCGATGCGTTAAAATAGTGTTTATAACAACCCCAATCAATAATAAAATTCACTCTTTTAAATGAAAGCTTGTTTCATGGGCCTTGGCTATATAGGCCTTCCTACGGCAATTATAGCAGCAAAAAATGGTAACATTGATATCATAGGCGTTGATATAAATCCGGCAGTTGTCGAAAAAACCAATGCCGGGCAACTGCACATCATTGAACCTGGTATAGAAGAAATGCTACAAGATGTTATTAACTCAGGTAAGTTGCATGCTTCAACAAAACCGGCGGTTGCTGATGCATATTTCATTGTTGTTCCGACGCCATTCAAAGGCAACCACCAACCCGACGTGAGCTACGTAGAAGCAGCTACCCGTGCCGTCATACCACTGCTTAAAGATGGTGATTTGTATGTTATTGAGTCTACTTCTCCTGTTGGTACTACCGAGCAAATGGCCGACATAATATTCAATGAGCGTCCTGAACTCAAAGATAAGATTTACATAGCCTATTGCCCAGAACGAGTTTTACCCGGAAACGTTATATACGAACTGGTACATAACGACCGCGTTATTGGAGGGATAAATGAAGCATCTACACGCAAAGCTCAAGAATTCTACAGTCAGTTTGTCAAAGGTACGCTCCATGCTACCAATGCCCGCACAGCCGAATTATGCAAATTGACCGAGAATTCAAGTCGCGATGTTCAGATAGCATTTGCTAATGAACTTAGTCTTATATGCGACAAAGCCGGTATTAATGTATGGGAATTAATTGAACTCGCTAACAAACACCCTCGCGTAAATATACTTCAACCAGGCTGTGGTGTTGGTGGCCACTGCATAGCAGTTGATCCTTACTTTATTACAGCCGAATTTCCGGCAGAAAGTAGACTGATTGCTGACGCACGTGAAATTAATAATTACAAAGCCTTCTGGTGTGCTGAGCGTGTAAAGAACGAAATGCTTGAATTCGAGATAAAAAATCACCGTAAACCAGTTGTCGCTATGATGGGGCTCGCATTCAAACCTAATATTGATGATTTACGCGAATCACCTGCAAAACAGATCGTAAGCCGTGTCATTCAAAGTTGCAATAATGCAGATATTCTCGTTGTAGAACCTAACGTAAATTGCCACAACATTTTCAAACTCACAGACTATAAGGATGCTTTTGATCGTGCTGATATCATAGTAATGTTAACTGCCCATAACCAGTTCAAGACACTACCTAAAGACTCATCGAAAATCATACTTGATTTCTGCGGAATTTATAAATAGATCTTAATAGTGTTATAACGAGCGCCCCGGGCTGTGATGAAGTGACCCCAAAAAGTTGGACGTGTTAAACACTACCCAGTTATTGAAAGAGTTCGGTATTGTACCGGACTCTTTCCTTCTAACCGGGATTTGATTCTTTTATTGTTATAATAATC
>JAAVCJ010000003.1 GCA_014802385.1 Bacteroides sp.
AAATATAGACTGAAAATGGTCGGAGTACAAATACTGCTCCTAATACATTAAAAATCTATGCATTAGGAGCAATTGTTAAAATTTTAACCGGACAGCTGTGCGATGAATCGCGTCCCTACTGTGCGGAAGCGTGTCAATGCTGACTGTCGGCGTTTTTGCGGCGGACGCGCCGCAAAAAACGGTCGTAACGTGCTGATTTGCTGTAGGGACGCGAATTTTCGCGTCCGCCGGGATAAAGCACACTACCGGCAAGTGCCGCAGGCAATGCGTTGATATACACCATTTGTCGCGGCGGACGCGATAAATCGGCGTCCCTACTGTGCGGCAGCGTGTCAATGCTGAGTGTCGGCGTTTTTGCGGCGGACGCGAAAATTCGCGTCCCTACTGTGCGGCAGCAATATAATACGAACGACGGGCTGTGTCGGTTGGTGACACAGCCCGTCGGTATCAGGGGTTAATCGGTCGCGTGGTTAGCGAATGATTACTTTGGTGGCGGTGTTGCCCTGGCGCTTGATGTAGAGGCCGGGTGCGGGATTCTCAACACGTACACCCTGGAGGTTGTAGTATTCAACGGGAGCGGCGGTGTTGTCATCAACCGCTACGTTGTCAACTCCGGTGTTAAGCTCTTCCTGCTGGAATTCTTTCATGCCGTCCTCGGTGTAGTAACGGTAGCTGATGCCGCGGGTACCGAGAAGTGAACCGGGAACTGTTGCAGAACGGAACTTAAGCTCGGCAGCGGGAACCTTGGCGGGACCGTTGGCAGCTTTCTTCTTGCCCATGAGCTCGTCCTGGTTGAGCACGTTGTAGAATTTCACTTCCTTGATCACATAGTTGGCATAGCTGCCGTTGGCCATGTTGACGTGAACCGCGAGTGTGCCGCCCTCGGGTTTGCCATAGAAGTCGAATTCGTAGACCATGAAGCGCTCGTCGTTGATGAGGTATTTGTGGTCCTGCTGACCGGGTTCAAACGGTTTGCCTGTAGCAGTATTCCAGTCCCAAGGCTCAGCCACAGTCTTGTCAACCTCGAGCAAGGTCTGAACTTCGGGCATCTCGGCAACCGTGCTGCCTTCACCTACCCACTTATAGAACGACTGGTGATTGATGGGGTACTGAGCACCTACGGTATTGTCGCCAACACCATTGTGACTTGTTGCCCATACCGAGCCTGTACCCACGGCCGAAGCGTAGATCGAGGGAATCTCATTGGTGCCGGGCTGAGCGTGACGGCCACGATAGATGATCTGGAATACAATGCGGAAGCGTACGGGGTGATCGGCGTCCTCACCGTTGATTGTGGTAGGATCGGCATAGAACGAGAGCTGCTGGGTGGCCGAATAGTTCTGAACGGTATTGGGCCAGCCGAAACGGTATGTACCGCAGCTGTAGTTCTGAGAGAATACGAGGCAATTGCCTGCAACGGGGTGCTCACATACTGCGAATGCCTGTTCGCGGTCGCTGAGAAGGTCGATGACAGCACCAGTGCCTGAAGTAACTGAACTGTGCTGTTTGTCAAGGTCAACACCTTGCAGGTGAAGAGCTGTAACGTGACCGTCCTCAGTCATAGCTTTCTGAGTGTAGATGCCTGCAGGTGCTGTCCATGTGCCGGTTGTGGTAGAAGAAGGCAGTGCAGCAAACTTCCAGGGTGTTTTCTCGTCATACTTGTCGAAGTCGTAACCCGCGGGAGTCACATCATCAAGGATAGCGTACACGGCACGAACAGCGGTGACAGTATTGGTGTTGGTGCTGAAAGTGATATTATAAGTACCGGGCTCAACAGTCCACTTGTTAGCAGGCGATACATAGAAGTCGTCAGACTCGGTGAGCTCAGTGCCGTTAATGGCGGGGCCGTAAGCAACGTCGTCAACAAGGAACGAGAGTGCGGTGCCTGTGATGTTGACGTTGTTAGCCTTAAATAAACCGTCAGAACCATTGAGGTCAAGGGTCATATTCTCGCCATCAATCTCGGCAACAAGGCTTACTGTAGTAGCGCTAACAGCGGGGCGGGGTGTCTCAGTGGTGGCGGTGATGGTCTTCTCGTTGAGGTTAACAACATAGTGCCACTTGCCATTCCAGGGAGCCTTGATATTGTTGGCATTGCCGGGAATCATGGTGAGTGTCTTACCGTTACCGAGAATATCAGCATCGGGTTTGTCCTTGCCGCTTACAACATCATTATTGATGTGCCATGCATGGTCAATCTGAGTGAATGCAGCCGAACCTCCGTTGGTACGGGGATCGAGAGTAGTCATCTTAAAGAACGAGTACTGAATGTCGTCTTTATCAGATGAGTCATAGTCAAACTCATAGATGCCGTTCTTACCGGGATAAGGGTTAACTACCAGTGGGTTGGAGAAATTCCAATCCTGCTGTTTTCCAACTATATATATGTTGGTCTGGTTGGGGTCAACCCAGTCGGCGGGTTTCTCAAGCATAGTCACGAACTCCTTGCCTGAGAATGAGGGAGCGGTAGCGGGATCAGAACCGCTGACACCGGCAGCGTCAACCTTGACGGGAATCGAGGTTGTGATACCGTTGTAGGTAGCGGTCAGCGCGAAGTAACCAGACTCGGGAGCAATCATCTTGCGCTTAGAAGCATCAAATGTTGCCTCGGGAGCCGAAAGGGTGTAGTTCTGAAGGCCGGTTGAGATGAGGACACCATACTTGTTGTAGGCATAGATAACAGGCTGATAGCCGCGGCCGGGCTTGATGGTGAGAGCCTTGTCGACAAACTCGATGCGGGCAACTTCCTGAGTCTCGGGAGCGTTTGTAACGGCGAAAAGGCCATTAGCAACGGCACGAACGTAGCCTGTCCACTTCAGATCGCTGTTGAGTTTACCCTGCACAGCCGAACGATAGCCCAGATTCTCAACATACATAGTCGATGAGCCTCCGCCGTCGAAGTTAAGAGCCTCAGTACAGCCAAGACACTTCATAACTTCACCGAACTCCCAGATTTTCATGCCATTAGCACCACCTTGAGTAGTCTCTGAAACGACAGCCATGATAAACTTGGTCTTATCGGCATTGTAACCTACTGATGTACGGGCGCGGGGAGTGTTGGTAGCGATGTCGCTGGGAACCTTTGAGGGCTGTTTGGTCACTTCACCGTCTTTCACAGTAATACCCCAACCACCGATAACCTCACGGGCTGACATCTCTTTGCCGTCGGCAGTGAAAGGGAATTTGATTTTCACTTTCTCACCGGCCTTGACAGCGTCAAGTTTACCGGCGCGAGTATCACCCACACCACTGAGCACAAGACCCTTGTGGGGAACTTTCATGTTACCGGCGGTTGCCTTGGCGTTTACAATAAACTCAGCCTCGTTACCATAAATAACATTTGACTCAATGGGAAGAAGCTCGGCTTCCATACCCCACTGGTTGGTATTTGTCTGACCGTAATCTGTCTTACCATAGCCATAGAACTCATTGTATGCAACAATGTAGTTTTCATAGCGGTCAGTGTTGGTACGTAGGCCCTCCTGAACGGCACCATTGGGGTAGGTAACAACACCGTTATTATTATTAATTCCGCCAAACGAACTAATCTCGGCAGCAATTTGAGGTAATCCGTCCTTATCGATAACAAGATAGTCACTCAATAAACCGCCCGACAGTGTAGCAGGTGGTGTGACATAGTTACCGTCGACCATAAGAGCACCACAAGGGATAGATTGAGTATCCTCAAGACCGGCAAAGTCAGCATTGATACCGGCAAAGTAGTGATTTTGATAAGATGTGTTCAAATCGGCCATCGCCTGGGGCTTGGCGGGTTTGCCATACATTCTGTTGTTGGCGACAGCAGCCTTGATGGTGACATACTCGTTGGCGAGGTCGGTAGTTGTGTAGCATACCCGAGAGGTAGCGGCCGAGCCATTGCGAGTGTAACTAATATCAATAAGGGTTTGAGTTGTACCGGGGCCAACGGTGGCGTGGTACACGGTGTCAACAGTGACAGTTCCGAGCTGGGAAGTCTGCCATGTTGTTTTGGCTGAGGCCGACAATGCGAGGAGGCCTGCTGCCATCACGATGTAAGATTTCTTCATGGTGATAAAATTGGTAAATATAATAGTTTTGTAATCTCTACGAGGTTATTTGGCCACTAAGAAAAATTCTTGGCCTGAATGTGCGGCAAATTTATAGATTTTTTAATAATTATCCAATACCTTTTGAGAAAAAATTTTGATGTGGAGATGAGAATGCCCCCAAGGACGACACCGCACCGTAGTACTCAGCGGGCGACATGCCGGGCTGACTGTCAGACGTTTTTTTTCGCAGCGGACGCGCCGCAATAACGGTCGTAACGTGCTGATTTGCTGTAGGGACGCGAATTTTCGCGTCCACCGGAATTAAGCAAATTGCACTACCTCTGTGTGACGCAGACAAAGCATTGATATACACCATTAGGCGCGGCGGACGCGATAAATCGACGTCCCTACATGTGCGCTACGCAAACGGTCGTAACGTGCTGGTTTACTGTAGGGACGCGTGTCAATGCTGAGTGTCGGCGTTTTTGCGGCGGACGCGATAAATCGACGTCCCTACATGTGCGCTACGCAAACGGTCGTAACGTACTGGTTTGCTGTTGGAAAGCGATAAATTGACGTCCCTACAGGCGGGTGTATCGTTGCCATGGTGGTTTTATGTAAAAAAAGCGATGCAGGAGGTGCATCGCTTTTGGATATGGGGTAATGGGGATACGGTCAGACTTTGGGTTCCCAGCCGGGTTCATAGTCGCGTGAGTAGAGCTTCATGGCCTCGGGGTCGCCGATGATGTGACCGTTGGACGGGTCGATATTGAGCGACCGGCCTACACGCTGAGCTATATTGCCGAGTTGAACGAGCTGGGTGCTGATGCAGGCATCGACGATACCTGAGTTGAGGCGCGAGCCGTTGCGGATAGCATCGAACCAGTTGACAAAATGTATGGTATCGAGGTTCTCGCTGGGGTTTAAGAGGTTGCCTTCTTCAAACGCCATTTCGCTCTTGACGTCTTTGATCAGCTTGCCGGACGGATCGGTCACGCGATATTCATTGCCGCCGGTAATGAACACGGTGCCTTTGTCGCCATAGAAAGCTGTGCCGACGCCCGAACCATCGACGGGAGTACTGTTGCAACTGCGACCCTCCCATGAACAGGTGGCTTTGTCGCCAAACTGGAAAGTCATCATCTGGGTATCGGGGGTCTCCCAATCATCATGAGTGTGGTTGTATCGTCCGCCTACCGAGCTGACGAGGGTGGGATATTCAACACCAAGGCCCCAGCGCAGTATGTCGACAAAGTGCGTACCGTTGTTGAGCGCTTCGCCTGTACCCCAGTGCCAGAACCAGTGCCAGTTGTAGTGCAGGAAGTTGTCTTTGAAGTCGGCCACACGAGGTGCGGGACCCTGCCATAGATCCCAATCGATGTGATCGGGGACGGGGACGACCTTGCCGATGCCTATTGACGGACGATTGTTCACATACCACGACTTGGCGTAGTGAACGTCGCCGATGTTGCCGTCGTGAATCTCACGTATGGCGGCTTGCACATTAGGCCAGGAGCGGCGCTGATTGCCGACCTGGACAACGGTGCCGTACTTGGCGGCGGCGCGCATAAGGAGTTCGTTCTCGGCGGGGTTGTGGCTGGTGGGTTTCTCGAGATAGACGTGCTTGCCGGCCTGCATGGCCATGATGGCGGCAGGTGCGTGCCAGTGGTCGGGGAGGGCGATGACTACGGCATCGACGTCGGGCGACTCGAAGACGCGGCGCATGTCGCGCTCGCCACGTGGTGTGGTGCCGGTGATATTTTTAATGTCGGCCTGGCTGCGCTCGAGAGCCTTGGAGTCGACGTCGCACAGGTAGGTGACGTCGCACAAGGGCATGCGTGCGAAGCCCTGGGCGAGCGCGCGGCCGCGCGAGTTAACACCGATGACGGCAACGCGTATGCGGTCGTTAGCGCCTATGACCCGTCGTTGAGACTTGGCCGAGGCCATAAAACCGCCCGGCAACATGCCGGCTGCTGCAAGCGTAGCGGCTGATGCGAACGCTTTGCGAAGGAATTCTCTACGTGAAGACATTGATTTGGAGAGTTAAGTTTATTTATTAATTATGTGTCTGATCGGATATTGTACAAGCGTCCAGATGACGCGGAGTATGGCTATGACTATGTATAGGGCGACGGTGATGACGACTACGAAGCCAAGCTGACTGAATAGCTCGATGGCAGGGCGGTGGAAATGTATGACTGCGTAGACGTTGATGAGAAACGCGACGACGAAGCATGCCACGAGATATAATGTCTCGCGCCTTAATTGCCGGCCTGTGATGGTTATATCTTTCATACGGGTCAGAATTTCATATATGGAATCTTGTATTCGTCGGGGAAGTCGATGGTGGTACCTGTCTCCATGGCGAGGTTACCGAGGAGGCATAGTGTGGTAGCGCTATAAGCCTCTTCGACTACGTTGGCTGCGCGCTCGCCTGTGATACAGGCCTGGCAGAACGCCGACAGTATCTCCTCGCTGCCGTCATGGTCGACGCCTACAGTGCTTTGACCGTGATTGACGTGGGTGACGCCGTCGAGAATAGAGTGTGGTATGTATGAGTCGGCTGTCTCGGGGCGCCAGCTTGGGCCGGCTGCCGGAATGGCGCTGAAAACGTTGTCTCGCACCGAACTCAAAAGCTGCTTGATGCCCGAACGGGTGTCGTCGTTTTCAAGATAATATAGCCCGGTGGCGAGATTCATGGTGCCGCGCGAGCCGAGAATCTGGTCTTCCATGCCGTTGAACTTATTTGATATAAGCGACTCATAACTGATGGTTCGGCCATCGGAGTATTTATAGATGACGTTGACGGTGTCATAGACTTCGCGGGCGTCATGCTTCCAATGTATGAGGTCGCCGGTGCCCATGATCTTTGATGGCATCTTGCCTGTAACCCAGCCACAGACTTCGAGCTGGTGACTGGCAAGCTCGGTCATCAGGCCGCCCGATGTCTCACGGTACAGGCGCCAGTTAATAAGGCGTTCGAGCGCCGGGTCGGGACAGTCACGGCGCCAGTCGGCGTTGCGAAACCAGTAACAGCGCATGCCGACAACATCACCGATGAGGCCGTCATTGATTAGCTGAACACCGCGCACATACTTCTCGTCGTACATGCGTTGCATACAGTAGTATAGAACATTGTCGCAGTTGAGGTATCGGTCGTAGACCTCTTTACACTCATCGAGGGTCAGTGCCATGGCTTTCTCGCAGAATACGTGTTTGCCGGCATCGAGTGAGGCCAGAGTGATGGGAGCATGGCTGCCGAGAGGGGTAGCAATGATGACACCGTCTATATCGGGATCATCGAGCATGGCACGGTAGTCGGTATAGGTCTTGGCATCGGGATATATGGCACGAGCCTCGTCGAGATGAGCGGGGTTGATGTCACACAGTGCGACCAGGTCGGCATGTGGTATGAGTTTGAGGTTGTGCAGATGGTACTGGCCACGCGAGCCGGTGCCGATGAGGCCTATACGCGCTTTGTGGCCGGAAACTGCGGCCTGCTTATCGGCGGTACACGAGGCGAGCCACGGCGCGGTGGAGAGTATGGCGGCGCTCCCGGCGAGCACACCGAGCGAGCGCAGGAATGTGCGGCGGCCGGCATCGGTGGCCGGGGTTGAAGCGGATTGTATTGTATTATTCATCAGTTGTAAACAAATTCGTCAATTACGGTTGGAAAATTGGGCAGAATGGCCGCGCGCAAATCGCGGTCAGCAACAAGCCATGCGGTTGACAAGACCTCGGCATCAACGGCTCGTGGCGCGATGACGGCCGAGAGCCGGTTGCCAGTAACGGCTCGACCGGTGAACGGACTTACGATGTGACCGTTATAGGCCGGGGTATTGCCCGACGTAGAGAGCGCGGCATCACGCAGAACGCCGGCGCGGAGCGAACGTCGCGTGTATGGATCGGTAACCGACACGGGCCAGCCGTCGCCGGCGGGGTGTGAGCCGATGCCCATAATCGATGAACCGCCAAAGTCAATGAATGCATCGGTGACTCCACCTTGACGCAAAGTGTCGGCGATGAGGTCGACGGCATGCCCCTTCAGATAGCCGCCGAGGTCGATTTTAAGACCCGACGAAGGAATGATAAGGCTGAGTCCATCGGGAGTGAAATCGACAGCTGCACAGCTACAAGCCGTAATGTCAAAAGCACCTAAAGTCAATGTGCGGTAGCCGATAGCATCGGTAAGCAGGCCTCTGAACAACGGTGAAACTGAAACCATGGAGAGCGGCTCGGCGCGGTTGACGGCCGAGGTCTCGCTATCGGGGCTGAACCGCGAGCCCACGGTCTCAAGATGACTTACAATATCGAGACACGACTGCCACAAGGCGGTGGCGATGCCTTGCCGGACGCCAATCATAACGACATCGAGCCGCGTACCCATGAGGTTACAGGCCGAGGCGTGGAACATGCGGTTATCCTGATAATATGTCGTGTCTGATGTCAAAATTGTATAATGTTATTATAGGTCACGTGCATTAGCTCGTGCCACAGCCTGTGTGGTGATGTAATATTTGGCAAGCGTGTTTGCACTTTCCCAGGCAGGGAGCGGCTCACCGTCGAGGTGACGTAGGAACGACTCGGTGACACGATTGAAGTGTTCCTCGTGGCCAAGACGCTCGGCAACAGGGATATCATACTCGTGACGAGTACCGGCCGAATCGATCGAGGCCAACTGCTTGACAAAACCCGTTGCAGCGTCCTGCGCAATTTCGATTGTGCCGCGTGTACCACGATAGGTGGCGGTAAATGTGTCGCCGCTGCCCGAGGGGGCTTCAAAGTTCCATTGCACGTCGATGCGCACAAGAATATCTTTGATGCGTACAAGAATGGTGCCATTCGAGAACACCTCGAGAGGCGTGTCGATAGTCTGGCCGGTGGAACTGAGGAACTGCTCGGGGGTGATGACTGTTGCCGAGTGTAGGGCGTCGACAAGCTCGACATCGGTAGTGTAGTCAATGGCACTGTCGGGGAAACATTGCCACATGACAAGGTCGAGCAGATGAGTGGTAACATCAGCTATACCCTCGCCCTGCTGCTTGACGTCATAGTACCATGCCGGACGTTTAAGTGGCGTGCCTGAAACTTCTTTGTAGAAATGATGCACGCTCTTCATAGTCACTGCAGGCTCATCAGAGTCAGACAGCAAGTGTCCGAACAGTGCCGTGTCATTAATAAGCTCCCTGGTTAGAATATTGATAGTGTCGTAGCGCTCGGTCATAAGCTCGTAGATAACACGGCCGCTATCGGCAGCCATGCTGTAAGCATTCACAAGTTTATCGAAACCAATGGTATCAATAGCCATAGGCTTGTCGGCAAGGACATTTTTACCAGCCCGAGTGGCGGCAAGCAGATAATCGGTCTTGTAGCGATTGTTGCCCGCAAGAACAATAATATCGGCATCTGAACCGATGTTGAATGCAGCCATGAAGTCGGGGGTCTCGGCAACGTCAAGCACCCATGACGTCGGATTGTCAGCCCGGGTGTTATAAGACTCTATAAAAGCCTTGTACTGCTCGAGCTCGGCACCTGACGGCGCATAGACCGATATGGTATCACTGACGTTGGCGAGAGGTGACTTGGTTACAAGAGCTGCATGGAAGTGGCCGGGGTCGATAACGGCAACACGGTGATGACAGCTGTCGCCACCATGACGCGCGCCGGAATTGCATGCCGTAACAACAGCTGCAAGGCACAATGTAACTGGCAACAGACTTTTCATCATCTGGCAGTACGTTTGGCGAGTAATTCATCGGCTTCCTGACGGCCCTGAGCCATCGCCTCGTCGATAGTGACAATAGCACCTCCACGCTCACGGCTCATGTTCGAAGCACGCATGAATGCGAATATCTCGATAGTCTCCTCGGGGCTGACCGGGGCCTGTCCTGTCCTGAAGTAGTCGAGAATCTGGTGTAACAACACCATGTAGCCGGCATATCCGCCGGCCTGTACGGGGCCATCGGCAGTATAGGCAGTACCACCATATATAGCGGGCCCGCTGACAATGCCTCGGAATGTTCCGATGCGGCCGTCGGCCCACTTTCCTACGACCACGTCGGCCATATCGGGCGAACTCATGCGGTTGACCTCGATACAACCCGGCCCCATGAGGGTGTACAGGGTCTCGATGCCATGTATGCCATAGAATCCAAAATCGGGGTGAGTGGGTTCGACCTTGTGAGGTGAGTAGCAGTCGGCTCCGAGTATCTGACCGTATTTGCCATCACGCAACTCGACATTGACGGGTGAGAATCTGAGGGCCGACGATGAGAATACAGGCGCATTGTATTGGCGGGCTACATCACAAATTGCAATAGCCTGACCAAGTGTTGCACCAAGAGGCTTGTCGATGTAACATATCTTACCCGACTTAAATACTTCCTCGGCCTGGTCGAGATGCAGTCGGCCGTCATTGGTCTCAAGCAATACACAATCAACCATATCGAGAAGTTCGGCGATGGAGCCGGTAATAGTGACACCATGTTTTTTTACCTCCTCGATGTATCCGGGTATGCGGTTATAGCTCGACTCAATAGTTGTCGAGCCGTAAGGATAAGCGGCCACAATCTCGAAATCGCGTACATACGGGTCAGATGTGTCATCGCCATTGAGCAGTTCAGTAAACGCTGTCGAGTGGGACGTATCAAGACCAATGATGCCAAGCTTAATAACATCGTTAGCCAGCGAACTGAGTGCCAGCGAACCGGCACACAATAGAGAGAGCAGTTTTTTCATGACAAGAGAGAGCTGTTATATAATTAATGTATGAAAGTTGATTAGCGTATGTTAAATGTTTAATTTTTTAACATTGTTGTGCAAATATAGCCAATTAATACAGGTTTGACAAAACGAATATCTTATATTTTCAAAAAAAAATATTAAATCTACACCCGACATGGCGGCGAGATAAAGGTTGAAAACGGGACAATACGCAAAAAATACCAAAAAAAATGGGGGTTGTTATACGTAAATGGGATTTTTGATATATATTCGCACCGTTAAATTGAAACGCGAAAAGTAAACAACATTTTTCAGACATATATATTATGGTATTCAACTTCCGCATAGTCTCAGATGAGGTAGACAATTTTAAACGTGAAATTCAGATTGACTCGGAGATGACATTCCTCGATCTCAAGAATATTATCTGTGAGAGTGTCGGATATGACAAAAATGCGATGTCGTCGTTCTTCCTGTGTGACAACAACTGGGAGAAGGAGCGCGAAATCACATTTGAGGATATGGGCTCGGACGCCGATCAGGACGTTTATCTGATGGACGAGAGCATTCTGAGCGACTTTATCGAGGACGAGGGCCAGCGCCTGATGTTCACTTTCGACTATATGACCGACCGCTCGTTCTACATCGAGATGAAGGAGATGATAACCGGCAAGAGTCTCAAAGACCCCCTGTGCACACTGTCGCGTGGCACCGCGCCGTCTCAGACCATAGACCTTGATGAGTTTGATGCTGCTGCCGACGCCAAGGCTGCCGCTGCTGCCGACGCCGATCTGGACGAGGATTTCTATGGTAGCGACGGCTACAATGACGACGAGTTTGAAGGCTTTGACGAGCTTAACATGGAGTAAGAGAGTGTTTGAATTTAAACCAAATTTAATATTCAGAGAGTTTTAGAAATTTTTGTTTTTATCACAAAGGATCCTTTGGGCGCTTTTTCAACGATTTCATCAGTCGCGATGCCCGCATCGCTCTTTCTTCAACTTTGAAAAATCATCCCAAAATCTCTCTTTGTGCTAAAATTATTTGAATTCAAACACTCTCTAAGAGATAACACTATTTTTTATTTCTGATGCAGTTTAAGCTACAAGCCACTGACCCAAACTCAAAAGCACGCGCCGGACTCATAACCACCGATCATGGCACCATCGAGACCCCGATATTCATGCCGGTGGGAACACTGGGCTCGGTCAAGGGTGTACACTTTCACGAGTTACGCGACGATATCAAGGCTCAGATTATTCTGGGCAACACCTACCACCTGTACCTGCGTCCCGGCATCGACACGCTCGAGAAGGCCGGTGGCCTGCACAAGTTCAACGGCTGGGAGAAGCCTATACTGACCGACAGCGGCGGTTTTCAGGTATTCTCGCTGTCGGGCATTCGCAAGCTGACCGAGGAGGGCGTGTGGTTCAGGTCACACATCGACGGCTCGAAACACCTGTTCACGCCCGAAAACGTGGTTGACATTGAACGCTCAATCGGCGCCGACATCATGATGGCGCTCGACGAGTGTACCCCCGGCACAGCCGACCGTCAGTATGCACGCAAGTCGCTCGACCTGACGATGCGCTGGCTCGACCGCGGCTGGAAACGCTACAAAGAGACCGAGGGCAAATATGGTTACAGCCAGGCTTACTTCCCCATAGTACAGGGCTGTACCTACCCCGACCTGAGACGCGAGGCAGCCGAACGTGTTGCCGAACTGGGCGCCGACGGCAACGCCATAGGCGGACTGGCCGTAGGCGAACCAGCCGAGGTGATGTATGACATGATTGAGGTCGTTAACGAGGTGTTGCCGACCGACCGTCCGCGCTACCTTATGGGTGTGGGAACGCCGGCCAACATACTCGAGGCTATTGACCGCGGTGTCGACATGATGGACTGTGTGATGCCTACCCGCAATGGCCGCAACGGCATGTTGTTCACTGCCAACGGTATCATGAACATGCGCAACCGCAAGTGGGCCGATGACTTCTCGCCCATACAGGAGGACGGCCCGAGCTATGTAGACCGCGTGTACACCAAGGCCTATCTGCGCCACCTGTTCATCTCGCAGGAGCTGCTCGCGCTGCAGATTGCCTCGATTCACAATCTGGCATTCTACCTGTGGCTCGTCGGCGAGGCACGCCGTCACATACTGGCCGGCGACTTCGCGACCTGGAAACCGATGATGATTGAACGCGTGACCCGTCGCCTGTAACCCCCTCATACCCCCCCCTACTACCCCACCCCGACATGAAGCTGACCCGCCCCATAAAGATTATCGACTGGTACATTATACGCAAGTTCTTAGGCACCTATGTGTTCGCCATCATACTGATATTGGCGATCACTATCATGTTCGATATCAACGAGAAGCTGGACGCGTTCATGAAGGCACCGCTCAAGGCCACGATTTTTGACTACTTCCTGAACTTTCTGCCCTATTTCGCCAATCAGTTCAGCCCCCTGTTCACATTCATAGCGGTGATATTCTTCACGTCAAAGCTGGCCGACAACAGCGAGATTATAGCCATATTGTCGGCCGGCGTGAGCTATCACAGACTGCTGAGACCTTACATGATATCGGCGGCCGTCATCGCGGCGGCCACCTACGTACTGTCGGCCTACATCATTCCGCCGGCCAATATCAAGCGCATAGACTATACCAACACGTATGTCAAGAACAAACGAGTCGACTATGGCAGCAACATAATGCTCCAGGTCGACAAGGGCGAGATTGCCTACATGAGCCGGTTTGACAACACGACCAAGACAGGCATCAAGTTCTCGCTCGAAAAATTTGACGACAAAAAACTGGTATCGCGACTGACGGCCCAGACCATCAAGTGGGATACTCTNTACCAGTGGCGNGTACAAAACTACATGATACGCGACTTCAAGGACGACCGCGAGTATATCACGTCGGGTTACTCACTCGACACCATCATACCGTTCGAGCCGCGCGATTTCCTTATCTCAAAAAACGACCACGAGACACTGACATCGCCCCAGCTGCGCGAGTACATCAAACGGCAGAAAGATCGCGGCGTGGCCAACATCAAATCGTTCGAGATAGAAAACGAACGCCGCTACGCAATGTGCGCGGCGGCATTCATTCTGACGGTAATAGGTATGTCCCTGTCATCGCGCAAGGTCAAGGGCGGCATGGGCATCAATATAGGCATCGGCCTCGTATTGAGTTTCAGCTATATACTGTTCACCACCGTGACATCGACATTTGCCATATCGGGCCAGACATCGCCCATGGTGGCGATGTGGATACCCAACTTTGTCTACATGATTATAGCTGTGGTGCTNTACCGCAAGGCTGCACGCTGACAAAATCAGCNCTTGAGTTTAGCTGCGAGCGCGTCGGCTGCATCNGCNCCTTTCTCNAGNACNCCGGCAGTTGCCGACTTGATTTTATCNCCNACNCCNTGNAANAANTCACCGGGATTTTCCTTGGCCTGAGCATANGTTTCTTTAGCTGCNGCNGTAGCGTCAGCAATTTTCTCTTTAGCNGCTGCAGTCGCACCGGCNATTTTGTCCTTAGCCTGAGCGGTGGCATCGGCAATCTTGTCTTTAGCCTGTGCATAAGACTCTGATACAGCCTCTTTTGATGCGGCATACTGATGTTTGATTGACTCGGCCGAAGCCTGTGCCGATAATTTTGCTGCGTCACCGGCAATGCCGGCATATGCGTCAGCGAGTGTCTGATTGATGCTTGACATAGTAGTAAGTTTTAAAGGTTATTGATTTGTGAATTTATCCTTGTAACGCCATCGGCAGNCCAATTGTTCATTTCTTGACATCTACAAGCCTGTAAATGTGCTTAAAAAAAGCCAAAAAGCCGTCAATTTTAGGGTCAACGGCTTGTTTGATAACAAAATTTAGGGTAACTTTGTCCGAAATTGCCACAAATGCAATGTTTTGTGGCCCTGTTTATAAAATTTGACAACAAAAGCGCCGGTTTTATCACATATTCGCGACCAAACCGGGACTAAAAATAGTTTCTATGAAGTACAATCTAAGAAGTTCACAGTCAACCGGCGGACGACGTATGGCCGGAGCGCGAGCCCTGTGGCGTGCCAACGGCATGACCGAGGAGCAAATCGGGCGTCCGATTATAGCCGTCGTCAACTCATTCACCCAGTTTGTTCCCGGTCACACCCACCTGCACGAAATCGGTCAGGAGGTGAAGCNCGAGATTGAAAAACAGGGCTGTTTTGCTGCCGAATTCAACACNATCGCCATCGACGACGGTATCGCCATGGGCCACGACGGTATGCTNTATTCACTGCCNTCGCGCGAACTCATAGCCGATAGCGTCGAGTACATGGTCAACGCCCACAAGGCCGACGCGATGGTGTGCATATCAAACTGTGACAAGGTTACCCCCGGCATGCTTATCGCCGCNATGCGCCTCAACATACCNTGCATATTCGTATCGGGAGGCCCCATGGAAGCCGGTATTGTCGACGACAAGGCNGTCGACCTTATCGACATCATGGTCAAGAGCGCCGACGAGACNGTGCCCGACGATGTCGTTGACCGTCTCGAGCACGGTGGCTGCCCCACATGCGGCTCTTGCTCGGGCATGTTTACAGCCAACTCGATGAACTCGCTTAACGAGGCACTGGGTCTGGCACTGCCGGGTAACGGCACCGTNGTGGCTACACACATAAACCGCCGACAGCTCTTCAAAGAAGCAGCCAAACAGATTGTAAATAATACATGGGCATATTATCGCGACGGTGACNNGAGTNTGCTGCCNCGTTCAATCGCCAGCCGCAANGCCGTGCTGAACGCNATGACGCTCGACATCGCCATGGGTGGCTCGACCAACACCGTGCTTCACTTGCTGGCTATAGCCCACGANGCAGGTGTCGACTTCACGATGGCCGACATCGACATGCTNTCGCGCCGCACCCCCGTGCTTTGCAAGGTCGCCCCCAACTCNAATTACCATATCGAGGACGTGAACCGTGCCGGCGGCATCATCAGCATCATGAAGATGCTTGCCGATGCCGGGCTGGTTGATACCGACGTCAAACGCGTCGACGGTCTCACACTCGGGCAGGCCATTAATCAATGGGCCATAGGCGGCAAGGACTACACTGACCGTGCCGACGAACTGTGGCGCTCGGCNCCGGGCCGCAANCACAATATNACCCTTGGCAGCCAGATGTGNTACTATTCACAGCTCGACACCGACCGTGCCGAGGGTTGCATACGCGATGCCGAACACGCCTATGTCAANGACGGNGGNATCGCTGTTCTCAAAGGCAATATNGCNCCCGACGGTTGCGTTGTAAAGACGGCNGGCGTNGACGAGTCAATATTCAGTTTCACNGGGANAGCCCGCGTGTTCGAATCTCAGGAAGCAGCCGTCGAGGGTATTCTCAACGGCTCGGTACAGTCGGGCGACGTTGTCATCATCACCTATGAGGGCCCCAAGGGTGGCCCCGGAATGCAGGAGATGCTCTACCCCACGAGCTACCTCAAGGCACGCCATCTGGGCAAAGAGTGTGCGTTGATTACCGACGGACGCTTCTCGGGCGGAACGTCGGGACTCTCNATTGGCCACGTNTCGCCTGAGGCCGCAGCCGGTGGCCCGATAGCTCTCGTGCGTGACGGCGACACAATCAAAATTGACATCTCGGCCCGCACCATCGACGTNGACCTCGACGATGAAACACTCAAACGCCGCCGTGACGAGGAGCTGNCTCGCGGAGACCGCNCATACACCCCTCACGACCGCGACCGCTATGTATCAAAAGCACTCAAGGCCTATGCATCACAGGTTGCATCGGCCGACAAAGGTGGCGTAAGACTATAACCTCAACCAACAGCCGTATGAGTAACAACACAATAAGCGGAGCACAAGCGCTCATCAAATCACTTATCGCCGAGGGAGTCGACCGCATCTTCGGTTATCCCGGCGGTGCCATCATGCCGGTTTACGATGCGCTGTACGACTACAGCGACACGCTCGAGCATGTACTGGTGCGTCACGAGCAGGGCGCTGCCCACGCCGCCGAGGGATATGCACGCGTTACAGGACGCCCCGGCGTGGTAATAGTCACCTCGGGCCCGGGCGCGACAAACATAATAACAGGACTGTCGGACGCACTGATGGACTCGACCCCCATGGTGGTGATCACTGGCCAGGTCGCATCGGGCATGCTCGGCAGCGAGGCGTTTCAGGAGACCGACGTCGTTGCTATCACCCTGCCTATAACCAAATGGGCGACACAGATACGTCGCGCCGAGGATATTCCGGCAATGGTGGCACGAGCATTCTATATTGCATCGACGGGACGCCCCGGCCCCGTTGTACTCGACATTGCCAAAGATGCCCAGATAGGCATGATGACATGGAAAGAGTACGAGAAGTGTAACTTCATACGCAGCTACAATCCGGCTCCCGAAATAGAACACTACAAACTCGAGCACGCTGCCGCCATCATCAATGAGGCCGAGCGCCCACTGATAATGGCAGGTCACGGCGTATCAATTTCAGGTGCCGAGGAGGTGCTGGCAGCCTTGGCCGAGAAAACCGGCTCACCGATGACGGCAACCCTGCTCGGCTTGTCGGCCGTCGCGAGCGACCACCCGCTCTATCGCGGTATGCTCGGCATGCACGGCAACATCGGCCCGAACTACATGACCAATCGCGCCGATGTCATAGTCGGTGTCGGTCTCAGATTTGACGACCGCGTCACAAGCATGCTGGCCAACTATGCCCCCAACGCACGCATAGTACATATTGACATCGACCCTAGCGAGGAAAACAAGAATGTCAAGCCCGAATGTTTCATAAACGGCGACGCACGCCTTGTGCTTGAACAGCTGCTGCCACTGGTCGAACACCGTAAACACGACGAGTGGCTGGCCGGCTTTGACCGCTGCGACCAAGTGGAACAAGATGTTGTGATTAACACTGAAGTCAATCCCGGTTCAGGCAAGATTAAAATGGGCGAGGTAATAAGCCGCGTGTCGCAGGCCACAGGCCACAGTGCCATAGTGGTTACCGACGTGGGCCAGAACCAGATGTTCGCAGCACGCTACAGTCGGTTTACCCAACCACGCAGCATGGTGACATCGGGCGGACTCGGCACAATGGGCTTCGGACTGCCCGCGGCCATTGGCGCCAAGATGGGCATGCCCGGCCGCGACGTGGTATTGTACGTGGGCGATGGAGGCCTGCAGATGACTATCCAGGAGTTCGGCACCATCATGCAATATGGCACCGATGTCAAGATTGTGTTGCTCAACAACAACTTCCTTGGCAACGTGCGTCAGTGGCAGGCAATGTTCTTCAACAACCGTTTNTCNCAGACACCGATGCTCAACCCCGATTTCATAGCGATCGCAGCGGCCTACGGCATTGCCGGCGAAGACGTTGCCACACGCGANGAACTTGACGGNGCCATCGAACGTATGACCCGACACAAAGGCTCATATATNATTAATGTCAACATTGACGCCACCGACATGATATTTCCCATGATAGCACCGGGCCACGACGTCGACGACATCATGATAGCNCCCGACAAATATTTCACATTCTGAACAACCATCGTTAGATTATATGAGTGACCATAACGAAAAACAACTGTTCACCATGTCGGCATTTGCCGAGAACGCCGTCGGTGTGCTCAACCAGGTGACAGCCATATATACACGCCGGTGCATCAACATCGAGAGCATCACGGCAAGCGCATGCTCCATACCCGGTGTACACAAATTCACAATAACGTCACAAAGCGACCGCGCCACCATGGAGAAGGTCGTCAAGCAGATTGAAAAGCGCATCGACGTCATCAAAGCGTTCCTGTACACCGACGACGACATNGTCTACCAGGAAGTTGCTCTTTACAAGGTGCCTACCGACAANCTGCTTGTNGAGAAACACCTCGAGTGGATTATACGCAAACACTCGGCGCGTATCCTCGAAATCACNCCCGANTATACNGTCATCGAGAAGACCGGCCACCGCGACGAGACCGAGGCCCTGTTCGAGGCNCTGAAGCGCTATGACATACGTCAGTTTGCCCGAAGCGGCCGCGTTACAATAACCAAAGATCCCGTNGAGTATGTCACCGCACTGCTCGAGCAGCGTCAACAGTCTGAAGCATGAACGAGATTTTAAATATACGATACTATCTCAATGCGAGCGAGTGTAATGCCCAGCGCCACATNTCGCTCCCGATGCTTGTGCAACGACTCATCGAGGTNGCCACCGCCCATGCCGACGANCTCGGTGTAGGCTACACNCACCTNCGCCAATACTCCAAGACNTGGGTGCTGTCACGCCTCAACCTGTCGATGAAACAGTTTCCGGACATCAATAGCNTCTATAACATAGCCACGTGGGTATCGTCNATCAACCGACACTTCACCGAGCGATGTTTCACCATCAGCGACGANGAGGGNAACGTGTTGGGCGAGGCACTGACAGTNTGGATAGCCATCGACCTNGAGACACGCCGCGGCGGCGANATGACCGAGATAATGGGNCATGCCAAGATTGCCGACCGTGCATGTAGCGTAGGCCGCGGCTCAAAAATTCCGGCGGTGACGTCGCCCGATTTCGTACGAGCCCACAAGTTCGGCTACTGTGACATCGACTTCAACCGCCACGTCAACTCNACCCGCTACATCGAGGCTCTGCTCAACAGCCACACGGTCGACTTCTATGACACGCACCCCATCAGCATGTTCGAGATAGCCTACATGGACGAGATTCACTTTGACGACCGTGTTGAGATAGCATGCTCAACCAACGGCAACGTCACTACCTACGAGATTACCCGCGACGGCGCTCCGGCAACNCGNGCCCGACTGACATTCGCTAATTGATTAAAACAAAATTAACATACACTAATTATTAAAATTTCGAACCAAACATTAACNATGAAAAAGATTTTACTTTCTTTATTGACAGTTTTATCTGTATGTGGTTTATCGGCTCGTGCCGATGAGCCNGTTGTTCTTCTTGACGCCGACTTTTCAGTATTTGAAGATGGCTCTATAGAGNAACCTCAATCAATGTTTTCAAGCCAGATTGTATCAAAAATNCCCGANATNAGTTNTGCATCAGGNGNTTCTTCGGCAGGTGGNTGCCTTCTCATCGGCCCCAGCGGATACCTCGAACTGAAAGCATTCTCTAATNTNCCNNCNTCATCGGGTTGCACGCTCAAAGTTACNGCCGAGGTTAAGATGGCCGACGAGTATGGNGGNGTNNTNCAGNTCNTGAAATCNTACACNNCNNTGNGCAACATTNTTGNCGNNGAGNATGACGANTGGACAACCATCTCTGATTTCGCTCCCGATTTTGGCTATACCGCCAAACTTAAGATTCAACCCTATCTGTCNGTATCNGGCTTCTATATCAANTCGNTCAAGGTNGAATANAGTGCNGACTTTNTTGCNGCNCCNNAGNCNTACNTNCCTAACGATGCCNACGGCACANANTTNACNGCCAGCTTGGAGNANNGTANNNGGNGCNANCCAGTATGAACTNGACGTNTTCTCGNTNNANGATAANNANGAACCNGTNTACTTCATGCAANACGAGGTTGTNAAGCCNCTNTCAGNCTACTCNGATCCNTCAAAGAAGGTTACAGGCCTTGACCCCGAGACTACNTANTACTATGTAGTCCGTTCAGTAAATGCCAACGGCGCAAAATCTGAGAACTCGGAAGTTGTTGAANTTATCAAGTGCATCTCTACAATGGAGGCTCCCATNGCAACNGCGGCAACCGNTATTACCGCAACCNGCTTCACCGCTAACTGGNANGCCGTTGACGATGCCATAGGCTATCAGGTAAACTACTATTCACGCAAAGCCATTGAAGAAGCCTCGACCGTTACCGTTTTCAACGAGGATTTTTCAGGTGTAACAAAAGGTACCATTGTATCAGTATCATACGACACCGACGACCTCAATACTATGACAAAGGTACCCGGTTGGCTTACCGACTTCTCTAAGACGTATGCTGCCGGCTATTATGTAATCTATCCCGCATCAGCTGAAGGAAAACTTGTCACCCCGGCTATCGACCTCAGCCAAAACAATGGTAAATTCTCTATCTCAATCAAAGCTGCCGCAGGTGCTTTCGGATCGTTCTACACAAGCGATAATACAATTCAGATATCTATCGTGGAAGGTGACGACATAAATAACCTGACTGTTATAGAATCGGCCGAAGCTCAAAAAATTTCAAGTAAAGATTTCATCGACTATACATTTGACTTCACCCAAGGTACAACTGCGACTCGCCTGCTTATCACATACACATATGTTGACCGCACGAGCGACAAACTCTACATCGACGATATTAACGTAACTCAAAATCTCGAGGCCGGTAGCGTCATCGACGTAAAACTTGGCTCGACCACCGTTGATAATGTAACTTCCGCCAACATTGAGCTGCCAATGGAAGAGGGCATTAGCTACTTCTATACTGTCAATGCAATTGGTCGCACAGTGCTCGGTTCTGGCTCAAATGCCGCAATAGGTACCATCATGAGCAATGAGTCAAACAGCATCTTAGTGAAAGAGGCTTCGGGCGTTGACAATGTTACTGTTGAAGACGAGGCCAAGGCATGGAAAGCCGGTGACGGCATTATTGGTGTCAACGGTTCAAATGTAGTCGTAACCGACTTGTCGGGTCGTGTACTCTACAACGCAGCTGTCAATGGTGCAGCCACAATTGACCTTAATGTGCGCGGTCTCGTCATCGTAGTCGTTGACAATACCGCTTTCAAACTTGTACTCTAATATAGTAATGAAGAAAACACTTCTATCAATATTCTTATTAGCAGCCGGGCTGCTGGTAACCGATGCCGCCGAGGTGTCGGTTACCCGTGCGGCCGCCATCGCTTCAGACGTTCTACCGGGGGCCCGATTCCAGACTCCACGCAAGGCTCGTCGTGCAATGGCTTCAGACGTTACAGTCCCCTACTACGTGTTCAACGCATCGGGCGACAANGGCTTTGTGNTTGTGGCAGGTGACGACCGTCTGCCCGCCGTGCTCGGATATGCCGACAACGGCTCGCTCGACCTTGACAACGCNCCCGAGGCACTGATTGCACTGCTTGANATGAGCNCATCAATGGTCGACGGNCTATCGGNCACATCGACTGCCACNTCGACAGGTGACGTAGTTGTATCNCCGTTGCTCGGTGACATCAACTGGGGNCAGGACGTTCCGTTCAACACCATGTGTCCGANNCTNTCCAACGGCACNCAGGGCTATGTGGGTTGCGTNGCNACNGCCATNACCCAGATAATGAAATATTACAACTATCCTGAGCGCGGTACCGGCTCACACAGCTATGTCGACGCAGGCCAGACCCTGTCGGCCGACTTCGGTAACACGGTCTACAACTGGGACGATATGCCCTCGGTTGTACCCGATGANCCCACCGCAGCCCAGACTGCTGCCTACTCAACACTTTGCTCACAAGTCGGTATCGCAGTTGAGATGCAATATGCTGCCGGAGGCTCAGGTGCCTACACCATGATGGTACCGGCCGCGCTGACCGACAACTTCGGTTACTCTCAATCGCTGAGAATGCACGCNCGCTCGTATTATAACACCGACGAGTGGATGTCAATGATACGCGGAGAGCTTGATGCTAAACGTCCTGTCTACTACGCCGCCTCAAGTGAAGATGGCCTCGGTGGCCACGCATTCGTGTGCGACGGCTACGACTCGGAGGGATATGTTCACATCAACTGGGGCTGGTATGGCCGCAGCAACGGCTTCTTCTCAATCAACCACCTCAATCCGGGCGAACTCGGTGCCGGTGGCGGTTCGGGAGCATACAATATCCAGCAGGAGATTATCACCGACTTCATTCCGGCACGTCCCGGCGACCAAAAGACCTACTCGATTTACGGTTCTACCCGCATGTCAGTATCATATTTCGGTACCGACATGATGATGATGAACTTTATCGAAAATNTTGACACNAAACCTTTCANAGGCTCACTCATAGCCGTGCTCACCGATANCAACAATAACATCGTGTGCGAGCTCAAGAGCGAAGATATTCTTATCNAAGGCTTCAAGAACGGTCACAGCGGCATACTGCAATNCACCATGCGCAACATTCCCACCNTATGCACGACAAACGTGCCTGACGGCTCATATCGCGTTCGCTTCGCCTATCGTCCCGAGGGAGCTGACGAGGCCATCGTACTGCGCCACCCCAACAATCTGCCTGCATACGCCNACTGCAAGGTCNCNGGCAATCAGATTTACGGTGTGGAGACCTCATCGGTCGTNCCCGAGGTCAAAGTCACCTCGCTGATGAGTGACGGCGACATCTATGCNAACGGCAGCGCCCGCTTCCTGGCTCACATCGACAATGTCAGNGACGTGTTCCGACTNTCAAAAGTTTGTCTCAAACTCACATNGGTCGACAACGCCGAACTGTCATGTGTGGCAAAAACCGATGTCAACATATANGATTTGAGCGAGGCCGANGTCGAAATTCATCTTGACATGCCTGCCGAGCTTCCGGCNGGCAACTACAAAGTGACAATGTTCCACGATGGATATGAGGACAACCTCTTTGAGCTCGAAAACACTGTTGTCAATGTCAAGCCCGAGGCCTCACTACCCGTCATACGTCTCACAGGTTCGCCCCTGCTATCGAACATGACATCGGGCAACGCTGTGATGGAACGCGACGACCGCATCGCCATAGCACTGCCCGTCAAGAACTACGGTGCAGCCGGNTCNTCGATGNTNGTGTGNCGTCTCACTCCNGTCGACNATGCCAACGCTACNTCGGTNGTGCTNGGAGCNCAATCAGTCGANTGGACAAAGGGTGATTACAGCAANAAGAGCCTCACNGCCGTGGTACGTNCCAATCCNGGNCANTANCGTCTCGNCCTCAATCAGATGGTAGCNGAAGGCGTGGAAGTTCCGGTCGAGGGTTACGACGAACCNATCATAGTCGATGTTGTCGAGTCGCCCAATACTGCAATTGAGGTAACTGCATTTGACTTCCCCGACAGAATTGCNGCCGGTGAACGCGTGACATGTACNTTGTCGGTCAAAGCACTCACCAACGTGGGCGGTACATTATATGTCAGACTGCGTAGATACTCATACACCAACGGTGAACTTGTGTACATGAAGAGTGGACTGAACCTAAAGGCAGGCGATACTGCTGATTACACATTCAACTATAGGAACGGTCTCACTGACGGTATGTATGTGCTCATGGTNGAGACAGGATCGNCGGCNGTTCAGAANACTGCTGCCGGTCACGANATTTACTACCGCGAGGTTGCTGTTGGTGACGTTGACCCNTCGGGCGTAGACAACATNACCGTCGATGCCGACAGCGATGCACCGGCCATGTGGTTCGACATNCAGGGACGCCAGATAACCGAACCCTCGTCAACCGGCCTGTACATCATGAAGCAAGGCAACAAAACACTTAAAATTNTAAATAAATAACCAATTATGGCAAAATTGAACTTTGGCGGTGTCGAAGAGACCGTCATCACACGTGAAGAATTTCCTCTTGAGAAAGCCCGTGAGGTGCTCAAGAATGAGACCATCGCCGTTATNGGCTATGGCGTTCAAGGCCCCGGCCAGAGTATGAACCTGCGCGACAACGGCTTNAACGTTATCGTCGGCCAGCGTCAGGGTGCAACCTACGACAAGGCCGTGGCCGACGGCTGGATTCCCGGTGAGACACTGTTCGGCATCGAGGAGGCGTGTGAGAAAGCGACCATCGTTATGTGCCTGCTCAGCGATGCAGCCGTCATGTCGGTATGGCCCCGCATCAAACAGTACCTGACCGCAGGCAAAGCGCTATACTTCTCACACGGTTTTGCTATCACATGGAACGACCGCACAGGCGTTGTTCCGCCCGCCGACATTGATGTCATCATGGTAGCTCCCAAAGGTTCAGGCACATCACTGCGCACAATGTTCCTCGAAGGCCGCGGTCTCAACTCGTCTTATGCAATCTATCAGGACGTTACCGGCCGTGCTCTCGAGCGCACCATCGCCCTCGGNATAGGNATCGGCTCGGGCTATATGTTCGAGACCACATTCCAGCGCGAGGCAACCAGCGANCTCACCGGCGAGCGCGGCTCNCTGATGGGTGCTATCCAGGGTCTGCTCCTGGCTCAGTATGAGGTGCTCCGCGAGAACGGACACACNCCCTCTGAGGCATTCAACGAGACTGTTGAGGAGCTCACCCAGTCGCTCATGCCCCTGTTTGCAGCCCGCGGCATGGACTGGATGTATGCCAACTGCTCGACCACAGCCCAGCGCGGTGCCCTCGACTGGATGGGCCCGTTCCACGACGCCATCAAACCCGTCGTTGAACGCCTCTATGCCAGTGTCAAGTCAGGCCATGAAGCCCAGATTTCGATTGACAGCAATTCACAGCCCGGCTATCGCGAGAAACTCAACGAGGAGCTGCGCCAGATGCGTGAGAGCGAGATGTGGCAGACCGCACAAACCGTTCGTCAACTCCGCCCCGAGAACAATTAAGCCATCTTAACAGCAAACGAAACAGGCCGACANGCCTTGCATAAAAGCAGGGAGTNCCGGCCTGTCTCCATCTATGAGAAACACGTCGTTATATTGAAAAATCAGGTCGTATATCAACATCGGCAGTCGTACTGCGCAACAGTGTGCCGTCAGGACTGTAGAATAGGTTTGTTTCCTTACCGTCATTGTCNGATTCNACCTCTATTATATAGAATATTCCGGCCGGTCGCTGATATTCCTTGACCTCATCGACAGTNACACCGGGAACATAGCCACTCGCGGCAAATGCCGATGTAACAGNCTCGGGAAGCTCGCTCATTGAACGGCCATAGTCAATTGACGTCATGGCCCAGGCAGCCTCGTTGCCAAACCACACATCATAGTCATATCCAATTCGTGTAAAATCNGCNACATAATAGCCGCCATCTCGCTCCCATTCTACCTTAGCNGCATCGGGGTAGAGTGCATTNAGTGCAGTCTTATAAGATAGCGGAACCTGATTGGCCGGAACATCATCATCGCTGTCACACGAAGTGAAAGCAAACAGGGCCAACNTAGGNAGCATGAATAGTCGTGAAANGTACTTCATAGTGTGTATATAGTTTAGATAAGATAGTATTACGTGTGTGTTATATTAATAGAACAAACCACCTACTTATTAGTTCGCCAACAGGGTGTTAATAGATGAAAAACATTTTTTATGAACTTTTGAAAACCTTGCATTGTTATATTTTCACAAGCACGGAAAAACAACGCTGACCGACGCTTGACAACAAGTAAAACAAATTTATAAATAACACATTTTATTACTAATAAAAACTGTTTATCTATGAAAACACAATTCCTTCTTGTCATGGCTGCATGTGGTGGTTCACTCTTTGCAGCAAATCAAGCTAATGCACAGAATGCTGTCGTAGTTGAAGAAGAGCAGGTAGTCGTTACCGACGCCAACTGCAAGACTCATTACTACACTGATCGCACCGACAACTGGTTCTTGCAGTTAGGTGCAGGTATTAACTCTCCTTTTGTTGAGAACCGCACCAATGCAGGTACTAAACATGAGCTCACACCGGCCTACAATCTTGGAGTAGGTAAATGGTTCTCACCCTACATCGGTACACGTCTCGACTTCCAGTACAGCGAGATGAAATGGAAGAACGATGGTGATAACAAAGCAAAATACATCAATGCCAACCTTGACATCATGTGGGATATGTGTAATTCACTCGGAGGTGTCAACCCCAACCGTCCCGTCAGCGTGATTCCCTTCGCCGGTATCGGTGGAACCTATGCGTTCGACTTTGATTCACCCGGTGCCGACATTCTTCACAAACCCGGCGAACTCAAGCACAACTCATGGACTCTCCCCGTATCGGCCGGTATCCAGCTCCGCTTCCGTCTCTGCCGCTACGTTGACTTCTTCCTTGAAGGTCGCGCCCAGTTCTATGGCGACAATTTCAACCTTTGTGCCTATGGCGATCCCGTCGATATCAACATCTCGGCTATCGGTGGCTTCAACATCAACTTCGGCGGTCGTGACTACAAAGCCTATAACGCTTGCAACGACCTTGCCTATATCGCATCGCTCAACGACCAGGTGAACGCCCTGCGCAGTGATCTCGCCGCTACAGGTGCCGCTCTCGCAGTAGCACAGTCTCAGCTCCCCTGCCCCGAAGTACAGCAGGTTGTCGAAACAACAGTCGTAGAGACCGCCCCCATGCTCACCACCGTCCGCTTTACTATCAACTCGGCTGTAATCAGCGATCAGGAGATGGTCAATGTATTCAACGTTGCCGAGTATCTTAAAGAGAACCCCGAGGTTAACGTTACTATCCAGGGCTACGCCGACAAGGACACCGGCACAGCAGCTTACAACAAGAACCTGTCTAAGCTGCGCGCACAGGCTGTCTATGATGCCCTCACCAAGAACTACGGTATCAACGGCCAGCGTCTCTCAATCGATGCCGAGGGCAGCGACTCACAGCCCTACAGCACCAACAACTGGAACCGTATCGTAATCTTCGTTCCTCAAAACTAATACTGACCTAAGAAAAGACTCTAAATAATACACCCGAGGGGGCCGCGATTGCTCGCGGCCCCCTCATTTTTTTCGTTTTACTTATATTCAGGTAAGTCATTCAGAAATGTATGCCGGCCTGTTGCATGGTCAATGGCACAGCAATAGGTCTGCAAGCCATTTGAGACCGTGAGAAATGGAGCACGCAGCACTATGTTGTAACGCAAAATTTGTTCGAACACCTCCTGGGTGATGGCCACCGACGCAGCTTTGTATTCAACTATCATCCATGGTTCGCCATGCCTATCATAGACCACTGTGTCACATCGGCGAGCTGTGTCATTGAGTGTGATNGATACCTCGTTACCCATCAGGCCGGCCGGGTAACCTTTATNGGCAATGAGATAATGAACAAAGTGTTGCCTGACCCACTCCTCGGGTGTAAGCGTCACAAACCGACGCCTTAANGGGTCGAGAACACGGGGNGAGTGNCCCTTGGTGTCGATGTTNAGCGGNGCGNGCGGCAGATTTAGTTTGTCCATTTTGTTGGTCATCATTGAAATATTACGTAAATTTACAAAAAAATTTGACTAAACCCAACAATATGGCTGCCGACACGGTTTCATTTGCATCGCTCAAGAGCGAACTGACCAANGGGACACCCTCACCCGTNTANCTGCTACACGGTGANGANGGCTACTACATTGACGAGATCATGAAGATAGCCGAGCGAATTATACCCGAGAGCGACCGTGACTTTGACATGTACACGCTCTATGCTCCCGAGACCGACCCCGACACTGTTATAGACACCTGNAACCGCTACCCNATGATGTCACCACGCATGGTCGTGATNCTCAAAGAGCTGCAATCNGTAGGNGTCAACTACATNAAGAAGCTCAAGAACTACTTCACGTCGCCGTCGCCCAACACCGTNCTGGTGATGGCCTACCGGGGCGAGACATTCAAGAGCGCCGAGGTTGTCAACGCCATTAAAAAAGCCGGGGGCGTGATTTTCGAGTCNCGCAAACTCACGTCCTCACAGCTCGCCAAAGAAATCGANAACTGCATCAAGACCAACGGGCTCTCGGTCGACCCGAAAGCNCTGTCAATGCTCACCGATTTTGTCGGCAGCGACCTGTCACGCATCTACAACGAGATAAGCAAACTCGCNGTTACACTCGGTTCGGGCGCCATGGTGACACCCGAGGTAGTTGAGCGCAACATCGGTATAAGCAAGGACTATAACAACTTCGAGCTCGTATCGGCCATCGCACGCAAGGACATAGGCAANGCCATGACCATAGTCGANTANTTCAAACACAATCCGAAGAAGAATCCACCCCAACCNCTTGTNCCTCTCATTTTCAACCTNTTCTCGAATGTTCTGATTGCCCAGTATTCGCCCGACAAGAGCGAGCGCGGACTGATGGGAGCGTTGGGGCTGAAGTGGGCCGGACAACTTGCCGATGTCAACCGTGCCATGTCGGCCTACAGGCCGGCCCAGGTGGTTGAGATTTTNGGNGCCCTACGCGAATTTGACGGTTTCAGCAAGGGCAANGGCAGCCGCATGGATCCACACGACCTGTTGCATGACGTCGTCTACCGCATACTTACCACCCCGGGACGGTTGTAAACAGCATTATTTTTTTTCGGAGCGATGAAACTTTTCGACATTTCGCGCGTCTAACCAAATTGTATAACCCGACATAATATCCAACACTATAATTAAACAAATGAAAAAACTGTATCTTGCCGTGGCATGCGTCATGGCTACATCAAGTGCAATNATGGCACAGGAACACCTCAAAAGCCTCAATCCGGCTTATTTCGACAACACAACTCCGGTAGGTACCGACTTCTACACCCACATCAACAAGGGTTGGCAGGAAGCACACCCCCTCACTCCCGAGTATTCACGTTACGGTCAGTTNAACATTCTCAACGACGAGAGCGAGCGCCGCGTCAAAGAGATTGTAACCACTCTCGGCTCGACCNATCCCAAACCCGGCACTGTAGCCCACAAGGTGTGGACTATCTACAGCCAGGCTATGGACTCGACTCGCCGCAACGCCGAGGGTGCAGNACCCATCAAGGCCGACCTTGCCAAGATCGAGAACACCAAACATGAGGACATGGAAGACCTGTTCATCTGGTTGCACGGCAACTATGCAAGCCCCTTCTTCAGCGCAGGCCCGATGGAAGACCTTGCCAACTCGAACGCTTACGCNATGTATGTCAGCGGCGGAAGCCTCGGCATGGGCGACCGCGACTACTATCTGCTCGANGACGCCAACAATAAGAAAGTGCGTGAAGCCTACAAGACCCTTATCGAGAAACAGATGNTCAATGCNGGCTACTCTAAGAAAGACGCCCGCCGCATNGTCAAGAGCGTCATGAAGATTGAGACTGCTATCGCTGACTCGACCAAGACCCGCGAGGAGAGCCGTGACATTCCCGCCATGTACAATCCCCGNACCATCGCCCAGCTCAAGGAGATGTATCCCAACATCAACTGGGATCGTTTCTTCATCGAGACAATGGGTATCGAGACTCCCGATAATGTCATCGTAACCGACATCAAGACCGTGGCTCAGGCCAACAAACTGATGGCCGAACTTACCGACCGTGAGATCAAGGATTACTACCTCTGGAAATATGTAGCACAGGCTCAGGGTAAACTCAGCGACAAATTCAGCGACACAGCATTTGAGTTCAGCAAGGTGTTGAGCGGAGCNCAGGAGCAGCGTCCNCGCTGGAAACGTGCACTCGGCGCCACNGAGGGCGTACTCGGCGAGGCTATCGGCGAGCTGTATGTCGAGCGCTACTTCCCCGAGTCGTCNAAGCAGTATATGCTCGAGCTCGTCGAGAACCTGCGCACGGCCCTNGGCAAACACATCATCAACCTCACATGGATGAGCGATGACACCAAGCTCAACGCTATCAAAAAGCTCAATGCCTTCACAGTCAAAATAGGCTATCCCGACAAATGGAAAGACTACTCGACAATGGAAATTGACCCCGCCCTCTCATACTATGAGAACATGCACAATGCCGGCATGTGGCACCAGGCCGAGACCTATGCCAAATGGGGCAAGCCCGTCGACCGCACCGAGTGGGGCATGACTCCTCAGACCGTGAACGCATATTACAACCCTCTTGCCAACGAGATCGTATTCCCCGCAGGCATACTTCAGGCCCCCTTCTTTGACCCGGAAGCCAGCGATGCCGAGAACTATGGCGGCATCGGTGTAGTAATCGGACACGAAATGACTCACGGATTTGACGACCAGGGCCGCAACTTCGACCTCGAGGGCAATATGGTCAACTGGTGGACTCCTGAAGACGCTGTTGCATTCGAGAAACTCACCAAAGGTCTCATCGATCAGTTCAACGCCGTTGAGGTACTTCCCGGCCTCAATGCCAACGGTTCATATACACTCGGCGAAAATATCGCCGACCAGGGTGGTCTGCGCGTGTCACGCACAGCATTCCTTGACGCCCAGAAGAAAAAAGGTGTTGACATCACCTCGCCCGAGGCTAAGATCGACGGCTACGACCCGATGCAGGTATTCTACATGAACTACGCCAACATCTGGGCCAACAATATCCGTCCCGAAGAAATTCGCAACCTCACCGTCAGCGACGTACACTCACTGGCCAACAACCGCGTCAACGTATCGCTGCGCAACATCACTCCCTTCTTCGAGGCATTCGGCATCACCGAGGGTCAGCCACTCTTCCTGCCCGCTGCCGAGCAGGTCGTTATCTGGTAATATATTCTCCTATACTACATAAACAGTGCCCCGGTCATCACGACCGGGGCACTGTTCTTAATAACAATTTATTGTGTATGAAAATCTGTTTCTGATAGTATTAGAATTTTATCTAATATTTGCAGCGCCCGACGTGCTTGTTGACATAGAGCCTGTAACAGTCAGTTCCTTCTTAAAATTCAGATTGGCTGCTCCACTCGACTCAGCCTCGAGATTTGTACATTTTCCCGAGAGATAGACATTGGTGGCACCAGATGCCTCACACTCAAGACTGTTGCAATTGATGTTATGCACTTTGGTCGTAGCCGCGCCCGACGATTCAATTTCTATATCTGAGGCAGTGATTTGATCAACCTTCACATTTGCCGCCCCACTGAAGTCCATGTCACACTTTTTTACATCGACTTTGGGTATTAGGCAATTTACAGCCCCCGTCATGTCAAGTTCAAGATTAGTACAATAGATATTTTTAAATAACATCGACGTCGCTCCCGTACCTTCGACCTCAAGCGACGCACACTGCAGATTGGTCTGCATATTGAGTGAAGTTGCACCCGAGAACTCCAGACTCTCGACAACAGGCATGGTAATCGATATTGTAATAGTGCCAAGGCTATTATTATTGTTCTTATTTGTAGTGTAGATTTTCAGGACACCTTTTTTCACTTCAAATTTTGTGCGCTCAATGGCTTCCGGAATCGCCTTGATTTCTACACTGGTTTTATCTCCCTGACTCAGTTTTACTGTCGCGATACCCGAGACCTCGAGCCCTTTAAAGTTATCTGAGACTTTAACCATACGTGTAACCATCGACGTGGCTGCAATATCATTGGCCGCAACGTTCTGTGCACTGATTTCATTAAGTTTGAATTCCTCTATGTCAGAGGGTTCAATTATAACAATGTTCTGCTTGAGATTNTCCNAAATTGGAGCCGATGAATCAGAATTCTGTGCACTGGTTGAAAACACTGCCGAGACGATGATTGCCACGNTNGGCAANATTTTTGATAGCAAATTGTTCATATTATCTAATTTTTTGATTTGTTTATTATATTGACACCGATACCGGGCAAAATGTTACACTCGAACTCTCATTTTTTCAAAAAAAAATCGTTACCTTTATATAATAATGTATAGACCGCAAATGAAAAAGCTTGTAATATTTGATCTCGACGGCACACTGCTCAACACCATAGCCGATCTTGGCAGCGCATGCAATCANGCGTTNGCCGCCATGCGATTTCCAACCCACGATNTNAATCAATATCCATTCATGGTGGGCAACGGCATTACTCGCCTCATAGANCGCGCCCTNCCCNCCGAGCACCGCGACNAAACCACAGTCATGGCCACTCGCGAACATTTTCTCGCCTACTANGAGTCACACTGCACTGACCTGACNCGNCCTTATGACGGCATCGACAATCTGCTGCAACAGCTCGTTNACAACGGTATCGGTGTGGCCGTGGCCTCAAACAAGTATCATGCCGGAGTNACAAAGCTGATAGANCATTTCTTNGNCNANATTCCNTGGNTTGCCGTNGANGGNCAGAGGGGNGACCGCCCCACCAAGCCCNATCCGGCCATAGTCAACGACATATTGGCTGNTACGGGAGTAAGNGCTNCCGATGTTCTCTATGTCGGAGACTCGGGCGTAGATATGGACACGGCGCGCAATGCCGGCTTTGAGAGCGTTGGCGTGACGTGGGGCTTCNGNCCNNAGAGTGAGCTTCTCGAGCACTCGNCTCAGCACATTGTTACTCAAGCATCTGAAATATTNCCACTGGCNCTNGGTGACANCNANNNAANNTGTTAAAANTGTAATATGTATGTAAGATTAATNTNAANTACAATNTTGNATATNTGAATAATTATNCATAACTTTAGCCGCTTTTTTCGCGAATAAAGAACCGAATATAAAACCGCATCACATGAAATTAACTCGACTTTTGATTTCAGCCTTAGCATCGGGCATCTGCTTCAGCTCGATTGCCGTACCGGCAAANCGTGGGCTGTTTACAGTGACACAACCCGACGGAACCGAACTCCTCATCAAGCGCATTGGTGACGAGCACATGCACTTCNNGCTCACCGACGATGACAAACTCATCACTGAAGAGAACGGCGCATATTATTNCTCGACACTCGATGCCAATGGCATGACCGTCAACACACGCGTACTNGCCACACCNGCAANTAAACGCGCCGACATCGANCCNGCTGTACTGACNNCNNTCGACGANCNNTCNCTNNCNGNCNTNCGCNNCNNNCGCGCGGCATCACGCCCCAGCCGCGCAATAGCCCAGACCGGACTCGGNCGCTTCACTTCCAACTTTCCGCGTACAGGNAAAATCAAATCGCTCGTTATCCTTGTACAATANAAGGATNTCNNGTTNACNCTCAGNGACCCNTANTCTTACTTNAACAACATGCTCAACCAGGAAGGATTCAGCGAATATAACGGTACCGGCTCGGCACGCGACTACTTCCTGTTCAACTCCAACAANCAGTTTGANCCNNNCTTNGACGTCTTCGGCCCCTATACCCTCAAGAACNACCGCAGCTACTATGGCGGAAACGACTTCTACGGTGATGACCAAGCGCCTGAGGAGATGATTGTCGAAGCCTGCAAGGGCCTGGCATCNCAGATNAACTTTGCNGACTATGACCTNGACAACGANGGCTATGTCGACAACGTGTTTGTAATNTANGCCGGTCAGGGCGAAGCCAGCTACGGTCCTGACGATTCAGTATGGCCCCANGCCTGGGACCTGGCATCAGCAGGTAAGTCATTCAAACTCAACGGNAAAACTATCAGTAGCTATGGTTGNACCAATGAGTGGGAGGAAAATCGTCCNGACGGCGTAGGCACATTCGTTCACGAGTTCTCTCACGTCATGGGACTGCCCGACCTGTATGCGACCAGTTACACATCGGCCGTAACACCCGGCGAGTGGTCGGTTCTTGACTACGGCCCCTATAACAACGACGGCTGTACTCCTCCCAACTATTCAATCTTTGAGCGCAACGCCATGGGTTGGTGCGAACCCACCGTGCTCGACGGCCCCGAGTCGATAACACTCCACGACATCACGCTCACCAACGAGGGCTGTATTATCCCTACCACCAAAACCAACGAGTTCTTCCTCCTCGAAAATCGCCAACAAACCGGTTGGGACACATACCTGCCCGGTCACGGTTTGCTTATCTGGCACGTTGATTTCAACCAGTCCGTCTGGGACAACAACTCGGTCAACAACACTGCCAGCCACATGTATGTCGAACTCGAGAAAGCTGATGGCACGTCCGACTCCAACGAAATATCGGGCTGGTCGTTCCCCGGAACCTCGGGCAACACCTCATTCACCAACACCACCAAGCCCTCGATGAAGACATGGAACGGTACCAATATCGACATGCCCGTCACCAATATAGCCGAGAAAAACTCGATTATAACATTTGACGTGGCCGGCGGTAAGAGCCCGGTCGATGCCCCTGTGTTCAGCGGCAAGCCCACAATCAATGGCAACAATGTGACAGTGACATGGACTCCGGTTGATGGAGCGACCGACTACTTAGTTACTGTGGTCGAAAACGTCGGTGGAGAAACAATCACCGAGAACTATGACAGTAAAAATCTGCCCGCAGGTTGGAATAAAAGCAGCGGTATAGGTACATATACCTCTACCGGCAACTACAAGACCAACGGCACCTCACTAAGATTCGACAAAACCGGCCATACTCTCACCACAGCCGAGTATGGTTCGGACGTGACACGAATATCATTTTGGATGAAAGGTCAGAACTCAGATGGCTCCAAACTCACCATTAACGGCAAGATTAACGGCACATGGTCTCTGATTAAAGAATTTACTTTCAGCACAACCGTGCAGACTGCTCAAGACGTCACTATAGAGTCGATACCCTCAGGTGTAAAATCAGTACAGTTTGTATATACCAAATCAAAAGGAAATCTCGCACTTGACGACATCACCATCACTGCAGGCGGAGGCACAAGCACCGTGCTTAACGGCTATGACGAGCTCTCAACCCAAGGTAAGACATCTTGTGTGATAGACCTCGCTGCATCTCGCGCTGCCGACAACGCCGAGGCCACTTATGACGTTACAATCAAAGCCACCGACGGCGAGCACACTTCTAAAGCTGCAAAGATCTCGTTCAAGACTTCTGAACTCGAATCATCGGGCATTGACAACGTCACCGTAGGCAATGATGACAATATGCCCATCGAATACTACAACATGCAAGGCATCAGAGTAACCAATCCCTCAGCAGGCAACATATACATACGCCGCCAGGGCAACACAAGCGCCAAAGTTCGCTTCTGAGGCCGCAACTAAATAAATGCAAGCCCCGCACCTACTATGCCATTTGGAGGTACGGGGCTTGTTTTTTGTTTCGAATTGATTATCGGTAAGAAGGATATGTTACCTAATGTTTCAGAGGACTATTCCTTCACTCGATTCTTGGCTTTGTTTTTGGTTTTTGACGCCGATGAGTTCATGTCTTTTTCTTCCTGAACATTTATCTCGACTCCTTTTTTGTCGACTACTCGATATTGCAGGTAGGCGAGCGACTGGTCGGCGACTATGCGCCATGAGCCACCGAGCGACAGACGCCAACGGCGGTAGGTCGACCACAGACCTTTCTTGATATATGCATCAACAAACGGGTGTACATACATCACGAAATTGGTTACTTTAAGGTCGTTGATAAGATACTCGAGCTTCTCGTGCAGCACGTCGGTGAACAGCAGCGATGGTTGAATTTCACCCTTACCGAAGCACGATGGGCAGGTCTCGGTGGTGATGACGTCCATAGCCGGACGCACGCGCTGACGTGTAATCTGCATCAGGCCGAATTTACTCAGAGGCAGAATGTTGTGGCGGGCGCGGTCGTTAGCCATAATCTCGCGCATGTGGTCATAGAGCTGCTGCCGGTGCTCGGCTTTGTTCATGTCTATGAAGTCGATAACGATAATACCGCCCATGTCGCGCAGACGCAGCTGACGCGCAATCTCGTCGGCAGCACGCATGTTGACCTCGAGCGCATTGCTCTCCTGGTCGTTTGTAGCCTTGGCACGGTTGCCCGAGTTGACGTCGATGACGTGAAGAGCCTCGGTGTGTTCAACGATGATGTATGCACCCGACTTGAATGATACAGTCTTGCCAAACGATGACTTGATCTGTTTTGTAATGTTGAAGTGGTCGAAGATAGGCACTACATCTTCATAGAGTTTGACTATCGACGAGCGCTCGGGCGCTATGATGCTCACATATTTTTCAATCTGAGCCTTGACCTCGGGGTCATTGACCCATACACTCTCAAATGTTGGCGAGAAAATATCCCTGAGTACACCGACGATGCGGCTCTCCTCTTCAAATACGAGCTGTGGAGCTGTTGCTTTCTGGGCCTTTGAGATGGTGTTGTTCCAGCACTGCAGCAGAGTTTTGAGCTCACCTACGAGTTCGGCGGCACCTTTGCCCTCGGCGCTTGTACGTATGATGACGCCAAAGTTGCGCGGTTTGATGCTCGATATGAGCTGGCGCAGGCGGTGTTTCTCCTCAGTGCTTTTGATTTTTTGAGAAATTGAAATTTTGTCGCTGAAGGGCATCAGTACCATGTAGCGGCCTGTGAAGGCAATCTCGGTTGTAAGGCGCGGACCCTTGGACGATATTGGTTCCTTGACAATCTGAACCAGCAGTTCCTGGCCGGCCGTGAGCTGGTCGGCGATAGTACCGTGCTTGTCGATGTCAGGCTGCAACTTCAGTTTGGAGATAGCCGGAATGCGTTTGCGATCTTTTCCGAGCAACAACTCCATGAAGTTGTGGTAAGAGGCATAGTGTGAGCCAAGATCGAGATAATGAAGGAAAGCGTCTTTCTCGTAGCCTACGTTAACGAACGCGGCGTTCAGGCCCGGCATAAGTTTCTTGACTTTAGCCAGATAGATGTCACCAACGGCAAAGGCCTGCGAGCGGCTCTCCTTCTGAAGAGACACGAGACGCGAGTCCTCGAGGAGTGCAATAGACACCTCGGCCGGTTGGACGTCAACTATGAGTTCGCTTTTCATTATCAGAACGTTAGTAATTAAAAACTGAATTTAAACAGTGGGGGTTGTTAAAAACGCTACGAACAAACCCGGAGCCGGCCGTCCTGCAGTCAGGTACCGGTGTTCCCCAAGTTTGTTCGGTATATAGCGTTTGTCTGTCGCAAGAGTATGCGCGATTCCCTCTATACAAAAAGTTTTCAAGGGAATAAAATCGGCTTACTTCTTCTTGTGACGATTCTTTCTCAGACGTTTTTTACGCTTGTGAGTAGCCATCTTGTGGCCTTTTCTTTTCTTTCCGCTTGGCATTTTATTGCAGGATTTTGAGGTTAATAATTATGTCTTATAATATCTTTATCTGACTCGCTCGCCGACACTGTTTACAGGACGTATCGCACTAACGAAAAATCAGAAGTTGTTCTTAAATCAAGTTGTCAAATAGTGCAGCGACTCGTCGCGACATTATTTAACCTCTTCCATGAACACTTTAGCAGGCTTGAAAGCGGGAATCTTGTGCTCGGGAATGATGATTGTGGTGTTCTTTGAGATATTGCGTGCAGTTTTCTCAGAGCGAACTTTGATGATGAAGCTACCGAAACCGCGGAGGTAAACGTTTTCACCGTGTGAGAGTGAATCCTTAACTACTTCCATGAATTTCTCGATAGTTTCAAGAACAGCGGCCTTTTCAATGCCGGTTGACTTTGAAATTTCGTTTACGATGTCAGCTTTTGTCATTGTTGTAACGAGTTTATATTAATATAATGTATAATTATCAGCATAAATAAGAGCTCTCATAGGAGCCCTCGCCAATTGCAGTGCAAATATCACACTTTTTTTTCAATTAACAACAATGAATTGACAAGTTTTTTCAAAAAATCGCAATATTAACAATCAATCATGCACACGATTAGCAATGTGTGTACCAATAAAACGATGCCGTATCGGACAGCGGCCCTAAATATAGCGTCGACTTGCCGTGCAAAGTGACATTAGATTCAGTGTAATTTGTGTCAACATTTTGTCGTTAGATATAGATTTACTAACTTTGTGGCGGTTATGGTTGCTTTGTGGCGAAGAGTCGCCGCGTTCAAAGCATCAAAAGGGAATCCGGTGAAAATCCGGAACAGTACCCGCTGCTGTAAGTCCTATTCAAACGAATCAGCGACATGTCATTGGAGCATACTGCTCTGAGAAGACGCTGAGACAATCGGGGATGAGTCAGAAGACCTGCCGTAGCCGACAATGGATTCGAGCCTACGGGACTATAGGTTTATTATCTGACAAATCGCCGTGTTTGCCACCTCTCCGACGTGTGCTATTCTTCCCGGCGACTCACTGTCAAGGTTTTAAGATATTATAATTATCCCGTTTGCTCGAGTTCACATCGACAAACGGGATTTTTTGTGTCAATTTTCAACTATGACTAAATATAACATCTTATTACTACTGACTGTCGGGGCTCATATCGTCACCCCTATAACATTAGCGGCCCGTGATGAACCTCACGACACGATAGCGGCCCGCAATCTCGACGAAGTGGTTGTCACCGCCACGCGTCCACGACAGGAGACAATACCCACACAGGCTCTCAGGGGCGAGGAACTCGAACGTCTCAACAGCAATAACATAGCCGACGCGTTGCGCTACTTTGCCGGCGTACAGGTAAAGGACTACGGTGGTGTAGGCGGTATCAAGACCGTGAACATACGCTCGATGGGCACCAATCACACAGGTGTCGTGTATGACGGCGTACAGCTGGGCAATGCCCAGAACGGCCAGATAGACCTCGGACAGTTCTCGCTCGACAACATAGAGGAACTGTCGCTGCACAACGGTCAGAAAAGCGCCCTGCTGCAACCGGCACGCGACTTCGGCAACGCCGGCACCGTCTACCTGAGGACGCGTACACCGCGATTTGACAGCGGAGAGCAGTACCATGCCCGGTTGAAAGTGCGCACCGGGTCGTTTGACCTGCTCAATCCGTCGGCACTGATTGAGCTGAAGCTGTCACCGCGCGTCAATGCCCAACTGAGTGCCGAGTGGCTGACATCGACAGGTAAATACAAATTCAGATACCGACGTGTCAACCCGGCCGGCGAACTCGCCTATGACACCACAGCCGTCAGACAAAACGGTGACATCAATGCCACGCGCATCGAGGCCAACCTCAACGGCATTTTTACCTTGGGCGAATGGCATGTGAAAGCCTATAACTATAACTCCGAGCGCGGAGTTCCCGGAGCCATAGTAAATAATGTATGGCGCCGCGGCGAACGTATATGGGACACGAACTCGTTCATACAGGGCGCGGCTACTCTTACCTATGGCCGCTGGACGACGCTCGAAAACATCAAATATGCCTTTTACCGGACACACTATGTCAATAACGACGACAAACAAATCAAAGTAGACAATCTGTACCGGCAGCGCGAGCTCTACTTCTCGTCGGCCAACCAGTTTGATATCATGCCCGGATGGAGCGCGTCGGCGAGTTATGACCTGATGTGGAACACACTCGATGCCGACATGTATGGCTTTGCACGTCCCGACCGTCTCACCAACCTGCTGTCAGTAGCTACCGCCCTCAATATCGGGCGGCTGTCGGTGACAGCGAGCGGCCTGATGACGTTTGTCCACGACCATCTCGTAGGGCAGGAGTCTCCGGCCGACAAGCATGTGTTCACCCCGGCAATATACGGGTCGTTCTACCCGATGAATAACCGACGGCTGTCAATAAGAGCGTTCTACAAAAAGTCGTTCAGGATGCCAACGTTCAACGACCTCTACTATGCCGACATGGGCAACTCGAAGCTCAACCCTGAGCATGTCGCACAGTACAATGCCGGACTGCTGTATGACGTGAGCGGCCGGACGTCATTTGTTTCGGCACTGCGACTGAGCTATGACATATATTATAATAAGGTACACGACAAGATTGTGGCCTACCCCAAAGGCCAACAGTTCAGGTGGACAATGCTCAATCTCGGCATCGTCGATATAAGAGGCATCGATGTCACCGGACTGCTGACCGTCAATCCGGCCAAAGATCTATACCTCACCATTCGCGGCCAGTACACCTATCAGAAAGCCATCGACATCACCAATCCGGCCGACAATTATTACCGGCACCAGATACCATATATACCCCATCACTCGGGCTCGGCCGTCATCAACGGCACATGGCGCCGCTGGGGAATCAACTACAGCTACATCTATGTAGGCTCGAGGTATAATCAGCAGGAAAACATACGCTACAACTACACTCAGCCGTGGTACACATCTGATGTCTCCCTGAGCTATGACCTGCCGCTTGGACGTGCCAAGGCCCGTATTCTCGCCGAGATAAACAACCTGCTGAGTCAGGACTATGACGTGATACTCAACTACCCGATGCCCAAGCGCAATTACCGATTCACATTATCAATCGAAATATGAAACTTATTTTCAAAATATTATATTTTCTGCCACTCCTGTTGTGTGCCACAGGCTGTCGTGAAGACGAGCTTGTGGTGCCAACGGAGTATGACATCATACCCGAAACACCGGCACCCGACACCCGCATACGCGGCTTTTATCTCGTCAATGAGGGTAATATGGGTTCAAACAAATGCACGCTCGATTATTTCGACTATTTCACCGGCCTTTATGCACGCAACTTCTATGCCGAGCGCAACCCTAATGTAATCAAAGAACTTGGCGATGTGGGCAATGATATAGGCATCTACGGTTCCAGGCTCTATGTCGTGGTCAACTGTTCCCACAAGGTCGAGGTAATGGATGCGCACACCGGGGTGAGATTAGGCCAGGTCGATATCCCCAACTGCCGTTATGTGCGGTTCTACCGAGGCAAGGCCTATGTCAGTTCATACGTAGGCCCCGTGCTGATCGACCCGTCGGCGCCCAAAGGAGCCGTATATGAGATAGACACCCTGTCGCTGAATGTAACGCGCAAGGTGAGCGTCGGCTATCAGCCCGAGGAGATGGAGATTGTCGACGACTACATGTATGTCGCCAACTCGGGCGGTTACCGCGTGCCCGACTATGACAACACCGTGTCGGTAATACAGATGATCGACTTCAAACAGATACAGCAGATTCCTGTGGGTATAAACCTCCACCGGCTGAAGAAAGACCGGTATAACAAGCTGTGGGTAACATCGCGCGGCGACTACCAGTCAACGCCGTCGCGACTGTTTGTGCTTGACAAGAAACCCGGCTATAACCGCATGGTGGTGACCGACACCATCCATGTGGCATGCTCAAACATGGCATTCCATGATGATTACATGTACTACTATGCCACCGAGTGGAACAACTTCACGGCATCAAACACCATAAGCTATGGCATCATCGACACGCGCACAAAACAAGTCGTGTCTGACCGATTTATTACCGACGGTACCGAGAACGATATCACCATACCATACGGCATTGCCGTACATCCCGAAACGGGCGACATATTCATAACCGACGCCAAGAACTATGTCTCGTCAGGCACGCTCTACTGCTATAGTCCCGACGGTCGCAAGAAATGGAGCGTCCGCACGGGTGACATCCCGGCCCACATAACATTCCTTGAAAAATGAAAAAGACCTTGCTGACATTACTGCTACCGATCCTTCTGGCGGGGTGCACCAGTGACATACCCATGGTCAACCTGGGTATCGATGACACGTATTATATACCGCGCATGTCAAAACTGCTGCTGCAGTCGGCCCTCACAGGCCGGGAATACGAATGGAAAGTTGACGGCGTCACTGTCTCGACCTCCAACAGCTATGTTTTCCTGGCTCAACACGAGGGAGTCTACAATCTGACATTCGACATTATCGACGATTCGACCCCCTATCATTTTGATTTTACCGTCAACGTGCTTCACGAGGAGGTTGAATATTCGACCTACATATCGCGTGTATATGAATACCACCCCGCGCCGGGACAGTTCATCAACGAGATGCCTCAATATGAGCCTGGCGACACTTATGCCGACATACTCAGGAAGTGTGAGGAATCGATCACAGGCACAAACGACGTGATGATATCACTGGGCGGATATGGCGGCTACGTGACCTTTGGCTTTGACCACACGGTTATCAATGTCCCCGGCCAGAACGATTTCAGGATATGGGGCAACGCATTCTATGAGCTCACCAATCCCGATGCACGCGGAGGCTCGGCCGAGCCGGGCATCGTCATGGTCAGTTACGACATCAACTGCAATGGCCTCCCCGACGACCCGTGGTATGAACTTGCAGGCAGCGAATATTACCATCAGGCCACACGTCACCATTACTCCATAACCTACACCCGTCCCGACGACAATCACACTCCCGAGGAAGACGACACCGGCTATCTCGACGACATTCATTATATCAGATGGCATGACTCGGACGGCACCACCGGCTTTCTGCCCAAGAACATTTTTCACCGGCAGTCCTACTACCCCCTGTGGATTACCGATGACGAGATTTCATTCACCGGCTCACTGTTAGCGCCTAACGGCATAGACCTCAGCGGCACAGGTCGCTACTACGTCCTCTATGCCTACGACTGGGGGTATGTCGACAACCATCCCAACGACTTCGGCGACCTCAATTCGTTCGACATAGGCAATGCCGTCGATGCCGACGGCAACCACGTCGACCTGCCGGGAGCCGATTTTATCAGGGTATACACCGGCCTTAATCAATACTGCGGCTGGCTCGGCGAGACTTCAACCGAGCTGTCCCGTGCCCGAGACCTTCACATTGATTTGCCAGGCACCCCGCTACCCGACCCTATCTGAAAGAATCTAAAAATAAACTAATCATTAATATTTTAACTCATGAAAAAATCATTATTGACATGTGCAGCCCTGTTGGGACTGAGCACTAACGTTAATGCCGCCCAATACATCGATTGGGTGGACTGGGATCAGATTGAGCACTGGGCCGGAGATCCCGCCGGCAAGAACAAGTGTGCTCTTGTCATCGACTTTCAGGACGGCGTGACCAACATGTCATGTGTGTGGGGTTACCGATGGGACGGTACCAAAACCGGTGAAGACCTCGTGCGTGCAGTCGCCTCCCAAAGCAGCATTCTGACCGCCATGATACAGTATACCGGCACGATGGGCTCGACACTTAATGGCTTCGGCATCAGTGCCGGTCGTGAAGAGCTTGACTATCTGCACTACGACTTTGACCGGGCCGCTATCGGCGGCGAGGTATCGTTCGGTTACTTTGAGCCCAACATCTCGATGGGTCAGGAAACCGTGCCGGGATATGAAGCCGAGACCATGTGCAGCGACGCTATCGCCAATGCACGCACCACCGGCATCATCGAGCATCCCCTCAACGCCTTCTTTTATGGATACCCCGCCTATGACTACGATTACTGGCAGCTTGAGGACGGCTATGCCGACAGCTTTGAATATCGCTGGCGAGCCGGGTGGTATGACGGATATTGGTCTTACTGGCACGGCCCCAACGACTACGAATATATGAGCTATTCGGGCCTCGGAATGTCGAGCACCATCCTCACCGACGAGTCTGTACAGGCATGGAAATATATAGTATTGAACGGTGGCGGCGGATATGGCGACACCGGCGGCGAGCTGGCCGAAGACCTTGACTACAGCATGGCCGACTGGGGCGAGGAGATGCACGAGGCTGTTGAACCCGTGCAGCCCGTCGACCAGGCAAACATTGACTTCTGGGTGGGCACCGGCGAGAAAGCCGCCACCGTCGTGTTCCAGTTCAACGACTCCAAAGGCCCCGAAAATCTTGTATATGGTTACCGCTGGACCGGCGGATGGGACGACGACCTGCTGACGGTCGTAAAGAACATCGCCGCAGCCGACCCGCGCATGACCTACACACGCGAGGGCAGCCGTCTTGTTATCACATACGATTCTGACCATGACGGAGCCATCACGACCAAAGACCACAACGACACCGACAACACCTGGAACTGCTATGTCAAGCGCGTCATCGACCCCGGCTTCAATAAAGTCAACCAAGGTCGCTGGCTCAATCCCAATGCCGTCATGATCCTGTCACACCAGAGTGCCGAGACAGCCTCGGTCGAATTGCCCTATCAGCTCTTCCGACCGGCCCTCGACTCCGAGCAGGTCATAACCATTCCCCGCGAGATTGACTATGCGCTTGCCGACAAGAATCTGGAATTGCCCGTGTTCATTCAGGTACCCGAAAACTGCACCATCAATACCGCGTTCAACTTCAGCACCAAGATGCCNGTGATGAACGCCGCGTCGGTCAGCAACCTCATGGGTAAAGTGACAACCTACACCGACTTCGAGCCGGGCGAGGGTGAGGTTATAATCNGAGGCTCATACNAGGTCAACAACACTACAACCGCCAATTATGTGTACTCCAACACGGCACACATCACGTTGCGTGACCCCGAGCGNCCTGTCACAGCCGTACACTACGCCGACGACAACGTNGACGCGCGTCTCAACCATGTGGTTGACAACAGCCTGATTTTCGAGCCTGCCGATGCCACNTATACCAAGTTCAACTATAAGAGTTCTAACNCCAAGGCCGCCACAGTGGCAGCAGCCACAGGTGCAGTGACAACAACAAAAACTGCCGGCCAGTCGGCCACAATCTCGGCCACTTATGATTTCAACAAAGACCTGACAGCATCATTTGACCTGACTACATCGCTGCAGGTACCTGTCGANGACATCACCTTTGAGGGCNNCGANGAGAATAACGTNATNACNCTCACGCCCAAAGAAATGATAGGCCTGTTCCCGATTGTGACCCCGGCCGACCCCGACATTGCCGACGTTAACGTCACGATTCAGGATAACGGCACTAATCGCAACGACTATATCGCGACCATGTACAGAGTCAGACTTTGGGATCAAAATAATACAGTGACTCAACCCTACGAGTTATCGGGACATCGTGTCGGTGAATGTAAAATCATAGTCAAATCGACCGACGGCACCGATTTTGAAAAGGAATTTACCGTCAACGTCGTTGAGCCCGAGCGCGATGCCGCTATCGACTACACCACGGGCACAATCATGCTCAACGAGGAGTGGTTCGGCCACACCAACGGCGGTCTCAACTGGTTCTCGCCCGACTATGATATCGTATATCAGGCCTACGAGCGCGAAAACCCCGGCTTGTCGTTCGGCTGCACCTCACAGTACGGAGTCATATACGACGGAAAGCTTATCGTAAGCTCCAAGCAGGCTGCCGATAACGGTGACCCGCTGCCCGGCGGCGGACGCCTCGTCGTTGCCGACGCTGCGTCGCTGAAACGCATAGGCTCGATCGACGACATCAAGCTTGACAGAGAAGACCGCAGTGGCGATGGCCGTGCACTGTGTGGCGCCGGCCCCGGCCGTGTCTACATGGGAACCCACCAGGGAATATACATCATCGACATAAACAATTGTGAGATACTCGGTAAGATAGGCAGCGAGAGCAGTAGTACCAACCTTTACAGCGGCCAGATAGGCGACATGGTTCTCGCCGGCAGCCATGTGTTCGCCATCAAGCAGAGCGACGGAGTCTACGTCATCGACATATTTACCGACGAGATTGTCAAAACCATCGCTGATGAAAATGTTCAGGGCATAACCCAGAGCGCCGACGGCAGTGTGTGGTATGCCACCGTCGAGTCAGGTCACAGCGTGTTCGTCGCCCTTGACCATGAGACTCTCGAGGAGACAGCCCGCGTGGATGTGCCGGCCGAGTATGGCACCGTAGCTTGCACATGGGGTGCATGGCGCACGACACAGTTCACAGGCGACCACACCGTCAACTCACTGTTCTTCAGCGGTGGCGGCTCAATTTCAAATGGCGGCAGCGGCATTATTTACCGTTACGACATCGACGAGGCCCAATTCCGTCACATTGCCACCGTGAGCGGTCTGCCCGCACACACTCCCGGCATGGAACAGGCTGCATACGGTACTATCAGATACGATTACCGCACAGGCCAAATCATCGCCGGCACCACCGAGTTTAAAGCATCAGGCCACTACCGCTACAACTGGACCCACTTCATAAATGCCGAGACAGGTGACTTCGACCGGTCGATCGAGCTCAAACCCTACTACTGGTTCCAGTCAATGCCGTTGTTCCCCGACGTTCACGCTCCCGAGATGGAGTCGATTGATGATATCTCGCTCGACCTCAATGGCTCGCCTGTCGAGATAGAGCTCAACGCCACCGATGCCGACAATCATGATGCCAATATACACTTCTCGCTTTGTAACTCATCGGCAGCCTCGAGAGCTAACGGGCAGCCTGTCGATGTCACCCTCGAGGGCAACCGTCTCACATTGACCCCGCAGGCTGTAGGCCAACACACATTCGGCATCGCGGTTGAGTCAAACGGCAAGACCCGCACCTATGGTGTCAATGTCGAGGTCAAGGACACGACCNCCGGTATTGACAATACCGAGATCCCGTCGGGCACANTCTATTCACGCGGACACGACATCATCGTCAACGGCTTTGACGGCATCAGTTTCAATCTTATTGACGCCCTCGGACACGTGGTCGACACCTTCACCGTTAACGGCGACCGATACACCCGCACCGCTGACGTCACCGCCGGTGTGTATATTGCAGTCGGAGACAACGGCACAGCCAAGAAACTGATTATCAAATGATACGCCGAACATTCAGTTTAATATTAATGTCTTTGGCGGCAGCGATTGCTGTCGCTGAAGACACTGATTATACGACCGGTATAATCTACATTAACGAAGACTGGTACGGACATCAGAACTCAACCGTGAATTATCTTCAGCCTGACGATCCCGACGGGCTCTACTGGCGCTACCGTGTCATACAGTCTGAAAATCCGGGCATGGAGCTCGGTTGCACCAACCAGTATGGCGCCATCTGGAACAACCGGCTGTACATGATAGCAAAACAAGACAAAGACCCGGGGGCATCGATTGTCGGCGGCCGCATATCGGTAGCCGATGCCTCGACAATGAAACTGATAAAACAGCTGAGATTGATCGACCCATCGGGACAGCAGTGTGACGGGCGCGCATTTTGTGGCGTTACTGCCACTAAAGGTTATGTGTCGTCAAGCAACGGCATCTGGGTACTCGATCTCGAGACTCTCGAAATCGAAAAACAGGTCGAGGGGTCGGCCAACCCCAACGCCGGCGAGGGAAACGACAAACCCAACAGCGACCCGACGAGTGCATTATACTTCGGCCAGACCGGCACGATGATGCTTGCCGAGGGTAAAGTATTTGCAGTTCACCAGCAATATGGCATGCTTGTTATTGACCCCGAGACCGACAAGGTCATCACCGTCCTCGACATGGAGATTGTCGACGATGCTGTTGAAGCCGACACAGGCACGCGCCCGAGGCGCACATCGGGCATCGGATCGACCATCGTACGCTCCAAAGACGGCGACCTGTGGTATTCGGCGTCAAAAAATGTACAAGGCACCGGCTCTACCCTGCCCTATCTGATTCGTCTCGACCCCAAGACGCTCGAGCGCGAGATAATAAAAATCGAAGGCACCGGCATCTATCCACCGCCCAATTCGTGGTATGCCTGGACACCCGATCCGTTTTGTGCGTCATCGGTAACCAATACACTCTATTGGTGTGGAGGGCCCAACAGCTGGTTTACTAACAGCCAGGTCTTCAAATTTGACATCGAGACGCGCTCAGTCACCAACATCATTAACTTTAATGAATTACCCGGCGACTGGCACGTGTATGGTTGCTCATTGGGCATCCACCCCGTGACCGACGAATTATATGCCGCTGTGTTTCACAAATTTGTCGACCCCACCTATGAAACATGGCGCTTTAATGCCGATGGCACGCTCATAAAAAGTTACCCGATGATTTCCAACTACTGGTTCCCGTCACTCCCCGTTTTCCCACAGCAGCATAACGAGTCGGGCATTGATGACATCGAGGCTGACACAGGCGTGAGGACAGGCAATCTTTACACTCCGGGAGGCGTCCTTGTGCGCACAAATGTGTCTCTCGACCAACTCGACCGACTGACACCGGGCCTGTACATCTGGACTTGCGCATCAGACAGGCGAAAGATTATCATACGTTAATCTCACGCGTCCCGCTTTCACCTGCCAAGAGCCCCGACCTGAAAAATTGATAAGGTCGGGGCTCTACTTGTTTGGCTACATAATAATATTTTAGTAATTTTGTCGGTGAATTAATTCACAAACCGTTTATATGTTAAACAAGATCAAATCACTGCGTGAAGAAGTTGCTACCCTCACGGCATCGAATGCCGAGGAAGTTGAGCAGCTGCGCATCAAATATCTGAGCAAAAAGGGNGCTGTCTCTATGCTCATGAACGACTTCCGTAACGTTCCGGCCGAGGANAAACGTGCCGTCGGCCAGGCAATCAACGAGTTAAAGAANTTTACNACTGACCGCATCAACGAGCTGCGCGAGGCCCTCGACAGCAATGACGGCGACATGGACGGNCTTGACCTCANTCGCACGGCATCAGAAATTCGCCTCGGTACACGTCACCCGCTGTCNCTCGTACGCGAGGAGATCATTTCTATCTTCAGCCGTCTCGGTTTCACCGTGGCNGAGGGCCCTGAGATTGAAGACGACTGGCACGTGTTCGGCGCGCTNAACTTTGCNGAGGATCACCCCGCGCGTGACATGCAGGATACATTCTTCATTCAGCGCAATCCCGACGTGCTTCTGCGCACCCACACATCGTCGGTACAGTCGCGCGTGATGGAGCGCACCGAGCCNCCTATCCGCATCGTGTGCCCCGGCCGCGTGTACCGCAACGAGGCTATCTCGGCNCGTGCTCACTGCTTCTTCCATCAGGTCGAGGCTCTGTACATCGACAAGAATGTATCGTTCGCCGACCTCAAGCAGACACTCCTTTACTTCGCCCGCGAAATGTTCGATTCGAACACCAAGATACGTCTGCGTCCGAGCTACTTCCCCTTCACCGAGCCGTCGGCCGAGATGGATATCTCGTGNAACATCTGCGGTGGCAAGGGCTGTTCGTTCTGNAAACACACAGGCTGGGTCGAGATTCTCGGCTGNGGCATGGTCGACCCCAACGTGCTCGAGGCTTGTGGCATCGANTCTAAAGTCTACAGCGGCTTTGCACTCGGCATGGGAGTGGAACGTATCACCAACCTGAAATATCAGGTCAAGGACTTGCGCATGTTCTCTGAAAANGACGTGCGTTTCCTCGACGAGTTCACAGCTGCCCACTGATGGCACCGTGGCTTTGTGTCGCCGCCGGGGGCGCCCTTGGCGCCCTCAGCCGGTATGGCATCGGCANCCTGCCCTTCATCGCCGGCAGCCCTCACTTCAAGACGTTGCTNATAAACATAGCCGGCTGCCTGATGATAGGCATAGCGTGGGCTGTGTTCGAGACGTGGCAGGTGCCACGCATGTGGTACAATATGGTCATCGCGGGCTTTCTGGGCGGCTTCACNACCTACTCGTCGTTCTCGCTCGAGACCATGCGTCTGCTGGGTGACGGCAAAGTCGGCGAGTCGTTACTATACGTGACGCTGACCGTGATAGGNTGTCTCGGAGCGTGTGCCGTCGGATTATATATCACCAAATCGGTTNTCAAATGAAATGGCTGTAAAACGACCTACAAGTCAAAAAGGAATCTGCAACCGNGTCGTCGAGTGGTTCGAAAGCAANATGCAGGAGGCNAAGACCGAGTTGCACTACAACAGCGAGTACGAACTGCTCGTTGCCGTCATTCTGTCGGCCCAATGCACCGACAAGCGTGTCAACATGATTACACCGGCGCTTTTTGAGGCCTACCCCACAGTTGAAGCGATGGCCTCAGCGACGCCCGACGACATCTTCGAGTATATCAGAAGCGTATCATACCCCAACAACAAGGCGCGAAACCTGGCGTTGGCNGCCCGAATGATTGTCAACGANTACGGCGGCAAGGTGCCCGAGACGATGGAGGAACTCATCAAGATACCCGGCGTAGGACGCAAAACCGCTAATGTGATGCTGTCGGTGGCCTTTGGNCAGCAAGCAATCGCAGTCGACACCCATGTGTTCAGGGTTAGCGAGCGACTCGGCATCACNCGCGACAGCAAATCACCGCTTGAGACCGAACGNACATTGTGCCGTTATCTNCCGCCCGACAAACTGAGCATCGCTCACCATTGGCTCATACTACACGGCCGCTATGTGTGCACNGCGCGNCGNCCCAAGTGTCTGGAGTGCGGNCTCAAAGATGTATGCCGATTTTATAACCGTGAAAACAAAGAGTGAGCCATGGAAGAAATGTTCCTGTTAGTCATCGAGGTCATAGGCACGATAGCNTTTGCTATCAGTGGCATNAGACTGGCTGCGTACAAAAATTTTGACCTNTTCGGCGCCTACACTGTCGGACTGGTGACAGCGATAGGAGGCGGAACGCTGCGCGACCTGCTGCTNGATATCCCGGTATTCTGGATGCAGACGTGGCTNTACCTGGCAGTGACAGGCATATCGCTACTCATCGTCATATTGTTCAAGAAAGTGCTGGTCAGTCATGACAGAATGCTGTTCATATTTGATACGATAGGATTGGCGCTGTTTGTNGTGATNGGCATACAAAAATCGCTCGCCGAGGGTTATCCCATGTGGGTGGCAATCGTGATGGGTATGATAACCGGCTCGTTCGGCGGTGTGATACGTGACATACTCATCAACGAAGAACCGTTGTTCTTCCGCAAGGATATTTACGCCACGGCATGTCTGGCCGGTGGATTTNCCTACTGGCTCATAGGATATGCCACNCCCGATCCCATCGTCGGCCAGATTACATGTGCATTCACTGTCATCGTGCTGCGCCTGCTGGCTATACGCTANAACTGGTCGCTGCCGGTAATCAAGTACGACAAGTAANAACTGTACANAAACATAAAAGCAGGGAGTAAACACGTGCTCGTGANGAGTCGACGTTTACTCCCTGACTTTCGTTTCAACTGTTCTATTTTCTATCTATGCATATTCTCTCATGCCTCGATTGTAACTTTGGCACTGCCAAAGACATTGAGATTAAGTTTCTTCATAATATAGGCTATNGCTCGTGCNCCTTTGATTGACACGCCATTCTCACACAAACGCGGTGAGTAAGCTGCNATCGACANGACACCGGGTAANACACCGACNACGCCNCCGCCAAATCCGGCCGATGCAGGCAAGCCTGTCTTCATGATGAAGCGACGCAGTTTGTGGCTCTTGAGTGCCATGCGTGCAACGACACGCTGCGAGAGNACACCGTCATATACTATCTGNCGAGTGAAGGGGTTGACACCGTCGGCCACAATGGTAGCACCCATCTCGGCCAACTGCTGTGTGTTAGCCGTCATCGANACAGCCTTCAGATAAAGGTCGATTGACTGCTGNGTGTTATCGGCGAGCTTAAAATCGCTTTGGTCTATGACCTGAGCAGCATTGGCACCCTTAAACTCGGCCTGCAACTTCTCNTAGAGCTTGACATCGAGTTGTGGAGCCGAACCGATNAGTGCGGTCATGCGGTTCTCGATAAAGTTCCACTTTGAGTCGGGATCNCCCTGAGGCTGAAGTTTGCTGATAGCCTTGATACCCTTGGCACCAAACGGAATGGCGGGTTTGGCAGGTTTCTCACCGTTGGCTTTAACGTGANAACTACAACAAGCCTCGCCCTTGGCGGCCTTAGCAGCCATCTCGGCAGCTTTCTGCTCGACACGCAATGTCGTTACAGGAACCTTCGAAATCTGACCCATTACAAACGGAGTCTCGGTATCACCTTTATTAATCACTGTACCGTCGNCGAGTGCTACCGTAATGCCGAATGCCTCTTCATCGACACCTTGCACACGTTCGTCAACGCTTCCTTCTTTTACACTCTTNAATTTCTCGTAGGCCTCATTGACGGCCTCGCGCAGATCTGATAGTTTTATGACACGGTCCATAGTATTATTAGTTTTTAGTTCGATTATTTCTCGTTCGTTTGCCAATAAAACGCCGTGTTCAAGCCATTGGTTTTGCNGTTTAAATTCATTTAGCTTATGTTTTAATTACTTTAGAGACTCAACNTTTNTNNGCNCCACATTGTTATANTGCAAACAACTATTTATTCACCTGCTTTATGAGATTCACACGTACACTACCGGTTTGGGCGGCTNTCGCAACCACACTCAGCGCTGCAGCTCAGGATCAATCGACGTCAGCANGTCATGACGACGAAGAAATGGGACAATTACCCGAAACATCAATCGTACTCAACGGCGACCGCCGACAGGTTCACTCTCAGGTGCTGAACGTACTGCTTGATACACGTGACCTTAGTTTCCATGATCCCGACATACCNCGCTACCTCATCATCGATAAAGAGGGTAACTCACTGCTCGGTATCGGTGGCTATGTCGAGGGNGTAGCTATGGGAGACTTCAAGGGCTCAATCAACAACAACAATTTCATACCCTATCAGATNCCCGTACCCGGCTTACCNACACAGCGCTCGAGCATGGCNGCNGACGTNTCNCGCAGNACNATNTTNCTNAAANTGGTGCGCCACACCAGAGTCGGAGCATTGACTGCTTATTTTCAGACTAATTTTTCGGGNGATAACGGCGGTTACGGANTNACACTNGACCAGGCATACGTCAGCATTGGCAANGTAACNATGGGTCTTGCCAACAGTACGTTCAGCGANGTGTCNGCCAACGCTCCCGTCATCGACTACAAAGGCCCCGCCGGTCAGGTAGGTTGCAAAAACGTNNTGNTGCGTTANCGTNTAGACTTTAACAGCCATTGGNCNNTNGCNATATCGGCCGAGAGTGCCAAATCGACAGTAACACCATATGACGATCAGGAGGTAATGCTCCACCANTCGTGGCCCGACATTCCTATCTATGTACANTATTCGTGGGGAACAGGCAGCCATGTCAGAGCATCGGGCATGATACGCAACCTCGGTTACCGCAATCTCATTGAAAATCACAANACACACCAGANGGGATATGGCCTCGAACTGAGCGGACTGTTTAACATACAGCGCAAAGTCAANATTTTCTATCAGGGAGCATACGGTCGCGGTATCGCNCACTANATAAATGACCTCGACGGAACAGGNTTTGACCTCGTAGGTTCAGCAACCGATCCCGGCAAAATGATAGCACCGCGCACTGTCAGCGTTGTTGGAGGCGCACGCTACAANATCACCAACCGACTGTTTGTATCGGCAGCCTACAGCTTCAACCGCCTGTACGACCAGACCCAGTTGGGTGGCGACACCTACNGCCGCGGCAACTACATAGTCGCCAACGNATTCTACTCNCCCGTCAAAGACTTGCAACTCGGTGCCGAATATCTGCACGGCACCCGCAAGAATGTCGACCTCGAGAGTAGTGTTGCTAACCGTATCAATCTCATGGTTAAATTTTCATTCTAAAANACTNCTNTCTAANTAAACTTATAAGCCGGGTGTGAAAAATTTAGTAATTTTGCACCCGGTTTTCAATTTGTATAGATTTATAATTTCAACATGAAAAAAGCATTGTTTGCGCTCGCATTGGGAACTTTCGCGTTAGGCATGGCCGAGTTTTCGATGATGGGAATATTAGGTAAGCTCGCATCAAACCTCGACATATCAGTGTCNAAAGCCGGCGGACTGATTACGGCCTATGCCACCGGCGTNTGCTGTGGCGCACCATGCCTGCTGTTTGCCCGACGCCAGCCATTGAAGCGACTCATGCTATTCTTGGCCGCCTTGATAGCATTAGGCAATCTGCTCATGACGCTTGCCCCGAATTATGGCACGATGTGGGNGGCGCGATTTATTTCGGGTCTGCCTCATGGTGCATATTTCGGTGTCGGTGCCATTGTAGCCCGTCGACTATCAGAACCAGGAAAAGAGGCAGCCTCNGTATCNCTTATGATAGCCGGCATGACGGTAGCGACGCTGATGGGTGTNCCGTTGGCGACTTTCATCACCAATACCGTCTCGTGGCGCATGGCGTTCGCAATAGTATCNGCCGCCGGAGTGCTGACATTCCTATTGATACGCCTGTGGGTACCTCAGGTACAGGGGCTTAAAGATGTGGGGTTCTGGGGGCAATTCAAATTCCTCGGCACATTACCACCGTGGCTCATTTTTGGCGGTGTGCTGTTCGGCCANATCGGCCTGTATTGCTGGTACAGCTACATCGACCCGCAGATGGTGCATGTCGCCCACTTCACNGCNGCCGACATGTCTTGGATAATGATACTTGCAGGCCTCGGAATGTTTCTCGGCAACCTCGTGTGCGGCCAGTTGGCAGTTCACTTCAAGCCGTCGATAGTTGCCTCGACAGTACAGGCGCTCGGCATNGTGGTTCTTATACTTTTCTACTTCTTTGCCGCCGACCGCGTGTTGGCAGTCATACTGATGGTACTTGGAACGGCGATATTGTTCGGCCCCGGCAGCCCACTGCAATCGTCGATTGTAGTTTACTCGCGCGGTGGCGAAATGCTTGGTGCAGCACTTATCCAGATAGCCTACAACGCGGGTAACGCCATAGCAGCCGGTATAGGTGGCTCGGTAATTGCTCGCGGATATGGCTATACCGCTCCGGCACTCGTGGGCGTACCGCTCGTATTCATTGGCTGCGTGCTGCTGTTTATACTTTACCGCCGCACTGAGCGCGGCCACACAATGCCGTCTTAACGAATGTCGATAATCTTATGGGTCTGCAACGACAGACGCCAATGTGGGTGAGCGAGCAAGTAGTCGACGACCTCGGCTGTGTTTAGGCCCGAACAGGGCTGGAGATAGCGGTGGGTAGCTTCGATGCCGGCCGCGATAGCCTCAACGTCCTGGCCGGTATAAACNACCTTCAACTCGTCACAACGTGTTAGCGCGAGCCGTGAGTCAGGCTTGGGGGAGCATGTCACCCAGTCTATGCCATNGGGCAGAGGGCGCGTNCCATTGGTCTCGATGTGAACACGGCGACCGGCCTCGTGGAGCATGTCGACGAGTTCGCCTATCGGCTGCAGTGACGGTTCACCGCCGGTCAGAATAACNGTTTTGGCCGGGTACTTTGACACTTCGTCGACAATATCGCCAACNGTCATCATGACCGACCGNGAGTGGTCAGTATCACAAAAATCACACTTGAGATTACACCCCGACAATCTTACAAAGACCGCCGGCGTGCCNGTGTGATAGCCTTCGCCCTGCAGCGAGTAGAATATCTCGTTGACTGCCANTNGTGTCATATCAGTCAATCTCGTACGATGCTATATTACCCTCGCTCTCCTGCACATCAACACGGTAACAGTTGGGNACGAGACCACATATCCAGTGGGCGATATTCTCGGCCGTGGGATTGAAGTCAAGNACCTCNTTGAAGTCCTGATGGTCGAGCGTCTCGGTAATCATTGTCTTGATATGCGTAAAATCGGTCACCATGCCGTGGGGAGTCAGCTCCTTGGCACGACAGTGAACGGTGATAATCCAGTTGTGNCCATGTGTGCGTGTGCACTTGCTCTCGTATGGGAGCTCCAGACGATGGCTTCCTGATATTTCTATGCGTTTGGTTAAGTAGTACACNGGTAATGATTGATTGNTGATGGTTAAATAGGATTGGTGACAGGTGTAAATCCGAGCTCGGCGCCGCGTTCTATCATCAGACGGCATGCAAGCTCGCGATCATTGGGGTCGTCGGACGACANCATCGCCTCNCGCACAAACTCCTTGATGAGACCGACCTCACGTCCCTGACGCAGACCNAATGTCTCCATGATGAAATTGCCGTCGATAGGTGGCTGCCAGCAACGCAGACGGTCGCGTTCCTCAAGCTCGGCCATCTTCTGCTTNACATGAGCAAAGTTTTCAAGATGTCGNGCTACCTTATCCTTGTTTTTAGATGTGATGTCGGCGCGGCACAGCGTCATCAAGTCTTCGATATGTTCNCCGNCATCNACCAGCAGACGACGCACAGCCGAGTCGGTGACAGTGTCCTCGACAAGGGCGATGGGGCGCATGTGCAGTTCGACAAGCTGTTGCACATACTTCAGCTTATCGTCCATCGGCATCTTCATGCGTCTGAATATCTTCGGGAGCATTTTGGCTCCGATATAATTGTGGTTGTGGAATGTCCAGCCNGTGGCCTCGTCCCATCGCTTNGTCACCGGCTTGGCGATGTCGTGAAACAGCGCNGCCCATCTNAGCCANACATTGTCGCTCGCNGCCGCNACATTATCAAGCACCTGGAGTGTNTGGTCAAAGTTGTCTTTGTGTCCGCGCCCCCTGACTACCTGCACGCCGTGCATAGCCTCGAGTTCGGGCAATATGAGCGGCAACAGGCCGGTATCGGACAGCAGACGCCAACCAACCGACGGNCGCGGCGACTTCATTATCTTCATCAGTTCGTCAACGATGCGCTCGCGCGAGATTATCTCGAGCCTGTAAGCATTGCGCTTTATGGCCTCAAATGTCTCGGGTACGATAGTGAACTGCAGTTGNGTGGCGAAACGNACGGCACGCATCATGCGCAGCGGGTCGTCNCTGAACGTGATGTCGGGGTCGAGCGGAGTGCGTATCAGTCCGTTGCGNAGGTCGTCAAGACCGTTGAACATGTCGATAAGGTCGCCAAATGTATCNTTATTGACCGATATGGCCATAGCGTTGATNGTCAGGTCACGNCGCGACAGGTCGTCGGTGAGCGTACCGTCCTCGACAATAGGTTTGCGGCTGTCACGGCGATATGACTCGCGGCGCGCACCTACAAATTCAAATTCCTCGCCGCGATAGTGTATCGAGGCAGTGCCGAAGTTGCGGAACACCGACAGCCGGGCACCTTTGCCCAGAGTGGCTGTCACGGCCTGTGCAACCTCAATGCCGCTGCCCACCGACACAAAGTCGATATCCTTGGAACCACGGTCGAGAAAGAGGTCACGCACGTATCCGCCTACAACATAACATTCGCGGCACAGTGCATCGGCTACCGACCCGACGTGTCGGAATACCTTACGGTCAATCTTGTCGGCTAAATTCATCAGAGTGATATAATTTCTTCGGGAGAGTTGGTGAGACATTTCCAGCCGTCGGCTGTAACATGATATGTATTCTCGATGCCCACAGCGCCTGTGTGCGGAATCACAAACTTAGGTTCGAGGGCAATTACCTGGCCCGGGGTGATGATGTCACGGCTGCGGGGAGCTATTACAGGCAGCTCGTTAATCTCGATGCCGAGACCGTGACCTATGAAGCGCGCATGTTGGCGGTGGCCCATGAAGTAGTCTTTGAGACCCTCCTCATCGGCGATAGTGACAGCACGTTCATACAAGTCCTTGGCCAGACAGCCGGGTACACCCATAGCACACAGCTCGCGGTGTATGCGGCGCGAACACTCGTGAGCCTTGATGGCCTCGGGCGCAATATCTCCGAGCGAGAACACGCGCGTCATATCGGTCATATAGCCTGTATAATTGCCGTTGACATCGACCATAACCGTGTTACCGGGCTTGATTTCAGTACCGTTGGCTCCCACCGGCAGGGAGGGNTTCATTCCGGCNCCGCCCATAGCGAAGTCATAGGGACTGGGTGCATCGGCATTATCACCGGCGATGATATTGCCCATGAACAGTTCCATCGAGTCACCGCTGATGCGGAACTGACCGAGACAGCCTTCAAGTCGCGATGTGCGTTCAATCTCAACCTGCAGCTCAATGTCGGTCATGCCTTCGGTGTAAAGGTGAGGTATGCGGCGGTAAACGCGATCCTGNCGTATGCCCGACTCGGTAATGAGTTCAACCTCGGCCGGTGTCTTGATGGAGCGGGCCACCCGCATGATGGCCGACGCATTGGCCGGTGCGCCGATGCCGAGAGCCTTGACCATGCGCGTGACGTTGCTCCACGACATGGTATCAAGCTCGAGACCGACAGTGGCGGGGAGGCTCGGCAACACGCCGGGCAGCTCTTCGGGTTTACGTATGTAGACCACATTGGGGCCNTCGAGTTCGACNGGGCGCTGAACGGCACACACNACCTGACCGTCGACNGTGATGTAGACGTANCCCNAGAATACACGTCCGGTTATATAGTATTTTGAGGCATTGTCGGCCAGAAGTACAGCCTCAACGCCATCAGCACGCATACATTCGGTAACACGTGCTACGCGCAGTTGTTGTTCGCTGTCAGTGAGCAGTAAAAGTTGTTTCATAATCTATGTTTTATGTCTATACCGACACCTATCAGTCCATGAGGGNCGTGGTCATGGCCGGAAAAGTGTCGAACGATAGCGCGGCATNGCGGCATGAGCCGAAACCCCATGTCACATGGCACATATCGACACCGGCGGCATGGGCCGCGTCACTGTCACCCTGNGTGTCACCTATATATAACGGATTATGCAGATCAAATGTGCGNACGACCTCGGCAATATTATAGTCTTTGCCGCGGCCNGTCTCGCCGTGGGTGAGCGTTCCTTCAAAACAGTCGGCAAGATTGCAGAAACTCAACATGTTGTGCAGACCGTCACGACCACAGTTGCTGACCATAAACAGGCGATAGCGCGATGCGAGCCGGCGTATGCCGTCGGCGACACCGGGATAGAGTCGGCCGCCAAGACGCGGCATAAGCAGACTCTCGTTGTAGTCAAGGCGCTCGAGGTATACATCGGGGTCTATGTCGACACCGTCCATGAGNGCCGAGTATATGACATCNATTGTCTTACCCATGTAGCGCAANAGGTCGTCACGCGTAACGAGACGGTCGATGCCAAGCTCGCGCGACGTGGTGTTCCANACCTCGACATACGAGTCGACGGCGTCCCACAGTGTACCGTCCATATCAAATATCAACGAGTCGTATTTCATTGCTTGAGAATTTTATTTTACAGGCTCAACGCTGATGCCNACCTGACTNATGCCACGGAGCGTGTCGACACGCATGATGTGNCGGACNCTTATGCGACTGCTGTCGGCAAGCGTCAGGGNNCGGNCGAGGAGCGTATCGGTGAACTGATAGTGNCCGGGCATGCCGTTACCATACCAGTTGCCGTACGGGTCACACAACGTGACGTTGACNGTATCGACCGTGAGCGAGCNGTCGACAGGGACAGTGACCTCGAGCCAGATGTTGCTGTACTCATAGCTGTTGTCGTGGGTCAGCGACACCATCAGCGTGCCGGTNATCANACTGTCGCGGCCGGTGACGATNTAGTCGAAGCGCTCACCGTAGGGCCAACCTGTCGGGGCCACTTCGCNATAGTCAGAATACTTATAGCCACCGGNACATGACGAAACGGTGGCTACAAGTATCAATATCATCAGACAAGCGTTGAGTATCCTGTTCATTGTTCGGGTTGTGATGGCTTGTCAGGACGCTGTGTCGACTGCTGGTCATTGCCCTGCTGGGGCTGGCGGTTGTTGTCGCGACGTGGGCGCTGCCCCTGTTGACCCTTGCGTTCACCACCCTCGGGTCGCTGACCTTCCTGGCGGCGGGGCTGCTGTCGGTCGGTACGCGGCTTGCGTTCCTGTCGCTCTCCNCCACCCTGACGGTCGTTGTTGCGGGGCTTGTTGTCACCACCGGCCTTATCGGGATTGCCTCCACCCTGACCGCTGCGGCGTTTTTTCTTCTTTTTGTTGTCGAAACGGTTCAGGTTGTTCTGATCGAGAATGTCGTTGTACTTCTTCTCGTTCTTGTCGGGGGTACCNTCGGGCTGCAACTGCAGCGGCTTCTCACCCGCCTTGTTCATGGCTATAATCTCGAAGGCACGGCCTGCGCTTATAGTCACGAGNTTGGCGGGAATATTCTTGTCGGTCGAATATGTTATCTCGCGCTTGAATACGTCGGTCTTGAAGTGATAGTAGGTGCTGTCGGCAGTCTCGAGNCGCACATTCTTCTCGGGCAGTCTCTTGAGACTCTCGACATAGGTGTCAACCTCAAAGTTGAGACAACATTTGAGNTTGGCACACTGTCCGGCGAGCTTNTGGGGATTGAGCGAGATGTCCTGGAAACGTGCCGCNCTGGTAGCGACCGACACAAAGTTGGTCATCCACGACGAGCAGCACAGCGGGCGTCCGCACGGGCCGATACCGCCTATGCGGCCNGCTTCCTGACGGGCACCGATCTGTTTCATTTCGATNCGCACCTTGAACGTATCGGCCAATATCTTGATGAGCTGACGGAAGTCGACACGCTCGTCGGCTATATAATAGAATATAGCCTTGTTGCCGTCACCCTGATACTCGACGTCGCCAATTTTCATNTTGAGNTTGAGGCTCTCGGCAATCTTGCGTGAACGTATCATGGTGTCGTTCTCGCGGGCGCGGGCTTCCTCATATTTCTCNAGATCNTTGGGACGTGCCTTGCGGAAGATGCGCTTAACCTCGGCATCGGGTTTGATGTTGGCTTTGCGCATCTGNAGNCGCACGAGTGCGCCGGTCANNGTCACNTGNCCNATGTCGTGACCNGGCGAGGCCTCGACGGCAACCATGTCGCCAATNGCNAGGTCGATGTTGGTNGAGTTCTTGAAATAGCCCTTGCGGGTGTTCTTGAACTGGACTTCGACCATGTCATCGTCGGCATANCCACCGGGGACGTCNGCCAGATAGTTGAAGCAGTGNAGCTTGCCNCGAGGGCCGTCGCCACGCTTGCAACAACNGCCGCACTTACCGCCCTGCTTCGACTCCTCNNCACCATTGATGCCCGAGTCGGCAGCCGTGTCAGCGCCCGGTGTTATNTTTAAATCTTTATCCTCAGCCATGATTATTTAGCGAAGCTAACAGCGCGGGTCTCACGTATAACGGTAATCTTGACCTGTCCGGGATAGGTCATCTCGTCCTGAATGCGGCGTGCAATCTCGGCCGANAGGTTCTCGGTCTCGACGTCGTCAATCTTGTCGGCACCGACAATGACGCGGAGCTCACGGCCTGCCTGGATAGCATAGGTCTTGATAACNCCGGGATAAGANAGGGCGAGCTGCTCGAGGTCGTTNAGACGCTTGATGTAGGCCTCGACAATCTCGCGGCGTGCTCCGGGACGTGCACCTGAAATGGCGTCACACACCTGAACNATGGGTGCGAGCAGGGTTGTCTGCTCAATCTCNTCGTGGTGNGCACCGATGGCATTGCATATCTCNGGTTTCTCNTTGTATTTCTCGGCCAGCTTCATGCCAAGCANTGCGTGGGGCANTTCGGGCTCCTCGTCGGGCACTTTGCCTATATCATGCAACAGGCCGGCGCGGCGGGCCTTCTTGGGATTGAGTCCAAGCTCAGATGCCATGATGGCACAAAGATTGGCGGTNTCGCGGGCGTGCTGCAACAGGTTNTGNCCNTAGCTCGAACGGTATTTCATNTTACCNATCATACGTATGAGGTCGGGGTGCAGACCGTGGATACCGAGGTCGATGGCAGTACGTTTGCCGGTCTCGACAATCTCCTCCTCNATTTGCTTGCGCACCTTGTTGACAACCTCCTCGATNCGGGCAGGGTGAATACGACCGTCNGCCACNAGCTGGTGAAGNGCCAGNCGGGCAATCTCGCGGCGCACGGGGTCAAAGCCCGAGAGTACGATAGCCTCGGGNGTATCGTCNACTATGATTTCAATGCCGGTAGCGGCCTCGAGAGCGCGTATATTGCGGCCTTCACGACCGATGATGCGGCCCTTTATCTCGTCTGAGTCGATGTGGAACACGGTGACCGAGTTCTCGATGGCAGTCTCGGTAGCCACACGCTGTATTGACTGNACGACGATGCGTTTGGCCTCCTTNTTGGCCGTCATCTTGGCCTCGTCCATGATATCGTTGATGTAGCTGGCNGCGGCAGTCTTGGCCTCGTCCTTGAGCGACTCGATGAGACGTTCCTTAGCCTCCTCAGACGACAGTCCCGAGATATGCTCCAGGGCGTCCTGGGCGCTGCGTTTCAGACGCTCGACTTCATCTTTCTTGGCATCGAGCATTGTCTGCTGGGCCTCAAGATTAGTNCGGGTNGTCTCGAGTTCGTTGCGTGTGCGCTGGTTNTCGCTCTGCTGCTGGTTGAGCTGCAGTTCGCGCTGNTTNAGTTTAGCCTCAGACGACTGAATCTTTGACAGGCGCTGATTGGCCTGACGCTCGGCCTCGTTCTTGATTTTGAGTTCCTCCTCACGGGCCTCCATGAGTTTCTCCTTCTTCAGCGACTCGGCATCGCGTTGAGCTTCTTCAATTATTAACTTTGCGCGGCNGCGTGCNATTGACTTCTGCACAAAGGCAGTCACGAGCGCTCCNATCAAAAGAGCGACACAGGCCACGATTACAACTGTTAAGATGTTAACCATTGGTTTAATAAAAAAAATTTGCACCGTCGGTAGGCGAGGAGCGAGAGTTTACCCCGGCCGGACAGTGCAGGTTGTTATATATATGATTCTAAAAACAAGTTTGTCGCCCACGGCATCGGTGTCAATGTTCTCATTGACGTGCTGTGAGTGAGATGAGCCTACTTCACAAATAACAATTGATAGCCCGGTGTGTAGCTTATTTGGACACGGCGTCCGAATCACCACTTCCCTCGGCAAGCAAACGGTCTATGTCGTCGTTGAGCTCTTTAAGAGCCGCAACTGACTTTGACTGCTCGGCGCTTATCGCGGCGTGCAACTTGGCAAACTGGAATGCGACCATCGCCAATATGGCCTCAGGACTGGTATTGAACCGTTCGCTCCATGTAGCCCACAGGCGGTTGACGTTACTCTCGGCCTGTCGTATGAGTTCCTCCTCATCTCGTTTTATAGTCAGCGGAATGGGAGGCTGATTAGCTATTCTAATTGTTATGTTCAGTTTATCATTCATTGCATCAGTCGGTTAAATCGTTGATGCACTTGTCGATCTCCCGCACTAAACCGGATAGGAGGGCGCGACTTTTGTCAATATCGTCACGGTCGGGCATCGCAGTCGACACGATTGTGAGAAACTCCACCTGTTGAGACAGGCGCTCAACCTCGTTTTGCTGCTGCTTGACCGTGTACTCAAGGTCGGCAACCCTCTTCAAAGCGCTGTCGCGCTGAGAACAGGCCAACAAATATCGCTCGGTGAGCTGTTGGTGCTTGCTCTTGAGTGTTTCAACTAAATGCTGTAGGTCGGCAGCCATCGTTATCCAATTTTTTACAAAAGTAACACTTTTTTTTGTAAAACAAGCCTTTTACCCATTTTTTTACCCGTCCAAATCACTTATTTAGTAATAGAAGAAGTACCATTGTTATCACAAGAGCCCATGTAGAGAAAACTACAATCGTCACATTACGAGATTGTTTAGCTTTCCACTGTTCATTTATCTGAATTTCATGGTTTTTCTTATACTCATTACGTTGTTCATCAGACAGGATATCAATATTACATTTACGAAAAAGGTACCATTGAATAGCAGAATAATCACATTCAGCCCATACATTTCCGTTAGTATTCAATAGAAAACAATATTGCAGTGTTCCATCAAGGTTAAGCACGACAATATTTTCATCACAGGCGACAACATTCAATAGGTAATTATTTAATTTATCGTCGATTATAATCGACGAGCTTACCGCCAAATACTGCCAGGTGGAATAGGACGTGACACCATTGACCGCAATCAAGAGCTTATCCTTATCCATAAACACAAATTTCTCAGTTTTATCGACATTATCATCAAACACAAGCCACATGTTGTTCTTTAAGATCGAGACAACATCGAGCTTTTTATTTATCGATGAAATCTTTCTAAACTGGTTTATTATATATGTTTTCATTTGAGATTAACCTAAATTGGGGAGAATCGGCAACCACTCGCGGGGTATGTAGACATTGGGCAGTTTATAGGCGTTGGCAAACAGAGGCGCAATCTCTTCGTCAGCAAATCCGGCGATGCCACACCCTATTCGCGTTACAAGAAAACGCTTGTCGGTATGGGCGGCGGCATACTCGGCAAATTGATCGACATATGGCCTGATGTCGTCAACGCCACCGTGCATTGTAGGTATAGCATAAGTGCGTCCTGTCGGGCCGACACCTACACCCCACTCTGCTCCAAATTTGTTATGAGCCGTACGGGCTGCGCCTCCGTAGTGCTGACCTTGCAGATTGCTGCCAAAGACAAAGATGTCGTCCTCGGCCAACTCGGTAATCATTGATGGTATTATTCGATCAGTCATAGTATCTGTGAATGGTTTATGCAAATCTACACAAAATATTCTGATATATTAAGTTCGCGATGGCAGAAATTTTATAACTTTGAGGAACGAACTGCTTATTTGTATGACGATAAATTTCAAGTTACCTAAAAATATTGACGGCGGCAGGCATGAGGTGCCCCTGTGTGCCCGCTCACTGGTTATAATCGGTGCCAACGGTAGCGGCAAGTCGAGATTTTCGGCAGCTCTCGCCCGCGAGCTCGGCGACCGTGCAGTCAAGGTTTCGGCACTCGATGCGCTATACGTGCACGGCGGCGAGAAGGGCGAGACCGAGTTTGAACGGCTGATGGCACTTATGCTGCACGACGAGATCAAAAGCCTGCTGGCCTACAAGATGTCGCGGGCGGCCGGAGGTACGGCCGACCTGAAGCGCACGCGCCTCGACAGGCTCATTGAAATGTGGCAGGAGGTGTATCCGGGCAACAAGATGCTGATTGAGGCCGACCGGCTGGTGTTTGAACGCAACGGAGCCGACGACCGCTATAATGCCTCGCGACTGAGTGACGGCGAACGCGCTGTGCTTTACCTCATCGGTGCAATGCTTTACGCCCCCACGCACAGTGTCATTCTGGTCGACAGCCCCGAGATGTTCCTGCACCCGACGGTGATGACGTCGCTATGGAACAGGCTCGAGCTGATGCGGCCCGACTGCACTATGGTCTATACTACCCACGACCTGGAGTTTGCATCGTCGCGTCAGGGTGCGGCGACAGTGTGGGTCAAAAACTACGATCCCGAACAGGTGGCATGGGAATACTCGGTAATGCCTCCCGGCTCACCGCTGGGCGACGAAATGTACATGGCCATCATGGGTGCCCGCAAGCCGGTACTGTTCATTGAAGGTGACGCCGTACACTCGATTGATGCCCGCCTGTATCCACTGATATTTAAAGACTATACCGTGCGCTCGCTCGGAAGCTGTGACAAGGTGATTGAGTCGACGCGCACGTTCAACGATCTCAACTCGTTCCATCACATGGTGTCGATGGGTATTGTTGACCGAGACCGCCGTGACGTGAATGAGGTAGAATATCTGAGGCGCAAAAACATACTTGTGCCAGACGTTGCCGAAATTGAAAACGTGCTGCTCATCGAGGAGGTAGTGCGCGCAGCCGCAACAGCACGAGGCCGCAACGAGAACAAAGTTGCCGAACAGGTCAAAAGCCGCGTAATCAAGATGTTTGCCGCCGAGTATCGCCAGCAGGCGCTGATGCACACACGCCACAAGGTCAAACGCACGGTCGAGTATCGTATCGACGGACGTTTCACAACAATCGATGACCTCGAAAAACATATATCGGGTCTGGTTGACGAGATTGCACCGCGAAAGCACTACGACGAGCTCGTCAGACTGTTCAAGAACTATATTGACAATCGAGACTACCGAGGCGTGCTGCGCGTGTTCAATCGCAAGTCTATGCTACCGGGCAGCAATATATCGGGATTGCTCGGACTCAACGGCAAGGGAGCCTATGTCGAGTACATACTTCGACTTCTACGCGAGGACGGCGAGGCCGCAGCACGCATACGCGCGGCAGTCAAAGATTGTTTCGGGCTGAAAAGTTAACAGCTAAATAAGCTGTATTAAGAAAAAATTTGCTAACTTTGCAGCATCGATAATACTTAATGTCTCCGTAGTTCAATGGATAGAATATTGGATTCCGGTTCCAACGATTGGGGTTCGACTCCCCACGGGGATACAAAAAATGTCCGGGCTATTTGCTCGGACATTTTTTTGTATCTACGTATTCAGTCTTCAGAAGGGGAAGTTGAGACCAAAGTTTACATTGAGATTTGAATTGAGCGGAGCATACTGCTTGGCGAGCTTGCCGGGAATGCAATCGGTCGCAACGAACAGGTTGAAGCCGGGTGCCTTGATGTTGATTATGCCGCCGAACTTGAAACCGAATGTACCCTCGGCGATATTGACACCTGCCGAGAAACACTTTACGGGCTGAACGTCGGCCGACAGGCGGAACTCAGTCCACGAGAAGTCGCCGTTGATGCGCGTTGTGTTCATAAGTCCGAATTTGAGACGACGGTACACGGGCAGCGAGTACTGCGCACCGGCAGTCATAGTAGCTCCGATGCCTGTGATGCGTGTGCCTTGGTCGCCGGCATCGTCAAGTTCATAGAGCATCGACAGGTTGTCGCGGAATTTGTCCCAAGAGTCGTTGTTGTCAACGTTGAATATCAGTGCGTCGGTGTCAACCTCCTGCAGACCATTGGTTGTGGCAGTCACGTCGTTGTTCCACTGAATGAAACCAAGGTCGGTGAAAGCGAGCGAGAACTCCCAGTCGGGGTTGAGCGTATAGACAGCACCGAGGTCAATAGCGCCGCCGAAACCGTTTATCGGGCCAAATTCGTCAAGATTGGCACCGTTGACATAGTGACGTTTCGTGCGGTCATTGTAATCAGTTTCCCAAGTGAAGTTTTTGAGGCTGGCGTGCATCTCGGCATCGACCTCGCCTTTGTAGCTATCCTTGTCGAGTCGCAGGTTGGCTGTATTTACATGGGCATCGAAGCTGCCGACACCGACGAGCACTTTAAGTGTCGCACCGATGCGCAACTGTGAGTTGATCTGATGAGAGTGGTTCAAGGCAACCTCGGCCCATGCACGGCCTGTACCGCCAAGATTGGCCAGGTCGTAGGTGTCGTTTGAGATACCTTCCTTGGCAAGACGTACTATCTCTTTGGGCAGACCTATTGAAGCTGATGAGCGGGCGCTGATAGAAAAGGTGTTGTAACCTTTGAAGCCCTTGAAACCGACAGCGAGGATAGTCTCGCGCACGTCGATACCGATGCGTGAGTGATCTTTCATGCCGCCGAGAGCCTCCGAAGCCGAGATGTTGGGGTTGAGCAACGTTGTAGTCTCGCCGTTTACATTATAGAATATGTGATTGAGACCAATAGTACCGTTGGTCGAGAGGTTGAGATTGCCTAAACCGGGCATTGATACGAAGCCGCTGTTATTGCCCATAGCCGGGTTGGCCTGGAAACGATACAGGTAGTTTGAGTCAAAATAACCGGATTGAAGGCTTTGGGCATACACGCCGGCCATAGACATCAGAGCCATAGCCGATACACCCAACCGTGTGATATAATGTTTCATGATTTTCTATATCTGAAAAATGAGTTAAATATATAAGTTAGAGTGTATCGCGATATGAACCACCCACGGTGACCTTGATGTTGGTGAGCTCGATGGGTGATGAGGGCTTGAGTGTCTGACCGGCCTGGGTTACACGACATGTGGCCGTATAACGTATGCCGTCGATACCTACGATTGTACCTGACGATTTAAGTTCAACGGGAGCGGTTGTTCCGGCTGCAATTGTCAGACCGTCAAGACGCACGGGCTGCTTGGTATTGGGGTCGATACAGGGTTTGCCGTCTACGCCTAAGGGTGTACCCGACACGACAATGTCGACAGGGAGAGTGTTTTTGACAGTAGCCTCGACCTTGAGAATATTGATGGTGATTTTACGTATGGTCTCGTCGTCCCAACCGTCCTCGTCTTCCTCGTACACGATTACCGAACCGACACCCAGTTCGAGGGGAGCATAGAGTGTATAGTTACCGTCGACACTCTGCAGGTCGCTGCCGAGGACAAAGTCGGTGACATTATCAGGGCCGGCATGTGGAGCATCAAATGTAACCTTGACATAGTCGGGCAAGCCCGCGCCGCTCAATATATTGCCCAGCGATTTGAAGCCTACAAAATCGGCTCCGGCATAACCCTCATAATAGTTTGAGGGGTTAGTGGGCGAAAGGCAGAAGTGATAGGGGCCGTTAATACCCTTGTCGGTATCGATCTTGATGAGCGAACCGGCATCGAGCGAGCATACCTTTACAGGATCGTCGCTGCCGTACTTATAAGACTCGAGGGTAAGTCCCGAAGAAGCTGTCAGACCATAGTCGGCCATAGGGTTATTGATTGAGAGATAGAGCTGAGGATTGGCTAATGTAACATCCGTACCCTCCTGGCGAAGCATGTCGGGGAGATCGTCGAGAGTAACATTGGCTACATTGAAGCCATCGATATCATACTTAACATTACCGGAAATCGATTTTACATTAATAGCATTGAGTTTGGGCGTAATTGTAAGTTTGACAAGCTGAGGCTCGGTGAGAACAACGGGATTGAGAACACCGAGTACGTAACCTGACTTAACACCAACCTTGCCGTCAAACTGGACGCTACCATTGTTAGCACCCTCGGTGCCGGGAGTGAAAGTGTAGTCGTTGGCCGAGAATTGTGTAAAATCAATCACATCAACAGCAAGGTTGATAGCCGAAACCTGTCCGACATTGACTTTAACGGTACCCAGTTCGACAATGCCATTGTTGCACGGATAATTTGACACATGCATTCCGGCAGGAAGCGAAAGCTTGAGCTGCTGGAATTCGATATAGTCGAATGCATTGTTAAGGTCAGAAAGCATCAGATTGAGAGTGATGTCCCATGAGCCCTTGATATTATGCAGGTCACGAATAGAGCTGTCGACTGTATTGCTACCGAACGAGAATGCGGTCACGGCCTCGGTAATCTCATAAGCAACCGCACGACCCTCGACAGGAATCGAAGGTACGCCGGGGATACCATCAAATTTGTAGACGGTAGTCTCGATGGGATTAACTGCTCCAGGGTTAATAACTACGGGATTGATGTTAATCGGATCACTGTGGAAGTTGCCGTCAACTACAACTGCATACTCGCCATTGAGTTCCTTGATTACACTACCCTCATCAAGGTCAAACGCGTTTGACAATGTGATGGCGTCAAGGTTGATCGGAACAACAAGGTCGTTTACCTTCACCTCAACATCGGTGTTGATGTTCTCCAAGTCATAGGCATTGTCAACGCACCCCGTCATCATAAACGATGCTACCGGCAAACCTATGAGAGTCTTGACGAAAAGACTTTTCTTCATAAAATTGTGTTATAATGTGAGTAGATTAATTGATTACCTTAGTACAACAATTAGTGGTTACTGCCAAATTGTCCCCAAAGTTAAGCAATTTTATCCACACTTTTCACCTATTATAACACATTTTTAATAAAAATTGCTAATATAGTCTTATGATAGGGCCTCGGCCTTCTTTTTCTCAAGAAATTCGTTGATACCACACAAGTGTTCTCGTACACGTCCGCCGCCAAATTCATAGACTTTAGACACCAATCCGTCAAGGAAGTCACGGTCATGGCTGACAACGATTAGCGTACCGTCAAAGTCACGAAGCGCCTGCTTGAGAATATCCTTTGTTTTCAAATCAAGGTGATTGGTGGGCTCGTCGAGAATGAGCAGGTTGATAGGTTCGAGCAACAGTTTGATCATGCACAAACGCACGCGCTCACCACCCGAAAGCACCTTTACCTTCTTCTGATTTTCTTCGCCGCCAAACATGAACGCGCCGAGCAGATCACGCACCTTAAGTCGGGCGTCACCCACGGCAATATCGTCAATGGTCTGGAATACAGTCAGGTTCTCGTCAAGCATCGACGCGCTGTTTTGGGCGAAGTAGCCTATCTGGACATTGTGACCGAGTGTTAGCGTGCCGTCATGTGTAATCTCTTTCATGATGGCCTTGACCATTGTCGACTTACCCTCGCCGTTGCGACCGGCAAATGCGACTTTGTCGCCTCGCTCGATTGTGAACGATGCGTTGGAGAACACCGGCACGCCGTCATAGCTCTTGCCTACCCCGTCGGCAATTACAGGATAACTGCCACTGCGCGGACAAGGCGGGAATTTCAGTCTCAGCGCCGATGTATCTTCCTCATCGACCTCTACAATCTCGAGTTTCTCAAGCCATTTTACCTTGCTCTGTACCTGATAGGTCTTTGAATATGTACCCTTGAAGCGTTCGATAAACTCCTTGGCCTCAGCTATCTGTTTCTGCTGATCGTCAAACTGTTTCTGCTGTTGCTGACGACGCTCCTTTCGCAGTTCAAGATAGTGGCTGTAGGTAGCCTTGTAATCATAGATGCGACCGAGCGTGACCTCGATAGTCCGTGTGGTGATATTGTCGATAAAGCGACGGTCGTGACTGATTACAACTACCGCCATCGGGCTGTTGATGATAAAATCCTCGAGCCAGCCTATCGACTCGATGTCGAGGTGGTTGGTGGGCTCGTCGAGCAGCAGCACATCTGGGTTCTGCAACAACAGTTTGGCAAGCTCGATGCGCATACGCCAGCCACCCGAGAACTCGCTCGTGGGACGATTGAAATCACTGCGCTCAAAACCGAGTCCCAACAGCGCTTTCTCGACGTCCTCCTCAAAGTGAGTCATGTCGATGGCATAGAATTTCTCGCTGACGGTCGCCACCTTCTCGATCAGAGCCATGTATGAGTCACTCTCATAGTCGGTGCGCGTAGCGAGCTCGTTGTTCATAGCGTCAATTTCGGCCTCCATCTCCTTGAGATGGGCAAACGCCTGAGATGCTTCTTCAAAGACGGTGCGGCCGTCGTTGGTCATCATGTGCTGGGGCAGATAGCACACCGTACAGTCCTTGGGCACCGAGACCGAGCCTCGCGTGGGCGTGCGCACGCCGGCCAAGATTTTGAGCAACGTGCTCTTGCCGGCACCGTTCTTGCCCATGAGGGCAATGCGGTCCTTGGGATTGATTACAAACGATATGTCTTTAAAGAGAGTGGTGCCGCCAAACTCGACGGTCAGTCCGTCAACTGAAATCATATAGAATATAAATTAATCAAATACGCCCTGAATGCTCTCGGCAGCCTCAGCCTCATCAGTAAACTCTCCATAGAACTCACGCTCACACAGGTCGATGTTGTCTGGGAAGTTGAATTTTGAGTTCTGATTGTAAGGCAGCGTCGGGTCGGCATATACACGGGTCATGTACTTACCATAAATAGGGAGCGCCATAGCCGCGCCCTGACCGTTGGCCATAGAGTTGAAGTGAATATAGCGCTCCTCGCCTCCGACCCATGTGCCGGTGACAAGGTCGGGGGTGAATCCCATGAACCAACCGTCCGAGTTGGAGTTGGTCGTACCTGTCTTGCCTCCCATCTGAGCCGTGATGCCATAGGGTGCCCGGCGCAGTCGGTTGCCGGTACCGCCATCGACCACATTGAGCAACATCGACAGTATGCGCCAGTAAGCAGTCTCGGATATAACCTCGGTGTGACTGGGTGTAAATTCAGAAATCACATTGCCGTTAGCATCGGCTATGGCAGTCACAAAGACAGGGTCTACTCGCATACCGCGGTTTGAGAATGCTGTATATGCACCTACCATTTCCTTGACCGACACGTCGCACGGGCCGAGACACAGCGACATCACCGGGTCGAGCTTGTTGGTGATACCGAAGTTGTGCATTGTCCTGACGAGCGTCTGGGGCGACAGCTGACTCATAAGACGCGCCGAAATCCAGTTGTTGGAGTTGGTCAGCGCCCATCTCAGTGTCACCATCTCGCCAACACAGGCCGAGCCCGAGTTGCGCGGCGACCAGGGACGTCCCGACTCGTCGATAATCGTAGGCTGGTCGTTCAACATCTCATCACACGGGGTGAATCCCTCCTCCATAGCGTATGTATAAAGGAACGGCTTNACGGTCGANCCAATCTGACGGCGACCTGTCGACACCATGTCATACTGGAAGTGGCTGAAGTCNGGGCCGCCGACATAGGCTTTGACATGACCTGTGCGCGGATCCATTGACATCATGCCCGTGCGCAGGAAGTGTTTGTGATACAATATCGAGTCGCGCGGAGTCATCAACGTGTCAATGCCGCCGTCGTAGCTGAACACGGTCATGTCGACGGGCGTATTGAACGCCTTTTCGATGTCGGTTTCGCTGATGCCTGCCTTCTTCATTATACGATAGCGGTCGCTCTGCTTGATGGCGGTGGCTATCAGTCGGTCGAGCTGGCTCTGAGAGAGCTCCTCGCGGTTGGTGGTATAGGGNGCNCCCTTTACATTGCGTTTCTCGCGGAAGAATTCACGCTGCAGCTGTTTCATGTGTTCCTCAACAGCATCTTCGGCATATTGCTGCATGCGCGAGTCGATGGTGGTGTATATCTTTAGACCATCGGTGTANATNTCATAATANGAACCGTCGGGCTTGGGATTTTTGTCAATCCAGCCGAAGAGCGGATTGTTGGCCCAGGCGATCGAGTCGTCGACATACTTCTGGTCTTCCCATGCCATGTACTTTGAGCGCTCGGGCTTGTGGGCCGTNAGCATGCGGCGCAATTCTTCGCGNAAGTAAGGTGCGGGGCCGTCCTTGTGGTCTACACGGTTAAAGTTGAGCGTTAGCGGTAACTGCTTGAGCGAGTCNGCNTCGGNGCGCGACAACTTATCGGCCTTAACCATCTGGTCGAGGACGGTGTTACGGCGCAGACGTGTGCGCTCNTTCTGCCTCACCGGGTTGTAGTANGCNGGATTTTTTACCATACCCACAAGCGTNGCAGCCTCCTCNATATTAAGGTCGGCGGGATCCTTNTCAAANTACACATGNGCNGCAGTCTTGATACCGACAGCATTGTACAGGAAGTCAAACTGGTTGAGATACATTTTNAGTATCTCGTCTTTTGAGAAATTTCGTTCAAGTTTAACGGCAATCATCCACTCGACGGGCTTCTTGAANGCNCGGTCTAAAAGTCCTTCAGACTCGGGTGAATACAGCTGTTTGGCAAGCTGCTGTGTGAGCGTCGAACCACCACCGGCATTTTTGTTCNGCATCACGATAGTCTTGACCAACACACGCATCACTGCACGCATGTCTATGCCCGAGTGGTCGTCAAAGCGCGAATCCTCGGTGGCGACGAGTGCATCGACCACGTATGGCGAAATCTCCGAGAAGTCGGCATACACACGGTTGCCTGTGCCGCGAAAATATCGGCCCAGCTCCTCGCCGTCGGCCGAGTATATGACCGAGGCATACTTGTCGGTAGGATTACGCAGTTCCTCAATTGGCGGCATGTAGCCTATCAGGCCATTATATATAAGTATAAACAACAGTACGACGAGCATGAAGCCGAGAGTAAACACCGACCACAGCGTCCTGATCACTACATTGTTGCGTTTTATCGTTTTTTCTGATTTCTCTTTCATCTGAATTGGTTGTTAAAGCCGATTAAACGTTGCGGCACACTTTTCCAATCGACAAAGTTAATATTTTAGCGCCAAATATTCTCACTTTTTTAGTAACTTCGCACTATAAAACTTATTAAAAATGTCCGACTCGACTTTCAACAAAATGCAACTGCTCAAGCGCCGATTTTTCGCAATGCGCAACGGTGCCGTTGCTGACAGCCTCAGACGCAGCGGTGCCGACTACCGCATAATCTTCGGTCTCAACCTGCCCCAAATTGCTGAAATAGCGGCCGAATTTGGCCCTGACGCCGACCTCGCACGTGAGCTTAAAGCCAATACGACCACACGCGAGAGTATGCTGATAGCGCCTATGCTGTACCCTGCCGGACAGCTTACACCCGACGAGGCATTCGATTGGATATCGACCGCGCCCAACACCGAGGTCATTGACATCGCATGTCTGAAACTATTNAAAAACCTGCCGTTCGCGTCACAGCTTGTCGACCGACTGGCCGACAGCGACAATGCGCTACATAGATATGGTGCATTGAGACTCGCGGCCAATATTCTGCCNGTCNACATTGACCGCACCGAGGNNATTGTACGTAGAGAGATTGAACGCGCCGAACCAATGACNACNGGAATGGCACGAATGATACTCGACGACATCGAGTGGCGTCGCGAGTGTNCNGACGANGTATANATTGTTTAGCGCTGCTTGCCGAAACGACGAGTGAGCGTCTCGCCCAGCCACAGGCCTCCGATTATGAGGGCGCAACCNAGCCAACCAGTCCAGCCCACGTTCTCNTTGACAATAATCCAGCCGGCCAACAANGTCACNATNGGCTGAATATACAGGTAATTTGAGGCCTTGACAGGACCTATAACCGTGATAGCTTTAGCCATAAACATATATGCCAACAGCGAACACACAAGTCCTAAAAACAGCAGATTACCCCACACCTCGGGGCGAGCGAACGTGCTCAGCGATGAGTGCTCAGGCTCCATTGCCAAGAATGGCAACGCTGTTATGATGCCATAGAAGAATGTTTTGCGCGTTATGAACCATGTCGAGTAGGTNGCNTTGACNTTCTTAATCAANATACTATAAATCGAGAAACTNANAGCNGCACCAAAAGCNAGCAANTCACCCGCCGGGTGAAACGANGCNCCCTCGGCATCGCCAAAAACCACCATCACGACACCNCACAGCGCTATCAACGAACCAATAATAATCCATNTNCCGGGNCGTTCGCTTTTGTAAAGTGCNCCTACCATGAATGTGGTTATCAGCGGTGACAGTGTGGTAATAAGTGACACATTTGCAACAGCAGTCTTAGTCACCGCNATATTCTCGGTAACGAAATAGATCGAACCGCCCGACAGTCCAAGCAGCATGAACAGCACCTCGTCGCGCCACGAATAGCTTTTGAAATACTTATGACTTATGGCTAAAAGTATNAGATAAGCCAAAACAAATCGGNACAAATATATCTCGACAGGAGTCAGATTGTTAGGCTCGCTACTCAACACCTTGGTTGACACGAATGACACACCCCAAACAATACANGTAAAGAGCATNCCNAANTTGGCNAACAGCAATGANCNNCNGCCGTGNGATCGCGAAGAGGCCTGATTATTATCAATCGACACCATATATAGTATAGTCTTAATTTTGACGCAAAATTACTAAAAAGCNACAACTAAAACAACGCCCCGCTCCAATTGCCGTGCGGCACGNACCGTCACCGCGTGATTAATACCATCTTACACCTGTCGAGCTTGACGAGCGCTTATCATATTTAAGGTCGCTCAGCAATGACGACTTAACCGCGATATGGAAGTTAAAGCTCTTGTACGGGCCCACCGGGATAACACTCGCCGACATGGTGAAACAGTGCAGATCGCGCGATATATTACAGTTCATGTAGGCGAGTTTGTGGGTATCGAAGTTGTAGCTGGCGCTGAAGCTNAAATTCCAGTTGGTNGTNGGACGTATATTACCCGAGAAACTNAGGTTNTGGGTTATTCGNCCGTTATACTCCATCTTCTGTTTATTGAANGAACCGTANCCNTAGTTGACCGAGTAGTTGAATGTCAGACTCCANGGNACCGACCACTNCATGTANCCNTTNCTGCCTACAGCTATGTCATCATCGTGATTATTGCGGTTTATTCCACGCGGGCGGCGCGACCGCTCATCATCGGCATCTATATCTTCGTCCTCATCATCAGGACGTTTGGTATCTTTCTTGTCGTCTTTCTTTCCGAAAAGGTTCTTGAATGTATCGTTATTGAATGTATATGAGAACGATGTGCCGGTGCTTGACAATTTACCCAGCCCCTTGCCGGCCTTCCAACGCGGAATGTTGACACGCACGGGGTTGCCGGCCTCGTTAAGCTGATAGGTGTAGACGTCCCACACTGCCGACAGGTTAAGATTGAAGTTCTTGACCAGTCTGAGCAATATCGAAGTGTTGATGTTACTCCAGTTGAGCGAGTCGGCTGCAAAGTTATAGCTTTGAGACACGGTGAAATTCTCGATCAGCGACACCTTCTTCTCACCGATGCTGTCATTGTCGCTCTTAACCTTCATTTCGAGATTGTTGGCCAACGACACCGACACCGAACCGGTCTTACCTTGACCCGGAACACCATACAACGAGTTGGGGAACATCGAGTACTTGCGGCTCACCTGCTGACCGGCCGAATTAGTATAATCATAGCTGCCATAGTAGCCGAAGAATGGCGATGAGAAGTCTGGCGACGCATTGAACGACACTGTAGGTGTCAGCACGTGGCGTATCATCTTGACCTTATCGCCCAGGAACGGCAGCGGCTGGAAGAAACCATAGATTTTGGTATCCATCGATACCGATGCGTTGAAGTCCCACACGTTGTAGAAGCTATAGGTTGTGTCACACACCTCGGCCGCAGCATTCGGATCCCACTGACGGCGCACCTTGCTGGAGTACATACGGTCATTGAGTGTCACCGATGGTGTCAGGTTGATGTATTTTAACAGGTTAAATGTCGCCGAGAGAGGTATCGAGTGCTTCATACCGTTGCGCCAGTCTTTGATTAGACTCTTCTTGAAGAACTGATTCTGATTGGCCGTAAGCGAATTCTGGAACTGACCTGAATAGGACATGCGTATCTTCTCATACCAACGCTCATCGCCGACAGCACGCTTGCGTTTGAATGGATACAACTGACTCATGGTCACCGTAAAGTTGGGGAATGACACGGTGAGGGTTGAGTCCTGCGTGCGTTGCGAAACGTTCAGTGTGCTTGATACCGACCACTTACTGTTGGGTATCTTATAGGTCATGTTGACGGTCGAGCTCTTTGTATTTTCGGTGAAACCCGACGAGTAGTAGCTGTTGAGATCATTGCGTGTATAGCCCGACGTCGTGAAGTTGACCGATGCCGACAGCGTCATGTTTGGATTGGCCTTTGAGTCCTGAGAGTGACTCCATCTTATCTGGAAGTTAGTAGCCTTAGAGTAATCGCTTTGGCCCTTGTCGCCGGTGATGGTGACAAGATAGTTGGCGGCGAAGTTGCCAGAATACTTATAGCGCTTGCTATAGGTCGACTGGGCGTTCAGACCCCACGAGCCTTTGGTATATATCTCACCTGTCAGTGCCAGGTCAACATTGTCATTGATAGCAAAATAGTAGCCACCGTTGCTAAGATAGAAACCACGGTTATAATCATCGCCGAACGTCGGNACAATGACTCCCGACGCGTAGCTCTCGCTGAACGGGAAGTAGCCGAACGGGACAGCGAGCGGCAACGGCAGACCGGCAAGNACCATGTAAGCCGGGCCTGTAACCACATTTTTGCCNGCCTTAAGTTTGGAACGTGTGAGCTGCAGATAGAAGTGAGGACATTCATGGTTNTCACAGGTCGAATACTTGCCGTCTTCAAAGTAGAACGAGTCGTCCTCGTTCTTTTTNGCACGTCCGCCTGTTATATAACCTTCGCCCTGCTGTGTGACAACGTTGGTGATATAACCCTTCTGAGACTTAAAGTTATAGCTCATGGTCTCGCTCTCATAGGGNGTNCCCTTTTCATCAAACACAGGAGTACCTATCAATTCGCCGGTCGAATCGCGACGGCCAAGCGCATAGACATCGCTCGTGCGGAGATCGACATTAACCTCGGCGGCATCGAGCTTCAAGTCGCCGTATGTAACNTGAGCGTCACCATAAAGATAGATAAGGTTGCGGCCAAACATTACGACCGAGTCTGACGACTCGAANTTTGCNACAGCNTCAAGGTCGATTTTTTCCTTAACAAATCGCGATGCACCTGTACGTTTCTGCAAACGAGGCAACAGTGGCAGCGAGTNGACACGCGCCTGCCGTTGTGCGCTGTCGGTCAGCACGTCAACATCAGTCACCACACTATCAGCCTCGGTGCGTAAACGACCGCTAAACGGCAGTGTGGCATTCGAAGCGGCAATCGTATCGGGCTGCATCTCGGTATCGGGCACAACAATTTGCCCGACAGCTACGGGAGCCGCCANGGCACAGTGCAACATACTGATTAACAAACAAGCGAGCACGATTGCTCTATATATAATCGAACGCATTGATTGGTCAATTCACAATTCGGCACAAAGATAATGAATTATCGCCTATTATCGCCCCTAACTGAGGTTAATTTTTGATAACCCAAACATTGGCATATAAAAACAAACAATTATGTTCATGCCGGGTATTTGTATATATCAATAAAATATCATTACTTTGTATCAAAAGAATTCTCTCAAAAATAGTATAATCCTCAATTTTATATGCGAAATATACTCTTACCAATAATCAGTTCAATCATCATAGCTTGTGGCATTGTCTCCAACGCCCAAACAAACTCTCAACAAGAGAACGATATCGCTTCTCAAGATTCAACTATTGCCGTTGTAGGTTATTTCTCTAAAAATGATACACTCATTTATTGGATTAACCAAAGCAACTGGCGTTTGAGTCCTTCTGATACTATTAAAACTGCCGGTGTATCTACAAAAGTTAGATTAACTGTTGTTGACTCCACTTCTACAGGTTATAAAATGGATTATACNTTNTTGGAAGTCAGAGGAGATTCTGTTGTATATTCAAGTCAGGATAATTACCAGACNACGCTAAATACATTGGTGGAGAAATTGAGTAAGAAAATTGTCGGCACAACAATNCATTTTGAAACCGATGAATTNGGCTCAATTACCAAATTCAATAATCTCNGTCAGATTAAGCGTCAGGCAAAATCTCTTTTCAAGGAATATATGAAAGAATTATTGCAAATGCCTGAGATTGTCGGATTAAAAAAAGAGTTCAATATCGACATCAAAAAGATGGTAAAGGATGTTGACTCCGATAAACTAATTGACGGTTATCTTGAAGAACTGAAATTATTATTCTTATGTCATGGTAACGTATATGACATAGGTCAATCGCACACACATGAGGATGCGACTGCAACAACCTATGAAAANGACACTTATTTCACNAANACATTTGATTCAAGTGATTATACTTATTCCATTACTTCAGAGGTAATCAATATCATACCTAAATCTTCATTAAAAGATATGGTTGGCGGCATAGTTGAATTGATGNATAACGACAGTGTAACCGAATCGTTTAATAACGGTTTTGACACCCAAGTAAANGAGGATGCTATATACGATTCATATTTCAGNTNTGACTTTTTGGCTCATGGCTGGCCATACAGGATCGTTAACCAATCAACAATAACGGTCGGTGGTAGCGGTAAATCAAATCAAACATATATCACTTTGGACTATATTAACTATTAAACATTTAGCTGTTGAAAATTAGACTAAATGATTGAGAACGTTTGTGAAACTACGTAAAAAATCAAATATCAATTTGCTGTATAATTTGCTGTATGAAAAAGATTGAGTATTTTTTTCACCGAAATATTTGACTCTGCAAATTTATTATGACAAATGGTGATTTTGAATTCAGAATTCAAAAAACGATGTAAAGGCCCTGGCGATGGTCTGACGATCGGTTTCAGAATATTGATAGTGATGGGATTGGGGTAGGATTATCACTTGAGCCTCGGCCGATGAAGCGATTACTTCGGCCGATGAAACAGCAACCATCTCATCATGTTGCGATAATAATGCACATGTGGAACAAGAGACTCCGCCGGCCAGCAATCGGCGAACACGACGTATCTCGGCGAACAGTTCCAAATATCTCGCGGGCCAACCGTAATAATGCAACGGGTTCGAATCCAAGGTAATACCGTATGCCTCTTTCGCGGCCTGTGCTACCTCATCATTTTCATAGAAACCGAATGCCACCTTAAATGAGTTCACAAACAGCCGTGCTCTGATTTTTAGTTTTATCGGAGGATTAAGCAAAAACAATGCAGAAACATTACCTTCAAAAGCCTTTTCCAGCAAGAGAAGACACCCCATGGAATGGCCTACCCCTATCACCCGGTCACACTTGGAAGCCATTTGGCTCACGGCCTCTGACACTTGCCTCTTCCATCCATTCATCGAGGCACGAGAAAACCCGAGTGCATCACCGCTATGTCCCTCAAGTCCGACCATCGTCACCTCAGTGTCAGCAGGGATAAGCGGCATGAGGAAATTAAAAATATTATTATTTCCCACGATGCCATGCACAAAAACAATTCCACACCGTTCTTTCATGTCGCTTATCCTGATTATCAAACCTCTATATCAAGGTTATCATTAGTCATCGATTACTTGCCTTGGTGAACGGGGCGCAACAGGTCGTTGACGGTCTTGACGGGGTTGAAGGTCGAGATGGGCACCTCAACGAACACGGTAGTCCAGTCGCTCATGGCGCCGTTCCATAGTCCGGGCAGTTCGAGCGCGCGCAGAGTCTTGCCGTGCAGAGATTTGCTTGAGATGAAGCCGGTAGCGGGGTCGACATACTTGGGCAAATCAAATTTATTACCGTTAACGTCCTTGATATAGCATACCAGGTCGACAGGGTTAAAGTGAGTTGCCTTTGATACCATAGCGGCATAATCGGCATTGTCGGGGTCGATCTGTGTGCTTTCAAGCACCTGAGGCGACACTGTTCCGTCTTGGTTATAAGCGAGGTATGGTCCACCGCCGGGCTCACCCTCATTACGCACCATGCCGCACACACGAAGCGGACGATTGAATTTAGCCTGAAGATAAGCAGCCAGATCGGCGTCGCTCATTGAGGCTGCATTATCATTNATAATCGANAGCTTTTCGGTTGCAAAAGCAAGCATCTCGTCAAGTTTGGCACNGTCGTATGACCCGGTTGCNAGTTGAGTCAGATATGAAGCAATTACATCATGAAGTTCAACGAGGTATCCGGCAAGCACCTTCTTGTAACGCAGNGTCGATTCGCGNTTNGAATCGGGCACGACATTATCAATATTTTTGATGAATACTACTGTTGATTCAATGTCATTGAGATTCTGAATGAGAGCGCCATGACCACCGGGACGGAACACNAGGCTGCCATCTTCCCTAAACAATGTATTGTCGGGATTAACAGCCACAGTGTCGGTCGAAGCTTTCTGCTCAGACATTGATACATCAAATTTCACACCGAGTTTCTTCTCGACAGCGGGGACTGCCTGNGCGAGCTTATTTTCAAACAAACGGCGGTGATTGCCCGAAACGGTGAAATGCAGATTGACNTGNCCGTTGGCATCGGTGGCCGACTGGGCNCCCTCAACGAGTTGCTCCTCNACAGGAGTGCGAACGGTGCCGTCACTATAAGCATGGAACGACAGCAGGCCCTTGGGCAGATTACCATAGTTNAGACCTTCGGCTCCGATAATNCCNTCAATCANATCTTTATATCGACCTTCGGCAATAAGTTCCTTGACCGANTTGCCGTGACGACGCTTGAGCACGCTGTCAAGCTCGGCATAGAAAGGTACATTGTCTATATCCTTAATCAGCTTATCAACATCNCTGCCGGGAGCGGGGACGTCATCGGCTCCGTCAACAAACGCAAACAACGCCTTGAACATNCGTGACGCAGCNCCCGANGCGGGCACGAATTTAGATACCGTACCACCGTCGGCAAGATATTTATCCCAGCGGNCTATCGCCTCATCTTCCTCNGNNGCACCGAGNGATACAATGCCGGCACCGACGCGAGCCGAATCGGCNATGCGNAGATAAGGAAATCCGGTTTCAAAACGTTTCACTTGCTCCATGAGCTGCTCTTCGGTTATGCCGCGAGCCTGCAATGTCTGTTGGTCTTGGATATTCAACATGGCAAAAATATTTTAGTTGTTAATCATTATCTAAACTCTATAACACCTCAACGCCTCATTCGTTTGAGCAAATTGTAACTTGACACAATGCCAAGTTCTCCGGCACGACTCAGGTCGTTAGTTCCGTTGACACTGTCACCGGCTTTAAGATACAGGTAACCACGGTTGTAGTAGGCGACACCCAGACCGGGCTCAAGTTCAACAGCTTGACTGAATGCATCAATAGCGCCATTGACATCACCTTGCTCGGCAAGCAGACAGCCCTTATTATAGTAAGCCAGTGCCATGCGCGGTGACAAGTGTATCACATGGTCAATATCGGCTATCATCTCGGCGTATGCGGCAGCCTGCCGAGCCCCTGCGACATACCTGTCAGGTTTGGCGGTTCCGTCAATCGACTCGGCTCCGTCCTTGGCCTTNAAATCTTTGAAGCGGGCATTGGCCCTCATAAGATAAGCTATGGCAAAATCGGGTGTAAGCGCTATAGCCTGACTGAAGTCGGCAATGGCGGCCTGATAGTTATGCAACATCATGAAATCCATGCCTCGTCCAAGGAAATCGATAGCGCGTGGCGAGTGTGTTGCCAGATAAGAGTTATAATATTCGATTGACTGNAAGTGCCGCGAAATCTCATCTTCGCCATNAGGGCCGACATCATTAAGCACAACAAACAGCGGCTGACGCAATGCTCGTGTAGCGTTGGCGCTCTCNACCTCGGCCAATCCATATACNGCCGAATTAGACTCGGCATCTTCATCAAGATAGTAACTGAGNTTGAACATTGGTTCAAGTACNATTGTCTGATTNCGATCCTGTACCTTNCCTCTTATNCTCTTGTTATTATGATCCTCGGCCAGCTCGACGTTATTTTCAATTGTGAGCAATGTCGAAAAACGATTGGCGACGTCCTCGGCACTCTCGCGGGCCATGTCTTCGCGGTCNTCGGCATCACGACGCGGCGTACTTGCAGCCTTGGCCACATCGGTCGNTGGTGATGCGGACGCATCTGCNTCAAGACGTCGGCGATCCTGCTTAAACAATGCCATGGCATCATCATAGTCTTTCATTGCATTCTTGCGGTCGTTCATCTTGTCATAAATCAAGAAACGACTGTACCGCGCACCGGCAAAGTCGGGAAATGCATCGACTATGCGTGAGAGGTCGGCGATAGCACTGCTGTACTCACCCTTAGCGTCATATATCATGGCTCGGTTATACAACGCACGATAGTCGTTGGGATCAAGCTGGAGCACTTGGTTAAAATCGGTAAGAGCCCTGTCGTTGTCAAGAGTCTGCATTCTCAACAATCCTCGGTTGAAGTAAGCGACCGAGTTAAGCGGGTCAAGTGAAATAGATGTCTCATAGTCAGCCAATGCTCCCCTAAAGTCGTCGAGCGTATAACGAACGTAGGCACGATTTATATACAGTCCGGCCGACTTGGGTTGCAATTTTATTGCCTGGTCAAGGTCGTCACACGCTGACGGCATGTCGCTATCAGCTTGTTTTATTGCGATTTCGGCTCTAAGCACGTAAGCTCCTACTAAATTTTTGTTCAATTCAAGAGCTTTGTCAAGATCGGCTTTTGCCGAAATTGTATCACCTGTGGCGAGGCTGAGTTTAGCACGTCCCAAATAACCGTTTTCATATTTCGGATAATTAGCCAACAACACCTGATATGTCTCGGCAGCCCCATCATAGTCCTTTATATCTTCCTGTGCGAGAGCTTTGTTGTACAACAATCCCTTATTATCGGGCAACAGTTTGAGTGCCTCATTGTAGTCGGCAACAGCACCAGCCGCATCACCCCGATTCTGACGTGCCACACCACGCACTTCAAAAGCATCGGCGATAAATGGGTTGCGTTCAAGCGCGGCCGTAGCATCTTGTTCGGCTCCAAGATAATCGTCAAGATTAAGTTTGGCTATAGAGCGATAAAAATAAGGCATCGCCATATATGGTTTAGCCTGAATTGCCTGATTGAAATATTGAATCGACACTACATAATCGTCGAAGTACAGGGCATTCTGACCTATGCGCAAAACTTGTTCGGCATTAATCTGACATCGGGCTGTCAATCCCGAGCCGACCGCCATGATACCGATCAGAAACATCCTGATGACTTTAAATAAAGTATTCATGTAGCAAAAATAATCAAAATAGATTAAAACGACTCTGCTATTAACATTTATTATTTCCAACAATTAACATACACATTAAACGGCAAGCGGCCACCCTGACTGATTGGGGTGACCGCTTGACCGTTGGGTCGTGTATTTTCAAACAGTATTAAGGTAAGATTAAAAGGCTTATGCTTATATGATAAAGGTGTATGTAATCGTGTTTTAGGTATAGTATTAGGTCGATGTGTGTCTTTCAGTATATAATCAATACTTGAGTTCGGTAAATTTCAGACACACAGCTTATTTGTTGTAATCAACGAGCATACCCTGAAGTTTCTGGCGTGCGAAGAAGATGCGGCTCTTCACAGTGCCGAGGGGCAGGCCCATCTTGTCGGCAATCTCATTATATTTGTAACCTGCTACATGCATCGAGAAGGGAATACGGTAGTCGTCGCTGAATGAGTTGATAGCCTCGGTGATTTCTTTAACAGCTACTGAACCTTCGGGAGTATCAATACCCGAATCCTGCGGAAGATTGAGGTGGTAGAGATCCTCGGTCTGGTCGATAATTGTTGCCGAGCGAACGACCTTGCGGTAGTTGTTGATGAAGATGTTGCGCATGATGGTGAATACCCATCCTTTGAAGTTTACGTTGTCAACATACTTCTCTTCATTATCAAGAGCCTTAAGTGTGGTGTCCTGAAGAAGATCGTAGGCGTCGTCACGATTGTTGGTCAACAGATAAGCAAAGTTGAGAAGGTTGCTTTGAAGATCGAGAAGCTTGGTCTGGAAATTTTTAGAACTCATAGTTGAAACGTTTTAGTAGGTTATTGTTAGTGTTATTTGTTGTCAGTGTTACGTTTTTGTTTCGTTGACATTGCAAAGTTACAACATGTTTTAATATTACAAAAATATTTCAGCAAAAATTTCAAGAAAATTTTGTTAAAATTAATTTAACATTTATATATTTCTGATTTTTAACGATTTACAAACTATTTCAAGGCGTTACAATTTTACAACAATCAGTACATCTGATGTTACAACCGTTGTTACACTGTAATATTCACACATCTATTGTAACAAACATTGTAATATAGATGAGACTTAATCCATGTTTTAACTATTCTAAAATATCGTTTTGTAACATCAATATTACATAAAACATGCTTGCCGCACAACTGTATGTCTATACAAGTTGCACGGCAAGCACCGATGTTATATATTATATATGTATTATGTATACATGTTTATGTTGGAAATACACCAACTTCAGCTTGCAATTCCCGACGCTCAAAAGCATCAATAAAGCTACCAGGTGTAGAGTTGTATACTACAGCACCGCGTTCTCGAGCCCACCGCTCGATCTCATGATAGGCTTTAAATGCAACGTAATAACTGTGAAAGAGATTGTGCAGAGGAACTCCGGCATATACAGCCTTTACACGCTCTCGCTCATGATTGTTGTCGGCATAGAAATGAGGCAGATTGGTTATCACATTGTTGTTTTCGTCAACACTCAGCGATGTCGTCCATGAGTGATCGGCTCCTGTTAGATAGATTTCTTTGTATCCAAGCCAAATACCGAGCATAATGGACGGAATGAGAACATTGCGCGGACGAGGCATACCCAATTGATGAGTAAATGCCTTATGTGTGAACCATTGCCAACCTTCAAGCCCGACAGCATTATAGGTGACTACTGTAATGTTTGAATTCTTCAGCAAGCCTGCCATCGCCCTACCATCAGTCGGAACAAAAAGAGTCATTGCCCAATCAACGGCCTCGAGACTATCTATCAGTCTTGTAACATTGCTGTCATCGGTCGACTTAAAGAAATGAGGGTCGGCCAGCGTATAATATCGCGGTTTAACTTCGAAAAAACGTTCGGTATTTGCCGCAAAATTTACAGCCATACAATCACAGCGTTGTAACGCATCCATCTGATGGTCAAAAACACTATTAAGCGATGGCCCGTTGCCCATTATTACCAACGGCCTATCAGTTGCCGTAGTGGTAATTTTACAACAACGTGATTGTATCAATAGCTTGACACAGCTTTTTAATGTATCAGTCAGTCGGCTCATAGACGCTACAGGCTTGACTCGTCATAGTTATGTGTGCGCATATAGTCAACAGTACAAACAGGAGAGAATCCTGTTTCGGTAACGAGAGCTTCGTTAGAGAATGTCAGTGTCGACATCTCGTGTTCAAGAGCCTCACTGTCGAGCCAATACAGCGGCAGCCAGTCGTTGACACGTGCTATCACACGTGCCTTTGACAGCGGCAATGTGTATATACGCTTGTGATCCAGGCGCCACGCGAGTGCCTCGGCCAAATCGTGACGAGAAGTGGTATTACCGTCAGTGACATTCCACACACCTTGTCGACCGATAACAGCAACAACAGCATCGGCCAAAGATGTGGCATGTACAACACTTACCTGAGCATCGTTTCCGGCAATATGCCGGTAACTGCCGCGATAAATGCGGTTGACAAGTGTGCGCAGCTCACCTCCCATGCCTGTTCCTACAATCATGGCAGGGCGCAGTATTGCAAGTTTGACACCTCGAGACTCACACCATTGCGTCAAAAGTTCTTCAACTGCAAGTTTAGCCTTGCCATAGCGGGTATCAGGCGATGGTACAACCGACTCACCAATAGCTGCTCCTGACTTCACGCCATACACAGCTACCGATGAAACGTACACAAGGTTGGCTGGAATATGTTGTTCGAGTGATGCCACCAGATTTTTAACTGACTGAACAGCGGTTTCAACATTGTAAGACTTGCCTCGNTNATCNAGCACATCGCAATATATGACTGTCGACATNTCGGCAGGCAATTCGGGAACTCCGGCATTCAAATCAAATCGGATNCCGGCNGACGANCCNGTACCNAGCANCCATAGTNGGGCATCATCAGTAGCCATCACCTTCTCGACGGCATCGTATATGTATGGGGCGATAAATTCCTGTGCACCTGCAATCAGNACATCTTTGTCANTCAGTGTCATCTCTATNAATTATTGTTTTTCAAGAAATGTATCATTCATCAGGCGACCTCTAAGACGNTCNGACANGCGATTGAANTGAGACGTCTTCATATAATCCTCTATGGCGTCTACNTGGCGCATCATGTGGAGGTCGGTGCCAAGAAAATCGACCAGATCATTGTCGATNAACTTCATAGCGACGTTCNTCACATTTTTNCCATAATAACCACTTAGGCTCAAAATGTTGCACTGGAAGTAAATACCNCGGTCATGTAACTGNTTGTAACGNGATAAGTTGCCATGATAATATAAGTATCGCTCGGGGTGGGCCAGGATTGGTCGGTAACCCTTCAACGACAANTCGTACAACATATTGTCAAGNCCCCACGGCTCNACCGAGAAGTTATTCTCGACCAAAATGAAACTATTACCGAGTTGACGTACGTTTCCGGNCTCAAGCTGATCAACAAAGAAACTGTCCAGACGGTATTCGGCCGACGGTGGNAGTATCTCAATTTCAATGCCCGAATCATTGGCACCGGCCACCAATGCCCCGTAAGCGGGATCAATGGTGGCCGGTGTGTTTTCAAACGTATCTTCGGTTACATGAGGCGTAGGAATGATGCGTGTGATTCCCCATTGTTGCATGTGCTGCAACAATTCGACCGAACTCTCAACCGATTTTGAACCATCGTCGATACCTGGCACCAGATGACAATGTATGTCGGTGTGAAACGGGAGTCGCGAATCTACATTTTTCTTCTTAAACCAACCGAACATATTTCAAGAATTTAGTTAGTAGACTGTGTGGGAGGTACAATTTGTACACTTGCCTCCACACGNTACTGACCTTTGANCCTGTCNGTGNCAATAGTACATGTAAAGCTGATGTACTGAACACCACCCCAGTAGCCTTCCATCTTGAAATCAGTAATCTTGTAGCTGGGATAAGGGGTGTCACCGATAGTGGGAATAAGNTCATCTTTGGTAATCTTATAACCGTATGCATCGATTGTATAGTCAAGGCCCTTGAACATCATGTTCATCGAAGGCATACCTGTTGCAAATTTTGCCCCNAAAACGCCAANGTCGGCCTTCTTGGTCTCNAGATCAAACTGAATGCCATAGAATGAATTGACATCGCTATTGGTAAACATATTACCGTCCTGATCAGTAACGGTCGTAGTGCCCCAATAGTAAGACGGATTGTATATAACACGAACAAAATACTGATTGTCAATCATGTAGTTGAGCAACAGCATCGGGAATGACTGATTGCCCAGATAACGGCTATAGAACTCCAGCTTAAAATCGGTAATTGTGTGTGTGGAAGCACCTGCAAGGAATGTAGTAGCGGGGACATTGAGTACCATAGCGCCCTTATCATTGTATGAAAAACGCTTGTCTTTGATATCAAATGCCATATATGTGCCATTGGGCATCTTGACGCCGCTTATTTCGACATCAAGTGTACCGTTATCAAGGTTGTTCACTACTTTATAGGTAGCCCCCGACGATAGTGTACTCTCGCCTGTGTTAATATCGACAACATAGCTGAGACAGTAAGGTGAAAAGTCCTGTGTTACAGTATTGTTCGTATCACCGAAACATGAAGTCATGATCACGCCCAGTACCGAAGCAAGGAATAGTCTAAAAAATTTCATTGGTTTGTTCCTAAAGGTTATTAAAATATTAAATGTTCAAACTATCACGTTAAATATAACGTCATAAAACGCCTGATTATTGTCTATCAAGATCAAGTTCCATATTGACCGAAACTCCAAATGTGAACGGCGCTCCCCGCTGTACAAATTCGTTGCCCATAGACTTGAAATAGAACGTGGAATACTTCACCTTAGTGATATTTTCGGCCCAAAGTTTTATTGTGAATATACCTGTGCGAGCCGATGCGGCTACGTTAACAGGAGCATAAAAACGCTGATGTTGGGTATTCGATTCGTTCCAATATATATTGCCTGTTCCCCTGACACCGGCCATAATCTCTAGACGATCAATGCCACACGATGATAATGAAGTGCCGTAGACTAACTGACCGTACACAGTGTTGAGTGGTGCATAAGGCACAAACTTACCGCTGTAATCGTTGATACCGTCNTTGTAATCTACNAAACGGGCNTCNGCATGTCCCCACGACAGGTTGGTCAGCCAGTGGGTGTTGATTGAGTAACGCAATGCCAGNTCGGCNCCGATGCTGCGTGTGCGTCCGGCGTTGTCCATNATGCGTCCTGTTGTAGTTCCGTCAGGGAAACGAGTAAGTTGCTGGTCACGGCAATCAATGTAGAAAACAGCAGCATCAAGCGACAAATCACCATCGAGCAGCGTGAGATGTGAGCCGACTTCATAGTTCCAGCTACGTTCAGGTTTATATCCGATGATTTCGTCGGCATCATATAATTCGCTGAGCCCCATCGAGGCCATCANTTTTTGCTGCAAAAAGTCACTGAACATNTGGGTGTTGTAACCACCTGGCTTNTATCCCTTAGCAATTGAACCATANACATTACCNGATAACGTGGGCAGTTTATAAAGNACAGTTAGCTTAGGCAGNAATTCGACATACGTNTGCGACAAGCAACCCGACTCGTCAAGTGCCACAGGGACGTCCCTATANACTTCTGGTANATCGGGGTCGGTCATNTTCCAGATAGTATAGCTTGTAGTTGTGTAACTGTGAAAATCAAGCTTCNGGCGCTCAACATCAAGTCGTATTGCNCCNGTCAAGACCCATCGACCAATATTGAATGTGCTATTGTGGTATACGCCGANNCCCTGTGTCGGGTGCATAAAGTCACTGTTNAGCACAAAACTTGATTCGTTCCACTTTATNGGATAAAACGGATTTACCTCGTTNCGTTTTTGCTCTATAAGTTTCTCTATACCNACAGCACCNAATGTCACAGGCGCATGCATGTTACTATGCCTGGTAAAGCNAAACAATCCAAACAGCCAAGTATACTTATCGGTCGAATGACTCACAATGAAGTCTTGCGTGACCGAAGTCTCGCGACGACGCTGTGTAAGTGTAAAATAGTTGAGTGGTANAAAATCCTGATCGAGCGNCATATTATCGTCAATATGCTGCACTGATGTAACCGATGTCAAATTCCATACATCATGCTTCCATGACACGGTGAGACCGTCCAACCATGAATTGCGTTTATAAAAGCACGTATCATTATAGGCGATGACTCCACTTTCGAGCGATTCATATGGATAGCCGCTTTGTTGCGAATGATAAAATCGGCCCGAATTTTCTACACTAAGATCATGNCCGGGGTGCCATTCAAGTTTATACCAGNCATTCCAGTTCTTTTCTCCNCCGACGCGGCAACNGTTATAAGCATTATGATAATAACCCGTACTACCTCCGGCCGAGCCACCTACAGCAACGCCGATATTCTCAGAATGTATGTGATATGCACCCACCGACGTCCTATATGTATCATANGCACCGAGCTCGGCAGCAACTCTAATTCCATCAAANTGTAATGGACTAAGTGTATTGATATTGATGAGACCGCACATAGTATTACGACCGAACATAGTGCTTTGCGGGCCACGCACTATATCAACGCGAACCATATCGGCAACATCAAAGTCGTAATTATCCTTATTNAGGATCGGAATATTATCAATAGTTAGTCCAACTGCCGGCTGATCAATGCGAGCGCCAATACCTCTCATGTAAATCGANGAAGTGATACGTGAACCATAACGNGGTATATAGAGATTGGGCGAAAGGTCACTCGCCTGATGCATATTGATAATTCGGTCACGTTTGAGTTCAGACGCATCAATGACAGTAGCAGACACAGGTTTCGATCGTAACTGTGAGCCAATTTTAACAGCAGTAACCGACACCTGAGGCAAGTTCATTATAGTGTCGGCATAGGCATACGANGCAGACTCATCAACTGATTCAGCTGATAAAGTACTTACACCACATAAAGCAAATAAAAAATATATATTAAGACGCTTCACACAACAAAGGTACAAACAAAATTCGGTAACATTGTCATATTAAGCTAATGAAATTCAGCAGTATTGCAGCGATTATACAATATGGNGTATAAAAAAGAGGAGAGTCCCTGCAGTGAGCTGTCGGCTCTNGTGCAGGGACTCTCTCGTNGGATAGGGGGCGGTTACCTACTCTCCCACTTTCGCAGTACCATCGGCGTGGTGAGGTT
>JAAVCJ010000004.1 GCA_014802385.1 Bacteroides sp.
CGTCCCGACCAGCAGGCTGTCATCGTAGTAGGCGACATCGATGTCGACCGCATCGAAGGCAAAATCAAGGAAATGTTTTCCGATATCGAAATGCCGGCCGATGCCCCCGAACGCATTTTCGAACCTGTCCCCGACCATAAGGGTACGCTTTACGGTATAGGCGACGATCCCGAAATGCCCGCTCTCAAGGCTGAAATATATTGGCTTTCCGATCCTATGCCCAAGGAAATACACGGCTCTTTGGCCCACTATGTCAACGCCTACATGGAATATATGATTTCCTGCATGCTCCGGGAGCGCCTGAATGATATGGCCGCTAAATCCGACACTCCGTTTGTGAGTCCCGATTTCTATTTCTCCGAATTCATCACAAAGAGTAAGCGTGCAATGGGGGCGGATGTCACGTCCAAGGACACCGATATCATCACTCCTCTCGTGGCTCTCTATCGCGAAGTGCTGCGCGCGCAGCGCGGCGGTTTCACCGAGTCGGAGTACGAGCGTGCCCGCAACAGATATCTCTCCGATTTTGAACGTGCCTACAACAACCGCGCCAGTGCCACAAATGAAGGTTATGTCAACGAATATGTGCGCCACTTCCTCGATGGGGTCGCTATCCCCGATATCGAAATGAAGTATAACATCGTCAATATGCTCGCTTCTCAGATTCCACTCGAAGCTGTCAATGCCAGACTTGCCGAAGCCGTCACTCCCGACAACCGCGCTGTCATGGTCTATTCTCCTCGCAAGGATGGCTACACACTCCCCGCCAGGGAAGTCATAGAAGCCGCACTTGCGGCAGTCGATGCCGAGACAATAGAAGGTTTCGTTGAAGAAGTTAAGAGCGAGCCCTTCGTGCCTGAAGCTCCCGTAGCTGGCAAGATTGTCTCCGTGAAGGAAAATCCCCTCTTCGGCACAACCGAATGGACACTCTCCAACGGCGCGACTGTAATCATCAAGCCCACTAAATTTAAAGAAGACGAAATCCTCTTTACGGCCTACGCCCAAGGCGGATATGCAGGCAAGTACACCGATGACTATGCCAACTCTGTCATATTTATGCCCGTGGCTCTCTCACGTTCCGGTCGAGGAACTTATTCCAACTCCGACTTCAGAAAATACGTCGCAGGCCGGCAAATCTCAGTGATGCCCTCCTTCCAGAGTTACGTCCGTACCATCGCAGGCTCAACCACTCCCAAGGACCTCGCAGGATGCATGGAGGTGCTCTATATGACCTTCAAGGATATCCAATGGACCGACGAAGAGTTCTCAGCCATTCTGAAATCCTACGGCGGTCTGCTCGCCAATAATGAAAACGACCCCGGGTTCATCTTCGACCGCTACATAGCCAAGACTAAATATGCATCCCCATTCGAGCAGGTATTGACAGCCGAAGCTATCAATGATGTCTCACGCGAGAAAATTACTCAGATCGCCCATGACCTCACTGCCAACGCCGCCGACTGGACCTTCACTTTCGTCGGCAACGTTGACCCCGAAGTTCTCCGTCCTCTCGTCGAGACCTATATCGCATCACTCCCCGGCGATCCAGCCACTGCTGTTAAGCAAGTTGACTCCTTCGATCCCGCTTATTTTGCAGCCACAGGTACAGCCACCGACGTATACACTGCCAAGATGGAGACTCCTCAGACCTACGTGGAGCTCTATGAGAATGCTCCTATCGAATACACCTCGAAGAATCTCCGCCTCGCCACCATAGCCGGTCAGATTCTTTCGAACCGTCTGAGCAAGACTGTCCGCGAGGAGATGGGTGCCGTCTACTCCATCGGCGCTGCCGGCATGGGTGCGATATGTGGTAATAACCAATTCGGAATCATCACTCAGTTCCCCATGAAGCCCGAAATGAAAAATGAGGTGCTCGACTTCATAGCCGGCCAGTTCAAGGCCATGGAATCTGACGTCACTGAATCCGAACTCGCGAACATTAAGGAATTGCTGGTGACAAGTATCAACGAAGCCCTTGAGCAGAACGGCTACTGGTTGGATAACATTATCGCTCATGGTATTAACGGTGTCGATAGTTTAAACAACGCTGTTGAGATTGTCAACTCCCTCACCGTTGACGACGTGAAAGAGTTCATGAAAGCGATGAACGCCGCAGGCAACTATCGCGTAATCATCCTCGACCCCGCCGAATAATTCCCCTACGCCCCGCCTCCCATTCCCGGGAAGCGGGGCGAAATCATATCTTTGCAGCAACATACTTACCCCGCTTCCCGTCAGAACAGCGCGCTCAGGGTAAGTTTTTTCTTTTTTTATGACTTTGATATCCCGTCTTTGTCAGTAAAGGGGGAGTTGGAAGTATAAAAAATGAGAGCCTGCCGGGGGGAGTGACCGCCGGCAGGCTCTTTTGGGTTATAATTGGGTGGGGTATCAGTTGACTTTGACTGTTGAGAGGCGTACCCAGCCTGAGGGGGCGGGGGTGCGTGATACGGCAAGCTGTATGCCGGGGGCGTCGTTGCTGCGGGTGTCGATGATGGCTACGCCCCAGGTGTATTCGCCGGCTATGACGTTGGGTTTGATGTCAAAGCGGTAGCTGTAGGGGGTACCTTCCTGCCAGTCGGAGGGCTCGCAGTCGTTGTCAATGAATGTCTGGACGGGGTTGCCGTCGGCGTCGAGGAGTGCGAATGCTACTTTGTATTTGTAGTTCCACTGGGCGATGTTGTTGGGGAAGTAGCCCCAACCGATGTTGCGCCAACGGTGGCCGATAGCGGCAGTCTGGTTAGCGGTGAGGGTAGTCGGCAGTGAGACCTTGTCGGGGCACAGACGGTAGCCACCCTCGGCGCTGAAGCGCTTGACGAGGTTGAAGCAGGTCTTGAACCAAGACTCGGTTTCCTCGCCGACGCGGAAGTCCATCATGTTGACGCGGGCTTCGCGCGAGCAGTCGAACTCGCCCTGACGGACGTCCTCGGGGTGTCCCTGTCGGTAGCCGAGGTCGTCGTTCCAGTAGCTGTGAGACGAGACGATCCAGCCACCCTCCATGAGTATGGGTACTTTATAGTTCCAGGTGCGAGCGAAGGCTTTCTCCCAGTTGTTGTAGCCCCATGAGTTGTTGTTCATGCCGATGGCGTCGGAGCGTAGGCAATAGCCGTTGCGCAGGGCGATGTTAATCAGACTCTCGGTGTCGGGCTGTGCGCTGCTGCCCTCGCTGACGGGGTGACCGAGCTGACGGTGATAGTTGATGACGAGGGGTACGTCGGTGAAGTTGTCGGCATAGAGTCGTGTAATCCACTCCATAGTGTTGGCCTTGTACTCGACGGTCTTGTCGGTGATGGCGTTGTTCTGCTCATAGCAGACGTTGTGGCCTTCGCCCCACTTGCCGAGGCCATAGGCGTCGATGAAAGCTGTGGTGTGAGGATTGTTGAAGCGCTGTGCAAAGGCTTTGACAAACTTCTCGTAATAGCTGCGCCAGACGGGATCCATAGCTAGAGGGGTCTTGCGGTCGGGATAACGGTCGTTCTCAAGCCAGTACTCGGCGCCGGCGTCAAAGACGAACTGGGGTGTGTTCTCGCGCTGGTCGCGACCGTCGACGACGACGCGGAAGGCGATGGGGATTGAGAGCTCCTCGGCGCGGGCCACGAGTTTATAGATGGGGTCGGAGGGGTTGTCCCAGGCGTAGACGCCGTCGGCGGGGTTGAGTGACTTCCAGCCTGTGCGTATGTAGCATGCCGAGGCGTAGTCACGGACGTAGACGTTTTTGCCGAGCTCGGAGAGGTAGAAGTTGGTATCGAAGTACGAAGGGTCGGCCGAGCCTGAGACGTACATCACCCAGCCGTTGAGGGGGTTGCGGTATACGTCGGTGGTGTTGATAGTGAGTTTGAGCTCGGTGTTGCCGGGAATGGAGTCGGCTGATGGCTTGGTGAGGTTGTCGTTATCGTCGCCACAGGCGCTCAGTGTGAGCGCCGACATGGCGATGATACTGTTTATGATTGATTTATTGATATTCATGATCGGAGAATTTATTTGGTTGTGGCAAGGAATGTGTTGTGTCGCAGGTCGAAGACGATGAAGTTGGAGCCTGCGGGCACTTTCATGTAGGAGTTGCGAGTCTCGCCGTCGGCACCACCGTGGAGCTCAAAGATTTTGTTGAGCTCGGCCGAGAGGTTCTGGCGTTTGCCTTCGTCGGTGAGGACGCAGGTGAAACAGTAGGAATTGTTCTGGTTGTAGCTGGTGCCGTTAGAGTCGGTGAAGCTGTTGGTGATACAGAATTTCATGTCGCCGCTGAGGGTCTTGAGGTCGTTGGTGGAGCCGTCGAAGATGAATATCTGCGGGTCGGCGAGTGACTGTATGAGGTTGAGCTTCTTGGCTCCCCAGCCTGTGCCGCCGCCGTAGGCGTAGAGGTCGGCGACGGTGAGTGTCACCTCGGGGTTGGTGTCGACGCCGTTGGGACGGAATGTCACCTCGAGCGGCTGCAGGTCAGTGGCCTCAGAGTAGATTGTGGCCGTGCGGTCGATCATGTTGATGACGACTCGGTATTCACCCTCGGCAGGTATAGTCCAGCCACCGCGGGTCTCGTTCATGAGCAGCGGCATGGGGGTACCGTCGGCGACATCGGTGGTACCGTCGGTGTTGTGGAGATAGTAGGTGACGCCGTCAAAGAGAACGGGAATGACGAGCTCGCCGGGAGTCAGTGTGCCTTTCCAGGCATAGATACTGGTGTTCTCGAGGGTGGGGCTGATGGTCTGTGTGGCGGGCACGGCGTTGCCGTCGAGTGCCATCTCGTCACAGTTGAAGATGATGACCTGGACGGGCTTGACGGTGGCACTGACTTTGCGCACCTCGGGGGTCTGGAATTCGGGGCCGCCGCTCCACTGGGCGATGACGCGGAACTCGACAGTGAATGTCTTGTTGACCGGGAGCGCCCAGCGTTCGTTGTACCAGTTGTTGAGCTGCTCGTTGGTGAATGAGGCGGTGTAGACGCCTGTCTCCTCGTCGTAGTGGTAGTCGAAGCCTACGCCTGAGGTGATGACTGTCTTGGAGCCGAAGCTGTTGCCGAGAACGTCGAGCTCGGCGGTGTACATTGACATGTAGTCGTCATCGAGGGGGCGCGCTCCTGTCCATGTGAATGTGAGCAGGGGAGCGGTGAGGTTGTCGGTGTCGATGGCGACATCGGGGGTGGCACAGGTGAGTGTCATGGTCTCGGGAGTGGGCTCGATGTCGGTGTCGTAGGGGTTGTAGGTGCATGCCGACATGGACAGCATGACGGCTGAACCGATGAGCGCCTGTTTTATGATGTATGCTGATTTCATGATTATATTAATAAATGAGGGTGGATATTAGTAACCGGGGTTCTGGGGGAACTCGACGTCGCGGTTGGCGTCGCGTATGGTCTTGGGTATGGGCCAGAGGGCGTGGTGGTCGTCGACGATGTCGCTGAGGACGGTGTTGAAGCGGCGAACGCGGTCGACGTAGGTGCCTGTGCGTACGAGTGTGAAGCGGCGGCTTTCTTCGCCGACGAGCTCGCGTATGCGTTCGTCGAGGAGGAGATCCATGTCCATCTCGGCTGCAGTGATGGCTTTGGCCTTGGCGCGGNTNCGGACGGTGTTGACNGCNTTGGCGGCNTTGTCNNGGTCGTTNAGNCCGAGGTAGGCCTCGGCAAGCAGGAGNTAGGTCTCGGCGAGACGGAATTTCATGCGGTCGCGGTAGCTGCCNGTGCTTGTGAGGTCATCGTCGTGGGCGAAGAAGAACTTGGTGGGGGCGGGGAAGAGCCAGCCGTCGGCCCAGTATTTGTCGGTGATGGCGACACGCTGTCCGCGTGTGGCGTCTACGTTTGCGAGCCATTCGCGTTTGAAATTATACTCAGAGTTGCGTATGTCGGTGTCNTCGAAGATGCCATCGGGNAGTCCCGGGTCGGGGGTGGCATTGGTGTTCTTGGTTCCGATCCACCATTTGAATGGTGCGATCTGGCCAAGGCCNCGTCCGCCNTACTCAGAGCTGACGGTGAAGAATTGGTTGATGGAGTGGTACTGNGGGCCCCATTCNCGGCGTGTCCAGTCGTCGGANGGTGTGCCGCCGCCGGTGGTCTTGTACTCGAACTGCATGACCCAGATGCTCTCGAGGTTGCCTGAGGTGCGGTTCTGGTTGTTCTCNACAAAGAGGTCGTGGAAGTAGTCGCCGTTCTTGGCTTTCTCGGCTCCGAAGCGCTGGTTCATGAGTGAGAAGTAGCCGCTGTCGATGACGTCCTGGGCAGCCTTGCGGGCATTGTCATATTCGCCCTTGCAGAGATAAATCTCGGCCAGGAGGTGTGTGGCGGCCCATTTGGTGAGTTTGCCGGGCTTGACCTCGTCGGGATTGTCGGGNAGGTTCTCGGCGGCAAANGTGAGGTCGTCGATCATGTGGTCGAGGACTTCGGCCTTGGGTGTGCGNGTGAAGTTGAGAACGAAGGGCTGCTGTATGGTCTCGACCCATGGCACATCGCCATAGAGGTAGANGAGCGAACGGTAGGCNTAGGCNCGGAAGAANCGAGCCTCGGCCTGGTAGAGTGCNTTNTCGCCGGGNTAGTCCCAGTTGGTGTTCTTCTCAGAGTACAGCAGGACTTCGTTNGNNGAGTTGATGAGNGCNTANGACCAGTTCCAGTAGGACTCGATGAAGAGTGTTGAGGGTGTCATGGTGAGGTTGGCGTAGGGTGTNAGAGAGCCGTCCTTGGCACCGCTCTGGAAGACGATGTCGGTGGCTATCTGCTGNACGGCGTAGGCGCAGGCGCCGTTGTGCATGAAGGCGCCGCTCTCGCCCCAGGTGTTATACTCGGAACGTGCTATCGAGTAGAGTCCGGTGCAGCCTACCTCGAAGCCCATAGAGCTGGTGTAGGTGTTGTCGGGAGCGAGCTGGCTCTTGAGCTCTTCGTCAAGGAAGCCTGAGCAGGCTGTGGTGGCGGCCGAGAGTGCCGCTATCAGTGTATATCGCAGTATGTTGTTCATGATGTCTGTGTTTGATTTTTNGGGGTTAGAANGTGACTGTGAGTCCGAGTCTCCATGCGCGCTGCATGGGGTANGATGCNAACCAGGTGTTGTCGTAGTTGAGCATCTGGCGCATGTTGGAGAAGACGTGGAGGTTGTCGACNCTGAGGTTGACGTCGAGGGCNCTGAGTCCGATGTGGCGTATCATCTCCTGTTGGAAACGGTAACCGAGTGTGATGGTCTTGATCTGGACGTAGTTCTGCTTTTTGTAATAGCTGTGGGAGAAGTGCTTGACGTAACCGGGTGAGGGAACGTCGGCATCGGGATGCTCGGGTGTCCAGTAGTTGATGCCGTGAACGTAGTTGGCGGTGCCGAAGGTGTATTGGGGAATATCGGAGATGTTGTCGGTCATCCANCGTCCGAAGAGNCCGTANAGTACGACTGAGGCGTAGAAGTTCTTGTAGTTGAACTGGTTGGACATAGACATGGTGAATGAGGGGCGTGTGCTGCCGATGACTTTCATGTCGTTGGTGTCGATGATGCCGTTGCCGTCAACGTCTTCGAGCTTGGCGTCACCGGCCTGTGCACCTTGCTGGTGGGCGACGGTGCTGCCGTTGGCGTCGGTGAATGTGTACTCGTCGCCTGCCTGCCAGATGCCGATGACGTTGTAGTCGTAGATTACCGAGAGNGGCTTGCCGATGAACCATTTGTTGGCTACGTCGTCGATTTTGTCGCCTCGGAGGTCGACGATTTTGTCACGGTTGAGGAAGAAGCTGATGTTGGTGTTCCAGTCGAAGTCGCGGTTGCGTATGTTGACTGTGTTGAGGGTTATTTCGATACCTTTGTTCTCGGTCTCGCCGATGTTGTCCCAGATGGTCTTGTAACCGTTCATGATAGGCACCGTGCGGCGCATNAGGAGGTCTTTGGTGTGCGAGCGGTAGATGTCGATGCTACCNGTGATGCGGTTGTTGAGGAAGGCNTAGTCNATACCGAAGTTGGCGGTGTAGGTGGTCTCCCACTTGAGGTTGGGGTTGCCGACGCCGTCGGTCGAGAGGTAGGTGGCGTTGACGGCCTGTGATCCGTCGCCCCAGACGTATTTGATGCCGTTGTTGGTGTAGAGGCGGTCGAGGGTCTGGTAGCGTGAGATGGCGTTATTGCCGTTGGCGCCGTATGAGAATCGGAGCTTGAGCATGTTGAGCCATGTGGCGGCGTCCTGCATGAACGACTCGTTGCCGAGATGCCAGGCGAGGGCGGCCGAGGGGAAGAAGGCATACTTGTTGTTGGCTCCAAATACTGACGCGCCGTCGCGTCGGCCTGTGAGTGTGAGCATGTAGCGTCGGTCGTAGGTGTAGTTGACGCGTCCCATGAGCGAGAGCATGGTCTCTTTCCAGTAGCCCGAACCGACGTTGATNTTCTTCTCGCCGTTGGNCATCGAGTAGAAGCTCATGTCGTCGTTGACGAAGCACTCGGCGCTCTGTGAGGTGCTGCGGTTTTCCTTACCCTGCATCGAGTAGAGGGCAGTGAGGTCGATGTAATGACGGCCGAATGTGTTGGTGTATTTGGCTACGTTTTCCCATGTCCAGTCGGTGGTGCGTGACGTCGAGATTGAGGCTGAGCCGTCGACCTTGAGACCCGTGGCGGTGTCACGGCCATAGTAGGTGCCGGTGAAGTTGTCACGGTAGTTGTAGCCTAACTGTGTCTTGATGGTGAGACCTTTGACGGGTTTGATCTCGATGTAGCCGTTGCCGAGGACATTGCGGCTGGTATTCTTGTTGTCGGCACGGACGTTGCGCATGGGGTTGGGGAGGTTGGAGTAGTCCATGGGCTCGTCGTAGTAGTTGCCGTTGTCGGCCATGAAGATGCCGTAGGGTGACTGCTTGATGGCGTGCTCGAGGTTGGGGGTGAGGCCGCCGGTCTCGCGGTTGACGAACTGTCCGATGAGGCCTATCGAGAGCCACTTGTTGAGCTCTTGTGAGATAGATGTGTAGACGTTGACACGCTCGTAGTTAGAGTTGTAGACGACGCCGGGCTGGTTGAGGTAAGAGACCGCCGCCATGTAGGTGGTGGCGTCAGTGCCTCCTGAGATTGATATCTGGTGTTCATGCTGGAAGGTGGTGCGGAAGACGTCGTCCTGCCAGTCGCGTGTGATGCCTTCGGCATAGTTGGCGCGCTCGCTGGCACTGATCACCTGTCCATAGATAGGATCGAGATCGACGCCGCTGAGTTTCTTGGTACCGAGTCGGCCCATGTCCTGTTTGAAGCGTATGAACTCGTTGGGGCCCATCGTCTCGATGCGTTGCATCTCGGAGGCGATGGCGTAGTTACCTTTATAGACGACCTTGGCGTTGCCTTTGGCGCCGCGCTGTGTCTGAATGAGTATGACACCGTTTGAGCCTCGCGAGCCGTAGATGGCTACCGATGACGCGTCTTTGAGGACGGTGAGTGACTCGACGAGGTTGGGGTCGATGTCGGCGAGTGAGCCTTCATAGGGTATGCCGTCGAGAATGACGAGGGGGCTGTTGCCGCCCGAGAGTGAGTTGGTGCCTCGAATGAGGAGTGACTGGTCGGCTCCGGGTTTGGCCTCGCCGGTGGTGATTGAGAAGCCGGCAACCTGGCCTACGAGTCGGTCCATGAGGTTGGTCGAGCCTGACATCTTGAGTGTCTTCTCGTCGACGACGGTAAGGCCGCCGGTGAGGTCTTTTTTCTTGGCTGAGCCATAGCCTATGACGACTACTTCATCGAGGCTGTTGGTCGACTCGGAGAGTGTGACGGTGAGCGGGGCGTCGGTGGCGTTGACGGTGATGAGCCGGGGTGCGAAGCCTACGTATGAGATTTCGAGCTCCTGGCCTTTGGCGGCCGGTATGCGGAAGTTGCCGTCAAAGTCGGTCAGCGTGCCCTCGCCTTTGCCTTTTACTACGACTGCCGCTCCGACGAGTGGTTCGCCTGTCTCGTCAACCACGGTGCCGGTTATCACGCTGGCGGCGTCTAAGTTTTTTGGTGTCTTGCCTTTGGGGAAGAGTGTCACCTGGCGCCCGAAGATGCGGTAGTCGAGCGATGCTTTGGCGCACATGTCGCTGAGTATGCGGTCGACGGCGATGTCCTGGAGCTGAATGTTGACGGTCTTGTTGAGCATGTTGTTGGCTCCCTCGGCATAGACGAACATGTAGTCGCTGTGCTGTTCGATGTATTGCAGCACGGCGCTGACGGTTAGTGTCCGGGTGTCGGGTGCCGGTGATGTGGCTGTGTCAGCTGTTGCGGCGGGGGCTGGGTCGGCTGCGATGGCGGTGTGTGGCACGATGAGTGTGCCGCTAAGGCATAGCAAGCCGGCGCATAGCGCTCTTTGATAGTTGATTTTCATGATAATGTATGATTGGTTAGTAAATGTAGTTTGCAGGGTTGAGGATTATTGTCGGGGTGAGAGTCGGTAGCCGTCGGTGTCGTTGCTGACGGTCATGGGGACTATGGTGGTGAGGACGTCGATGATGTCGTCGATGTCGCTCTTGAGGTCGAGGCAGCCGTATAGGCGGCTGTCGGCGAGGGCTGGGTCGACGTGTATGGCGACGTCGTAGTAGGTGCTGAGTTGGTGTGCGATGTCGCTCAGTGTGCGGTCGGTGAGCAGCAGTCCGCCGTCAATCCACGAGGTGTAAGGGGTGGGGTCGACGTTGCGTACCTCGTCGATGGCGCCGCGCTCGATAGTGACGAGGTGGCCGGGACGCAGGTTGACGTGCTCGTCGTTGTGGGTGGTGACTGAGACGCTACCCTCGATGAGGAGTACGCCGGCCTGGTCGGGGTCGTAGTTGGAGATGTTGAACCGTGTGCCGTAGACTTTGATGTCGAAGCCCTTGGTCGAGACGATGAATGGCTTGGTGGGGTCTTTGGCGACGTCGAAGTAGACCTCGCCGGTGGCCCAGACGGTGCGTTTGTCGCCGGTGAAGCGGCTGGGGTAGCGCAGTGTGGAGCGTGAGTTGGCTATCATGCGTGTGCCGTCGGGGAGCATGATGGTCATGCGCTGGCCTGTGGGTACGATGGTCTCGTTGTAAATGCAGGTGTTGTCGGTGTCGGCGTACAGGGTGGGGCTGCCGGCGTCGGGGTGTTCGGGGCTGAGCAGCAGTCCCGAGATGATGAAGATGAGGGCGAGACAAGCGGCGGCGGTTGTCATTGTGAGCAGTCGCCAGCGCCGACGTGAGCGCATGAGGCCGTCGCGCAGTATTTTCATGTGGGTGTGTACCTCGATTGACGTTGTGTCGACGTGGGGGAGTGTGTAGTTGTCGAAGTAGCGGTCAATGTTCTGGTCACACCGGCTGTCGGTCATCGTGTCGGTGGTTTGTGGCTGGTCGTTGTTCTTCATCGTTTGAGTTTGTTGCGTAGTTGTTCCATCGCGTAGGCGACGTGGTAGTTGACGGTCGACAATGAAATGTCGAGTATTGAGGCTATCTGCTTATAGGGCATCTTCTCGATCTTGGCGAGGTAGAAGACGTGGCGGCATCGCGGCGGGAGTGATTCGAGCCCGTCGCTGACGGCACGCTGTTGCTCGCGGTTGAGTATGGTCTCGTCGGTGCTCTCGATTGACGGGAGGGTGAAGTGTTCGATGTCGTCGATGGAGACGAAGGGCGGAATGCCGGCGTCGGAGCGTAACCGTGACATGCACTTGCAGTAGGTGATGCGTCTGAGCCATTGTTCCATGTATTGTATTTTGACGAGTTCACGTCGTGATTTCCAGACTTGGAGAAAAACGTCGCTGACGACTTCGTCGACATTGTCTCTGGACCCGAGCATGGACATGGCGTAGTGGTACAGTCGCTGTGACCACCGTGCCATGAACTGGTTCAGGGCTCGTTCGTCTGACCGGCTGAGTCGGTAGACGATGTCGTCGGGGTTGTCGTTGTCGTTTCTCATGGAGGGGTTGCAGTGTTGGGGGTGGGCTGCAATAACCTAAATAAACAATCTTTTTTACCTTTGAAACTGTGGCCTAAGGGTCACACGTTAATAAACTAATACTTTCTTTCCCTTATGAATATATAAACCTTTGGCTGTGGGGCGGCTGTTGAAGCGTATGCCCTGAAGGTTGTACCATGATGTGTCCTGATTGTCGTTGTCGACGGTGACGTTGTCGATGCCGGTGGTTGTCTTGTCGAGTGCGAGTGCGCCGTTGCATGAGTCGTCGTAGCGGGTGTTGCCTATCTGGTCGACGTCGGTGTCAACGGCATAGTTCCATGCCTGTGAGGTGACTACCGATGCTATGTCGGCGGGTGCCATGCCCTGGTGGAATGTCACGGGGGTAAGGGTGCCGTTGCCGGCGATGGTGTTGGCACCGAAGATGGCCGAGTAGCTGTTGGCTGCTGAGATGTCGTCGGTGGGGGTGGCTGTGTAGCCTTCGGCTATTTGTCCGATGACGTTGTTGCCGAGGAAGGTGTAGCCCTCGGTCGAGGAGTCGTCGGCCATGGGGGCATTGTCGCCNNTNGNTACGATGATGCTGTTGGCTGTNTTGACNNTGCCGTTGCCGTTGGTGCCGACTTCGGNGCCGTTGTCGGCGGTGTTGCCGGCGATGGTCGATGAGACGATGTTGACAATCTGGTCGTAGTTGCCGGGGCCGTTTGAGTAGACACCGCCGCCAGCCTCGGCTGTATTGCCGTTGATGGTCGAGNTGATGATGTTGANGGCCNNCGCGTTGCGTCCATAGATGGCGCCGCCGCGGTTGGCCGATGTGTTGCCGGTGAAGTAGCANCGGTCGACGGTGAGGTAGGCNTTCTTGGTCCAGGTACCATCGGCNTTGTAATACAGTTTGATGGCGCCNCCGTCGTTGCCGGTGTTGTCAATGAATGAACACCGGCTCACGAGGGCNTTGACCTTGTTGAGCGACAGGGCTCCGGGCATGGCGTTGTCGCCGGTGCCGACACAGCGGTTGGCGATGAAGCTGCAGCCGGTTATCTCGGCATATCCGCACTTGGTGATGTAGATGGCTGCCGGACGGCCCGACTGCCAGTTGGTNTCGTTGCCGCGCCACTCGCCGGCGGTGACGAAGTTGGTGAAGTCGATGTCGCGAACGATGAAGGTGCGTGATTTGCCGGCATCGTTGCGTTCGGTATCGGCCTGAACGAAGATGGCGCCGTTGTTGCGCTGCTTGTTGTTGCCGTCAAATATGGTGCGACCNGTTGTGGCTGCNTCGCCTGTCGTTGGGTCGTAGCCTCCGTTGAAGCTGACGCCNGANCGGTAGANGAATATTGTCGATGTGAATGTGTATGTGCCGGTGGCAAAGTAGAAGTCTTCGCCGGTGTGGCTGTCGTTGACGGGGGTCTGGTTGAAAGTGAATTTCATGTGCTCGTAGAACTCGGTGAGTCCCATGGCGTTTTCCCATGTGGTGCCGTCTTTGGCTCCGTTGCCNTCGGGTGTGATGTAGAAGTCGGTGGCATAGATGGCTGAGGGTGCTCCCAATGCTGCGACGATGAGTAATTGTTTAATCATTGGCTTNATTTTTAAGGTTAATGATGAATTTATATATTAATAATGTGTAATGCGGTAGTCGCTGAGCNCGAGGTCTCGATGTCCTACACATATAAAGCCGCAGATTTTGAAAAAATGTATAGTTCGATTTTTATGTTTTAAAACATATTTTTGTATTTTGATGGTTAAAATGTGTGCTGGGTTGTTAATAATTGTNTATTGATCGGTNCGGGTTGTAGTTGTGGTTTGGTAATTGATTGATTGANANGAAGATGGAACGAATGGGGNGAAAATTAGAGATTTTTTTCAGTAATTGAGTGGCGAAAATCAATATTGTTTTGTAACTTTGTGGTCTGAAATGTATAAATGTTTGCAAAATTTGTTTTAACTTTGCAACGCAAAAATTGAAATTACTAATTATTAAACATTAATCATTATGTCAGAAATCGCATCACGTGTTAAAGCTATCATCGTTGACAAGCTTGGCGTAGACGAGAACCAGGTAACCGAAACCGCTGCATTCACCACTGATCTGGGTGCAGACAGCCTTGACACTGTAGAACTCATCATGGAGTTTGAGAAGGAGTTCAACATCACCATTCCCGACGACAAGGCTGAGGGTATCGCCACTGTAGGTGACGCTATCGCTTACATCGAGGCAGCTCAGGCTTAATATAGCCAACCATATTTGTCACTCTTGATCTTGCCGGTCGTGCCAAAGGGGACGTCAGGTAGTCGAGAGTGATAATGTTTTATATATAGAATTTTATAATTTCCAAATAGCTTTTAAAGTAATGGAGTTAAAAAGAGTAGTAGTAACCGGCCTGGGTGCAGTAACACCCCTTGGCAACGACGTTGAGACCACTTGGAGCAACGCTCTTGCCGGCGTGAGCGGTGCAGGGCCCATTACTCATTTTGATGCGTCGAAGTTCAAGACTCAGTTTGCATGTGAGGTTAAGAATTTTGATGCTTCGTCGTTCCTTGACCGTAAGAAGATACGTACTCTCGACCTGTATGCCCAGTATGCTATGTATGCTGCCAAGCAGGCTATCGAGAACTCGGGTCTCGAGGGTGACGAGAAGCTTAACCGTGACCGTGTAGGTGTCATCATCGCNGCCGGTATCGGTGGTCTGCACACTTTTGAGGAGGAGGCAGGCTACTATGCCAAGAACGAGGAGAATGGCCCCAAGTACAATCCGTTCTTNATTCCCAAGATGATTGCTGACATCGCGTCGGGTCATGTGTCGATGGAGTATGGTTTCCATGGCCCNAACTTCGGCACTGTGTCGGCTTGTGCGTCGTCAAACAATGCTATCATCGATGCTTTCAACCTCATACGTCTGGGCAAGGCTGACGCTATCGTGACCGGTGGCGCCGAGGCTGCTATCTTCCCTGCCGGTGTGGGTGGTTTCAACTCGATGCACGCGCTGTCGACCCGCAATGACAGCCCCGANACTGCATCTCGTCCNTTCAGCAAGTCGCGTGACGGCTTCGTGATGGGTGAGGGTTCGGTTGTGCTGATTCTTGAGGAGCTGGAGCACGCTAAGGCTCGCGGTGCCAAGATTTATGCCGAGGTTGCTGGTGGCGGTCTGTCGGCCGATGCTTACCACCTGACAGCTACCCACCCCGAGGGTCTGGGTGCTATCCTGGCTATGCGCAATGCTCTTGAAGATGCCAACATGAAGCCTGAGGATATTGACTACATCAATGTTCACGGTACGTCGACTCCTGTTGGTGACGTGTCTGAGATAAAGGCTATCATGGAGGTATTCGGCAAGCATGCCTATGACCTTAACATCAGCTCGACCAAGTCTATGACCGGTCACCTGCTGGGTGCTACAGGCGCTTTGGAGGCTATGTTCAGCGTCAAGTCGGTGCTTGAGGACGTTGTTCCGCCCACAATCAACCACGAGGAGGGTGACGATGACGAGAATATCGACTATAACCTTAACTTCACGTTCAACAAGGCTCAGAACCGCCCGGTTCGTGCCGCTCTGAGCAACTCGTTCGGTTTCGGTGGTCACAATGCTACCGTTATTGTTAAGAAATACGAGGAGTAAGATGTGATAGAGTGCCGTCGTCATCAATGAGGCGGCATGATTTAGATAAATACTGGTCGCACAAAGCTTGCCTGCCGGCGGGTGTTTGTGCGACTTTTGTTTGGATTATTAAATATGAAGAAAGATGCTCTGATTGTGTTGTCGGGCGGTATGGACTCGACGACGATGTTATATGACTATCGTGATGATATAGCGCTGGCGCTCAATTTCAGCTATGGTTCAAATCATAATGAGCGTGAGCGTGAGTGTGCGCGTTACAACTGCCGGCGGCTGGGTATTGAGCTGGTCGAGATTGACCTTGGCTTCATGGGCCGGTATTTCGAGAGCTCGCTGCTGAGTGGGGCCGATGCCATTCCCGAGGGTGGGTATGCCGAGGATAACATGCGGTCGACGGTGGTGCCGTTCCGCAACGGTATCATGCTGTCGGTGGCGGCCGGTCTGGCCGAGAGCCGTGGTTTGTCGCGCGTGATGATTGCCAATCATGCGGGCGACCATACGATTTACCCTGACTGCAGGCCCGAGTTTATCAAGGCTATGGACGATGCCGTGAGGGCGGGTACGTTTGCCGACGTGAGGCTGTGGGCGCCGTACACCAACATGACTAAGAGTGAGATAGCGGCTCGCGGTGCCGAGGTCGGTGTCGACTTCGGACATACATATTCGTGCTACAAGGGTGGCGAGAAGCACTGTGGCCGTTGTGGCACGTGTGTGGAGCGTCGCGAGGCTCTGGCGCTGGCCGGTGTGGCCGACCCGACGGTGTATGAGTGAGTGTGCATTAAGTCGCATGATTTTTAACCAAATAACATCTAAAATTTTGTGAAATTCCCGAAATTTTGTGGCTAAATACTTGACAAGGGGGGTGGTTGTGTTGTAATTTTGCGGTGAATTTCAACAAACCGGGCCCTTAGGCTTGCCAATTGTTTGTGGCACTGAATGTTGGAGTGTATTAATGTATAATCGACGTCGATGAAAAAAGTTAATCTTACGGGTAGAAGCATTTTCGGGAAGCAGCTCATGGCTACGGTCAGTGTCATGATTGTGTTGCTCATTCTCGGTATATTCGCCTGTATTGCTGTCGGTGCCCGCAACTTCAGCGACACGCTGAGGTCGCGCATGGGCTTCACGGTGGTGATGAGCGACGATGTGACCGACGAGCAACTGGCGTCTATAAACCGCCTGCTGTCGGGTGCGCCGTACGTCAATGAGGTGACTTACACGTCGGCCGACGAGACGCTTGCCGCCTGGGAGCAGGACAATGGCGAGGACGTGATGGCCGTGTTGGGTGTCAATCCGTTCGGTGCCCAGTATGAGGTCACGGTCGTGCCTGACTATGCGGTGAGTGACAGCCTGGACATGATAACGGGGCGCCTGTCGGCGATTGACGGTATTGACGAGATATCGACGACGACACGTGTCGTTGACGTGGTGAACAATGTCGTCGACATACTGTCGATGGTGTTCCTGCCGCTGGCACTGGCGCTGCTCGTGGTGTCGGGTGTGCTGATTAACAACACGATACGTCTGACGGTGTATTCGAGCCGTTTTCTAATTCACACGATGAAGCTGGTTGGTGCCACGGGGGCGTTCATACGCCGTCCGTTCATACGCACGGGCATTGTCAACGGCGTTGTTGCCGGGGTGGTGTCGGGTGTGTTGCTGGGGCTGCTGATCATGGCCGTGCATCGTGCGTCGGGTCAGCTGGCCCAGATTGTTACCTGGACGGGTGTGGCATGGGTCTTCCCGGCGATGCTGCTGACGGGTATCGTGATATGTGGTGTGGCTGCNGCGCTGGCCACCAACAAGTACCTGAGACTGGACTATGACGAGATGTTCTGACGGCCGGGGTGCCAACGGTCATCAATAAGAGCGCGAAACNAGCAGACATTATATTATACAAGACNCTTTAGTAACTATCATCATAAATAATTCTAACAATGAGCAAAACTGTCAAACAATTCTCAAACAACGCATCCAAGGAGACGAACCTTGAGAATGCTTCACAATTGCCTCTCGTTAAAATTAACTTTATACTGATGGCCGTGTCGGCAGCCCTGATAGTGCTGGGCTTCCTGCTGATGCTTGGCGGAAAATCGAGTGGCGAGGCGTTCAATCCCGATATTTTCGGTACAAGGCGCATTATCGTTGGCCCGACNATCGCATTCCTGGGCTTTGTTGCTATGGGTGTGTCGATTATCTACCGTCCGCGTCGTCGCTGATAGTNGCTAAGTCGCCGGCCNNACGTGTTGATGCCGGANACGAGGACGCCATAAAACACGATTATTGTCTACTTCACACATTATTAATTAAAATATTCTAAGGATAAAAAGGAATGGATTGGCTACAAGCTTTGGTACTGGGTATAGTACAGGGATTGTCGGAGTATCTNCCGGTAAGTAGCTCGGGTCACCTCGAGATTTTCAAGCAGATACTGGGCATGGAGATGGAGGGCGCTGAGTCGCTCCAGTTTGACGTTGTGCTGCATGTCGCTACTGTGTTGAGCACAATAGTGGTGTTGTGGCGTGAGTTTGTGCCGCTGGTGACATCGTTTTTCGGTTTCAANCGCGACGACAATTTCTACTATGTACTGAAACTGCTTGTGTCGTGTGTTCCTATCCTGTTCGTTGGTCTGTTGTTCAAGGATCAGATTGACGAGTTGTTTAACGGCAATCTGCTGATTGTCGGCATCTGNNTGATTATTACAGCNATGTTGCTGTCGTTCACNTACTTTTCGCGCACNGAGCCCGAGAAGGAGTTGCGCAGCGAGGGCATCGTGTACAAAGGNCATGACATCACCTGGCTCGACGCTTTCATCATAGGCTGTGCNCAGGCTGTGGCCGTTCTGCCGGGTCTGAGCCGTTCGGGNTCGACCATCGCTACGGGTCTGCTGCTCGGCGACCGTCGCGACAAGGTGGCCCAGTTCTCGTTTTTCATGGTTGTCATTCCTATTCTCGGCGAGGCACTGCTCGACTCGAAGAAGATTATCTTCGGCAGCGATTCGGTGACGGCTGCACAGGCACAGTCGGTTGAACTGATGCCTATGATTGTGGGCTTTGTGGCCGCTTTTGTGGTAGGCTGCATGGCNTGCCGCTGGATGATTGACCTGGTGAAAAAGGGTAAGTTGATATGGTTTGCCGTGTATTGTGCGGCTGCCGGTATCTTGTCGATTGTATGGCAGTTAACTCANGCGGCATGAACTTTGTAGAGGGAGAGATACTGTATATNGACAAGCCGTTGGAGTGGACGTCGTTTAACGCTGTGAAGCGCCTGAGNTCGTGCATACAGCGCCGCATAGGGCTTAAAAAGCTGAAAGTGGGGCACGCCGGAACACTCGACCCCCTGGCTACGGGCGTGATGATAATATGCACCGGGCGTGCGACCAAACGCATCGACGAGTTGCAGGCAGGNGTCAAAGAATACATCGCAACGATAGCCCTGGGTGCTACGACTCCGAGCTATGANCTTGANACCCAGATTGATGCCGTATATCCGACCGANCACATCACCCGCGAGATGGTCGAGGAGACGCTGAAGCGTTTCACCGGCCGCATTGAGCAGGTGCCACCGGCGTTCTCGGCGTGCAAAGTCGATGGCCGCAGNGCCTACAAGATGGCACGCCGCGGCGAGGAGGTCGANCTCAAACCCAAGGTGCTGGTTATCGACGAGATNGAGCTCATGGAGTATAGTCAGCAATCAATCACCGTGAGGGTTGTNTGCAGCAAGGGNACTTATATCAGGGCTCTCGCACGCGACATCGGAGCCGCGTTGCAGTCGGGCGGACACCTGACGGCGCTGAGGCGCACGAGGGTGGGCGATGTNACCGTAGACCGNTGTATGTCGGTCGACCAGGCGGTGGAGCTCATAGCCACGACCGATATAGANATGCCCGAGTCGGCACAAGAGACTAATGAAAATTGACACTCACTTTTAAAATCAACATATTAATATACACGCTAACCGGCACNCACGCCGGGCGTGATATTATTTAGACTTACATAGGTATGAAATTATCNCAATTCAAGTTCAAGCTTCCTGAAAACCTCATAGCACTCGANCCTACGGCCGACCGTGACGAGTGTCGCTTGATGGTGGTAAATCGTCGCACAGGCGAAATCGAACATCATATTTTCAAAGATATACTTAACTACTTTGACGACGGTGACATNATGTTGTTTAANGACACCAAGGTGTTCCCGGCACGTCTGTACGGCAACAAGGAGAAGACCGGNGCCCGTATCGAGGTGTTCCTGCTGCGCGAACTCAATGAGGAGCTGAAACTGTGGGANGTGCTTGTCGAGCCGGCCCGAAAGATACGTATCGGCAACAAGCTCTACTTCGGCGACGACGACTCGATGGTAGCCGAGGTGGTCGACAACACGACATCACGNGGCCGCACACTGCGTTTCCTTTATGANGGCCCTCACGACGAGTTCAAGGCTCAGCTCTTTGCTATGGGTGACACTCCGCTGCCCGAGTACATCAAGCGTGANACACGCCCCGAAGATGCCGAGAACTACCAGTGCATNTTTGCCAAGAATGAGGGTGCTGTTGTGGCTCCGGCTGCCGGTCTGCACTTCAGCCGCGAGCTGATGAAACGTCTTGAAATCAAGGGCGTGCAGGAGGGTTACATCACCGTACACTGTGGCCTGGGAGCGTTCAGGGAGATTGATGTCGAGGATCTGACCAAGCACCGCATGGACTCAGAGCAGATTGACATTCGTCCCGAACTGGTTGAGCGTGTGAACGCTACGAAAGATGCCGGCCACAAGGTGTGTGTCGTCGGTACATCGACCCTGCGTGGTATCGCGAGCGCTGTGAGCATGGGCGGCCATATCAAGGAGGCATCGACATGGACTAACAAGTTCATTTTCCCGCCCTACGACTTCACTGTCACCGATGCGTTGGTAAGCAACTTCCANCTGCCTTACTCGACGATGCTGATGATGGTAGCTGCCTTTGGCGGNTATGACCTGGTGATGAAGGCCTACGATATNGCNATCAAGGAGGGTTACCGCTTTGGTGCGTACGGCGATGCAATGCTTATAATCTGATAATCACTCGCTTTTAAGTTNCTTATGATTAAAAACGAACGAGAATACCGTCATGCCCGCGCCCTCGAGGTGGCGGGCATGATGCTTACAGCGGCCCGCACGGCTCCGAAGGCTCGCGGCAATGACCAGCTGGAGTGTGCCGTGATTGACGGTGATGATATCGAGCGTCTGAGCGACGCGATGTTGGAATTGCATGCCCAGACCGGACGCCCTGTCTATGAGCGCGATGCGGCCAACATACTCAAGGCCGAGTGTATCGTGCTGATAGGTTGCCGCCCGGCTCCGATGGGGCTGAACTGCGGCCACTGCGGCTACCCTAAGTGTGGCGAGAAGCCCGCGTCAGTGCCGTGTGCNATGAATGTGACCGATGTCGGNATCGCCATTGGCTCGGCATGTGCTACTGCCGCCGACTGCCGTGTCGACACGCGCGTGNTGTTCTCGGCCGGTATGGGAGCGATGGCTCTTGACCTGCTGCCCGAGTGCCGCCAGGTGTTCGCGATACCNGTGTCTATTGGAAGCAAAAGTCCGTTCTTTGACCGNTNATGGCCGATACCTACTATACCATCGATAGTGTCGGCGAGGGCGTGTACCGCGAGAAGATGAGTAAATTCATGGCCTTTGCGGTGCCGGTGTCGACTGCGACCGAGGCGCGCGAGGTCATCGCGACCTACNCCAACCGTTATCACGACGCGCGACATGTGTGCTGGGCCTACATGGTGGGCGCCGCGCGCACTGAGTACCTGTCGAGCGACAACGGCGANCCNTCGGGTACGGCAGGCAAGCCTATACTGGGGCAGATCAACTCGTTCAATCTCACNAATGTGGTTGTAATCGTGGTGAGATATTTCGGNGGTATCAAACTCGGTACGTCGGGTCTGATTGTGGCTTACAGGGAAGCCGCGCGCGAGGCTATCNGTGCGGCGTCCATCATTGAGTGTCACGAGCAGTCGGTGGTATCGTTCACTTTTCCCTATCTGGCTATGGAGCCGGTGATGCGACTCGTCAAGAGCTCTGACATGAAGGTGCTCGAACANGAATTTGACAACTCGTGCCGCATGACGGTGCAGCTNCGNGCCGACCANGAGCCAGAGTTCAGGCGCNGGCTCGGCGACATCAGCGGTGTGACGTTNGGCTGAGCTTTCACTNCNTAAGATTATATGTNATAACNGCTCTNAACTATTTTAATAGTTAAGGGCTGTTAATTTTTTATCCTAACTATTGTAACTACAAAAATAGTTTATACCTTTGNNNTGTAAACTACTTTAATAGTTATGAGAAAATCTTCAGCAAAAGACCAACTTACCCCCAAGGAGGAAGAGCTAATGTGCCTGCTGTGGGAGCATGGCCCAATCTTGATTAGTCGGCTTGTNGCGCTCTATCCTGACCCCAAACCCCACGTCAACACCGTCTCGACCGTCATGCGTCGGCTTGAGTCAAAAGGCTTCGTNGCCCACGATGATGTCGGTGGCTCATTCATGTATTATGCAGTTGCAAAAAAANAGGATTTCCGNAACAAGAGCCTCGGCAACTTCATCAAAAACTATTTCAANGGNAGCTATTANGGNGCCGTGTCGGCCTTGGTTTCAGAAGATAAAATTACGGCCGACGAGCTCAAGGAACTNCTCCAGCTTGTCGAACGCAAAGGTAAATAGTCATGGGCCCGTTCTTGTCTTACTCTCTCGTCAGCGGCCTGTGTCTGCTCTCGATGTTCTTTGCCTACAAGCTTTTNCTTGCAGGCGAAAATCAGCACCGTTACAACCGNGCGGTATTGATTGCAATCTATATCGTGTCGTTTACTGCCGTACCGNCTGTTTCGCTCATACANCGAATGNCCTCACCGGCGTCATTTAATCAGGCNGCCGTGAGTGGCATTGAATTCAATCTCATAGCGGTCGAAAATGTCTNGCAGCCACTTTGGCCGACANTGCTTCTGTGGATATTTATTGCCGGCATGTTGGTGGTCACTGTCAAGACGGTGGTGACTTGGCTACGGATTATGGCGGTAATACAGGCGGGTCAGAAAGTAAAGCGNGCNGGCTACACATTTGTGCTNACCGACAATGATCGTTTCGCTCCGTTCAGCTGGGCCAGATACATTGTCATAAGCCGCTCGGACTATGANAAAAANGGCTCGGCAATNATGGCTCATGAGTTAAAGCATGTGCAGTCAGGCCANTGGATCGACCTGTTGGTGGCTCAGATAGTCTGNACGGTCAANTGGNTCAATCCCGCCGCNTGGCTCATGCGCGATGAGCTGCTGCTCGTGCATGAATATCAGGCCGATATGGCCGTCATGGAGCAAGGCTACAATNTAACGGATTACCAGATGTTATTGATAAAAAAAGCTGTTGGCNCCAGATTCCCGTCNTTGGCCAACAGCNTGAATCATAGTAAACTTAAAAAACGTATCACCATGATGTACAAAGAAAAAAGTGGTGCAGGNCCCAAAGCCAAGGCCCTCGCACTTGTGCCGATGCTTGCCTTGTCNCTCGGCATCGTNGCAGTNCCTGCCGTNAGTGCAGCAGTNTCANCAATCAGTGCCGGCTCGGTTACAGTGAGCAAAGGTAATGAAAATTCCGCTCAAAACGAAGCCTCNNCNGCCGGTTTTAAGNTNNTGAANATTAANCNNGATGGNAANGTGACNNCNGTNATGCTNCNTGGNGAGAANCTGGGTAANAATATCCGTGTCTCTGACGTCGCAATCACNGCAANCGGTACCACCCGCCAGGCNTCTTCNATGCAATGCGANATGGTCAACGGTNTTGCCACNATCCGCGCCCGGTTCGACGACCTGCCCGAGATGAAAGACTCGCGCATCACCATGTCGNTCAATGGCGAGCCCTTGTCGCTCAATCTCAACGACTGTACTGGCTCAGTCAATGTAGTAAAATCAGTTACAATAAAGAAAGACTCTACATCGGTCAGGTCAGGAGCTGTCAATATCATTTCTACCTNNANATCTGATAANNNNTATNANNTNTATGTTNNTGATNANGAATTTNNTGANNGCGANNNTNATNAAGTTTCGNGCGAGTTAAATAAAATNCCNCACGACTCNATNNAGTCAGTCACCATNGANCNNNCNAATNCTANNGATAANNGTNGTNNTGAAAAAGTAACGACAGCTNNNACATATTGATTGATAACAAGTGAGGGTGCGCCTAAAAAATGTTAGGNGCACCCTCATTATCATTGTGGTGTTTAATCAATAAGCGTGGTGTTCGCNCTCNAGCTCNNCNGGGGTGANNGGNNTGGCATTCATCTTNTACCANACGTAGGCGATGTAAGCCACNACGACGGGNATGAATCCCGANACCCACGTCATCACTTTCAGNGTGAAGTAGCTTGACGAGCTGTTGGCGATGGTGAGCGAGCTGGCGGGGTCGGTGTTTGACGCGAGGTAGGCNGTGTCGTTGTANCCGGCNGCNCACAGNAGGGCAAACACGGTGAATNCNACGCCTGTNCCGCTCCACCANATACCNTGGCGNTANCCGGTCTTCAGGGCTGTNTTGACNATGCCCCANAGNACCATGAGGACGCCGACNGCGAGTAGGGCGCCGAGCCACCACAGCTGCATCAGGTTGGTGGCGTATTTATAAGGTACCTCGGTGAAGGTGGTGGCACTCAGTCCGGNCGATGTGAGCAGCACACCGGCGAANGCNAGGAACANNACNACNAATATNNCNCCGTTGACGATGACCGANCGTNTCATGTCNTTNCTNAANCNTCNNGCCGTCGTCNATGCTGTTGAGGAAGTAGAGGGCNGCNAGTGTGCGNGCNAGCATCAGCACCATNAANCCCAACAGGAGGTTGCGCCACGATGCGATGGCCTCGAGACCGTGAGCCGGGCCCCATGTCGATATGACGGGGTTGCTNANCGATGTCAGGTTGGTCTTGGTGACTGTAAAGTCGGCACCGAAGAACAGGGTGCCGACGGCAACGCCGAGCAGTATGCAGCCCACCGCGCCGTTGATGAACAGGAAGAAGTCGTAGACGCGTCGTCCTAACAGGTTGCCTTTTTTGCGGCGGAACTCGTAGCTGAACGCCTGGAGGACGAAGCTCAGCAGAATCAGCATCCACAGCCAGTAGGCACCGCCGAACGATGTGGAGTAGAACAGCGGGAACGAGGCGAAAAANGCGCCGCCAAAGACGACGAGGGTTGTGAAAGTCAGCTCCCACTTGCGACCGAGGGTGTTGACCATTAGGTTGCGGGTNGTGTCGTTGGGTGCGGTGCACAGCATTGTCTGTCCGCCCTGAACGAAGAGCAGGAATACCAACAGGGCTCCGAGCAGTGATATCAGCGCCCACCAATATATTTGTAATGCTTCCATATTGTTGTAGTTTAGTGAGGTGAGAGTTTAAGCCATGAGGTCGCGGTCGGCGTCCTTGCGTATCTGAGTTACCATGATGCCNATCTCGGCNGCCAGGAGCAGCGTGAAGACGACGACAAATACCCAGAATGTCAGCTGTACCGAGCCGCTGTCAATGGCCGATATAGCGGCNCGTGAGGGCATGAGGTCTTGAATGACCCAGGGCTGGCGGCCAACNTCGGCCACTACCCAACCGGCCTCGCTGCATATCCAGACNATGGCGATGGTGGCGAGTCCGCACAGCTGTACGAGCTTGTTCGAGAGCAGCGAGCGACGNCGATAGACCATGAACAGGGCTGCGAGCATGAACAACAGCAGGTAGCCACCGGCNATGACCATGATGCGGAAGGCGTAGAATGTGAGTCCGACNGGCGGAACGGCGTCCTCGGGGCTGTCAAGATAGCCNTANCCGAAGTATTTNTAGTCGGCNTTGAGGTCGTTGACNGCTGNGGCCATNGCCTCGGTGTCGCCGGCGGTACGTGCCTCGTCATAGCGTGCGAGTGCGGCACGGGCACGGCGTCCGGCCTCGATGCGCTCAGCGTATGAGACTGTNTGAATGGTGTCGCCGTCGGCAGTCAGTTCNATNCCGTCAATGAGGTCTTCGATGCCGGGGACAAATGCCTCGGTGTCGTGCTTGGCGAGCATCGAGAGNCCTTTGGGAATTTCAAANCCGAAGAGCATGGGGTCACGGTCGTCACCTATCTGCTTGTCGGGNTCGAGTATNNCTANNCCCACAAGTCCCTGGCCACACTCACCGCGGTACAGACCTTCCATCGCGGCGAGNTTCATGGGCTGCACGCGTGATACNTCGACAGCCGAGCCGTCGCCTGTCCACATGGTGAGCAGTATGCCGACGGTACCTACCCAGCCGGCAACTTTAATCGACGAGTAAGCTATCTCCTGATTGCGCTTTCTGAACAGCAGGAAGCAGCTCACGCCAATGACGAAGACCGAGCCGAGTACCCAACCGCTGAGGACGGTGTGGAAGAATTTGTTGATGGCCACGGGCGACAGGGCTACTTCGGCAAAGTTGTCCATGACGTTGCGCATCTGGGCGGGGTCAAACTCCATGCCGGCCGGATACTGCATCCAGGCGTTGGCTACGAGAATCCACAGGGCCGAGAGCACGACGCCTATGGCTGTGAGCCACGACGAGGCGAGGTGGAAACCGCGGCTGACCTTGTTCCAGCCGAAGAACATGACGGCAACAAAAGTAGACTCGAGGAAGAAGGCGAAGATNCCCTCGATGGCGAGCGGGGCACCGAATATATCGCCCACAAACCAGCTGTAGTTTGACCAGTTGGTGCCGAATTCAAATTCGAGGATAATGCCGGTGGCGACTCCGCAGGCAAAGTTGATGCCAAACATCTTCATCCACAATTTGGTAATANGCAGCCACTTTTCATTGCCTGTGCGGTACCATAGGGTCTCCATCACGGCTACGATCAGTGACAGACCTATGGTCAACGGGACGAACAGCCAGTGGACCATCGCGGTCAGGGCGAACTGAGCCCTTGACCAGTCGACAACACTCATTAAATCGTTCATGGTAAAGTGAATTTTAGTTATTAATCGGTTAATATCAAGGTTGNGCGTCGTGATGCTCCATNAGGCNCGAGCGGACGGCATTGGCGCGTTCCTCGTCAGTGTCATAGTCGCGCTGGAGCAGGTCGGGGAACAGGAAGAGCTTGAGCACGAGGAATATCACCGCGAGCTTGATAATGATGATGGCCCACAGGCGNTTGCCTATGGTCATGGAGCGGAAGCCGTCGACATANAGGTCNATGACGCGCCGCCCGANGCCGGTGATGCGTGTTGAAAACTCGTTCATGTTAATTAATACAAATGTAGGAAAAAAATGTTTGAAAACAATTAACTTTGTGGTCCAATCATTATCACAAGACTGAAAATAAATTATAACACACTATGGCAAATTGGTTTGAATGTAAAGTAAGATATGACAAGACGATGGAGAANGGCGCCGTCAAGAAGGTTAACGAGCCCTATCTGCTCGACGCACTGTCGTTTACCGAGGCTGAGGCCCGTATGATTGANGANATNACNCCGTTCATNTCGGGCGAATTTTCNATNTCGGCTGTGAAGCGCACTAAAATCGCNGAGATTTTCTGGGACGACTCGGCCGACAAGTGGTATCTTGTCAAGGTGGCGTTCATAACCATCGACGAGAAAACTGCCGCCGAGAANAAGNCNACCTCGCTCATTCTGGTGGCCGCNAACGACTTCCAGGGTGCTGTNGATGCCTTCACCGAGGGTATGAAAGATACTCTGGCCGACTATGAGATTGCCTCGATAGCCGAGACCCCCATNATGGACGTNTACAAAATGAAAGTCAAGGAGGACTGATGTCACACGACATAGCAAAACGCATCACCGCCATCAGAAGTCGGCTGCCTCAGGGTGTCGAGCTGGTGGCGGTTTCTAAATTTCACCCNGTCGAGGAGCTGATGGAGGCCTANGAGGCCGGNCAGCGCGTGTTTGGTGAGAGCCGTGTACAGGAACTTGTTACCAAGGTCGACGCTATGCCCGACGACGTGCGCTGGCATTTTATCGGCCACTTGCAGACTAACAAGGTGAGGCAGCTTATGGGGCTGTGCAGCATGATTGAGAGCGTTGACTCTGAGCGACTGCTGGAGCTGATTGACCGTGAGTCGGAGCGTGCCGNTGTCGTGACGCGCGTGCTGATGCAGGTGCATGTTGCCGCCGAGGAAACCAAGACAGGNTTTGAGCCACAGGAACTGCTCGNTTACTTTGCGGCCCGCAAGTTTGAAGGNCTCAAGGCTACCCACCTGTGTGGAGTCATGGGCATGGCTACCAATACCGATGACATGAACCGTGTGAGTGCTGATTTCAAGGCAATAAGGNGTATATATGATAAGATATTGGAAATAGCTCCNGACCTGCGCGGCTTTGACATCGTGAGCATGGGCATGAGCGATGACCACGAGGTGGCTATCGAGTGTGGGTCGACAATGGTGCGCATNGGTACCGATATCTTCGGGCCTCGACGTTATTGACGCCGTGGCGCGGCATAAATGCTGTCGATAATCAGACGGGCTGACGGNGCACGGTAGTGCCTGCGGTCATACCAGTTGGTGTCGGTGAGGGCTATATGTGCCATGCCGACGCTGAAGTCGTGGAAACGNTCGTGTCCGAATATNTCGGCGAGCAAACGGCGGTCANGGTTGCTGAGAGTGTCAAGGTCGATGGTAGGCGACACGACGACGTGATAGTCACAATCAGANAGTTGGCGGGCTATTGCGCGATAGTAGTGTTCGCGTTGAGTGTCGACACGCGCGGTGTCAGAGCAGTGAAAACGTCNCACNTCGGGNAGACGGCCGTCNGCATAGAATTGCCGGGGTGTCGTGCGTATGATTGAGTCCCACTGNGGTATTGACTCCTCGTTGCGGTACACGTCATAGTGCATGGGTTGTACCTCGAACACACTGTGGGGGCCATATCGGTTGTAGTGACCGCTGTACAGATAGGGGAGGTAGCTGATAAGGAAGTCGGGCGACGTGAATGTGCGAAGGTAGGCGTAGTGCCACCGTGGCAGCGNNNCAGGGCCGGCTATATCCGGCGGGTCGAGGTTGATGATGTGGTCGCCCGANAGCTGGTGGCTTATGGCTATCGGGTCAAGGACTATTAGCGCATGATTTACCGGGATACCGCGGTTGTGCAGATATTGCAGCTTGCGAAGCATCGATGCNGCTCCTTCGCTTGGCGAGTCGAAGTGGATAGGGGTNGTGTGACTGCNTATGTAACGGTTCCAGTAGTCAACTTCATAGTAGCACGANATGCTTGAACCAAATATGTACGAGTCNGGGGTGTCCCCCTCGGCNACNCGNCGCTCGATGGCTTTGAGCGAGATTAACCCCTTGTTTCTGTANAGGCTTGGAGTGTTATAGGGNTCAATGTCAAATGANTCAATCTTATAGCCATGCACTACCTCGTAGGGATCGACAAGCAGGTATAGGCCGACAATGAGCATGACGGGCGGGAGCACGACGAGCAGTGTGCGGGTCACAAAGTGCAGTATGCCTTTNGGGTGGTTCATTGTCGCGATTAAAACTGATAATAGATGAAGTTGGCGTCGGTGGGATTGCTTACCATGATGGCGATTATTAGTATCCAATATACNGCCATGCGTACCGGNGTGCGGCGCGACGGCAGTTGCTCGAGAGCGAACGACTCACGCCGCCCGTGCCACTCGGCGGCAAAGAGTCCGACGATAGATGCCGGNAACATCAGGCGAATGATTAACTGTATGGCCACCTCGCCNCCNGCCATAGTCCACACGGNGGCGATGACNGCGACTGTCAGAGTGGCAAGCAGTGNCCANGCATGGCGACCAAGCTTGCTGAGGAGGGTGATTGAGACACCGGCCGCGAGCATGACAAGTGCAACCGAGTACCANGNGCGGGTGATGATGCACCAGGCGTGAGGAAGGCCGTCATCGACTCTGAACAGTATGAATGTCATGACTGTAATCCAGCCCATCAGACAAATTCGAGACATGTCGGCTGCACCAGTGTCNGGAATCGAGNCGNTNTGATAGCGTCTGACGCCGGCGAGGCGTGACAGTACCATGATGATGCCCCATGNANCACCCCAGGCNACAAAGTTCCACGANGCTCCATGCCAGATGCCTGACAGNGTGAACACAATNATGATATTNANTGCCGTGCGGGCGNGNCCTGAACGCGAACCTCCAAGAGGTATATAGATGTAGTCGCGAAACCACGACATGAGCGATATGTGCCAGCGGTGCCAGAAGTCGGCCGGCGTGCGTGAGAAAGCNGGGTATCGGAAGTTGACCATGAGANGTATGCCGAGCATGGCGGCGAGTCCGCGCGCTATGTTGCAGTAACCCGAGAAATCGCAATAAATCTGAATTGAAAAGAGTATGGCNGCCNCTGTCAGTTGCCACGTGTCGGCATGNGCGCTGTCGGTGAAGAAGCGTGTGACTATGTGGCCGCAGTAGTCGGCGATGGCNACCTTCTTGAACAAGCCCCATAGAGTTTCGCGTGCGCCACGGCAGGCNAGGTCATAGTCCCAACGGCGCGGTCGCGAAAGCTGCGGAATGATGTCGGCGCCGCGTTCAATCGGGCCGGCAAGCAGTTGTGGAAAAAATGACAGGTAGGTGGCAAACGTGACGAAGTTGCGTTCGGGCNANAGCGTTCGCCTGTACACGTCAATCGAATAGCTGATGGCCTGGAACGTGTAGAANGANATGCCGATGGGCAGCAATACCTCGATGGTGAATGAGTCGACATTCCACCCGAATGCNGAGAGCAGGCGGGTTAGATTTTCGCTGAAAAAGTTAAAGTATTTGAAACACAANAGTATGGCGAGGTTGACNGTGATATTNNNCGCCGTCCACAGGCNTCGATGTGACCGCGAGGCCATTATGGCCGTAGAGTAGGAGGATAGGGTGGTGAAGACGAGCAGAAAAAGAAAGCGCCAATCCCACCAACCGTANAAAATGTATCCGGCTGTGAGTAGCATCACGTTTTGTGTTCTCAGGCGTCGGGCGAGAGCCCAGTACACACCAAAGAAGATGGTATAGAATATAAGGAACGTGATTGAATTAATCTGCATAAGTNTCAATTAACGGCTAAATCCCTACAAATTTACTGAACTTTTGGATATAATGCAATTCAGGNGGAGGTGGCGCGGGGCCATAGGAGGGTTTGCATGAGNCCGCGGGTGAGGAGGTAGGCGATGAANGCGAGCCACAGTCCGTGATTGCCCATGTGGCNGTGAAGCGTATAGTAGAGGGCNAAAAAGACAATCATGGCGACNAACATNGAGATGAGTTGCAAGCGTGTGGCCGTACAGCCTATNTATATGCCGTCCCAAATGAAAGCGAGAAAGCCTGCGAGCGGTATGGTGACNGCCCATGGAAGGTAGTCGCGGGCGGCGNTGAGCAGATGATGGCTGTCGGTGAGCAGTGACAGTATCCACTCGCCGGCAAGAAAATAGATGACCGAATAAATAAGGGCGAGTATGAACCCCCAACGCATGAGGGCCCGGACACAGTTGCGCAAGGTGATGTGATCGCGTGCGCCCGTAAATCGGCCTACGAGTGCCTCGCCGGCATAGGCAAAGCCGTCGACCATGTATGAGAACAGTATGAACAACTGCATGAGCAGGGCATTGACGGCGAGAATGTCGTCGCCTTGACGCGCACCGGCGCGTGTGAACCACAGCGTGACGGCTATNAGGCAGGNTGTGCGCATCATGATGTCACTGTTGACCCGGAAGTANTGGCCGAGTGAATNGAGTTCGACAAGGTGGCGCCANCTGACGCGCGCCGGGTGATANTGGCGGCACATAATNAGGCCTATGATGAGGCCGGCCCATTGGGCGACGAGTGTGCCGGTGGCGACGCCGTCGAGTTTCATGCCTAATACGAATGTGAGCACGGGGCTGACAGCGATGTTGATGACATTGATGGTGATAGAGATAATCATGGGCCGTCGTGACGACTGACGGCCGAGAAACCAGCCGGTGAGAACGTAGGTGGCGAGAACGGCGGGCGCGCCCCAGATNACTATCGAAAAGTATCGGCGGGCAAGGTGATTGGTGGCCTCGTCGGCACCGAGAAAGTCGAGCAGACCATCGACGAGGAGCGGAGACAGGCTTATGAGCAAGACGGCGATGACAAGGCTTATGAGCAGTCCGCGCCANAACAGCAGTGACTGCATGGCCGAGTCACCGCGCCCGGTGGCTATGGCCGTGAGTCCGCCGGTACCCATGCGCAGGAATCCGAACAACCAGTAGAGTAGATTGAACATGCTGCTGCCCAGNGCTATAGCTGCGAGGTAGATGTCNTTGNCGAGATGGCCTGTGATGGCTGTATCGACAAGCCCCAGCAGCGGCGTCGTTATATTGGCTATAATCGACGGCACTGCCAGGGCCAGTATGTCGCGGTTAATCGCTTTCATGAAGCGNTAGGGGGGTATATTACAACTGTTTCTTTACACGGCAGCTGTCAAACCACAGGTAGGCGATGAGAAGNATGTACATCACAAGGCCTGCAACCTGCAGGGTATCGGTGGCAAACGGCACGGTGTANTCGATGCCAATGGCGCCGAAACAGGTGCGGAAGAAGTTGTGCATCGGTTCGTTCCACTCAAAGAATCGAGTGAGGGCGGCAAAGACACCGAAGAGAGCGCCACCGGCTATGAGTCCNGANGAGATGAGTGTGCCGCGGTCGCGACGACGGTCATTGAGGTCGGCGTCCTTAGAGCTGTGACCCACAAACCAGGCGATGGCACCACCGACGAGNAGCGGNGTGTTGAGCGAAAGGGGAATGAACATGCCGAGGCAGAATGCGAGCGAGGGTACCTTGAGCCAGTTGAGCAACAGGGCGAGAATGACACCGGTGATATAGAGTATCCAGGGGGTATCGCCACCTGTCATGAGGGGTTCGATGACCTTGGCCATGGCGTTGGCCTGGGGAGCTACGAGGGGGTCGGGGTGCGCGGCGTCGGCTGTGAAGCCGTAAACGTCATTGAGCACGAGTATAACACCGCCNACGGTGGCAGCTGACACGAGGGTGCCGAGGAATTTCCACTGTTCCTGCTTGCGGGGCGTAGAGCCGAGCCAGTAGCCAACCTTGAGGTCGGTAACAAAACCGCCGGCCATGGAGAGGGCTGTGCANACAACACCACCTATNACCATTGAGGCCACGATGCCCGAGGGGCCGTTGAGGCCGATGGCAACGAAGATGGCTGATGCGATAATCAGGGTCATGAGGGTCATGCCCGACACGGGGTTTGAGCCCACGATGGCGATGGCATTGGCGGCCACGGTGGTGAAAAGGAACGCGATGATTGTGACTACAATCCATGCTACGAGAGCNTGCCACCAGCAGTCAATGACGCCGGTCATGAAGAACACGAGCACTGCAATAAGAGCAATGGCGATGAANAACACGATGTGTTTCATCGAGATGTCGAGCTGCCAGCGTACNGGCTTGGCNGAGTTGGCAGCNCCTGACTTGAATTCACGGCCTGCGAGTCCAACGGCCTGGCGTATGATGGGCCATGACTTGATGATGCCGAGTATGCCTGACATGGCTATGCCGCCGATGCCTATCATGCGGGCATAGTTGGCAAAGATGTCGTCGGGNGCCATGGCTGCGATTGTCTCGTTGCCGTAGGTTCCCATAAGNGGAATGAGTACCCACCAGACAAACAGCGAGCCGGCTGTGATGATGAAGGCATATTTTAGACCGATGATGTAGCCGAGACCGAGGACGGCGGCACCGGTGTTGCAACTCAGCACCATCTTGGTCTTGGCAGCGACGGTCTCGCCCCACTGTGTGGCAGTGGTGGTGATGGTGCCGGCCCACCAGCCGAAGGTCTCGACGATGTAGTCGTAGAGACCGCCTATGAGCGAGGCGATGACAAGTGTGAGTGCCTGCCCCTTGTTGGCGCTTGACTGTCCGCTGGCGAGCACCTGAGTGGTGGCGGTAGCCTCGGGGAAGGGGTACTTGCCGTGCATGTCCTTGACAAAATACTTGCGGAAGGGGATAAAGAACAGTATGCCGAGGACACCGCCAAGCAGTGAACTCATGAAAATCTGGAAGAAGTTGACTGTAATCTCGGGGTGTGTGGCCTGAAGAATGTACAGGGCGGGGAGAGTGAAGATGGCACCGGCAACGATAACGCCCGAGCAAGAACCAATAGACTGTATGATGACGTTCTGGCCGAGGGGATTCTTGATGGCAAGAGCGCCCGATAGACCGACTGCGATAATCGAGATGGGAATGGCGGCCTCGAATACCTGTCCGACTTTCAGTCCGAGATAGGCAGCGGCTGCACTGAATATGACGGCAAGGACAAGACCCATGATGACCGAGTAGGGGGTAACCTCGCGGTAGTCACGGGCGGGGTGCATGATGGGGCGATAGTTCTCATCGGCGGCCAGCTCGCGGAATGCGTTTTCGGGGAGCTGTACGGGATCGGCATCGGCATACTCGGGAGGAGTAGATGTCGGGGCGTTTGGAATTTTGTTGCTCATATATTAATAATGTGTTTGATTGATTCACTTGTTGGGTGTCGAGGTGGGGCGGGCGAGAATATCGAAGGTGTCGGCCACGATTGATGTCTCGCGACGTGTGATGGCGTTGCGGTCGTTCCACTCGCGTGTGCGCAGTTTGCCCTCGATATAGAGCTTGGTGCCTTTGGTGAAGTAGCGCTCGGCGCTCAGCGCGGCGTCGTCCCACATTATGATGGTGTGCCACTCGGTGCGTTCGGGTATCTCGGCCCCGTTGGGCAGTCGGCGCGGCGGCTCGGTGGTGGCGAGGCGAAATCGGGCTACGGGGCGTTTGTCGGCATACTTTATCTCGGGTATAGTGCCTACGTTGCCTACGAGAATGACTTTATTGACCATAGTATGTGGTGTTACAGGTTATTACTTGACGCGCAGACGGTCGCCGGGGTGTATCTTGCTCGAAGCCTTGAGGTTGTTGAGCTTCAATATCTTGTCGGTTGTTGTGCCGTAGCGCTTGGCTATCTTGGCAGGGCTTTCACCGGCACGGACGGTGTGGTAGACGGCCTTGTCGGCAGTTTTGGTATTGTTTTTGGTGCCGGTCTTGGTCGCTTTGGGTGCAGGCGCCGGTTTTGATTCGACGGGTTCGGCAGTGACGCTATCGTCAGACTTGCTGTCGCGTACTGCATCGGGCGACGCTGCACTGGCTATGGCCTGCAACATTACCGAGTCGTTCTCGGCCACATCGCCTATCGAGTCGACGACTGCTATGATGGGATTGCCCAGCGAGTCGGTCGGCAGCGAATCGGTGACAACCGTGGCGGGCGTGTCGATAATGGTCTCGACGGGTGCCGGTTTGGGGGTACGCTCGGTAACGACTATCTTGATAGTGCGGCCGGCTTTCAGACTCTTGATTTTGTTGGTACGCTTGATGGAGGCTTCGGTCACACCATATTGACGGGCAAGCTTGGCAAAAGTATCGCCTCGTTTGACTTTATGATACTTGGTGGTCTCGGTGACGATGTAATCGCCGTCCTCGCGAGTGACCGATGCTCCGGTCGCAGGCTCGACAACAGCTCGGCGGGCATACTTGTCGGCGTTGTGAGCCACAATCGAGTCTTCGCTCATGATGTAGCTGTAAATCTGGAAGCTGGGGAGTACAAGCGGGTAGGGCTTGATATCGCCCGGAATGTAGTCCTTGCGATACTGGGGGTTGAGTATGCGTATCTCGTCGATAGGTATCTGCAGGATGTCAGATATTTGCTCAAAATAGACGCGCTTTTTGACGTGAACCGAGTCGGTGACAATGGGACGGCGTGCAACGGCGGGTTTGATGCCGTGTTCTTTGTAGTAGTTCATCACATAGTTGGCGGCGATGAAAGCGGGGACGTAACCGCGGGTCTCGGCAGGCAGGAACGGGTATATGGCCCAGAAATCCTTGGCCGAGTCGCCGGCGCGGCGCATGGCCTTATTGACGTTGCCCGGGCCACAGTTATAGGCCGCGATGGCCAGCGACCAGTCGCCGTATATGCTGTATAGTTCCTTGAGGTATTTGGCTGCCATTATTGACGACTTGACCGGGTCGCGGCGCTCGTCGACGATTGATGATATTTCGAGTCCGAGACCTTTGCCTGTNGGGGCCATGAATTGCCACAGTCCCGTAGCGCCGACACGAGAGACGGCATTGGGGTTGAGGGCCGACTCGATGACAGGNAGGTATTTGAGTTCGAGGGGNAGGCCTTCNCGNTCGAGGGCTTCTTCAAATATGGGGTTATAATAGATGCTGAGGCCGAGCATATTCTCGACCAGCGAGCGNCGTCGCTGGGTGTAGGCATTGATGATGGAACGCACGACCGAGTTGAAGGGCATTTCAATCTCGACAGGCATACGTGAGAGACGTTCGGTGATTACCTCGTCAGATGTAGGGATATCCTCGGTGTACTGGGCGCCGGCATCGAGCACGGTATAGTTTTTCAGATACCAGTTCTGAAGCATGGCGTGAGTGTCGGCCTCGAAGCTCTCGGGCAGTATGACGGTCTGGTCGGTTAGCGAGCGGTCGAGTGACAGTACATTCTGGGCCTTGACAGCCAAGGTGACTGAGGCACAGGCAAGGATTGATATAAATGTTTTTGAAAGCATGACGATGACAGTAGTGGAGGGGTGGCAGGTTGNATCAGGTGGTTACTAAAAGCATAACGCCCACTGTAGTCCGACACCCGGCAGATTGCCCCGGGANTCGGGAATGAGGGTGGGGTTGACNTCCATTGACAGCTGGGGTGAGATNTCGAAGTGTGACAGGGTGGCGTCGACATANGCGTCGACCATGGCAAGTAGGTAGACTCCGATCATGCAGATGACACAGAGGTCGCGGTTGCGGCGGAAGTAGTTCTTGCGCGATTTGAGTANGTTGTCGAGCCATGTCTTGTCAAGNTCTTCTTCACGGACGTTTCCGTGGAAGAAGTCCATATAGCTTCGTGTCGTGGGGTCGTTGTCGGTGAGATCGGCATANGCCCGNGTGTAGTCCTTGAGCATGGTGTTGTTCCATGACGTGGCNTAGGCCAGGCCGAGGTAGCCACCGACGACGAGCGGAAGTTTCCANTAGCGGCGGTTGTAGACCTGGCCGAGACCCGGACANAGGGCCGACAGCCAAACGGCGCGGTTGGGATCGGGCACGAATTCGACGTCGCGGCGTTCCCACTCGTCGTCGCTTACAACGGGTATGGTGTCGCTTGATGTGGCTACAAAGACACCGTCGTCAAAGTCGAAGTGAGTGATGTCGATNTCATCACCGTCGGGNACAGGACGTGCCATCTCGATGCTGTCGGGCANCTGNGTGGTGANGTGNGGCACCGGCGCTGTTGACGGTGCATCGGGCTGAGATGGCGTTTGCGAAAAAACGTTAAAATATCCCGATATAAAAATGAACATCGCCGCAACGAAACCCTGCAGTGGAGTCTCGCTCAGCGATGTCAGTATGTGTCGATATGTATATTTGGCGGGCATTGGCGTGATTGATAATAGTTTATCGCTCCGCGGCAATGCGGTGTGATGTCATTGCCGGGAGTCGTTTCTATTTANTGTGTCAAAGATAGTAATTAATTTGGCAAGTTCCTCTTCATTCTTGAACGGAAATGTGATTTTTCCGCTGCCACGGCGCGTNCAGTCGAGCTTGACACGGGTGCCGAAAGTGGTAGAGAGGTGATCCTGTAGCATGTCGTAGTCGTGGTTGGCCGGAGCAGCCGCAGGTGTCGGTTTGGGTGCCGATGTGCCGTCGCGCATCTCCTTGACGAGTTCCTCGACNCGGCGNACTGACAGGCCTTCTTTGACGATGCGGTTGTAGAGTCGCAGCTGGGCCTTGGGGTCGTCGATNGCGAGCAGGGCGCGTGCGTGNCCCATATCGACGAGNTTGTCGCGCAGTCCGAGCTGCACCTCGGCCGGGAGTTTGAGCAGTCGCAGGAAGTTGGCTATGGTGGCTCGCTTCTTACCTATNCGCTCGCTGAGGCGTTCCTGTGTAAGCTCATACTGGTCGATGAGTTTCTTGAATGTGAGTGCAATCTCGATGGCGTTGAGGTCTTCGCGCTGAATGTTCTCGATGAGGGCCATCTCGGTGAGNTCGCTGTCGGTGGCGGTGCGTATGTAGGCCGGTACCGACTGCAGTCCGGCCATGATGGCGGCGCGGTAACGTCGCTCACCGGCTATNATCTGGTATGTGTCGGGGCCGGTCTTGCGCAGCGACAGGGGTTGTATGATGCCCAATTCGCGTATGGAGGCAGCGAGTTCTTCGAGAGCCTCGGCATCAAATGTAGTGCGAGGCTGCTCGGGGTTGGGGGATATTAGNCTGACGTCGACGTCGTTGATTGCCGACGAGCCGCGTGCCGGGGTGTCGTCCATCGAGATGAGCGAGTCAAGACCGCGGCCGAGTGCGTTNCGTTTCAGTGCCATAGTAAAATGTGTGTGGGTGGGTGAGAGATGTTATTTCTTGTGTTTGGCTATAATCTCCTTGGCGAGACTNATNTGGCTCGTGGCACCACGGCTCTCGGCATCGTANAGCAGGGCGGGNAGTCCGTGACTGGGGGCCTCGCTGAGACGTATGTTGCGGGGTATGACGGTNTTGAACACCATGTCGCCGAAGTGGCCTTTGAGTTCTTCGTAAATCTGGTTGGCCAGGCGCAGNCGTGCGTCGTACATGGTGAGCAGAAAGCCCTCGATCTCGAGCGCGGGATTGAGTTTTGACTTGATGATGCGTATGGTGTTGAGCAGTTTGCTGATNCCTTCGAGTGCAAAATACTCGGCNTGAACCGGAATGATGACTGAGTTNGCTGCCGTGAGGGCATTGACNGTGATGAGTCCGAGCGAGGGTGAGCAGTCAATNAGTATGTAATCGTACTTGGCCGACACAGGTTGGAGCAGAGTGGCGAGTACGCGCTCACGATTGGGCTTGTTGATGAGCTCAAGTTCGGCACCGGCGAGGTCAATGCGTGAGCCTATTAGGTCGAGGCCGTCGATACATGTCCCCACNTGTGAACCGTCGACGGGATAGCTGTCGACGAGACACTCATAGATAGATGATGTCATGGANCGCGGGTCGATGCCGTAACCCGATGTGGCGTTGGCCTGTGGGTCGGCGTCGATTATGAGAACGCGTTTACCTTCGTGAGCGAGCGATGCTGCCAGGTTGATTGTTGTGGTAGTCTTTCCGACGCCACCTTTCTGGTTAGCTATGGCTATGATTTTTCCCATGTTGCGTGTTTTTGTCTAATGTTTCACGCTGCAAAGTAATATCAAAACCGGCTTATAACCTACTGATGAAAGGGGTTTTTAGTGAAATTGTCAATAACTGTCGAAAATTGTCAATAACGTGCGTGGAACATTCTCCNNNCNGNTCACTCGGGNCGCCACTCTGAGCCTGAGGCGTCGCTGGGCATGCGCCAGTCGCCGCGGGGTGACAGGCTGACACCGGTGACCTTGGGGCCGTCGGGCATNCATGAGCGCTTGAACTGTTGGTTGAAGAAGCGGCGCATGAATGTCGTGAGCCAGTGGTGTATGGTCTCGGGGGTGTAACGGCCGTCGAAGACATGGAGCGCGAGGCGGTAAATCTCGGGGGTAGAACGGCCGTGGCGCAGCAGGTGGTAGAGGAAGAAGTCGTGCAGCTCGTACGGGCCAACGAGGTCTTCGGTCTTCTGGGTGATATTGCCTTCGGTATCGGCCGGAATGAGCTCGGGGCTGATGGGAGTGTCGACAATATCGAGCAGAGCTGTCTTTTCGGCCGGATTGTCGGCATGGTGTGCGAACCACTCGACGAGGTGACGTATCATGGTCTTGGGAATGCCGGCGTTGACGCCATACATAGACATGTGGTCGCCGTTGTAGGTGGCCCAGCCAAGTGCAAGTTCGGACAGGTCGCCGGTACCGATTACCATGCCGCCGGCCTGGTTGGCAATGTCCATGAGCAGGTAGGTGCGCTGGCGTGCCTGGGCGTTCTCGTAGGTGACATCGCGCACGGCGGGGTCGTGACCTATGTCGGTGAAGTGTTGGTTGACTGCGGGGACAATTGAAATCTCGCGCATGGTGACCCCGAGGCTCTGCATCAGTGTGACGGCATTGTTGTGGGTGCGTCCCGTGGTTCCAAATCCGGGCATGGTGACGCCAATTATGCCGCTGCGGTCAAGTCCGAGCAAATCGAATGCATTGGCGGTGATGAGCAACGCGAGGGTCGAATCGAGGCCGCCTGAGATGCCTATGACGGCGGTGCGGCTGTGTGTGACGGCGAGACGACGTGCCAGGCCGTGGGTCTGAATGTTGATAATCTCATAAGCCTCGGCGTCGACATCAATGCCCTCGGGCAGGAACGGCGATGCCGAGTAGGGGTGGAGTATATCTTCGTCGTGGACGGCCGGCGTGCAGTCTACGCTAATGATATTATAGGGTGTGTGTGGGCGGTTGAACGAGGCACAGTCGTTGAAGGTGTTGTTGTGCAGGCGGTCGCGATTGATGGCGCTGATGTCTATGTCGGCTATGGCATACTGTGATTCGAGCGACCATCGCGGAGACTTCTCGATTATCGAGCCGTTCTCGGCAATAATGCATTTGGCATCAAAAACAAGGTCGGTGGTCGATTCGCCGTAGCCTGCCGACGAGTAGACGTAGGCACCTATGCAGCGCGTACTCTGGCTCTTGATGAGGTTGAGCAGATAGGCATACTTGCCTGTGACGTCGTTGCTCGCGCTGAGGTTGACAATGATGTGCGCACCGGCGAGGGCGGCGTAGGTCGACGGGGGTATGGGGGCCCAAAGGTCTTCACACACTTCGGCGCCTATGAGTATGCCGCCGGGGGTGGCAACGAGGTTGCCGGTGCCGATAGGTACCTCGCCGATGGCCGGCCCGAGGTCGATGGTGCCGCTGACATCGTGGCCCGATGTCCACCAGCGCTTCTCATAGAACTCGTTGTAGGTGGGCAGGTAGGTCTTGGGCACGACGGCCAGTACCTTGCCGCCACCTATGGCGATGGCACAGTTGTAGAGTGCGTTGCGATAGGGTAGCGATGCTCCGACCCACATCACCATATGACGTGTGGTGGCATGGTTCATGATGGTGTGTATGCACCGCAATGTGGCGTCAATGAGTGTGCCGGTGTGGTGCAGGTCGGCGCATGTGTAGCCCGTGATGCACATCTCGGGGAAAACGGCCATCTCGACACCACGGGTCACCAGCATGTCGGCCAGTTGGAGAATCTGACGTGTATTGTATTCACAGTCACCCACATTGATGACGGGTGACGCGGCTGCTACTCTGAAAAAATTCTGTGCCATGTGTTAGGATATTACTTTTTGCGACGGCAAATTTAGTGAAAAACCTCAACACTCATATAGCATTAGAGCTGTATTTTGCGAATTGAACTGCCACGTTTTTCAATGTAGAACGATCCGGGTGCGGGATTGTCGACACGTATGCCCTGCAAGTTGTAATACATGGTGGGGGCATCAAAGTTGTCGTCGGCGATAATGTTGTCGACCGATGCGTTAACAAATTCGCCTCCGCCGTTGAGATATACGGGTATGCTGTGTGTGGCGTCGCCATAGGTGACAGTGAGCAGTCCGCTGTAGTGTCCGTCGGCGGCCTTGAGCGTATTATTGTCGTTGACGTCGGCAATCATGGGCGATACATTGCATTTGTAGCCGGAGAGGTTCTTGTCTATGAGTACGCCATAACGGTTGTAGCCGTACACGGTGGGGGTGTAGCTCTGGCCGGTGGTGAGGTCGAGGTGTTTGTCGACAATCTCGATGGCTGCNACCTCATTGTCGTCGGGTGACGTCGAGACTGCAAATAGACCATTGACAACGACGCGGGGTTCNCCCTCCTTNCGGTCGGCATCGAGNCTCGATGACGAGGGTACGTTGCGTATGCCGAGGCGGTCAACGTACATTGTCGATGAGCCGCCNCCGTCAAAGTTCATGGCGTAGGTGCAACCGAGATTCTTCATGAACCACGCGAGCTGCTGTTGGGTCGCGCCTGCTGATCCACCGGCTTTGCGNCCGTCNACNACGAGCATAATCATGCGNGTCTTGTCGTCATTGTAGCCCACAGCGGTGCGAGGTTCGGGGTTGGCGAGGTGCTCGGGATAGCCGGGAGTAGCCTGTACTGTACCGGCATACAGCAGATACGGAAAACCACCGATCACTTCACGCGCGTCGAATGTTGNGTCGTTGGCTTTAAAGTCGAAGAACACNTTTATGACGTCGCCTTTCTTGAGGTCTGATACGAGGGCGCCTGAGGTGCCGTGACCTGAAAGTACGAAGCCGTCAAGAGGTATCTCCATGTTACCGACGTTTTTCTCNACATCAGATATAACTTCGAGGCTGGCAGTGTGNCCCCAGAATGTGCGCTCGCCGTCAACAAGNCGCACGGCNACTTCATAGCCCCACTCGTTAGTGCCTGTGTGACCGGCNGGGTGGGTGACNCCATAGTTGATATATTGCCACTGAGGTGTGTAAATTACAAGNCCGTTTGATGTNCGTTCGGCATTGATGCTGCANGGGTAGGANTTATTNCCNNNGAATGAGACTGAACCGCTGGTAGCCAGAGTGACGTGGCGCGAAAACTGTGGNACGCCGTTGCTGTCNAAGCACAGGTAGTAGTCGTCGATGTCGGCCGACGGCCCTGTGGTCTGACGGTTGGTCANCTGGCCGTTTGAAATNCATGCACCGAGNGAGTTGTAGGGGTAGCCTGTGTTGAAAAANTCGGCATTGACACCGGCAAAGTAGCGTTGTCCGGGAGCATCAAAGCGTGCGGCTATGTCGGGCACNGTCTCGACGGCTCGCATGTNGTTCTTGGCTTTGGCCGAGCGCATTTCAATCCACGGGTTGCCGAGGTCAATCTCGGTGTAGAACANGTGATTGAGGCCNGTNGGGCCNNTNACGTCAAGATGAGTNAGNGTGGTGCCGGGGCCGACTGTAGCGTGATAGGTGGTGTCGACGCTATATTCCTTATACTCGACAAGCCATTTGGTGTCGGCATTTGCAATTATAGTTGAGGCGAGNAGCAGTGTAGCTGATAAGATTGATTTATTACTCATGGTATTTAAAAAGAAGTATAATGATATAATCGGTTGCTAATGCCTACAAAGNTAAGANTTTTCTTGAAATTTCGGCAAGTANTTACGTTTGGATAGTTGTTAAAAAATGTATAACTTTGCGGCCGTTTTATCGCNNAGATANNTNTNNGCGATTAAACCGANNNTANAAGATTATGAAGTTATCCAAGTATATAATNTCGGCGGCAATTGCAATTGTGACCGCCGCGACGTCGCTTTCTGCAGTGGGTCNGGAAGCCGAAACTGAGAATTTTAGCTATGTGCCTCACATTCATGGTGCCATGCGTGCACGNTGGGAGGGCGAACTCGATGCCGACCGCAGCCGTTTCCAGTTGCGCAACGCCCGTGTCACNCTCGATGGNGGNATNGCNCCNACAATCGACTACTTTTTGCAGGTCGACCTGTGTGANCAGGGTACAATGAAGTTTCTTGACGGCTGGGCCCGCATCAAGGTTACACGCGGGCTGGCTTTTCAGGCCGGACAATTCCGTATGCCGTTCGGTGTCGATCCGTTCAAGGCTCCTGCCAATTATATCTTCTCAAACCGCTCATTCATAGGTAAGCAGGTTTGTAATGTGCGTGCGGTNGGNGCCAAGGNATCGTATNACTTTGACAAGATACCGTTGACACTTGAGGGTGGTATCTTTAACCCGACGTCAATCAACGACCACACGGGTTGGAACTCNTCGTATGCCTATGNCGGTCGTGCGATATACCATGCCGGACACTTNAAGTTTGANGCCGGTGTGCAGTCACTGCGCCCCGATGGCATACGCATAAACCTGTACGACGCGTGTGTTAACTGGACAGCCGGCCGCTGGATACTCGAGGGTGAGTATATGTACAANCATTATACACATGACAGCCATGCCGCTACNCANGCCTATAACGTGTGGGGCGATTACCACATGCCTATCAAGGCGGGTGTGTTCAACCGTCTGTCGTTCCAAGGTCGGTTTGACGGNATGACGGCCCACTCGTCGGGCAAACGTGATGATGACGGGCTNCTGACGACTAACGACCCGGCCCGTAACCGAGTGACTGTNGGTGCTACCATAAGTTATGTNAAAAAGCCTGTGTGGCTCGACATACGCGCCGACTATGAGAAATATTTCTACCATCACGGTGTTGACCCGGTTTTAGGTCAGGGNGACCGCCTGGTTNTTGAAATGGTATTAAGATTCTAAAAAGCAACATTAACTATATACGTACCCCCGGCNCGCTTGTTTGTAGTTTGCGAGCCGGGGGTAAAATTTTGTCGTTGTAACTGATTAGAATTCGAACTTCTCGAGGGTGAGGGTTCCGCATTTTTCGAGTTCGGGAACGAGGCGTTTGAAGTGGGCTGCTTCGCAGTGGGCTTTCAGGCTTTCCTCGTCTTGCCATGTCTCGACTATCTCGATGTGGTTGTCTGATGTTAGNCTGGCAAATGCTTCGTAGGTGATGCAACCCTTGTCGTGGAGCGAGAGTTCAACCAACTCTACGGCGGTCTCTACAGCTTTTTGCTTCAATGAGCTGTCGGCTATTTCAAGAAAACAATTTAATCTGATCATAATTTTAGATGTTAGGTTAGTATATTGTGTGTTATTGCAGGTCGTTGAGAATGCGGGTCAGTTCTTCGTCGGTGGTGGTGAGTCGGCGACGGCATTCGGCTATGAGCTCGGTGGCACGGCGAGTGTAGGCTGCGAGTTTGTCTATGTCACAGCTGTCAGACTGCATGGCCGTGATGATGTGGCCGAGCTCGCTGATTGCTTCGTTGTAATTGAGGTCTTTTACCGGTTTCTGTTCCATGATTATATGTTACTGGGGGCTATNTTATTGTTGAGGTTATTGTTCCGTTGGCGAGGGTTGTCTCGATTGTGTCACCCAGTTTGAGTTGCTGAGCCGATGTGACTACATGGCCGTCGACACGGGTTATGGAGTAACCGCGGTTGAGTACAGCCTGAGGAGACAGAGCGTCGAGCAAGCTCGAAGCGTTATCAAGGCGGTCGTTGGCGCGTTTGATGGCTGCCGATGCTGCAGTGGCAAGGTTGGCCGCCATGACATCGAGCCGCGATTGGGCCGGTGAGAGCCGTTTGGAGCTGATGCCCGACAATAGCATCACGGCCTTNCCAAGTCGCAGTGAAGCNCGGCGCGTGGCATCGAACGGTGCAATCGGCAACANTCCCTGATAGTAACTTAGCTGTTCCTTGCAGCCTGATATGATACCGTTGGCGCGGGTAAATATGGTCTGGGCAATGGTATCNAGTTCGGCGAGTGCCCGGTCGCCGCGTTCAATAAGCCACTCGGCGGCTGCCGTCGGGGTCTTGACCCTCATGTTGGCTACCGAGTCGAGCAATGTGATGTCGCGCTCGTGGCCTATGCCTATGATGACCGGAATGTCGAAGCATGCTATGTTGTAGGCGAGGTCGTAGTCTTCAAAGCACTGCAGGTCGCTGGTNGCTCCGCCGCCACGTATGATGACGACACAGTCCCANNGGTCTTCGGCAGCTATGGCTTCGAGAGCGCTGATAATCGACGCCGGGGCCGTCTCGCCCTGCATCGTGGCCGGAAAGAGACGTGGCTCGAAGCGTAGTCTTGACGGATTGTGCAGCAGCTGGTTGCAGAAGTCGCCGTAGCCGGCCGCGCCGGGGGCCGAAATGATGGCGATACGTTGTACGATTGACGGCCACTCGAGATTGCGGTTGAGGTCGAGCACACCGGCAAGTTTCAGTTTCTCGATGTTCTCGCGACGGCGGCGCAGCANGTCGCCCATCGTGTAGTCTGGGTCGAGGTCGCTGATGACCATAGACATGCCATAGACGGGGTGCATGTTGACCGACACCTGTACAAGCAGTTTAATGCCGCTCGCGAGCGACTGGCCCGNGGCGCTGAGCAACTTGTGGTTGAGCTCTGTGTATCGGTTGGCCCAGATGACGCCGCGCGCCTTGGCTATCTGCACGCCGTTGGCATCTTTCTCGAGCAACTCCATGTAGCAGTGACGGTTGCGCACGGCTACATCGCTCAGCTCGGCTGTCACCCAAACGTTCTGTGTGAGTGGCGACGAGATGATGCGCTCGGCGATGATGCGGTTGAGNTTGGCAAGTGATATCGATTCGTGCACGNTGTCGGGNGCTTTTATTTTACTTGTTTCCAGTTCTTGCCGTTCCACACAAACGATATTGACGGGCGCANGTAGGGCTTGACAAACTTGTAGTCGTCGGCNGGTATCAGCTTAGANAGGGTCTGAGTCATTGTCAAAGTATCGTTGGTATAGGTGTAGATGGCCGATATGAACGGCACGGCGTTTTCGATTTTGTCGCGCACGTCNCGTCCTGAAGGCATGAGCCACAGGTCAAGGTTGTTATGGTCGGGCAGGCTCAGCTTGGGNTCGAGATGCCAATTGCNGTCATAGGNGACGGCATAGCTGTCGGGGGCGGGCAGTGCAAGTGTGTTTATGACCANCAANACNGAGTCGCGGCGGTTGGTCGCGAGCGGTACGAGGGTGACCTCGGCAACGTTGGAGGTCGACACGGTGATTGATGNGTCGTTGGCCGATTTGACCGACGCATCACCNCCGAAAGCATTGCGNCTCGANACCGTNGACCCGCTGTCATAGTAGTCGAGCATGTCAAGGCGAGTTATCGAGTCGATGGTCTCTATAATCTCGGCNGGCGCTTTGATGAACGCTTCGCGCGGAGTCAGTGCGGCGGCTGACAGTGAAGCAGCCGCCGGCAATGAGGCTAATATGAGTGTCCGGAGTATCTTCATAGTTGTATTATGGTGCAAATATACTACTTGCGACCCGATTTTTTACCTTTCTTGCGTTTGAAAACGCCGAAAGGTTCTTCGTCGCTGCCTTTGTCGTTCGAGCGGCGGTTTGATGCACGGGCATAATCTTTGTCGGCCTCGGCAATCTCGCTATATAGACGTTTGCCCATGAAATCGGCACTCTTGAGCGCGCCGACAACCTTCTTGGCATCACGTTTCTTCACGTCAAAGAGTGTATAGGCAGGCAGGAGGTCGATGCGGCCTACATCGACGCGCTGTCCGGCGATGGTGTGGTTGAGCATGTCGATGAGGTTACCGGCATAGAAGCCGTCGCGCTTACCGACGTTGACATATATGCGTTCCATGCCTTTGTCGGCCGTGCGGCGGTCTTTGTCTTTATCATTGAGGGGCTTGTTGTTTTCGCCCTTGCGTTTTTCCTTGGCCGGTTTCTCGTCAATGACATCGATTGAGGGGGCATCTTTGTAATAGTCGAGAAGGCGTTTGAACTCAAGCGACAGGACACGTTTGATAAGGTCTTCGCTCGACAGCCAACCGAGTTTCTTGATAACGCCGGGTGTGTACTTGTCCATCTCGGTGACGTCGACCTCGACGCGTTCAATTTTGTCGGCCAGGTGATAGAGCTGTTTCTCGATGATATGTGCAGGGGTCGGTACCTCTTTGCGTTCAAATTTCTTGCCGATGATGCGCTCAATCTCTCTCAGACGGCCTTTCTCGCGGGTGTGTATGATGGCAATCGAGACGCCAGTCTTACCAGCACGGCCTGTGCGGCCCGAGCGGTGGGTGTAGACGGCGGTGTCCTCGGGCAGACCGAAGTTGATGACATGGGTGAGGTCGTCGACGTCAATGCCGCGGGCTGCGACGTCGGTGGCCACGAGGAGTCTGATGACGCGGTCGTGGAATTTCTTCATCACGATGTCGCGCTGCTGCTGTGACATGTCGCCGTGCAGGGCGTCGGCATTGTAACCGTCGCGTATCAGTTCGTCGGCAATCTCCTGTGTGTCACGTCGTGTGCGGCAGAAGATGATGGCGTAAATGTCGGGATTGTCGTCGGCGATGCGTTTCAGTGCCAGATACTTGTCGCGTGCGTTGACGAGATAGTAGACGTGTTTGACGTTGGCGGCGCCTTCATTGCGTGTACCGACGACATATTCTACAGGGTCGTGCATGTATTTCTTGGCGATGCGTGCTATCTCGGGTGGCATTGTTGCCGAGAAAAGCAACATCTTGCGCTCGGCGGGTACATGTTCGAGAATTTCGTTGATAGAGTCCTGAAAGCCCATGTTGAGCATTTCGTCGGCCTCGTCGAGAATGACGGTGTGAACGTTGTGCAGTTTGGCAACGCCGCGGTTAATCAGGTCGATGAGTCGGCCCGGAGTCGCTACGATAATCTGGACGCCGCGTTTCAGAGCCCTGATCTGGCTCTCGATGCTCGAACCGCCATAGACAGGCAGCACGGTGACGTCGTCAATGTATTTTGAGAAGTCGGCAAGATCGCCGGCAATTTGTAGGCAAAGTTCGCGTGTGGGAGCTATGATTAGCGCCTGGGGTTCGTGCAAGCTGCTGTCGATACGTTGTAACACGGGCAGACCGAATGCCGCTGTCTTGCCCGTTCCGGTCTGGGCGAGCGCTATCACGTCTGTGTCCTCGTTGAGTAGATGGGGAATTACTTTTTCCTGTACGGGCATAGGGTTCTCAAATCCCATGTCGGTTATTGCTCTCAGCAGGGGTTCGCTGACCCCAAGTTCGTCAAATGTCATATATATACTTAAATTTTAGTTACAAAGATACAACACTTAAACGGTTATATTGGCATAACAATTTAATTTATTTTGCAATGAGTGTTAAAAAATAAGTATTGTTTGTTGATGTGAATTTCAATTTTTGTAGTAATTTTGTCCCAAGATCAGGTTGCGGTATCTATCGTTGAGATTGATACTGTACGAAAGAGGGAATACGGTGAAAATCCGTGACAGTGCCCGCTGCTGTAAGTTCCTGTTAACCAAAATTTATTCACAATATGCCATTGCCTCGCGGCGAGAAGGTGTGAGTAAGTCAAGGGAACAAGTCAGAAGACCTGCCCGATCAACACGCCATGCTGAAGCGCCTGCGGGATTATAGGCCATGCTTGACTGTCACATTATATATAATGTGTAATAGTTTGGTTGATTATCCTGCTGTGTTGCCCGGGGTGGCATATAGATGCACGACAGGAAATTTTTTTTATTAAATAACGATCAAACTATATCTCTATGAATTTAAAAACTACTCTTTTGGCTGTTGCTATGACTGGTCTTATCGGTGTAAATGCCTATGCCGCCGATGAAATTGTACTTGACTTGACCCATGCAACCACTCAGCTCACCTTCGACCCCGATAATGGCATGTGGACGGGCACATACGACGATGACGAGGAGTCGATCGAGAGTCAGTGTTTTTCGTTCGAGAAAAATTCGATGAGCGATTTCATGACCTGGTGGGGTATCACGGCTTCAAACAGCGTCGATAATAAGACACGCACCAACTATATAACCTATCAATTCAGCAACATGGCGCTCGGAGGTATAGAACTCGATGCCGACGGCAAAATCAAGACCGATGAGAACGGAATGCCGGTCACCAGCGGAAGCGTACCTTACTTGGTGTGCTATGGTAATGCCGGCTGGGGCCCCCGCTGTATCGACATTACATTCAACGACAACGCCCTCTATGAGCCCGTTGGTGTATATGTCAACTTGAACAGCTATACATTCTATACCCTCGTGATGGGCGATGCCTATAGCCGCGCGTTTGCCGACGGCGATAAGTACACCGTTACGTTCAATGGCGTTGCTGCCGATGAGAGTGTGAAAAGCGTGACTGTTGAGCTCGGTACATTCGAAAACGGTATGCTGTCGGTTTCACGCGGCTGGACATGGGTCGACCTATCGTCGCTCGGAACTGTCAACGAGATATTCATCGACCTCGACTCGACCGATCAGGGTGTGTATGGTATGAACACTCCATCGTTCCTGTGTATGGACAAGCTGACCGTGCGTAAGTCAAATGCCGGTGTCAATGCCGTGAATGCCGATGCCTGCACTCTCAGCTATGACCGTGCGACTAAGACTGTGAAGGTTGCCGACGGTGGCTTTGCTGTCATATATGATGTAAATGGCAATAAACTCTTGAGCGGCGAGGCTACCGCATACGATGTATCAGACCTGTCGCGTGGTGTGTATATCATCAAGTCGGGTAACTCAAGCATGAAATTTGTTCGATGAAGTCGAAGTACACATTATTATATATAGCNGCCGTNGGCGTTGTTCTGGCGTCATGCAACAAGCACGACGTTATCGAGGCCGGANGCGATGGCTCGACCGGGCGNCCTGCGTTCAGTGGNTGTTCGGCCTATGCTACGCGCGTCTATGACTACACACCGGGCCCCGGTCAGTTTATAAACGACGTCGCTATGGGCGAANTGGCCGATGTAAACGAGGCNGCCAACTATGCCTANGAGCGACTCGCTAAACAGCAGTTCGTGTCNCTCGGAGCGTTCGGCGGTTACATTGTCGTAGGCTTTGACCACAGTATCGTTAACACCGGCGGCTATGACTTCGGTATCTGCGGAAATAACTTCGACGGTTCAAATGAGCCCGGTATCGTNTGGGTGATGCAGGATACNAACGGNAANGGCCGCCCCGANGATGCCTGGTATCAGCTGGCGGGTAGNGAGACTGGCAAATCGACAGTCACNGAGAACTACACCGTNACCTACTATCGTCCTGACACACCTCAGTCTGANACNCGTTGGACNGANAATCTCGGTAACGAGGGTAGTGTAATGTACAATCGTTTCCACTCACAGGACTATTATTATCCGGCATGGATCAAGGCCGACAGCTTCACTCTNACCGGGACACGTCTGCACTCAAAAAGCGAACTTGACGATGCTTCGGGCTATTGGCGCAACGATCCGTACGCATGGGGCTATGCCGACAACACAGGCAGTGACNTGCTCGACGGTGACCCATATAAACCGACNGTCGGTTTNAAAATTTCCAATGCCATTGATGCACGTGGTGANAAAGTCGATNTGAAATANATCGACTTTGTAAAGGTTCAGAGTGCTGTCCTGGCGTCAAATCCCGTGTTGGGCGAAGTCTCGACCGAGGTGCTTGCCTTTATCGATCTCTCNATATAATCTCCAACATTATTTTCTGCCCAAAGCTCCGCGGTATCAAAACTGANGCCCGGAGCTTTTTTTATTCAAAAATAATTATTAACTTTGCGTGCAATAAAAATCGATACACTATGTCATTTATTGCCGATAGGGTAAAGATGGANGGTCTCACATTTGACGATGTCCTCTTGATACCCGCTTACTCAGAAGTTCTTCCGCGCTGCGTAAATTTGCAGACTCGTTTTTCACGCAACATCACGCTCAACGTGCCCCTCGTTTCGGCCGCAATGGATACCGTAACCGAGGCTAAGCTNGCTATCGCTATCGCCCGTGAAGGCGGTATCGGTGTGATACACAAAAACATGTCGATTGATGAACAGGCACGTCAGGTTCACGCTGTNAAACGAGCCGAGAACGGTATGATATACGATCCCGTCACCATCAAGCGCGGNAGCACCGTCCGCGATGCCCTCGCCATGATGGAGGAGTATCATATCGGCGGTATTCCCGTTGTTGATGAAAACCGCCACCTTGTAGGTATCGTGACCAACCGCGACCTGCGCTTTGAGCGTGACCTTNCCCGTCTGGTCGATGACGTCATGACATCAGAAAATCTTGTCACCACCAATACATCGACCAATCTCGAGCAGGCTGCCCGCATACTTCAGGAGCACAAAATCGAGAAGTTGCCCGTGGTNGACAATGACGGTCGCCTCATAGGTCTCGTTACATACAAAGATATCACCAAGGCTAAGGATAAACCTAATGCTNGCAAGGACGCCCTCGGCCGTCTGCGCGTGGCTGCCGGCGTAGGCGTCACCGCCGACTCGATGGATCGCGTNGATGCTCTTGTGGCNGCCGGTGTTGATGCCATCGTAATCGACACTGCTCACGGTCACTCTAAGGGTGTAATCGGTGTGCTGAAGGCTATTAAGGAGAAATATCCCGAAATTGATGTCGTTGTAGGCAACATTGCCACAGGTGACGCTGCCCGCTATCTCGTTGAGAACGGCGCCGACGGTGTCAAGGTAGGCATTGGCCCCGGCTCGATTTGCACCACCCGCGTTATCGCCGGCGTTGGTGTTCCGCAGCTCACTGCTGTCTATGACGTNGCCAAGGCNTTGCAGGGCACCGGCGTNCCTTTGATTGCTGACGGTGGCATACGCTACTCGGGCGACATAGTCAAAGCTCTCGCAGCAGGNGCTTATTCGGTAATGCTCGGCGGNATGCTTGCCGGTGTTGAGGAATCNCCCGGTGATACNATCATCTACAACGGNCGTAAGTACAAGACNTATCGTGGNATGGGTTCGCTCGAGGCTATGGAGAAGGGNTCGAAAGACCGCTACTTCCAGGCCGGTGAGTCTGATGTCAAGAAACTTGTCCCCGAGGGCATCGCCGCCCGCGTTCCGTTCAAGGGTTCGCTCTTTGAGGTNGTTTACCAGATGCTGGGCGGTCTGCGTGCCGGCATGGGTTACTGTGGCGCTGAAAATATCGAGAAACTGCACACCGCCAAGTTNACCCGCATCACCAATGCCGGTGTTGCCGAGAGNCACCCCCACGATGTTGCTATCACGGCCGAGGCTCCCAACTANAGTGCAAATCATCAGTAATATTTTACCGATATAATATTATTCAGAAAAATGCGTTATATATTCAGATTATAACGCATTTTTTTATTCATAAGTCAATGAACAAGATACTGCTTTCAGCCGCACTTCTGCTCTCAATGGGCGGAGTTATGTCGGCAGCCAAACCTCAAGTAGACCCGGCCAACCGCGTGTTGATGACTATTGACAAGACTCCCGTGACGGTTGGCGAGTTCGAGTACCTCTACAACAAGAACAACTCCCAGCAGCTTGTACCCCAGACTATCGACCAGTATCTCGATATGTTCATCAACTACAAGCTCAAGGTCGCCGAGGCCATCGAGGCCGGCATTGACACTACTGCCACTTTCCGCAAGGAGTATGANGGCTATGTGACCGATTTGGCCCAGCCGTTCCTCGTTGATAAGGGTATGGAGCAGAAACTGATTGATCAGGAGTATGATCGACTCAAGGAGGAGGTCAACGTAAGCCACATAATGCTGCCGCTNGGCCAGACCCCTGCCGAGCATGCCGAGTTCGTATCAATTCTCGACTCGTTGCGTTCGGTCATTATCAACGGCACCAATACNTTTGAGAATGTNGCTGCNGAGTATACCATAGACCGCTCGACCAAGGCTCGTGGAGGCAACATGGGTTATATCGCGGCATTGAAATTCCCCTATACGTTTGAGGACGCTGCATATGAGACCCCTGTGGGTGAGATCTCACAGGTAGTAGAGACCCCCTATGGCGTGCACCTCGTCAAGGTTCACGACCGTCGCCCGGCCCGTGGTCAGGTGCTTGTTCAGCACATACTGAAACTTACCCGAGGCATGTCGCCCGAACAGGTGGCTGCCCAGAAGGTCAAGATTGACTCAATTCACGCACTGCTTGCTGCCGGTGCCGACTTTGACGACATCGCCTCACGCGAGAGCGAGGATCCCGGTTCGGCTCGTCAGGGTGGACGTCTGCCTTGGTTCACTACGGGCCAGATGGTAAAACCGTTCGAAGATGCCTCATTTACCCTTGCCGACGGACAGCTCAGTGATGTTGTAACTACCGACTTCGGTTACCACATCATCAAACGTCTTGACCATAAGGATATTGAGAGNAAAGAGCAGCTCACCCCCACTATCAAGGAAGCGTTGGCGCGTGATGAGCGTGGCTCGATGCCCCGTCGTGCCAAGCTTGACGAACTGCGTGAGCGTTACCATGTCACACTCAACCGTCCCGCTGTAGCTATGGTCGAGTCGGTAATACTGAACAATGGCGGCTATGATTCGGCCGTTATCAAGCATTTGGCTCCGATGGACGCTAAGCTGGCTACATTCGACGGCGGTACGGCTGCCGTTCTGAGCGATATTGTCGCACAGCTGTCGCCACTTGATGGCGTTCCTGCCCGTAACGCTTTCAATCTATTNTCTGACCGCATGAATGCGATGATTGACGACGCCATCGTGCGCTATGCCGTGACACAGTTTGCCGATGAGGACGCCGATTATCGTAATCTCATCAATGAGTACCGCGACGGTATTCTGCTGTTTGAGATAAGCGACCGCAACGTGTGGTCGCGCGCCAAGGACGATACNGAGGGACTTAACAAGTGGTTCGACGAGCATCGCGACCGTTACACATGGCCTGCACCCAAGTTCAAGAGCTACATAATCTTCGCTACATCTGACTCTGTGCTCACCGCTGCTCATAACTATCTCGCCGACAAACAGGTGCCGGGCAATCAGCTTGCTTCGACACTGCGTCAGCAGTTCGGTCACAATGTGCGCGTNGAGCGTGTCATTGCTGCCAAGGGCGAGAACAAGATAATCGACTATCTGGCTTTCGACGGACACAAACCCGCTGCACAGGGCAAGTGGATTGCATACGAGGCCTATCAGCCCGTTATCCTTGATGCCCCTGCCGAGGTAGCCGACGACCGCGGTGCTATAACCGCCGACTATCAGGCATATCTTGAGGAGCAGTGGATTAAAAAACTGCGTGCAAACCACAAGGTCAAAATTGACAAGAAAGTTCTGAAGAGTCTCTCAAACTCAAAGTGATAGNTCGTGATGATGAACAAGAGTCGTTACATAACGGTCGCGCTCGGCACGATGCTTGCTGCGTTGCTCGCAGTGCAGTCGGCGTGTACTAAGACCGACCCTGACAGCGATGCCAATCTGGTGGCACGTGTGGGCAAGCAACGACTCATGCGCGAAGAGCTNGACCGGGCTATCACTCCCGGGCTTTCGGCCGAAGATAGCACCGCGTTTGCCCGAGCATACGTCAANTCATGGGTTGATGCCCGTGTGATGACTGAGGTCGCGTCGCGCAATATTTCAGACATGTCGGCTATTGACCGTATGGTCGATGACTACCGAAACGAACTCATAGCGTGGGAGTACAGTCGCTTGATGTTTGACCNTCACAGCGANACTGACTTCCCGACCGATACTATCGAGGCTTATTATCAGCGCGAGTCAAAGCGTTTTGTGCTTGACCGCCCGCTCGTCAAGGGTGTTTACATCAAGATAGCCGATAACTCNCCNGTNCTCGCGCGNGTACGCAAACTTTACAANTCGACGCGCGATGCCGACATTGANCGACTCGAGAAACANGATCTGCAGGGTGTCATNCACTACGATTACTTCCGCGACCGTTGGGTTGACTGGGAACAGATCGAGACGCGTATACCCGGCGATTTCGGCGACTCTCCCGATGCCTTTGTGGCAAACCACAAACACTATGAGATAAGTTCAAACGGTTTCACTCACCTGCTCGAGATTACCGAATATCTTCCCACCGGCTCACCGATGCCGATTGAGAGNGCTCGCACTCTTATNNTNCGNGACCTGTACAACCTCAATCGACAGGTCTACGACACCCGTCTGCGCATGGAGCTGTTGAGTAAAGGCCTTGAAGATGGTACGGTGGTAATAAATACTCCATTGAACTAACTANATGTATATAAACAACTCGGGCGACCGTCACAAACGGTCGCCCGAGTTGTTTATATACCGGTTGCTCAATCTCGTTCAAGAAATCCTTGCTTGCGCAGNGCGNTGCCCATGTGGTAGTTCTCGCCCTCGCGGTAATAGCCTGCAATGTGCGATGCCCAGTCGTTGGTNGTTTTGTCACCGCTGCGGGTCTCGTTGTATATGCTCACTTCGCGGTCATATTCTATCAGTTCACGCAACATGTCGTCCTGNCGATAGCCGTTGTGGTGAATGATTAGGCTCTCGGGCTGTTTGGGTTTCAAATCGGGCATTTCNCGAGGAATGCCGATGGCNAGNCCGCACACNATTGCAACNCCCTTGGGTAATCCNAGCANACTGTTCAGCTTGTCNGGAGCGACAGTGCGCGTATAGCCAATGGGGCATGTGCCAAGTCCGCGACTTTCGGCTGCTACCAGNGCACTCATCATGGCGAGNGANGCGTCAATGACGCCTACAATCAGNCCGTCGGTGGTCTCGGCAAACGGTATGTCATCAATACCTTTGGTCTTGGCTATTACACCGATTTTGTTGTAGTCGGCCAGGAAAATGAGGAAGTGGCTGCAAGTCTTGATCTGTTTTTGGCCTGTAATCTCATAAATCTGCTCCTTGATGATGGGGTCATCGAGGTCAATGACGCTGTACTGCTGCCCATTGTAACTGGTGGGAGTATTGCGAATGGCGTCATAGATGAACTGCATGTCCTCGTCCTTGATTTGTTCGCGCTCATATCGACGTATGCTGCGGCGCGTCAGCAATGTTGTTTCTACCGATTTATTCATATTGTGAAAGTGTTGTATATTCTATGTTAAAAAACGTTTGGAGCGGCATCTTGGTTCAAAATCTTCACAATCTCATTGAGTATATAAGACAAGTTCGGCGTATTAATTAGTAAAAAACTAACACCGATGAATAAACTGATCATTTCCATTCTGGCACTCGGAGCGTTCGGTATGTCGGCCAGGTCTCAGTCTGTTGGCCTGACCTCGCCCAACGGTCGTCACCACATAGATATGTATCGCACCGCTATCAACGACAGCGTGGGCGAGTTGCGCTACAAAGTGACCTTTGATGGCCGTCCCGTCATTGACGAGTCGCGTGCTGGTCTTGAACTTGACCAGCGCGTGTGGGAAATGGCGCTGAACATCGCCGGTCGCAAACTCACTCAGCCCGACAGTTGGATGGATCGTCTCGTTGTCGACTCGGTGACAGTGCATGAGCCGGTCGACTCGGTGTGGTATCCACACTATGGTGAGCGCTCAAAGGTGAACGACCGGTATAATTCGGCCACACTGCACATGAGTCGCCACGATGCCTCGCGCTACCGCCTTGATGTCGAGGTGCGTGCCTATGACGAGGGCGTTGCCTTCCGTTACTTCTTCCCCGAACACCCTGCCGCCGTCTTCCACAAGGTTGTCGACGATCTTACCGACTATACATTGCCGGCGGGCGTCATGGCATGGAGCGAGCAGTGGGCACAGGCGCCGTTTGAGCGAGTGCCGGTCGACAGCATTGTTAATCCCGTTGAACGCGCCTTGACACTCGAGTATCCTGACGGTTACTGGGCTGCCTTGCTCGATGCCGATAATGACGATTGGTGTCTGACGCGTTACATAGCCCGTGACGACAAGCGGTCAACACTCACGTCGCTCATGTACTCGCCCGTTGACATAGTGACCTACTACGCCACCCCGTGGAAAATCATCATGGCGGCCGACACCCCCGGCCAGTTGCTTGAGAACAACGACATCGTGCTCAATCTAAACGAGCCGTGTGCCATATCAGACCTATCGTGGGTAAAGCCCGGCAAGATAATGCGTGAGACGACGCTTACCAACGAGGGCGCGCGTGCCACGATTGATTTTTGTGCTGCACATAACATTCCCTATATGCTCTTTGACTGGAAATGGTACGAGCCGTGTACGTCACACGACGGTGACGCTACCAAGGTAATTGACCGCCTTGACATGCCCGGTATAGTAGCCTATGGCAAGGAGCGTGGAGTTGGTATATGGCTGTATGTCAATCAGCATGCTCTCATGCGTCAGCAACGCGAGCTGTTTCCGCTGTTGCACGAATGGGGCATTGTGGGTGTCAAGTCGGGTTTCGTGCAGTATGCTTCCCATCGTTGGGCTACATGGCTGCATGACATGGTCAGATATGCCGCCGAGAATGACTTGTTGATGAATATTCATGACGAATACCGCCCCTCGGGATTCTCGCGCACATATCCCAATCTGCTCACACAGGAGGGCATACACGGCAACGAGGAGTGGCCNGATGCNCGTCACGACACAACCTTACCGTTCACCCGAATGATCAATGGTGCAGCCGACTATACCATCTGCTACTATGACAAGCGACTGAAGAACACTCACGGNCACCAGCTCGCTGCGTCGCTCGTCTACTTCAGCCCCCTGNTGACCATCTATTGGTATGACACCCCGTCGCGCAGCAATAACGAGCCCGAGATGGAGTGGTTTGACAANCTCGNNACNACGTTCGACGATACCCGTGTCCTGTCGGGNTATCCCGGCAAGGAGATAACGATGGCTCGCNGCAAAGGCGACAGCTGGTGGCTNGCTGCCATGAATGGCAACGACGAGGCNGACCACGAAGTGTCGCTNTCGTTCCTTGATNCCGACAAGACCTATCTTGCACGGGTCTATAATGACGACCCCACGGTCGATACTGCNACAAAGGTGCGTTGCAGCTACATGCGTGTGACGTCAAAAGATAATCTGAAATTTAAACTNNCCTCGCGTGGTGGNGCNGCCGTACANCTGACGCCGCTCAGTGACAAGTCCGAGATCAAGAAGTATAAACCNTACCGCAATCAGACACTNTAAATATAATGATTACCAAGCTGAAATATATTATCGCCATGCTCACTGTGTCGGCTGTTGCNGNTACGGCNGGTGCNGCTGTCTCAAAAACGTGGTGCCCNGACAATGGCGACGGAACATATACCAATCCNATTATCCATGCCGACTATTCCGACCCNGACGTNATAAGGGTTGGCGACGACTTCTACATGACGGCATCAAGTTTTCAGTGNGTGCCNGGNCTGCCGATACTTCACTCGCGCGACCTTGTCAACTGGGATATAGTCAACTATGCTCTTGACAGGCTTGAGCCGGCCGAATTCTATGCCGTGCCGCGACATGGCAAGGGTGTTTGGGCTCCGTCGATACGTTTTCACAACGACACATATNATATATATTGGGGTGACCCCGACTTTGGNATCTTCATGGTGTCGGCTGCCGACCCTCTCGGCAAGTGGAGCGACCCCGTACTTGTCAAGGNCGGCAAGGGCATGATCGACCCCACGCCNCTGTGGGACGAGGACGGCCGGGCCTATCTCGTGAATGGNTGGGCAGGCTCGCGTGCCGGTTTCAACAGNGTNCTCACAGTCTGGGAAATGTCGCCNGACGGCACGGCGCTCATTGGCAACCCTGTAATCGTGTTTGATGGCAACGATGGNGTCAATCANACGGTCGAAGGNCCCAAATTTTATAAACGCGATGGTTTCTACTACATACTTTGCCCTGCCGGTGGCGTTGAGCAAGGCTGGCAACTGGCACTCAGGTCACGCTCACCTTTCGGGCCCTACGAGTCAAAAATCGTGATGGCTNAAGGCGATACCGACATCAACGGCCCCCATCAGGGCGGCCTTGTCGATACGGCCGATGGCGAGAGCTGGTTCATTAACTTCCAGGANAAGGGNCTGTATGGCCGTGTACTGCATCTCAANCCTGTAACGTGGGTTGACGGTTGGCCCATCATGGGCGATAACGGCAAGCCAGTCAGCCGTCATGCCAAACCGAGTGTCAGTGCTGCGGCAGAGCGCGTCAATCCCCCCGAGTCAGANACGTTCGATGGCATCGGACTTGGCCGACAGTGGGAGTGGCATGCCAATTATCANCCTGCGTTNGGCATGACATCATCGGGTGGTTTTGTGCGCGTCTATGGCCATTATCGCGAGGAAAGTGACCCGAATATGTGGAGTGTGCCCAATCTGTTGTTGCAGAAGTTNCCGGCCCCGTCATTTACGGCAACAGCACACGTGACCGTGTCGGCCAAGGCTCAGGGCAACTCGTCAGGACTCATCGTCATGGGGCACGACTACGCTCGCCTGTCGGTAGTGAAAACCGATGGCGACGACTTCAGCCTCACGNTCGTTACCTGCAAAGATGCCGNGCAGGGTGGGGGCGAGATTGTCACNGAAGTGGCCCGTATTCCCGCTNCACGGGTCTATGAGGCCGGTCTGCACCCTAACTANGAGCTGAACATATGGCTGCGTGTCAAGGTGGCCGAGGGCGGCAAGTGTACATTCTCATACAGCCTCGACGGCCGTAAGTACAAAAACGTCAGTGGTGATTTCCAGGCCCGTCAAGGCAAGTGGATTGGAGCTAAAGTAGGCGTGTTCAGCATCACGCCCGNCGGNACTGACCGAGGCTGGATCGACGTTGACTCATTTGATGTGTGTAAATAAAATATAGGTAAACACTACAAAAATATACTTTGCAATCGTGAAAATAGATTCATTGAAATTAGGCTTATTTGTTGTAAGTGCCGGTATAGTGGCAGGATTGCTCGGATGCCGTTCGTCACGTCAGGCGCTTAATGTTCAAGATGATCAGAAATTTTGTCATGCCCATGTTGTCAAGGCTCTTGATGATTTGACTCTCGGCGACTCGGTCGACTACAGTGTGGTGCCTCGCAACATCGCACCAGGAGACTCGATGTGGACACTGCGTCCCGTCACGGCCGAGGAGTGGTGCAGCGGTTTCTGGCCCGGCGTGCTGTGGCTTGATTATGAGGCCACAGGCGATGAAACAGTCAAACAACAGGCTGCCGCCTATACACTGGGCCTGAGGTCAATTCTTGACCTTCCTGTCTATGACCACGATTTGGGTTTCCTGATGTTCTGCAGTTGCGGCAACGCCTACCGCCTGACGGGTGACCCTGTCTACAAGGATATCATATTGCAGACTGCCGACTCGCTTGCCACACTGTTCAATCCGGCGGTCGGGACTATGTTGTCATGGCCGCGCAATGTCGAGATGTTTGGCGGACACAACACAATCATGGATAACATGATTAACCTTGAGACACTATTTTGGGCTGCCGACAACGGCGGTCGTCCCGAGTTGCGCGACATTGCCGTCCGACATGCCGAGACGACCATGCGATATCATTTCCGTCCCGACGGTACCTGCTATCATGTCGCGGTCTATGACCCCGTTAAGGGTGATTTCCTGCGTGGTTGCACCCACCAGGGTTACAGCGATGAGTCGACGTGGGCCCGTGGTCAGGCATGGGCTGTCTATGGCTACACCGTAGTATATCGTTGCACCCGCGATCCCCGCTTCCTTGACTTTGCCTGCAAGGTTACCGATGCCTATCTTGACCGTCTGCCGGCCGACGCCATTCCCTACTGGGACTTTGATGACCCTGCCATACCCGATGCGCCCCGCGACGCCTCAGCAGCTTGTGTCGTAGCCTCGGCGCTCACTGAGCTTGTAGGCTATGTCGACAAAGACCATGCCGAGCGCTATAGCCATTCACTCACCGACATGCTCACATCGCTCTCTACACCGGCCTATCGCCCGGCCGACGACTGTCGCTCGGTACTGCTCCACTCGACCGGTCACCATCCGGTAGGTTCAGAGATAGATTACTCAATTATCTATGCCGACTACTACTATATGGAAGCCTTGAACCGTTACTCACGTCTCAAGAATCTCGCAAACATATGATTCAATGCACGTCATGCTAATGCGTTGATGTACAGTAGTGACACGATTCATCGCGTCAGCAAGGAATATGTGACGTTGGTTGTCTCGAGGGCGTCCCGCAAGCACGTCGATTGTGGTAAATATTATACGAGCTCGTTAAATTACTTAATTTTGAATTAAACTTGGCAGTGTTATATATTTGTTTTATATTTGCAAATAAAATGATAGCACTATGGAAGCAGCAATTCAAAAGAAAGCCACAATGTTTCGGTTGAACGTGGATTTAATAGAGCGTCTCAAAGCGATGGCAAAACGTGAACATCGCAGTCTCAATAACTTTGTAGAGTGCATTTTGCTTGATGTCGCGTATCATGAACCCAATGAAGTGACCAAGGCTGCTATTGATGAAGCCCGTAGCGGTAAGTTGCGTGATGTACCCGCCATAGACACATCATCGGTTGAAGCAATGTTTAAATCGGTGGGTTTATGAGAATTCTGAAGCCTTCTACCCAGTACAAGAAGGATTTAAAACGAATTCGAAACAATCCAAAGAAAGCGGCCGAACTACTCAAAGTTCTGCATATGTTGGAACATGAGTTAGAAATTCCGTCGACCTATAATCCGCACATGCTTACTGGTGATTATGAAAGGATGTATGGAATGTCACATTCAAGGGGACTTTCTATTGATATGGATTGACTATGAGACAAACCAAATCGATTTAGTTCGTTTAGGCTCACACTCCGAGTTGTTTGGTAAAGGTTCCAAACGATATAATCATACGGCACGCAAAACACCCTGTATGCGGTGGACGCGATAAATCGGCGTCCCTACGTAAGTTATTGATATACAGTGGTGACGCGATTTATCGCGTCAGACGGAATATGCGATGATGGTTGCGCGTCGGAGACGTGCCGATTATCAGTAACCCCGGTTATATTACCGTGCCAATGTTAATAATGGTTAAAAATTATGGGGGGGGGTAAAAATGCCTAAATTTGTGGGAATTAACTATTAAACCAATCCCACAAATTACGTATGAAAAAACTTATTCTATCGCTGTGTGCGGCGCTGACGCTAACGTTCGCGGGCTGCTCCTACGACGACGGTTGGATCTATAACCGCTTCGACGACATCGAACAGCGTATTCTCACACTCGAGGAACTGTGCGGTCAGATGAACACCAACATCGTGTCGCTCCAGACCCTCGTCAACGCCCTGCAGCAGAACGATTACATCACCTCGGTGACTCCGCTCTACGCCGGTCCGGACGTTATCGGCTACACAATCAGTTTCACCCAAAGCCCCTCAATCACCATCTATCACGGCCGCGATGGCAAGGACGGACTCAATGGCACCGACGGCAAAGACGGTCAGAACGGTGTCGATGGCAAGGACGGTTACACTCCGTCGATAGCCGTCAGACAGGACACCGACGGTCACTATTACTGGACACTCGACGGCGAATGGCTGTTGGGCAACGACGGTCAGAAAATACTTGCCGATGGTCTACCCGGCCGTGACGGACAGGACGGCCAAAACGGCGCCGACGGCAAAGATGGCGTTGACGGTCAAGACGGTCAGAACGGTGCCGACGGTAAAGATGGTAAAGACGGCATCACACCCGAGTTCAAGATAGAGAACGGCGACTGGTATGTGTCGACCGACAATGGCCAGACATGGCAATACCTTGGC
>JAAVCJ010000005.1 GCA_014802385.1 Bacteroides sp.
CGGAGTACAAATACTGCTCCTAATACATTAAAAATCTATGCATTAGGAGCAATTGTTAAAATTTTAACCGGACAGCTGTGCGATGAATCGCGTCCCTACTGCAAATCAGCACGTTACGACCGTTTGTGTTATCTACGACATCGTCACTCGGAACCACACCACTCCGTGGTTCCGAGCGCATGTAGGGACGTCGATTTATCGCGTCCGCCGCAAAAATGCCCAACAGTCAGCGAGGTATGCCGTGAGCGTTGAGTGCCGGAGGCACGAGGTAATCGTTAACCCCAGGTGATTCGCGATAGCGCGAACCTGGGGTATGGCGTACCACATCGTATGAGTCGCGGAGCGACGATGTTATGCTAAGCACCGGCGGACGCGAAAATTCGCGTCCCTACTGCTAATCAGTACGTTACGACTATTTGTGCTATATACGACATCGTCGCTCGGAACCACACCACTCCGTGGTTCAGAGCGCAAATGTAGGGACGTCGATTTATCGCGTCCGCCGCAAGCACTTCAGTACGTTACGATATATATAACATCGGCGGTGGGGGGAATGACGAAAAAAGCCCTCGACAATGGTTGACGAGGGCTCACGTGAATATAAGGTTATGAGGAAAATGTTGGGTAGGGTTAGTTCTTTTAAGGGCAGTCAGAATTGAGGGTTTATATCGGTGGGCAGTGAGAGGGTGGCGAGCTCGTAGGGGCTGCGCGATGAATGTAACTGCATCATGCCTGCTACATCGTGGGGAGCAGGTTCGATTGAACAGCCTGCAATCATGGCCGTGTAAATGGTACTTGTGAGTCCGGCTACAAATAATAGGGTGAGGATAAAATTTTTCATGATGTGCAGTTTTGATTATACGATGTTAATACATGTTACATTGTAATAACAACTGCACTATAAATAATGTTTTGTAGCGTGGCAAAATAAATTTAGTGCGTGTACTGATGCGGCTTATCAGGCGCAAAACATGCCACGCATGCGATCCATGATCGAGGGCTTGAGATCCTTGAGGTGAACATGAACCTCGCCGGTGGTTTTGCCTATGAATACAATCGACGAGTGCATCACTATGGCAATGTAGTTCTCGAAGTCGAGAATGGCGTGCACGCGGTTAAGGTCGATTGTGTGGAAAGGTGACCATGAGTCGAGACCTTTGATGACAATATCGTGTCCCTTTATCTCGATTGAGTTTTCGTCGTCCATTGCCTCAAACAGCAAGGGAATGTTCAACTCGTCAATGCTGGCGGGACGGTTGCGATATTTCTTGTAGATTGTCTCGATAGTCTTATTGTTGATCATTACAGTTTAAAATTTTATCCGATTAGTTATTTAAGCATTTTTCTCGTTTAAGTGCTATTATAACATTCGTTCACTCTATTTAGTTGTTACGTGGAGGTTACAATTTGATTAAAGTTGCGATTTTAACAGTTGTTAATCATAATTGGTCGATGATTATAGACATATATAACTGATTTACAAGACAAAAAAATCATGCGACCGAGTGGGGCCGCATGATTTTTGTATGTGTTAAAATTGGAGAATTTTAAGCAAGGAAGCCGAGCAACACGCCGGCAGCCACTGCCGAGCCGATAACGCCGGCAACGTTGGGGCCCATGGCGTGCATGAGCAGGTAGTTGCTGGGGTCGTACTCGAGGCCGAGGTTGTTGGAGATACGTGCTGACATGGGCACTGCCGATACACCGGCATTGCCGATGAGCGGGTTGATCTTCTTGTCTTTGGGCAAGAAGAGGTTGAACAGCTTAACGAACAACACGCCCGATGATGAGGCGATGATGAAGGCCATGAAACCGAGCAGGAAGATGAAGACAGTCTCCTTGGTGAGGAATGTCGTGGCCTGGGTTGAGGCGCCGACAGTCATACCGAGCAGAATGGTCACGGTGTCGGTCAGGGCGTTGCTGGCGGTCTTGGCCAGACGGGTTGTTACACCGCTCTCACGCAACAGGTTGCCGAAGAAGAGCATACCCAGCAGGGGCAGACCCGAGGGAACGACGAAGCAGGTGAGCAGCAGGCCGACAATCGGGAAGACGATTTTCTCGTTCTGAGAGACGGCGCGGGCAGGCTTCATGCGTATGAGGCGCTCGTTCTTGGTTGTGAACAGACGCATCAACGGGGGCTGGATTACGGGTACGAGGGCCATGTATGAGTAGGCCGACACGGCGATAGCACCCATGAGGTTGGGGGCAAGCTTTGACGACAGGAAGATGGCTGTGGGGCCGTCGGCACCGCCGATGATGGCGATGGCGCCTGCCTGGTCGGGCTCGAAGCCGAGGGCGAGAGCCACCATGTAGGCACCAAAGATGCCGAACTGGGCTGCCGCACCGATGAGCATGAGCTTGGGGTTGGCTATCAGGGCTGAGAAGTCGGTCATGGCACCGATGCCCAGGAAGATGAGCGGGGGATACCAACCGGCCGAAACGCCGTTGTAAAGAATGTTGAGTACCGAGCCTTCCTCGTAGATACCGATTTCAAGACCGGCTGTAGTGTTAAAGGGAATGTTGCCGATAAGGATACCGAAGCCAATCGGCACCAGCAGCATGGGCTCGAAGTTCTTCTTGATGGCAAGCCAAATGAAGAACAGGCCCACGGCGAGCATCACGAAATGTTCCCAGGTAGCGTTGGCAAAGCCTGTGAACTTCCAGAACTCGGCGAGGTTTTCCATGAAAAAGTTAGCAAGAACCATTTGTGTCGATAGTTTTAATAGTTATCAATTAGAATGATTCTTAGCCTATGGTGACGAGTGTTGTACCCTCGAGAACCGAGTCGCCCTGCTTGACGTCGATCGAGGCGATGACGCCATCGCGACCGGCCTGGATCGAGTTCTCCATCTTCATGGCCTCGAGCACGATGATAGTGTCGCTGGCCTTGACGGTGTCGCCGACGTTGACGTTGATGTTGAGCACCACGCCGGGCAGCGGAGCCTTGACGGGAGCGCCTGCACCGGCTGCAGCAGGACGTGAGGCGATAACCTTCTCACCTGATGCCGAACGGGGAGCGGCGCCGGCCTTGGGTGCCGATGCTACGCTGACTGAGGCGTTCTTGTCGCCGAGCTCTACCTTGTAGGGAACACCGTTCACCTCGACCTGTGCGATACCGTTGTCAATATCACCGATGCCGACATTGTATGTGTTACCGTTGATTTTATATTTATATTCTTTCATGTCGTTTTAATGAATGTTTGGTGTTGTGAAAAATAAATGCTGATGTTGACTCACATTAGCGTCGTGGTGTCTGACGCATGTTGTAAATCTTAGAGCTCCAGGGCGAGTAGGCGCGTTTCACCTTGTTGATGGTGAGGATGTGACTCTCGTTGTCGTGGGCGTTGAGGTGCTCGTGAAGAGCCATGACGATGGCGGCGATTTCCTCGCCCGAGTCGTGGTCGGGATGCTCGTCGCGGGGTGTCTCCTTGACGTCGAGACCGTGTGAGCGCATCTTGTTGGCACGGTTGACCGAGCTACCGATCTTGCTGATGACCATGAAGGCGATGCACAGCACCGCGAGGGCGCAGAACACTATGCACATGGCCATAGCTGCCATGCCGAAACCGTAGGGGTCTTTGGTGGCAAACTTCTCGACCTTGTCATTGCGGTCGGCGATGACGTTGTTGCTCGAGGGGGTGATGTACTTGCCCTCGGTGATGTCGTCGCGTACCTCCCATGTCTTGGCGACGTCGACGTTGCCGTCGGCATCATAGACGGTGATACCGTCGAGACAGCGTGCATAAGACTCGTTGGCGTTGAGCACGGGTACTTTCACGTAGTCGATGAGCGTGCGTTTGTCTGAGTCGTAGAGGAAAATCTCGTTCTCACGGGTGGGATCGAGGGTGAAGTTGGTGTGGAACGTACCGCGCGAGGGTCGGCCATCGGCCCAGAACACCACGTGCTGGCGCTTGGGCATCTTGGTATTGACGTCGTGCAGCGGTATAGAGTACCATGTGTCGGGGCTGGTGGTAGTGTCGGTTGTCAGGAACACTGACGAGATCTCGAGCGGGCCGAACTTTGAGTTGTAAAGCTCGATCCACGCCGGACGCTCACCGAAGTCGTCGACAAAGTTGCTCTCATTGGCGGTCATCACCTCGTTGATGTGCAGGACGCCCTTGCGGGCCTGTCCTGACACAGTCAATGATGAGAGTGCGACACATGCAAGCGCTATAAGTTTAAATGTTTTCATATAACTGTTGTTGTATCGCAATGTTTTACAGAGGTATATTACCGTGTTTCTTGGCGGGGTTGACCACCTTCTTGGTGGCGAGCTGCTGGAGGGCCTTAATGATGCGGAAGCGGGTGTTGCGGGGCTCGATGACATCGTCGATGTAGCCGTACTTGGCAGCATTGTAGGGGTTGCAGAAGAGCTTGTTGTACTCGGCCTCTTTCTCGGCAAGAACAGCCTTGGGATCCTCGGCAGCCTTGGCCTCCTTGGCGTAGAGTACCTCAACGGCACCGGCACCGCCCATAACGGCGATCTCGGCCGAGGGCCAGGCGTAGTTCATATCGCCGCGGAGCTGCTTACAGCTCATCACGATGTGAGAACCGCCGTAGCTCTTGCGCAGGGTGACTGTAACCTTGGGTACAGTGGCCTCGCCGTAAGCNTAGAGCAGCTTGGCACCGTGCAGAATAACNCCNTTGTACTCCTGGCCNGTACCGGGCAGGAAGCCGGGAACGTCNACGAGTGTTACCAAGGGAATGTTGAAGGCGTCGCAGAAGCGAACGAAGCGTGCGGCCTTGCGTGAGGCGTTAGAGTCGAGCACGCCGGCGAGGTACTTGGGCTGGTTGGCCACGATACCTACCGACTGACCGTTGAAGCGNGCGAAGCCGATGATGATGTTCTTGGCATAGTCGCGCTGTATCTCAAGGAACTCGCCGTTGTCGACGATGGCGCCGATGACCTTGTACATGTCNTAGGGGCGGTTGGCCGAGTCGGGGATAATCTCGTTGAGCGAGTCTTCGAGACGGTCGATGGGNTCGTTGCACTCGACGAGGGGTGCCTCCTCGAGGTTGTTCTGGGGCACGTAGCTGATGAGTTTGCGAATGATGCGGATAGCGTCCTCGCCGTCCTCGGCTGCNAAGTGGGTCACACCGCTCTTGCTGGCGTGAACCTCGGCACCGCCGAGCTGATCCTGGGTTACGTCCTCGCCGGTAACGGTCTTAACNACCTTGGGGCCGGTAAGGAACATGTAAGAGATGCCCTTGGCCATGACGGTGAAGTCGGTGAGAGCGGGTGAGTAAACGGCNCCGCCGGCACANGGGCCGAGAATGCCTGAAATCTGNGGGATAACACCCGAGGCAAGGATATTNCGCTGGAAAATCTCGGCATAGCCGGCCAGAGCGTTGATACCCTCCTGGATACGGGCACCGCCCGAGTCGTTAAGGCCGATGCANGGNGCACCCATGCGCATGGCCATGTCCATTACCTTNCAGATTTTGAGTGCCATGGTCTCGCTCAGTGAGCCGCCATAGACGGTGAAGTCCTGGGCGAATACATAGACGAGACGGCCNTCGATGGTGCCGTAACCTGTTACGACGCCGTCGCCGGGGAATGATTTCTTCTCCATGCCGAAGTTGGTGCANCGGTGGCGCACGAACATGTCGAATTCTTCGAACGAACCCTCGTCAAGGAGTTGGGCGATGCGCTCGCGGGCGGTGTATTTGCCGCGCTCGTGCTGCTTATCGATAGCTTTTTGACCGCCACCGAGACGTGCCTCGGCGCGCATGTCAATCAGTTCCTGAATTTTCTGAAGTTGATTGCTCATAATAATATATGATACTATAATAATTTATTTATATACATGTGATGATATGGAGAGTCGGCCCTGACTTACTTGTTGGGGTCCTCGCACAGCTCGACGAGTGTGCCTACGGTCGACTTGGGGTGCAGGAAGGCGATGTTGAGGCCCTCGGCGCCCTTGCGGGGAGCCTTGTCGATAAGGCGGCAGCCCTTCTCCTCGGCCTCGGCGAGAGCATTGGCTACACCGTCCTGTACAGCAAAGGCGATGTGCTGTATGCCGCCGCGACCGCCGTTGTTGGCGATGAATTTGGCGATGGCGCTATCCTCGGCGGTGGGCTCGAGGAGCTCGATCTTGGTCTGGCCTACCTTGAAGAACGCGGTGCGCACTTTCTGGTCGGGAACTTCTTCAATTGCAAAGCACTTGAAGCCTAAGATGTTCTCATAAAAAGGAATAGCCTCCTCGAGAGAGGGAACGGCAATGCCTACATGCTCGATATGTGAAATATCCATAGCTATAAAATGATGTTAATTGGTTAATATTTTCAATCAGTTTACACGCTGACAAGTGGGTGGCGTTGGAGTAACGACACACTTGTCAGCGTGCAAATTTAACAAATTTTCTAATTCTCGCAGCCTTATTTGGCCAAATATTTAATTCGCCGCCTTATAATAAACGTTAAAAGCGTTTATGCAGGCAGGCGCGAGCCCTTGAGCGAGGGGAGCAGACAGGCGACGATGCCCATGAGCGGCATGTAGGCGCACACATTATATATAGTCTCGATGCCATAGGTGTCGGCAAAGTCGCCGAGAACGGCCGAAGCGATGCCGCCGACTCCGAACGCGAAGCCGAAGAATAGGCCCGAAATCATTCCGAGCTTGGTGGGTAGCAGCTCCTGGGCATACAGCAGTATGGCAGGGAAGGCCGACGAGAGCATGAAGCCGGCACAAAAGCTGAGAATAGCGGTGGCGGTGAGGCCTACGTGGGGCAGCAGCAGGCTGAAGGGCGCCGTGCCGAGTATCGAAATCCAGATGACGGGCTTGCGGCCATAACGGTCGCCGATGGGGCCGCCGACGAGTGTACCTATGGCCGTCGACACCAGGAAGATGAACAGGAACACCTGGGACTGTGATACCGAGATGCCGAATTTGTGAATGAGATAGAAGGTGTAGTAGCTGGTGAGCGACGCCATGTAGATGTACTTGGAGAAGATGAGCACGATGATGACACCGATGGTAAAGAGCGTCTTGGAGCGCGACAACGGCATCGAGAGGCTGCGCACGTGTGAGGCGGGGTTAGACCTGAGGTCGCGCAAGTAGCCGCGGTACCACCTGACGATGGGGCGCACGGCAAAGAGTGACAGNGCCGAGAACAACAGGAACCACAACACCCAGCGGCGGTCGTGGGGAGCCACTATCAGCGCGACGAGCAGCGGGCCTATCGAGCCACCGAAATTGCCGCCGACCTGGAAGACCGACTGGGCGAAGCCTCGGCGGGCACGGCCCGAGAGCGACGTGATGCGCGAGGCCTCGGGGTGCAGTGTGGCCGAGCCGAGACCGACCATGAACACGGCGACGAGAATGCCCGTCAGGGAGCCGCTGAGCGAAAAGAGCGTGATGCCGGCAGCGGTACACAGCATTCCGGCGGGCAGGCTCCATATAAACGGGCGGCGGTCAAACGCATAGCCGACGACGGGCTGGAATATGGACGCGGCTATCTGATAGACAAGGGTTATGAGACCTATCTGGGCGAAGTTGAGGTCAAGACTCTGCTTGAGCATGGGGTAGACAGCCGTGATAACCGACTGGAGCAGGTCGTTGAGCGAGTGTATGGCACACAACGACAGCAGCACACCGAGATTGGGGGTGGACAGTAGGGTACGTAATTTGGAAACCATGTTTTTTTTTGAAAATTTGTGCAAAGGTAGTGATAATATATGTTTCGCGGTTAACGTTTTTTGGTTATTTTTGTGGTTGGATTACCAACAATCAACCGATTGAGANGTAATATAATAATAGTAGTAACAACAAGTAACTTTTGAGATATGAAGATGTATGTATTTCTGGCCGACGGTTTCGAAGAAATCGAGGCCNTCGCTACTGTCGACCTGCTGAGACGCGCGGGTCTGGAAACTGTCACCGTCAGCATTAACAGCGGTGCCGAGGTAACAGCCGCACACGGCGTGAAGGTGGTTGCCGACACCGTGTTGAGCGACACCAAGGTGACGGCCGACGACTGGCTCATACTNCCCGGCGGACTGCCCGGCGCCACCAACCTGGTTGAAAATCTCACCTTGGCCAAGATGCTCACGGCTCACCATGCCCTGGGTGGATACCTGGCGGCTATATGCGCGTCGCCGGCGTTTGTGCTCGGCGCTCTGGGTCTGCTTGACGGCGGTGTGAGGGCAACATGCTATCCCGGCTGTGAGGGTAAGGCTCCGGGCGTGAATTTCACCGGTAAGCCTGTCGAGGTCACCGACCGTATAATCACGGGTCGCGGCCCAGGCTACACGATGCAGTTTGCGCTGGCCATCATCAAGGCTGCCGCGGGTGCTGACGTGGCCAACCGTGTCGCCGACGGGCTGCTGCTGACCGAACAGCAATAAACTACATAACCATAAACAGCACCCGCAGTTGAGATTGTGCGGGTGCCGTCGCTGTGTTTTGTCGTCAGTCGGCGTCGGCCGGGAACTTGATGCCGGCCGCGGCTCGCAGCCTGTCGATAATGCTCACGGTGGCGAGCGAGTTGGCAAGGCTGTTGAGCGGTGACTCGCGGCGGCCGCTCTCGATGAGGTCGATGAAGTGACGCATCTCCTCGTAGTATTCGCCGTGGGGNGTCGGTACGGTCAGGTCTTCGACCGGCAGCGACTTGTCGTGGGGTTTGAATTGGACNCTGCGCGGGTTGTTGATNCGGTCGATAATGAGGGTNCCCTCCTCGCCCTGAATCTCGGTGGGNAGCANCGAGTCGGCAATCTTGGAATAGATGACGACGCCGTCAAAGTCGTCGTAGGTTGCGACGACNGTGCCCTGNGCGTCGACTCCTGTACTGAGCAGGCGGGCCGTTGAGATGACGCTATTGGGGGCGCCGAACAGGGCGACCATGGGATATAGGCAGTAGACGCCTATATCCATGATGCCGCCGTTTGACAGCTCGGGCTTGAAGGCGTTGGCCACCCTACCCTGCTTGAAGGCGTCATAGCGCGATGAGTACTGGCAGTAGGACGCGAAGTAGCGGCGGACGGTGCCGACGCGGTGCAGGTTGTCGCGCACGACCTTGAAGTTGGGCGATAGGGTGGGTATCATGGCCTCCATGAGCAGGCGGTCGGCGGAGCGAGCGGCGTCGATCATAGCGCTGACCTCATGGGCGTTAGATGCCATGGGCTTTTCGCACAGCACGTGCTTGCCGTGATTGAGGCAGCTGATGGTCTGTGATGCGTGCAGGGCGTTGGGCGACGCCACATAGACGGCGTCGATGTCGGGGTCGGCGAGCATATCGTCGAGACTGGTGTAGACGCGCTCGAAGCCATGACGGTCGGCAAATGCACGACCGGTGTCGGCCGAGCGTGAATAGACAGCGAGCGGACGGAAGCGGGGGTCGTGTTTGCCCCCCTCGGCCATCCAGTCTGATATAAAGTTTGTTCCAATAAATCCGAAATTTACCATACTGTTGATTTTGTGTGGTCACAAAGGTAGCAAAAAATCGAGATTTTTTATGTACCTTTGCAATCACAAAAAGGAAGCCCCGACGGCTCGTCGCTGGCACCCGCGTGGTGTTTGAGGAAAGTCCGGGCAACACAGAGCGCCATATTTCCTAACGGGAAGCTATCGGTAACGGTAGAGACAACGTGACAGAAAATAACCGCCCCACCCCGTGGGGTAAGGGTGAAAAGGTGGGGTAAGAGCCCACCGGGTTCCATAGTGATATGGAATGCCGCACGTCTTATGGGTTGCAAGGTCAAGTATACCGGCATTTAAGGGTTGCTCGCCCATTGCCGGGGGGTAGACTGCTATAATGTCCGTGGCAACACGGCATACAGATAAATGACGGGCCGCCATGATAACTCATCGCTATTAACATTGGCTATGACAGTACCATGTCGACATAACCCGGCTTACAGTCGGGGCAATCCTTTTTTTTCAATACACATTATGCGCTGTATAACTATACAAAAAAGGAGCAAGGCCGGTGGTGGCTTTGCTCCTTTTTTTGTTGGGTTGCAGGGTGGCTATCAGTAGATGAGCTCGAGGTCGTCGAGGTACATTACCGAGGGGCCGCCTGTGTAGTAGTCGCCATAACGGCTGGCCGAAGCTACGACTATGATGTTGCTTGGTTTGATATCAGTACGCTTGTAGTCGATGGGGATTTCAAACTCAACCATGCTATCGGTGCCTCCGATAGCATCAGTAAACACACGTTCGCCATAGGCAATGACATTGGGCGCTGACGATTTGAAGCCGTAGTTATTAATATCTTTGGTTGCCACAATCTGAGGCCAGGGGCCATAGTTACCATATTTCATTGTGGTGTCATCAACCAACGCTATGTATATAATACCGGCGTCCATGTCTCCGGCCGACACCTTGATTCCATCGGGAGCGCCACCCACCTCGGTTATCGCGGCAGGAGTGTACTTGATATAGCCTTTGAGCGCACGGGGACGTGCCGTCCAGGGACGACCCCAACCGAGAATACCCTTGGTGGTGTTCTCGGTGCCGAGGAACTTACCGGCAAAGACATTTCCGGCAGCGAATGCTCCGATGCCCAACATGGCAACCTTCTGAGAAGCCATCTTGATCGAATAGTCGCCTGAGTGCTTGATGGTCTCTTCGGGCGAGGTGATGTTCACACCGAGTGTGCAAGAACCGTGGTTGCCTGAGTCCCAGAAAAGTGAATTATCATCAGATGCAGCTGCTACGTAGTAGGGTTTACGGCTACCCGATTCAATGAACCACTCTTCAAAGCCGGCGTTGGGCAGCTGAGCCTCGTCGTCGGTAGTGAACTCGCAGATGGTGGTGGCTACGAAGTCGCCGGCCACGGCTACATACTCATAGGTGGTGGCGGGGGTGAGCCCTGTAATGGTGACGGTATAGGTCTGGCCTTTAGAGAAGGTCTCGGCACGTGATACGACACCGTCGGCATATATCCACTCCTGGGTACCTTTTTTGCGGTAATTTAAGCCGGCATTCTCAACGCCGTCCTTGAGGACTTTGCCGGAGAGCGTAGCCTGTGTCGACCACACGCCGGGATCATTGGCGGCCATAGGAGTAGTCTCGACATCAGCATCAGAAATGACGATGGTCATGGTGGCGCGGCTGCTCTTGATGATGGGGGCCGCACCCTCGTCATCGGCAGGGAGCTCGATCGAGGCCTCGACGTTTATCTCGTAGGTGCCGTCGGTGAGACGATTGAGAAGGTCTTCTTCAAATGTGAGTTTGACGTTGTCGATGTCCTGCTCAGCGTTGTAGCTGCGCACTACCTTGACGCCTGCATTGGCGAGCTCGGCGAGCACAGCGTCGTCGACGCGTACAACATCAAACTCACCACCGTTGACACCAATCTCGGCTGCCATAGAGGGGGCCGATACATAGACACTCTTGAGCTTGGTGGCCGAGGCGATAAAGAATCCCTGACGGGTGAATTTGTGAGCCTCGCCATATATGGGCTTGTCGAGATTCTGGTCATAGAGGGCCATGATGTTAGGGGCCGATATGATGACAATCTCGTCGACTAAATCGACGGTCGACTCGTCGATCTCGATGGTGAAGTAGGCACCGCCGGTCTCGACATCGATGCCCTCATACTTGACATTGAGCACATACTCGGTGGCGGGTTTGACGGCCTCGATGGTACCGTTGAGGGTGTAGGTGGTGCCGTCCTGTCGTGTGCCGGTGAGTGTATATGCCAGGTCTTTGTCGCGCGAGTTCATCATGAAGTAGCCACGGCGCTCGTCGCGGCCCTCCCATGTGAGTTTACCGCAAGAGTGACCCACGGTGAGGGTGTAGTCGCTGAGAACGTCGTCGATGGCCTCGCCATATTTTACCGACACGGCAGTGTTGGCTACCGTGCATTTGAGGTCGACCTGTGTGGTACCACCGGCCGAGATGGTGAAGGGCTCGACACCTTTATAATAGCGTGTATCGAACGATGCGGGTACCGAGTCACCGGCCCAAGCCTCGGCGGTGTATTGTCCGCCAACGAGCTTGATGCCCTCGGCGGGAACTGACTGTATGCCGTCGTATTTGCGCACAAGGCCTTTCTCGCTCGAAATCCAGATGAGACATGACTCGCTCAACTGCTGAATCTCGTCGTCGCCAAGAGCACGTGATGCCTTGAAATCGGTGCTGACCGAGGGGCGCAACAGTACGCGACCCTCGCCGGCAGCCTCACCGGCATTAAATGATTCGGAACAGCCCGTTGTCAGCACAGCGGCTACCGCCGATACCAACATATATGTAAGTTTCTTCATTGGACTATTCATTTACAAATGTGAGGTAAAGTGTTTTGTGAGACGCAGTGTCGGGCTCCTCGTCATAAGTCGGCTTATCCTTACCCGGATCGGTATTATCATAAACCTTAATAATAAAGGTGTGCTGCCCGGGGAACATGGAGAGTGCGAGCATGGGCACGAACTGTGAGATGTCAAAGTCGACCGATGTCTGATTTATCACTGCATCGGCAATCGGGAACTTAAGACCTTCGGGACCGAGTGCTCCGGCAAGATTTCCGGGATACGCAAGGTCGAAGTTGTTTTCAAGACCCACGTCGGTAACGTCGAGCGACTCTGAGTCGATGGTTACCAGAAGATGTGAAATGCCGTTCTTAGCAGAAATGGTAACAACAGCAGGTTTGAGACCATCCTCGTCGCCAAACTCAGACGCTTTGTTAACAATGCCCTTTCCGAGCTGAAGATATTCGCTGGTGAAATCGATTGAATTGTCGTCGGCAGGGGGTGTAGGCTGTTCGGGGTCGGTACCCGGGTCGACGGGATCAACGGGGTCGACGGGCCATGTTTCGCCGCCGGGACGCTCGCCGTCGATAACTTCCTCGTCGCCGGTGTTGACATTGGCGCTTAGATCCTCGTCAATGACCGAGAAGTCGACGTTGAGACCGCCCACAGGGTCGATAAAGCCGGTCTCGGCGGGAATCTCGATGTCGGCACCCTTGAGCGAGAAGCTGATGATGCGGTGCTGACCGGCCGAAAGGTCTTTGTACAGGCGGATAATCTCCTCCTTGTAGCCGTTGACGGTGCCGGTGAAGGTTGCGACCATAGTGGTGTTGCCGGGCTCTATGTCGAAGTAGCCCGAACGGCTCTCGGCAGGTGTAAATCGCAGCACACCCTCCTCGTTGACACGAATCTCACACTCGAGGTCGCCATCGGCGGCGGCAACGAGGTCGTCGCCAAATCGTACAGTCACCTTGAGGTTGTTGAGCGAGCATGTTACGGTGCCGGCACTCGTTACCTGATCTTTAACAATCTCAAATTGTTTCTCGCCTACAAAGTAGGGGGCGTCCCAGGCAGCCTTGGCTGGTTTGCCAGACTCGACCTTGAGGGTGTAGGTACCTACGGTGAACGAAGGAAGCGACGGCATAGCCGAGTATACCCACTCGTTGACTACCAGGCCGTCTTTGTCGACAACCGAGACGATAAAATTAGACAAGTCGTAAGAGGCGCGGCTCTCAATAACATTCTCAGCATTGGCGAGGTCGACGGCCAGGTCGGCTGTCGAGAGGCTGCCTTTGTCAGAGCTGCCAATGCCATCGGGCTCCCACTTCTCATTGCAGGCCGAGAAGCCCACCATGAGAGCCAGCGACAGTAAAGCGGTATATATCTTGTTCTTCATTGTTATAATGCTATTAATAGTTAAGTTTAATATCGTCAACTGTCAGGACTGAGCCTATGCGGCGAGCATCAGTGAAGCCTTGGAACAGACCTTTGCTACCGTTTACATTCTTAACAGCGGGCGCATCGATAGCTTCAAGAGTCGATGACACGAACACTATATAAAGATGTGTAGCCTTCATGTCGGTAACGGTATAGTTAATATCGATGGTCTTATCAGTGAAATCAGATTTGGCCTCGCCAGAGATAAATTCACCTCGTCCAAGCTCGACAATACCATTGTCACGGTTTTCGACCACGATGTAGGCTCGGAAGCTCTCACTGTTGTAAGGAGCATATTTATAGGCAAACGAGAATGATGTTGGGCGAGAGGGCCAGGGACGGCCATATTCGATTGTCTCGGTTGTCTCGTTGGCAGCAGAGTGAGAACCGATGAAAAGCATACCGGCAGCCTTGTGCTTGCAATTACCGCCACTGCCTGTATAGGTCGAGCCCTCGCCATAACCCATAGTGCTGATTTCGGCGGCTAAGCCGGTGCGGCCTGCTGCCGAACGAGTGCCGCTGAATGACACATAGTTGGGTGTGGGGCCCGATGATGTCGATGTAGTGAGCGCATTGCGCGTTGCCCAGAAGTCCTCGTCTCCCTCACCCTTAGCATACCAGCGATATGCATCTGCGCCAAAGCCTGTGGTCTGAGAATGGGGAGCTTTCTCGTTATACCAGTCTTCCATATTGCCATTGTAGTCGTCAAGCGATTGTTCAGCCTCGGTGGTGAACGGTGTGAGGCGTGATGCGATACCGTCGACGGTGACGCGAGCTATATAGGTGGTAGCGGGTGTGAGCCCCTCGAGTTTGATGCGGTCGCCGTCGACTGAGTAGGTGTAGGGCTCGAAGGTCTTGCCGCCGTCGGTCGAGAGTTCGAATACCGCACCGTCAATGATTTGGCTGAACGTGAGCGTGCCGTAACTGAGTGATGCGGCAGCCTTGGAGGTGAACACGTCGCCTGGGGCGATAGCGATTGACGGTATGGGAGTGCGTTCGATAACAATCTCGGCCGATGTCATGACGGTGACACCTGACTTGTCCTTGGCAACGGCACGCAAGGTTACAGGCTTCTCGCCATTGGTGTCATCGTCGGGCAGACCGCTCACGGTAACGGCATACTGTGTGACGGTACGGCTCTTGACTTCGACACTCTCGGTCTTGAGGTTGTTCCACGAACCATACTGGTTGAGGTACTGTAGGGTGACACGGCCGGTAACGTCGGTGCCATTGTAGTCAAGACCAATGGTGGCTGTCGACGAATAGTAGAGCACCGGATCTGTATCAGCAATGGCAAGCTGAAGCTTCTCGATGTCGATGTTGATGACAACCGGCTCAGGAGCTGTCTGCGAGAGCTTGTCGGTTACGGTAAGGGTAAATGTCGACCTGTTCTCAAAACCGGCTATATATTTAATATATGAAACTACGTTGGTGAGGTCAAGGATTGCCATCTTATCGGGATTACGCCACAGGCCAATCTCGGTGAGACCAAGCGATGTCATGGTAGCCTGAATGGCCGTGGGCACGGCGAGCAGATCGATTTTCTCGGGCCAGCCCTGCTCCTTGAGCGAGGTCGACGAGGTCTCGAGCATAACCGATGCCAGACCGCCACGGGCCGACATAGTCACCTTGAGGGGAGAGTCGGTGGTGTTGCCGGCCACGACATTGAAGGTCTCACCGCTGATGAAACCATCGGTCATGATTGTCGGAGCCGGTGTGTTGGTAAGGTCGTCGCTGAGATCGATTATGACGCTCTCCTGCTCCATCGAGTCATCGAACGAGATGGTAAGGAAGCTGTCGCCCACGTTACCGTCGTTGACATCGAGAGTAATGTGGTAGTGGTGCTGTGCCTCGGCGGCGAACGATGTAGCCTGATATGAGGCAGCAACGCCATTGGGCTTGACAACGTTGACAACAAGCTGAACCGAACCTGGCGCTACATAGACGGGGCGGTTCTCGTTGGCCGGATAGGTGATGTTGCTGCCTGCAATGGTGCGGAACTCGAGGCTATAGTTGGTGAAATAGCCCATGAAAGCGTCGGTATAGGTAGGAGTCACCATAGCGTTGCCGAGCTTGGCATCGAGGCTGACGCTGGTGACATCGTTCTCGCGTACAGCCAGACGGGCGGCGCCATAGTAGAACGGCTTTTCAAAACCCTCGTTGCTCTTGTCTCCGTAGGCAGCTTCGAGGGTATAGCCGCCGACGGCAAACTTCTCGTTGTTGCTGAACTCATTGATTGAATTCCACTGGCGTACTGCACCCTTGGGATCATCGGGTGTGAGAGTCAATGCCAAATCATCGGCCGTAATCTGATCAGGTACCTCCGATGCGCGGCTTCGGGAACTGTAGGAATCGGTATCGAGACTAAGGACAATGTTGAGCTGTCCGGTGCCCGAGCCCCCTGTGTTCCAATCCTCATTACAGCCACTGGCTATAAGCAGCAGCCCTGAGGATAAAAGCCCATACAGGAATGTCTTGTTCATGTGATGTGGTTTTAGTAAAATATGATATGAAATGATTTTTATAGGTAAAAATTCGTGACAAAGTTACGAATTTTTTCTTTAGATTTTTTAATAATTTAAATGTTTAACACGCCAAAAGTACCTAACGTATGGTAGATTTCGGATATTTTTATATAAAAAAAGAGCTTGCAGACGCACTTAAGAGTGTGCATCGGCAAGCTCGCGAAATAAGGTATGCGCAGATTGTTACTTGTTGACACGGAAACGGTCGATGCCGTCGCGCAGGAAAGCTACCACCTGACGGGCAGCGGCGATGCCGGCGTTGATGTTGGCCTCGGCGGTCTGGGCGCCCATCTTCTTGGGGGTGAAGAAGACACGGTCGGGAAACTCGGCGATAATCTCGTCGGCACGGTCGGGACGCACGTCGGCTACATACTTGATGTCGGCGCGGTCGCGCAGGGCACGAATGAGGCCTTCCTCGTCGATAACCTCCTTGCGGGCGGTGTTGATGAGTACGCCTCCCTTAGGCATGAGGGTGATGAGGTCATAGCCAACTGAGCCGCGGGTCTCGGCTGTAGCGGGAATGTGCAGAGACACGAGCTGGTTGTCGGCATAGAGCGACTTGAGGTCCTTGACGGGGCTTACACCGGCCTCGACAATAACCTCGTCGGGGCAATAGGGGTCGAGAGCCGAGACGTTCATGCCGAAGCCCTTGGCTATGCGTGCCACGTTGCGGCCAACCTGTCCGAAGGCGTGGATACCGAGCGACTTCTCTTTGAGCTCGGTGCCCGATGTGCCATTGTACATGTTGCGCACGGCCATCACTGCCATGCCGAAGACGAGCTCGGCCACGGCGTTAGAGTTCTGGCCGGGGGTATTCTCGACACACACACCGTGGTCGGTGGCTGCCTGGAGGTCGACGTTGTCATAACCGGCACCGGCGCGTACCACAATCTTGAGGTTCTTGGCGGCGTCGAGCACCTCGGCGTCGACTTTGTCGCTACGTATGATGAGGGCATCGGCGTCGCTGACGGCGTCGAGCAGCTGTGACTTATCGGTGTATTTCTCGAGGACTTCGAGTACGTATCCGGCGTCGAGAACGACGTCCTTGATGCCCTGCACGGCAACAGGCGCAAAGGGTTTTTCGGTTGCTACGAGTACTTTCATATAGGCTGCGATCAATGAGTTTCTTCGAAGTCTTTCATTGCGTCAACGAGTACCTTGACGCTCTCGATGGGCATAGCATTGTAGAGCGATGCACGGAAGCCGCCAACGTCGCGGTGGCCCTTGATGCCTACGATGCCACGCTCGCCGGCGAAGTCGATGAAGGCCTTCTCGAGCTCGGCATACTCGGGTTTCATCACGAAGCAGACGTTCATGATCGAGCGATCCTCGTGACCGGGAACGGTGGCTACGAACATCTTGCTCGAGTCGATTGCCTCGTAGAGCATGGCAGCCTTGGCGAGGTCGCGCTTCTCGAGCTCGCGAATACCACCCATCTGCTTGTAATATTTGAGTGTCTGGAGGGCTGAGTAGATGGGCAGCACGGGGGGAGTGTTGAACATCGAGCCCTTCTTGACGTGTGTGCGGTAGTCGAGCATGGTGGGGAGTACGCGGTCAACGTGTCCGAGAGCCTCGTCGCGCACAATGACGATGGTGACGCCGGCGGGGGCGAGGTTCTTCTGAGCACCGGCATAGATGAGGTCGTACTTGGCCACGTCGATGGGGCGCGAGAAGATGTCNGATGACATGTCGGCCACNAGACGGACGTTGCCTACCTCGGGATCCTTGCGAATCTCGGTACCGTAGATGGTGTTGTTGGTTGTGTAGTGGAAGTAGTCACAGTCGGCGGGGACGGNGTAGTTCTTGGGAATGTAGTTGTAGTTGCTGTCCTTAGACGATGCTACAACGTCGACGTCGCCAAAGAGCTTGGCTTCCTTGATGGCTTTAGATGCCCAGACGCCGGTGTCGAGGTAGCCGGCCTTCTTGGCGAGAAGGTTCATGGGAACCATTGCAAACTGCATGCTGGCGCCGCCGCCGAGCCACAGTACCGAGTATCCGGCAGGAATCTCGAGGAGTTCTTTAACGAGAGCGTCGGCCTCGTCGATAACGGCCTGGAACTGCTTGCTGCGGTGAGAAATCTCGAGAATCGAGAGACCCATGTCGGCAAAGTTAAGCACCGCGTCGGCGGTGTTCTGAATGGTGTACTGGCTTAGGATTGAGGGGCCTGCATAGAAGTTATGCTTTTTCATGACTCAATATATATATATTATTTGTGTATGATGGTTCTTCAGTCGCCGAAAAGTGTCGTGTGACTAAATTTGNTGCAAATTTAAGAATTATATCTCAAAATGCCACCCGTAAGGCGATATTTTTTTCTAATTGCCGTTATTGTTGCCGTGTCAGCGGCCCCAGCGGCCGCGCTGACGCTCGGCGAGTGTCTGCTCGGCGGGGTTGTCGGCAGGGTTCCAGAATCGGGTGCCGTCGAGCGCGTCGGGCAGGAACTGCTGGCGCACGAAGTGACCGGGGTAGTTGTGNGCATATTTGTAGTCGGCGCCATAGCCCATATCCTTCATCAGCGACGTGGGNGCATTGCGTATGTGGAGCGGCACAGGCAGATCGCCGGTNTCGCGCACGCGGGCCAGGGCGGCGTCGATGGCCATATAGGCNGAGTTGCTCTTGGGCGAGGTGGCGAGGTAGACGGTGCACTGGGCCAGCGGGATACGCCCCTCGGGCATGCCTATCTTNGCGATGATNTCAAAGGTGGCGTTGGCCAGCAGCATGGCGTTGGGATTGGCAAGGCCTATATCCTCAGACGCGAGTATGACGAGACGNCGGGCTATAAACTCGGGGTCTTCCCCACCCTCGATCATTCGGGCCAGCCAGTANATGGCGGCATCGGGGTCGCTGCCGCGCACGCTCTTGATGAAGGCCGAGATGATGTCGTAGTGCATCTCACCGTTTTTATCGTATGCNGCNGGATTCTGCTGCAATCGGCGGGTGACAGCCTCGTCGTCGATAANNATGGGCTTGTCGGCAGGGGTCGACTGCATGAGCAGGTCAAGAATGTTGAGCAGTTTNCGGGCGTCGCCNCCCGAGAAACGGAAAAGNGCATCGGTCTGGCGCACGTCGACCTGACGGGTGGAGAGAATGACGTCGGTGGCGATAGCACGGTCGAGCAGTTCGCGNAGCTGAGGGGCCTCGAGCGGCTTGAGCACATAGACCTGGGTGCGCGACAGCAGCGGGCGTATGACCTCGAACGACGGATTCTCGGTCGTGGCACCTATCAGCGTGACAATGCCGCTCTCGACNGCTCCGAGCAGGCTGTCCTGCTGAGACTTNCTGAAGCGGTGTATCTCGTCGATAAAGAGTATGGGGCGGCCGGTNGCAAACATGNTGTCGTTGTCGGCACGGCATCGGTCGATGACTTCGCGCACCTCCTTGACGCCNGAGTTGACGGCGCTGAGGGTGTAGAACGGACTGCCTGACGCCTTGGCGATGATGCGTGCCAGGGTNGTCTTACCCACGCCNGGAGGGCCCCACAGTATGATCGACGACACCTGGCCGGTGTCGATCATCTGCCTGAGTATGTTGCCGTCGCCCACGAGGTGTGACTGGCCTATGTACTGGTCGAGCGTGACGGGACGCAGGCGCTCGGCGAGAGGTGCGAGTGTTGACATNAAAATTCTCCTTTTTTATAATACAAAAGTAGTAAAATGCTGCCNAAATAACAACAACCGNNACCCGGACGTGTCACAGTATGGAATAAAAACGGTGATATTTTGGTCTATTAGCTAATTTTTTATTAACTTTGGGGGTTGAAATGAGAGCTGAGAGCGAGACGCACCACTGTCGATAAAAAACAGTCTCCCGTTGAACTTTAGCTTCGACTGTCATGTTTATATAGTAAAGAAACTAAGAACTATTAAACTTATTTATTTATGGAGACTGACGACAAAAGAAGAAGCGTGATACCGCGCGGTGCATTGCTCGCAATGGGCATATTCATGGTATTGGTATATCTGGGAATGGGTGTACTGTTCTTTATCAACCTGTTCGGTTGGGCGTCGTATGCACAGCCCTGGCCCACCCTCAACTATATATGTGGTGCGCTGCTTGTGCTGTATGGCATCTATCGAGGTTACCGTCTGGTAAAGGGCATCGGCACTCCGGTATAACAACTAATAACATAAACACGATAGTTAGAACCCGATATTAAAATGAATTTTACAATCAAGACATTGGCGACAGCGGTCATAGCGTTTGGTATGACCGCTTGTTCGCAAAATAGCGGTACGACCACCGGCGCCAAGCCGGCGTCGCGTAGCGCCAACTCGACCAATATTGCCGTGATGGCTTGTGACGCATCATTTCAGAACGTTATGGAACAGGAGATCGCGGTCTTTGAATACACCAACCCTCAGAGCACCGTGCTGTCGATGTATCTTGACGAGGCGGCATGTATCGACTCGCTGGTTAAAGGCCGCGCCCAGCTGGCGGTGACAACCCGCGAGCTTAATCAGACCGAGACTGCCTTCATGAAGCAGGCCGGCCGAGCGCCTCACACTACACGCATAGCTGTCGACGCCGTGGCCTTGATTGTGAACAAAGACAACCCGCTGAACGAGCTCACAATGAGCGAACTTGTCGACATACTGGACGGTAAGTTCAAGACCTGGAACGAAATCAGGCCGAGCAAGCTGGGCGACATCAACGTAGTGTTTGACCATCAGGGCTCGAGCACCGTGCGATACATGCGCGACTCGTTGCTTGACGGACGCACGATTGATGCCAAGGTTTTTGCCCAGGGTGACAATAAAGCGGTTTTCGAGGCCGTTAAGAAAAATAAGGACGCGCTTGGCGTTATCGGCGTCAGCTGGATAGCCTCAGACATGAACGGGGCCGAACTGACCACCGAAGAACGTGCACAGGCACTTGACGACGAGAACATTACCGACATAGGCTTCAGCAATGACATTAAGGTGCTGAGACTAAGACGCGATGACAGTGTCGACTCATACCAGCCCTATCAGGCATACATTCTCGACGGCAAATATCCGCTGTACCGCTCTGTCTACATGATCAATACGGGCTACTCGGGCACCGTTGCCAAGAGTTTCTATGTATTCGTGACCGGCTGGCGCGGCCAGAAACTGATACTGGGCACCGGCGTGCTGCCGAGCACCGTGCGTCCGCGTGTAGTATCACTGAACTGATTTTATACATTAAAATATATATATCAAAGATAAACCATCATGAAATTTAAAATTCTGTCTCTCGCCTTTTTAGGCGCTACCCTCGGACTTCAGGCCCAGCAGGGCTACTATGACGGCGTCGAGTACTTCCGTGCCGATCAGCCCGAAGAAGCAGGTATTATCCTTAGCAAAACTATCAACGACCCCGGTACTGACAAGGCCGAGGCCTACTACTATCTCGGACAATTGCAGCTTCAGGCCGGCAATATAGCCGAGGCCAAGAAGAACTTTGAAGCAGGCATGGCTGCCAATTCCTCAAACGGTTACAACTACGTCGGCCTTGGCGCTCTCGAACTCAAACAGGGCAACAAGTCGGCAGCCGAATCACACTTCAAGGAGGCCAAATCGCTGGCTAAAAAAGATGCCGACCTCATCACCGAGATTGCACGCACCTATTACAATGCCGACCCCGTAGGCTATGCCAAAGAGATTGAAAAGACAATCGCCGAGGCCAAGAAAGCCAACAAACAGAGCCCCGCTCCCTACATTCTGGAAGCCGACATGATTGCCGGCGAGGACGTGGGTAAGGCAGCCCAGCTATATGACATGGCACAGATGTTTGACGCTGACAACTCACACCCCGAGGCTTATGTGAAATATGCCCGCGCATACTTCCCCGTCAACCCCACATTCTCGATCAACAAGCTTAAGGAGCTCCTCGATAAGAACCCCGACTCGGCTCTCGCACAGCGCGAACTGGCCGAGAAATACTATGCCAACGACCAGCTCACCATGGCCGCCGACCAGTATGGCAAGTATATCCAGAACCCCAACCACTTCGCCAAGGACGAACAGCGCTATGTAGGTCTGCTCTACTTCGGCAAGAAGTACCAGGAGTCGTACGACCTCGCCCGCAAACTGCTGTCAGAGGATCCCACAAACATCTACATGCAGCGCATGCAGTTCCTTAACAAAGTGGCTCTCGAGCAGTATCCCGAGGCTGTAGCTCACGCAGAGGTATTCTTCGCCAACCCCAAAGGTGGCTTCGTGGCTAACGACTACACCAACTATGCAGCCGCTCTGCAGGGTGTAGGTCAGGATAGTCTCGCCATCGCCCAGTATGAAAAGGCCATCGAGCTCGCGCCCGAGAAGGTCGACCTGTACAAAGACCTCAGCGCCGCTTATTCGAACGCCAAGAAGTATAACGAGGCCGCTGACGCATTACAGAAGTTTGTCGACAACGGTGACTATAACACCAACGACCTCTACATGCTCGCCCGCCGTTATCAGAACGCCGCCATGTCAGACACTGTACCCGAGACCAAGAACAACTCGATCAACAAAGGTCTCGAAGTTATCAACGTAGTGTTTGAGCGCGTTCCCGACAATGCACGCATAGCTCAGACCCGTGCTATCCTTGTCTTCCTGCAGAACAACAACGAGGACAATGACGCCGTGTTCGAGGCATTCAAACAGGTTGTAGACATTCTCGACCAGAACCCCGAGAACGCCAAGACACAGCAGTCAATCTACACCCAGGCCCTCAACCGTCTCGGCAACCACGCCCTCATCAACGACGACAAGGAGGCTGCCAAGATGTACTTCGGCCGCATGCTTGAGTTCAACCCCGACAATGAGGCTCTGCGCGAGTATCTCGAGAACATGAAATAATATCGCCCCCGGCGACGGTATTAGCGAATACAATACACACCACGGCCTGTAAACTCCATGACAGGGTTTACAGGCCGTGCTTTTTTATATTAGTCGTAATACTGGGCCACGAGTTGACCATCGTGATTGAAGAACGCACCGTTAAATCCGCTCATGCTCATGTAGTCGACCTTGTAGCCATTCTCATTAATCTCAATCGACTTGACGATCTGAATATTCATTTCGTTCAGTTTGTCGTACATGTGTTTTGGCACGATGTCGCGTATCATATCCGAACCTATCGCGGTACCGCTCTCTGCCTCGATTTCCTTGAGGTCACCGTTTGCATAGAATTCAAGCTCGAGACCCGACGCCGTTTTCACGTCGTAGGTATTGTCGTCATACTCATGTTCACACGACAAGACATCAAGACCGAGTTTATCGATAATTTTCCGTGCATGATTGGGTAGCGATGCCACTGCTGTCGAACCGGCAACTGCAGGGCCGACTCCGCCTGTCATGACTGGAGCCGGCGGAACCACTCCCTTGGCCGATGCGTCAAAGCCGACACCAGCAACGATGGCAAACATTGTCGCCACTGTCAATACAATCTTTTTCATTTTAAGTGTGTGTTTTATAGTGTACTGATTACATTCTTTATATAAAACGCGGTCGTGAACGATAAAGTTCGTAAATTTGTACCTTGAAAATTGCTCACTGAACACGCGATGAATAACGACATCATACATGACACCTGGGACCGCGAACACCTGTGGCACCCATACACATCGACCATCGACCCGCTGCCCTGTTACAAGGTTGACCATGCCGATAAAAACTACATCTATCTCAGCGACGGTACACGCCTCATCGACGGCATGTCGTCGTGGTGGTGTGTCATACACGGCTACAACAATAAGGCTATAAACGAGGCTGCCAAGGCTCAGATTGACCGCATGTCGCACGTGATGTTCGGAGGCCTGACCCACGACCCGGCTATCGAGCTGGGCAAGGCGCTGCTTGAAGTAGCCCCACGCAGCATGAACAACATATTCTATGCCGACTCGGGCTCGGTGGCAGTCGAGGTTGCCATGAAGATGGCCGTACAGTATGCCATCTCGCGCAGCGGCGACCACAACCGCACCGATTTTGTGACCATACGCTCGGGCTATCATGGCGACACATGGAACGCCATGAGTGTGTGCGACCCCGTAACGGGTATGCACGGAGCCTTCGGCAAGGCACTGCCCATACGCTTTTTTGCGCCTCAACCGCGCTCCCGCTTTGGCGGAGAGTGGAACGAAGCCGACTTCGAACCTATGAAACAAGTGATCGAGGAGCACAAGGATACGCTCGCAGCTGTCATACTCGAGCCGGTGGTGCAGGGAGCCGGCGGCATGTGGTTCTACCATACCGAGTACCTTAACCGCCTTAGGGCATTGTGTGACAAGTACGGCATACTGCTCATTTTCGACGAAATTGCAACAGGATTTTGGCGCACAGGCAAGATGTGGGCAACAGAACACACCGACGTAATACCAGACATCATGTGCATAGGCAAAGGACTCACTGCCGGTTACATGACAATGAGTGCCGTGATGACAACACGCGAGGTTGCCGACACCATTTCGCGCGGAGAGGCCGGCGTACTGATGCACGGCCCCACATTCATGGCCAATCCACTGGCATGTGCGGTGGCGTTAGCATCACTGCGACTACTCGGCGAGACCGACATGGAAAGCCGTGTGGCCCACATGGCCGAGATAATGAGTCGCGAACTGGCACCCGCTGCCGACCTGCCGACAGTGGCCGACGTGCGTGTGCTCGGCTCGATAGGCGTCGTGCAGACGCATGAGCCTGTCAACGTGGGCGAGTTCCAGAAGGAGTGTGTACGCCGCGGCGTCTGGATAAGACCCTTCGGTACCAACGTCTACATCATGCCGCCTTACGTCACGAGCGATGATGACCTCGTGTACCTGTGTCGTCAACTTATCGAAATGCTACCGCGATGAACCACAGCGAACTGATTGAAGATATAAAAAGTCGCGGTAATTTCCGCACTATCCCGTCCGACCGTACCGACGTCGAGACGCTTGATTTCTCGACCAACGACTATCTGGGCCTGGCCTTGCGCGACGACCTGCGCCTCTCGTTCATGTCGAGCGATGCGGCCCGCGACACTCTGCTCACATCGTCGGCATCGCGCCTGCTGGCAGCTACCCAGGCTGCATACAGTGAATTGGAGCATACACTCGAAACGCTTTACGGACGCCCGGCGTTGATGTTCAACAGCGGCTACCATGCTAACACGGGACTGATAGCGGCGCTGTGCGACAAGGATACACTGATTTTGGCCGACAAGCTGGTTCATGCGAGCATCATCGACGGCATCATGCTCAGCAAGTGCAACTGGCAACGGTTTCGCCACAACGATATAGCCCATCTAGAACGCATTCTCAATAAGGAACGCCCCGACGGCAACAACACATTAATTATAATAGAGAGCGTATACTCTATGGACGGCGACTCAGCCCCAATCGAGGAACTGATTTCGTTCAAGAAACGCCACCCCGGCGTGATGCTGTACATCGACGAGGCTCACGCACTCGGCGTGGTCGGCGACCGCGGACTCGGACTTGCCGTCTCAAGTTCGGCACCCGAGTCATTTGATGTCATAGTCGGCACACTGGGCAAAGCGGCGGCCTCGATGGGTGCGTTTGCTGTAATGTCCCCCACGCTGCGCGATGTTGCCGTCAACCGTTGTCGATCGCTCATATTCTCGACGGCGCTGCCTCCGCTCAACGCGGCGTGGTCGACATTGATGATGAAGCAGATTGTCGGCATGGACACNGAGCGNGCTCACCTCGCNGACCTGGCGCGTCATCTCGCCGATGGCTTAATGGCAATNACAGGCAAAGAATACACACCGAGCCACATACAGCCGGTGATNGTAGGTGACGCCCNCATGGCCGTCGAGCTGTCGTCAAAATTGTCAGACGAAGGCATAAAGGTGCTGCCTATCCGCACACCCACCGTTCCNCCCGGAACCGAACGATTGCGCATCAGCCTTAGCGCAGCAATGACCCACGATGACGTCGACCGCCTGCTCACAGCCCTAACCCAAAAACTTGGCCGATGAANATTGTTTTTACACAACAAGCNGACAACCGGCACCTGTTGCTGATTATGGCCGGCTGGGGCATGACCGAGGCCCCGTTCAGACANCTCNCGATGCCGGGCTACGACATTGCGGTGACCTACGACTACACCGACGAGGTATTTGACCGCGACGCCCTNACCGGCTACCGCGAGATTGTGGTNGTGGCGTGGTCGATGGGCGTCATGGAGGCCGAACGCATTTTATCNCAGGTGGAGCTACCNGNAACACTGACAATAGCCATCAACGGCACNCCCCGACCGGTGTCAGACNCCGAGGGCATACCNACCAAGATATTCGAGGGGACACTCGCCAACCTGTCCGAAGCGACATTGTCGCGNTTCAACCGACGCATGTGTGGCAGCACTGCNGCTTTCAAGCAATTCAACGAGTCGGGCCCCGACCGCACAATCGAGTCGCTCAAGGACGAGTTGCAGGTGCTTGGCCAAAGAGCCATCGACNCCACCCCATGCNCATCATTCGACTGGGACGTGGCGGTTATAGGCCTTGACGATATGATTTTTCCGGCAGCCAATCAATTTAACGCGTGGTCAAACACACGTCAGATAACCATTGAAGCACCACATTTNCCCGATTTTCAAGCCATCATCAACCGACTGGTCGTTGATAAGTCACGTGTAGCCAAGCGTTTTGGTGACACACGACATACTTATGACATCTCGGCATCAATTCAACTCGANGTAGCCCGCAAACTNGCACAACAGCTGGTGACAGCCATTTCNCNCGANGCCAAAATCANTCGCGCCATNGAGATAGGTGCCGGTGACAGCCGGTTGACNCGTGAATACATCANCCGCNTCAACATCGACANCCTCGAGCTGTGGGATCTCACACTGCCAGCCACACCACAGGGTACAANTTGTANAGTGACNGCAGTTGCCGACGATGCCGAAGCCCGGCTNCGCGAACTGCCTGACAACAGTATCGACNTGATAGTGAGCTCGTCGACACTGCAATGGTTCAACTCGCCCATAGCTGCCGTGCGCGAAATACAACGNATACTCACACCCGGCGGCATNGCAGCCATCGCTCTATACACCGAGGGCACATTAGCCCAACTGGCAGCNACAACAGGCGTGTCACTCAATTATGTATCAGAGGCCCGGCTCACCGATGCCGTTAAACAGCCNTGCCGGATAGAATTTATAGAAACCGAGACGNTGCAGGCCGACTTCGACTCCACACGCGAGCTACTTGAGCACCTCAGGTCGACCGGCGTCGATGGTGTCGGGCACGCCCCGTCATCATCGTTAAGAAATCTGCTNCGCGAGAACTCACTGCGCTCCCTCCAGTTCAACTCAACCACATTAATTATACGTAAGCAATGAAAATATTCATAAGCGGCATTGACACNGATGCCGGCAAGAGCTATGCNACCGGCCACCTGGCCAACGTACTGACAGCCGAGGGTAAGAATGTNATCACNATGAAATTCATTCAGACCGGCAATCNGGAATACTCGGAAGACATTGACGTTCACCGTCGCATAATGGGCATACCGATGCAGGACGTAGACTTAGACCATACAACCGCNCCCGAGATTTTCTCATATCCATGTTCACCCCAGCTCGCGGCGAGCATCGACGGACGCGACATCGATCTTGAGAAAATTGACCGCGCGGCCGACCNTCTCGACAGCCTGTATGATNTGACCCTCATNGAGGGTGCCGGCGGACTGATGGTACCCTTGACCGACACATTCTGGACTATCGACTACCCGGCCTCACGCGACATGGCGGTAGCCCTCGTCACCAATGGGCGGCTCGGCTCGATAAGTCACACNCTGTTAGCACTTGAGGCGCTCAGACAGCGCGGCATCAAGTTGGCNTATCTGCTTTACAACACCCACTTTGACNCCGANGCCACTATNGTTGNCGATACACGNGGTTTCNTGAAGCGCTATCTTGANCGCACAATGCCCGAAGCCCGCTGGATCGACGTTCCCNCTCTATAAGAACGCCTACCCAACGGGCTTCNGTAAAAAGNATNTNAACAGTCTATTANAATGCCGACTTGACGGTCGAGANAATCGACTCGGCGGTCAGTCCACTTTCGCTCANCAGTTTGCCTATGTCGTAGCGGTCAAGGAACTCTTTCTTGACGCCGCGACATATTACTTTCATGTCACTGTCGCCATAGTAGCGTGCCACTTTTTCGCCATAACCACCGTCAAGCACACCATCTTCNAGCGTTATAACAAGCTCNTGATCGGCTTTCAGACTGTCCAGTAGCTCGGTATCGAGTCCACTGAGGAAACGTGGGTTGACGAGGGTGATTTCAGCACCGTCNGCTTTGAGTTTGTCGGCAGCTTCGAGAGCGGATTTGAATGTTGTNCCGGCCGCAATTACAGCCACGCGGCTGCCACGGCGCACTACCTCGTTGCGGTTAATGTCATCATAATCNGCCGTGAACTCGCGGTCTGAGCTCGTCATGATNCCCGGAACGCGCACAGCCACAGGATACGATGTCTGACGCACAGCCCAGTCGANCATGGCAACATACTCCTCCTTACATGTCGGTGCCAGGAAAACCCAGCCCGGAATATTGGCTACCAGTGCGATATCGAACCAGCCGAGGTGTGTAACATCGGTCATGCCGGNAATCGTACCATAAAAGATGTTAAGCACAACNGGNGTGTTGTTGACCGCGACGTCCTGGCTGAGCTGGTCGTATGTGCGCTGCAGGAACGAGCTGACTACACCGAANACNGGGCGACAGCCNCCCTTGGCCATACCCGATGCGAGAGCCACAGCCTCCTGNTCGGCAATACCNACNTCNATAAACTGACGGCCCGCCTGACGGCGTTTTTCGGGTGTNAAACCGAGCACACCGGGTGTGCCGGCAGTGATNACAGCCACACGCTTGTCTTGCTTCATCTTATCGAGCATCATGGCCGAGAAAATATCGTCGTAGGTCTCGCCACCGCCACCCGATGTTTCACCGGTCTCGAGGTTGAACGGAGCGGTGAAATGGAACTTCTCACGGTTGGCCTCAGCCGGTGCATAGCCTTTACCCTTCTGGGTATTCAGATGCACAACCACAGGGTACTTACAGTCCTTGACATCACTGAAAGCCTTGATTAGCGAACGAATGTCGTTGCCGTANGGNACATAGCGGTAAGCGAAACCGAGTGTGCGGAAGAANTTGTTCTCNTCCTTACCGTCGGTCGAGCGCAACAGGTGAAGGTCGGCATACAGGCCACCGTGGTTCTCGGCTATCGACATGTCGTTGTCATTGACCACCACGATNAAGTTTGAACCGAGTGTNGCGCCGTAATCGAGACCCTCAAAAGCCTCGCCTCCACTGAGCGAACCGTCGCCAATCACNGCGATGATATTCTCGTTTCCNCCCTGAAGGTCACGGGCCTTGGCCAGACCACCGGCCAGGCTGACAGCCGTCGATGTGTGACCTATGGTGAAGAAATCATGTTCGCTCTCGCGCGGTTCGGTGAAGCCTGTCACCTCATTATAACGCGCCGGGTCGGTGAAAGCCGCCATACGGCCGGTGAGCATTTTGTGAACATAGCTCTGGTGTGAGATGTCATAGACAATCTTATCGATAGGCGAGTTGAACACATAGTGCAGGGCAATCGTAGCCTCAAGAAANCCGAGATTTGGGCCNGCATGACCACCGTGGGCACTAAGTTTTTTCAACAATACCGTACGGAGGTCTTCGGCGAGCTGCTCAAGCTCGTCAACCGTCAGCCCCTTGATATCGGCAGGGGAATGAATGTCGTTAATATCAATCATAGTATTTTATAATAATTATGTTAAAATCCGTTTTTAAACTCACGAAGGGTCTCGACATAGCTGTCGATGTCGTGAAGTCGCTGCGGAATCTTAATCGACTGGGGGCAGTGAGNCAGACACTCNCCACAGCCGGTACAGTGGGAAGCCTGACGCAGTTTTGGTACCGATCGGTCATAACCNATCAGAAATGCGCGTCGGGCCTCNGCATAGTTCGGGTCATTGGCCGACTCAGCGACTTTGCCTTCGTTTACACACTTATTATAATGCTTGAATATAGCCGGAATGTTCAGTCCATAGGGGCACGGCATGCAATATTGACACTCGGTACAAGGCACGAGGGGATATTTGTCAAGCAATGCGGCCGTATGAATAAGCTGCTCAACCTCCTCGTCACTGCACGGATCGAGAGGNGAGTAGGTGCGCAGGTTGTCCTGAAGATGCTCCATATAGGTCATGCCGCTGAGTACGGTGAGNACGTCGGGCTGAGTGCCGGCAAACCTGAATGCCCACGATGCCAGGCTNTCCTGTGGACGACGCTCCTTGAGCGAGTTGGCAAGNTGGTCGGGCAGATGTGACAGGCGGCCGCCCAGCAGGGGNTCCATAATAACGGCCGGAATGTTGCGGCGTTCGAGCTCGCCGTACAGGTACTCCGAGCGCTTGGCATTGCCNTCCTTGTTNTGCCAGTCGACATAGTTGTGCTGAATTTGCACAAAGTCCCAATGGGCCTCACCGGCATCGTGCATAGCCAGGAGATGATCAAAAACCTCAACGTCNCCGTGGAACGAGAATCCGAGATTGCGTATGCGGCCGTTCTCGCGCTGCTGTTGCAGATATTTAAGCACACCGTTGTTGATNAAACGGTCGTTGAGAGTCGGTATGCCACCACCGCCTACCGCATGCAGCAGCAGGTAGTCGATGTAGTCAGTGCGCAGGGCCTTGAGTGAGTTCTCAAACATCTTGACCGACTCNGCATAGGGCCATGTCGAGGGCGAGAAGTTNGACAGCTTGGTAGCTATAAAGTAGCTGTCGCGNGGGTGGCGGCTGAGNGCTATGCCGGTCGACTCCTCCGACTTGCCCTGGCAATACACGGGCGACGTGTCAAAGTAGTTTACGCCATGCTCNAGCGCATAGTCTACGAGTTCATTGACAGCCTCCTGATCAATATCACCGCCGGTATAAGGCAATCGCATCATTCCGTAGCCAAGCAACGAGACACGGTCGCCGGTGTTGTGGTTGACACGGTAGGTCATCTCACCATCTACACCGTCGGTTGTTTTACTATCGGCGGCAATCTTGTCGGCCACCTCGCGGCGACAACCTGCCAGTGCCGCNCCGGCAAGCACACTGCCGACACCGAGCTTTTTCAGGAAATCGCGACGTTCTATCTTTTTTGTATTATCGTTGTTCATAGCGGGGATTAAATTTCACGGTGACGGTTATTTCCTTCAACATATATGGCCGATACAGGGCGTGCCGGACACAGGTTTTCACACGCTCCACAGCCAATACACTTCTCGATGTCNACAGTCGGTATCTTGAGCGAGCTGTCATCNCCGGGAGTTTTTGACACCATAGTGATAGCGCCGGTGGGACAGTGACGGGCACAGTTGCCGCACGCATGGTTGTCGGTATTCACGATACAGTTATCGGCAATCCAGACGGCGTGACCAATGCTGATGGCGCTCTTCTCCTCACGGGTNACGCGATGAATGGCTCCGGCGGGACACACCTCGGAACAACGCGTACACTCGGGGCGGCAATATCCGCGTTCAAACGACATGACGGGCTGGAACATGTGAGCCGGATCGGTCGACGGGCGCAGTACATTGTTGGGACAGGCCGCGACACACAACTGACAGCCGGTACAGTGATGAGCNACGTGATGCAGACTAACGGCACCTGCGGGAACAAGTTGAGTCTTACGCTCAGGCACTTTCTTATCCTGAATTATGGCCAGACCGCCGTCNACCTTCATCTGAGCGTCAACNGCAGCTGCTGTTGCCACCGTGGCNGTNACGCTTAGAAACGCGCGNCGNCNCTCATTCTCGNGGCCGGAGGTCGCATNGGCAGCTTTTCGTGTCGGCTTGACACGGCGATATGATATGGCATTGGTCGAGCAGTTGCCNATGCAGTCAAAGCAGGTGACACAACGGCTGTAGTCGATGGNGTGGTGTTTNGCATCAATGCAGGCGGCCTTGCAATTGCGGGCACACTTGCCACAATTTATACATTTTGAAGTGTCGATAACCGGCTTGAGCAACGAAAATCGTGACAGGAAACCGAGAATAGTTCCGACTGGACATATCGTGTTGCAGTATGTGCGACCGTTGNGCCATGCCAGTATNGCGAGAACCACCAGCNTAACGACGGCAACCACAATCGAANCCACNCTCTTNATCCACACATCGACCGTGTAGAAGGCATANCTGTCATGNCTCGCNGCCCAGTCGGCAAGTAGNTTGTTGCCCCAAAGCCACGCCGGCTGTAACAAGTTGGTCACGATACGGCCATAAGCGCTGTAAGGCGCTATGAGACCGAATATAGAACCGACGCCGAGAGCGACAGCAATGACCATCACTACAAGCATGGTNTAGCGCAGTATATTCTTGGCCGGGGAATAGCCATAGCGGTTGCGTCGAGCCTTNCGACCCAATGCAGCAAAGCCATCTTGCATGACACCTAACGGACATATAACCGAGCAGTACAGACGTCCGAACACCAGTGTCAGCGCTACGAGCAGTACAATGACAAGGACGTTGCCTGCAAGCAGNGCCGGAAGGAACTGAACCTTGGCNATCCAGCCAAGCCAANGTGCTGCCAAGCCGGTAAAATCAAGAAANAGCAGTGTGACTCCAAGCCANAAAATCACTGCTGCTATCGAACGAATTTTCTTAAGCATTGCAATTAGTGATAAGATGATTAGTTNTATATTGTACAAAATTACAANTAAATTTACTTCACTCATATAGTATTAACATTTTTTGTTCGGCATTAACCCATTAATTTACTCAATTTCATTAATTTTGTAGCTTGATTAAACGTCATTACAGCCTCCGCGCGTTGTCTTGACAGTATATTTTGACCCACCCCGCCGATGATTTCAATAGACAAAAAAGACATAATCGAGATGCCTATTGCCGCCTTTNANGGCCGCAGTATCGTTATTGACAATGCCGCCGATGCCAGGCAGGCCACAGCTTACCTGTCAAAACTCGACGTCATAGGCTTCGATACCGAGACCCGTCCGGTGTTTCGNAAAGGCGACTCACACAAAGTGGCTCTCGTGCAGATGTCGACCGACGACGAGTGTTTCCTGTTCCGCACCAACAAGATGGGGCTTACCGAACACCTCATCAAGCTGCTCGAAAACCCCGACGTGGTGAAGGTTGGCCTGTCGACCAAAGACGACTTCCACGGTCTCAATCAATTGGCGCCCTGCAACCCGCGCGGATTTGTCGAGCTGCAACAGTATGTCAAACGCTTCGACATCGCCGACATGTCGCTGCAACGCATCTATGCCATCATCTTCGGCGAACACATTTCAAAGGGTCAGCGCCTCACCAACTGGGANGCACCAACACTGTCGTCCAACCAGATAGGTTATGCTTCNCTTGACGCGTGGGCNTGTCTNCGCATATACCGCACACTATCAGAAGGCCGTTTTGACCCGGCCACGTCACCCTATATTGTAAATACAGCCGACAAATGATGAAGAAATATAACCTCATACCCCTGCTGTTGCTGATTTATCTCGGCGTCATGTGCTACATAGGCTATCCCGAGTATGCAGCCGGCTACTACTCGCCGCTAAGATATTTCGGCGTCATAGCCCTATCGCTCGCNTGCATAGCCGGAGCGCGCTACACGCTCAAGAAACGCTATGAACAGCGCCAGCAACACCGNGACGACAACACTACCCACGACAATTCATAACCAACCCCATCAATGAATAAGCTAANAACCTTAACCACAGGCATCACAGCCCTNTCAGCAGTTGCTATCATGTCATCATGCACCGACAATAAGAAGATAACCTATCCGACCGCACCGTCTGACGACACGGTCGACACATACTTCGACCTCACAGTCAGCGACCCCTACCGTCCGCTCGAAAACGACACTGCGGCAGCCACACTGGCATGGGTCGAGGCCGAGAATAAAGTCACCCGCGACTATCTCGATGCCATACCGTTCCGCGACAAAATTCACCGTCGCCTTACTCAGCTTCAGGACTACCCCAAGTATGGCATGCCCTCGCTTGAGCCCGACGGCCGATACTATTACTACTTTAACGACGGACTGAAGAACCAGTCGACCCTCTTCCGCACCGACTCGCTCGACAAGGACGGCGAGGTGTGGCTCGACCCCAACGCCCTGAGCAACGACGGCACCGTGGCGCTCAAAGGTATCACATTCTCAAACGACGGCCGCTACATGGCCTACACCATATCGCGCAGCGGCAGCGACTGGGTCGAGATATTCGTTATGGATACCGAGACCGGCGCCCAGCTTGACGACCACATCGAGTGGGCCAAGTTCACCGACGCCGTGTGGTGTGGCGACGGATTTTATTACAGCGCTTACGACCGTCCCGGCCAGGGCAAGGAATTCTCTAACGCCAACGAAAATCACCGCATCTATTACCACAAGATNGGCACCCCCCAGAGCGACGACACACTGGCCTACAGCGACCCCGAACACCCNCTCCACTTCCACACGGCTTACGTTCCCGACAGTGAGAAATACCTNTTTGTGCTCGGTGGCGGTGACGGCTTCGGNAACTCNGTTATGTTCAAGGATATCACNACCCCCGNCGGCACCTGGAAGGTAATGGAACCNGGCCAGGATCTCGAGATTAACATAGTNGACATCATCGACGGCGACATTTACTTCATCACTACCTACGGCGCACCNCGCCGCCAGCTCATGAAGGCCCCCGTCGCCAATCCCGGCAAAGCCAACTGGACAACCGTNGTAGGCCANCAGGACGGCGTNCTCACCACAGCCCANCGCACAGGCGGCAAGTTGCTGCTTACNTANGNGCAGGNCGCTGCCAACCGTGCCTCGATACACAACCTCGACGGCTCGAAGGTTACCGACATCGACCTACCCGAATTTGCATCGGTATCGTTCTCNACATCTGATAAAAACGACGACATCTTCTACCGCGCCACCTCGATGGCCCTGCCGCCGACAATCTACAGTTATGACGCGACCGACAACACCTCGACCGTNTACAANGCGCCGGTAATCAACGACTTCAACCCCGACGACTATATCACTGAGCAGATTTTCTATACATCGGCCGACGGCACTAAGATTCCAATGTCGCTGACCTATCGCCGCGGTCTCGAACGAGACGGCAGCAACCCCGTTTACCTCTACGGCTACGGCGGCTTCAACGTGTCGCTCAACCCAGGCTTNACCCCCAACCGNGTGGTGTGGCTNGAGAATGGCGGCATCTATGCCGAAGCTAACCTNCGCGGTGGCGGCGAGTATGGCGAAGAGTGGCATCAGGCCGGAACCAAGATGCAGAAACTCAACGTGTTCAACGACTTCATCNCCGCTGCCGAGTATATGATCAACGAGGGCTGGACATCACCCGAGCACCTCGTCATCGAGGGCGGCAGCAACGGCGGTCTGCTCGTTGGCGCTACNGTCAACCTGCGCCCCGACCTNTTCAAGGTGGCCCTGCCCCGCGTCGGCGTGATGGATATGATGCGCTATCACCTGTTCACCATNGGTTGGAACTGGGCCTCAGACTACGGNCGTTCGGACGACTCGCCCGANATGGCGGCTTANCTGCTCNGCTACTCGCCCATGCACAACATCAGCAACGACGGTACNCCCTACCCCGCAATTCTCGTGACCACAGCCGACCATGACGACCGCGTGGTGCCCGCCCACTCGTTCAAATATGCCGCTACACTGCAGGCAAGCGACACCGGCGACGCTCCCAAACTCATACGCATCGACTCAAANGCCGGTCACGGTGCCGGCAAGCCTGTCAGCAAGGTCATCGACGAGTGGGCCGACCTCTACTCGTTCGTGTTCAAAAACCTNGACATGAAGCCCAAATATTAAGTGAAACGGTCTACTAAATACATATTATTACTGACCCTGTCGCTGCTGCCGACNATGCTCACGGGGTGCTTTACCGGCATCGAGAGCACNCCCAAGATAACAGCCCGCGACGTCAAGCGCCAACGCGCTACNGTCACCCCCGANATGACCTATATGNACGGCATCGGGGGTGAGCCCGTGGCCGACTGGCTGCCGGGCAAACGCTTTGTGGTCACTCCGGGCAAAATATCGTTTGCACTNAGCCCCATANCCGCTGCCGACCGACTGCAACCGGGCGACACGCTCTACTATGCCGGCCGACGCGGAGTNCCCTCGATGACAGGCGACNATGACACNCTCATGATGCTCACCACCGNCANGGGTGACACTCTAAGCTACCGNCTGACGGCCACACCGGCCGNCGCTGACACGNTGCGNNCNCTCGAGATACCATTCCTGCTCGAAAACACCATCATTGAGCGCGCCGACCAGAAACTCAGCGGCAACGACTACTACATCACCACGCCGGTGTGGTTCAANGACGCCGACCAGAANATCACGGGCCGCAAGCTCATCAAAGTCCACGTCACGGGCGTCACAGGCGGCAACGACAACTACCCNCTCGCNGTNCACTTCACCGACGACCNNGGCAACCGNTCAAAGGTNTTNATGTCGCTTGGCAGCGGTGTNCGCGCCACTCGCAACTTCGACACCCTGTTCAGCCTCACCGACCCGCGCCANCGGTTCAAGGANATCAAGGACGATGTGTGGGACTGNATCACCCACAGCACNGTCAAGAANGAAATGACACGCGAAGAGTGCCGTCTNGCACTCGGCAATCCGCGCGAGGTGNTNCGTGGCCACTACCTCGAACGNTGGACTTATGACAACGGTGTCAGCCTCATATTTGACGACGGTTATCTACAGCAAATCAGACGATAATGAAACTCACATTCCTTGGCACAGGCACATCGACAGGCATTCCGGTGTTGGGGTGCCANTGTGACGTGTGCCGCTCGACCGACCCCCATGACACCNGNCTGCGAACATCGGCGCTCGTCACNACCGACTCGGGCNGCAAGATATTGATTGATGCCGGCCCCGACCTGCGCGCCCAGCTNTTGCNCNATNACAACGCCCCTATCGACGGCGTCATNATCACCCACAGCCACTATGACCACGTGGGCGGCATCGACGACCTGCGCACACTCACCTACCCCAACGGCTCNGACATATANTGCCGCCACGATGTCAACGACGACNTGCACCGCGTGTTACCCTACTGCTTCAACGACAAGTATTACCCCAACATACCCAAGCTGAGACTGCACACNATCACCGAACTCACGCCGTTCGAACTGGCCGGNGCCACCGTCANNCCCCTGCCCGTGATGCACGGTGCGCTGCACATACTGGGCTACCGCATTGACAACCTGGCCTACATCACCGATGCCACCGAGGTTCCCTTTGAGAGCATCGAGGCCATACATGGCATTGACACTCTCGTAATAAATGCACTGCGCATCACACCCAACCCCACGCACATGAACCTCGAGCAAAGCCTGGCTACTGTCGAACNCATCAGNCCACGCCGTGCCTACCTCATACACATGTCCCACCAGATGGGGTTCGAGGCCGAAGCCTCCAAGCTACTGCCNCCGGGCGTCAGCTTCGCCCACGACGGNCTNACAATCGACATNGACTAAGANNNNGTNNNNANANAAAGAGAATGAGCNCCCGGCCCATTCTCTTTACTTATATATAATAATGTGTATCGTTTACTTGTANAGGTAACGTTTGATTGAGTGCTTGGGAGTCTTCTCAAACGGCTCGTCGAGCAACTCAATGNTCTTGATTTTGGCATAAGCCGGCAGNGCCTTATTGAGNATCACGATATTCTCGTCCATCTGTGANGTTANCTGNTCGGGCGTCAGTTTCAAACGCTTGATTGTGTCCTCGTCGGGCACNACCAGAGCCACGAGCGTACCCTCGCGGTCGACTACAAGNGACTCACCGACGAGTGGCAGATGGTTCAGCTGNCCCTCGATTTCNTCGGGATAGATGTTCTGACCCGACGGGCCCAAAATCATGGTCTTGCTTCGACCCTTGATGTAGATGAAACCGTCCTTGTCGCGTACACACATATCGCCGGTGTTCATCCANCCGTCNTTNAACACNGCTTCNGTAGCATCGGGGTTCTTGTAGTAGCCCTGCATCACATTGTCACCACGCACCCACAACTCGCCGGGTATATGTTCAGGGTCGGGCGAATCGATACGCGTTTCCATGCGTGCCACGACAACACCACACGACCTGGCNTTGAACACATCAGGCGACGCATANGCTATGAGCGGCGCACACTCGGTCATGCCATATCCTACAGTATAGGGGAAGTGAATCTTGCGCAACAGCTTCTCTACCTCGGGAGCCAGTGCGGCACCACCGATGACCACCATGCGCAGCTCGCCGCCAAAGGCATCGATCATCTTCTCTCTGACCTTNTTNTATATAGCACCGCGCACACCCGGTATCGCCGTCAATAATCTCATCACCGGCTTTTGCAACTCGGGCATAATCTTGCCNGTCACNATCTTCTCNATCACGAGCGGTACAGTGATTACAATCTTNGGCTTNACNTTGGCAAANGCATCAAGCAAAATCTTNGGCGACGGCACACGTCCAAGGAACTGTACATGAGCGCCTTTGAATATNGGGAAAATCAGNTCGACAAGCAGACCATACATGTGAGCCATCGGNAGCATACTGAGCATGCCGTCGCCCGCGCCCANNTATGTAATCTCGTCAAGTGCGAANCGCGCATTACTCATCAAGTTGCCGTAAGTCAGCATCACACCCTTCGAGAAACCCGTCGAACCNGATGTGTAGTTAATCAGCATCAGCTCGTCAGGTNTGTCATGATAGTATTTGACATCAGAAGCCTTGAATCCGTCGGGATACGTGGCGTNAAAAATCGACTGTATATCNGCGGCCGTCTCACGCAGTTTCTCATCGCGACACTCGAGCAGCTCGAAGTTTGTCNCATTAAACACACCTTTAATCTCGGGCATGTCAACGTGGTCAAGCTCATTCCAAATCGAGTCATCGACAAACAACAGTACCGAATCACTGTGATTTACNAGATGATGTATATTATCNGGTTTAAACTCATTGAGTATGGGCACACACACGGCACCATAGGTCACAGTAGCAAAAAAAGTCAGCGCCCAATTTCTCGAGTTGCGGCCACACAGCGCNACCTTGTCACCTGGTTTCAGACCTATCGATTTAAAATACAAATGTATTTTGGCAATTGCNGCGGCCATTTCGCCATAGGTATATGTTCCACCTGTCAGATCACTGAGTGCCGGGTGNGTCCANTTTTCAACAATCGANCGCGTGATATTCTCATTAAAACTTTCTTTCATAAGTAAGTTCTTATAATTAGGTTATATTTAAGATTTGTAACTGATAGCTACAACCGTAGCCGTAGTTACTCGTCTTCAATCATTATTACAAAATAANAACAAAATTACAGCATTTTAGTTAACTAATCAAAACATTTTTAACTTTTCAGCCCATATATTCGGATTATAATTGTAACTTTGCACCCAAAATTCAAACTCAAACAACTATGAATATCAAACTATTAGCAATTACTTCAATCGCAACCGCCGCCATCGTCACCGGTTGCTCCAAAAAAGCTGACAATGCCGGTCAGGACTATAAGCTTGACGTCGTCGTAGCCAATNCCGGTGCCGAAGGTACATACGCCTATCTCTACGACTTCGACACCAACGACGTGATNGACAGCGTNATGGTAGCCGACGGNCACGCCATGTTCAACGGCCACATCGACAATCCNGCCGTCGTTAGCCTCGTCATCAACGGCAGCCGTGCCGGACGCTTCTTCCTCGAGGGNGGNGAGTCGGTCTATGACAACGGCCATATCACCAGNGAGCTCAATGACAAGTATGACAACTTCGTAGCCAATATACGCGCCGTGAGCGACTCGCTCATGAGCAACGTCGACTCACTCATGACCGANGCCGAACANGAGGCCCNCTACCTCATGATGCAGACCCACATCGACTCNCTCGTCAACAAACACATCGTCGAGAATATCGCCAACCCCATGGGCTACTACCTGCTCGTNCAGCAGGCNATGTCAATGGAANTTGATAAATTTGAGGANATGCTCAAACTCAACCCCGAACTCAAAAACTACAAGCGCATCGGNAAAATCAAAGACAACTTCGCTGCNCGCGAGGCCACATCAGCCGGCAAAAAGTACACCGACTTTGCAGTCGAGTACAACGGNACCACTACACGCCTCAGCGACTACGTCAAACCCGGTCAGTACACCCTCGTCGACTTCTGGGCAAGCTGGTGCGGCCCNTGCAAACGCGAGATTGAGATTATCAAAGACCTGTATGCCAAGTANAACGGCCACGGACTCGACGTCGTTGGCGTAGCCGTGTGGGAAGAACCCGACCAGACCAACGCCTACCTCGCCGAGCACCCCCTGCCCTGGAACATCATCGTCAACGCCCAGAACGGCCCCACCGACCTCTATGGCATCAACGGCATACCCTGCATCATTCTCATCGANCCTGACGGCAACATCGTAGCCCGCGACCTCATGGAAGAAGAGCTCATCAACACCGTCTCGAACGCAATGGGCGAATAACTCAGACCAACATAAACAAACCTAAACAAAAAGGAGCAAATCCCCGAGGATTTGCTCCTTTTTGTTTTCCGTTACTACTCGTTAACACATTGATGTTCGGTAGAGTACGCGAAACGGTTACACAACACACAAAGCACGATACACAATTAANCTAATGTGCCGTGACACAGTAGGGACGNCGATTTNTCGCGTCCGCCGCCAACAAGGCTAATTGTGGCTTGTTCAACATCGTCAGAAATCTATACCGATCCTGACGGCGAGCTGGGGATGGAAAGTTTTCTCGTCAGTCCAACTACAGCCTCTTAAATTCATGCCGACACCGAAGTTAAGATTGCTTTTCTTGCCCAAATTAAGCCGATAACCCACAGTGGGTGAAATGAAAATCCTGTATTCACCCAAAATAACACCTCCGGCACGCAAGTCGCCGTATAAGGGCAGACGCCCTATCTTCCAATCAGTCCGTGCCTGAACGAATATGGGGAAGTAACCAAACCAATTATGGCGGTTAGGAGAGTCTCGTTCAAACATGAAGCCGGCACCTAAAAATAAATGACGATTGAACTGGTAACCGTGAGAGGTAGAAATACCGTAATAGACAGTCGCAGAGTTATCGCCGTAAATATCTTGATCGAACATCAGGTCTACATTTGCATCGACAAAGCCTCGATATCCCCTTTCAGGCTCCTTAGCCCATGCCGTACATGTCATCACAAATGACAATAATATAGTAACAATAANATTGGGTGCTTTCATTTTTTAGATTTTTGTATNTGAATATAACGNGTAATGCGCAAATTTATTGCGAACTACACATCTCCCATGTAGGGACGCGATTTATCGCGTCCGCCGCCAACAAGGCTAATTGTGCGTCCCCTCAGAAGCTGTAGCCGATGCCGACGGTAATGACGCCCGACGAATAGTGGCGAACACCGACATACTTGCCCTCGACAAACAGTTTCAACGTCCCTGTGGCATAGATATCGAGACCGGCACCGACATTCAAGCCGAACTTGCTGACACGTTCTGACACGTCATCACCCTCTATTATAGCAGGTTTCGTGCCCTCGGGATGATAGCTCCACGACGTGTAGTTCAAACCCGCCAGCGGATAAAGATTGACACGTCCTGTCGGCATTATNGGCAGCGGCATCTGNACATTGAGGTTCAGTGCCACGCCATCGGTGTTATTATGCTTGAACACATAGCTCACGTCGGGCGCTAAGCGTATGAGACGATTGACACGATATTGCAGAAAGACCCCGCCTACNGCACTCTCGTTAAATGTATTATAACCAGCTGATACACCGACNGTTTTCTCTCCANGNTTACCGATAGCNGCNGCTGTAGGCGCTGTNGCGATAGACAGCGCTGTGGCCGATGCCACAAAAATTTGCTTCAGGGCTTTCATCTTGTCTGCAATAAGTTTAATTCAGTTCTTAGAATCAAGGCTCAAAGGTAAACAAATTAAGAGAAATTTTGTAACTTCGCAGTGAAAAAATTTTAGCAGTTTAAGATGATGGACGTCCGTATAGAACAATCGTGGAAAGAGCAGTTGGCCGACGAGTGGCAAAAAGAATACTTTGCTAACCTCACCGCCTGGGTCAGNAACGAGTATGCCACCCACACGGTTTTTCCGCCGGCCGGGCGCATTTTTGCAGCGCTCGACACCACTCCNTTCAATGATGTCAAGGTCGTCATACTGGGCCAGGACCCATATCACGACGTCGGCCAGGCCAACGGCATGTGNTTCTCGGTAGCCCCCGGCATACAGATNCCGCCNTCACTCATCAACATTTTCAAGGAGGTGTCGGCCGATACCGGCGCCCCCCAGCCTGCCGANGGCGATCTCACTCGATGGGCACGTCAGGGAGTGCTGCTGCTCAACTCTATTCTCACCGTCAGGGCCCATCAGGCAGCCTCCCACCGCGACCACGGCTGGGAGCAGTTCACCGACGCCGTGATACGTGCNCTGGCCACACGCCGTGAGGGCATCGTCTTCCTGTTGTGGGGCTCGTATGCAGCCCGTAAAGGTGCATTCATCGACCGCTCACGCCACCTGGTGCTCGAATCGGCCCACCCGTCGCCCCTGTCGGCCTACCGTGGGTTCTTCGGCAACCACCACTTCTCGCGCGCCAACCAATATCTTGTATCACAAGGCAAAACACCTATTCAATGGTAAGACGGCTCCTGACATATGCCATCACAGTCATCGCGGCATCGCTCAGTTGTCTCGCCGCCGACACCGCCACCGGCATTCTGGCTCCCGGATTTGCCACCCTGCAGGTGTATGCCGACGACAACGAGCTCAACGACGCCGTGGTGCGTCTTGACGACGACCGTCAGATTACCATCGAGTTTGACGAACTGGCCGACGATGTGCGCTACATGCGCTACAGTCTCACCCACTGCAATGCCGACTGGCAACCGTCACAGCTCGTCGACAGCGAGTTTCTCGACGGCTTCAACGAGGGCACGGTCGACGACTACGAGTTTTCGCGNGCCACTACCGTACACTATGTCCANTACCGCATCACGATACCCAACGAGTCGATGCGCCCCCTCGTGTCGGGCAACTACCTGCTGCGCGTCTATGACGAGGGTGAGCCCGACGTCACACTGCTACAGGCGCGCTTCATGGTCACCGAGCAGTCGGTCGCACTATCGTCACGCGTGTCGTCGGTAACCGACATCGACTACAACGACGCCCACCAGCAACTNTCGATAGAACTNGACGCCACCAATCTGACGGTACACGACCCGTTCAACGACTTCAAGGTGGTCGTTACCCAGAACAATCGNCCCGATACCAGGCGCACACTGCTGCACCCGCTGCGCATGCAAAGCTCGCGGCTGGTCTANGAGCACATGCCCGAACTGATATTCGACGCCGGCAATGAATACCGCCGCTTCGAGAACATATCGACCCACTCGNCGTCAATGCACGTTGAGGGTGTCGCCTATCACGGTCCNTACTACCACGCCTACATTCAGGCCGACGAGCCGCGCGCCGCGATGCCNTACACCTACGACCGCACCCAGAACGGCCGCTACGTGGTCAGAGAGTACAATTCAAGCCGTCCCGACACCGAGGCCGACTATCTCGTGACCCACTTCACCCTCGTGAGCGATCCGCTGCCCGGTACCGATATATACATCGACGGCGACCTNAACGACCGACGNATGGACTCGCGCTCGCGCCTCACCTACGACAGCGAGCTGGGCGCCTACACGGCCACGNTGCTGCTCAAACAGGGTGCCTACAACTACATGTACCTGGCCGTGCCCTCGTCGGCACCCGCCCGCGGCGCTGCCCTGCNGTCGGCCACATCGGCNATCGAGGGCGACTTCTACAACACTGTCAACAAGTATGACATAGCCATATATNACCGCCTGCCGGGCCAGCGTTACGACCGGCTGGTGGGTTACTTCACTGTCTACTCCTTATGAAAACTGAAACAAGCGAGACTATTATGTTACAAATACAGGATACACTTGTGAGCCTTGATNTGGCCGAACAGTTCTTCTGCTGCGACATCGAGCAGTGCAAGGGCGAGTGCTGCATTGAAGGCGACGCCGGCGCTCCGATTACCGACGACGAGGACGAACGTCTGCGCGAGGTATTACCCGCCATCTGGGACGACATGTCGCCTGCCGCGCGCCGNGAGGTCGAAGCCAACGGCGTGAGCTACATCGACAGCGAGGGCGACCGCGTCACCACCATCGTCAACGACCGCGACTGTGCCTTCTCGTGCTACGCCCCGGGAGGCGTCTGCATCTGTGCCATCGACAAGGCNTACCGCGAGGGNCGCGTCAACTGGCGCAAACCTATATCGTGCTACCTTTACCCTGTGCGCATAACCAAGTANCCGACCTTCACGGCCGTCAATTTCCACCACTGGAAGATATGCCGCAGTGCGTTTGCCAACGGNCGNCGTCTGGGCATACGCGCCTACCAATTCCTGAAAGAACCGTTAACCGAGCGATTTGGCGCCGAGTGGTATGCCGAGCTCGCAACCGCCTGTGAGGCTTATCTCGAGCAGTATGGAAGTGATGAATAACGGCCTGCGCGAAATCAAGAAGTTCACCATCAAGGTCGGCAAGACACTGGTACACTTCTCACACCGCGGCATACGNGTACCGGCACGATACCGNCTGCAGCTCATCGACGACAGCCACATGTCNACGCTCTGGAGCATCAGCGGCTCGCGTGCCCGCATGGTGATGCTCGCCATCATCATGTTCCTNCTCATCACCTTTATAGGTGCCGCNATAATAAGCCTCACGCCACTGCGCACACTGCTGCCCGGCTACCTCAAACGCTCTCAGCGCTACGAGATGACCGACATGTCATCGCGCGTCGACTCACTGGCCCACATAGCCGCCGTCAACAACATGTACCTCGACAACATGGTCGCCATTCTCAACGANGAGGTCGACCCNGACAGCATACAGCGCGTCTACAACGACTCGATCAACCGTCAGGCCCTGCCGGTCGACTCGCTGCTGATGGCCTCTGACGCCGAGCGCGACTTCGTGCGCCGCTACGAGCAGCGCGAGCGCTTCAACGTCTCGGTACTGTCGCCCGTGGCCGCCGACGGCATGGTATTTTACCCGCCCGTCAACACCCAGATAGCACGCTCAACCGATGCCGCGGGCNACACCACCTATCAGCTGCCGCCGTCGACNCCCGTATCNGCCATCTACCGCGGCACTGTGGTCGACTCACACTACGTGCCCGGCGAGGGCTACACCGTCATCATTCAGCACCCTCANGACTTCATCACCCGCTANACCGGCCTGGGGTCAGTGATGGTNAATACGGGCAGCAAAATCAACACCGGCAGCCGCATAGGNCTGTCGTCAGACGTCCGCGANAACTCACGTCAACCCGTCACCCTCGACATGTGGTTCAACGGCTCACAGCTCGACCCGTCAACCTACATCAACCGTCAANAGTAACNTCACAACTACTACCACCATGAGTATCACTATATTAGGAATTGAATCGTCATGTGACGACACCAGCGCGGCCATCATCACCGANGGCCTGTTGCGCAGCAACGTCATAGCCNCACAAAAGGTACACGAAGAGTATGGCGGCGTCGTGCCCGANCTCGCATCGCGNGCCCACCANCAGAATATAGTNCCCGTAATCGACGCCGCCCTCANACGNGCCGGTGTCGACAAGANCGAGCTGTCGGCCATCGCCTTCACACGNGGNCCCGGACTGCTGGGCTCGCTGCTCGTAGGCACNTCGTTTGCCAAGGGCCTGTCACTGGGTCTGCGNGTGCCNATCGTCGACGTCAACCACCTGCACGGCCACGTGCTCAGCCACTTTGTCAAGCAACAGCCCGACGATGTGGTGCCCGAGTTTCCATTCCTGTGCCTGCTCATCTCGGGCGGCAACTCCCAGATTATACTCGTNAAGAGCTACCGCGACATGGAAATTTTGGGCCAGACTATCGACGACGCTGCCGGCGAGGCCTTTGACAAGTGTGCCAAGGTGATGGGCCTCCCCTACCCCGGCGGCCCCCACATCGACCGCCTGGCAGCCGAGGGCAACCCCGACCGCTTCAAGTTTGCCCGTCCCCACATTCCNGGACTCGACTACAGCTTCAGCGGACTGAAAACATCGTTCCTCTACACCCTNCGCGACGAGNTCAAGAAGAATCCCGACTTCATCAACGAGAACATGGCCGACCTGGCCGCATCGCTCCAGGCCACCATCATAGCCATACTGCTCGACAAGCTCGACAAGGCAGTCAAACTCACAGGTGTCAAGACCATAGCCATAGGTGGCGGCGTATCGGCCAACTCGGGTGTGCGCAACGCCATCGCCGACTACTGCGAGCGCCATCACCTCACGGCATTCATACCCCAGCGTCAGTTCACCACCGACAATGCCGCTATGGTGGCCATCGCCGGATACTACAAATATCTCGACAAAGANTTCTGTCCTTACGACGCNGCNCCNTTTGCTCGCGTCACAATCTGATAGCAATAACTGCCATGCGATTTTCAATCATAGCCATAGGCGACGAGTTGCTGCTTGGCAACGTCGTCGACACNAACACCCCGTTCATGGCATCGCTCATCGACGCCAACGGCTGGCAACTCGTTCACTCATGTCAGGTACACGACGACCCGTGCGACATACTATTTGCCGTGCGNGACGCCATGCGCCGCAGTGACGTCGTGCTCACCACCGGCGGTCTNGGCCCNACCAAGGACGACATCACCAAACAGGTGTTNTGNGAATGTTTCGGNGGCAAACTCGTATTCAACGAGTCGGTAGCCGAGAACGTACGCCGCATATTCGCTGAACGAGGCCTCNCGATGAATCAGCTCACNGAGTCACAGGCCATGGTGCCCGACTGCTGCAAGGTNCTGCCTAACATGACCGGCACAGCCCCCGTGATGTGGTTTGAGCGCGACAACAAAGTGCTCGTGTCTATGCCCGGCGTGCCGCGCGAGATGCGCTACACCTTCACCGACCAGGTGCTGCCACGCCTCAAAGAGCGCGACGGCAACAGCACCGAGCGTCCCACCCTGCACAGTTTCTTTCTGCTCGAGGGCATCAGCGAGAGCGCGCTCGACACCATGCTCGAATCGGCCGAGACCCCCTCGCCGCTGTGTGACGTACACGTGGCCTATCTGCCCCAGACCGGCTACCTCAAAGTGCGTCTTGACTGTGACGATGCCGACATGCTCGACAAGGCCTCGGCCCAGTTCAGAGNGCTTGCCGGCCAATACATCTTCGCNACCGGCGACGTGACTCCCGCCCGAGCCGTCATCGACACACTCTATGCCGCCAAAATGACNTTGTCGACAGCCGAGAGCTGTACAGGTGGCAACATAGCNCACCTCATAACCTCTATACCGGGCAGCTCGGCCATATTCAACGGCTCNGTGGTCTCATACAGNAANGAGATGAAGATTAACTCAATCAACGTCNCGGCNGAGGATATAGCNCAGTATGGAGCCGTGAGCACNCAGGTAGCCACTCACATGGCCGACGGAGTGGCCCGGCTGGCCGACACCNCCTGCTCGGTATCGACCNCCGGCATTGCGGGCCCCGGCGGANCGACACCAGGCAAACCNGTCGGCACCGTCTGCATAGGCATTCACACCCCCGNCGGCACGACAGCCGCCACCCACCACTTCAACGGNAACCGNGCCGAGGTGATAGAGCGTGCCTCAGTACGCGCCCTTATCCTACTGCTACGTGCTCTCAACACTACTGCCTGACATTAAAACCACACATAAATAAAGAGACCGTACTGTGTNACACAGNACGGTCTCTTTATTATTAGGATTGCAGTTATACAGCTTTTGAATTGTCGTCGCCAGTTGGTAATCCCTTGGCCGAATGGAAGAACGGATTGATNTACTTCTCGCCAAATCGTTGTAGAAGNTCCCAGAAGTTGGGGACAAAGAGGGTNCCNANAACGGCATTGATGGCCATACCGAACACAACGGCTGTNCCAAGCGATATTCGGGACGAAGCGCCTGCGCCGGTGGCAAAGAGCATAGGCATAACGCCTAATACAAAGGCCGCGGCAGTCATCATTATAGGACGGAAACGTACCTTGCCGGCGTCGAGGGCCGCCTGACGAATGCTTTCGCCCGACTTACGGAAATCCATCGCATATTCCACTATAAGAATGGCATTCTTGGCCGACAGGCCCAACAACAACACTATACCGATCTGGGTATAAATACTGATGCTTTGCCCCATGAAGATACAGCCTATGATTGTACCCAGAATGGCCGTGGGCATCGCGATCACAACAGCTATCGGAGAAGTAAGACTCTCATACTGAGCGGCGAGCACAAGCAGTGTGACTATCACAGCCAGAATNAGNACAAANGTGACTGTGGTGCCNGACTGGGTTTCCTGATAGGCCTCNCCNGTCCAGGCATANCCNTAGTTTTCGCCNACGGCCTTGNGTACAATCTCCTCCATTGCCTTGATACCGTCTGACGANCTGACACCCTTGGCCGGAGTGGCAGTGAGCGAGGCCGTGGTATTCATATCATAACGNGANACAGTTGGCGCACCCATCGANGGCTCGATGGTGGCAAAAGTNGAGAATGGCACCATGTCGCCTGCATCGTTGCGCACNGTTAGGTTCAGTACGTCCTGCAGATGATTGCGTGAGGAAGCATCGGCGGCTATATTNACCTGATATACGCGTCCAAATTCAACAAAATCGTTGACATACTGTCCNCCCATGAAGGCCGAGAGCGTTGAGTAGATGCTTTCGAGAGTGAGTCCCTGCATCTTGGCGCGACTGCGGTCAATNTTTACAGTGTACTGTGGTACAGTGCCTTCATATAGTGTCGAAACCGAACTGATGCGCGGNTCCTTGTCAGCTTCGGCNATAATGTCACCGAGTGCCTGCTGCAATGCGGCNGGGCCNTGGTTGTTNATGTCGAGGAGCTGCATTTCNAGACCCGACGACATACCCAGACCCGGAATGGCCGGAGGATTGAGNGAGAAAATTACCGGCTCCTGCATGGCCGCTCCNATGGCATTGGCACGGTCGATNATACTTTCTACACTTTCTGATTTAGCCTTTCGCTGTCCCCAGGGTTCGAGTATTACGAAGGCNGAGCCGAGGTTTGAACTTGAGCCNCCACCCATGAACGACATGCCACTGATGGCGATAACGTCCTTTACACCGGGTATTTGNCGGAGGCTGTCGGTATAGGCTTTCATGACACGGTCAGTACGATCGAGCGAGGCNCCGGTGGGCAACTGGGCCGAACTGATGAAATAGCCCATATCTTCAGACGGAATGTAAGNTGTAGGCCATTTTACAAAGCCCCAGAATGCCGCNGCAGTGATAAGCAGATATAAGCCNATGGCAACGGCCGGACGTTTCAGGAATTGTCCTACCACNTTCATATACACGTTGAGNGTGGCTCCGAAACCCTTGTTCCACCACTTATACAGGAAGAANGTGGTGGGCTTGTTCTTACGCAGGAACAAGGCACACATGGCCGGAGTGAATGTCAGCGCGTTNAAGCCCGAGAAGGCTGTNGACACAGCGATGGTTAGCGCAAACTGCTGNTAGAGNTGNCCCGTGATGCCGCTCACCATTGCCGTAGGAATAAATACCGATAACAGCACGAGCACCTCGCCCATNACCGGCCCTTGCAACTCAATCATGGCTTTTTCAGCCGCTTGNCGTGGNTTCAGCGTGCCGTCGTCCAACAGGCGCGAACAGTCCTCGACCACCACTATGGCATCATCGACCACAATTGCAATGGCCAACACCAGNCCGAACAGTGTGAGGGTATTGAGCGAGAAGCCCATCCATTTCATCACCGCGAGCGTGGCTATGAGCGATACCGGAATGGTAAGCATCGGGATTATCACGGCACGCCAGTTCTGAAGGAATATCAGGATCACGAGCATCACCAGAATGAGGGTCTCGAGGAATGTNATAAGGAGCTCGTCGATTGAGGCGGTGACAAATTCGGTGGTATTGAGGAGCACCTTGAAGTCGACACCGGGCGGCAGNAACTGNCGCTGTGACTCAAGTTCGGCCTGACAGGCCTTTGCNACTGAAAGCGCGTTAGCACCCGGNAGCTGACTGATGCCTATCAATGCTGCCTGNCCGCCATTTACACGAGCNGTCTGGGTATATGTCTCNGAGCCGAGATCAACAGTTGCCACATCGCTCAGATGCAGAATCTGCTGACCGTCACTTTTCAGTATNATATCACCAAACTCCTTCGGGTCGGACAGGCGNCCGCGGGTAGTGAGGGTATATGTGAACGCATCGTCNGTATTAGCCGGTTGGGCNCCTACNCTACCGGCCGANACCTCCATATTCTGAGACTGTATAGCCGCGGTGACATCNGCTGTGGTGATACCACGCTCGCGCATCTTGGCCGGATCGAGCCATATACGCATCGAATACTCGCCNCCNCCAAAGGCCTGAACATTNCCCACACCATCAACACGNGCGAGGCGGTCGGTGAGGTTCAGCTTGGCATAGTTGGTCAGATACAGGGCATCATAGCGGCCCGGATCATCGCTTTCAAGAGCTATGAACAATAGCTGGTTAGATGATTGTGAATTAACCGATACACCTTGTTGCTTGACGGCCGTAGGTAGTGTTGCCTCGGCCTGCGCGACACGATTCTGCACTTTAACGGTAGCCATATCGAGGTCGGTACCCTGTTCAAAGGTGATTGTAAGCTGATAGGAACCGTCTGAACCCGAGTTTGAACTCATGTACATCATACCTTCGACACCGTTGACCTGCTCCTCGATGGGCACACCGACAGCCTCGGCCACCGTTGTGGCATCTGCGCCTGGATATACCGCCGATACCATGACGGTGGGTGGTGTGATGTCGGGATACTGGGCGATCGGAAGTTTGCTGTATGTAAGCGCACCAGCCAGCACCATAGCCACCGCGATGACAATCGCGAATATAGGCCTTTCGATAAAAAATCTTGAGAACATAGCAGTGACAATTTACTTAGTGTTTGACAGATACGGCTTGACCGGCATATCGTTGCGCACTTTCAGTAGTGCTGAAGTGACATAGCGGTCGCCCGGGCGCAGACCCTGGCTTACTACACGCATGGAGTCGTTGACAATGTCACCTGTGACGATAGGAGTGTAGACCACTTTATTTGAATCGTTGACCACATAGACATATTGTCCCCGTTGGTCTGTTGCAATCGAGGCATCTCGCACGAGGAATGCTTCGGGTTCAATCTTGTAGGGCAGGCTGATAGTGCAATACATACCCGAGCGAAGCTCGCTGTAAGGATTTTGAATATGAGCCTGAAGAAGAATGGTACCTGTCGACGTGCTGACATTAGGCGCCATATAGGACATGCTGCCGGCATAGCTGTGAGGTAACGGCTCGGAGAAGCTCACCGGAATTGAGTCATAATTGATGAGATGTCGGTTGTTGTCGTTGGTGAATACTCGCAGAAAGGAAGCGTCCTCGATTGAGAAATTTGCCGTAACGACATCGTCCTGATACAACGTAGCGAGGGTGACGGGCGATGCCGATCCGTTTATGAACGAACCCATAGGATAGACATTGGTACTGATACGACCGTTATACGGGGCGCGAATATAGCAATACGATAATTGCAGACGTGCATCGGCCAGAGCAGCCTCGGCACTCTTGATAGCCGAACGGCTCTGGTCACGGTCGCTAAGAGCCTCGGCTAGTTCCATCTGGCTCACAGCATGACTTTGGTAGGCTTTCTCAACAGCAGCGTAATGCTGCTCGGCATATTCATTCTGACTCTTGGCCGTGCTGAGGCTTGCCTCGGCCGTGGCCACGGCATTCTGATATTGCGTCGGGTCGATGGTGAACAATAACTGTCCGGCTTTAACCTCCTCGCCGCCTTGATAATTAGCGCCGGACACAGTACCGCTGACACGAGCCACGATGTTAAGGGTCTTATCGGCGGTGAGAGTTCCGGGGTACTCCTTATATAATGTGACTGAATCTGTCACAACTTCAGCTACCTCGACAGGCATTGCCCTCTCGGCGTCCGATTTATCTGATTTGTGTGAACTGCATGCCGAGGTAACGACTGTTAGCGCTGCGGCTGAATAAATGACGATGTGTTTCATTAGTGTGTAAAGATAATAGGGTGTTTATAAATCGAATCCGCCACCGAGGGCTTCGTAGAGATCTATCAGTGAGGTCAGGGCCGCGGCATGGGCGCCGATTTCACTATTGGCATAGTTGAGTACACTCTGCTGGGCCGTGGCGACGTCGCTGAAAGTGCTGAGCCCCTGTGTGTACAAATCGAGCTGGAGGTTAAGGAACTCGACAGCTGCGTTCAACGCATCGCGGCAATCGGCAATCTGCCCAAGTGTGTTGCCATACGCAATAATAGCGTTGTCAACCTCTGAGTATGCGTTCATCACCGTATAATTGTAATTGTCTATCTGAGCCATCAGTTCGTCCTTGGCTGCAGCGACATTGGCATGACGGGCAAAACCGTCAAACACTGTCCATGACAATGTGGGAGTAACCGAGTAAGTGAAACCTCGCGATGTGAACATGTCGCCGGGTTTATCGGCCCCCACACCCACATTACCGTTGATGGTGAGTGTTGGCAAATAATCTTTTTTGGCTATGCCGGCGGCCGCAGCAGCCGATGCTACATTAGCCTCGGCCCGGGCAATATCAGGGCGACGTCGCAGCAGGTCGGCGGGTACACCGGCCTTAACCATTAAATGATAGTCGGGCAGGCCTCGCGAGGCGCTGAGCAGTGCATCAATATCGGCAGGATAGAGNCCNACGAGCAACGCAAGAGCCGAGCGTGTCTTAGCCACCGATGTTCGNAGTGATGGTATAGTGCTACGGGTGCTGTACATTAGTGACAGGGCNTGTTCNAGCTGAGGTTTGGCCCCCAGGCCGGCTTCATAGCGGGCACGCACCAGTCCGGCAATCGAATCCTGGGTAACGGTGTTTTCTTCGGCCACTGCAAGCTGTTCCTCATACTGCCGGAACTGTACGTAAGTCGATGCGATGNTACCGGCGAGACTTACCATTGCACCNGTCCACTCNGCACGCGAGGCGCGGTAAGCGGCTTTTTTCTGCTTGACACCTNCGGTGATACGNCCAAANANGTCNATCTCCCAACTTGCCGTNGCGCCTAANNTGTACGNATTGGAATTGACCTCAGACACGCGTGAGCGAGTGTAGGCGGCATTTATACCTATCGTGGGATAATAAGCAGCTCGGGCCGCGTCTACCTGCCGGGCGGCAGCGTCCATGCGTCNCACAGCCATAGAGAGGTCGAAGTTGTTGTTTACACCGAGTGAAATAAGTGAATCGAGGACGGGGTCATTGAAAGCCCTCCACCAGGCATCATCGTCGGGAAGGGTCTGTGATAGGCCATCGGTATACTGCCACGACTGGGGTAACGGGCGCTCAAGGTCGGGCGCCTGAGCCATAGAAACGATTGTTGACGCGAAAATAGTCAAAACAAATAGTGTGGAACGCATCTGAATAGTATTAGAATTTATTCATAAATCAAAAAAGATAAAGTTACAGTCTGAAATTCAGTTAAGATTAATCGGACTATTGAAAATATAACTTAATAAAAAGGTANTTTGTTCGGCTGNAGGANCTAAAAAAAACAGNGCNGTGTCACTGTGTGACACNGCNCTGTTTTTTAATATCTACTGCGCGTGGCTTAGAAGAGTGTGCTCTTGTCGGCCAGTGTGAGAATGTTATTGTAAACTACGCTAACGATACCGAGCAAGATGATGCCGGCAACGGTAACNGTGAGTCCGAGACGGTCGGTGAAGGTCGATTTGAACTTCTCGATGACAGGAGCCTCGTCGCTGATGTACATTGCCTTCACAACNAGCAGGTAGTAGTAGAGCGAGATGATGGTGTTGATAAGGGCGATGAGCACCAACACATAAATCGCAATCGAACCCTGGTTGATAGCCGATGTGAAGATGAAGAACTTAGAGAAGAAGCCTGCGAACGGAGGAATACCTGCGAGCGAGAACATTGCAAGCATCATCGCGAACGAGAGCTTGGGATTGGTCTTGCTCAGACCGCGGTAGTCGTCCATGTCGACCTTGCCGGTATTNTTCTCNATNGCCTGGATAACACCAAAGGCTGCGAGGTTGCTGAATACGTAGACAAGAATGTAGTAAACCATGGCGGCAAGTCCCATAGCATTCATAGCTATGACNCCGAGCATGATGTAACCNGCCTGTGACACTGACGAGAATGCCAGGAAGCGCTTCATGTTGCGCTGACGCATGGCAAACAGGTTACCGATTGTGATGGTAAGTATAATCAGTGCATACAGCATCCACTCCCATGCCGAGGCATAAACAGCGCTGAAGCACTGAACNAGAATCACGAGGAATGCGAACGCTGCCGANCCCTTTGATATTACCGACAGGTAAGAGGTGACAGGTGTGGGGGCACCNTGNTAAACGTCGGCTGTCCACAGGTGGAAAGGTACAAGCGAGAGCTTGAAACCGATACCGGCGATTACGAATGCGAGCGCGCAGATGAGCATGGGCGATGAAGCTGCTGCAATTGAAGCNCCAATCTCAGAGAAGTAGAGTGAACCCGTCAGACCGTAAACATACGAGAGACCCATCAGGAAGATGGCCGATGAGAATACGGCTGTAAGTACATACTTGATTGAAGCCTCGTGGCTCTCGTAACGCTTCTTGTCAAANGCNACCATAGCGGCGAGGGGCAGCGAAGCCGACTCGAGGCCGATGATGAACAACAGGAAGTGACGGGCCGAAATCATGAGGAACATGCCGAACAGGGTGACGAGCAACAACTCGTAGAACTCACCGCGACGCACGGCAGTGGCATCNCTGTTGGCCCAGTTGACTGACTGAATGAGAACAATGAGGACACCGATGTTAAGCACATTCTTNATCATCGCGATNATGGGCGATGTCTCGTACATGCCGCTGAACGCGGTNTCAGACGCTCCGGTCACACAGGGGCAGAAGCATGCAACTGTGTAGATACCAAACAGCACACAGGTGAGGCCCGANAGGGCGTTGAGTGCCTTCTTGGGTGCAAAGGTGTCGTAGAGGAACACCAGCAAGAATACTACCAGGAGTGCTACCTCCTGCTTCATTAATAAAAACTGTGAATAATCCATGATGGTTTATCTTAGAGCGTTTAGAAGTTCAGGTTCATTGCGATGGCACGGAACAACTCGGGGTCGAAGGTGCCGCGAATGAGATTTTCAAAGAAGTTGGGGAAGCAACCGATGGCGGCTACACAAACAATCAGTGTAGCTGTCGAGAGACGCTCCCACCATGTAGCGTCGGTGAGCTCGAGGTGGTGCTTGTCCTGGACGGGGCCGAAGAGCAGCTTGCCGACAACACGAAGAATGTANACGGCGGTGATAACAATCGAGCAGCACGCGATGATGGTGAACACCAGGCGAAGTGAACCGGCACCACCGAGGTAGTCGGCCATGCCCTGCTGGAACGAACCAACGAAGATGGTCATCTCGGCTACGAAGCCCGACAGGCCGGGCAGACCGAGCGACGCCATACCGGCGATAACGTAGCACACGGCGAGGTAAGGCATAATCTTCATCATGCCGCCCATCTTGGTGATGTCGCGAGTGTGAGTACGACCGTATATCATACCGATGAGGGCGAAGAAGAGGGCGGTCATCAGACCGTGTGAGAGCATCTGCATCACAGCACCTGTCATGGCGGTAGTGTTAACCATCAGAATGGCGAACAATACCAGACCACAGTGTGAAACCGATGAATAAGCGTTGATGTACTTGAGGTCGGTCTGCACACAAGCCGAGAATGCACCGTAAACAACCGAGATGCCGGTGAGGATAAGGAATATCCAGGCGAGGTCGTTAGCAGCCTGAGGCATCAGGTACATGGCTACACGGAAGCAACCGTAACCGCCAAGTTTCATAAGAACGCCGGCGTGGAGCATAGACACGGCTGTGGGGGCCGACGCGTGACCATCAGGGCTCCATGTGTGGAAGGGGAACATGGCGCCGAGGACACCGAAGCCTACGAACGTCATGGGGAAGAGGAAGTACTGCCACTCGGTGCTGATAGCGTTGTTGCGGGCAATCTCAAGGAGGTTCCATGTGTGATGACCGTCAACCGACGAGTGATAGTAGATACCGATGAGACCGAGCATCAGGAATGCCGAGCCACCCATAAGCATCAGTGTGAGCTTCATGGCCGAGTAGTTCTTGTTACCCGAACCCCACACACCGATAAGGAGGTACATGGGGATAAGCGCAACCTCATAGAACATGAACATGGTGAAGAGGTCGAGCGAGATGAAGAAGCCGAATACACCGATCGACAGGAGAATGAGCCAAAGGAAGAACGCCTTGGGCTGGGCTATAGTCCATGAAGCGAATGAACCGGTGAACAGGATAATTGACGACAGGAGCAACATTGCTATCGACACGCCGTCAACACCCACGGTAAGGTTAATGTTAAGATTTTGGGCTGTGAACCAGTGCCATGACTGATAGTAGTACATGCCGTCGACAGCAGCCTCGGCAGGAGCCTTCAGAAATTCGGCTATCAGATAAGCGCTCAGTGCGATCAGTGCGGTCGAGCCGATGACGGCCACTGCACGGATCTGCTTGATATTGCGACACAGCGCGACACCCCCGAGCATCAGTATCGGGATAAGCACGAAGTAGATCAGTATGTTTGAGAACAACATGATATTATATGATCAAATTGGTTTATTTTCGATTAACTAACTCAAATGTGTCGCTATCAGAGAACGCATATCATTGTGANAGCNGCCAGCANAACGGCGCCGATGAGATAGATCCACACATACATGTGAACGTTACCCGACTGGAAGCCGCGGATAGCATAAGAAGCCTTGTTGGTAACGGCTGCGAACGCGTCCATGGTACCGTCGATGATGTGACGGTCAAACCATGCGATGGGGCGGCAGATGAGACCAAAGATGATACGGTGAGTGATGAACTGATAGAGCTCGTCCCAGTAGAAACGGTGGTGGCACCAGTCCCAGAGGGCGGGGAGAGCGTTGCGCATCTTCTCGGGCAGGGGGTTCTCTTTCTTATACATCTTCATTGCAACNAGAATNCCGATGATAGCGATGATAAGCGAGATAGCNGCTACGCTCCAGTTGAGGTTCTCAAGGTTGGTGAGGAAACCGCTGCCGGTGATGGGNTGNCCGTTCCAGGTTACAAGCGAACCGAAGGGTACGAAACCGGCGAAGATTGAAACCACTGCAAGGATAACCAGCGGGAGNGTCATNGTCCAGGGCTGGTCGTGGGGAGCGTGGTGCTCGTCGTGTACTTTGTGCTCTTTCCACCAGAAGATGAGGAAGTAGAGACGGAACATGNAGAATGCGGTCAGACCGGCTACGNCTGCCATNCAGATAGCCCANACGGTCGAGTGACCGAAGCANGCGGTGAGGATTTCGTCCTTAGAGAAGAAGCCTGCGAAGGGTATGATACCTGCGATAGCCAGNCAGCCAATCAGGAAGGTGATGTGGGTGATGGGCATGTACTTGCGCAGACCGTGCATGGCGGTGTAGTCGTTCGANCCGATNGCGTGAATNAGNGCACCGGCACCAAGGAACAACAGGGCCTTGAACATNGCGTGNGTGAACAGGTGGAACATCGATGCCATGTAACCGAGACCCTCNTGAACCTCGTGGCCGAGGGCTACCGAGTGGTCAAGGCGGGTAACACCGAGNGATACCATCATGAACGCAATCTGTGATATGGTCGAGAAAGCGAGCACGCGCTTGATGTCGATCTGAGCGCAAGCCACCATAGCGGCATAGAGAGCTGTGAGAGCGCCGACAACGGTGATGATGTCGAGGGCGGCGGGCTCCATCAGATAGAGAGGGAAGAGACGTGCTACAAGGTATACACCGGCTACAACCATGGTAGCGGCGTGAATGAGTGCCGAAACAGGGGTCGGGCCTTCCATAGCGTCGGGAAGCCAGATGTGCAGAGGCATCATGGCCGACTTACCCATGCCGCCCATGAAGATGAGGACGAGGGCCCAGGTGAGAACCGATGCACCCATGAACATGGGAGCGGCGCTGTTCTGGAACAAGTCGCGGATAACCTGTGCGGTTCCGGCCGATACCTGGAATGTGTCAGCAACACCGTCAACAGGCACCGAAGTGAGCGATGTGAAGGTGAAGGCATCGGTGATGTTGCCATCGCTGTAGAGACCTACATAGAATGACAGCACGAGGATACCGATAAGGAAGCCGAGGTCGGCGAAACGTGTAACGATGAATGCCTTCTTTGATGCTGACACTGCCGAGGGCTTGGTGTAGTAGAAGCCGATGAGCAGGTAAGACGATGCACCCACAAGCTCCCAGAAGATGTACATCTGGAAAATGTTGGTAGCGACAACGAGGCCGAGCATCGAGAAGCTGAAGAGTGACAGGAAAGCGTAGAAACGCTGGAAACCGGTCTCCCAAACTCCGTGATGGTCGCGCATGTAACCGTTGCTGTAAAGGTGAACCATGAACGAGATGGTGGTGATGACCACAAGCATCATGGCCGAGATCGGATCAAGGAGGAAGCCCAGACGAATGGTGAGCTTGTCGTAGAAGTTAAGCCAGTCGTGGTTGAACACAACGTGCTGCAGACGGTTGCCTGCTTCGTCGATGAAGAATGAGTTGCCCGAGAAGAAGTACTCGAAAGCAACAGTGTAGGCGAGCACCATAGTGCAGCCCATACCGAGCGTGCCGAGAATACCGGCCCACTTGTGAGGCAGATACTTGCCTGCGAGTCCCAGGAACAGGAACATCAACAGGGGTATTGCTAAGATAAGTATTGCTGAAGTTTCCATGTGACGGGATTAGAATTTCATTTTACAAATGTCGCGCACATCAATGTCGTTGTTAGCGCGATATACATTAACTACAATCGCTATGGCGAGGGCAGTCTCGGCTGCTGCGATAGCAATCGCGAACAGGGTGAAGAACATACCGTCGAGCTGGCCGGGGAACAGGAAGCGGTTGAACACCACAAAGTTCATATCGACCGAGTTGAGCATAAGCTCGAGCGAGATAAGCATCGCAATCATGTTGCGACGTGTGATAAAGCCGTAGACTCCGCATGCGAACATGATGAGCGACGGAATGAGATAATATAGAGCGTTTAATTCCATACCTACAATGTGTTAGCGTTTGCGGGCGACTACTACGCCGCCGATTATACATGCAAGTAACAGGACGCTGACAGCCTCAAAGGGCAGCAGGTACTGTCCGTGACCTGAGCCGAGCAGTGCGGTGCCGATAGTGTCCATGTCGGGGTTAGACATCTCGGGGGCTTTGACCAGGAGTTCGCAACGGGTCAGAAGCGAATAGGCTCCGGCTGCGAATGCTGCCAGACCGGCCAGAAGACCGAGACGACGGCTGCGCGAAGCGAGGCGCTCGCTGTTGTCGCCCGGATGAGTTGTCAACAGAATGGCGAAGACAACGAGCACGACGATACCGCCGGCATATACCGCGATCTGCACACCACCCAGGAACTCATAGTCGAGTTTGAAATACACTGCGGCTGTCGCAAAGAGGGCGAACAGCAGGTAAGTTGCCGCACGCAATATCTTGCGCGTCGTCACGGCGAGTATCGAGCAGATAACGATCGCCAGGGCTATTACCACGTAGCTAATGATGCTTCCTAAAGATTCCATACTATGATAATGTAGCTTATTTGTTTTCGGTTGTAGTGTCACCGGCGGGCTTTTCGGCGGCAGCCTTGGCAGCAGCTGCGGCTTTAGCTGCGGCAGCAGCCTTGGCGGCGGCTATCTTGGCCTCACGCTCGGCGAGTATCTTGGCCTTCTCCTCCTCGGTGGGCTCGGGTTCGGGCTTCTCGGGCAGATAGTTGAGCTGTTTCACGAGTTTTGAACGGGTGAATACGGCCTGCTCGAAGTTGTTTGAGAATGTCAGCGCGTTGGTAGGACATGTCGTCACACACAGCTGGCAGAATGTACAGCTGCCGAGGTCATAGACATATCGGTCGAGCTTTTTCTTTTTCTTACCGTCCCAGGTATCGACCATCTTGGTGATGACGTTGATGGTACCGTTGGGACAGTTGCGTTCACATGTACCGCACGCGATACACTTGTGATTGCCCTCGGCGTCGTAGATGAGCTCCAGACATGCGCGAAAACGCTCGGGGTAATGATGCGTGTCGCGGTTCTCGGGGTAACGCTCGGTAATCTTAGGGGTTATAAACTCCTTACCGGTCACCTGCATGCCCTTGACAAGGCTTGATAGGCCGTGACCCAATGAAGAGAAATAATCTTTTACACTTCCCATAATGTTGTGTATATCAGTTTAGTTTAAATTTTCAACTTAATATGGTTATCTCACCTGGCCGCCCACNATGTCGAGCAACTCATTGGTGATAGATTGTTGACGCANTTTGTTATACTCCAGCTGNAGCTGTTCGAGCANCTTCTTGGCGTTGTCGTTGGCACTCTGCATTGCCATGACGCGGGCAGCCTGCTCGGACGCACTGTTCTGGGTGAACAGGTCTTGCATNACGGCGAGCTGGAACAGCGGCATGACGCTGTCGACGATNGCCTCGGGCGACGGCTCGAATATGTATGGCTTTATTGCAACCTCACCACCCTGCTTGGCCTCGAGCGACGAAGCCTCGACGGGCAGCAGCTGCAGCGACTCGATGCGCTGGCGGCTGACACTGTAGAAGTGGGTCGAGAGCGACTCGACAAGNTCGTANGTGCCGTCGAGGAAGCTGTCGCGCATTGTAGCGGCAAACANCCTGATGGCCTCCTCGTTGCTCTTGCTGTCGACACCCGTATTCTCGTTGACGCTGACACGTGCGNTGATACCGAGCTCGGCGAGCAGGGCCTGATTGCCAAGTTTCACTACTTGTTTGGCAACCTTCGAACCTACGGGCAGAATGACTACCGATGCCGACGGGTGAGCCTGTGACAGCTCCTTGAGCTTAACGATGACNTGCTTGTAGATGTTAACATTGTAAGCACCACAAAGACCGTCGTCCGAACCCATCACAACCAAGGCTATGTTGCGCACCTCGCGGCTCTCGAGCAGCGGTGAGGCAAACTGTACATCGGCGCTGAGCAGGTTGGCGATGATGGTCTCGATCTGTGAGCGGTAGGGCGTGAGCATGCGTAGTGCCTGCTCGGCCTTGTGCATCTTAGCCGACGAAATCATCTTCATGGCGCCGGTAATCTTCTCGCTGGAAGCTACCGATCCAATTCTGGCTTTAAGCTCGCGTAGTGTTGCCATTGGTGTGAGTGTCTGTGATTAACAGTGTATATTGGTTCAATAGTTTGAATTTCGTTGTTGTGTAAACCGCTGCTGTGGCCGTTGCGTGATTAGTAACGCGCAGCCACCTCGCCGGCGGCCTCGGTCATCAGCTTGGTAACCTCGTCGCCCATGTCGCCGGCCTTGATACGGTCGAGCACGGTCTGCTGGTACTTGGCACGCAGCAGCTGCAGGTAGGCCTGCTGGAAGTCGGCAACCTTGTCAAGGGGCACATTCTCNAGAAGGCCGTTCACACCGCAATAAATCAGNGCTACCTCCTCGGCAACGGGCACGGGCTGATACTGNGGCTGAATGAGCAGGCGCTCGTTCTTGCGGCCTCGGTCAATGACNCGCGCGGTNACGGGGTCGATGTCGCCGCCGAACTTGGTGAATGACTCAAGCTCACGGAACTGAGCCTGGTCGATTTTCAGCGTACCGGCCACCTTCTTCATAGGCTTGATCTGAGCGTTACCACCTACACGCGANACTGAGATACCNACGTTNATAGCGGGACGGATACCACGGTTGAAGAGCGAAGACTCCAGATAAATCTGACCGTCGGTAATCGAAATCACGTTGGTAGGAATGTATGCCGANACGTCACCGGCCTGAGTCTCGATGATGGGGAGCGCCGTGAGCGAACCGCCACCNTTGACGATGGGTTTGAGCACCTCGGGCAGGTCGTTCATCATCGACGCCACGTGCTGGTTGTCGATAATCTTGGCAGCACGCTCGAGCAGACGCGAATGCAGATAGAAGATATCACCGGGATAAGCCTCACGACCCGAGGGACGTTTCAATATCAGTGAAATCTCNCGATAAGCGACAGCCTGTTTCGACAGGTCATCATATACGATGAGNGCGTCACGGCCGGTGTCGCGGATATACTCGCCNATGGCTACGCCGGCAAACGGNGAGTAGTAGCGCATCGAGGCCGAGTCGCTGGCNGTNGCNGCNACAACGACTGTATAGTCGAGNGCNCCGTGCTGACGCAGTGTCTCTACGATGGCTGCAACCGACGATGCCTTCTGGCCGATGGCCACATAGATGCAATAGACTGGTTTGCCGGCCTCATAGTTGGCACGCTGGTTGATGATGGTGTCAATAGCGATAGCGGTCTTACCGATCTGGCGGTCNCCGATGATAAGCTCACGCTGACCGCGGCCTATGGGAACCATCGAATCGACAGCCTTGATACCGGTCTCGAGGGGCTGTTTAACGGGNTGGCGGAAGATTACACCCGGAGCCTTGCGCTCAAGGGGCATCTGCAGCAGCTCGCCCTGTATNGGGCCGCGGCCGTCGATAGGCTCGCCCAACACATTGATAACACGACCGAAGAGGCCGTCACCAACGGGTATTGAAGCGATGCGACCGGTGCGGCGGACACTCATGTTCTCGGTCACCGAGTTGACGTTGTTGAGCAAGATGACACCGACGTTNCTCTCTTCGAGGTTAAGCGCAACGCCCATGACACCGTTCTCAAACTCAACGAGTTCGTTGGCACACACGTTGTCAAGGCCATATACATGGGCTACACCGTCACCGACATTGAGTACGGTACCGGTCTCGTCGAACGTTACTTTTGTATTCACGTTCTCAAGTTGTTGCTTGAGAACTTCTGATATCTCGCTGGGGTTTATCATTGGTTAGTGGCTAAGCAGTTTTAAACGCAGTTGTTTAAGTTCATTCTTGATTGAAGCGTCAAGACGCCTGTTGTCAATGGCAACCGTGAAGCCGCCTATGAGATCGGGATCAACCTGCTCTGTAAACTCGACGGTCGCGCCATTGAGCTGACGGCTGACGAGGTCTTTAAGGCGTGCTGACGCCTTGTCGTCGAGAGGTGAAGCCGATGTTACAGTCACCGTAGAGATATTGCACTCCTTGCGGTAGAGCGCAATGTAAGCCAACGCGGCACCACGCACAAACTCGATACGCTTGTTGCGCTCAAGCAGTTTGACAAAGTCGACAAACGTGGCGACAGCTCCCTGAGGCTCGGCGGCATCGCTGTCAGCGGCACCAGCCGCGGTGAGCAACAACGCCTGCTTGCGGGCGGCTTCCACAAACGGATTCTCCATGACACGCTCAAGGTCGGCANTNGNGCTGAACGANTTTTCGAGTGTCTTCATCAGCTCGTACAGCTGACCGGCACAGCCGCGTTCAAGGGCGACTTTGTACAGTGCCTTGGCATATCGTTGTGGTATGAGTCCTTGGTTCATCTCTAAAAACAGTGACTTGAAAAGTAGTTACACAAGGGGGTGNTTAGTTTGTTTTCTCTATCTCGTCAAGGAGATTGTTGACAAGCTGAGTCTGAGCCTTGTCGTCGGCGAGCTCGCGACGGGTTACCTTCGAGGCNATGTCNATNGCGAAGGCGCTGACCTGGTCGCGGAACTGTTTCTCNGCCTCCTTACGCTCCTGAGCGATGGCTACNCGTGCGCTCTCCATNTCTTTCTGAGCGGCGGCGCGAGCCTCCTGGCGAGCCTGTTCAACGATCTGGTCTTTCATCACGCCGGCTTCGCGCAGTATATCGGCCTGGCTGCGGCGGGCGTCGGCNATTATCTGCTCGGCGCTCTCCTGGGCCTTGTCAAGCTGATCCTTGGCCTGTTGAGCATATTCAACACCCTTGTCTATGAGATCGGCTCGGTNGTCAATCATGTTCATGATCGCCGGCCAGCCCTTCTTCCACAGCAGCAGAAAAAGAATGCCGAAGGCCAGGAACATCCAGAAAACGAGGCCGAAGTCGGGTTTGAATAATTCCATCAGTTACGGGATAAATTATTTGAGGAAAATAGCGAGAAGGCAAACNATAACAGCAAACAGGGCAACACCCTCGATAAGAGCGGCGATCACAATCATGTTACTGCGAATGTCACCGGCAGCCTCGGGCTGACGTGCGATAGCTTCCATGGCCGAAGAACCGATTTTACCGATGCCAAGACCAGCACCAATAGCTGCGATACCTGCGCCAAAGCATGCGCCTAATTGTAAGAGACCTTCAAGTGCTAAAATCAATGCTAACATAGTTTTGTCTTTTAAGTAGTGAGTTATTATTTGTAATTATTTTTTTCTGAGTTGAAATCAATGTGTTTGTGAAATCTGAGGCTGTGCCTCCTCGGCTTTCTTATGCTCCTCATGTTCGTGTTCCTGAGCCAGCGAAATGAATATCGTCGACAGCATCGTGAACACATAGGCCTGAATGAAGCTTACAAGAACATCAATGAGCAACATGAACAACTGGAATATCATCGATACAACGGTAGCTCCCGTCAAAGCGGCAACACCAATCTTGGCGAAGATAAAGATTATCAGTGTAAGCGAAATCACGATAATGTGTCCACCCATCATGTTGGCGAACAAACGCACGGTCAGAGCCGCCGGCTTGGTGAACATGCCGAAAATCTCGATAACAGGCATGATGGGCAGCGGGAACTTTAGCCACAGCGGAACATCGGGCCACAGTATCTCTTTCCAATAGTGTTTTGTACCGAAGATGTTGGTGACCAGAAATGTTATCAATGCCAACACCAGTGTCACAGCAATGTTGCCTGTAAGATTGGCGCCACCGGGGAACACAACCACCAGGCCGGTGAGGTTGGCGATGAATATGAACATGAACACCGTGAGAAGATAGGGAGCGAACTTGCGGGCCCTGTCCTTGAGTGTAGCCTTGATAAGCGATACGTAGATAAACTCATACAATGCCTCGAGCGCACCTTTAAAACCGCGGGGAGCAACATAGCCGTTCGACTTGTACCAGCTTCCGAGCGGCAACACACACAGCGACACCAATACTAAGGTTATCAGTACGGCAAGCACGTTTTTGGTTATCGAGATGTCCCACGGACGGCTGATCGCACCGTCGGGCTTAATCTCGACCAGTTTACCCTTATAGTCACCGTCCTCGGCAATGGTGAAGTCAATGTCGCCGTCGCGATAAACGGCACCATGCTCAACTCGTGATGACGAGAAGACATGCAGACCGTCGCTGGCCCACACGATGATGGGCAACGGTATCGACTTGTGGTGATTGAATGGGATTTCCCAGCCATATCGGTCACCGAGNTGCTCGAATATGATTTCNTTGGCATTGAGTTCCTCGTNCTTCTCAGCCTCGTCGTGGGCNNCNGNNTCGTCAGCNACCTCATAAGNCGCAGGCTCGGCCTCNGGTGTTTCGACACCGTCAGTAATAGCNTCGACGGTAGCCACATCGGCAATAGCCTGTTCCATATCAGACGACGGGTCGTTAGCNGCCGCTTCCTGAGCATGGAGCGAGAGCGACGCCATCATGGCGACTGCGAGGCTGACTGTTAAATATTGCAGGTATCTCATGACTAAGCTACACACACCGATATTACATTATTATCGACACTGACAATGCCGCCGGCAATNGCCGACTCGTGACGGGCGCCGTCCTGGTCAACATATACCACGTCGCCCGNGGTAAGAGTTGAAATGAGCGACGCGTGGTTATGGAGCACAGTGAAGCTGCCCATTGTACCGGGCAGTGTCACCGACTTAACCTCGCCGCTGAACACGATTTGTTGTGCCGAAATAATTTTTAGTGTCATATAAATTGTTTAGTTATCCAAATCATTAAAGTGCCGNGCACTTCATATCATTGCTTATCGAGGGGNGATTACTTAACCTCGGCGAGCAGTTTCTCACCCTTGGCGATGGCATCGTCGATTGTACCGACATTGAGGAATGCCTGTTCGGGATATTTGTCCATCTCGCCCGAAAGAATCATCTTGAAGCCACGGATAGTCTCACTCAGCGGAACCATCACGCCGGGAAGGCCTGTGAACTGCTCNGCCACGTGGAAGGGCTGAGAGAGGAAGCGCTGGGCACGGCGGGCACGGGCAACAACGAGTTTATCCTCGTCGCTGAGCTCGTCGACACCGAGAATGGCGATNATGTCCTGAAGCTCGTTGTACTTCTGCAGAAGCTGCTTGACAGCCTGAGCAGTATTATAGTGATCCTCACCGATAATATTCGGGTCGAGGATACGAGATGTCGATTCAAGAGGATCAACNGCNGGATAGATACCGAGCTCGGCAATCTTACGCGACAACACGGTGGTAGCATCCAGGAACGAGAACGTAGTGGCGGGAGCCGGGTCGGTCAAGTCGTCGGCAGGCACGTAGATAGCCTGTACCGATGTGATNGANCCGTTCTTGGTCGATGTGATACGCTCCTGGAGCGAACCCATCTCCGACGCCAGNGTNGGCTGGTAACCTACGGCNGAGGGCATACGGCCTAACAGCGCCGATACCTCCGAACCNGCNTGGGTGAAACGGAAAATGTTGTCGATGAAGAGCAGAATTTCTTTACCGCCGCCGTCCTGATCACGGAACTGCTCGGCCACGGTAAGACCTGTAAGAGCCACACGCAGACGTGCACCCGGCGGCTCGTTCATCTGACCGAACACAAGCGCAGCCTGAGAATCCTTCACTGCGTTCATATCAACGTCCTCAAGGTTCCACTGGCCTTTCTCCATGCCCTCGGCAAACTTGTCGCCATACTTCATGACACCGCTCTCAATCATCTCACGCANCAGGTCGTTACCCTCACGTGTNCGCTCACCTACGCCGGTGAACACCGAGAATCCGTTGTGACCCTTGGCGATGTTGTTGATGAGCTCCATGATGAGCACAGTCTTACCTACACCGGCACCGCCGAAAAGNCCGATTTTACCACCCTTGCTGTAGGGCTCGAGCAGGTCGATGACCTTGATACCGGTNTACAGAATCTCGGTACCGATGGTCANGTCTTCAAATTCGGGTGCGGGCTGATGGATAGGACACAGGTTATCGCGGTTAAGCTCGGGAAGGTGGTCGATCGAGTCNCCGATAACGTTAAGCAGACGGCCCTTCACCTGGGCACCTGTGGGCACCGAGATAGGACGNTCGAGGTTGTCAACCTCAAGNCCGCGCTGCAGTCCGTCNGTGCTCTCCATGGCGACACAACGAACGGTGTCCTCACCGATGTGTTGTTCTACCTCAAGTACGAGCTGTGTACCATCGGGGCGGTCAATCTTCAGTGCGGTGAAGATAGGGGGCAGTATAACATTGTCACCGTCAAAAGTCACGTCGACTACGGGACCGATAACCTGAGCTATTTTACCTTTGTTCTGGCTCATATTGTATTGTTGATTCTTTTAAGCGTTTGTCGTGAGTGTGCAAAGACTACGTTGATAATGTTTCACTCGTGGCCGTTACCACTTGATGTAGCAACCTGTGATTACAATCATGACCATGAGGGCAAGATTGAACAGGTTGATGGGAAGCAGGTATTTCCACTCGAGTGTCAGCAGCTGGTCGATGCGCAGACGGGGGAATGTCCACTTGAACCAGATGATGATGAACGAGATGACGATGGCCTTACCTATGAACCATACCACGCCGGGAATGTAGTTCATGATATGGTTGAAGCCTTCCCAACCGGGAATGTGGAAGGGCATCCAACCGCCGAAGAAGAGCAGCGAAGCCACACCTGCAACGATGAACAGGTTAAGATACTCAGCGAGGTAGAAGAAACCAAAGTGGATACCCGAATACTCGGTGTGATAACCGGCGGTGAGCTCACTCTCGGCCTCAGGAAGGTCGAACGGGCCACGGTTGGTCTCGGCTGTACCTGCTACGAGATAAATAACGAATGCGATAATCGCGGGAACGTGACCGGCGAATATGAACCAGCAGTTCTCCTGAGCCAATACAATCTCCTCGACATTCATTGTGCCGGCAAATGCTACCATAGTCAGCACCGACAGGCCGATTGAAAGCTCGTAGCTGATCATCTGGGCACCCGAACGCATAGCGCCGATAAGGGTGAACTTATTATTTGACGACCAACCGGCAAGCAGTATACCGAGCACGCCGATTGATGAAACGGCAACGAGGAAGAAGATACCGATGTTGAAGTTAACGATTTGCAGACCGGGACCCCAGGGCAGAACGGCAAACGCCATCATCGAAGCGATGATTACCAGATAGGGGGCGAGGGCAAACAGGAAACGGTCGATGTTTTCAAGATGGATAAGCTCTTTGATAAGAATCTTGAACATATCGGCGAAGCTCTGAAGCAGACCGAAAGGACCTACGCGGTTAGGGCCGAGTCGACACTGGAAATATGCGCAGATTTTACGCTCGTAGTAGATGTAGAACAATGCGAGCAGGGCATATACCAGCAGCAGGCCTACGCCAACGAGTACACACTCGATGGTGGTCACAAGCCAGGGCTGCAGACCCCAGCCCAACAACAGGTTGTTGAACCACTGAGTGATTGTAGAGAAATCAAATGTTGTCTCCATGATTTATTGTGATATTCTTTCTGATTGGCAATTAACGTGTTATTAACGGTCCATGTCGGGCACGATATAGTCGAGCGAGCCGGCGATGGTGATAAGGTCGGCAATNTTGTTACCTGTCGTGATCGAATCAACAACGGCAGCAGCGTTAAGCGAGGGTGTCACAAACTTCATGCGCACGGGGCTTGTACCGCCGTCGCTCTCGATATAGACACCGAATACACCGCGACAACCCTCGACGAGNTGGAACCAGTGGCCCACAGGCAGTTTGAGCACCTTGGGAACCTTGGCAAGAATTTCGCCTTCNGGAATATTGTCGATGAGCTGCTCGATGATGCGGGCGCTCTGCTCTATCTCGGTCATGCGCACTTTGAAACGTGCCATCGAGTCACCCTCGGTCATGATAGCCTCNTCAAAGTCAACTTCGTTATAGACGCTGTAGGGGTGAGTCTTGCGGACGTCACATGCCCAGCCCGAAGCACGGCCTGAAGGGCCGGTAACGCCCCAGTCGATAGCATGNTCGCGCGACATTACNCCCATGCCTTCAAGACGACCCTTGGCGATGACGTTGCCGACGAACAGCTTGTTGTACTCCTTGAGGTTGGCGGGGAGGGTAGCCAGGAGAGCCTTGACGTCCTTGACAAAGTCGGGGTCAAGGTCGGCCATGACGCCGCCGATGCAGCTGTAGTTGAATGTCATGCGGGCACCGCAGGTCTTGGTCATGATGTCAAGAATCTGCTCACGCACACGCAATGTGTAGAACAGCATTGTGGTAGCACCCAAGTCCATGCAGTAGGTACCGAAGAACAGGCAGTGAGAGGCAATACGCGACAGCTCGTCCATGATNACACGGATAACCTGGGCACGGCGGGGAGCCTCGATGCCGGCCGCACGCTCTATACACAGGCACAGGCCGTGGTGATAGTTGTGNGCCGAGAAGTAGTCCATACGGTCGGTATAGTGGAGAGTCTGGGGGTAGCCAAGGTTCTCACACAGTTTCTCGATACCGCGGTGTATGTANCCCATATAGACATCGATCTTGGTGATGGTCTCACCGTCGATGGCTGTACGGAAACGCAACACACCGTGAGTTGCAGGGTGCTGCGGGCCAATGTTGACAACAAAATCATTGGGCTGGAAGACAGCCTTCTCCTCNACCTCGATTTTGCCGTCGGCGCCACGNGTGTAGACATTGGTGAAGTCACTCTGACGCTCACTCTCGGTCGAGAGAATGTTGTTAGAGTCCATGTCATAGTCCTTNCGCAGGGGGTAACCCTTCCAGTCGATATTGAGGAAGAGACGACGCATGTCGGGGTTGTTGAGGAATATGATGCCGTAGTAGTCATAAATCTCGCGNTCNTANATGGTAGCGATTGACCACAGGTCGGCAATCGACTCGAAAGCGGGGTGCTCACGGTCGGTGGTTGTTACCTGGAACGAAATCTCGGTATTGGTGGTGGTTGAACTTAGGAAATAGATCGCACCGAGTGTCTCGACACGGTCAACGCCCACGATTGTAACCAGATAGTCGTAGCCAAAGTCGTCACGCAGCGTGCGAGCCAGGTCATGCAGCTGGTCATCGGGGATGTTTATCAACAGCACGTCNGCGTCCTCAAATGTTGCTTTGGGGAAACGGGCTGCGATGTCTTCCTTGATTGTTGCCATGAGATAATATATAATTAATATATAATAATGTATAATGGTTTTGTTTAAAATCACCGCCGGGAAGAGGTTNGGCGACTGTCGGTCTNTGACCTGTCAAGCCCCCACCCNGTGCGACACGGTGTTGTGTAATTATTTCTCGCCGTTNATAATCTGCTCGGCCTCTTTGGCTACAGGATGAGCCTTGACAAAATCCTGCTGCTTTTCCTGACGGTTGACACCGCCGAAGAAACGCTCTACCTTAACCTTGCGCGACAGCTGCATGATACCGTATATCATGGCCTCGGGACANGGAGGACAGCCGGGAACAAACACGTCGACGGGTACGATATCCTCGATACCCTTGGCTACGTGATATGAACGCTTGAACGGGCCGCCCGAGATGGCACAGCCACCCACAGCGATAACATATTTGGGCTCNGCGAGCTGGTCATAAAGGCGACGGAACACCGGAACCATGCGGCCCACGATTGTACCGGCCACCATCATGAAGTCGGCCTGACGTGGTGACGAACGTGCAACCTCCCAACCAAAACGGGCCATATCGAAACGTGCTGCACCCANCGACACGAACTCGATACCACAACAGCTGGTAGCGAAGGTCAGCGGCCACAGCGAGTTTGAACGGCCCCAGTTGATAAGTTTGTCGAGCGAGCCTACGAGCACGTTTGTGCCCGATGCCTGCAACTCNTTAACGAGATTTTCGATATACTCGTTATCTTTAAATGCCTCGTAGGGCATGCTTTTTGTTGTTACTTCCATTCAAGTGCTCCTTTCCGCCAGGCATATACGAGGCCCAGCACTAAGATTCCGAAAAACACTGCGATGCTTGTGAGACCCTGCACACCGAGCTCGCGCATNCGCACTGCCCAGGGATAGAGAAATACNGTCTCGACATCGAACATCAAGAACAGGATTGCAAACAGGTAATAACCGACGCTGAAACGGGTCATCGAGACACCGCGGGTAGGTATACCACATTCATAGGCTTCACCCTTTGAAGGGTTGAACGAGCGAGGCGAGATAAGACCCGCAATCCACATAGCCAACGCAACGAGAGCCACACCGGTGAGAAGTGCCACGACAGCGAGCAGGGCGTTGTTGGAAATTCCGAATATTGCTGATGTTATCATATAAATTTGATAAGATTTTTCGCTTGGATAATGTACCGAATTAAACAACAAACGCTTAACAACCTACAAGTCAGACCTATAGATTGAAANCGTGTCTACATAGTATTCAATACGAGTGCAAAGTTAAGATTTTTTTTCATTTCATGCACTATTTTGCCCAAAAAAGTAGTCATTTGTGCAAACACNCTAAACCCTNCAGGCATGTATGACGAGTTTTGTGTTTATTAAAAAAAAAACACTATATTTGCACATATTTTTAATATGGGATAAAATGTACTCACCTAAACGTATCGCTATACTCGGATCGACCGGCTCGATAGGCACCCAGACTCTCGACGTGACATCACGCTACCCCGAACTGTTCGAAGTCACAGTGCTCATTGCCGGTTCAAAGGTCGACACTCTCATACAACAGGCTATCGCGCGCCGNCCNCGCATGGCTATCATAGCCGANGAATCAAAATATCTTAAACTCAAGGACGCCCTCGAGCCGCTCGGCATCATGACCGGCGCCGGCACACAGGCTGTCATCGACGCCATGTCGCTCGACTTCGTCGACGTCGTTGTCACCGCCACCGTGGGCTACAGCGGCCTCGCCCCCACCCTGCGNGCCATCGAGGCCGGCAAGGAGATAGCCCTNGCCAACAAGGAGACCCTCGTGGTGGCAGGNGACATCGTCACCCGCGCTCTTGCCAAGTCCAAATCACGCGTCATTCCGGTCGACTCCGAACACTCGGCCATATATCAGTGCCTCGTAGGCGAAGACCCCGACCGCGTCAAGAAACTTATCATAACCGCATCGGGAGGCCCGTTCAGAAANCTCCCTGCCGAGCANCTCCGCAACGTCACCGTNGCCGACGCCCTGCACCACCCCAACTGGTCGATGGGNGCCAAAATCACCATCGACTCGGCCACGATGGTCAACAAGGCATTCGAAATCATNGAGGCACNCTGGCTGTTCAACGTCNGCCCGTCCCNGATCGAGGCCGTCGTACACCCACAGTCAATCGTACACTCCATGGTCGAGTTTGTCGACGGTGCCATNAAGGCCCAGCTCGGCACGCCCGACATGCGTCTACCCATACGCTACGCCCTCGGCGATGCCACNCGTCTGCACACCGCCGACGCCGGCCTGTCGCTCGCNGCCATGAGCGAACTGACATTCGAGCGTCCCGACGCCGAGCGTTTCCCNGGCATCAAGCTCGGCCACTATGCCCTCGAGCGCGGTGGCAANACGGCTTGTATCATCAACGCCGCCAACGAGATTGCCGTTGCCGCATTCCTTAACAACAAAATCAAATTCACCGACATCTACCGTCTCATAATGCAGGCTCTCGACCGCGTGCCCTACCTCGCCGAGCCCTGCTATGACGACTATGTGGCCACCAACGACCACGCCCGTCGCGTCACCCAAGAACTAATCAACAACTAAAATCCACGATGGAAACATTTCTCATTAANGCCGCCCAGTTGGTGCTGGCGCTGGCTATGCTGATAATCATACACGAGGGCGGACACTACCTGTTTGCACGCCTGTTCGGCATCAAGGTCGAGAANTTNTACCTGTTCTTNGANCCCTGGTTCTCGCTCGTGAGCTGGAAACCCAAACCNCGTAAGACNCCCAAGCTCGACAAGCACGGCCAGCCGCGCGCCACATGGCGCGATACCCGCTATGGCATAGGCTGGGTACCGCTGGGCGGATATGTCAAGATTGCAGGCATGATCGACGAGTCGATGGACAAGGAGCAGATGGCACGCCCGGCCCAGCCNTGGGANTTCCGCTCCAAGCCGGCATGGCAACGACTGCTCGTGATGGTCGGCGGCGTGATGATGAACTTNATACTCGCTATCGTTATATATATAGGTATAGCATGGTACTGGGGCGCTCCCAACGTGCCGTTTGAACGCGCTTACCTCGGCTACGAATATGCACCCGAGGCGCTGAAAGCNGGCTTTGAGAACGGTGACATACCCCTCATGGCCGATGGCAAGAAACTCGACTCGGCCGATCCCAACTGCCTCATGGACATGGTCATGGCCAAGCAGGTGACCGTGCTGCGCAACAACCGCGACACTGTCGNCATCACACTNCCNGCCAACTTCCCCCTGTCGCTTGCCGACTCGACCGGATTCATGGCCATGCGNCAGCCCGTGATGGTTCAGGAGGTCATGAANGGCGAGCCCGCCCAGGAGGCCGGCATGCAGACGGGTGACCTGNTACTCGCAGTCAACGGNAGCGATGCCCGCGAGTACAATGCCTTCACCGCGCTGCTCAAGGCCAACGCCGGCCNTCCCGTCGACATNACNNTCGTGCGCGANGCCGACACAATNNCNGTCAAGGCCACACCCACCGAGGCNGGCCGACTCGGCTTCAAACTCGCCAACCCCTACGACGTCTACGGCTACGANGACATACAGTANACATTCCTCGAGGCTATCCCCGTGGGNATAGGCAANGGCGTCGACAAGCTCACCGGCTATGTCAAGTCACTCAAATTCGTNTTCACCAAAGAGGGTGCCAAGAGCGTCGGCGGCTTCGGAGCCATCGGCAGNCTGTTCCCCGAGAAGTGGAACTGGCGCACGTTCTGGGAGATGGCAGCGTTCCTGTCACTCATACTCGCNTTCATGAACATACTGCCNATACCGGCCCTCGACGGCGGCCACGTCACNTTCGTGCTGTGGGAGATTATCACCCGTCGCCGTCCGTCCGAGAAAGTGCTCGAATATGCCCAGATGGTAGGCATGTGCCTGCTGCTGGCACTGCTTATATACGCCAATTTCAACGACATTTATCGATTCATAATAAAATGAGTTATAAAATCATACAGCTGAAGCGCGGCAAAGAGGAGTCGCTCGACCGCTTCCACCCNTGGGTATTCTCGGGTGCNATACAACACCTGCCCGACGGTGTCGAGGAGGGCGAGATTGTCAAAGTCAAGGCCTCGGANGGCCGCATAGTAGGCGTAGGCCACTACCAGATAGGCAGCATCGCCGTGCGNATGNTNCAGTGGGGCGACGCCGTCATCGACAGCGATTTCTACCGTTCGAGACTCGAAGCAGCNTTCGGCCTGCGCCGGGCNCTGAAGTTGCANCGCCCCGACAACAANGCCTTCCGCCTGGTACACGGCGAGGGNGACTTNCTGCCCGGCCTCGTGGTCGACGTGTACGGCGACACNGCCGTAGTCCAGGCNCANAGCCCNGGNATGCACTTTGCCCGCGAGACAGTAGCCNACGCGCTTGTCAACATCGACGGGCTCGGAGTCAAAAACGTCTACTACAAGTCTGAGACCACCCTACCCTACAAGGCNCACCTCGACCCCCAGAACACCTATCTGATAGGCAAGGCCGACAGTGACATAGCCCTNGAGAANGGNCTNAANTTCCATGTCGACTGGCTGCGAGGCCAGAAGACCGGCTTCTTCGTCGACCAGCGCGACAACCGTGCCCTGCTCGAACACTTCTCGGCCGGACGCCGTGTACTCAACATGTTCTGCTACACAGGTGGTTTCTCGGTNTANGCCATGCGTGGCGGTGCCGTGAGCGTCGAGTCGGTCGACTCGTCTGAGAAAGCCATCACACTCACCGACGCCAACATAGCGCTCAACTGGGAGGGTGACCCGCGTCACCACAGCACGGCCATCGATGCCTTCAAATACCTCGACGACATGGAGGCNGGCGCCTACGACCTCATCATTCTCGACCCGCCCGCATTCGCCAAACACCGTTCGGCNNTAGGCAACGCCCTGCGCGGCTACCAGCGCCTCAACTACAAGGCGTTCGAGAAGATAGCCCCCGGCGGCATACTGTTCACCTTCTCATGCTCACAGGCAGTGAGCAAGGAGCAGTTCCGNCTNGCCGTNTTCACAGCCGCCGCCCGNTCTCGCCGCCGTGTGCGCATACTCCATCAGCTCACACAGCCGGCCGACCACCCNGTCAACATCTATCACCCAGAGGGTGAGTACCTCAAGGGGTTGATACTCTATGTCGAGTAAAACCACAATAGTGCTAAACCGATTCAATTAATCATATTAAAGTTACTTTAATGTCAAAACTTACAACAATGGCTTCATGCTTAGCATTGACCGCCGCGCTCACAGCNTGCAAGGGCACNCCGGCCGATGAAACGTTCGACTATCATGTTGACCGATTTGAAGATATCGAGGTACTGCGCTACCGCGTGCCCGACTTCGAGAACCTCTCGCTCGACCAGAAACGTCTCGTCTACTATCTGACCGAGGCNGCTCTCGCCGGCCGNGACATACTGTGGGATCAGAACGGCAAATACAACCTCAGCACCCGCCAGCTGCTCGAGGACGTATACACCCACTATGACGGTGACCGCGAGGACCCCGAGTTCAAGGCGTTCGAGACCTATCTGAAACAGGTGTGGTTTGCCAACGGTCTGCACCACCACTACTCGATGGACAAGTTCACGCCNAAGTTCTCACAGNNGTGGTTCGAGGCCCGCGTCAACGCCCTTCCNCTCGAATTGCGCGACGGACTGGACTTTGACCTGACCTATCAGTACATTTTCGACCCCACGTTCATGGCCAAGCGCGTCAACCAGGCCGCCGGCGANGANCTNATCGTNACNTCGGCCATGAACATGTATGACGGCGTGACCCAGAAGCAGGTCGAAGACTACTATGCCGCTCTGAAGGACACCACCGACCTCACCCCCGTGTCGTATGGTCTGAACACCCGTGTGACCGTCGATGCTGACGGCAATATCNTCGANCAGCAGTACAANGTNGGNGGCCTGTATAGCGACAAAATCGAGCGCATCGTTGAAAATCTCGAGAAGGCATCNCAGTATGCCGAGAACGACNTGCAGAANAAGACCATCGACCAGCTCATCGAATACTATCGCAGCGGCGACCTCCGCATGTTCGACGAGTATTCAATCACATGGGCCGGCGACACCCTGTCGCGTGTCGACTTCATCAACGGCTTCATCGAGAGCTANGGCGACCCCTTAGGCATGACNGGCTCGTGGGAGTCAATCGTCAACTTCAAGAACAACGAGGCTTCAGAGCGCACCGAGACCCTGTCGTCGAACGCNCAGTGGTTTGAAGACCACTCGCCCGTTGACCCCAAATACCGCAAACCCGAAGTGAAGGGTGTATCGGCCAAGGTAATCACCGCCGCCATACTGGCCGGCGATGCCTACCCCGCCACCCCCATCGGCATCAACCTGCCCAACGCCAACTGGATACGCGCCCAGCACGGTTCTAAGTCGGTAACCATCGAGAACATCACTCAGGCCTACGACGCCGCCTCTCACGGCAACGGCTTCAACGAGGAGTTCGTTCACGACGAGGCCACCCGCCAGTTGCTCGACGACTACCTGTTCATCACCGACAACCTGCACACCGACCTCCACGAGTGTCTCGGTCACGGNTCGGGCCGACTGATGCCCGGCGTTGACCCCGANGCCCTCAAGGCCCACGGCTCGACNCTCGAAGAGACCCGTGCCGACCTGTTCGCACTCTACTATCTGGCCGACCCNAAGCTCATTGAGCTCGGACTGCTCGACAACCCCGACGCCTACAAGGCCGAATACTACAANTACATGCTCAACGGCCTCATGACCCAGNTGCAGCGCATCGANCCGGGTAAGGATATCGAAGAGGCCCANATGCGCAACCGCGCCCTCATAGCCCGCTGGGCAATGNANCACGGNGCNGCCGACAACGTTGTCGAGATGGTCAAGGAGAATGGCAAGACCCAGCTCATAATCAACGACTATGGCAAGCTGCGCGANCTCTTCGGTCAGCTCCTNGGCGAGATACAGCGCATCAAGAGCGAGGGNGACTATGCCGCCGGCGAGGCTCTCGTNGAGCAGTATGCCGTCAANGTCGACCCCGAGCTGCACCGCGAGATACTCGAGCGCTACTCGACCCTCAGCATTCCGCCCTACCGCGGCTTTGTCAACCCCGTNTACACANCCGAGTTTGACGCCGACGGCAACATCACCGACGTCAANGTCGACTATACCGAGGGCTANGCCGACCAGATGCTGCGCTACTCGAGCCAGTATTGATACACCCGNCAACAACACNAACACTAATAACTATTTATCACATTAATTTTTAACTATGGTACAACCTATCTTTTGGATCGTTCCCGTAGCCTCACTGATTGCCCTGGTACTCGCGTGGTACTTCTACAACGGCATGAAGAAAGAGAGCGAGGGTACCGACCTCATGAAAAAAATCGCNGGACACGTGCGCAAGGGTGCAATGTCCTATCTGAAACAGCAGTACAAAATCGTAGGCATCGTGTTCGCATGCCTCGTCGTATTGTTCGGTGTGATGGCNTACTTCAACCTNCAGAACCCCTGGGTGCCCATCGCATTCCTCACCGGCGGTTTCTTCTCGGGCCTCGCCGGCTTCCTGGGCATGAAGACNGCCACCTACGCNTCAGCCCGTACAGCCAANGCCGCCCGCGAGTCGCTTAACAGCGGTCTGCGNGTNGCCTTCCGCTCNGGTGCCGTTATGGGTCTCGTCGTTGTNGGCCTCGGTCTGCTCGACATCTCGTTCTGGTATGTTCTGCTCAACTACCTCACCGACATCGAGGGTGGCCAGAAGCTCTGCTTCATCACCACNACGATGCTGACATTCGGCATGGGTGCATCAACCCAGGCCCTGTTTGCCCGTGTNGGTGGCGGTATCTANACCAAGGCTGCCGACGTAGGCGCTGACCTCGTGGGTAAAGTCGAGGCCGGTATCCCCGAGGACGACCCCCGCAACCCCGCCACCATCGCCGACAACGTAGGCGACAACGTAGGTGACGTNGCCGGTATGGGCGCCGACCTCTACGAGAGCTACTGTGGCTCAATCCTGGCCACCGCCGCCCTCGGCGCCGCCGCTTACATGACNTCGGGCGACACNGACATGCAGTTCAAGGCAGTCGTAGCCCCCATGCTCATCGCCGCTGTCGGCATCATTCTTTCGATCATCGGTATCTTCGCCGTCAAGACCAANGAGAATGCCTCGATGAAGAACCTGCTGAACTCACTCGCCGTGGGTACCAACCTCAGCTCGGCACTCATCGTTGTTGCAACATTCGGCATACTCTACTGGCTCGGTATCAGCAACTGGGTTAACCTGTCGCTCGCCGTTGTNGTAGGNCTNCTCGTAGGTATCGTCATAGGCCGCGCAACCGAGTANTACACCTCACAGTCATACAAACCCACCCAGCGCCTCTCAAAGAGCGGTGAGACCGGCCCCGCNACCGTNATCATCTCGGGTATCGGCCTCGGCATGGTATCGACCGCTATCCCCGTTATCTCGGTAGTNCTCGGCATCATACTCTCATACGGNCTNGCTGCCAACTGGGTAATGGCCGACGTTAGCCACGGTCTCTATGGCATCGGTATCGCCGCTGTNGGNATGCTCTCGACACTCGGCATCACCCTCGCCACCGACGCCTACGGCCCCATCGCCGACAANGCCGGCGGTAACGCCGAGATGGCCGGTCTGGGCAAGGAAGTGCGNAAGCGCACNGACGCTCTCGACTCACTCGGTAACACCACCGCCGCTACCGGCAAAGGCTTCGCCATCGGCTCGGCCGCACTCACCGGTCTGGCACTTCTCGCCTCATACATCGAGGAAATCCGCATCGGNCTCGACCGCATCGGCACCGAATTCATACAGGTAGGCACCGAGCTCAACCCCATCAACGTCAAGCTCAACGAGGCTACATTCACCGACTTCATGAACTACTACCACGTTGACCTGATGAACCCGATGGTACTGTCGGGCATGTTCATCGGCGCNATGATGGCATTCCTGTTCTGCGGTNTGACCATGAACGCCGTAGGCCGCGCCGCCGGTCACATGGTTGACGAGGTACGCCGCCAGTTCCGCGAAATCAAAGGCATTCTCACCGGNGAGGGCGAACCCGACTATGCACGTTGCGTTCAGATCTCGACCAAGGGTGCTCAGCGCGAGATGGTATTCCCCTCAATTCTTGCAATCATCGCCCCCATCGTCACCGGTCTCATCTTCGGTGTTCCCGGTGTAATCGGTCTGCTCATCGGCGGCCTGTCAGCNGGCTTCGTTCTGGCCGTATTCATGGCCAACGCCGGTGGTGCATGGGATAACGCCAAGAAATATGTCGAGGAAGGCAACTTTGGCGGCAAGGGCAGCGACGTCCACAAAGCAACCGTAGTAGGTGACACCGTAGGTGACCCCTTCAAAGACACATCGGGCCCCAGCCTCAATATACTCATCAAACTGATGTCGATGGTAGCAATTGTAATGGCCGGTCTGACCGTGTCATGGAGCCTGCTCTAATAGCTACATAACCATATATCCCTTACGCAGCGGCGAGTCATTACCGACCCGCCGCTGCTTTTGTTATGGGGATTGTTTTGTGGCGGCGGACGCGAATATTCGCGTCCCTACTGGTTGTCAACATTTTAGACCTATTTAAAGACTTAAATGGGGAGGTTGCGGCGGACGCGATGAATCGCGTCCCTNCTGGGNGTCGGTGGGTTAAGCGGCTATCGACGGCGGCGGGCGAGGGTNGAGGCGAAGTAGTTGGCNGAGGCNTGGCGCTGGNCCTGGCGGCTGCGTGACGNGGGTGGCATGATGCGCTTCAAGCGCGTGGCGATGGCGTTGAGAAATTGCAGCATGAGGTTGTACTGCTTGGTGCTGAGACGGGCGTTGTCGGTGAATAATAGGTTGAGGGCTTCCTGATAGTCGGCGCCGGCCGATTTAAGCTCTTTGTCAACCGAGGAGTTGCCGGNGGTGNCGGTNGCAGCTTTGCGCTGACTGGTGCGTTCGCGGCGGCGACGTGCTGCGACTGCACGTTTCTTCATGTTGGCAAGAATTTCGCTGACTATGGGGTGTGCGTCGGCGGGAAGGGTGTAGNTCTCGATGGNATCGTTGTCGAGCTCCATGAGCTGCTTGCATGTAGCGAGTACCTGCATTGCTGTTTCGGGGGACTGAGCCATAAGNCTGTCGACAAATTGGGGTGTGAGGGTGATTTTCATAGTGTGTTGTATTTTCTTGACAAAGGTAATACNGCATTAANNGAAAACCATGCAAATTTACCACANTNGCATAAATTTTATTTTTTNATTCTATAAAAATNCNGTAANTTTGTGGCTAAATCTACAATTTAATNAACNNAAAAATGAAATTTTCAAAATTCCTTTTAGCTACAGCAGTAGCTGCAATGACNACATGTGGNTTCAGCTCNTGTGGTGNTGATGATGACGACGATCTGATNGGTGGCAATGGNGGTAACGGCGGCACCACAACCGAAAGTCCCGAACCCAACCCGTCACAGGTATTTCCGGCCGGTATACCCCAAGAGGCCAACGGNTATTCNATNAANACNGANGATGCCGGACGNGTGNCCGANNNAANTGANGNNTATGNNCTCGTTAANTTTNCTTANGGTAAGTTCTCNCGNGCNATNGCNNNNACCACCGAGTTCAATGCCAAGATGGAAATCTANGATACCTCATACAATGGCAATANTGAACTNGAATATATAATCTATCTGCAACTCAACAAGGACGGCTTCATNACNTACGCTCTCGANGAGTATGCCGACGANGANNATNACGAGATTGACGAGTGGCGCTTNGGCTACAACAGCGACGGCCAGATCAACTACATGTTCCGCACNGAGGGNGANAATGAGGAGAATTTCCTGACATACGCCGATGGTAACGTCATCAAGAATGAGCTGAAAGAAAACGGCAAGGTAGAGCGCACCACCAATGTGTTATACACCAACAAAACNATCACTACTCCCATTGTCAACAAGGGTGGCATCATGGAGTTTGATGATGCGTTCGAGCTGGATATGGACGAGATGGTCTGTCGCATACTATGCCGGCATGTTGGGTAAACCCACCAAAAATCTGCCCGTAGGTAACGTTGACATAAGCTACGATGACAACTATCCTACCTACACAGGCTACTACGGCCTNCGTTGGGAGATGAATGACAATGGTCTGCCCACGGCCATGTACTACTATGAGATGGACGCCGATGGCAATATAACCTGGGAGAACAGCTATCCCGAAGCAACATACAAGTGGTAAAATTCACTTATTAAGCCTCATAGNAAGAACGGCGGCCCGTCTGGGGCCGCCGTTCTCAGTTTATTACGGTGGTCGAAATTCAAATGTGGGCGGCTATCCATTGGCCCACCTCGGCGGTGGTGCAGGGGCGGTGACCGTCGACCTGAATGTCGGGGGTGCGCACATACTCATCGAGCGAGGCCTTGACGGCATGGCGCACGGCGGCGCCCTCGTCCATGCAGCCGAAATGCTCGAACAACATGGCTACCGACAGTATCTGGGCCACGGGGTTGGCGATGTTCTTGCCGGCAGCCTCGGGCCANGAGCCGTGTATCGGTTCAAAGACCGGCGTGCCGGTGCCTGTCGAGGCTGACGGCAGCAGTCCCATCGAACCCGAAATGACGCTGCCCTCGTCGGTGAGAATNTCGCCGAANGTGTTCTCGGTGACAAGCACATCGAAGAAACGCGGATCCTGAATCATGCGCATAGCGGCATTGTCGACATACATATAATCGGTGGTGACGTCGGGGTACTGCACTGCAAGTTCCTGAGCGACATGACGCCACAGGCGCGACGAGGCGAGCACGTTGGCCTTGTCNACGACGGTGAGGTGGCGGCGGCGCTGACGGGCNTACTNATAGGCGACTTTGAGAATGCGCTCGACCTCGGGACGNGTGTACAGGCAGGTGTCGTAGGCCCGGTCATTGCCCTCGAGCTTCTCGCCAAAGTACATGCCGCCGGTAAGTTCGCGTATGCAGACAAAGTCGGCACCCTNNATGATGTCGGCCCTCAGGGGTGACTTGTNCAGCAGGCAGTCGAATGTCTCGACGGGGCGTATGTTGGCATACAGGCCGAGGCTTTTGCGCATGGCCAGCAGCCCTTGTTCGGGGCGTACCTTGGCCTCGGGATTGTTGTCATACTTAGGGTCGCCGACGGCCGAGAATAGGACAGCCGTTGACTCGCGGCACAGCTGCAGGGTGGCGTCAGGNAACGGATTGCCGCACGNGTCGATGGCGGCGGCGCCCACAAGNCCGTAACGGAAGTTGACCGTNTGNCCGAACTTGAGGCAGACGGCCCGCATNACATCGACGCCCTGCTGNGAAATCTCNGGGCCGATGCCGTCGCCGGGCAGCACGGCTATCTCNAAGTGGCGACGTGACTCGCCCTCGCCTGAGAGTTTGAGAGCAGCCTCGCCGAAAATCTTACCTTCGCTCGATATCTCGTTGCCGACAACCATGCCGGGCTTGACATTAAAACTTATTCCCATTTTCGTAGTTGATTATGTCATCGCGGTGTGACAACAGGTATTCGATGTCGTCGAGTCCCTCGATGAGACATTGTTTCTTGTAACTGTTAATTTCAAACGTCTCGGTGCGACCTGTCGAGAGGTTGGTGACGGTCTGAGCCGGCAGATTGACCTCGACCTCACACGCCGGGTCGGCCTCGACCGAGGCGAACAGCTCGGCGAGAAAAGCGTCGCTGACAACGACGGGCAAGACGAAGCTGTTGAGNTCGTTGTTGCGGTGAATGTCGGCAAAGAAGGTCGAAATCACCACCCTGAAGCCATAGTCGGCAATGGCCCANGCGGCATGTTCNCGGCTCGAACCACAACCGAAGTTCTTGCCGGCCACCAGTATGCAACCGCTGTAACGCGGGTCGTTGAGCGGACAGTCGGGACGCTCGCGGCCATCGGCATCGTAGCGCCAGTCGCGGAACAGGTTCTCNCCGAAGCCCTCGCGNGTGGTGCTCTTGAGAAAGCGGGCCGGTATGATACGGTCGGTNTCGATGTTCTCGTAGGGGAACGGNACGCAACNCGATGTTATGATGTCAAATTTCTGCTTCATANTTCATTAGGATTGGTGATNCGGCCGGTGACGGCGGCTGCGGCTGCGGTNGCAGGTGATGCAAGTACCGTGCGCGAGTCGGGGCCCTGACGNCCCTCGAAGTTGCGATTGGAAGTCGAGACACACAGGCAGCCGGCCGGAATACGGTCGTCGTTCATGGCCAGACANGCCGAACAGCCNGGCTGACGCAGCTCGAAGCCGGCATCGGCCAACACGCGGTCAAGNCCCTCGNCCTCAATCTGTTTCAACACGGCACGCGAGCCAGGCACAAGCCACGCGGTGACGCTGTCATGGCGATGNCGCCCCTTGACAACGCGGGCAAACTCGCGGAAGTCCTCGATGCGGCCGTTGGTACAGCTGCCCACAAAGACATAGTCGACNGGCGTGCCGGCAATAGGCTCGCCGGCCTTGAACCCCATGTAGTCNAGGGCCTTAGNTTCGGTTTCATTGGCCGGTTCGGNTATCAGTCCGTCGATGGCGATGCCCATGCCGGGGTTNGTGCCATAGGTNACACGTACGCCTATGTCGNCGGCNTCGAAACACTCCTCGCNGTCAAAGCNGGCACCCTCNTCGGTGGCAAGTGACAGCCAGCGGTCGGCGGCACGGTCAAAAGCGTCACCGTCGGGAACGTGCAGGCGACCTCGCAGATAGTCGACAGTCGTGGCATCGGGGCCTACCATGCCACCACGCGCACCCATCTCNATAGACATGTTGCAGAGGGTCATGCGCCCCTCCATCGACAACGAACGTATGGCCTCGCCGGCATACTCGACAAAGTAGCCTGTACAGCCGTCGGNGCCGAGACGCGCTATGAGGTANAGGGCGACGTCCTTGGCTGTCACGCCGGGTCGCAGGCTGCCGTTGACGGTNATGCGCATAGACTTGGGCTTGGGCTGGAGTATGCACTGAGTGGCGAGCACCATCTCGACCTCGCTCGTGCCGATGCCNAACGCCACGGCACCGACAGCACCGTGAGTAGANGTGTGGCTGTCGCCGCACACGATGGTGTAGCCGGGTAGAGAGAGTCCCTGTTCGGGGCCTATCACGTGAATGATGCCGTTGAGTTCGTCGCCAAGCCCATAGTAGGCGAGCCCGTTGGCAGCCGCGTTGGCCTCAAGGGTCTCGACGGCATGGCGCGACACNGGGTCGGCGATGGGACAATCCTGGTCGTAGGTGGGAATATTATGGTCGGGTGAACAGAAAGTGCGTTCGGGGCGGAATACCTTGAGTCCGCGTTCGCGCAGACCGGCAAACGCCTGAGGCGACGTGACCTCGTGACAGTAGTGACGGTCGATGTACAGCTGGTCGGGGCCGTCGGCCACGCGTGTCACCACATGGCCGTCCCACACCTTGTCAAACAGAGTCTTGGGCTCGCTCATATCACAAACTTGTTAATGGCGTCGACAAATGCCTCGGCACTGGCCGCGACGATGTCGGTGTTGGCCGAGAAACCGTAGTATTGGCGGCCGTCGTGCTCGACGGTCATGTGTACCTTGCCTACATCGTTGCTACCCTTNTTGATGGCCTGGATAAGGAACTCCTTGACGAGCATCTGACGCCTGATGATGATTTTGATTGCCGAGATAGCGGCGTCNACAGGNCCGTTGCCCGTAGCNCAAGCCTCGAACTTCTCGCCGGCGATATTGAGGCCGACGCTGGCCACCGACTTGATGCCGACACCCGAAGTGACCTGGAGGTAGTCGAGCTTGATGCGNTGGTTCTGGCGGTGTTCGCCGGCAAGCATCAGCACGTCGTCGTCGGTAATTTCTTTTTTGCGGTCGGCCAGACGCAGGAACGCCTCGTAGGCCTTNTCGAGCGTGTCCTTGTCGAGCTCGACACCAAGCACGTTAAGGCGATGTTTGAGGGCTGCGCGGCCGCTGCGGGCGGTGAGCACTATCGAGTTCTCGTCGATGCCGACGTCCTTGGGGTCAATGATTTCGTAGCTCTCGCGGTTCTTGAGCACGCCGTCCTGGTGTATGCCGCTCGAGTGGGCGAACGCATTNCGGCCCACGATAGCCTTGTTNGGCTGCACNGGCATGTTCATCANGCTCGACACCTGCCGGCTGACAGCACTGATGCGGGTGGCGTTGATGTTGGTATCGAGTCCCAGCTCGCGGTGGGANCGCAGGGTCATTACGACCTCCTCGAGCGCNGTGTTGCCGGCACGCTCGCCGATGCCGTTNATGGTGACCTCGGCCTGACGGGCACCGTTTATGAGGCCCGACACTGTGTTGGCCGTGGCCATGCCCAGGTCNTTGTGACAGTGGGTCGAGATTACCACTTTNTCAATGCCGTCAACGTGGTCGANNAGATATTTGATCTTGGCGCCGAACTCNGNCGGCAGACANTAGCCCGTNGTGTCGGGAATGTTGATAACCGTGGCNCCGGCCTTGATGACAGCCTCGACAACGCGGGCAAGGTACTCATTGTCAGTGCGNCCGGCGTCCTCGGCATAAAACTGTACGTCGTNGACAAACTTCTTGGCATAGGCCACGGCAGCGACGGCACGNTCGATAATNGCCTCACGGGTGGAGTTGAATTTATACTTGATGTGAGAGTCGGAGGTGCCGATACCGGTGTGTATGCGCTTGTGTCGCGCATACTTAAGCGCCTCGGCCGCAACCTCAATGTCCTTTGGAACGGCNCGTGTGAGGGCACATATCACCGGCCANGTGACGGCNTTTGAAATCTCGACCACCGAGTTGAAGTCGCCNGGGCTCGAAACCGGAAATCCGGCNTCGATAACGTCGACACCGAGCTCCTCAAGGCTCTTGGCCACCTCGATTTTCTCGACGGTGTTGAGCTGACAGCCCGGCACNTGCTCGCCATCGCGCAGTGTAGTNTCAAAAACAAATATTTTATCGCTCATAAGCTATAATTATCATCTATANACAGTNTATTTNTTACAAAAGTCGTGCAAAAGTAACAATTATAGCTAANATTCCAAAATNGAGTNACTGTTTTTTGGCCGCNGCGGCGAGAATGTCATATATGCCCTCGGCATGTTCCTGNAGCTCNGGNTGCAGGACNGCAGCTGTGGCGGGGTCGATCATGCGCAAGTCGGCATAGCGGTCTTCGCCGTTGATGAAGTCGACGAGNTTGCCGTCGGGGGCNGCCATGTCGACAGTGAGCGGCTCACGGCCCTGAGCGGCGAGTGCCGGATTATAGCGGTAGAGCTGCCAGTANCCCGAGAGGACGGCGTTGCGCTCCTCGATGATGTCGTGNCCCATGCCNGCACGAATGCCATGATTGATGCACGGGCAGTAGGCTATCACAATCGAGGGGCCGTCGTAGGCCTCGGCCTCCATCATGGCNGTGATGGCCTGCTGATAGTTGGCACCGAGGCATATAGACGCCACGTAGACGTTGCCGTAGGTCATCATCATGCGGCCAAGGTCTTTCTTGAACGTGCGCTTGCCGTCGGCGGCATACTTGGCCACGGCACCGAGNGGTGTGGCCTTTGACATCTGACCGCCGGTGTTGGAGTAGCACTCGGTGTCCATGACGAGAATGTTGATTTTCTTGTTCTGGGCGAGCACGTGGTCAAGGCCGGCAAAGCCAATGTCGTAGGCCCAGCCATCGCCGCCGATAGCCCATACCGACTTGCGNGCAAGCATGTCGGCACCGTCGGTGACAGGTTCATANAGCGGTGACTGTGGAGCAGCCGCGATGGCCGAGAGCAATGCACGGCCGGCGGTAAACGACGTGGCGGNGTCGTCCTTGGCNGCCAGCCATGCCGACGCGGCGGNACTGACNGNGGCAGGCACCGTCTTGTCGGCCACGATGGCCTTGCACGCGAGGGCNAGACGGTCACGACGCTGTTCGACAGCCACAAGCATACCGAAACCATACTCGGCGTTGTCCTCAAACAGTGAGTTGCCCCACGCCGGNCCGTGGCCGTGACAGTTGGTACAGTAGGCGTTGCTCGGGAAGTTGGCGCCCCATATCGAGCTGCAGCCGGTGGCGTTGGCTATGAGCATACGTTCGCCCATNAGCTGGGTGAGCAGTTTGACGTACGGGGTCTCGCCACAGCCGGCACACGCACCCGAGAACTCGAGNAGCGGNTCGTAGAGCTGNGANCCGCGTATNGTNTGGCGGGGCTCCAGTCCACCCTTGGGCNTGACGTGTTTCCGGGCGAANTCGAGCAGCGGAATCTGCTTNTGCATCTCGGGCTCGAGAGGCACCATAGTGAGAGCATGTCCCGGGCAGACNACCGAGCACGACCCACAGNCGGTGCAGTCCTCGGGNTAGACCTGAATACGATATAACANCCCCTTGCCGGCNGAGGCTCCACCCATAGGNCGACTCACAAANTCGGCAGGCGCGGCCTTNGCCTCGTCGGCGGTCATCACCACCGGCCTGATGGCGGCNTGGGCGCACACAAGCGAACACAGCGCACACTCGACACATTTNTCGGGGTNCCACTGAGGTATGTTTATCGCGATGCGACGCTTCTCGTAGGCNGTCGTTCCGGCCGGCATGATACCCGCGGGGTCGAAGAGCGACACCGGCAGGCTGTTACCCTCAAGGCGGTTGCACGGGTCGGCAATCCTGGTGACGAACTCNGGACGGTCGTCGTCCGAGGCCACGGGTGCAGGGTCGGCAGCTTCGGCCCACGATGCGGGATAGTCGACAGGCTTGATTGCATCGGGCACCGCGGCGAGCGCAGCGATATTNCGGTCGACCACCTGGGCGCCCTCGTGCATGTAGGTAGNGGTTATGAGCTTCTTGAGCTGTCCGATAGCCNTGTCATAGGGTATCACNGACGTGAGNTTGAAGAACGCGGCTATCATTATCATGTTGATGCGCACGCCGAGGCCATTGNCAGCGGCAATAGACTGGGCATCAATGNTATAAAACCGAGCTTGCTTGGCAGCGATGGCGCGGCGCAACGATGCAGGCAGGCGGTCGTTGAGNTCGTCGGCCGTCCATGAGGCATTGAGCACNAACGTGCCNCCNGGACGCAGGTACTCGACAAGCTCAAAGCGGTCGACATAAGTATCTTTGTTACAGGCTATATAGTCGGCAGCCTCGATGCCATACTGAGCGCGAATAGGGGCGTCGCCGATGCGCAGCTGTGAGACGGTGTAGCCACCCGACTTCTTGGCCGAATACTGGAAATAGGCCTGGGCGTACTTGTCGGTATTGTCGCCGATGATGTGAGCGGCCTGCTTGGTGGCTCCGACTGTTCCGTCAGAACCCATGCCGTAGAAACGGGCCTGGAATAGTCCGGGCTCGGCAAGGTCAATGTGGTCAGTAACATCGAGCGACAGGTGGGTGACATCGTCGTTGATGCCGACCGTGAAGCGGCGNCGGGCATCAGGACGTGCAGNCTCGTCAAAGACTGCNTTGACCATNGAGGGNTCAAATTCCTTGCTGCTGAGTCCGTAGCGGCCACCGATGACTCGNACNACCCTACCCGACTCCTGCACGGCGGCAGCGACATCGAGGCACAATGGTTCGNCCTGTGAGCCNGGCTCCTTGGTGCGGTCGAGCACGGCTATGGTCTTNACCGTGTCGGGAATAGCCTTTACAAAATCAGCAGCCGGGAACGGGCGGTAAAGGGTAATTTTGATAAGGCCCGTCCTGGCACCACGGCTATTGAGGTAGTCGACAGTCTCGGCAATGACGTCACAACTGGAGCCTATAGCCACGATGACCTCGGTGGCATCGGGAGCGCCATGATAGTCGACAAGGTTGTAGTGACGGCCGGTNACGGCTGCAAGCTTATCCATCTGNGCCTTGACTATGGCCGGGAAGGCATCGTAGTAGCGGTTGGCAGCCTCGCGATTTTGAAAATAGACGTCGGCATTCTGGGCCGAGCCGCGCAGGTCGGGGTGCTCGGGGTTCATAGCCGCACGTCTNAAAGACTGCACCTTGTCNTTGTCGACGAGTGAGAAAATCGTGTCATAGTCGAGCAGCGAGACGGTCGACATCTCGTTGCTCGTGCGCCAGCCGTCAAAGAAGTGAAGCACCGGCACACTGCCCTCGATGGCAGCNAGATGGGCCACAATGCCAAGGTCGTGGGTTTCCTGAACATTGGCACTCGCGAGCATGGCGAACCCCGTGGCACGACATGCCATGACGTCCTGATGGTCGCCGAATATCGAGAGCGCGTGAGTGGCAAGCGAACGACACCCGACGTGAAACACGGCCGGAAGCAGCTCGCCGGCAATCTTGTACATGTTGGGAATCATCAGCATAAGGCCCTGTGAAGCGGTGAAGGTAGTGGCGAGCGCGCCGGCAGCCAAGGCGCCGTGAGTGGCACCGGCAGCACCNAGTTCGCTCTCCATCTCCTTGACCTGAAGGGGCTGTCCCATCATATTCTTGAGACCCGACATGGCCCACTTCTGGGCAGTCTCGCCCATCGAGGCTATTGGAGTNATGGGATAAACGGTGGCGACATCGCTCAANGCATANGCTACATAGGCGGCCGCGGTGCAGCCATCGACGATTTTCTTATTCTGTGACATATTCGTTATATTTGCAAAGGAAATTCTGCCAATATAACAACGGCCGCCAATATTTAGTTGCCGACCGCGTTGAGTATTGTGACCATGTGAAACGTATTGTCTCTTAGAAAAAAAATCAATCTAACAGAATATGAAACGAACTGTCTTTACCATGTTACTTGCTGCAGTGGCCTGCTCGCTGCCGGCACATGTGGTCACATACCCGGCACCCGCCGANGCTCCGCTCAACAACTCGTTCAAGGTNGAGGTTAACGACAACGGCTCATGGCTGCCCGTCGATGTATATAATGTCAAGGTNGACGAGACGGTCGACGGCAAGCACTCGGTGCGCAACTCGTCGATGGCNATATTCGACTTCACCGACAGCGTGGAGGTGAGAGTGACGGCACGCGGCCGCCACATCGACGAGGGTCGTGTGAGACCGCTGTCACGCCAAATCGCTACCACNGTGAGCGACAGCACGATGACTTTTNTGCTCACTNAGCCCGGCAANCTGTCGGTCGAGGTGAACGGTGACATCTTTGACAACCTACAACTCTTTGCAGGCCCCGTTCAGGAGAATGTNCCTACGGCCAAAGAGTTGAAAAAACTGAAAAAAGACCGCAATTTTGTNTACTTTGCNCCGGGATACCACAAACTCGACGAACCGCTCAAGGTNAAAGACAACCAGCGTGTCTACATAGCCGGCGGTGCATATATCGACGGTTTCATTTATATCGACTCGGTNAGCNATGTCAAGATGTGGGGCCGTGGNGTGGTNTATCCGTCAAAACGCGGTTGCGGAATCGAGGTGCGCTACTCACGCAATGTGGAAATAGACGGNCTGATGACCACACAGCTCCCCGTGGGCGGCAGNGANTCGGTCAAAATAAACAATGTTAAGGTGATTAGCTCATACGGCTGGGGCGATGGNTTCAACGTATTCGCGTCGAGCAACGTACACTATGACAATGTGTTTGCGCGCACGAGCGACGACTGCACNACCGTCTATTGCACACGCAAGGGCTACGAAGGCAGCGCGTCAAACATCACGATGGAGAACTCGACACTGTGGGCCGACGTGGCTCATGTAATCGANATAGGNCTGCACGGCAACGTCGAGCGTCCCGACTCGGCNGTCAACCTGCTGTACCGCAATATCGACGTGCTCGACTGTAAGGAGATGCAACTCGACTATCAGGGCGTGATGTCGATTGACGTNGGCGACAACAACCTGGTCAAGAATGTGACGTTCGAGGANTTNCGCATCGAGAACTTCCGTCAGGGCCGACTGTTGAGCATGCGCTTGTGCTGGAACAAGAAATACTGTGGCGCACCCGGCCGCGGCATCGAGGACGTCACNTTCAAAAACATATATTATAATGGTGACAACTCTGAAATATCGCTGATTTTGGGNTATGACGAGACGCGCCGCATCAAGAACGTGGTNTTTGACAATCTGGTAATCAACGGCGTGAAGTACAGCGACGACATGCCCGGCAAACCGGCGTGGTACAAGACAAGCGACCTGGCCCGCATCTATATAGGCGAGCATGTCGATAATGTAACATTCAAATAAGAATATGAAAAAACTTATAATAGCCACCATTTCGGCAATGATTGCAGCCGGCCCGATGTCGGCCGCGATTAAGCACCCGTCACTGCTNTTCACTCCACAGCGTGTCGAGCNGGCCGGTAACATGGCACGCAATGACAGCCTNAGGGGCGCCGCGCTCGAGTCGATAATGCAGACTGCCGAGGCCCAACTGGAGCGCAACGACATCATGAAGATGGAGTACATGGCGCTGGCCTATCAACTGACAGGCGACAAACGTTACAGCGACAAGCTCAAGTCGATGCTGATGAACATAGCCAAAACNCAGTCGTGGGCCAANGGCGAAATGATGATGCGCAACCCCGCGTGGCGCAGTGAGTTGCAGATGGCTCACCGCTCNTTCCAGATGGCTCTGGCCTACGACGCGATATACAACNACCTGACNCCCGCCGAACGAAAGCACCTGGCCGACGAGTTCTACCGNCTGGCCGTTGAACCGTTGCTCGGCGACTGGCTCGTTGACGANACCCGCATACACTCGCTCAACTCAATGGGNCACAACTGGTGGACNTCGTGTGTAGGTATGGGTGGCCTGCTGGCNCTGGCAATCAGCAACGAGCACCCCGAGGCCGCCCGCCTNGCCGAGATGGCNGTCGAGGCNCTGCCCGAGTGGTTTNACTTTGCCGGCGACGTGATGCAGACCAAGCCGCGCACGTTTGACCGCNACGGTGGCATGTACGAGTCAATCAACTACGCGAGTTTCGGCATCACCGAGGCGTTGTTGCTGCGTATGGCGTGGCTCAATTCACACCCCGGTGCCAAGCTCGAGGAGATACCCCAGATGGCCTTGATACCCGACTTCTTCTGCCACGTGGCCTACCCCCGCACAGGACAACTCTACAGCATCAACCTCGGCGACAGCCACAAGAACGTGACCGGCGAAAGTTCGATGCTGCTGGCCTACGCGATGGGTGTAGAAGACCCCGCCACGCTGTGGTATGCCACCCAGATTGAGGCCGGGCAGCACCGCGAGGGTATGCCGCTGACATTCCCGATGGGATTTCTGTACACNCCGTCGCTCGACAAGGCACCGTCNACTCCCGACATGCCGCTGAGCAAACAGTGGAGCGACTTCGGCTGGGCCACACTGCGCGACTCATGGAATAAGGACGCGTCGATGCTCGTGGTCAAGAGCGGCATGACGTGGAACCATGCNCACGCCGACGCCAACTCAATGATAGTGTTCCACAAGGGTGTCGACATAATCAANGACGCCGGCAATTCGAGCTACGGNANNCCCGAATANCGCAACTACTTCTTCCAGTCGGACGCCCACAACGTGGTGAAAATCGACGGNGAGGGNCAGCCACGCTANCAGCAGTATCATGGCTCGTCGCTGCCCGGNAGTGTCAACAACCTGCTTGACGGCGGCAACATGAAGTATGTGCTTGCCGACGGCACAGGCCCCATGAGCCACAAGCTCGACCGCAATCTGAGGTCNTTCCTGTGGATAGGCAACACCATTCTCGTAATCGACGACCTGCATGCCCACCAACCCGGCGAATGGGAGTGGCTGTGGCACCCCGGAGGCACNGTGACCAAACGNGGCGGCGACCTGGAGGTTGTCAACGGCGAGTCGGCGGCAGTNATNCGCGCTATCTATCCCCAGCCACTGGCTCCGTCGGGATTTGTTCACGACTATCCCGAGATGCTCTATTGGGANGTGCTCGAAGGCCCGACCGAAGACNTGAAAGGCACCGAAGAATACTACTCGCTGAAACTGCCCNGAAAATTTGACCGCATAAAAGGTGTAACAGCCATCATGCTCAAGGACTCGGTTGCACAAAAGNNNCTGCCNGCCACCACACGCATNGAGGGTAAGGACTGGATAGGNGTGCGCATCGAGGACGGTGACACCATCACCGATGTCTACATCAATCAGCTCGCCGACGGACGACTGATGCACCTCAACTCNTGGATNGAGGCTGACGGGTGGCAGACCGATGCNTACCTGCTNGCAGTGACNTACCGCAAGGGCGAAGACCCNGCTCGCGGNGACTTGTTCATCAACCACGGCAGCTCGCTCAAACGCGACGGCAAACTGATGTTCTCATCGCTCGCCAAACTCAACGTGATGGCTACTGACNACAACGGAACCCTGCGTCTCGATGTCAACGGCCANCCCAANTACAAGTTCAATTTCACACCGGCACGGTCAACACGCCGTGCCACCCTAAACGGGGCCGATATAGCAGTAAAAGACGGTACGGTCAAGGCATCNACCCGCCGTNATANGAAATAGGTTGTTTGTATAAGCTGTAATATATACAAAAAACCAAGTCCCGTCGACAATCTTGAATGAACGTCGGCGGGACTTACTGTATAATAATATGTGTGATTACTGAAGGAGGTCGGGACGCAGGCGGCGNGTGCGCTCCATGGCCTGCTCCTGGCGCCAGTCGGCAATGCGGGCNTCGTGGCCCGAGAGCAATATGTCAGGNACCTTCCAGCCGTTATAGTCGGCCGGACGNGTGTAGACGGGCGGAGCGAGCAAATTGTCCTGGAACGAGTCGCTGAGNGCACTCTGCTCGTCGCCGATAGCGCCGGGAATAAGTCGGACGATGGCGTCGGAAATGATGATGGCCGGCAGTTCGCCGCCGGTGAGCACATAGTCNCCGATTGATATTTCTNTNGTAATNAGGTGTTCGCGCACACGGTAGTCGACACCCTTGTANTGGCCGCACAAGATGATGATGTTGTTGAGCATAGACATGCTGTTGGCCATGGGCTGGTCGAACACCTCGCCGTCGGGCGACGTGAAAATGACCTCGTCGTAGTCGCGCTCGCGTTTGAGTGCCGAGATGCAGGCGTCGATGGGCTGCACCTGCATCACCATGCCGGCCTCGCCACCAAACGGGTAGTCGTCGACCTTGCGGTGTTTGTTGGTGGTGTAGTCGCGCAGGTTGTGCACGTGAAACTCGACCAACCCCTTGTTCTGAGCGCGTTTCAGTATCGAACAGTTCAGGGGCGAGTCAAACATCTCGGGGAGTACGGTAAGGAAGTCGATGCGCATGTCGGTGATGATTTTCGTTCTTGTGGCACAAAGATACGAACTTTTTTTCTTACTTTTGCGCTGTATATGCAAGCCAAGCCTAAAACATTAATCAACATTGCCGCCGACTATGGCCTCGTGCTGGGTGCGCTCTACTGCATCACATTCTTCGGCGGCCTGTATGCCATGCGGTTGCCGTGGCTGTCGTTCGTGTGCCTGCTCTCGGCCATCGGTGTGCCGGTGACAGTGTGGATAATGTTGAAGCGCACGTGGGACAAGTCACTCAGAACCATGCCGTTTTCGGGCATGTGGACCGAGGGCATCGTTGCGTCGGCATTTGGCGGCATACTGTTGGCATTGGCTACATTCGTGTACCTGAAGTGGGTGGCGCCAGACATCATGCTCGGCGCACTCGAACATCAGGCGACAGTGTGGGACACCGCCGGCACCGAAAAGGGACACGCCAACGCCCGCGCACTGAGGCTCATGATCGAGAACGGCGCCATACCCCACCCGAGCGAGATTGCATTGCAGATGGTGTGCCTGGTGGTTTTCTCGGGGTCGATACTGACAATGATACTCTCAATGCTGATAAGAGTCGTTTATAAAAAACACTAAATATGGATATTTCAGTCGTAGTACCGCTATATAATGAGGCCGAGTCGCTGCCCGAACTCGAGGCCTGGATTGACCGCGTGATGAAGGCCAATGGCTTCACTTACGAGATACTGTTCATCAATGATGGCAGTACAGACAACTCGTGGGAGGTGATTGAGGAACTGTCTCGCCGCAACAAGGCTGTGAAGGGCGTGTGCTTCAGACGCAACTATGGCAAGTCGCCGGCCCTGAACACGGGTTTTCAGCGTGCTAAGGGTGATGTTGTCATCACAATGGACGCCGACCTGCAGGACTCACCCGACGAGATACCCGAGCTGTACCGCATGATAACCGAGGATAAATATGACCTGGTGTCGGGCTGGAAGCAGAAACGATATGACCCGCTGAGCAAGACTATACCCACCAAGCTGTTCAACGCAACGGCCCGCAAGGTGAGTGGTATCAAAAACCTTCACGACTTCAACTGTGGACTGAAGGCTTATCGTAACAAGGTCATCAAGCGCATCGAGATATACGGCGACATGCACCGCTACATACCGTTCCTGGCCAAGAACGCGGGATTCAGCCGCATTGGCGAGAAGGTAGTTCACCACCAGGCGCGCAAGTACGGCAAGTCAAAATTTGGTCTTGACCGTTTTGTCAACGGCTATCTTGACTTGATGACACTGTGGTTCACGTCGCGGTTCGGTGCCAAACCGATGCACTTCTTCGGCCTGCTGGGCTCGCTGATGTTCTTCATCGGCCTCATAGCAGTTATGATTGTGGGCTTCGGCAAGCTGTGGCACATGCACACCGGCACGCCCTATCAGCTTGTGACGTCGTCGCCATACTTCTACCTGGCTCTGACCACAATGGTACTGGGCACTCAGCTGTTCCTCACCGGGTTCATCGGTGAACTGATAGCCCGCAACTCGACTCGCCGCAATGACTACGAGATTGAAACCGAAATTACCAACAACGATGACACGGAGACTCGCTAACCGACTGACCGCAATAGCCGTGCCTGCCATCGTGGCTGTGAGCGTCGCCAGCTGTAACACGACGGGGTGTACCGACAACCGCAGTTCGCTGCTGTTGGCTGGCTTTTACTCGTCGAGCGACCGACGGGCCATCTCAATTGACTCGCTCGAACTGGGCGGCGTGGGAGCTCCCGACGACTCGCTGTTAGTGACGGTCAATGAGCGCGCGAGCCAGGTGTATCTGCCGCTTAGGTCACGTGAGACCGAGACGGCCTTCTGTCTGCATTATGCGTCGAAGGCACTGTCTGACCCACGTCTCAATGACACGATAAGCCTGACATACACGAGCGAGCCCTACTTTGCCTCGGAGGAGTGTGGCGCCATGTACCGTTACAGCATCAAGCGCCTCGACTATACGCGCCACCTCATCGACTCGGTGGCACTGCCCGACTCGCTAATAAACAATGTAAATGTCGAGCGCATGGGTATATATTTCAGAACTCAGACCAACGACTAATGAAGCGCCTGTACATCATCATATTAGTGTTCACAATCGCTGCCGCCGCATCGCTACAACTTGCGGCTCAGCGCCACGTGACGCCTGTGAGCAACGCGGCGACCACCACACAGTCGCGCAACGAGAACAAACTGTCCGTCGACTCGATTGACCGTTCGAAGCTCGTAGAGTATCGCGACGACAAGGGCAATGTGGTGCTGGTTGACACCATCACCGGACGCGAAATTGTCGACTCGACGGCTATGCCCAAGGTGCCACCGATGATTTACCCGCTGGTGTATGACGCATCGGTCGGTGTCAACCTGTGGGATCCGCTGATGAGGGCATTCGGTCAAAGCTACGGCCTGATAGGCTTCTCGGCCCACTTCAACATGCACAACCGCTATATCGCGGCATTTGAGTTCGGTCTGGGCAATGCCAACAACACGCCGGCCGACAACAACTATACCTATCACCAGGGTCTGGCGCCATATTTCAAGATAGGTCTGGACTACAACTTTTTGTACAACTCAAATCCGGCGTACATGATTTTTGCGGGCATCAGATACGGTTTCACTCCGTTCAAGTGGACATTGCGCGATGTAAACTCGACCAACGACTACTGGGGCGAACCGTCGGCAATACCGTTTCCCGATATTAACGCTACGGCAGGTTATCTCGAATTCTTGTTCGGACTTAAAGTCAACTTGTACAAGAATATATCAATGGGCTGGACGCTGCGTTACCACCGCGTCATTCACGAGAGCCCCACGACATACGGCAACGCGTGGTATGTGCCGGGATTCGGCACACGCAACTCGGCATTGGGTGCGTCACTGTCGGTATTCTACACTCTGCCACTAAAGGGTAAGCGGGAGACACAAGTTGAGACCGGCCCCGTAATCACTCCCGGCGAACCGATGCCGTCGCCGCTCGACGTTCCGCACTATCACCCGACCGAAGAAGTAGAAGAATGAAGCGCATTGTCATAACAGGAGCATCGTCGGGTCTGGGCATGGGTATAGCCCGCTCGTTTGCCGCCAAGGGGTGGTATGTAGGAGTGGCAGCCCGCCGACCTGAGCCTCTTGAACAGTTGCGCAACGAATTTGGCGACCGCATAGTCACCGCCCGAATCGACATCACTTCGGCCGACGCTCCGGGTCAGCTCAATGAGCTGATTGACCGCCTGGGCGGTATGAACATATACGTACAGGCCGCCGGCATAGGCAAGCAGAACCTGCCGCTCGACCCGACAATTGAACACAACACGGTGATGACCAACTGTGTAGGTTTCACTGCCATGGTTGACACGGCGTTCAACTACTTCACCTCGCTTGACCGTCAGATCGACAACCGCCTGGTAGTGATCAGTTCGGTCGCCGGCACCAAGGGCCTCGGATCGGCGCCGTCATACAGCGCGTCTAAACGATTTGAGTCGACCTACATGACGGCTCTCGAACAACAGGCACGCATACGGGGTATAAATTGCAAGCAACTGAGGCTCACCGACATACGTCCGGGCTTCATAGCCACCGACCTGCTCGACAACTCGACCCGCTATCCGATGATAATGCAGCCTGAGTATGCGATAAAGCTGATTGTCAAAGCGATAGAACGCGGCCGCCGGGTGGCTTATATTGACTGGCGCTGGGGTCTGCTTGTAAGGCTGTGGCGCCTGCTGCCGTCATGGCTATGGGTCAGAATCAAGGCAACCACTTCACAAAAACAATAAATTCACACTATATTATATTAAGATGAGAAAAATAGCATTATGTAGTGATCATGCCGGCTACGAGCTCAAAGCCATCATCATGGGCTATCTCGAGGCACAGGGCATAGAGTTTGTCGACTTCGGCACATTCAGCGCCGAGAGCTGTGACTATCCCGACTTCGCCCACCCTGCGGCCGAGGCAATAGAGAAAGGTGAGTGTACCGAGGGTATCGGCATCTGTGGCAGCGGAAACGGTATCGCCATGACCCTCAACAAACATCAGGGCATCAGGGCAGCGCTGTGCTGGCTTCCCGAACTGGCACGTCTGGCCCGCGAACACAACAACGCCAACGTACTCGTTCTCCCCGCACGCTTCATCGAGCCGGTAGCGGCGCTGGAACTGGTCGACATCTATCTGAACACTCCATTTGAGGGTGGTCGTCACGAACGCCGTATCGCTAAAATTTCTGTAAAATAATAATTTAGGAAAATAAAAAATCAATGGCCTCGGAGCAGTTTGCAACCGAGGCCATTTTCATATCGTTATAGCTCGGCACTGAGAGCCTCGGCTATCACCGGCGCCATGTCGTAGTAGCGGTAGCGCGCCAGTCGCCCGCCGAATTTCACTTTGGTTTCGCGCCGGGCCATCTCCTCATACCGGGTATAGATGGCGCTGTTCACGTCGTCGTTGACGGGGTAATATGGCTCCATGCCCTCAGACCACTCGGTCGAATACTCGCGCGAGATCACCGTCCTGGGATTGTCATAGACAGCCTGACCGAACGTCTCGAAGTGCTTGTGCTCGATGATGCGGGTAAACGGTACGTCGGCCGACGTGTAGTTGACCACGGCATTGCCCTGATAGTTGGGCGTCTCAACAACCTCGGTCTCAAAGCGCACGGTGCGGTACTGCAACTTACCGAAACGATAGTCATAGAAACGGTCGATGGGCCCCGTGTAGACCAGTTTGTCGCACCGCGACATCCACTCGTCGCGACGGTCGAAGAAGTCGGTGTCGAGCAACACGTCAACACCATCGAGCAAGCGCTCTACGAGCAGTGTGTAACCACCCTCGGGTACGCCCTGATAGGGGTCGTTGAAGTAGTTGTTGTCGAATGTCATGCGCACGGGCAGACGCTTGATGATGAACGCCGGCAGTGACTCGCACGGACGGCCCCACTGTTTGCGCGTATAGCCGTCGATGAGCTGCTCGAAGATGTCGTGGCCTATGAGCGTCAGTGCCTGTTCGCGCAGATTACGAGGCTCGGTGACACCGTCGGCGCGCATCGCCTCGACGGCCTCAGCGCGCTGTTCGTCGAGCTTGGCCTGAGCCTGAGCCGGCGTCTCGACCCCCCACATCTGGTAGAACGTATTCATGTTGAACGGCAGATTGTACATCTTGCCGTTCGGTGCCTTGGCCACCGGGCAGTTGGTATAGCGGTTGAACGGCACGAGCTCGTTCACGAAGTCCCACACGCGCTTGTCGGCCGTGTGGAATATGTGTGCGCCATACCGATGCACGTTTATGCCCTCGACAGGCTCGGTGTACACGTTACCGGCAATGTGGTCACGCTTCTCGATAACCATGCACGAGTAACCGGCATCGGTGGCACGGCGGGCAAACGTGGCGCCGTACAGTCCGGCCCCCACTATGATGTAGTCGTAATGACATTTCAGCTGCGAATAGTCCATATAATCAATCTTTGGATATAACACAAAGTTAATACAAAAACACGCGCTTGTCAAGATACGCCTCGAAAAAAGCGATGGCGAAAAAGAAATCCTGATAATATATTTTTCAGCTTTTTAGTATATGTTTAAAAATATATACCTATATTAGCAACCGAAAAAGATATCCTCAACGAATATCGTATGCAGGCATAAAATATTATAATATTCAGGCACCTATTTGGAGTACACTATTAAATTCCGCCAAATAATAACAATAATAATTGTATGTGCTACAAAAATCGGTTAATATTTATCTCAATTCTATTAATTATCAGCATTGATTTGGCTGCCATATGCGTAAAAGTTAGATAAATGATCAACAAATGTTATTATGAAACAAATATATACGATTATTTTTATCGTTACAGCTGTGATCTTGCTGAACGCAACCTCGCCATATCTAACTGCTTATTATTTCAGACAAAACAAGCAGTATCGTGACAGTATTGACAACCTCCCATCCGGCAATTATTTTGCCGTTCAACCGGGGTTGTATGAGATTGCAAATCAAATGTCTGAAGATGAAGGTAGAGCAAAAAAGAATAAAGATTCATTTTCTCCATTAGGAGCATATCCGATACTGCTAAATTTTGTTGTAAAGGATATCGAGAATCATATCATCGATACATTTCAATACAATTGGAAAAATGATATTATTATATGCATAAATTGTGTTAATATAGCGACTGGAGAATGGTGTGAACTTATATCGTCTAAAGACTCGTTGCTTGCATTAGATGACTTTCCGGGTGTAGTATTGAGGCGCAATCTAAAAACTGAATTAACAACCAACGCTAAGTATTTTAATGCAGTTAAAAATTGGGATAAGGTTGTGCTTGATTCAATATGCCGCACCGACGCACGTATTTGTTCGGGGAACAATTATAGTGTAAGTAGATTAACGATAAAAGATGGTAAACTTGTTGATGTAAAAATGATCAAGTGTAATTACATTGATTCTAAAAAAAATTAAATGACGCAGATTGGATTAAAACAATAAATAAATGCCGACTATTATGAAAATGGATTTCCACGAAGAGAATCATATGTATACATCTATGATGGAGATCTTGATGTATACATGCCACATTGGAAAACGAGAATAAATGACGCCCCAAATCTATTTTTAAATTTTAAACTCAATGGCTTTAAATTATGGTAAAATATTTTTCAATAATAGCTTTGATTTGTTGCATTACAATCAGTTTAGTTGTTATGGGTTGCAATCAGAATGGTAGTATTCCTGCAAATTCTCATCGTCCCGAATTAACACAAAAACAAATACAAGCACTTGCTAGGTATGAGTATTGGAAAGACAGTGTTGACAACTTGCCATACGGAAATTACTACTTGATACAACCTGGACTATACAGTATCGCTAATCAAATGACAAAAGAAGAAGGTCGAATGAGACGTAAAGGTGATAACTATATTCCCATTACTGCCTACCCTATAATCCTTAATATCCTTTTGAATAAGAATTTAAACAATACCGACACACTCAAATTTAATTGGCATAATGACACAATACTGTGTAAAAATTATTCCAAAGATAATAATGGATACTTTACTTATAATTGTGAGGTAGTTTCGTCGGTTGACTCCATGAAAGTATATAATATCGGCGATGACCCGTTTTTCACCCACGGCTTCTATATGGATGACCGATATAAAGACTCATATATGAGAGCTATACGACACTGGGACGAGAAACTGTTAGACGAAATATTTTTACCCGATAGTTGTTACTGGACTTATGAATCCTTAGTTATTAGTCGGTTGGTTATAGAAAACGGCAAACTTATCGATGTAAAATCTATGTTGAGTCGTGGTGTACGTGAACCTTACAGTATATTACCTAAAAAATGAATAGGATAATATTGATAGCCGTCGCTGCCACGGCGACATGGACGGTCGCGGTGGCAAGGACGATGTACGGTATGCTTGCCGGAGGCACGTCGGGCAGGCGGTTAAGCTGACGTGTTGAAACGGGAAATGGGGGTCGGGGGTAAAAAAAATGGGGGTAAAAAGTGTCGAGATGATTGAAAATTGCTATTTTTGCATTTTATTAGCAACCACAGCGATTTTTAATAAAACCATATCACTAAAATGGCCGAAAATATTATCACCGAACCCGAAGAGTCAAAGGGTTTAAACTTTGTAGAACAGATTGTTGCCGACGATCTCAAGAAAGGCAAAAACGGCGGACGCCTTAACACGCGTTTTCCACCCGAACCGAACGGATACCTGCACATTGGCCATGCCAAGGCTATATGCATGGACTTTGGTGTGGCCGAGAAGTTCGGCGGCACTTGCAACCTGCGTTTTGACGACACTAACCCCGTTAAGGAAGATGTAGAGTACGTCGACTCGATACGCGAGGATATACACTGGCTCGGTTTTGACTGGGGCGATCGCGAATACTATGCAAGCGACTACTTCCCACAGCTCTATGATCTGGCTATACGCCTTATCAAGGAGGGAAAAGCATACGTTGACGACCAGACGAGCGAGGAGATTGCCGCTCAAAAGGGCACGCCGACGACTCCGGGCACGAACAGCCCCTACCGTGACCGCAGCGTCGAGGAGAATCTCGACCTGTTCACGAGAATGAACGCCGGTGAGTTTGCCGAGGGCAGCCACGTGCTGCGCGCCAAGATTGACATGGCGTCGAGCAACATGCACTTCCGCGACCCGATCATGTACCGCATCATACACCACCCCCACCACCGCACTGGCAACAAGTGGCACGTCTACCCGATGTATGACTTTGCGCACGGCCAGAGCGACTACTTTGAGGGTGTGACCCACTCGATATGTACGCTTGAGTTTGTGCCTCACCGCCCGCTGTACGACTACTTTGTCGACGAGCTGGCCGACGAGACTTACCGTCCGCGTCAGATTGAGTTCAACCGCCTGAACCTCACCTATACCGTGATGAGCAAGCGCAAGCTGTTGCAGCTTGTTAAAGAGGGTCTTGTAGCCGGCTGGGACGACCCCCGCATGCCGACCATCTCGGGTATGCGCCGCCGCGGTTTCACCCCTCGCTCGATACGCAACTTCATCGACACGATCGGTTACACCAAGTATGAGGCTCTCAACAGCGTGGCCCTGTTGGAGTATGCCGTGCGTGAAGACCTGAACAAGATAGCGACCCGCGCCATGGCCGTCATAGACCCCGTCAAGGTGGTAATAACCAACTATCCCGAGGGCCAGACCGAAATGGTGGAGATGGACAACAACCCCGAAAATCTCGAAGAGGGTACCCACCAGATGCCTTTCAGCCGCGAAATATACATCGAGCGTGACGATTTCATGGAAAATCCGCCCAAGAAATACTTCCGTCTGGCTCCCGACTGTGAGGTTCGCCTCAAGGGCGCCTACATTATCAAGTGCACCGGTGTGAAGAAAGATGCCGACGGCAACATCGAGGAGATATATTGTACATACGACCCCGAGAGCCGCAGCGGCCTGCCCGGCAGCCAGCGCAAGGTCAAGGGCACACTGCACTGGGTGGACGCCAACCAGGCTGTAGACGCCACCGTGCGCATCTATGACCGACTGTTCAATGTCGAGAACCCCGCAGCCGAGACCGAGCGCGACTTCCGCGAGATGCTCAACCCCGAGTCGCTGAAGGTCGTGGAAGGTGTCAAGGTCGAGCCGTTCATTGCCGAGAATGCCAAGCAGGGCGCCAAGTTCCAGTTCCAGCGCATAGGCTACTTCACTCCCGACTATGACTCGACTCCCGAGAAACTCGTTTTCAACCGCACAATCGCTCTTAAAGACAGCTGGGAGAAAGCCCAGAAAAAATAATATCGCATGAACGATAGCCCTAACGACTACAAAGAGCTGTACAACCAGTTCAAACGCGACCTGAAGGATCAACCCCTCGAAATGTACTATGACGAGGACGAGATTATCATGGTCTTTGACCAGGCCGGTGACTACAGCGACACTCATACACAAATCAACGCCTTGATGCTGGGGTACCGCCTGTACCCCGGCAGCGAGGCGCTGCTTGTGCGTCAGGGGCTGTTCCTGCTCAACAACTCGATGTTCAACACGGCCACGCTCGACTACTACCTGCAATGCAACTCGGGGCGCAAGGGGCTGATGTGGGACATCATACGCCTGCGCGCCAAGTCGCAGATACCCGAGGAGGTCGATGACGACAAGCTGTCGAAGCTAATCGAGGAGTACACGTTTGAAGAAGACGAGGAGATAATACAGTTTGCCAACCTCATTGACCAGTCACTGAGCCACGACTGGCTGGCCGAACACTACAACGAGTTCATAGCCCGATGCCGCTACAAGGACACGGCGCTGAGCGAGTGTATGAGGGTGTTGCGTGTAAACCACGGCGAAATTGCCATACAGCTTGGCGAGGAGCTGACGCGCATCGACCCGTTCAACCACGACTCGTGGACTAAGCTGGCCGAGGTGAACCGCGACATGAACCGCATTGACGACGGTCTGGCCGCCATAGAATATGCCAAGGCGCTGGCTCCCGACGACTATATGCAACAGTTTGTCGAGGCACAGCTGCTTGCCAGCCGACAACCCGACAGCCCGGAGGCTATAGCGCTACTAAAGAAGGTCATCGAGGTAGCACCAGGCATGATTGAAGCCAAGTATGTGCTGTCGGAGATATACTCTAACGCCGGCCGCAATGATCTGGCCACGATGCTGTGGAACGACGAGATGACCGACACCGCCCCGACCGTCAGCAGGATATACTCACCCGGCACCGATGCAGACTATGCAGTGCCCGAGGGTTGCCACACCGAGGAGGAACTCGAGAACACACTGCAGCAGCTGAGCGAGGAGTCGCCCCAGAACTCACAGCTCGCCACTATCAGTCTCATGAGCGCGTTCGACAAGGCACACGGACTGTACCGCCTTGCCGGCGACTACATCAAACTGCTATATGACAACATGATGCTCGACGAGATAATAGACTTCATGGAGCGTGAACGGTCGGAGGACAGCCCCGAGATGAGGTTTGAGGCATACTCGATACCGCTGTACGCCGCCACACTGCTGCGCCTGGGACGCTACGACGATGCGGCACGCGTGGCACGCGAGTACATGCTCAATGCCAGCCGTCTGTGCACCAGCACACAGCTCAGACTNACGTTTGCGGGCGTAAAAATAGCGCTCGCCTACATTATAGAAAAAGCACTCGGACGCGAATATAGCCGCGACCGCGACCCCATCGCCGAGTGCTTCTCGTAAGTTCTTACAGGTAAGGATTAAATGTGCGNTCGTGGCCTATNGTTGTCGCCGGGCCGTGACCGGGATAAACCACCGTCTCGGGTGGTAATGTGAGCAGATTGTCTCTCACCGAATTGACAAGCGCCGAATGACTGCCGCCATACAGGTCGGTGCGACCTATGCTGCCCTGAAACAGCGAGTCGCCCGTGAGCACAAAGTGTTGGGCGGCACAATAGAACGCTATACCGCCNGGCGTGTGACCGGGCACGTCNATCACAGTCAACTTGCTGTCGCCCAGCTTTATCTCATCGCCGGCACGCAGATAGTTNTCAATCTTGACATTCTCGACNACCACTGGCAGGTGGAACTGAACCGTCTGCTCATGCAACAACGACGCGAGAGGCTCCTCGGCCGGCGAGGCACTGAGTGTGACACCATACTTCTGCTCAATATAGGGAATGCCGAAGGCGTGGTCGAAATGAATATGGGTATTCAGCAGNTATTTGATTTGCAAGTCGTTGGCCGCGATAAATCGGTCGATAGCGTCGCGTTCGGTCTTGTTNGACATGCCTGCATCGACAATAGCGGCCTGCAACGTGGCTTCGTCCCACACAATGTAGGTGATCTCACCAAACATATTACACTGAAATCCCTTGAGTTTCAATCCCATAAAGCCTAATTATTAAAAAGGTACGTAAACAAGTTTCTTGGTCTCGAAAAACNGTTCTTGGAAATAATTATTGAGGTCATATTCAAGNACTTCGGCGCCCTTCATACCGCGCGACTCGTCGGCCATATCACCNCCTTTAAGGCATATAAGACCGTTGGGATAGCCGTTGTGACTCTCTTTAGAAACCAGNCGGCGCGAAATCTTGACGAGCTCGTCGAGGCGCATCACTGCACGGCTGACGACAAAGTCGACCTTCTGCTTGCACTCGGCAGCGTCGCCGTGGGTGAACGTCACGTTGTCAAGGCCTATATCNTCGGCTATTGACCGCGCCACGGTGATTTTCTTGCCGACACGGTCTATGAGGTGAAAACTGCAGTGAGGCCACATGATAGCGAGCGGAATGCCGGGNAAACCGCCGCCACACCCGAGGTCAATGAACGATGTGCCGTCGACCGGGGTCATAAACTTNGCAATGGCCAGCGAGTGNAGTATGTGATTAACATACAGATTGTCAATGTCGCGGCGCGATATCACATTTATGCGCTCGTTCCACATNGGGTACAACACCCCGAGCGCTTCAAACTGCTTCANTTGCAGCTCGTTCAGGCCGGGAAAATATTTGGNGATAATGTCGGTCATCAGAATAGTCTTGAATTTGCGGCAAAGATAATCAAGATTACAATTAAAATCGTTATATTTGTACAATATTTTATCAAAAAGAAATAATGAAAATAGGACAATACAACAGGCTCACGGTAAAACGGTTCGTTGACTTCGGACTGTACCTGACCGACGACGAGGGCAACGAAGTGCTGNTGCCGGCACGATACATCGACGGCGACCCCGTGGTGGGCGACCAGATAGATGTATTCGTGTACACCGACAGCGAAGACCGCCCCGTGGCTACCACCGACCACCCCTATGCCACTGTAGGCGAGGTCGCATTCCTGCAGGTGGCCGAAGTGAGCCGTATAGGCGCATTCCTTGACTGGGGACTNCCCAAAGACCTGCTCGTGCCGTTCAAGGAGCAACGCGCCACCATGCGCCGCGGCGGTCTATATCCNGTCTACGTCTATCTCGACCACGCGTCGGGACGCGTCGTAGGCTCGGCCAAGATTGAGAANTTTCTGGGCAACACCNTGCCACGCTACAAGTGTGGACAGGCAGTCAAGGCCCTCGTGCTGCAGCACACCGAGATAGGCTACAAAGCCGTCGTCGACAATATGTTCATGGGCATGATCTATGACTCGGCCGTCTACTCACCCCTCACNATAGGCCAGACNGTGACNGCCTACATAGGCCGCGTGAGACCCGATGGAAAAATCGACCTGACGCTGAGCAGCCGCAACGAGATTGACCCCATAGCCGACCGCATAATGGAATATGTGGCATCGCCCNAGCGTTCATTGCCCGTCGACGACAACATGTCGCCCGAGGCTGTCAAAGAACTCTTCGGCTGCAGCAAGCGACTATACAAACAGGCGNTGGGCGCCCTGTACAAGTCAGGACGACTGTCCAAAAAACAATAAACCNCAATGGAAGTACTCTACGAGGACAATCACATAATCATCGTCAACAAACAGCCCGGCGAGATAGTGCAGGGCGACAAGACCGGCGACAAACCGCTATCGGAGACCGTCGCCGAGTGGATAAAAGAGAAGNACGGTAAGCCNGGCAACGTGTTCATCGGCGTGGTTCACCGCCTTGACCGTCCCGTCGGCGGNGTNGTNATNTTNGCCAAGACATCNAAGGCTCTGAGCCGACTGAACGAGATGTTCCGCAAGGGCGAGGTTCACAAAACTTACTGGGCCATCACCCGCAACATGCCACCAAAGCCGTCAGACACACTGACACACTACATCTCGACCGTCGAGCGCAACAACAANTCNTANGCACACGACAAACCCGGCAAAGACACCAAGGAAGCCCGGCTCACATACCGACACCTGGCGTCGACCGACCGTTACCACCTGCTCGAAGTCAATCTGCTCACCGGCCGCAAACACCAGATACGCGTNCAGCTCGCCGCCATNGGCTGNCCCATCAAGGGCGACCTGAAGTATGGCGACAAACGCAGCAATCCCGACGGCAGCATCTCGCTGATGGCACGCCNCGTGAGTTTCGAGCACCCCGTGTCACACAAAGCCATCTCGGTCACNGCCCCAGTGCCCGCCGACGACAACCTGTGGCAAGCGCTTGCCGGCGACNTAGCCGACTCACCAAAAGAGTAACCACGAAACAGCATCATCACATGAAAAAAGAAGACCTTCGCATAGTTTTTCTCGGCACACCCGAGTTTGCTGTCGAGAGCCTCGACACCCTTGTCAAAAACGACTTCAACATAGTGGGCGTTGTCACCATGCCCGANAANCCNGCCGGCCGCGGACACAAACTGCTTCAGTCGGCCGTCAAGCAATATGCCGTGGCCCACGGCCTCAACCTCATGCAGCCNGTCAGCCTCAAAGACCCGGAGTTTATCGNGACACTGCGCTCACTACAGGCCGACCTGTTCATTGTCATCGCCTTCCGCATGTTGCCCGAGGTGGTATGGCAGATGCCGCCGCTCGGCACGTTCAATCTGCACGCATCGCTGCTACCCCGCTACCGCGGCGCCGCCCCCATCAANCGCGCGGTCATGAATGGCGACACNGAGACAGGCGTCACCACCTTCATGCTCAAACACGAGATTGACACCGGCGACATTCTGGCNCAGGAGCGCACGCCGATAGGCCCCGACGAGTGTGTCGGCGACGTGCANGACCGCCTNATGAGCATCGGCGCNCGCCTCACACTCAANACCGTCAACGACATTCTGGCCGGCGACCTGCGCCCGGTNCCCCAAGACGAACTCCTGCAGGGAGCCGAGCCGACACCGGCCCCCAAGATATTCAAGGACGACTGNCACATAGACTGGAACCGTCCCGCCGCCGAGGTACACAACCTCGTGCGCGGCCTGTCGCCCTACCCCGCCGCCTGGGCCATGATGTCGCTTGCGGGCGCTCCGGCCGTCAGCGTCAAGATAACCAAAGTTACCCCCCTCGACGGNGTCGGTGTCACCACACCGGGCCNCGTCACCATNGACGGCGACCGCCTCATNGTTGACTGCGCCGACAAACCCGTCGTCATCGAGACATTGCAGCCCGCCGGCAAGCGTTCCATGCAGGCCGCCGACCTGCTGCGCGGCCTTAATCCNCGCACCGTCACCTGCGAGTAAAACGCCCCAAATTACCGGGCTGTTTGTTTGGCTGNTTGCAANNATTTTATTAACTTTGTACGTTCTAAAACAGTAAACTTATCATAACACATGTCTGAAAATAAAGAGGAATATAGCGCGAGTAATATTCAGGTGCTCGAAGGCCTGGAAGCTGTGCGCAAACGTCCTGCGATGTATATCGGCGACATCAGCGCCAAGGGTCTCCACCACCTCGTGTATGAGGTAGTCGACAACTCGATCGACGAGGCTCTCGCAGGTTATGCAACACACATCGACGTTACCATCAACGAGGATAACTCAATAACCGTAGTCGACAANGGCCGCGGTATNCCCGTCGACATGCACGAGAAAGAGCANAAAAGCGCCCTTGAGGTCGTGCTCACCGTGCTTCACGCCGGCGGTAAATTTGATAAAGGCTCATACAAGGTGTCGGGNGGTCTGCACGGCGTGGGNGTATCGTGCGTAAACGCACTGTCGACCTATCTNCGCGCNGAGGTACACCGCAACGGNCGCTGCTACATTCAGGAGTATAGCTGTGGNAANCCNACCACCGANCTGCGCGTCGAGGGTGAAAGCACCGATACNGGCACATCAATCACATTCAAGCCCGACGGCTCAATCTTCACNGAGACCGTCTACAACTACGAGACACTGGCNAACCGTCTNCGNGANCTGGCATTCCTNAACGCCGGNATNCANCTGAGTCTCACCGANANGCGNCANCTNGACGCCGAGGGCAACCCGCGCCATGAGGAGTTCTACTCTGAGACCGGCCTGCAGGAGTTTGTCGAGTATATCGACTCAAACAAAGAGTCACTCATCAGCGATGTTATCCACCTCAACACCGAGCGTCAGGGCATACCCGTCGAGGTAGCCCTNACCTATAANACGACCTACAACGAGAACGTATTCAGCTACGTCAACAACATCAACACCATCGAGGGCGGTACCCACCTCACAGGCTTCCGCCGCGGCCTCACGTTCACCCTCAAGAAGTATGCCGAGGAGAACAAGATGCTCGAGAAAGCCAANGTNGACGTNTCGAGCGANGACTTCCGNGAGGGTCTCACAGCCGTCGTGTCGGTCAAGGTGATGGAACCTCAGTTTGAGGGTCAGACCAAGACCAAACTCGGTAACTCGGAGGTGAGCGGCGCCGTACAGACCGCCGTGAGCGAAGCCCTGAGCACNTACCTTGAGGAGCACCCNCGNCAGGCCAAAACCATTGTCGAGAANGTCATTCTCGCCGCTCAGGCCCGTCACGCNGCTATCAAGGCCCGCCAGAACGTACAGCGCAAATCGCCCCTCAGCAGCGGNGGCCTGCCCGGCAANCTCGCCGACTGTGCATCGCGTCATGCCGAGGAATGTGAGCTGTTCCTCGTCGAGGGTGACTCGGCAGGNGGTACAGCCAAGAGCGCNCGCGACCGTCACTTCCAGGCTATCCTCCCCCTGCGCGGTAAAATCCTCAACGTCGAGAAAGCCATGGAGCACAGCATCTATGACTCAGAGGAAATCACCAACCTGTTCCGCGCCCTGCGTGTGACCATCGGTACACCCGANGATCCCAAGGAGGCCAANCTCTCGAAGCTCGCNTACCACAAAATCATCATCATGACCGATGCCGATGTCGACGGTGCCCACATCGCGACACTGCTGATGACTTTCTTCTTCCGCCGCATGCGTCCCATCATCGAGCACGGCTANCTGTACCTCGCCACCCCNCCGTTGTACAAGTGTGTACGCGGCAAGACCGAGGAATATTGCTGGACCGAACAGCAGGTACAGCAGTTCATCGCCACCAACGGTGACAAGACCAAGGTGTACCGATTCAAAGGTCTCGGTGAGATGGACGACAAGGAACTGCGCGAGACGACAATGTCACCCGAATATCGCATGCTCAAACAGGTGCAGATCGAGGACGCCGCCGAGGCCGACCGCATCTTCTCTATGCTGATGGGCGAAGACGTAGGCCCGCGCCGAGACTTCATCGAAGAACATGCCAACTATGCCAACATCGACGCCTGATGACGTNANAAAANTTAAAAATACAAACGAGCGACCCCATGCAGCGCGTGAGGCCGCTCGTTTAACAAAACAGCCCCTTCATGTGTTATATATAATAATGTATAGCGTTTCAGCATGAGGCGTTTCAACAACACATAACAACACAACAACACACATGGCACGCTCATTAACCAAAAAGAATAATGACAAGCTGCTGGCAAAAATCAAAGAATGGATTGCCCAACAGCAGAATAATACATACAATTACAAGCAAGTGGCNCATGCCGTCGGAGCCTCGGCCCCGATTGAGCAGCGTCAGGTNGCATTTTTCNTGGCCGAGATGGCTCTGAACGGCGACCTGATTGAGGTGACACCNGGCAAGTACAAAACTACACGACGNAATGCCGCCCTGACATCNGGCACATTCGTGCGCCGCTCGAACGGTAAGAACAGCGTCATCACCGACGAGGACGNNGAGACCATAAGCGTGGCNGAGCGCAACTCGCGCCATGCTCTCAACGGCGACCGNGTGCTCATAAACATAGCCGCACGNCGCCGTGGTGTCGAGCCCGAAGCCGAGGTGGTCGAGATAATCGAGAAGAAAGACCAGACCTTCATCGGCACGCTGCAGGTCGAGAAACACTTCGGCATGCTGCTCACCGACTCCAAGTTTCTNGCAACCGACATCTTCATTCCCCGCACCAAACTCAAGGGTGGCAAGACGGGCGACAAGGCTATAGTGCGCATCACCGAATGGCCCGACGATGCTAAAAATCCACGCGGTGAGGTTGTTGACGTTCTCGGCCGCAACGGTGAGAACAACACCGAGATGCACGCCATACTGGCCGAGTTCGGACTGCCGTACATCTACCCNGAGAGCGTCGANAAGGCAGCCCAGAAAATCGGTGCAGACATCACACCCGAGGTCGTTGCCGANCGNCTTGACATGCGCTCGACCACAACATTCACCATCGACCCCAAGGACGCCAAAGACTTTGACGATGCCTTGTCATTCAAACGTCTNCCCAACGGCAACTATGAAATAGGCGTACACATTGCCGATGTNACACACTATGTGCAGCCNGACACAGCACTCGACCGCGAGGCGTTCAAACGCGCCACATCGGTCTATCTCGTCGACCGCGTCGTCCCCATGCTCCCNGAGCATCTGAGCAACGGTATCTGCTCGCTTCGTCCCGACGAGGACAAGCTCACATTCTCGTGCATCTTCGAGATGAACGACAAAGCCGAGGTGCTGAACTCCCGCATAGCCCGCACGGTCACCCGCAGTAACCGCCGCTTCACCTACGAGGAGGCNCAGGAGGTTATCGAGACCGGTCACGGCGACTATGAGGACGAAATCCTCACACTCGACCGNCTTGCCAAGATACTTCGTGCCNAGCGCTACAAACACGGTTCGGTCGAGTTTGACCGCGCCGAGGTAAAATTTGANATCGACGCCGACGGCCACCCCACAGGNGTGTACTTCAAGGAGTCGAAAGANGCCAACAAACTCATCGAGGAGTTCATGCTGCTGGCCAACAAGACTGTGGCAACCGTCATAGGCTNCCCGGCACGCAACAAGAAACCCAAAGCNTTTGTCTATCGTGTTCACGACCAGCCCGACCAGGGTAAGCTTCAGGATCTTGCCACCGTGGCAGCCACCTTCGGCTACAAAATCAAGACCACAGGCGACCCNGAGCATATCAATATATCGATTAACAAGATGCTCGCCGACATCAAGGGNCGTGCCGAGGANAACTTCCTCTCGACGCTCGCNATACGCTCAATGGCNAAGGCCGTCTACTCGACCGACAACATAGGCCACTACGGTCTCGGCTTCAAATTCTACACCCANTTCACGTCACCCATACGCCGCTACCCCGACATGATGGTTCACCGCCTGCTGGCACGCTACCTNAACGGAGGCCGCAGCGTCAACATCGACAAACTCGAAGACGAGTGNAAACACTCGTCTGAGATGGAACAGCTCGCCGCCAACGCCGAGNGAGCNTCAATNAAATACAAGCAGGTCGAGTTCATGGCCGACCGTCTTGGCGAGGAGTATGTCGGAGTCATCACCGGCGTNACCGAGTGGGGCCTGTATGTCGANCTCGAGGAGAACCTGTGTGAAGGTCTCATACCGATGCGCGATCTCGCCGANGACTACTATGACTTTGANGAAAAAAATTACTGCCTGATCGGCCGTCGCACCCACACCCGCTACCGCCTCGGCGATAAAGTCAAAATCAAAGTNGCAAGAGCTGACATAGCTAAAAAGCAACTTGACTTTGTAATCGCCGACAAGCCCACNCGCCCCGATGAGGACGATATGGGCCGCGCGGTCACATTCAAACAGGCCGTAAGCGAGCGCCCNGGCAAGAAACATCGCGGCCCNCGCAACTCGTCACGCCGTCCGCGCCGATAACACGATAATATTTCAATAAATTTCACAATAAGATGTAATGAAAGTACGTTTATACCCTAAACGTACTTTCTTTTTATATCTGATGAGCAATCCTTCGATTAAACCAACCGACGCATCGATTATACTCACCTATCGGTGTCCGATGAAGTGCATGATGTGCAACATCTGGCAAAATCCCACCGATAAGAANGNGGAAATTACCGCAGCGGACTTAAAGACACTTCCCCGCCTCAAATTCATAAATCTGACCGGCGGTGAACCGTTCGTACGTGAGGACATAGCNGAAATTGTCGAGGANTGCTACCGTCACACCGACCGTATCGTCATATCGACATCAGGGTGGTTTGAAGANCGCATCATCGAATTGGCAAAAAAGTACCCCNAAATAGGCATACGCATTTCGATCGAAGGCCTCAGCGAGAAGAACGATGAGCTGCGTGGACGTCAAGGCGGTTTTGACAAAGGACTGCGCACACTGCTCAAACTGCGCGACATGGGGCTCAAGGACATAGGCTTCGGCTGCACGGTGTCAAACAACAACTCGACCGANATGCTCTCGCTCTACAGNCTNTCCAAGGCANTGGGCATGGAGTTCGCCACCGCCGCNTTCCANAATTCGTACTACTTTCACAAGACCGACAACCGCATCACCAACCGCGATGANGTGACCNATAACTTCAANAANCTCATCGAGATGCAGCTCGCCGAGAAACACCCNAAGTCGTGGTTCCGTGCATTCTTCAACATGGGACTCATCAACTATATCGACGGCANNCGACGTCTGCTACCGTGTGAGGCCGGCACCACTAACTTCTTCATCGACCCGTGGGGCGAAATATATCCNTGCAACGGTATGGAAGATAGTTGTTGGAAAGAATCGATGGGCAANATACGCACTGCCGACTTCAACACNATCTGGAACAGCGAACAAGCCGCCCGCGTCCGCGAAAAAGTGAGCCGNTGTCCCAAGAACTGCTGGATGGTNGGTACNGCNTCGCCNGTNATGAAGAANTACATCANCCACCCNGCCAANTGGGTANTGAAAAANAANNTNCGCTCTATGCGCGGCCTGAAACCATGTCTTGTAACCGAGCCATACAACGTAGGTCAAGACCCGTCGCAAGGTGACATGCGCCCGAAATTTTAATCCATTACCCACCCCCCCNGACGATAATGAAAATCGCTGTCATAGGCACGCGTGGCATTCCCAACATTCAGGGAGGCGTCGAAACCCATTGCGAGGAACTCTACCCACGTCTTGCAGCAATGGGATTTGACATCACACTCATGCGCCGCTCATGCTATGTCGGTGACAAACTCACTGAGTACAAAGGCGTAAAACTGATTGATATCTACGCTCCTCGCAAAAAATCAATCGAGGCCATCATACACACGACTCTTGCAGTCATCAAGGCACGCCGGCTCGGGGTCGATGCCGTACACTGTCACGCCATCGGGCCGTCGATTGTCATACCGCTCGCACGGCTACTCGGTCTGAAAGTCGTCATGACCCACCACGGCCCCGACTATGACCGCAAAAAATGGGGCCGCATGGCCAAATGTGTACTCAAGACCGGCGAACGTTGGGGTGTCAAAAACGCCAATCGCGTCATCGTCATTTCTGACGTTATCAACGGCATCATCAAACGCGAGTATCATCGCGACGACGCATCACTGATTTTCAATGGCGTGAATAAACCGACTAAATCAACTGCCACCGACTACGTCACATCACTTGGTCTCAAGCCTGGGCGATACATCGTAGCACTGGGACGCTTTGTCGCCGAAAAGGGATTTCACGACCTTATAAACGCATTCGGACAGTCAAAAGCCTCTGAGCTCGGCTACAAACTTGTCATAGCCGGCGACGCCGACCATGAAGATGAATACTCGTCAGCACTCAAACGTCAGGCACACGATACCGACACCGTACTAACAGGCTTCATCAAGGGCGAGCGCCTAAATCAGCTCATGTCACACGCGGCACTGTTCGTTCTACCCTCCTATCACGAAGGCCTGCCCATTGCGCTGCTTGAGGCTATGAGCTACAACCTCGACGTGATAGTCAGTGACATTCCGGCCAACACCATCGACGAGCTCCAGCCGTCCGACTTCTTCAAGACAGGCGATGTCGACTCACTCGCGGCCGCTATTAATGCCAAGTTATCGAACGGCAACACAGCGACACCACGGCAGTATGACCTGTCGCGTTACTCATGGGACACGATTGCGGCACAGGTGGCCGACGTGTACCGCTCACTTTAATTTAAGAAGTCGATCGAACAGCCTGATGAGCTTATCATAATGCACATCGGGCGAATAACGGCTTTGTATCAGCTCAAAAGCACGCTCACCCATGGCTCGTGCATCAGCCTCGTTATCGGTCATATAATCAAAACAACGCCTCAGGTCGGCCACGTCCTGATATTTGAACGTGAGACCGGTGACACCATTCTCGACAAGTTCGGGCAACGAGCCGAAGTCGGTTGCAATCACCGCCTTGCGATAAGCAAAGCTCTCAAGAATGGCATTGGGGAAATTGTCATACCACTCAGAGGGGACTACAGTGCAGCGACATGATTGCAGATANGGCACAATCTCCTCAAATGTCATGCGACCAAGAAACTCAATGTTATCATCGGCCTCGGTGAGCGATTTTTTCAGTTCGAGGTCATAACCGTCGTTCGAGAAGCCGATTATCTTCAGCTTGTGACGTGTACCCTTGACAGCGTCAACAAGTGTCTGCAAACCCTTCTGGCGCTCTACCCTACCTACATACAGGAAATATGGCTCATAGCTGACGGCCGACACATCGTATGGACGCATGTTGAAAAACGTGGGGATATGATTCAGCTTGTCGGCACTGATGCCATACTCGTTGAGCTTTGACAGCGTGAATGATGATGGTACAACAAACGCATCAACACGCCTCGTCACGCCCATAGCGTCGTGCAAGGCTTTGGCGCCGGCCTTGATGGCTGAATAGACGGTCGAATTCATCACACACTTGTTGCGCACACAACTTAGCCGCTTGCCTTTGAGGCAATCTTCACACACTCCCGTACGCTCGTTGTAGAACAGAGCGTTGGGACACATGTACTGGAAATCACTTATGCGGTGAACTACCGGAATATCGAGATTGCGGGCAGCATCAATTATCGAGGGTGATATTTTGTTGTGATANTGCATTATGTACACCAGGTCGGGNCNGGTGTCACGGAGCAGTGATGTNAATTTGCGCTTGGCCTCGAACGAGTAGAACATACGTGTGAANGATTTCAGCACGGTCGACACACTCTTACGCGTCTTGGCAAAATACTCACTATCGTCGACCGACTCAAGAAAGTATTTTTCGTAAGGAGTTTCAAAATTCTTGGAACTCTTGACCGAAAATGGTATCACCTCGTGACCGTTACGTTCAAGAACCTCCTTGATGTTGAAATAATATCTCTCAGGGCCACCTGAGATGAAATACCGGTAATTTACAAGCGCAATTTTCATTAGATGGATTACCTGATTGGGTTGAGGTCTGATTTATACCAGTCGATAAAGTGTCTGATACCCTCGCTTAGTGTCACACGCGGTTTCATGCCGGTCAGAGCCTCAAGGCGCGATGTGTCGGCCATCGTGCAATAGACGTCGCCGGGCTGCATGGGCAGATAAATTTTCTCGGCTTCACGACCACAGGCAGCTTCAATCTCCTTTATAAAATCGGTCATACGCACCATGTTTGAGCCGCCTATGTTATANATATTGTANGCAACGCCNTTGGCATTGACGGGCGGACGGTTGTCGATGACGGCGACAGTGCATTTGACAATGTCGTCGATATAGGTGAAGTCACGCAACATATCACCGTGGTTGAATACCTTGATNGGNTCNCCNGCCAANATNGCCTTNGTGAAAAGNANNGGCGACATATCGGGNCGNCCCCAGGGGCCATANACNGTNAAGAAACGAAGACCTGTGGTCGAAAATCCGTATAGCTTGCTATAGGCATGAGCCATAAGCTCGTCACTCTTCTTTGACGCGGCATAGAGACTCACAGGCGTATCNACCTGATCAGCCTCGCTGTAGGGAGTCTTTCCGTTGAGACCGTAGACCGAGCTTGANGACGCATAGACGAGGTGACCTACGCCCGTATTGCGACACCCCTCGAGNATGTTNAGAAAGCCCAGTATGTTGCTTTGCAGGTAATCATAGGGGGCAGTGATTGAGTAGCGCACCCCNGCCTGAGCGGCAAGGTTGACAACAGCGTCAAAATNACCGTCAGCAAACAGTTTGTCGACAGCNNCACGGTCGGCAATGTCAAGNCTGNCAAAAGTATAGTTGGGATAGCGNTCAGAAACCAATACNGCACCAGGCTCAATACCGNCAGNNGCGTCACACNCGAAACCGCCACGACGCAGACGGGCATATTTCAGCCTCACGTCGTAGTATTCATTGATGTTGTCAACGCCAACTACNACGTCGCCGCGGTCGGCAAGACACTCGGCTACCGCTGACCCTATAAAACCGGCTGCCCCGGTAACAAGAATTTTCATAAGTCGAATTGGTTTCTTACGTTTCTAATGCAAATTTATGAAAAATAGCCGACAATTACATTCTCGATGCGATAAAATGTNACCNATTTTCGGTTGTCACAACCTTGTATTGGTTATCAGCATCAAGCACTACAAGTATCACCTCGGTATTGTCGAGTGTGCGTATCATTGTCATGGCGCTGTCGGGGTGCATCGCCATGCAGGCTGTGGCGAGCGCATCGGCCGTCGCACAATCCGGGGCAATCACCGTGGCACTCAGTGTNTTTGTCACAACAGGGCGGCCGGTGACGGCACTGATGGTGTGACCTACGCGATGTCCGTCGGGCAAGTAACGGTAGTTGCGNTANTTGCCCGACGTNGCCACACCTCCCTCTCCCGGCTCAATNGTCATCAATCCCTGGTGACCGGCAACGCTGTCNACCGGCGCNTCNATCATCACACGCCACGGCTTGCCNCGCATGTTCAGGCCNCTGAGAGCAATCTCACCACCTATCTCTATGAGGTAATCNTCGACGCCGTGACGCCGCAGCATGGCGGCAATCATGTCACAGCCANACCCTTTGGTAACTGCACTGAAGTTGAAGGTNGTGTCGGGGTGCTTCTTGACCATCANNCCGTCGACTATACNACAATCAGTAATGCCNACGGTAGTCAACACGCTNTCAATCATAGCATCGTCGGGCNCTGACAAATCTCCNGCCTTGTAGCCAAATCCCCATAGNTTTATGAGCGGTGAGAGTGTGGGGTCAAATGCCCCGTGCGNCAGCTCGTTGACGCGGCNCGCAATGTCNAATACACTCNCGATGTTTGAATCTACTGCCATCGAGCGGTTGTCGTTGACGGCCGATATGACCGAACATGGATTGAAAGGAGACAGCGACAACTCGACATCNCGCATGATNTCGTGAATAGAGTCAACAAGTGNGACGTCACCACNATATTTTATTGAATAAGTTGTGTTCCACACCGCACCTTCAATATTGACTTGCTCAGTCGCGCGTTGACACGAAAATAGCCCCGNAAGCATCACNGCCANCGGGNCTATCACTTTGAAATATCTTGCTGTCATTTATTATCTTTAGGTCGTGGCAAAGTAAATGTGAATTGCAAGCCGCCGGCCGGACGATTGCTNACAGTTATCGTACCACCCATAGCTATGATAGTGCTCTTCACGATCGGCAAGCCGAGNCCCGTACCNCCATTGCGNCGCGAGCGACCCGTATCGACTCTATAGAAACGTTCGAACAGGTGTGAAAGGCTCTCGGGCGGCACACCGACACCGTCGTCATAGAAAACGAACGAGTAGTAGTGATCGCTGACATCGGTACANTTAACAACCATCTCTGTGCCATGAGAATAGAATATNGCATTTTTAATAAGGTTGTGAAGCATACCCGACAGCAACGCCTTATTTCCCATCACGACACAGTCAAGCGGCACGGCCATAGTGAGGCGCATGTCGCCGGCGATGCCACTGGCCTCTACGTCCTCAATGGTCGATGCCACGAGGTCGCTGAAGTTGAGCGGCTCGATGTTGACCTGAGAACTTGACTCCTCAAGGCGTGTCATTGTCGACAGGTCGGCAAGCAAATCACACAGGCGGTTAACCTGNGACTGGGCCTTGATGAGAAAATGACGGCGTGCATTGTCGTCCATATCTTTCTCCTCGATTACAGTGTCAAGATAGCCTTTGACGATACCNACGGGCGTCTTGAGTTCGTGCGAGATATTATTGGTGAGCTGGCGTTTGAGCTTGGCACGCTCCTCGATGGCGTGCAGGGCCATGTTGTGTTCGTGNTCACGCGCTGCAACCGCCGCACTGCGGGCGTTGTAAATGTGGATTACCTTGCGCGATATGTCACCGAGCTCGTCGTCGGGGAATTTATCGTATGTGACGAAGTCGCGATCNTTGGCAGCACGCTCTACAAAGTCACGCAACAGTCTGACATTGCGAGTNATGTGGCGTGTCATCAGGTAAGATATAACCGTGATACANACCAGNACACCGAAGATAATGACCCACAGGAACATATCGGTCGACACGGCACGCGATATCGACACGTTTGACGGCATGATAGTGCGCACAATCAGTGTCGAGTCGTGAGAATAGGTCGACTTGTACAAAAAGGCATCATCGGGTTTGTAACCAACCGAGTCAATGACTATAGCCTCAAGATCATTACCGTTGATGACACCGTCATGATCCTGGTCGACGAGCGACGGCGGCATNAACTCGAANCCCTTGCCGTCGAGATACTTGCCGGTAGTGCCGTCATAGACACCAATAAGCACGTCGTCGAGCGGAGTGTCTTTAAAATACTCATCAATNAAGTCAAGATAGTCGGCAACCTGTTGCTTGTCGTTGTAGGTGCGCAGNAGCACGTTATTGAACGCATCGAGCTGGCTGATGTACATTTCCTTGCGGGTAGCNACATCATGACGGTACATGACTATGCCCAAGGCAATAATCACAATCCACAGTATGGTGACAAGCGGAATGAATATCCGCGACTGAAGATTAAACTTCCTCTTTAAAACCATAGCCGAAGCCCAATCGGGTAGTAATGTGCGAACCATACTCACCGAGTTTGCGACGCAGACGTGCGATATTGACATCGACAGCACGTGTGGTNACNACCTCGTTGGGCCAAACATTCTTCAAAATTTCCTCNCGNGAGTGTATGCGGTTGCGGTGCTCAAGGAAGAATAACAGTATGTCAAATTCATTACGAGTCAGTGCCACAGGCTCGCCGCCAATGTAACATTGCTTCTCGTTACGGTTTATTCTGAGCGTCTTGAACGTGATATCGGGCTCGTAATGTCCCTTGTCAATCTGGTGAGAAATTGTATCCGAGACGTGAGCGCGGCGCAGAACCGTGCGCACGCGGGCAAGCACGACATTAATATTAAAGGGCTTGGTAATATAGTCGTCGCTGCCCTTGTTAAGGCCCATAACGATGTCATCTTCCTGTGACAGGGCCGAGCAGAACATCACGGGTATCTTCTGGGTAGCAGCGTTGTTTTTAATCTTACGCAGTAAGTCAAAGCCACTTAGCTTATCCATCATGATATCGACAATAAGCAGTGAGTAGCATGAAATGTCAAGTGTCAGAGCCTCCTCGGCACTGTAAGCAGTATCGACTTCATAGCCGTCCTTCTCGAGATTGTATTTAAGAATTTCGCAAATAGACTCCTCGTCATCAACTACTAATATTCTTACGCTCATCTTAAGTAATAGTTTAAATTTCTAACTGATATTGCTTGTGATTTGTCGCGAAGTTACAAATTTTCCATCATGGTCTATTGTTATTTTTTGTTAAATATAGCATCTCAATCAATTTTAAACCGAGGCAGGTAACGATGCCCGCAATCATTCTTTTGCATGTAAAAATTTTTAGTTAATTTTGACATCATGAATACCGATAATTACACTTTCACTACCACAATCAAGGTAAGAGACTATGAGGTCGACGTGCAGGGCATCGTCAACAACGCCCGCTATCTGCACTACCTTGAGCATACCCGCCACGAGTTCTGCGACTCGATAGGTTACTCATTCCGCGAAATGCACGAGCGAGGCTATGACCCCGTGCTGTCACGCGCCGAAGTTGACTACCTGACCACGCTCACCCTGGGCGAAACAATGGTAAGCTGCCTGAACATATCGCGTCGCGGCCCACGCTACATTTTCAAACAGGACATCTATAAAACCGACGGAACACCTGTGGTCAAAGCGCTGATTACGGTCGTCGTTCTACACGAGGGCCGCGTGTCGCGCGGTGACGAACTCAACGAAGCCTTCGGGCCTTACCTCTCACCGCTATGACTCCCGGCGACGACTCACTCACAGCCCGCATCGCGCTATCAAAGCTGTCGGGCATGGACACCGCCCTGGCCGACAGGCTGACAACGGCCCTTGGCTCGCCCGAGGCTGTCATGACCGCGCCCGAACTGGAACTGAAAGCGTTAGGCGATGTGCCCAAAGCCGTCGTCCCCATACAAAAACGCTATCAGGCCACCGAGCGAGCTCGCCGCGAAGTAGAATTTCTGAAATCGACCAACATACGCCCGGTGTGGTATCGTGACAAACACTACCCCACCCGACTGCTCAACGCCACGCGGCCACCCGTGATGATTTATACGCTTGGCGACGTTGACCTGAACTCATCGGTCACCATAGGCATCGTAGGCACCAGGCACGCCACAGCTTACGGCAACACAGTCACCGAACAGATAGTCAACGACCTCGCATCGCGCATCGACAACATTGTGACCGTCAGCGGTCTGGCCTACGGCATAGACGTGGCGGCACACCGAGCATCGCTCGCCGCCGGCATACCGACTGTAGGCGTGCTCGGTCATGGCCTGAACCGCATCTACCCGGCCGTACACCGCGACACCGCCGGCCGCATGGTGCATCAAGGCGGTATGCTGTTGTCTGACTATGACCACGAAGCAAACGTCAACGGCTACAACTTCCTGGCTCGTAACCGCCTGATAGCAGCACTGAGCGACGTGCTGGTGGTAGTCGAATCGGGCGACCAAGGCGGCGCATTGGCAACCGCCCGTCTGGCGGCAAAGTGCGGCTCGCGTGTGGCAGCCGTGCCCGGACGCATCACCGATGTGTACAGCGTCGGCTGCAACCAGCTTATTGCCACAGGACAGGCCACTGCCATAACGTCGGCCGACGACATCATCACGCTGATGGGCTGGCAGTGCAAAGAGAACAAACCAACCGCCGAGACCAAACCGGCGACACCCGACCTGACACCCGACGAGCGCACGCTACTACACCTCATCATGACCGTACCCGGCTGTGATAATGACATGCTCGCATCGACCAGCGGCATGTCGGCCGCCCGCATAATGACAGTCATGATAGGCCTCGAAATGAAAAATGTAGTAACCCTGCAACCAGGCAACCGATACGAAGTAATTCAAACCATCGACCCCGCGTCATTGTTAACATAATAACCGATATTCAGTCTATGGCACACACCCCAGTGGTGAGATGCCACTTTAAAAACAGTTTAAAATCATGGAAAAACGTATTATCCCCTCGTCAGAACTCATCATTAACTCCGACGGTTCGGTGTTTCACCTTCACCTGCGCCCCGAGATGCTCACCGACCGCGTCATACTCGTAGGCGACCCCTCGCGTGTCGACATCGTAGCATCGTTTTTTGACACACGCGACTTTGAAGTATCATCGCGCGAATTCCACACCATAGGCGGCACCTATCAGGGCAAACCTATCATGTGTCTGAGCCACGGCATAGGCCCCGACAACATCGACATAGTCATCAATGAACTCGACGCACTCGCCAACATCAATTTCGAGACTCGCGAAATCAACCCCGAGCATCGCCAGCTAACCCTTGTGCGCATCGGCACATCGGGTGCTCTGCAACCCGAGCTGAAATTAGGTACACCGGTGATTGCCGAGAAAGCCATCGGATTTGACGGCGTGCTCAACTACTACGCCGGCCGCAATGAGGTAGCCGACCTTGACTTCGAGAAGGCATTCATCGAGAAGACTGCGTGGAATCCCCTGTGGGCAAATCCATACGTTGTCAACGCCGACGCCGAACTGGTGGATCGCATTGGCCGCGACGACATGGTGCGCGGCAACACAATCTCGGCCGTCGGTTTCTACGGGCCTCAGGGCCGTCAGTTGCGTCTGCCCCTAGCATCGCCTACGCTTAACCGTACAATCGAGGAGTTTGAGCACAACGGTCGCCGTGTCACCAACTACGAGATGGAGAGCGCGCCGCTTCAAGGCCTCGGCCGACTGATGGGTCACCGCGCCATGACCGTCTGCACCATCATCGCCAACCGCATGAACACCGAGGCAAACCCCAATTACAAGACCGCCGTCACCGACCTCATCGGTACCGTTCTTGACCGCATCTGATTATACAACACAATGAGCAACGCCGTTACAACTGACGTGATTACCGTATCACCCGCCACATACGCCCGCGCCGCCATGTCAAGGCTCGCTGAGCGACTGTGGTGGGTAGCGGCATTGCCTGCCGTAGCATTTGCATTGGCTGCGTTTCACGATGCTGCCTACCTGTTCGCCGCGTTCATCTGGCTGTTAATGCTCGTACCACCGGCCATGATGGTAGCCTATTACAGCTATCTGCTCAAACCCGAGACCGCCGCCCTAACGCGCCCCTACAGTGTCACCATCAACAATTACGGCGTGACTGTAACATTCGAACCCATCGACGAAGATGAGCATCCGCTCCACGCCGACATCTACCTGACCAACAATAACCTCAAAGCCGTTGTAGAGAAAAGCGACCGTCTCGAGCTCGACTACACACACTCGTCGCCGCTCCCTATTCTAATTATACCCTATGCATCAATCGCACCAAGCGACACCCCCCATGCCCTCGCCCACCTCTACGCCGAGCCCACCCAAAACCAATCAAACTAACATATATAATGAATACAAAGCGATGCCGATGGTGTGGCGACGACCCGCTGTATGTAAAGTATCACGACGAGGAGTGGGGTCGCCCGGTAACTGACGACAAAACACTGTTTGAATTTCTGACGCTCGAAAGCGCCCAGGCCGGGCTGGCCTGGATCACCATACTGCGCAAGCGTGAGGGTTACCGACGCGCATTCCACGACTTCGACTATCACCGCGTAGCCTCAATGACCGAGGCCGACGAGGAGCGCCTGCGCGGGTTTGACGGCATCGTAAAAAATCGGCTGAAGATACATGGCGCGATAGTCAACGCCCGGTTGTTCGGCGAGATTGTCAGCGAGTTCGGCTCGTTCTACAATTACATCATCGGATTTTTTCCCGATAGTCGCCCCATCGTCAACGATGTACCTGACGAAAGCGCACTCCCGGCATCATCACCCATATCTGACGCCATCAGCAAAGACATGAAACGCCGCGGATTCAAATTTTTCGGCACAACAATCTGCTACGCTTTTCTGCAAGCCACCGGCTTCATCGACGACCACGTAAACGGATGCCATTGTAAAAGGGGCAAATAACCGTTTTCCCGGCGGACGCGATAAATCGCGTCCCTACTGAGTATCAATCGATTATATGTAGGGGCATGAATTTTCACGCCCGCCGCAGGAATGTTCTGAGCCGTATGATAGCCCATGCACCTCATAGGCATTTGTTACATCGTCGCTCCGCGACTCACGAGAAGGTAGGCGGCCGAATCCGTGCACTCCCTACGGTCATGCACGGTTAACCATAACCACGTGCCTCCGGCACTACCGCTCCACCACCATAACTAATCGCACCCACACGGCGCGCATCCCACTAAGCCGCAGAGCGGCGACGTCGTGCACAATAGCCCGGCGGACGCGATTAATCGCGTCCCTACTGAGTATCTATGTATTATATTCTAATCACAAGCTGTTTTAGTCGCGATTGAGACGATAAAATATTGCAGTAGATTTATAAAAATATTATAGTTTTTTGCCCCACACAATAACATTTTTATTAACTTTGCGATGTAGTCTGAAGTCATTAAAGAGTTAATTGCTTCAGATGCACATACTACATAAAGGTGTTATTGATATTTTATCTTCTAAAGTCGAACTTCGCAACTTTGATTTCAGCATGAAGATGAGATGACAATAGCACCTGCATCGATGCTTATACCCTGCCGTGAAACGGCGGACTATATAGCTATATCGGTGTGGGGCTATTGTTTTATCTATGCTGAAGGTAATGCGAAGACCTGACTTTAAGATAAAACAAGATATGTTCTCCACACCTTTTTTATGCTTAATTCTAATATGTTTCAGCCGGAGAACGAGAAACGATAGAAACTTTATCACAATGGATCCAATCCTAAAATCACGTTTTCTAAGCCTTTATTGCATGATACTTGCCGATGGTGTCATTGATGCGAGCGAATTAGAAATGCTTTACAAAATCGGTACTGAAAACTACAACTTGACAGTAGCTGAGATAACCCAAACAGTTCGCGATGCCGGCTCATCTTTTGTTGTTCCCAAAAAACTATCCGATAAAATCACACTGCTGTATGAACTTACTCAGATAGCATGGGCCGACGGCACTATAGACCCAGCTGAAATAGAATTACTAAAGAAATATACACTCAAGATGGGTTTTGACGACAATAACGTTGACGATATTGTAACACTGCTTATTGATAGTGTGAAAAATGGCGTACCTGTTCAAACTATTCTATCAATGCAATAAAACATACAAATATGGCTCCGTCAATATTTAGCCTTAAACCCCAGGCTTCAACCAATAATATAGTTTCAGCAAATTCGAGTCCTGACAATAAAATACAGGACGAAACTTATAAGAATTACGGTATAAGGATTTGTGGAAAAGTTACCGCAAGTCTTAATGTCCTAAATCCGTTCCTACTTAGCGTCTATAATGGCGAAAAACAACGTCAAATCTCTGACAAAGAGTTGCAAGAACAGCGTAAAAATCAGTTGTCAAATGAATTAATCCAAAAGAACGGCCAAATTTCGCTTGAAAAGACTAAGAATGAAGCTATTTCTAGTAAAATACAAAACTTACAAAACGATATCGAAAGTCTCTCATCTGAACTATTGGAAGCTAAAAATCAGAATGGCCAAATCAACAAGATGGCCCGTGTTAAACTATGGATTGGCTGTATTATATTAGCTATATTAACTGTATATCTATTTATATTTTATAGTTCAACTTTTTACTCGGCATTCTTTAAAAACTTTTTAGAATCCTATCTTTCAGGTGACAAAACTGGTGTTGGAAAGGCCATGTTTGACCCGCAGGCCCTTCCGAATGCTTTACATAACGGATTGGGAGAACTCGTATTCATAATATGTGCGCCAATCATTTTTATGGGACTTGGATATTGTCTACATTATTTCATGACATCAAAGTCATTTACTCGTTTTTTGAAGGCCGGGAGCATTCTATTAATCACTGTTATGTTTGATTGTATTTTGGCATATCTAATTGGCAAAAATTTATATGATATTGACGTTCTTATGACGATAGATGACATGCCATCATTCAGCCCATCATTAGCTTTTGTTGATATCAACTTTTGGGCAGTCATATTCTGCGGGTTCATTGTATATCTAATTTGGGGCATAGTTTTTGATATGACTCTTACCGCCTATGAAGATTTACGATCAAACAAATATGAAATAGGACAAATCAAGCATAGAATTGACGAGTTAAAAAAAGACATAATTGAAGAAAACCAAAAACTAAACGAGACTAATTTAGTTATTGATAAACTCAATGCCGAAAAGGCTGCCTTGGAACAGTCTCTATCTCAGAACGTGTTTTTTGATTTACATATAATCAAACTTGCATTGAGTGATTTTTTTGCCGGTTGGATGACCATGATGAATACTCTATCCACTACAAATAAGAACCAAGAAACCGCCACTAACATTTATAACGATACTGTAAATCAATTATTCAACTAAAATCATATATAACATGTCTAAAACAAAATTTATAATAGCGAGCTTAACAATCATAGCATTAGTATTAATTTTCGGTATTGGCTACACGTGTTGTACATCGTCAAAATCTAACAATGAAGACTCAGATTTTGATGAGGAGGTAACCTCAGTAGATAAGAAACCATTACCACTGAACATATCAGTATTCATCGATTTATCTGATAGACTTATAAGAAACCAAACGCCATCTCAGACCCAACGAGACTTAGAGATTATCGATCAACTCTCGGATATATTTATCGATGATTGTAGGACTAACGGTGGTATAATCGGAAGTAACAATCATTTTCAGGTATTCTTCTATCCAACTCCTGATAATACGCAAATTTCAACTCTATCTAAGGGGTTAAATATCGACATGAAAAAGCTCGATATAAAGCAGAAAAAAGTCGAGTTGAAGAACATGAAAGAACAGTTCAATAAGAATCTCAGTCAGATTTATGAAGATGCAGTAAGCGCAAAACAATGGGTAGGATGCGACATTTGGGGATTTTTCAGTAACAAGGATGTTGATGTTCAGTGCGTGCGTAAAGGATACCGAAATATACTTGTCATTCTAACTGACGGCTATCTTTATCATGTACAAAATAAACAAAAGATAGGTGATGCCTATTCTTATATCCTACCCCAAACTTTATCAAATCAAAACTCCTCGTTGATTGCAAAGCGCGACGGCCTTGATGACCTTGAGGTATTGATGCTTGAAGTCAACCCATACACTCCTACTCAAAGGGAACCTATGATAAATATACTCGAACAGTGGTTTGAGGAAATGGGGGTTAAAAAATTCGCAGTGGCTGTAACTGATTTACCCGACCGTACAGCTAATTTTATTGAAGTATTCTTAGAGAATAACTAAAATCTTACTTTTCCCGGCGGACGCAATTAATCGCGTCCCTACTGAGTATCAATCGATTATATGTAGGGGCGTGAATTTCACGCTCGCCGCAGAAATGCTCTGAGCCGTATAATAGCCCATGCACCTCATAGGCATTTGTTACGTCGTCGCTCCGCGACTCACGAGGAGGTAGGCGGCCGAATCCGTGCACTCCCTACGGTCATGCACGGTTAACCATAACCACGTGCCTCCGGCACTACCGCCCCACCACCATAACTAATCGCACCCACACGGCGCGCATCCCACTAAGCCGCAGAGCGGCGACGTCGTGGTTAACCGGGTACGACCGTAGGGAGTGCCCGGACACGGCCCCGCCCCCATGAGCCGCGGAGCGGCGATGTTGTGCACAATAGCCCCGCGGACGCGAAAATTCGCGTCCCTACTGTGTATCAATATATTATATGTANGGGCATGAATTTTCACGCCCGCCGCAGAAATGCTCTGAGCCGTATNATAGCCCATGCACCTCATAGGCATTTGTTACATCGTCGCTCCGCGACTCACGAGGAGGTAGGCGGCCGAATCCGTGCACTCCCTACGGTCATGCACGGTTAACCATAACCACGTGCCTCCGGCACTACCGCCCCACCACCATATCTAATCGCACCCACACGGCGCGCATCCCACTTAGCCGCAGAGCGGCGACGTCGTGGTTAACCGGGTACGACCGTAGGGAGTGCCCGGATACGGCCCCGCCCCATGAGCCGCGGAGCGGCGATGTTGTGCACTATAGCCCCGCGGACGCGATTAATCGCGCCCCTACTGATAGTCAATGTATTACATCACAATAAACACACTATATGCAGCAGCCCCGCCTGGTGGAAAGGACCACACAGGCGAGGCTGTTATGTTTGGGCACGATCTGCGGTTATTTTTCGCGCATGTAGATGTTGACGGGGGTGCCGTGGAAGTCCCAGTTCTCACGTATCTTGTTCTCGAGGTAGCGGCGGTAGGGCTCTTTGACCCACTGAGGCAGGTTGCAGAAGAAGATGAATGTGGGTATGGGCGAGCCTTTAAGCATGGTGACATACTTGATCTTGACGTACTTGCCTTTGTTGGCAGGTGGGGGATAGGCCGCGATGACTTCCTGCATGACGGTGTTGAGCTGATGGGTGGGCACCTCACGGTGGCGGTTCTCGTAGACTTTGACCGCGGTCTCGAGCACCTTGAATATGCGCTGCTTGGTGAGTGCCGAGGTAAACAGTATGGGGAAGTCGGTGAAGGGGGCGAAGCGCTCGCGTATGGCAGCCTCGTAGTGGCGTATGGCGGCCACCGACTTGTCCTCGACAAGATCCCACTTGTTGACGCAGACCACAAGACCTTTCTTGTTGCGCTGTATGAGCGAGAATATACTGGTGTCTTGGGCTTCGATGCCACGTGTACCGTCGATCATGAGAATGCAGACGTCGCTGGCCTCGATGGCGCGGATTGAGCGGATTACCGAGTAATACTCGATGTCTTCGTTGACCTTGTTCTTCTTACGTATACCGGCGGTGTCGACGAGATAGAAGTCGAAACCGAACTTGTTGTAACGTGTATAGATGCTGTCGCGGGTAGTTCCGGCAATGTCGGTAACGATGTGACGGTCTTCGCCAATAAAGGCGTTGATGAGCGATGATTTACCGGCGTTGGGTCGGCCCACGATGGCAAAACGTGGTATGTCGTCGAGTTTCTCGTCATCGTCGGTTTTCTCGGGAAGCTTGGCCACGACGGCATCGAGCAGGTCGCCTGTGCCGAAGCCGCTGACTGCCGAGATGGGGTAAGGTTCACCGAGACCGAGCGAATAGAACTCGGGCACGTTGTATAGCCACTCGTTTGAGTCGACTTTGTTGGCCACAAGCAGCACGGGCTTGCGCGACTTGCGCAGTATCTCGGCCACGTGGTCGTCGAGGTCGGTGACGCCGTTCATGGCGTCGACCACGAACAGTATCTCATCGGCTTGCTCAATGGCGAGCGCTACCTGTTTGTTGATTTCTCCTTCAAATATATCNTCACTGTTGACAACCCAACCGCCGGTNTCGACAATCGAGAACTCCTTGCCGTTCCAGTCGACCTTGCCATACTGGCGGTCGCGGGTAGTGCCGGCTGTGGGGTCAACGATGGCTGTGCGGGTCTGGGTAAGTCGGTTAAAAAGTGTCGACTTGCCCACGTTGGGTCGTCCTACAATTGCTACGAGTTGTCCCATAATTTTATATAAAATATCTTGATTTTCGGTTATTACGCGAAGTTATGAATATTACTCGATATAACCAAANGACTTGAGCTTATTCTCCCTGTTGCGCCAGTTGGGCTCGACCTTGACAAAGAGCTCGAGGTAGACACTCTTGTCGAAGAACTTCTCGATGTCCTTGCGGGCATCGGTGCCGACGCGTTTGAGCATCGAGCCGCCCTTGCCGATGATGATACCCTTCTGAGAATCGCGCTCGACATAGATGACTGCCATGATGTGAATTGCTTTCTCGCTCTCCTCGAACTTCTCGACGATTACCTCGGCCGAGTAAGGTATCTCCTTGTCGTAGTTAAGCAATATTTTCTCACGGATAATCTCGGTGACAAAGAAACGGGCGGGTTTGTCGGTGAGGGCGTCCTTGCCGAAGTAAGGGGGCGACGGGGGCAACAGCTCGACGATGCGGCTCATGAGGTTGGTGACGTTGAAGTGCTCCTTGGCGCTGGTGGGGAACACCTCGGCATTGGGTAAAATCTCTTTCCAACGGGTTACAATCTCTTCGAGTTCCTGCTGGCTCTTGACAAGGTCGATCTTGTTGATGACGAGCAGCACGGGCACTTTCTCTTTGGCTACCTTGGCGAGGAAGTCGGCGTTCTTGACGGGATCCTCTACTACATCGGTGACGTAGAGCAGAATGTCGGCGTCGGTGAGGGCACCTTCTGAAAACTCGAGCATGCTCTCCTGGAGCTTATATTTGGGGACGAGCACGCCGGGAGTGTCAGAAAAAACAATCTGATAGTCGGGGGTGTTGACTATGCCCATAATCCGGTGGCGGGTGGTCTGGGCCTTGTTGGTTATGATACTTACGCGTTCGCCTACAAGGTCGTTCATGAGGGTCGATTTGCCTACATTAGGGTTACCTACGATGTTGACAAAACCTGCTTTATGTTCTGTTGCCATATATATACTTTGAATTTTGGGGTTATGAGCAGTCACGATTGACTACTCATGTATATAAACAAAAATAGCACCCTAAAAGATGCTATTCTTGTTAAGTTTTTTTGAAAACGTCACGTTTTCAGCAGGATTACATGTCCCAAATGAGGTACATGGCACCCCAAGTGAAGCCTGCACCAAAGGCGGTGAGCAACAGCTTGTCGCCTTTCTTGAGCTTGTCTTTGTACTCGTCAAGACAAATTGGAATTGAGGCGGCGCTGGTGTTGCCTGTGTGCTGAATGTTGACAAGGACTTTCTCCTCGGGGATACCGGCACGAGATGATACAGCCTCGATGATGCGCAGGTTGGCCTGATGGGGAATCAGATAGTCGATTGTGTCGACTGTGAGGCCGTTACGGTTCATGATGTCGACCGACGAGTTGAACATGTCGGTAACAGCATTTTTGTAGACATGGCGACCGTCCTGGAACAGGAAGTGCTCGCCGGCATCGAGNGTAGCCTGTGTGGTGGGTTTAACCGAGCCACCGGCAGGCATGAGCAGGTGCTCGAGACCTGTGCCGTCAACATGGAACACACCGTCGATAACGCCTACAGGCTCCTCGGTGGGTTCAACGAGAACNGCAGCCGCACCGTCGCCGAAGAGAGGACAGGTGGCGCGATCCTGATAGTTGACCATCGAGGACATCTTCTCGGCGCACACTACAACAACCTTCTTACGGAGGCCTGAACGAATGTAGGCGGCGGCGTCCTCAAGGGCTACAATAAATCCGGCACAAGCGGCCTGAATGTCGTATGCATACGCGTTTTTGAGACCACAGCCCTCAACGATAACCGAACCGGTAGAAGGGAAACGATAGTCGGGGTTAGAGGTGGCACAAATCACGAGCTCAATCTCGTCGGGATTTACACCGGTCGACTCGATGAGCTTGTTGACAGCCTGAATGCCGAGGTAAGACGAGCCGGCGCCCTCTTTCTTGAGGATGCGACGCTCTTTGATACCAACACGGGTTGTAATCCACTCGTCGTTGGTGTCGACCATCTTAGAAAGCATCTCGTTGTCGAGGATGTCGTCAGGCAGATAAGATGCTATGCCTGAAATACGCGCATATAGCATAAGTTTAAAATTGAGTGTCTTGAGGTNAATATTATATTATGTGTACACATATATAATTATATATGTACGGCAAACATCTCCACGCCGAGGGTCGATTGACCTTTAACGGCAGGAGTATGTCAAGCCTTTTTGAGTTGTCTGGTCGAGGCTCCCGAGCCGGTCGTTAAGCCGGCTCGCTGAAACCTCAAAGATACTACGCGAGTAGACGGTAGCAGCAATTTTTAGATTGCAGCAGCCTTCTCGATAGCGAGTTTACCGCGGTAGTAACCACACTCACCACATACACAGTGGTAAACGTGCCAAGCGCCACAGTTGGGGCATACAGCCAGAGTAGGCATAGCAGCCTTGTCGTGAGTTCTGCGCTTTGCGGTACGGGTCTTTGATTGTTTTCGTTTAGGATGTGCCATTGTTGCTTATATTATTGATTAGTTTTCAGTTAAGTCTTTTAATTTATCCCAGCGCGGGTCGGTTGTACGGGCTGGTGCCTCGTCGGCCGTGGTATCGGGCATCGAGTCCATCTCGTCAATGAGCTGATTCTCGAGATCAGCGTCCTCATCGCCGGCTACCGTGGTGCGATGCTTGCGCAGCAGGGCACTCATGGCGCGGTTGCACTTACCCAACGGGTGAACGTGCTTGATGGGTATAGCGAGCGACACTGTATCATACATCATGTAAGCAACATTGAGGTAGTTGTCGCTCTCGGGAATCTCGAGGAAATCGTCCGAGTCGTCACGGTACTCGTCGCCATACTTGACTACGATATGGTAGGTAGTGTCGATGGGAAAGTGCAGGTCGTCGAGACAACGGTCACACAACAGGAGCACCTCGCCGGTGAATTTGAACGTCATGTCATAAGCACCGTCACGGTACACAACATCAATGTGCACGTCGACATCGGCGTCGCGCACATCAGGNCTCTCCATATCCTTAAAGAATTGACCCCCAAGCTTGTAATCAAATGTATGAGTACCTACAGGGAGGCTTTTGAGAGGCAGTTTGTATGCTGTAAACTTTCCCACTTGGCTATATTTGTTGAAAAAACTGTGCAAATGTAGGGAAAATATTTCGCACAATCAACTTTTAAAGCAANATTTTTCACCACGAGACAGTTGACAGTCACATTCGCGATATAATTAATGTATAAATAGACAACTGTTGAAGAAAATTTTGTATCTTCGTTGTTCAATTCTCAATATCACGACAATGAAACCTTTGCATATATCTGTTACCNCTTTAGTTACGGCCCTGACCATAGGAGCCGCANTNCCATCGGCCACAGCCGAGCGCATCGTCATAATGCACACCAACGACACCCACAGCCAGATTGACCCGGCGTCAGACAACANGGGTGGAATAGCNCGACGCAAGGTNCTGATTGANAGCATACGCGCTNCCGAGCCCAACACACTGCTCGTCGATGCCGGCGATGCGGTTCAGGGCACNGTCTATTTCAATCTGTATGGTGGTGAAATCGAAGCCAAGATGCTCAATGCACTCGGCTACGATTATGCCATACTGGGCAACCATGAATTTGACAACGGCATGGAAGCCCTCGCACGCTANATAGACAACAACAACGCCCGTTTTGTATCGACCAACTATGACGTGGCCGNCTCGCCGCTCGACNGCAAACTNTCGCGCTACGAGATTATTGAGATCGGAGGTAAACGCATAGGCCTCGTGGCCCTCAATGTCGAACCCGCCGGCATCATAGACGAGTCAAAAAGTGTCGGTGTNAATTATCAGGACGTATTNAAGGCCGCCAACTCGACCGCGTGGCATCTGAAACACAACGAGGGCGTTGATTATGTTGTNGCAATATCACACATAGGTTACCACTATGACTCGATGCCCGACGACATCGACGTGGCCACCGCAGGCAACGACATTGATGTGATAATCGGCGCACACAGCCACACTGTAGTCACACCNGGCTCGCCCGAAGGTCACAAGATTAACGCAGACGGAGCACCCGTGCTGATAACACAGACCGGNAGCTCGGGCAAATATCTCGGCGTCGTCACCATCGACACCGATACCGACTCGATATGGTCGCAGCTCATTCCGGTAGACAGTCGCCTTGACAGCAGGGTTGACCCAGCCATCGTCGAAATTATCAAACCCTATCGCCACGGAGTCGACTCGCTCAAGAGCATCGTGATAGGCAAATCGCGCATCAACGCCGCCGACCGCAGTGCTATGCCGTTGCATAATTTTGTATCATCATTCTTAGCCTCGAAAGGCGCATCGCTCACCCCCGGCGAGAAAATCGACNTGGCANTATCCAACCGCGGCGGTGTGCGCACAGGCATGGCCAAGGGCAANGTCACCAAAGGAAATATCATGGAGATGCTGCCATTTGACAACCGCGTGGTAGTGCTCGACGTCAAAGGCTCAGACCTGATNGAGTCGATAGCCATCAACACCGGCATGCACCGCGTGAGCTATGACCGTGACGTGACCGCAACCATGAACGGCGATAAGATAGTAANCGCCACCATTGACGGTAAGCCNATNGACCCCGAGGCCAACTACCGCGTCGCAACAATCGACTACATCGCCAACGGNGGCGACTATATGAAACCGCTGACCAAGGGCAAACTCGTAGCCAAGAGCGATGTNATCATGAATCAAGACGTTATGGACTATATATCGCGACTGCCACNCAAGACTATCAACAACGACGAAACCGACCACTTCACCGTANTAGAGAAATGAAGAAGCTCATATTAGNCCTCNCGCTGTCNCTCATAACTGTCGCGCCTTCAATAGCAATCGANTTCAAGACTGCCGTTAACTCGCCACGNTGCCAGCAGTGGGTCGACTCGGTGATGTCAACATTGTCGCCGCGNCAGCGGGCNGCCCAGCTATTTTGTCCTGTAGTCAACCCCAAGGGCGAACANGCNCGCGCCATAATCACNCGCTATGCCGGNCGCGAAAAAATGGGAGGACTGCTGNTGCGCGCNGGCTCAATCGACCAGTATGTCAGCGCAATCAACGCCGCACAGGCGGCCGCCGACGTCCCGGTGCTCATCACGCTTGACGGCGAGTGGGGCCTGTCGATGCGCGTCAGCGACACACCCCGATTTCCCTACAACATGGCGCTCGGTGCTATCAGCGACACCCGTCTGCTCGAAGAGTACGGTGCCGAGGTAGCTCGCGAATGTCGTGAGATGGGCATACAGGTCGACTTCGCCCCAGTGGCCGATGTCAACCTCAATCCGGCCAACCCTGTAATCGGNCGCAGGTCNTTCGGCGAAGACCCCGAACGCGTAGCGGCCGCTGTTGTCGCCTATAGCCGCGGCATGGAAAACGGCGGTGTAATTACAACGGCCAAGCACTTTCCCGGTCACGGAGACACATCGACCGACTCACACAAGACACTACCNGTGGTCGACCACTCGGCNGAGTTCATGCGTACAAACGACCTCACGCCGTTCATTCAGTATATCAACGCCGGACTGTCGGGCATAATGGTAGGCCACCTGTCNATACCGTCGCTCGACCCCTCGGGCACNCCGGCTTCACTGTCACGCGCCATCACCACAGGACTGCTCAGGGACGATCTGGGATTTGACGGACTGATTTTCACTGACGCCCTTGAGATGAAAGGCGCCGTGTCAGGCACNGAGAACAACTGCGTGTCGGCACTCAAAGCCGGCGCCGACATGCTCCTGAGCTCGGCCAATCCACCCGTCGACCTCAACGCGGTCATGGAAGCCGTCAACAGCGGCGATATACCCCAAAGCGAGATTGACCGCCGATGCCGCAAACTGCTTGCCTACAAATGGGCCGCCGGACTGACCAAGCGTCCCACACCNGTAAACGTCAACGGCATGAAAGGACGTCTCAACACNCGCGAGGCNCTCTCGCTAATCGAACGACTGACGGCAGCCTCGGCCACNGTCACAGGCAACACCGACCACATTTTGCCCATACAACCCGGCAAGTCGGTCGCACTCGTCAACATAGGTGCAGCCGCNTCGAACGAACTNGCCACCGTGATGAAAAATCATGGCAATGTGACCGTATACTCGACNGGCGACACNCCACTCTCGGCAGCCACACTCAAAGAAATAAAATCACACGACATAGTTGTGGCCGCATTGTACAACGACAAAGCAACATCGGCAAGCCAGCTCGCCGCTCTGAGTGACCACGACCGGTTGGTAACCGTCATGTTCATGACGCCCTATAAGGCCATGAAATTCAAGGACTCGCTTAAACAGGCCGCAGCGATGGTGATGATGTATGACGACAACCGCTACACACGAGCTGCTGCCGGCGATGCCATATATGCAGGCAATGACGTATCGGGACGTCTGCCAGTATCAATGCCCGGGATAGCCAAACTGGGCGAGGGAGTGTCGTACAAGGCTACCCGCCTGAGTTTCTCGACACCCCATGCAGCCAATATGGCCGAATGGCTCAACGACTCGATTGACGCCATTGCGCGGCAGGCTGTACGTGCAGGTGCCTTCCCCGGATTGCAGGTCATGGTGATTAAAGACGGTCATGTGGTAGCCGACCGCTGCTACGGACGCACGTCAAACCAACCGACAGCTCCCGAGGTGACCCCGTCGACACTGTTTGACCTTGCATCGGTGAGCAAGGCAATCGGCACTCTGCCCGGCATCATGTGGACATGCAGTCAAGGCAACCTCGACCTCGACACCTCCATCGATCAATACGTGCCTGCTCTCGCGGGCACCGACAAGGCCGACCTCACGCCACGCATGTTGCTGTATCACGAGAGCGGCATGCCGTCGGGACTCGACATGTATAACGTCATGATTGACCCCGACAGCTATACAGGTGCATTCTCACGACGTCGACAGGCAGCCCCCTACACTATCAAAATAGCTCGCAACACTTATGCCCACAACAAGGCGGCACTGCGCCGCGATATAACATCGGCAACCCGCACCGAGCATTTTCCAATCAAAGCCGCCGACGGTGTCTGGGTGGGTCAGTCAACAATCGACACGCTGATGCAACGCATCTATGACGCGCCGCTCAAGCCACGCACCATGCGATACAGCTGCCTCAACTTCTGCCTGCTCATGGACATCGAGCAGCGACTCACAGGTACAGGACACGACCGCCTCGTCACCGAACATATTTTTGGCCCGATTGATGCCACTTCACTATGTTATCGACCGCTCGACCGTTTCCCGGCCAACATGATAGCCTCAACCGAGCGCGACCCGTTGTTGCGCCGTCAGACACTGACCGGCTTTGTACATGACGAGCTTGCATGCTTCTCTGGCGGAGTCCAGGGTAATGCCGGACTGTTCGGCAACGCTGCCGACCTTGCCAAAGTGTGTACAATGTACCTGAACGGAGGTTCATACGCCGGCCGGCGCGTCCTCGACCCTAAGGTTGTAAAAGATTTCACTTCAAGTCAGTCACCTACATGTCGGCGCGGGCTCGGATTTGACCGCCCTGACATCGATAACCCCGATCGCTCGCCCGTGCCAGAGGAAGTACCTGCATCGGCTTACGGTCACACAGGCTTCACAGGCACATGCTTCTGGGTTGACCCTGACAACAATCTGATATATATCTTTTTGAGCAACCGCGTTAACCCGTCACGCGACAACAGCGCGTGGCTGCGATGCAAGGCTCGCTCGCGCATACACTCACTCATATACCGTTCAATAGTATGAAACGCTCGTTACGCATAATCATCGGCTTCTTCATGGTGTGGACACTGCTGTTCGCGGTGGCCAAATGTATATTCATGATGACATATCACAACCTGTACGCAGGAATCGGTATCGGTGACATCGCGGCCGTCCTGTGGCACGGGCTGAAAATGGACTTAGCCACCGCCGGTTACCTGACCGCCCTACCCGCCCTGATTACAGTGGCCGGGCCCTGGATTAAAGAACCTCGCTACACTCGTATCGCACTGAAAGTCTATGCCGCAATCATATCGCTGCTCGTCATCGCCATCTTGGGCGTCGACACCGTGCTCTACGGCTATTGGGACTTCAAGCTCGACATCACTCCGCTATTTTATGTCACCACCGACCCGACAGCAGCTCTGGCCAGCGTATCGACCTGGACAATAATTGCAGGCGTTGCCGGACTCATAGCCGGTTCATGGCTGCTATACCTTGCCATCGTGAAAGTCAGCGGCATAGACAACTACGCCGTCGAACAACGTCGACGATTGGCCACATCGGGTGTATTGCTGTTGGTGACAGCACTGCTGTTCATACCGATACGCGGCGGCATGGGAGTATCTACTATCAATCTCAGCTCGGTCTACTACAGCAACAACATGCGTCTGAACCACGCAGCCGTCAATCCGGCATTCAGCCTCATGTACTCGGCCACCCACCAGCAGGCGTTCAACAAAATGTTCAGACTCATAGACCCCGCCGAAGCCGAGGCGATAATAGAACGCATCACCGCGTCGACACCAACCGACAGCATTACCGAACCGCTGCTCAACACAACGAGACCCGATATATACATTATTATATTAGAGAGTTTCTCAAACAACCTGTTCGAGTCGCTCGGAGGGGAGCCTATAGCCACAGGACTCGACAGTATCGCACAGACAGGTTATATGTTCAGCAACTTGTATGCAAGCTCATTCCGTACCGACCGCGCACTGCCGGTAGTGCTCAACGGCTTCCCGGCCCAACCGACGACCTCGCTGTTCAAACTGTCTGAAAAGGCGCGTCACATTCCATCGCTCGCCAACGCACTCTCGGCCGTCGGCTATGCACCTCACTACTACTATGGCGGCGACCCGGGTTTTGCCAATAAGCAGACATTCCTGATGTCGACCGGCTACACCGACATCATATCAGAGGGCGACTTTGACAGCTCGATACCCCGAAGCAAGTGGGGTGTGCCCGACGGCCCGCTGTTTGACCGCGCACTCAACGACGTCACCGCCGACACGGCGACACGACGCCTGAACATAATTCAGACACTGAGCAGCCACGAGCCGTTTGAGGTGCCCTACACTAACCCACGCTTTGCCCACGACGCACCGTGCAACGCATTTGCCTACACCGACAGCTGTGCCACTGCGTTCATCAACCATCTCGCCTCCATCCCGGCATGGGACAATGCGCTCGTCATTATGGTAGCCGACCACTATGGCTGCTACCCTCACAATCCGGCCCCCGACGATGTGATTACACGACACCGCATACCATTGATACTGTGTGGTGGTGCACTGGCCCGTCACGGCATCGACAACCGCGTGGCCTCACAAACTGACATTGCAGCCACACTGCTCAACGCAATGGATATTGACAGCAGTGACTTCAGCTTCAGCCGTAACCTGTTTTCGCCCGACGTAGAGAGAGTGGCATTCATGTCGACACCAACCTACACAGCCACCGTCGACTCGACAGGTGTAGCATCGATCTACAGTATCGAACGCAAACTATTCAGCAGCGGCACACCCTACCCCTCGACGACTGCCGACAGCATTAATGCCGCCTACCTACAGACAATATACGACACGCTATACAAACTGTAATTCTATAATCATGGAAACATTATTACAAGCCGACAACGACCTGTTTCTGACCTTAAACGGGTTCAACAGCCCCTGGCTCGACCAGTTCATGTGGTATTTCTCGGGCAAATTTGTATGGATTTTTCTTTATGCCGCCATTTTGGTAGCCATATCGCTCAAGTATGGTTGGCGGCGCACATTCTACATCGTGCTGCTCATAGCGCTGATTATCACACTGTGTGACCAGACATGCGGCCACTGGGTGCGCAACGCCATAGGCCGTCTGAGGCCGTCCAATCCCGACAACCCAATCAGCGGCATGGTACACATAGTCAACGGTTACCGTGGCGGCCCGTACGGATTTCCGTCATGCCACGCCGCCAACACGTTCGGTCTCGCAGTGTTTGTGTCTCTGCTCTTCCGCCACAGCTCGCTCACTATTCTGATGCTGTTGTGGGCATTGGTGACCTCGTGGTCACGCATAGTCCTTGGCGTGCATTATCCCGGCGACTTGCTCGTGGGTGCATGCATCGGCACACTGATCGCCGTTATTGTTTATTATGGAGCTCGAAATATCTATCGTCGTTTCCCCCATCTGCCTTCGCTCAACATGCACATGCCGTCATACATCATCAACACCACACTATTGAGCATCGTAGCACTGATGGCTATTGTGGCTTGTTTCTGAGCAGTATCCGTATGGCCGGACGCGCGACAACGACAGCAAGGAGCGCTCCGGCCGCATCGGCCACAAAGTCCCAGGAGTCGCAACCACGTCCCATTGCCATAGCTCCCTGAGCCAGTTCAATGACTCCCCCGGCAATCGATGCTATTACAAACGCTGCGAGCAGCAATCTGACGGTAAGCACCTGCAAGCCACGTTTTCGCGCCATATCAAGACATATCGCACCGGCCAGAGCGCCAAACATAATGCCGTGCACAATCTTGTCGGCACCCGGAAACATGGGCATATCCATGTCGGGAAGCGGGCGTGGAACCAATGTCAGGTAACATATAACCGCCACGATAACCACTGTATAGGTCCATGCCGGCAGTCGGGTAATCAATTTATACATCAGATGGTTGAATAAGACTCTTAAACATGAAATATTGTTGATATAACGGTTTTATTGCAAAAAATTGTATAACTTTGCGTCACAAAACAAGAAGTTACATTGAAACGGTTATTCCGCATATTATTGTTGCTCATCACTCTGAGTGGGTTAGCGACTCCGGCTTCACGTGCCGAGTTTTTGTCGCTTGACACCATCGCATCATGGGGNAAATTCCCGCGGTTCTGCATCAATACCTATCGTTGGGGCGATAAATTTTTCAATTCCTACGACTCACTCTATGTTGTCGGCACCGGCAAACGCTTTAATATAAAGCTACGCACCGAGAGCTGGACCGATTTCTATAACTTTTACTTTGACGAGGAGCCCAAGACCCGNATGTCTATGTTGTCTGACCCAACCACCAACGCAGGCTTCTGGCTCACATACATGGCCGTATCGGTAGGCTATGACATGAANGTAGGCAAATACTTCGGCGGCGGTAGCAACCGTCGNAAGTGGTCTTTCCAGTTCAACTGNAGCCTCTTTGCCGCCGATGCTTATTTTTCAAACAACAGTGTGGGCTCGACCATACGACGGATGGGGCCACGCGGACATCAAGAGAAAACCGACATCAATTTTGACGGCATCAACAACGAGTCGTGGGGTCTTGACCTTTATTACTTTTTCAACCACAAACGCTATTCCCAGGCNGCGGCATTTGCATTCAGCAAGGTGCAGTTGAAAAGCTCCGGCTCGTTCTACGCCGGACTGTCGTTCTGGGGTCTTAACTACGACTTNGACTTCAATTTACTACCCGATGAGGTCAAAGCCCAGATACCGTTGGCTCAATATGATTACTACTACCGCACACGCAGCAACAACTATGCTTTCCGCCTTGGCTATGGTTACAACTGGGTATTCCANCCCNGATGGTTNCTTGCCATAAGCGAATCGCCCATTNTCGGTGTGCGCGACGGTTGGCTACTGAACCTTAACGAGAAACNCACGAGTTTCTCATTCTACAATCGCATNAGAGCNTCACTCGTGTATAACAATAAAGAGTGGTTCACAGGAGTTATATTCCGAATGGAGAATGCCCTGTTTTATGACAAAACCCACACAATGCTCGGCTCGATGTTGAGCGTCGAGGCATCGGTGGGTTATCGATTCAATATCTGGTAACGTTATTTCAGAAAATCGCCGACAAANGTCATAGCGTCGAGCGCATTCTGACTGGTTGTCGACGGCACTACCGTCGCATAGTTGCGATCGAGCCAATACAGGTCGGTATCNGTTGCNTCAGGTTCCTCGTTAACCAATCCGCCGGTAAGCCAATAGAACGGTTTGCCATGAGGATCGGTGTACTCCTGATACTCTTCGGTCCAGTGACTGCGGGCAGCCCTGACTACCTTAACACCCTCAATNGNAACCTTGGCCGGGAAGTTGACGTTGAGACATACGTCGTGAGGCAGTCCGTTGGCAAGCACTCTCTCGGTTATCATGCGCGCGATAGGCATGGCCTGGCTGAAGTCGGCCTGCATCGAGTGATGCAACAGCGAGAAACCGACCGCCGGTATGCCCTGCAGACAACCTTCGAGTACGGCGCCCATTGTGCCCGANTANAGNATGTTCACGCCGGCATTCGAGCCGTGGTTGATACCTGCCAGCACTATGTCAGGACGACGTTTCAAGATGTTGTGCATGGCAATTTTTATACAGTCGACCGGAGTTCCTGANACCGAGTAAACCTTGGCTTTATCATACTCCGAATGTTCCTCGACACGGAGCGGGCCNTTGACCGTCATGGCCGAAGACTGCCCCGAACGGGGGCCGTCGGGAGCAACAACCACAACATCGCCAAGCGGCGCTACCGCCTCGACAAGACGGTGCAGACCGGGTGCATGCACCCCGTCATCATTTGCTATAAGTATAAGTTTTCGTTCCATAATCTATGCAAAGATACTAATTTTTGGGCCGGCCACTCAATTTCAACCGATTTTTGTGTACTTTTGTAATATGGAAATGACCAAAGCCAACCGCCGCTTCATTGCATCGCTGGCCACAGCCAAGGGCCGGCGCGAGCACTCGCTGTTTGTAGCCGAGGGCACCAAGTGTGTACTCGAGACCATCGACANNTTTAATGTATATGCCCTGCTCTGCACCGACGCGTGGTATGCCGACCACGCCGGCNCACTCCAGTCAGGTACCACCGATATCACCGTGGTAAAGCGAGCCGACATCATCGAGATGTCATCGCTCTCTACCCCGGCCGATGTCATCGCAGTCTACCATATACCCGCCCGCACGATGCCACGCCCATGTGCCGANGAACTTTCACTGGCACTTGACCGCGTGCAAGACCCCGGNAACCTCGGCACAATCATTCGTATAGCCTCGTGGATGGGNATCAGTGACATATATTGCTCTCACGACACNGTCGANCTATACAATCCCAANGTGGTTCAGGCCACGATGGGAGCTATTGCCCGTGTGGCNGTGCACTACTGCGAGCTGCCGTCACTGCTTNCCGATGCACNTCGCGACAATGTGCCTGTATACGGNACATTTCTTGACGGCGACGACATCTACACCACTCCGCTCACACAGGGCGGCGTCATAGTAATGGGCAACGAAGGCAGTGGCATAAGCAACGCAGTCGGTTCTCACGTAGACCGCCGACTGTATATTCCATCTTACCCGCCCGGCGCTCCATGTGTCGAGAGTCTCAATGTCTCGGTTGCCACAGCCATCACTGTAGCCGAGTTCAGACGTCAAACCTACAAGAACTCCTGATCATTATGGCTAAAACCAAGACCAAGACCGTATGGTTCTGCTCAAACTGCGGAGCCGACTTCCCCCGATGGGAAGGCCGTTGCCCCTCGTGTGGCGAGTGGAACACCCTTGTTGAAGAAAAAGTATCGGCCAAGCCCTCTAAAAATATCGGGCCGGCCGACGCCGGCCGCAGCACGGTAACACGCATAAGCGATATCGAGGTGACCGCCCTCGAGCGCATACCGTTGCCGTCAAAGGAGCTTAATCGCGTTCTTGGCGGTGGCCTTGTTCCGGGGTCGCTCGTACTGCTTGGCGGCGAGCCGGGCATAGGCAAATCGACCCTCGTGTTGCAAAATATCCTGTCAATCAAATCGCGACGTGTACTGTACGTGTCGGGCGAGGAGAGTGCCATGCAACTCAAGATGCGAGCCGACCGCATAGGTCGCCCAGGCGACACATGCTACATAGTGTGCGAGACATCGCTCGAGACCATCATGAACCATATTGAACAGGTGCAGCCCGGACTGCTCATAGTCGACTCGATACAGACCATATCGAGCGACGAACTCGACTCGGCTGCAGGCAGTGTCAGCCAGGTGCGCGAGTGCGCCGTCCGTCTACTCAAGTATGCCAAGAACAGCGGTGTACCGGTCATACTCATCGGTCACATCACCAAGGAGGGTTCTCTGGCCGGCCCCAAAGTGTTGGAGCACATTGTCGATGCCGTCCTGCAATTTGAAGGAGACAGCCAGTACATGTACCGCATACTGCGCGGTATTAAGAACCGATTTGGAAGCACCAACGAGATTGGTATCTACGAAATGTGCCAGCGAGGTCTGCGCGAAGTCACCAATCCGTCCGAGATGCTCATGTCGGGCAACGAAGAAGACCTGTCGGGCGTAGCACTCGGCGTCACTCTCGACGGTATGCGGCCATTCCTCATCGAAGTACAGGCCTTGGTGAGCAGCGCCGCCTATGGCACACCACAGCGCTCAGTTACCGGATTCGACTCCAAACGCATGAACATGCTATTGGCCGTGCTCGAGAAACGAGTCGGATTCAAACTGATACAAAAAGATGTATTCCTCAACATCGCCGGTGGTCTGCGCGTCAACGACCCGGCACTCGACCTCGCTGTCATCAGCGCTATCTTGTCGAGCAACGTTGACATGACCATACCGCGCGGCATCTGCATGACCGGCGAGGTGGGCCTATCGGGCGAAATACGACCTGTAACCCGCATAGAGCAACGTCTGCACGAAGCTCAGAAACTCGGAATGACCACCATACTCATTCCACGCGGCAATCTCAAAGGTATTGACACCGGCTCGCTAACCATAAAAATAGTCGAGGTCGCCAAGGTCGAAGAAGCCTTCCGCCATCTCTTCGCCTAAATGGCTGACAACGGCATTATATCCCAATTATTGTTAATGAATAGAATTTTTTGAATAGATTTTTTGGCGAATAACGATTTTATTACTAACTTTGAATAAAGTTACTAATCAAAACACATATTTAAATTTCACCGCCTATAGCACAACATTACTCAAACAGCTAAAAATCAAAACAGTAATGCAGAAATTAAAACAGTTAACCGACGAACAGTTGGTGGCTGCGTACGCTAATGGCAGTAATGAGGCTTTCGACACATTGTTGAACCGTCACAGTTCACGTGTCTTCTCATACATTCAGCGTATCGTAAAAGACAGTGCTCTCGCCGATGACATCTTTCAAGAAACCTTTGTCAAAGCAATCACTACGATAAAGCAGGGCCGATACCAGGAGAGCGGTAAGTTCTCAGCCTGGATCACACGTATCGCCCACAATTTGATAATAGACACTTTCAGACAAGAGAAGTCAGAGAACACTTTCTCAGCCGACAACGACGAAGCAGACATCTTCAACCGACGTGACCTCTCAGATGGCAATATCGAGGATTCGATGGTTCAGGATCAGATACATACCGACGTGCGACGCATCATGNACTCGCTCCCTGAGTCTCAGCGCGAGGTNCTCGACATGAGATTTTTCCGCGACATGAGNTTCAAGGAGATAGCCGAGGCTACCGGCGTNAGCATCAATACNGCCTTAGGNCGTATGAGATATGCCGTGATGAACATGCGACGCATCGCCGAGAAAAATAANATCATGCTGACCGTGTAACNACGGGCGGCAATCCCTACTTGCACAGGTGGTGGGTCAGAACAGTCTATGTTTGGCCCACCACNTTNCTTATANANACNTNANAATANACNNCATNNAACTTTGNNATTAAAGNNNNTTTNNGTAAATTTGCAGAAAAACATAAGTNATTNATNAATGAAAGCNAAATTTTCATCNAANATAGGNCTNATNGCNGCNACNGTNGGCTCNGCCGTNGGATTGGGCAACGTGTGGCGTTTTCCGGCCGAGGTTCAGGAGAACGGTGGAGCTGCCTTTCTGCTAATTTATGTGCTTTGCGTCATAGTGCTCGGTATTCCTGTTATGCTCTCAGAGTTTTCGCTCGGACGCGCCGGCGGATCTGATGCCGTCGGGACATTCAAAAACCTGTCGCCCAAACGCCCTTGGTGGATTACAGGTTTGATAGGTCTTGTTGCGTCATACCTCATCTTGTGTTTCTATATGGTTGTGGCGGGGTGGACTCTTGAATATACCGTACAGTCGGTGACAGGCAAGCTATATAAACCAATTGAAGGCATGGATTTGCAGGGCAGCTTTGCCACTCACATGCAAGAATATATCGAGGGTAGTTACTCTCCGCTGATTTTTACATATATAATGATAGGCTTGAACCTCGCCATACTTGTTGGCGGTGTCAGCAAAGGAATTGAGCGCATTTCGAATCTATTAATGCCACTGTTGTTCCTGCTGCTTCTGATTTTTTGTTGCGTATCACTGTCATTGCCCGACTCGGCTAAAGGCTTGAGCTACTTCTTCAATCCCGATTTCAGCAAAATCACCCCTCATGTCATAATCAATGCCCTCGGGCAAGCATTCTTCTCGCTCAGTCTCGGCATGGGTATACTCATCACCTACGCGGCCTACTACCCCAAGAGTGCCGACCTACGCAAAACAGCATTTACCGTCTCGGCGCTCGATCTGCTTGTAGCCATACTCATGGGTATTATAATCTTCCCGGCCGTGCTGTCGTTCGGTCTCGAGGGCGAGAGCCTGCGCGGCACCACACTCGTGTTTGTCACGCTGCCCGAGGTGTTCAACAACATGAGCCTCACGTGCCTGTGGTCATCGCTGTTCTTCATCACGCTGTCGGTGGCAGCCATAACGTCGACTATCTCCATCTCGGAAGTCAGCATCGCTTTTCTGCAAGACCGCTTCAAGATGTCACGCACCAAGGCATGTGTCATTGTGCTCGGTTCGTGTGCAGTGTTCAGCACTTTGTGCTCACTCAGCCTCACCAAAGGCAGTTCACTCATAATATGCGGTATGCCACTGTTTGACTTACTCGACAAGGTTGCAACAAACATACTCTTGCCTATATGCTCGCTGCTGATATGTATCTATGCCGGCTGGATAGCGCCACGCGGCCTCATGATGTCACAGCTCACCAACGACGGCTCACTCAAGGGCAGCATGTGTGGCTTCATCATATTCTGCATAAAATATGTAGCTCCGCCAGCGATTACTATAATCCTTATATCACCCTACCTGTAGAGTATGAACTCAGCCACCGACCGCCAACTGCGAGGCATGACACTGCTCCTTCTGCTCATTGCCGCCGTAATGCTATGTCTGATTTGTACGCGGGGCTGCCGCGCAGACAATCATGCCATGCTGACACCTCAAGCGCCGGCCATCGCCGATTCAGTTTTTGTCACCGATATTGCGGCTGACACCACGACCGCCACAAAAAAGAAACCACGCTCCAAGAATCCGGCCAAACAACGTCAACCCAAAACCTATCCCGAGCGCAGCCCCCTCGACGAGCACATTTACTAACACTTTTTTTGTGCACACCATCTCACGCGTATCATAGAAATTTCGTAACTTCGCGAGATAGAATATCTCGTTCAATCATGTTCACATCTTTTTCACTCAATATCAAAGGCCGACTAATCAGCTGGAACCGCCCTGCCGTGATGGGAATACTCAACGTCACGCCCGACTCTTTTTATGCCGATTCACGCGCATTTGAAAACGAATCGACTGACCGTCAAGCTGCTCGCCTCATTGAAGAAGGCGCCGACATGATTGACATCGGCGGCTACTCGTCACGCCCCGGTGCCGACGATGTGTGTCCCGACGAAGAACTGCGCCGACTTGAACAGGGCATCGCTGCTGTGCGCCGTCTCAATGCCGATATACCAATATCGGTCGACACTTTCCGCGCCGATGTCGCCCTAAAGGCCGTGACACAACTTGGAGCCGACATCATAAACGACATATCGGGCGGTACACTTGACGACAAGATGATTGAGGTCGTAGCCTCGACCCACGCTCCATACATCATGATGCACATGCGAGGCACGCCGGCCGACATGCAGCAGCATACCGACTATACCGACGTCACCTGTGAGGTAGTCGACTGGTTGAGCCGCCAACTGGCACAGTTCTCGCTCGCAGGTGCCGGCGATATAATCATTGACCCTGGCTTCGGATTTAGCAAAACTACCGACCAAAACTTTGAAATGCTCGCTTCGTTACCGCTGTTCAATTCGCTTGGACGACCGATACTGGTCGGTGTATCGCGCAAATCAATGATCTATAAATCGCTCGACATCACCCCGGCCGAATCGCTCAACGGCACCACAGTCATCAATACGCTTGCGCTCGAACGCGGAGCGTCAATACTTCGGGTACACGATGTCGCTGCAGCCCGTCAGGCCGTTAAACTCGTCGGACTAACGAACAACCAAAAATACTGTTAATACACGCACACACAAATGGAAAGTTTCGGATTTAAAGACATACTCGACATAGTCATTGTAGCCTGGATGCTGTACTACCTGTACCGCATCATGAAGGAATCGGGCACAATCAACATCTTCTATGGAGTGATGGCGTTTATCATCGTGTGGGGGCTGGCCAGCGAGATTCTCGAGATGCGCCTGATAGGTACCATACTCAACAAGTTCATGAGCATAGGCCTGCTGATTCTCGTCATCATATTTCAAGACCAGATAAAACGCTTTCTCGTCGAACTCGGATCTCAACGACGGTGGAAATTTCTCACCGGCCTTTTCCACCACAAACACATAGAAGACAAGAATGTAGCCCATGAGTATATCATGCCCATAGTCTACGCATGCCGCAACATGGCCAAGACTAAGACCGGCGCACTGATTGTGATACAAGGCAACATGCCGCTGGATAACTACGAGCGCACGGGCGACAGCATCGATGCCGCCATCAATTCGCGCCTCATCGAGAACATTTTCTTCAAAAACTCACCCCTACATGACGGTGCGTTAATTATAGCCGACGGACGACTGAAAGCCGCTGGCTGCATATTACCGGTAAGTCATGATACCGACGTGCCCCGTTCTCTCGGCCTCAGACACCGTTCGGCCCTGGGTATTTCACAAAGCACCGATGCTCTCGCTATAGTGGTGTCGGAAGAAACGGGTCATATCTCAATAGCCCACCGCGGGCGCCTGGAGACCAATCTCACCTCCACTACCCTCGAGCAACGCCTCAGCGACTTCTGCTAACCCACACCCTGTACCACTTTCAAAAAAAATAAGACATACTGATTCATCGACATCTCCACTTTCTATAGTCAGAAAATGGAGATGTTTCTTTTCGTGAATTTGTGAAAATTTTACGGCGATTTTTAAAAGTCATATCAATCGGGTGTTTGTTATTTTTGCATAACAAACTCGTTAATATGTCATTTATGAACTTCAAACTATCAAAACAACTGCTCATTGGGATATGCTCATTGTTTAGTATGAACTCATGCACGGCTAACGCATGTAAAGTAGATAAAGAAAATAATAATACAGATATAGAAATGAATACTAACACAAAATTATCTCAAAACAATTCGAATGAGGATTTAAAGAAACTTGTTGTATTCTTCTCCCATACCGGCGAGAATTACAACGTAGGTTACATTGAAAAAGGCAATACCCATATCATTGCCGATATGATTGCCGACGCAACCGGTGCCGATATCTTTGAAATAGTCCCTGAAAAGGGCTATCCAAAGGACGATTACAATGAATGTATAGAGATAGCAAAAAAGGAACTGCAATCTGATGCTCGTCCGGCAGTGAAGGGTGATATCAATATTGAAGACTATGATGTTGTCTTTATCGGTTATCCCAACTGGTGGGGAAATCCCCCCATGTGTGTCTATACGTTCATCGAGAAACATGACTGGAACGGCAAGACCGTCATACTCTTCATCACTCATGAAGGCAGCGGTATGGGTGGAACCGACCGCAAGATTGCCTCAGTCTGCGAAGGAGCAAACACTCTGACCGGCAAAGGTCTCGCCGTACAGGGCAAGGTGGCGCAGGAAAATCAGGTATCTGCGCGGAAAAGTGTTGATAGTTGGCTCGAACGACTTGGTTTCAAAAACTGATAAATTAGACAAACTATGAACAGACCATATATAATATGCCACATGGTGGAGTCAATCGACGGCCGCATAGACTGCGGGATGGTTGATAAAATAAGTGGAGATGAATATTATACCACTCTTAACTCGCTTGGCTGCGATGCATCGGTCGAAGGTCGCGTTACGATGGAACATTACTATGCTTTGCCTGAAAAATTCATGGCAAAAGACAAAACACCTCTCGGTAAAAAAGAGGTGTTCAAGTCTACGGATCGCAATGATTTCCATATATGCCCTGATACCAAAGGCACTCTGCAATGGGACAATGCGATAATGGAAGACGGACGTCCGCTACTTGTACTGACCTCGGAGAGCACTCCTATGGAATACATTTCCTATCTCCGTTCAAAGGGTATTTCTTACATAGCAACCGGCAAAGAGAATATAGACCTTGCCGATGCAATGGACATTCTTGGCAATGAGTTCGGAGTGAAGCGGCTTGCAGTGCTCGGAGGCGGACTCATCAACGGTGGATTTCTTGCCGATGGCCTGATTGACGAAGTGAGTCTCCTTCTTGCTCCCGGCATTGATGGCCGCAAAGGATGGCGGACGATGTTTGACGGTATTTCCGACCAAACGAAAATGCCAACCAAACTACGTCTCCAGTCCGTGGAGCGACTTGATAACGACGTCCTTTGGATAAAATATGAAGTAAAAATAATCAAATGAATATTATGGAATACAAAAAATTAAGCAACGGCGTTAAGATGCCTATTATCGGCTACGGAGTCTATCAGGTTGACCCTGCCGAATGTGAAAGATGTGTAAGCGATGCCCTCAAGGTGGGTTATCGCATGATTGATACCGCACAGGCATACAATAACGAGGAAGGCGTAGGTCCGCAATTACCAAAAGTGGTATTCCCCGCGAAGAACTCTTTATTGTCTCAAAAGTCTGGATTTCAAACTATGGTTATGAAAAAGCAAAGGCCTCGATTAACGAGAGTCTTCGCAAACTCGGCACAGACTATATCGACCTTATGCTTCTCCATCAACCTTTCTGCGACCGCTATGGTGCGTATCGCGCACTCGAGGAAGCATACAAGGAGGGAAAACTCCGTGCTATCGGTGTGAGCAACTTCTATCCTGACCATTTCATTGACCTTGCAAGCAACGTTAAAATACCGCCAATGGTCAATCAGGTTGAAACCCACGTATTTGACCAGCAGATTGAGGCTCAGAAAATAATGCAGGAGTACGGATGCCAAATAATGTCGTGGGGTCCGCTTGCCGAGGGGCGCAATAACTTCTTCACCAATCCCGTGCTTGAAACAATAGGCAAGAAATACGGCAAGAGCATAGCTCAGGTCGCTCTCCGCTGGCTCACACAGCGCGGTGTGATTATCATTCCGAAATCGGTCCATATCGAGCGCATGGAGCAGAACCTCAACATTTTTGACTTCACACTCAGCGATGAGGATATGGCAGAGATAGCCAAACTCGACACAGGCAAGAGCCTCTTCTTCGACCATCACGATCCCGAAGTGATCAAGATGTTCATGGGCTGGCGTTAAATCCATAGCGAATCAGGAGGTAATGGGACTATAATAGCCCCATTACTCTTTCTCATATAATCAATTTTACGATTCGTTAGTCCTTCGCGCCGGCGGTGCGAAACTTCACCGGCGACATTCCTATATGCTTCACGCAGAAACGGCTGAAGTAGCTCAATGATGAGAAATTCATTTCATCGGCTATCTGTGAGATCGACATGCTGTCGTCTTTAAGATATCCCAAAGCTATCGCTGTCGCTGCATTATTGATATGAGTGGAAACGCTTGAGCCTGTAACACGCTTGATAGTATCCGATAGGTACTTTGTCGTTACATTCAACTGCTCCGCATAATGAGATACCTCTCTTTGTGTCTTCGGTCGGCCTGCCTCTATCAGCGTAAAAAACTGTCTGGTAATATATCCTACACGGTCGGTGGTCAGAATATTGTCGTTTGTCTTTGCATGAAAGTCAAACAAGTCATAGACCATAGTCTGCAACAGACTCCCCATCATCTCCTTATAGAACTGATGGTCAGTATTATCGATTCTGGCGCGGATATTGGCGAGATCGGTGCGAAATCGTATAGCATCTATCTTGGATACACTGATAATCGGATTGTCAAACAGACTCACACAGCCCTGAATAGAATAATTGTTGGCAGGGAGGAGGTTATGAAGGAATTTATCAGGTGCGGCAACGTACTCGCATCTGAAACTATCATCAGATTGTATCCGACTCACAAACTGAGGTCGAGCAATAACCGCAATGTCGTTATTCGACAGTGTAAAGAACCGGTCATTATATAGGAAACTTCCTGTCCCGTATGTACATATCAGATGTACCACACAGTCATAAAACGCCGGAGAGTTTATCAATTCGAACTCCTCTGAGAATACGATTAAATCATGAAGATGTTTTGCCATATTACAAATATAACACTTTCAGTGGATATGTGCAATTTTAGATGTTTTTTGTGAAACTTTTCAGAAAGCAAAACACTGTAACTTTGCGTTATAATAATAAACAGATGATTCAGCCCTCATCCACATGACAGATATGCGTCGGCCCCGCAGGGAGTATCTAAGGGCTATCTCAGACGGAACATTGAATTATTATTCATGTTCAGATTCTGATGTAAAAGTGACAATCGAAGGTGATTCTGCCAGTATGACCGGGTACAGCCAGGTCAATGCCGCAGTCTTTGGAGGCGGTCGCAACACATGGTCGCAACGTGTTCATAAACTACAATTGTAGTATGATGTCTGCCGGACGTATTATTATCGATGACAATGTGCAGATTGGTCCAAACGTGATGCTCGTGACTACCAACCATGACTTCGACCATCGTGAGGTGGTTCTCCATAGTCCTATAATTATCAAGAAGAACGCATGGATTGGTGGACGTGCAATGATTCTTCCTGGTGTTACAATCGGAGAAAATGCAGTCGTAGCCGGGGGTGCAGTTGTGACAAAAGACGTAGAACCAAATACGATAGTGGGTGGAAACCCCGCCAAAATTATAAAACGACTTGATCATAAAGAATGATATGGAAAAAAATGTAATGATACTGGCCGGTGCCGGTCAGATAGGTATGGCGATAGCCCGACGCTTGGGTTATGGCATGAAGATTGTAATCGGTGATAAAAATATCAAAAATGCCGAGACGATAGCCGACATAATGAACAAGGCAGGCTTTGATGCAGAGGCCGTAGAAATGGATCTTTCAAGCCGTGAGTCAATTATGAATATGATCACCGAAGCTCAGAAATATGGCGACATTACTATGCTTGTCAATGCAGCCGGTGTCTCTCCATCGCAAGCTCCGATAGAGTCGATACTGAAAGTAGACCTTTACGGTACGGCCGTACTGCTTGAAGAAGTCGGCAAGGTTATTGCCAAAGGTGGCACAGGCGTAACCATTTCCAGCCAGTCAGGACACCGTATGGCCGCTCTCACTCCAGAAGAAGACCGTCTCTTAGCCATGACTCCCACTGAGGAACTACTGTCATTACCCATGCTACAGCCTGAAAACTTCGAAAACACTCTGCATGCCTATCAGATGCCGAGGCTGTGAAATGGGGCGAACGTGGAGCGCGCATCAACTCCATATCTCCAGGCATTATCGTGACACCGCTCGCTATTGATGAGTTCAACGGTCCGCGAGGTGACTTCTATAAGAATATGTTTGCAAAGTGTCCTGCCGGACGTCCTGGAACAGCCGACGAAGTAGCAAACGTAGCCGCACTGCTAATGCTACCTCAAGGAGCATTTATTACCGGCGCTGATTTCCTTATTGACGGCGGAGCCACAGCTTCATACTTCTACGGGCCATTACAGCCTCAAGAATAACTCACGATTTTACAATATTTTTGTCAACGGCAGTACAGAATTTCACTGACGACATTCCTATATGTTTCACTCAGTAACGACTGAAATTGCCGTAGCAGCATTGTTGATATGGGTAGAGACTCTTGTACCCGTCACACGTTTTATCGTATCGTACAAGTACTTGGGAGCCACATTCAATTGAGATGCATATAATGACAATATTGTCAGCTTATGTTGGAGCGGACGCGGTCAAGGTAGTGCTTCATAGCGGTTGAGTCACGGCGCTCTATGATGTCTTGCAACTCGGCGAGCTGCTCACGTATGAGTTGCAACTGACCTGACGTATGTGGATTGAACAATATCTCAGTAAGCAGATAGTCGTCCTCACTCATAAGCCCGTGGGCTATAGCCAGATGACGCTTGAATGTAGTGCCAGGGGCGTCCTGATGCTTCATTATCGAACCAAATACCAACGTTGAGGCAAACGGTATTGACAACGAGTAGGCAATGGTCTCGTCGTGCTGTCTGAAGGTATATTCCTCAATGTGCAGGTTGAGTCCCGAGTATAGCTGTCTGAAAAAGGCTTTGCCCAAATCGTCGCCCTCACTTATAATAATGGCATTCTCGCTCGACAGGTTGCTCAATGTCGCAAATGTGGGGCCAAACATGGGGTGTGTAGACACAAACGGATGTCCGCACGAGGCATAAAATTCGGGTAANCCNGTNTTNACCGACGCNATNTCGCTGACAATNGTATCGGGTGCCAGATGGGGCATAACGGCCTGAAAGGCTGCGAGCGTATACTTAACGGTAGCGGCATTGATTACAAGCTTGGGATTGAACGCATCAATCTCGTCGAGCGAAGTGAAACGTTGTGCGTTGTAGGTAAATCGCAAACGCGCCGNGTNGGTGTCGTACACAGCAACCTCGTGANCGAACGAAAGTAAGTCGCAGAAGAATGTGCCCATTTTTCCGGCACCAAGTATCAGAATTTTCATAATTACAAGCGNTTTACAATTTCGAGCTGACGTCTTACCGATTCCTCATGTATGGCNGACAGGACTTTGCGCATAAAGTCGGGCGACATTCCCATCTCCTGAGCCTGCTTNACGCGCATGCTCATCANGTCGTCATANCGACCGGCCTGAAGCACAGGCATGCGATGCTCTTTTTTATACTGGCCTATTTCACANGCCACTCGCATACGTTTGTTGAGTATTTCGANCAATTCNTTGTCNAGNTCGTCAATCTGNTTNCGCANCTGTTGCAGGCTCTCGGTGGTCGAAGTCGAATCNCGNACCACGAGCGCANTGAGTATGAAGTCAAGCACCTCGGGCGTCACCTGTTGNCTNTTGTCGCTCCATGCCTGGTCGGGNTCACAGTGACTTTCNATAATAAATCCGTCAAAACCCATNTCGAGGGCCTGTTGTGATATGGAGGCAATNAGTTCGCGCTTGCCACCTATATGGCTCGGGTCGTTGATGATGGGTAGCCCCGACACACGNCGTCTCAATTCGATCGGAATGTGCCACTGTGGCATATTGCGGTACANGTGCTTACCATAGGCGCTGAAACCNCGGTGAATTGCNCCCAAACGGNGTATGCCGGCATTGTAAAGTCGCTCAAGGGCACCGATCCACAACTCGAGATCGGGNTTNACGGGNTTCTTGACCANNACCGGAATGTCANAATCACGGGCGGCGATNGCATCGGCAACTTCCTGCATGGCGAACGGATTGGCCGACGTACGTGCGCCTATCCACAGCAAGTCGATACCGTTGTCAATNGCAGCATCAACGTGAGCNTTTGTCGCAACTTCGGTAGCCACAAGCATGCCGGTAGTCTCCTTGACTCGCTTGAGCCACGNGAGGGCTTCGACACCGACACCCTCAAAGCCNCCCGGCTTGGTGCGCGGTTTCCANACGCCGGCACGNAATATTTTNACGCCGTTCGCNGCCAGCGCNGNTGCCGTCTCNAGTACCTGTTGCTCGGTTTCGGCACTACATGGGCCGGCAATAACCATGGGNCGGTGNGTAATCTCTATATTGTCAAACAGTGGTTTTAAGTCTTTCATATCTTATTGTCNTTATTATTCAGTAATACGTTGCAGGGCNCGCTCCATAACATCGCGTTTGGCACACAGCGATATGCGTATATANCGGTCNCCCTGNGAACCGAAAATCATTCCNGGCGTGATGAACACATGCTTGTCGTACAGNGTGCGGTCGGCAAGCCACTCGCTCGATGGTGCGTCGTCAGGAATGCGTCCCCACAGGAACAGTCCCTGCTGCCGCGGGTCGACCTTACAACCGAGAGCCGCCATTATCTTCATCGCNACCTCACGACGGGCAGCATACTCGGCGTTCAGTTCGCTGTACCAGTCGTCGCCGAGCGACAAAGCCTTGATAGCCGCAAGCATCATNGGCTTGAATTGNCCCGAATCNACGTTGCTCTTGACCTTGACAATCCANTTGATGAACNTTGGATTGGAAGCAACCATCGCCATACGCCAACCGGCCATATTGTGACTCTTGCTCAACGAGTTCATCTCGATGACAATATCTCGGGCACCCTCAACCTGTAACAANCTTGTNGGNCGGTCACTCAGTATGAAGCTGTACGGGTTGTCATGAGCTATGACTATGCCGTGCCGACGCCCGAAGTCAACCAGTCGTTCCATTGTCTCACGTGAGGCAGGTGCGCCGGTTGGCATGTGCGGATAATTGACCCACATGAGTTTGATGCCGGTTAGATNCATCGATTCGAGAGCATCAAAATCAGGTTGCCAACCGTTATNCTCGCTCAGATTGTAATTGACAATGCGTGCGCCCACAAGTCGGGCAGCAGATGTGTAGGTCGGATAGCCGGGATTGGGCACGAGCACTCCGTCACCGGGATTAAGGAACGTCAGATTGATATGCAGAATACCCTCTTTAGAACCTATCAGNGGTTGTATTTCGGTGGCNGNATCAAGCTCNACGCCATACCAGCGTCGATACCAGTCGGCATAAGCCTGTCTGAGCTGAGGCAGACCGACAGTCAGTTGATANGAGTGGTTGGCAGGGTCGGCGGCCGCCTGCTGCAACGTTTCGATNACCTCAGTCGCCGGCGCCCGGTCGGGGCCACCGATGCCAAGCGAGATGATGTCGAGGCCTCGCGCATTCATCTCGGCAACCTCGCGCAACTTGCGNGAAAAATAATATTCTTTGACCTCCGACACACGGTCGGCAGGGTGTATGCCGTCAATCGGNCGGATTTGAACACTCGACATATTCTCCTAAAATTTTAAAATCGTTCATCAATGGGCGCGCTGCATCAATAGCCTGACTGTAGCGCACGTAGCTGTCAAAAGTAAGGTCGACATAGAACCTGTATTCCCACTCTCGTCCCACAATGGGCAGCGACTGTATCTTGGACAGGTTGATGTCATAGAATGACAGTATCGTCAGCACCTTGGCCAATGCGCCGCGACTGTGAGGCAGAGTAAACTCGACCGAAGACTTGTTTATCAGCTCGGGGCGAGGTTTCAGATCGTTGGCCACCAACGGGTCGGCGACTATAAGGAAGCGCGTGAAGTTGCGTTTATTGGTCTCGATACCCTCGGCAAGCAATTCAAGGCCGTATAGCTCGGCTGCATAACGTCCACACACAGCCGCATGTCCGGCCAGGCCGTTCACCTTTATGTCACGGGCACTACCTGCTGTGTCGTTCTTCTCGACGATGTTGAAACCGCGATGCTGCCTCAGAAACTTATCACACTGCATCAATGCCATAGGGTGAGAATTGACCTCGGTAATGGTTTCGATTGACTCACCAGGCAGAGCACACAACACATGACTGATGCGCATCTTTGTCTCGCCGACAATAGTCAGATTGCTGCGCCTCAACAGCTCGTGATTGGTGAGCAGACTACCGGCAATGGTATTCTCAATCGCGACAATACCCAACATTGAAGCATCACTGTCAAGTGTGTCAAACAAATCATTGAATGTCTCACACTCAACAATGGCCAAATCTTCGCCCGCAAAGTATCCGCGAGCCGCAGCGTCGTGAAAACATCCGGCTATACCTTGTATCGCTACTCGTTTCATATACTATATATCTATTAACAATAAAGTCCCGCAAGTTATCGATCTTGCGGGACTTTTTATTTATGTTTCAGTTCTATTCAGTTTTCAAAGCAATATTTTAGCAATGAGTTTCCCGCTCTTATTTCTTCTTAAAATAAAAGTAATAATAGAAACCGTAGCTAAAAAATCGATTCATCGTTTCACTATTTGTTTTCGATTACAATACAAAGATAGAACTTTCAATTTTAAATTACAACCTAATCATGCAATAATTTTGAAAAATATTGCATACACGTTTTAGAATGTAAACTGAACACCGAGGTCAAAGCCCTTATTGATAGAGAACTCGGTGCCATGATCGCCGTCCCAATACTCGTACTGAAGCAAGTTGGTGCGTGCTATAACAGCAAACTTGGGGCTGAAGTTAATGGCCATACCGGGACGCAAAGCAAGGATTGTACCGCTGACACCATAACCTTCAACTGACTGATGACCGTAACCAATAGCTGCCTCGCCAAAGAAATCGACCATCTTGACACTGGCAAAAGTTGCACGAACATAGGGCATGATGGCAAATTTAGTGAGACTTTCACCCTCGAGCGAAACCACACCAAAGCCCACCTGTGCACCGACCGTCCATGTTTTATTGAAACGATAGCCGACCTCGGGGGTGATAGCAAGTGTGGTCTGGGTTACAGAACCCTCGCCATCAGAACCGACATTGGTAACATCGATACCGAGTGTACCGCCTACCTGAAACTGAGCCTGTGCGCCGACCCATGCAGTCAGCAACATAACGATAAATAATACTTTCTTCATGATGAATGGTTTATTATAATGTGTATAATCTGNCATCAGAATAGATAGGCCACACGCACTGTCCATGTGCGGTTGCGTGCCGAGAAGTCNTCGAGCTTCACCGTCTTGAGNGCATAAGTCATNCCCCATGTATANGANCCCTGAACCTGCCAATGNTTGAACAATTCAAAGCCGACACCACACTGCACGCCAAGATCACCGCCGGCATAGTCAAGAGCCTTATTGCGATTGTGGGCAACAAGGAACGAGAAAGTCGGGCCACCGAATACATAGGGNGCTATGTAGTCTTCAAGACCTGACATNCGTGTCCACTTGAAACGAAGGTTAACGGGAATTTCGAAATAGTGCAGATAAGAACGCTCNCGTCCATACCCNTCGACAGCCCATATCTCGCGCTGCCCCATATTCATAGTGGCTCCGCGCTGAGTGTACAGACCGGCAAAATCAATACCGAAGCCGATACCNGGGAACATCATTTCACCCTGTATACCNGCAGTGTAGCCAANGCTCTTGTCNACATCAAAGAGNGTCTGCTTAAACTTAAGCGTCGTCAGGTCGATACCGGCNGTTGGGCCGTAACGGAACTGGGCAGCCNCCGGAACAACTGCTGCAAGGCTGCACACGAGAACTATGAGCGATAATAGTTTTTTCATTAGTAATATAATCTTTGTTTGTCTTATTCAGTAACTCAACCCTTGATTATGGCGATTGCCTCGGCAGTATCAACGAGTTTCTGTTCGCCGGTCTTCATATCCTTGAGCATCATTTTACCCTCGGCCATCTCGGTCTCGCCTATAATGGCCACATAAGGTATATTGCGAGAGTCGGCCCACGACATCTGCTTCTTCATCTTGGTTTCATCGGGATANACCTCGGCAGCGATACCGGCCTGACGCAATTCCTTGAGAGCACGCATNGAAGCAACGGNCTCTTTTGTGCCAAGGTTGGCAAACATGACAGTAGTAGCCTTGGCNGTNTCTTCGGGGAAGAGGTTGAGCGCTGTAAGCACATCGTAAATGCGATCGGCNCCAAACGAGATGCCTACACCCGANATGCCAGGCATACCGAATACACCCGTCAGGTTGTCATATCGACCGCCACCAGTTATAGAGCCGATGGCAACGTCGAGAGCTTTCACCTCGATAATGGTGCCGGTGTAGTAGTTCAGACCNCGTGCGAGCGACACATCAAGGTCGAGCTCGGCACGCANACCGAGGTCGCGAGTGCCATTGAGTACNACATTGAGTTCCTCNATTCCCTTGACACCGACAGGCGAATCGGCCANCAGCGATGACAACGCNGCAATGCGCTCATCGGTCGANCCCGAAATTGCAAGTATCGGTTGCANACGCTCGATTGCCTCGGGCGTGAGACCGCGCTCNGCAAGCTCTTTGTTGACATTCTCGATACCTATTTTGTCGAGTTTGTCAATAGCAACNGTTATGTCGATAATCTTGTCGGGCTGACCGAGAATTTCGGCTATNCCGGCAAGTATTTTACGATTGTTGATTTTGATGGCGATGCGTACATTGAGACGGGCAAAAACCTCATCGATGAGCTGCAGTAACTCAATCTCGTTGACGAGCGAGTCAGAACCTACAACGTCGGCATCACACTGGTAGAACTCACGNTAGCGGCCTTTCTGCGGACGATCGGCACGCCACACNGGTTGGATTTGAAAACGTTTGAAGGGGAATTGCAACTCATTGCGATGCTGGACGACAAAACGTGCGAACGGCACGGTAAGGTCATAGCGCAATCCTTTCTCACACAACTGGGCGGCGAGTCTTGTAGTGTCGCCAGCGTCGATAAGTGCCCTATCGGCCTTGGCCAGATAGTCGCCCGAATTCAAAATCTTGAAGAGCAGTTTGTCACCCTCCTCGCCATATTTTCCCATCAGTGTCGACAGGTTTTCCATAGCGGGGGTCTCGATGGGNAGGAAGCCATAGAGGCGGAACACCTCGCGAATAGTGTCAAATATATAGTTGCGGCGCGCAGTCTCGACGGGCGAGAAGTCGCGCGTACCCTTAGGTATCGAAGGTTTCTGAGCCATTTACTTTTCTACAATATTGGTTAGTTACAGTAAAGTGCAAAGTTAGCGTTTTATCTCAACTTATATNCTATCTTATGCCTAAANCTGCACCAAATTTTGCAATTGTTAAGATATNTCACGCCATTAATTTCAGTCGGTGAACTCGCGATGCAGTTGTTCGAAGCGGGCTGCGGTGTCTCCACCNTGGCGACTCATTGACTGGCGGACACGTTCAAGTGATTTGCGTTGCATGTCGCCGCTCTTGGANTAGAATTTGTCGGCATAACACACAAGGCGNTCNAGCAGTGTCTCGGGCATATAATCNCCGGGCGGAANCGGAAGTGACAGNTCCCGTATCTCGTCGTTCGTAATACCNGCACCTGTATGACGCCTGGCCACGGCAGCTATNGCCTCGTCAANACCATCGCGCTGAAGCAGTTGCGAACCAAGCAGACCATGTTTTATATATGGCTCAGTNCCGTGACAATGTATGCCGGGAGCATNGGTAAGAAATATNCCTATGTCGTGGAGCATGGCGGCAGCCTCAACTTGGTCTAAATCGACATCNAGATGACGCTCCCGGGCTATATCAAGAGCAAGATCGGCTACCTGACGGCAATGGTGCATATAAATATCCCGCAGGGCTGACCCCGCGGGATAATATCGGTCGATTATCTTCTGATAGTCCATTATTCTATTACTGTGTTCCAGCCATGCACNTCGGGNTCATCGCCCATCTGAATGCCGCGCAGCTTGTTGTAGAGAGCAGTTACNACAGGGCCGGGCTTGCCATCTTTGAGNACNACATACTTTAGGTCTTTGTCAAGGTCGTGAATCTCGGCCACGGGCGATGCCACAGCGGCAGTGCCCACGGCTGCAGCCTCCTGTATCTCGGCAAGCTCCTCAACGGGAATGTGACGAGCCTCGACCTCNATACCCATGTCNCGCGCAATCTGCTGGAGCGACTTGTTGGTGATTGANGGGAGAATAGAGTCACTGGCCGGAGTGATATACTTACCGTCCTTGATGGCGATAAAGTTGGCNGGGCCACATTCATCAATATATTTTTTCTCTTTNGGATCAAGATAGAGCACAGCCGAGTAACCGAGACTGTGAGCGTGCTCGCCGGCAGTGAGGCTGGCAGCATAGTTACCGCCTACTTTCCAACGACCTGTACCACAAGGGGCAACACGGTCATACTCGCGCATGATGCAGATATTGGTGGGTTTGAAGCCCTCTTTGAAGTATGGGCCTACGGGCGACACCATGATAATGAAAAGATACTCGGTGGCAGGCTTGACACCGATGCGGGGTGTGATGCCTATTTCGAGCGGACGTATGTACAGCGATGCGCCGCTGCCATAGGGCGGAACAAAGCGCTCGTTGAGCTTAACGACCTTCTTGACCATCTCGGCAAAAATCTCGGTGGGGATAGGTTCCATAAGGATACCGCGAGCCGATTCCTGTATGCGGGCAGCATTTTCTTCAAGACGAAAAACTCGTACCTTGCCGTCAGCGCCACGGAACGCCTTCAGACCCTCAAATATCTCCTGACCATAGTGCAACGCACTGGCAGCCATGTGGAGGTTTATAATCTCTGACGATGAAACCTCAATCTCGCCCCACTTGCCATCTTTGTAAGTGCAGCGCACGTTGTAGTCGGTTGGAATGTATCCAAAGGCCAGATTGGCCCAATCCAATTGTTCGTTTTCTTTCATTACCATAGAATTTGCCCACAAAAGTACAAATAAATTCTACAAATAGACAATTAAATAACGAATAAATGTCAGATTAGTCACGTTCCAAATGTCACACTATCCAAACTATCAGTCACATAAACCTTATTCGATAGAGCTGCCTATAAGGTTAAAGTGAGATGGGTGATAAAATTGGTCGAAGGCGCCGATAAAGTAGACTATAACGCATAGTGAGATGAGCGACATGATAAGACCGGCGATGGCCAGTCCGCGCGGCGACCTGAAAATGCCTACAAACGAGAACACCAGGCCCAGGAGCGACAGGATGCCGCCGATAATCCATCCCAAGATCGGAATCCAGCATATAATCAACCCTATCAGGGCGGTAACGAAGCCGGCAGTACCCAGGCCGTTACCGCGACGCACAGGCTTCTCTTTCACTACATATACCACTTGTGGTTGCTGCGTATTTTCTTCCATAATCAAAAGGGTATTAATACATTTTTTGGCAAAGGTAATAATTTTTTTTCAGTAACTTTATGTACCTTTGCCTACATATAAACTAAACATATTATATATGAAAAAAGCATTTGCACTGTTTTTGGCATTCATCATTATCTCGATGTTGGCAGCGGGTATTCTTTACCTGTTTGGCTACATCATTCTCGACAGGGAATACTTTAATAACATCGGAAATCTTATAACCAATGGTCTGTCATGCGGTGTCGCCGGATTATTTGGCCCAATCATCGGCAACTACATTAACCGCATCACCTCAAAGAAGAAAAACTGAGGCTTAAAAGGTGAGTTTCCAATTTTTGACTTGCGTTAGAACAAAATTTAACGTATTTTCGTTTTAGCAGTAAAAGTCAACTATTGTGAGAGCTAAATTCATCATCAAAAATATGCTTAAGTGGGTTAAGCGCGCTTTATTACTGGTAATAGCGCTCGTAGTCCTTACTATAATAGCGGTGTATCTGCCGCCTGTACAGGATTTTGCGTTGAAGAAAGCACTTACGGCGGTCAACTCTGACCCCAACGGTATGCAAATCTCAGTAGGACGAGCCCGCCTGTATCCACCACTGCATCTTGAAGTAGACGATGTCATCGTCAGCGAGGCGAATGACACCATGGCCGTCGTCGACAATGCCGACCTGTGCGTGTCGCTGTGGCCGCTACTGAAAGGTGCCGTCGGCATTAACGAGCTGTCGTTAACCGGCGTACAGTTCAACATGGCCGGCAATGACACGACCATGAGTTTAGGTTCACATGTAGGCAGGCTATATCTGGCCGACGCCACAGTGGGTCTTACTTCACACGACGTTGACATTGACCTCATAATGTTAGGTGGTGCCAGCGTCGACATTGCGATGCCCGACTCGACAACAACGCCCGCCGACACCACTGCGACCTCTCCCCTGCCCTGGCGCCTGAACCTCAAGCAATTCCGCATCGACTCATTGACTTACTCGATGACAATGCCCGGCACAATTGACACTCTTGCGGCCAACATTGGCGCCGCACTGATTGAAAACACGGCCGTCGACCTGTCACAACAGGCTGTTGACGTCAAGTCAATGATTGTCGAGCACCTGTCGGCCCTATATCTCACTCCACCTATAGGGTCAGCGCCCGAAAAGACTACTACCGAAGCCGCCGATACCGCCGCGATTGCATCAGAACCGTGGACGGTTAACGTTGCACATATAGACCTTAAAGCCGACTCGGCTCTATATGGAGTATCGGGAGCACGTCCGCAACCAGGTCTGGATATGAATTATCTCGCTGTCACTGATGTCAATATAGTCATTGACTCGCTCATGAACCGTGGTACCGACCTTCGTGTACCCATAAAGCGCATTGCAGCCCACGAACGCTGTGGCATAGACCTGAGACTCAGCGGACTATTCACAATGAACAGCGACTCGATGGCGGCACGAGATATTAATCTCGGCACACTCTACTCAGGCATTAAACTCAATGCCATGATGGGGTTAAATAACAGCGGACTACCTATGCCATTACAGGTCAAAGGCCACGGATATCTGTCGCCCAACGATATCAGGCTTGCAATGCCAGCGATGACTCCGATGCTGGCCGGTATTCCCTCGGGCAGCAATCTCAATATTGACATAGACATCGATGGCCAAGATGGTGTGTATGACATCAACGATCTTAGCCTCGAGCTACCACGCTGTTTCAATCTGGACGCCACGGGCTATGTGGCCGACGCGCCAGACATTGACCGAATGGACGGACGTGTGAACCTGTCGGGACACATGGCCGGCGGCAGGTGGTTACGCCCCACTCTGACAGCAGCCAAGCTCGACAAGACCGTCACAGTGCAGCCATTGACGCTCAAAGGCAGTGTCAATTTCAACCGAGGCACTATCACCGGCGGTCTCAACGCCACTACCATGAAAGGCAAACTGGCGATGAACGCGTCGTGGACAGGTCGCTCAGAGTCGTACACCGCTCAGATTAAAGCCGCCGAGCTACCGGTCGAGGCCTTCATGCCGGCGCTTGGAGTCGAAAATATCACTGCCGATGTTACCGTCAAAGGTAAAGGCTACAATCCGATGGACTCGACCACCACAATAGATGCCGACGTGCGTCTGCTCGATGTCACCTATATGAAACGTCGCTACACCGACATCGAACTCCTTGCCAACGTAGCCAAAGGTGATGCCACTGTCACAGCCACATCGGGTAATGCCGCATTGCAATTTGATATACGTGCCCGCGGTAATCTTGCCACAACCCCATACGTATGGACAGTCAATGCCGACATTGACCGTGTCGACCTGAAGGCAATGGGTATCACCGACTCGGTGATGAACGGCTCGGTTAAATTCAACGGCAACGCATCAATTTATCCGGCTCCGGCATCGGCCATCACGGCGGCACTTAACGTCGAAAACCTTGAGTGGAACATGGCAGGTGGTGCCTCAATGTCGACTACCGATATGCGCCTACACTTCATTTCAAACGATTCGCTCACATCAGCCACCGTCAAGAACCATGACCTTGACATAGCGCTCACATCGCCAACCGACCTCGACTCGATCATGAGCCGTCTGCCCCGTGTAACCGCCGCGCTCGACAGCATCATCGCAAACTATGATTTCAAGATGACACGACTGAGCGATGCGCTGCCACCATTCACCCTCGACCTATCGGCCGGAGAAAACAACATCATCAGCAGCTATCTCGACTCGCGCGACATGGGCATACAGTCGCTGCTCGTGCGTGCCGGCAACGATTCGAGCATCAGTATGCGTGCCAATCTGTTGGGCTTCAACACCGGCACCACAGCTATCGACACCATCACGGCCAATATATTCCAGACCGGCGACACGCTCGTGTACCGCTTCCACGTCGGCAACCGCGCCGGTACACTCGACCAGTGGGCTCGTGTCAATGCGCTTGGCCGCGCCTACGGCCACCACACATCGCTGCTGTTCAACCAGCAGAACATCGACGGCAACATGGGCTATCGTTTCGGCTTCATAGCGAGCTGGGCTCCCGACAGGCTTCGCGTACAGCTCGTACCCACTAATCCGATTATCGGCTACAAGACCTGGACAGTCAACGACTCCAACTTCGTCACCATCGACATGGCTGCCAAACACTTTGACGCCGACCTGGAGATGCGGAGCACCGAGAGCTCAATACACCTGTACACCGAGCACGATGAACACAACGACTCGACACAGGAAGACCTCATACTCAAAATCAAAGACATAAAACTCGCCGAGTGGATTGCCGTCAATCCATTTGCACCGCCCGTGGCTGGAGACCTGTCAGCCGACATGCGTTTCGGTTGGAGCAACTCGGCCATCAACGGCGAGGGACTCATATCACTCACCGACCTGTTCTACAACAAGCAGCGTGTAGGCTCGTTCGACCTTGGTGTCGACCTGTCGACCAACAAGTCTGGTACCGTACGCGCCAACGCATCGCTCATGGTCGACAGCATCAAGACCATCACGGCCGAGGGTAACCTCAACGACTCGACTGCACGCAACCCGTTCCTGCTCGACTTCAAGATGATACATTTCCCGCTCCACATTCTCAACCCCTTCCTACCTAAGGATATGGCGCGGCTTAACGGTACCCTCAACGGCACAATGGACATCACCGGCTCGCTCGCCGAACCGATATTCAACGGCTATCTTGACTTTGACTCGACAATGCTCACCATACCTATGTTCGGCACGTCGTTCACATTCTCGGACGCCAAGATACCGATGGACTCGAACGTGGTAACATTCGATAACTACACCATCACGGGCGCCAACACCAACCCGCTGTCAATAAACGGTACCGTCGATGCACGACACATCAGCAACATACTGCTTGACCTAAGTGCCAACGCACGCGAGATGCAGATTGTCAACTCGAAGAAGAAACGCGGCGTACAGGTCTACGGCAAGGCATTCATTGACCTCGACGCCTCAGTACGTGGCACCATGTCGCGACTCGGCGTAAAGGCTGACCTAAGCATTCTCGACAATACCAACGTCACCTACATCATGGAATCGGCCACCGACAACCTCACCTCGCGGTCAAATACCGACATGGTCAAGTTTGTCAACTTTGCCGACACGACACTCGTTCAGGACGTCGACACGGTGGCGGCATCGTCAATGATGATGAGCGTCGATGCCACTCTCAACATACGCCAGGGTTCGACCATCGGCATCGACCTGTCGACCGACGGCAAGAACCGCGTCCAGCTGCTCTCGCAGGGCACGCTCAACTACAACATGAGCTACATGGGCGACACGCGGCTCACGGGCCGACTGAACCTCAATGGCGGCTACGTGCGTTACACACCACCATTCATGAGCGAGAAACTGTTCGACTTCCAGGAGGGCAGCTACGTGTCGTTCAATGGCAACATGCTCAACCCCTACCTCAATATCCGCGCCATCGACGTGCTGCGCGCCAACGTACAACAAGAGGGTCAGAACTCACGCCTAATCAACTTCGACGTGATCCTCTCGGTGACCAACTCGCTCGACAACATGAACGTGGCGTTTGACCTCGCTACCGACGATGACATCACCGTAGCTAACGAGCTGCAGTCGATGTCGGCCGAACAACGCGCCAACCAGGCCATGAACCTGTTGCTGTACAACGTCTATACCGGCCCCGGCACACACGCGTCGTCAAGCCTCAACGGCAACCCGCTGTTCTCGTTCCTCGAGTCTCAGGTCAACTCGTGGGCGGCCAACAACATCAAGGGTGTCGACCTGTCGTTTGGTATTGACCAGTACGACCGCACAGTCAACGGTGCGTCCTCGACCACGACATCATACAGCTATAAGGTGTCAAAGTCGCTGTTCAACGACCGATTCAAGATATCGGTGGGCGGCAATTATGCCTCGGACGCCGATAGCGAGGAGAACATGGCCCAAAATCTTATCAGTGACATTTCGTTCGAATATGACATCACGTCATCGGGGTCGATGTACGTCAAAGTGTTCAGACACACCGGCTACGAGAGCATTCTCGAGGGCGAAGTGACCCAGACGGGCGTCGGATTTGTCTACAAACGCAAGTTGCGCAAACTCAGCGACATGTTCAAGCCGTTCTACCGTCGCCCCAAACAGCCCGCGGTCAAGACCGAAGCGGCCGAAAGCACACCGGCAGAGGCCGACTCAACAAAAACCGAACGTTAATTGTTATTAAAATACATCACAATTAGCCTGCAATGTCATTTATGAAACGCTACACCCTATACCTGCTTATAGCCCTTGTCACGGCTTCATGCTCAACCACGCGCCGCATACCCGAGGGCGAACAACTCTACACGGGTGTCAAAAAGGTCGAAATCAGCACGACGCCGTCGGGCGAAGCAATTCCGGCCGAACTGGCCTCACAGCTCAAAGAGACCGTCTTTGTGGCGCCTAACAACTACTTTTCTTTGCTCAATTGGCGCTATCCGTTCCCGCTGGGGCTATGGGTCTACAACAACTGGCCCAACCCCGACCACGGCTTCAAACACTGGATATATGACAAATTGGTCGAGGAACCCGTATTGGTGTCAGACGTCCGTCCCGAAGTACGCACACGCATGCTTGACGAGATGCTCGACAACAACGGCTACTTCCGCGGCACAACGGACTATCGCCTCAATCCGGCCAAAAATCCGCGCAAAGCCTCGATTACCTATATCGTCAATCCCGGCCCCGCCTATCTGCTCGACAGCATCGAACTGCTGCCTGACACTACGCGCCTCTATCATCTCATTGACTCGATAGCCTCTAACGACAAATATCTCGTGGCCGGGGCACGATTCTGCACCGACTCGCTCGGCACCGCACGCACACGTATAGCCAACACGCTGCGCAACAAGGGATACTACTACTTCAGGCCCGAGTACATCGAATATCTGGCCGACTCGCTCGAACACCGAGGCTCGATTGCCCTGCGACTCACCATAGCCTCGGGCACACCCAAGGCCGCCCTAACCCAATGGAAGGTTGGCGACGTCACCGTACGTGCCAACAAACCATACGGCGGCCGATACTATGATACTATACCCACCGACCGCGGCCTGCTGCTCCAGCAAATGCCCTCACGGCTGCGCCACGCCCTGGTCAACGAGTGTGTTACCATGCGCAAGGGGCGCACGTTCACCGTCCGCTCAATGGAGAACACCCAGAGCTATCTGGCACGACTCGGCATTTTCAATGCCATCAACATGAATGTCACCCCCGACACAATATCGGCCGAACCACAACTCAACGTCGACATAGACTGCATGTTTGACACTCCGCTCGAGGCGTCTATCGAGGTCAATGCATCGTCTAAATCTAACAGTTACATTGGCCCGGGCGCTACTTTCTCGGTCACAAACCGCAATCTCTTCGGCGGCGGAGAACAGCTTAACGTCGCGCTCACCGGCACATATGAGTGGCAGACCGGCCACTCTGGAGCCCAGAAATCGTCAATATTCAACTCCTACGAGATTGGTGTGTCAGGATCGCTGGCATTTCCCCGACTCATCGCGCCCAAGTTCATACCGCGCCGACGCCGCAATCTCAACTGGACGCGCATAACACTCAACGCCGACCTACTCAACCGCCCCCACTACTTCAAGATGGCTCAGTTCAACCTCTCTTACTCATACGAGTGGCAGGCCTCGCGCAACGTGTTCACTACCCTCACCCCGTTCAAGCTCACCTACACCAAACTCATCAACACCACCGAGGTGTTTGACTCCATAACAGCCGCCAACCCGGCCATAGCGCTCAGTTTCCGTTCGCAGTTCATACCCCAGATAGCCTATACCTACAACTATAGCCGCTACTTCAACCGCGACAACGGCCTCGACGTGACCTGGTCGTTGCAAGAGGCCGGCAACATCTTCTGGGCCATCTACGAGGCATGTGGAGTCAAAGGAGAGAAAAAACTCTTCGGCACACCGTTCTCACAGTTCATCAAGGGCCAGATGCAGGTTGTGTACAACCGCCGCCTCACGGGCGACAATTGGCTCGTGAGCCGTGTGGCTGTCGGTGCGGCTCATGCCTACGCCAACTCGGCCCAGGTGCCCTACAGCGAACAGTTCTATGTGGGTGGAGCCAACTCGGTGAGAGCATTTACCGTCCGCTCTATCGGCCCGGGCTCGTACCATGCTCCGAGCGACGAGGTCGACGGCTATTTTGACCAGACCGGCACATTCAAGTTCGAGGCCAATGTCGAGTACCGTTTCCCCATATTCGGCCCGTTGCACGGTGCTATGTTTCTCGACTCGGGCAACGTGTGGTTGCTCAAGAACGACCCACAGCGTCCGGGCGGCAAGCTCAAAGGTTCGACATTCTTTGAAGATCTCGCTCTCGGCACGGGCGTCGGTCTGCGCTTCGATATTTCGATGCTCGTTATTCGCGCCGACCTCGGTATAGGCATTCACGCCCCCTACGATACCGGCAAGAGCGGCTACTACAACATGACATCGTTCGGCAACTCACTCGCCTTTCACCTGGCCATCGGCTATCCCTTCTGATACCAATTCTCGGCAAGCTATATTGTCGACCGAACATAACAACAGCGCGGGATTCTCACGAACCCCGCGCTGCTTTTAACATTATGTATTCTTTAGATGATGATGATTAGCGTAGTTTGAGTCGCTGTCCGACTTTAATCTTAGATGTGGTGCGCAGTCCGTTGAGACGACACAGGCGCTGGAGGCTGAGCCCGTTGCGCTGGGCAATCTTGCTGAGGCTGTCGCCCTTGCGGACAGTGTAGGTAGCGGCTCCGTTGCCACTGCCGCCGCTACTGCCCGACTTACGTGTCGAGGCTACACGTGCAGGCTGTGGGTTGGCCTGACGCCATGCCGTAGCATACTGATTGTTGGCAGCGGGGTCATAGTTACGTGCCTGCTGGTAGGTGTCTTTATCGAATGTGTAGACATCGGTGTGAACCGTCTGGTTGGCAAAGTCAAATATGGCAGCAGGGTTGATGGGGTAGCCCATGAAACGGGTTTCGAAGTGCAGGTGAGGGCCAGTCGAACGGCCTGTATTTCCGCCAAGCGCGATCGGATCGCCGGCCTTGACATACTGGTTGTCCTCGACAAGGAACTCTGAGAGGTGACCGTAGACTGTCTCGAGCTCGTTAGTGTGGCGCAGTATGACATATTTGCCATAGCCGCGGGCCTGATAGTTGGTGAGACGCACCTTGCCGTCAAAGGCGGCGCGTATGGTATCGCCGATGTAGACTTTGATGTCGACACCTTTGTGCATGCGGCGAAAGCGCTTGCGGTAACCGTAAGGCGATGTGATATAGCCGCTGTGGGGCATGACATAGCCGCTGACATCAATGTCGCGGGTCTGGGGTACGACGGCGTTGGCATAGGCGTTGACGAGACGGCTGTCCCAGCCCTCGGTATAGATGTCGAGTTCGGGTTCTTCTTCGTCAGCAAACAGGTTATCGATAAAGGCCTGGGTGTCTTCGACACGTATCTGTGAGCCGATACGATCCTGAGATGCGAGCATCTCCTGGTGAGCGCGGTTATGCTCGTCGGGTACACGGTAGCTGTTCTGAGCGACCAAAGCCGATGAGCTTGAAGCGAGGGTAAGTATCAGCGTTAGTGTGATTTGCTTATACTGCATTATCGTTGGTTTGTTTTCTTTGTCTTAATTACGATCGGTTAGTGGTTGTTGATTGGAGGGGGAGGAGTAAGGTTGACTGGTCTCTGAGAGAGGAAGTAGAGTGTGAGAGGAGAGTGGCGTTTTAGAATTCGACTTCGTCGGGCGAATAGAGGTATTTGAACATATCGCAGGTATAGTCGAACACTTCGCCTTGTGAGAAGAAGCGGTCAATCTCGATGAGCGCATTCTCGGGGGTGTCTGATGCGTGAACAATGTTCTCTTGTCCGCTCATGCAGTAGTCACCTCTCAGAGTGCCGGGGTTGGCGGCACGGCCTTTAGTGGCGCCTGTCATCTCGCGCACTACGTGCACGGCATCGAGGCCTTTGAGCACCATGGCGATAATGGGGGTACGGGTCATCGAGTTGAGCAGGAAGGGGAAGAATGGGCGGTCAACAAGGTGAGCATAATGCTCTCGGCAAATCTTCTCATCGAGCTGCATCATCTTTAAACCTGTAATGATAAGGCCCTTGTTCTGAAAGCGTGTTATGATTTGACCAATCAGACCGCGAACTACTGCCGAAGGTTTGATAAGGACGAGAGTCTGTTCCATGATATTCAATGTTTATAAGTTGTGTGTTTATGGGGTTTCCGGGTGTATCCCGGCTAATAAACGCTTCAAAGTTACAAAAAAAAATATCCGAATCAAAATTATTTACAATTTTTATAATTCCGACGTTGTAGGGGCGTGAATTTTCACGCTAGCCGGGAGGATGCTATTCGGCGGCGGACGCGATAAATCGACGTCCCTACATGTGCGCTACGCGATAACGGTCGTAACGTGCTGATTTGCTGTAGGGACGCGAATTTTCGCGTCCGCCCGAATAAAGCAATGCACTACCACTGAGTAACGCATGCAAAGCGTTGATAGACGCCATTAGTCGCGGCGGACGCGATAAATCGACGTCCCTACTGTGCGGCAGCGTGTCAATGCTGAGTGTCGGCGTTTTTGCGGCGGACGCGCCGCAAAAACGGTCGTAACGTGCTGATTTGTTGTAGGGACGCGAATTTTCGCGTCCGCCGGAATAAAGCAAATTGCACTATAGGTAGGTGCCGCAGGCAAAGCGTTGATATTCGCCATTCGTCGCGGCGGACGCGATGAATCGCACAGCTGTCCGGGGAAAATTTTAACAAATGGAGCAAGTAGCAATTTGCTAGTCAAAGAGCGATTTGCTCCATTTTTCATTTTCACTAGAAAATTC
>JAAVCJ010000006.1 GCA_014802385.1 Bacteroides sp.
ACAGAGAAGTTAAACCTCACCACGCCGATGGTACTGCGAAAGTGGGAGAGTAGGTAACCGCCCCCTATCCGACGAGAGAGTCCCTGCACAAGAGCCGACAGCTCACTGCAGGGACTCTCCTCTTTTTATACCCATGCGGTGCTTTATCTTAAAATTATTTTCTTAACTTTGCTGTAAATTCTCTTTATGGATCGAATTGTTATACGTGAAAAACGTTATCCTATCTTTGTTTTTTGGATTCTTACGTTATGGTTTTTCCTCATGTGGGCCAATAGATCTGGCTGCTCATTTGGTGATAAGTGTGACATTGGTCTATTTCTAATGATATTGGTGTGCACTTTTGCAGCAATTTTAGTTACATGGATTTATTGTTATAGGCCTAACCGTGTAATTATAGACGATTATGGTGTTCATATATTCTTAAAAAGATTTAGCCTTAGTTCCAGCAACTCGTTCTGGGTATACAACTATGAGCATATTGATTGGGCCAATATCGCCAAGGTTTATGTCGATTGGTCTGAGCCAATTGGTAAACATTTGTACGACACATCTCTTATATTTGCTAATGGTAGCAATCAAATTATTAAAGTTATCTCTCTTACTTCGTACACTTACAGTAGAAGACGTCTTGCCAATTATATACCATATTTTAGCAATAACAATTGTGCATTTGATACCGAGACGACAAATATAAATAGTCGGAAACGTCTTAGATTTGCTTTTTGGTCAACTATTCTTCCAACCATCATAGGCATTCTGATCGCATTACTACTAATATGTATTATGTAATAATCAAGGCCCATCGAAATTATTTTATTCGGTGGGCCTTGATTGTTTTGTTTTGTATAATTGCTTAGATAATGCCGATTATTTCGTGTATATCTTTTATATTATGTCTTTCGCAGTATTCTTCTATGCCTTCAATAACTCTTACTGTCGTTGTCGGATCTATAAAGTTTGCCGTGCCAATTTGTACTGCTGTTGCACCGGCCATTAAGAACTCAAGCGCGTCGCGAGCATTCATTATTCCGCCAAGGCCGATAACCGGTATTGATACTGCATGAGCTACCTGCCATACCATTCTGACCGCTATAGGCCTGATTGCCGGGCCCGATAATCCTCCTGTTATTGTCGACAAGTAGGGCCGTTGACGCTCCACATCGATGGCCATGCCCATAAAGGTATTTACCAAAGATACACTGTCGGCGCCTTCAGCTTCGACAGCTTTAGCTATACTTACAATGTCGGTAACATTTGGAGAGAGTTTTACAATGAGAGTCTTGTCATAAGCTTGTCTGAGTGCCTTTGTTACCTCAGCAGCTCCTTGTGCTGATGTGCCGAATGCCATACCGCCCTGTTTTACATTAGGACATGATATATTGACTTCGATAGCATTGATATTGGGCAGTTCGGCAATTCGTCGTGCTACTTCTACATAATCGTCGATCTTTGCACCTGAGACATTGACAATGACATTTGTGTCAAGGTCAGCGATGCGTGAATATATGTTTTTGATAAAATAATCGACACCTTTGTTTTGTAGTCCAACGGCATTTATCATGCCCGATGGTGTCTCGACCATGCGAGGGTAGTCATTGCCTTCGCGAGGTTCAAGAGTGGTGCCCTTTACGATAAATCCACCAAGCCGGTTTAAGTCGATGAAGCTGCTGAATTCTTCACCATATCCAAATGTGCCGGACGCTGTTAATACCGGGTTTTTAAGGTTCAGACTACCTATTTTTACTTCTTGATTTACCATGTCAGTTCATCTATATTGAATACCGGGCCCTCGGTGCACACACAACGGTTACCCTTAACAGTTTTTTCNACACAACACAGGCAGGCNCCAATGCCACATGCCATAACATTCTCGAGCGAAACTTCACAGTCTATACCCCGCTNACGGCATAGTTTGCCTACAGCCTTCATCATTGGCATTGGACCACAGCAAAACACGTGGTTCACCGGGCAATCTAATATGCTNTTTTGTGTGATAAGTCCTTTNTCGCCGGCACTTCCATCGTCGGTTGANAGGTGNAATTCACCGTATTTTTTGAATTCGTCGAGTTGTAGTAGNTCTGATGCCGAACGAGCTGCNAATAAAAACTTGACTTNAAATCCNTTGCCNCTCAGTATTTTGCCTAAATAGAGTAGGGGNGCTACACCGACACCTCCGCCTANCAGGAGTACGCTGTCACTGTTGNTGGCCGGAATTGTAAAGCTGTTGCCCANAGGCCACATTAAATTTATTGAACAGCCCTCAGTCATATCACAAAGNGCATTAGTTCCATCNCCANTTCGGCATACGAGCAATTTGATTATACCACTCTCAATATCTACATNGTGTATTGAGATAGGTCGTCTCAAAAANGTCGTGCTGTTATCTATTTTTATCTGGACAAATTGNCCCGGCTTAATTTCTTCCAACCGAGCGCCTTCAGGTGCTTTCANCTCAATNAGCTGATATTTCTGAGTCAGTCTGCTGGTTTTAGTGATAACGAAATCGTTTAGATATTTTCCCACTTGATTATATCTTTGAGTTAATGAATAAGCAAAGGTAGTGAAAAAAACTCATATAATGAAGGCTTCGATGTCGTATGAGNGTCCAATGGTGNTCGGTCTGCAGTTCTTTGCTNANANCTATCCNGATGTTGAAGACNGCAAAGTNGAAAAANCNAGTAGGGCGGCAGAGTTAATCNTTCAGNCCGAAATCAATTTGTCGGACTGAATGACTCAAAGCTATTATCGTCATAGAACACCACNATATTGGTGATTCGTTTATTTGCNGATGTATTCAACTTTAAGGGTAAGCCATTTTTTAATTGATCTCCTGNGCTATTCGGCAATGATTGGGGTGTAGAATTTTCGGCTGTTTCCTCATTTTTTGNGTCTGCGTCTTGTNTAAAATTTTCTGAGGAAAAAGTCGTACTANNATAGTTATCGTTNANNGANATGTTAGATNGTTGATTATTCGGCGATTGAAAGAAGTCNAGAGGNGANTTTATGCGANTTTGAGGCTCTGAGATTTCATTATTTGAATTCACNNCCATNTCTCCCTCGCCAAACATCAACCACAGAATAGATAAATCAGGAAATGTCTCATGAATTTTGGTTATGAGTTCATCACTGATTTTTTTATTCCTGCCATTTAGAAGNTGAGAGAAAGAAGGGCGGGGTATATANCATGCATCGGCAAATTGAGAGCTGCTCATGCCTATAGTNGTCATGTATTTTTTTAAGCGCGAAACTATATCCATAAGTNGTATTTTGAATTTGTAAANAGTATGCAAATGTAATTATTTTNGATGAATTTTGCAAATTTNCAAAANTGANTAAGATTTGCAATTGNAGTTTGGNTAATTGAATTNAAATTTGCAAANCNAATCCANAGCTATTTNACAAGGAGCTGTANNATTAAANNGATACTTTANAAAAGTGTTTTGCCGGTNGTAGTAGTTAAATAGCTGACAGTAAGATGTTGTTNNNGGTANCCGATNTTTTACCGTAANAGGTGTTGAATACGATNTAATTTAAATTAAAAGTCGANATATCGCACATAATGTGCTGATATATCGACTNTAAAGATAGNTNTTAAAATATTGTTAATGGTGATATTTTGGAGATGTAAATAATGTGCAAGTGTAAAATCNCATAGATATGAAACGCCGATTTACTGTGATTTGCNATTNCAAANTTGACTGNNATTTTACAAAATTGCGATTTACNATTTGTNTNTGTTGNCGGTTTGNGGTTGGTGTTTACTTTTNCATAAAGNNCTCTTTNCAATTGTATAAACTACNTAAGCTAATATTATAACACCACAATTATTCGAAAAGTTTACGATTTTATTGGCTTTTATTCNTATTTCGTCTGACTNTNATCTAANACNCGCTGTGCNGTGTNNNTNTATGTTTTCTGNNTTTGCNGTAAATTTTTANCTTATTGNNNGNNGTATCTCTCACGAGGCCTTTCCTNNAGATAAATTGATCAGTCGATCGTCTCATAAATTAANGACNAAAATNCTGTGACATTTGTTACATAATCACAATTATGTTGAAAAGNNTGCTATTGTGCTAAGTATATTTGCTNTTCTCCTATCTTTTAGCTAAATTTGNGGCGGAAAAATTAAATGTGATGGCAAACTCAATCAAGCATATAACATCTTCTATTGCAGCTAAATTAGTAGCTGNTATGCTTGTGTGTGTGCTTTCCGTCTCATTTGCTTCGAAATTTCACTATCACGATTTATCAGGGACTGTTCATTCGTGTATTCATCTTTCCAGTGATTTTGATGGACACAGTTGCACTGANAGCCATGATTGCGGACACTCCCACAACGAGCACGATAATTGTTCGCTACATATACTATCCTGGTTTGTCGATGAATCAAATTCTGGGCATCATCATTGTTCATCTCATCATCAGTCGTTTTGCCATGATTGTGCTGTAGTTTCTACTGAAATTGCACTCCCGGTATGCTATTTGACTGAGTATGAGTGCTTATTTGATTTTCGGTCAGCCGACTATACTTCGATAGCTGTATCCTATTCTCATTTGCGTGCCCCTCCGGCCCTTAGTTGTTAATACAACAAAAACAGGGGGGCTCTTCCCTACTCTATCTATTAATTTATTGTTATTCACCACATTGTATTCTTAATGAAATTATGAATACAGTTTGGCATTACATATCTATATATACATATGAACAAATATATTTATTATATATTGGCTGCTACATTACCATTTTACATTGCTTCGTGCAACCATTCATCGCATGACGACGACCATCACTCTCATAACCATGGACATACACATGAACATGCCCATGCACATAATCATGGGCATGACGGAGAAGATAAACACGAAGATGGTGTTATAGAGCTTGAACCTGATGATGCTGATTTTCTTGGTGTAAAGGTTTCTACTATTGAGTTACAACCATTCAATGATGTGCTACACACCACTGGTGTAATCGAGTCGGCTCCGACTGACGTATTTACGGCTGTCAGCAAGTCGTCCGGTATAGTGTCTTTAAATAAAAATCTCGTGCCAGGGGCTAATGTCTCAAGCGGAGCCGTCCTTGCTACCATCAATTCACGTGGAATGTCGGGCGGAGATCCTAATGAGGCAGCATATCAAAATATGATGGCTGCCAAGCGCGAGCTTGACCGTATAACTCCGCTTCATCGTGACGATATTGTGTCAACACGCGAATATAATCAGGCCGAAGCTGACTATAACCGTGCAAAGACGGCCTATTCAGGTGCTCAATCAGGTAGTCAGGTAGTTTCTAATATTAGCGGAATTGTTACGCAAATTCTCGTAGCCGATGGAGATTTTGTCGAGGCCGGTACTCCAATCGCCACTGTCGCTAAGGGTAAGCAGTTTACACTGCGTGCCGACGTCCCTGTGCGTTACCTATCAAACATCGGCGACAAGATGACGGGTAATGTACGTTTTGTCGGTATTGATAGAGCCTTTTCGCTTGACAGTCTCAACGCCAAACGTCAGTCTGCTAACATGTCGACTATGAACGGCGCATATATGCCGTTATATTTTACGATTGATCGCCCGTCGGCAAATCTTAACCTTGTGCCTGGAATGACAGCTGACATTTATCTGACAGGCAACGGAGATAACCGCTCGTTGGTTGTCCCGATAGCTTCAGTTAGCGAGCAGCAAGGTGCTTATTTTGTATATGTGCGCCTTGACGAGGATTGTTATCGCAAGACCCCTGTAACGCTTGGTCGCAACGATGGTGTCAATGTCGAGATATTGTCAGGATTGCAGCCCGGCCAGGATATAGTAACTGGCGGAATGATTTTTGTGAAACTAGCTGAATCAAATGGGGCTGTTCCCGAAGGTCACACCCACAATCATTAAAAAACCGCTATAGAAGTTATGTTAAATCGTCTAATTAAATTTTCGCTCTATAATAGATTTATAGTAGTGATACTTAGCGCGCTGATATTTATAGCGGGAGTTGTGGTTCTGTTGCGGTCGGAGATTGACATCTTTCCCGATCTCAATGCACCTACTGTGACCGTTATGACCGAGGCGCCCGGACTTGCTCCCGAAGAGGTAGAGCAATTGGTGACATTTCCAATCGAGACTGCGGTTAATGGTGCTACAGGTGTGCGCCGTGTACGTTCTTCGTCGGCGACCGGATTTTCGGTAGTAAATGTCGAGTTTGATTGGGGTACTGATATATATGTGGCGCGTCAGACGGTGTCTGAACGCATTGCAGGTGTAGCTGAAAACTTTCAATCGGGTGTAGAAAATCCTGTGCTTGGGCCACAATCGTCGATACTCGGTGAGGTGCTTATTATCGGTCTGACGGCCGACTCGACATCAATGATGCAGCTTAGATCGATTGCCGACCGTGTCATACGTCCGCGCCTGCTCTCAATACGGGGCGTTGCTCAGGTAGCCGTCATAGGTGGTGACGTTAAGGAGATGCAGGTAAAACTCAACTCGGCCGCCATGAAACGATATGGCGTTACACTTGACGAGACACTTGCCGCGTGTGAATCAATGACGCGCAACGCCGCCGGTGGAATTGTGAATGATTTCGGTAATGAATATACTGTAAAGGGCCTGCTTGCTTCGGCCGACGCCGAGACCCTTGGTCGCAATGTTGTCAAGAGCGACGATAACGGTGTGGTAACTTTGGCCGATGTTGCAACAATATCGCTTGGAGCCGAATCTCCGCGTATAGGTCTCGCATCAGAGCGTGGTAAGCCTGCTGTGCTAATTACTGTGACCAAACAGCCGGCGGTGGGTACAATCAAACTTAATGACGCACTCATTGCTACCCTTGACAAACTCAAGCCTACCCTACCCTCCGACATTAATATTTCGACCGATATATTCAGTCAAAGTACATTTATCGAGAATTCGATAGGTAATCTTCAACAGTCGCTTATTGAGGGTTCACTCTTTGTTATCATTGTACTGTTCTTCTTCTTGATGAACTTGCGTACAACCCTTGTATCAATCGTAGCTCTGCCTATGTCGGTAGTTGTCACGGTGCTTGTATTGAATTTGTTTGGCATCAATATCAATACAATGACCATGGGTGGTATTGCTATCGCTATCGGATCGTTGGTCGATGATGCTATTGTAGATGTCGAAAACGTATACAAACGACTGCGACAAAACCGACAGTTACCCGTCGAGTCCCGCCGAGCATCGATCGACGTTGTATATGAGGCGTCAAAAGAAGTCCGCATGCCGGTGCTTAACTCATCGTTGATAATCATTGCGAGTTTCCTTCCACTATTCTTTTTAAGCGGCATCGAGGGGCGTATGCTCATACCGTTGGGCATTGCATTCATTGTGTCGCTTGTCGTGTCAACGCTTATAGCCCTTACGCTCACACCGGCTTTGTGCAGCTACCTACTCGGTGGCGATACAGCGTCAGTCAATCTGGACAAGGAGCCGTGGCTCACACGTAAAATCAAAGGCGTTTATAATTCGTCACTTTCACGTGCATTAGGTTATCCCAAGGCAATTCTTGGCGTGACGGCCATGCTGGTGGTTGTGGCTGTCATAATGTTCGTTTCATTGGGCCGTAGCTTCCTTCCCGGTTTCAACGAGGGCTCATTCACAATCAATGTAAGCACCCTACCCGGTGTGTCGATTGATGAGAGTGACCGCATAGGTCGCATCGCTGAAGGACTTATACTGTCGGTGCCTGAAATTCAGACTGTAGCCCGAAAGACCGGCCGTGCCGAGCTCGATGAGCATGCACTTGGCTCAAATGTATCAGAAATAGAGGCTCCGTACATTCTTTCGGGTCGTTCACGCAGCGAAGTCTCAAAAGAGTTGCGTTCAAAACTATCAAAGCTACCCGGTTGCAACATAGAGGTCGGTCAGCCTATATCACACCGTATTGATGCAATGCTTTCGGGCACAGAGGCTCAGATTGCAATAAAACTATTCGGAGATGATCTCACCGTACTTCATAACAAGGGTACCGAAATAATGTCGGCCATAAAGGGTGTTGACGGAGTCGTCGATGCCAACATCGAACAGCAGATAGGTCGGCCGCAGCTTGACATCAAACCGCGTCGCGAAATGCTTGTACGTTATGGTATATCTCTGGCCGATTTTTCTCGTTTCATAAGCACTGTATTCAGCGGAGTGCAGGTTTCAAAGATTTACGAGAACGGTTTTCCGTACAATCTTACGGTTAAACTTGATAATACCGAGTATGATTCGATTGATAAAATTAATGACATACTGATTGACAGTAATGAGGGTAAGATTCCGTTGAGTTATGTAGCCGACATCGTTTCGACGACAGGCCCGAATACAATCAACCGCGAGGACGTCAACCGTCGTGTCGTTATATCGGCAAACGTAGAAGAACGCGACTTGCGCGGAGTTGTAAACGACATTCAGAAGGTAATTGCTGACAAAGTGAAGTTGCCACAAGGCTACTTTATCAAAATTGGCGGACAGTTTGAGAGCGAAGCTGCAGCCTCGCGCACACTAATGCTCATGAGTGGCCTGTCGATACTTATTATCTTCATGCTTCTTTATTATGAGTTCAAGAACGTACAGCAGTCGCTTGTAATTCTTGTCAATATGCCTCTTGCCATTATAGGTGGTGTGTTCATTCTCGTAATCACCGGCGAAGATCTCAACATTCCGGCTATCATAGGCTTCATATCGCTGATGGGTATCTCTACCCGCAACGGCATGTTGCTGATTAATCGCTACAATCACTTGAAACAGGATAGTGTGCCATTACGTCAGCGAGTTATGCAAGGTTCAATCGATCGTCTGACTCCGATTATGATGACAGCACTTACATCGACGCTTGCACTGATACCTCTCGCCCTGCGTGGTGGTGAAGCCGGTAATGAGATTCAGGCGCCAATGGCTACCGTAATTCTCGGTGGATTGATAACCTCGACATTACTTAATATCTATGTTGTTCCGATTATATACACCATTCTAAACAAGAAAAAATGAAACAACACATTATAATATATACTTTTGCATTAGCATCGATTTTTGCTCCTCAGTTGCGAGCTGATGTATATGACGATGCAGCGGCCGCGGTGTTCAAAGGCAGTCCGCGTCTTCAGGAGCTAAAGCAGCAGTCGGCAGCTGAAATACTGTCGCTCAAAGCTGATAATGCCCTCGCACCACTTGATCTGGACTTTGAATCATTATGGTCACACGACGGCGAACACCGTTGGAGTGCAGGTGTATCTCAGTCGTTTGATTTTCCTGGAGCATATCGGGCCCGTGCGAAAGAACGTGACGCTATGTTACAGGCTTCACGCATGGAGATAAGGGCAAACTACATATCAGAAGTGCAGCTTGCCTACGAGTTACTGGTCGAGATTGCTTACTGTAACAAGGCGATAACTCTCGAGGAGAAAATTGTCAAGGATATGACCGACATGGTGACCATGCTTGAAACTTCATTTAAGAATGGTGAAGCTACCATCTTGGAAGTGAACCGATCTAAAATCGAACTTGCTAACTGTCACATCTCGTTGCGTGACTATGTTGAACGTCGCCATTCGGCTGAAGTTGAACTGATTGCGTTAGGATATAATGTTGCGAATGAAGATGTTAATTACCCTGCATCGACACTTTTGCCACTTGAACAGTACCTTACCGCTGTAAATAGCGATCCTACGGTTCAATATTACATTGAACAGCAATCGGCCCTAAATGCCGGTGTAAAATCTCGTAAACTTGAGTCAATGCCGGGATTTTCGGTCGGCTACGTACATTCGTTCGAGGAGAATACCCACTTTAATGGTTTTAGCGTATCGCTGTCTTTACCTGTTTATGCAGCGAAGAACAAGATAAATGCAGCGCGTGCGCGAGCCGATGCTGCCATGTGGAGCATTGATGCAGCGCGTATTGAGCGCGAGTCAGTTATATCAGTACAATATTCAGCGGCACAGTCTAATAAAGAACTCGTAGACATGTTGTCACCGGTATTTTACCAGACAGATCACCTGTCACTGCTCAACAAAGCCTTCAAGGGCGGTCAGATATCGGCTATTGAATATCTGCGTGAAACAGCCTATTTTCATGAGTCGGAACGAGACTTTCTTGACGTAGAATATCAATATAAGTTATCTATTGTCAAGCTTAATACCCCACTCATAGATTACGGCCACATTTGGTAGCCGATAGCAATTCTCAAGCATCGACTGTAAGTAGTCTAAAAAGAAACAGGTTGTGTAGTTTACATGCTATACAACCTGGTTTTTTTGTTTAAATGAGTGTTAAAAGTGAGCCGTCAGCGAACTTATTAACCGCATCGGCGTTTGATAGGTATAACAACCTAAAAAACTAAAAACTATGAAATATACTCAGCCCAATCTCCCCTATGCCAATGACGCTTTGGCGCCGGTTATCAGTTCCGAGACTATCGACTACCATTATGGTAAGCATGAAAAGGCCTATATTGACAATCTCAATAAGTTGATTGTCGGAACCGAATTCGAGGACATGGAACTTGAAGATATCATACGACATGCCAAAGGACCATTGTTCAATAATGCCTCGCAAGCGTGGAACCATATTTTTTACTTCTTCTCGCTATCGCCCGACGGTGGCGGGGAACCAGACGGAGCACTTGCCGACGCCATTCGTGAACAGTTCGGAAGTTTCGACAAATTTAAAGAAGCATTCGAGCAGGCCGGTGCATCGCTCTTTGGCTCAGGTTGGGTGTGGCTGTCGCGCGATGATGAAGGCAAGCTCTTTATCACCCAGGAGTCGAATGCCGGAAACCCGATGACTGCTGGACTTACACCTCTACTGACATTTGATGTGTGGGAGCATGCCTACTATATTGATTATAAAAATCTGCGTGCATCTTACCTCAAGAAGATGTGGGACATTGTCGACTGGGACATCGTGTCAAGTCGTTACTAAATTACAACAAAAAAGAATAACAAGCACATATATAGAGACAACAATTGTAAGCATAATGTGATGAATGGAGAGAGAGGCACTCGTGAGAGCCCCTCTTTTTCTTTTTTTGTAACAATAGAAAAAAGGCAGTTATCGCTCTGACAAAACGATAACTGCCGATATGATTTTCAACCGAACGGGCGGTTTACTCAGCGTTCAAAATCTCGAGCATCTTAATTGCCGAGGTGGGGATACGGGTGCCGGGGCCGAAGATTGCGGCCACGCCGGCCTTGTACAGGAAGTCATAGTCCTGAGCTGGAATTACACCACCGGCTGTAACAAGGATATCCTCGCGGCCGAGTTTCTTGAGTTCTTCTATTACCTGAGGTATCAGGGTCTTGTGGCCTGCGGCCAGTGATGATACACCAAGAATGTGAACGTCGTTCTCAACAGCCTGCCGAGCAGCCTCGGCGGGAGTCTGGAACAACGGGCCCATGTCGACGTCGAAACCACAGTCGGCATAGCCGGTTGCAACAACTTTAGCACCACGGTCGTGACCGTCCTGACCCATCTTGGCAATCATGATACGGGGCTGACGACCTTCTTTCTTGGCAAACTCCTCACACATCTGCTGTGCTTTGACGAAGTCGGGATCTTGTTTAGTTTCGCTTGAATACACGCCTGAAATAGTTCTGATTACTGCTTTGTAACGGCCTACAACTTCCTCGCAGGCATCTGAAATTTCGCCTAATGTTGCACGGAGACCAGCGGCTTTGACAGCCAGGTCGAGCAGGTTGCCCTTCTTGGTGCGAACACACTCTGTGATAGCCTCGAGAGCTTTCTTAACAGCGGCCTCGTCGCGGTTGGCTTTAACCTCGTTGAGACGCTCAATCTGCTCTTTACGCACCTCGGTATTGTCAATCTCAAGAATGTCGATAGGATCCTCGTGGTCGAGACGATACTTGTTGATACCAACGATGGTCTGACGGCCTGAGTCGATGCGGGCCTGAGTGCGGGCTGCAGCCTCTTCGATGCGAAGTTTGGGCAGACCGGTCTCGATAGCTTTGGCCATACCACCGAGTTTCTCGATTTCCTGAATGTGCTCCCATGCGCGGTGGGCAATCTCGTTGGTCAGTGACTCAACGTAGTATGAACCGGCCCAGGGGTCAATCTCCTTGGTGATGTATGTCTCTTCCTGAATGTAGATCTGAGTGTTACGGGCAATACGAGCCGAGAAGTCGGTGGGCAGTGCNATTGCCTCGTCGAGTGCGTTGGTGTGCAGTGACTGGGTATGACCAAGAGCGGCACCCATNGCCTCGATACATGTNCGGCCAACGTTGTTGAACGGATCCTGCTCGGTGAGCGACCAACCCGATGTCTGAGAGTGTGTGCGCAGNGCNAGCGATTTGGGGTTCTTGGGNTTGAACTGCTTGACAATCTTTGCCCAGAGCATACGNGCGGCNCGCATCTTGGCAATCTCCATGAAGAAGTTCATGCCGATGGCCCAGAAGAATGACAGACGGGGCGCGAAGGCATCGATATCCATGCCGGCGTTTACNCCNGCNCGAAGGTACTCAAGACCGTCGGCCAGTGTGTATGCAAGCTCAATGTCACATGTCGCACCTGCCTCTTGCATGTGGTAACCCGAGATTGAAATCGAGTTAAACTTGGGCATGTTCTGCGAGGTGTATTCGAAGATATCGGCGATGATGCGCATCGAGAATTCGGGCGGATAGATGTAGGTGTTACGCACCATGAACTCTTTGAGAATNTCGTTCTGGATTGTACCGGCCATCTCCTCNAGTTTGGCACCCTGCTCAAGACCTGCATTGATGTAGAATGCAAGCACGGGCAGCACGGCACCGTTCATGGTCATTGACACTGACATTTTGTTCAAAGGAATACCGTCGAACAGTACTTTCATGTCCTCGAGNGAGCAGATTGACACGCCGGCTTTACCAACGTCGCCNACAACGCGCTCGTGNTCAGCNTCATAGCCACGGTGAGTTGCAAGGTCAAATGCTACNGACANACCTTTCTGACCCGAAGCGAGGTTACGGCGATAGAATGCGTTTGACTCGGCAGCGGTCGAGAAGCCTGCATACTGACGAATAGTCCAGGGACGCATAGCATACATGCCGCTGTACGGGCCACGCAGGAACGGCGGAATACCTGCAACATAGTTCAGGTGCTCCATGCCCTCAAGGTCNTTCTTTGTGTAAATCGGTTTTACGGGAATAAGCTCGGGGGTGAGCCATTCCTCGCCGGCGGCTACAGCTGCGGGCTGAGCTTTGAATGCGTCGGCGGTTATGTTGATTGATTTGAAATCGGGTTTCATGCTACCTTATTATTTAAGAAGTTTAGCGTTGAATGCCTGAAGTGTCTCCAGTACATTGCTGCGAACGTGTATGAAGTTGGTGATGCCTTGTGNCTGAAGCTCTTCGGTGCATGCGGGTGCGCCTGCAACAACAAACTCGGCGCTGTCGCCGATGAGTTTGAATGCCTCGGGAGCNTAGGTGGCATACTCGTCGTCGCTTGAACACAATACGATAACATCGGCNTTAGCCTCTTTGGCTGCGTTAACGCCGTCGGCAACAGTCTCGAAGCCGATNTTGTCGATAATCTCGTAACCGGCACAGCCGAAGAAGTTGGCCGAGAACTGGGCACGAGCCAGTCTCATTGCCAGGTTACCGATAGTGAGCATGAATACTTTGGGNCGGTTGGCAGCATGCTCGGTAGCAAGACGCAGGGCCTCAAAGTCGCTGGCCTGACGTTTGGTCGAGAGCACGTTCTCGGGGTTGTTGCCCTCGTTGGTCGCGCAACCGCAGCCACATTTACACTCGNTCTTCTCAATCTTGTCGGCTGCCATCTCGTTGAAGTTGGGGTACTGGTTGGTGCCGAGCANTATCTCTTTGCGGCGAGCCATGTCAGCGTGACGTTTCTTGCCCGACTCATTAACNGCCTTCTGGATTGAACCTGCGTTGACAGCTGCAAAGAAACCGCCGTTCTCNTCGACGTCGAGGAACAGTTTCCAAGCCTCATTGGCAATCGATACGGTCAGGGTCTCGACATAGTAAGANCCNCCGGCGGGATCGACTACCTTATCAAGATGACTCTCCTCCTTTAACAGGAACTGCTGGTTGCGCGCGATGCGCTCAGAGAATGCATCGGGAGTCTTGTAGGGGGTATCGAAAGGTACCGAGGTGATTGAATCGACGCCTGCAAGTGCGGCCGACATTGCCTCGGTNTGGCTGCGCANCAAGTTAACNTGCGCATCATAAATAGTCTGGTTGAAGCGTGATGTCGAGGCATGTACGTGCATCTTGCATGAGCAGTCACACTCGGGAGTGTACTGTTTGACAATCTGAGCCCACAGCATGCGGCCGGCACGGAATTTGGCCAGCTCCATGAAGTAGTTTGATGAGATGCCCATGTTGAATTTNATGCGACGTGCAACGGCATCAACACTAAGTCCGGCATCNGTCAGCGAGGTNAGCCACTGTGCACCCCATGCGAGTGCATAGCCGAGTTCCTGGAATATATAAGCNCCGGCGGCATTGAACATTTCTGAATCAACGGCAAGCACTTTCAGNCCCTTGACGTCGGCAACGGCCTCGATAAGGGTCTTAGCGTCGGCAACGGCCTCGGCAGGTATCTGAGCGCCATGCTTGAAAGCTTTGCGCANGGGGTTGAAGTTGATAGAACCCTTGAACACTTCGGCCTTACCGTTCTCTTTAAGGTATGCTACCAAAGCCTCGGCGAGCGCGATGGCTTTAGAGGGACAACAGTTGAAGTTAACCTCAACTTTCTCCAGATCGATACCCTTGAGAAGGGTAGCCACGGTAGCGGCATCGGGGGTNTTTACTTTGAAACCAAGTGAGTTGACACCTTTGCCTAAAACGTCGAGTGCAATCTCGTTGGCCTGTTCAGGTGTCTCGGCGATTATCTCCTGACGTGTAAGCCAGTCATTGTCGGCCTTGATACCGCGAACGTAGGGGTATTCTCCTGGTAATGATTCGGTTGTTTTGAGGTCNGCAATGTCCTCAGCACGATACATGGGTTGAACGTTGAACCCTTCGTTTGTTCTCCANACCAGTTTCTTTTCAAACGGNACACCTTTAAGGTCAGCGTCAACTTTGGCGCGCCACTCTTCGGTAGTAACCGCGGGGAACTGATCGAACAATTTCTCTTTATTTTCTGCCATGGTTGGTTATTAAATAGATTTAATGTTACAAAGATAGTAAACTATTCAAAATGTACAAAATCGACAACGAAAATGTTTTATCNGTNTCCTATCAGCTCTTTTGATNTTTTAGCCAAAAGACTCTTGTCGGCGATGTGCTCGCGAACCATNGCTACGAACGGGTCNGCNTCAAACTCGCCTCGCACGCTGACAAAGTCGCCGTCAGCTTCAACNTCGGGGTCGTCAATGCCAAATCCTGTGCGTGACTTNAGTGAATATTCNTTACCGGCATCGTCAAGCAGCATGTTATCGAGTCTCGTAACGCTATCGAGCCAGCGGTCAATGATGGCTGTGACGTCTTCGAGTGTGAGTTCGTCGACCTCTTTGCCCCACCANTAGTTCATTTGTTCGATTACCCATGTCCATTCCATTTTGTAATAGTCGGCATGCAGTTGNTTCCAGATTNGTTCNAGCTGGTTTAATGATGTTACNTCGCCNTGNCCAATCATTCGGGTGATGCGGTCAATTTCACTCTTGGGNATAAACAGTCCGCACACNTCAACCCACCGACCNCGTCCGGCCGAGTGTTTAGGTGCGAGACGTTGGCGCAGATCCTCGTTGCTTCTTATCGGTGTGTCACCGAGCTGGCTTATGACCGAATTGCCCATGAATTTATCAATGGCGAGTCTGTAAAATTCACGTCCACGACGCAGTGCGCGGGCCTCTATAGTCATGGCCTGGAATGAGAATCGTTCGGCGGTAACACCTGCCGTACGCTCCAAGTCGTCAAGCAGTGTCAGTCCGCTTATCATTTTACCNATAGTATAAGGACTAAGCAGATTGAAATTGATTGAATCNAGATGGTTNTCGTCCTTGCGNTTGTCGCGTTTAGGCCACTTCTGAGCGTCGCGTATGGTTCCAACNCTGCGCAGGTTTACTCCCGGCACCAGGAACGACTCGTTTTTGTTCTCAATCAGATAGGAGAATGGCAGACGTGATGTGTCGGGGTGGTTCACATGGCGTCCCATCACAAGCGAGAACGCGCCAATCTTGGCCGGCCACAATATATAAGAGTCGCTTGTGGTCTTTGAACCTCGTTCTACAACACCTTGGTGAATGGGGCCTAACTTGTACATGTGATTGCTTTGGTTGGAGCCAGAACCGGCATTCAGGAATGAGAATATTCCGGCTATTAACAAGCTCGATTTGTGCATGGTAACAGTATAGGGGCCGCCAAATATCGCAGCAGCTTCACCGTTTTCACAATTGCAGTTGGCGAAAAACAGTGAATCGTGAGCTGAAAAGAGGTGTGAAAGCACTGAAGCCTGGCCAACGAAGCAATGATGCACCACCGCGCCGTCGTCGACACGGCTGCCCGATGCGAGGACGAATCCCTCGGCTATGACGTCTCGTCCGACAGTCACAGGGTCGGACTCTGACCCTGTTATATATCCGTCTCTGAGCCGTGTAGCACCTTTGACGCGCGCATATTCGCCTATAATCACGTCGGTGATAGTGCCGCAATTGGTTACCTCGGCATAATCTCCAACCCTACCTGGCTGTCCTTTAAGTGATGCGGCATGTTCTTTAATTAGATTGGTGAGGTTGTTGACCATAGCCGTATCGTGTCGGTACATGGCTATAAGATAGGCGGTCTGGGCCGACATGTTCTCATAGATAGGAACTTCGCGACCGCCGGTCTCGTTCAGTACCGATACCTCGGTGCCAATTCCGAATGTTGAGTCGAGTGTGCCAACGAGACAGTTGATGTTGTCGATGTACACGTGGTCGCCAATTTCATAGTTGGCNATGTAGTTGGCCACATTGCGTATCATCACGCCGTCACCGATAGTCACATTGTGCAGGGTNACATTCGATAGCATCGAGTGNCTGACCATACCGCCTTCGCGGACAAAGTCCCCCTCAAGACTGCCTAATTTTATTTTGCCNGAAAATTCNACATTTGTAACTTTCTCGGGGTCAAATGACTTAGTGCTTACAAGCACATCNNTCCANTCGGTTGCTGTGCAACCTCTTTCGGTTAATGTCGCTATCTCCNTGTCGGTTAGCGACNTGTAATTTTTAGTGTGAATCATATAATGTAATAATTGGGTATCANTATAACGTGATGAGGGCGTGGTAAACTGTATTCTGCCACACCCTCATCATGTATGAGCGGTAAAGTTCAGCTGTCGTCAGTCAATCTGAACAATGAGGTAGTTGGAAACGGCCCAGAAGCGATCGGCGTTGGTTATNCGCAGACTTTTCATGCCGTTTGCATCGGNCTCAATGGTGTATGAGTCGGCCGGCTGNTTGGTTATCACTTTAGCCTTGGTAGAGCGAAGTGGCAGNAGCGATAGAGTACGTTTGTCAGCACGCGTGAAATATGTGGTTTCGAAGTCGCTTGGCATCACTTTGGTCTTGCGCAGGAAGCCGGTTTCAATCAGGTTATGCTCTTTCAACTCTTTTTTGTTGCCGAGGGCATAGTAGCATGTNGCGAGTTCGTTGCTGAGGTTCTGGTTTTGGTCTTCGACTTCCTGTCGGGCCTGNTTGACAATGGCGACGGTCGAATTGAGCGAGTCGACATCNCGGGTGAGCACGTCAATGTGGCTGTTGGCCGCGGCAAGCGAACTTCTGAGCGAAGTGATAGTGCTGTTCTGGTCGTCAATTTGCGCACGAAGGGTCTCGATTGACTTTCTGAGTGTNGAATTGTCGCTTTGTGATTTCTTCAAGCTACGCTCGAGNGCGTCAAGACGGTCGCGACGNGCTTCAAGTTCTTTNTGGATTGCCGCGATGTCGTCTTTGATTTCCTGACGTCGGTCGGGAGTCTCAGTGCTTATTGTCGGAGANGACAGTATATGCTCGAGCTCCTTGANCTGGCTCATGCCCGATGCGATATCGTTCATCAGCGACAGCAGGCTGTCCTGGTTGGCAACGGCCTGAGCCAATTCTGACTGAGTTAGTTGCAGTGTTTCCTCNGTCGAGGGTTTGTTTTCTTTTTGGCCACATGATGCCAGGATCAGTAAAGTGGCGACAGAAATTGTAAGTGTGCGCTTCATTGTTGCTTATATTTGTTAATGTGTACACGAGGCTGTTCTGACTCGACATTGCCTCCAACTACTATAACAATCTCNCCCCGCGGAGGGTTTGATTCAAAGTGGTTGATTAGCTCCTGTAATGTTCCGTTTACGGTCTCGTTATGAATTTTGGATATTTCTCTTGATACCGATGCCNGNCGGTCGGCACCACATGCTTCGNCCAATTGCTGTAGTGTCTTGACCAATCGTACAGGTGATTCATATACAACAAATGTACGAGTATCAGCTGCCAGAGTCTCTATGCGGGTCGCCCTACCCTTTTTCTGAGGCAAGAANCCCTCGAANACAAACCTGTCNCACGGCAGNCCNGAATTGACCAGTGCCGGCACAAATGCTGTCGGGCCNGGTATGGTCTCNACCTCNATGCCNTGACGGCGGCATTCGCGNGCAAGCAGAAANCCCGGATCTGATATTCCCGGNGTGCCGGCGTCTGACACNAGTGCTATNTTCTCNCCNCCCTCAAGTCTCTGGGCTATCATTCCGACCGTCTCGTGCTCATTATATTTATGATGGCTTACGAGTGGAGTTGTGATGTCAAACTGTTTCATCAGTACACCGCTCGTGCGGGTGTCCTCGGCAAGNATCAGTGACACGTTTTTCAGAATCTCGATTGATCTTGGAGCCATGTCGTTGAGGTTGCCGACTGGGGTGGGCACAATATACAGTTTTCCNGCCATAATGATATTTATTTGTAGTAATTAGTCAGCAATTCAACGAATGCCTTGACGTCATCGTTGTTCGGGTCCCAGTTCAGGTCTTCGTATAGATAATCCTTGGCTTCGTCAAGGCTTGACATGGCCGAGAGTAAGTCGAGACACTCGACATACTGTGCGTCGCTGTTGCCGAACAATTCGCGTCTNAATCGGAATTTATCATTCAGATTGAACACCGATGATACAGGACGACGTGCCGGTGCCGGTTCCTGAAAAACCGTATTGTTTGATGGCCTGTTGCGGTCAAACTGGTTGTCGGTGATGACGTATGTACGTCGGTAAGGTATAGGCTCTGCTTCCTGCACTGTAGCCGACGTCTGAGGCTGAGTATTAGGCTGAGTCTGCTCTGGCTCAACTGAAGTTTTGGTTTCAACGGTTGCTACGTCGGGTTCATCGTCCCACACCACGGCCGGTTCGTCATCACGGTCAATAAATATCGGTGCCTCGGGTTCCATGTCAGTAACAACCGTCTCGGCAGTCATCTCTACAAACTCGTAATTCGGATTGTACTCGACTACGTCCTCGGGTTGGTTCTCCTCAACCTCGGGCTGTTCTATAACGGGGGCGCTAATGGGTTTATTGATCGGCGTGTAGACGGGTTCGCTGATGTGTACATTTACCGGCTCGTAGACTTCAGCTACAGGTTCGGCCTTAACTGGTTCATCAACAACAGGCTCTGTGTTGTCTTGAAATTCAGGTACATCTTCAGTCTCGGTAGGTTCAGGCACAGGTGCACTCTCAATAGTGTCCTCAATGTAATCGGCCACTGGTTCCTCGTTTTGCTCGTTTGTTGTAGTATCGGGCGTATTTTCAACTGCAGGTTCGTCAAATTCCTCGTCAAGTCCTTCGGTGAGAGTGAGTATAAGCTCCAGTTTGCGTCTCAATAGTTTAATCGCGTCAATTGGAGTTTCATCGCGATGTCTATGCAGTAACAGCAGAAGCCCGTCGGCTTCAAGTAATAGCTTTGATAATTGGTCCGGATTCTGGCTCATAGCACTATATAATTCTTAGTATTATCAACATATTTAATGGTATGCTGACCAATGGTCAACTTACACGATACAAACTTACGAAAAAATTTCTAAAAACCATTGCTCGATTGCACGCTTCACCTGAGAAATTGGATAGAGCGAATTGTTGACAATAACTACTATCGCATGGGTAGGTTTGCCGTTCGCATCAATTTTGTATCCGGCATAGGCTAAAATCCCTGACATCGAGCCGCTTTTCAGTGCCAATCTGTTCTCAAGTCGAGTTTTGTTAAGCAGGCGTTTGACCGTGCCCTGACGTCCGACTCGGGGGAAGCAGCCGACGTAGTTACTGTTTGTCGCCATGCGTTTAAGCATCAGCGCCAGTAGCTCGGGGGTGACCATGTTGGTGCGTGCCAGCCCGCTCATGTCAACCATTTTCAGGCTTTTGTCGGGTAGTCCGACACTCTTTATCCAAGCGTCAACCGAGTCAATGGCTGCGCTGAGGTTTAGTTCGGACGATAATGCGCGACCTATCGACTGTGCATATAGGTTGTCGCTCTCGTTAAGCATGTGAGAACATAGTGCTGACAGTGGTTCGGAGCGATGTACGATACTCATGGTTGTCACCGTGTCGGCTGATGCGTTGGCACCGATCGAGATACCTTCGGCAGCCATGTCTAACAGCATGTCATCTATAATATAATGTAGTGGGAATGCCCAAAGTGAGTCGTTGACTAAAGCCCGGTTGGCCTCATAATTGAATTGTGACCACCCTACACCATATTCGGTGCCGACATCTTCAAGCATTACTGTCCCATTTATCTCTGGTTCATGAGCTTGAACGGTCACAGTCCCGGTTATATGGTTAATGCCCAGCTCATTTATAGTCAGGCACAGGTTGTGGTCAAGCGAAGGATCACCACTCGGGAGTATGGTGATATTGCCAAACAATGTGTCGNNCTCAATATGGCCGCTTGTGCTTATCTCGGTTTNNAATCNGAAGTCGCTTCCNAGTNGGCTCATTGCAGCCGCGGCAGTCACACATTTCAGAGTGCTNGCCGGCACAAACANCTGGNGNGCATTCAANGACTGCGTNGTCTCGCCGGTTCTCAAATCGATAACAGTGTACCCTATGTGAGCACCCTGTAATGACTTCAATCCAGCGGCCGACAGCATCATGCAACCGGCGATGAACGACGTGGCTAATGTGATAATTCTGCGCATAATTTTACGTTTCGTTGTAGTTTATAGGGTGAAGTTACACAAAAGTTATAATATTAGTTAATGTGAATGGTGAAAATTTTGTATCTTCGCACCAAATTTACAAATCAATGGTATCACACACTCGGGAAAAACTCATAGATGTTGCGCGCCAGCTGTTCGCCAAGAAAGGTGTNGAGAACACCACGATGAGCGATATTGCCAGCGCGTCAGACAANGGGCGGCGCACCATCTACACATATTTCAAGAGCAAACGTGATATCTATGAGGCNACGATAGAACGCGACGGCGAGTTGCTTGTCAAGCATCTGCGTGATGTTATCTCGCAGGCACCTACGGCACCCGACAAACTCAGATGCTTTCTTGAGCACCGTCTCGATCTCTTTGAATCGACAACTGCGACGCCATCGGNAGTCAGTCTCGACTCTATACTCAATCTTGACTTCAACCGAGTCGACCGCGTGCGTCGCAAGGCGATAGCCAAGGAGAAAGAGATGCTATATGAGATTCTTGACATGGGCACGGCCGACGGTAGCTTTGACCGTCACCTCGCCAAGCTGTTGATGCCTGTGCTGCAATTTTTGCTGCAAGGCTATGACCTATCGGTTGTCAACAACAATTTCGCGTTGCTTGACATCAATCCCGATACTTGTAAAAACGATATNGTAGAATTNATAATNAACTCATTAGTAACAAATAAAACTACTGAACAATGAAATTACTTGAAGGAAAAACAGCCCTTATCACCGGCGCTGCACGCGGCATCGGTAAGGCTCTCGCTCTTCGTTTCGCCAAAGAAGGCGCAAACATTGCGTTCACCGACCTCGTTATCGACGAGAACGGTAAGGAAACTGAAAAAGAAATTGCAGCTCTTGGCGTGAANGTTAAAGGTTATGCTTCNAACGCAGCCGATTTCAACCAGACCAAGGAAGTTGTAGCCGAGGTGCACAAGGACTTCGGTTCAATCGACATTCTCGTCAANAACGCCGGTATNACCAAGGACGGCCTCATGATGCGTATGTCNGAGGCTCAGTGGGACGCTGTTATCGCCGTTAACCTCAAGAGCGCTTTCAACTTCATCAACGCTGTGCTCCCCATCATGCTGCGTCAGCGTTCNGGTTCAATCATCAACATGGCATCGGTTGTAGGTGTACACGGCAATGCAGGTCAGAGCAACTACGCTGCTTCTAAGGCNGGCCTTATCGCCCTGGCCAAGAGCATCGCACAGGAGGTTGGTTCACGTGGTATCCGTGCCAACGCCATCGCTCCCGGCTTTATCGAGACTGCTATGACAGCAGCCCTGCCCGATGACGTACGTGCCGAGTGGTGCAAGAAAATTCCTCTGCGTCGCGGTGGTAAACCCGAGGATATTGCTGATGTTGCAACNTTCCTTGCCAGNGACATGTCAAGCTATGTTACCGGCCAGGTTATTCAGGTNGATGGCGGCATGAACATGTAATTGACGCTCACACACTATAAAAAGGAGAGTTACCGGCCTNGACNACNTGGCTGTGACTCTCCTTTTTTTGAGCATAAGGCCGATGANTATTTGGTGATTTTGCCGATTATCACTACTTTTGTAGCTATAAAATAAGACAATATGTTGACTTACAATACACAGCTGACACCACTNGTGCTCCCCGAGTACGGCCGCAATATACAGCGCATGGTTGACCACTGCCTCACTATCGAAGACCGTGAGGAGCGTTCACACTGTGCCCGCTCAATTATTCGCTCAATGGGCAATCTCTTTCCCGAACTTCGTGATNCCGAGACCAACAATCACAAACTTTGGGATCACCTCGTTATNATGTCNGGATTTCGTCTTGATGTNGATTTTCCTTGCGACGTGATNACGGCTGAGGCTCTTGATACCAAACCCGAGCCAATCGCCCTTGATAACAGTGCTGTCAGATACCGTCATTATGGCCGCATGCTGCCCGCNATGATTGATAAGGCTGCCGCTATGGAACNCGGCGAAGAGCGTGACACATTGGTGNTATATCTTGCCGANCATATGAAGAAACTGATGCTTCAGGTCAATAAGGACGGCGTTGAAGATGAAAAGATTTTCAAAGANCTGTATGAGATGTCGGACGGNCGCATAGCGCTNTACCCCGAGGACGTCAAACTGCACAACTTCCAGGAAGCACCCGTANCGGGCAAAAAGAAAAAGAAGAAATGATCCGTTCAAACGAGATAACCNGGATAGGCCATTTTGCCAANCCGCATGGTGTCAATGGCGAGATTAATCTCATCGTTGANGATTCTATTGATATCGAGGCGCTGACATGTATAGTGCTTGATATTGACGGCATCAATGTGCCGTTNTTCTTCAGTTCGGTCAGNCCTCGCGGTGCTGAGTCATACCTTGTNATGATTGACGGAATAACAACCGAGGTCGCTGTATCTCAATTTGTCAACATGCCTGTGTATGCCCTCAAAACCGATGTCGAGGCACTTGGTGATGAAGACGATGATGAAGATGGTGACGACGGCTTCTATGCCGAGGATCTCATTGGCTACAAAGTTGTGACGGCCGACGGTCGTCTGTCAGGCACTATCGACGACGTTGACGACTCCACTCAGAATGTATTGTTTATCATATTAACCGACGATGGGCGTCGTGTTTTCGTGCCTGTAGCTAACGAGTTTATTTCCGATATAGATACCGATGATTGTGTGCTTACTCTTGATTTGCCTGACGGTCTTTTAGAGTTAAACTGAATCATTTAAAAGTCAAATAACAATAGAGGCGATGCTTGTAGACCGGCATCGCCTCTATTGTTGTTTTTAAGATTGTAATTACATTCCTGTGCTCGGTTTGTTGCGTGACACGTCGTCGTTTGATACCGAGCGATTGGTCTTTTTTACGTATGCGTTCAGTGAGCCGAAACGGTAGGAAACGCCTACGCCAACCATGCATCGATTATAACTGTACACTTTCGACTCGCCGGTAACACCCGAGTTTATCGTACGCGAAGTGTATTTGGCGGTGTAAGGCCCGAAGGGATTCATCACACCGACGTATAATTGCATACGGTCTTCCTTGAGGAAGTTGCGCATTAAGCGTATGCCATAATTGATGTTTGACGCCGAGAACAGGCTGTAGCCATATACACTGTTAAGGCCACCTGAGTATACCGAGCCCCACAGCTGTAGTGAAAGTTTCCATGGCAGTTGCTGGCGTATCATAGTGTAGCCGTACCCACCCCAACGCGAGGCCGAGATTGCCGGTGATGGGTAAGAATAATGTTTGCGTTCAATCTGGCCGTTGACCATCCACGATGTTTTGGGGGTTATCATCCAATTCATGTAGAGGTTGAGTGTCAGGTGGCGACTCTTGCCAATATTGCCGAATGTTGAATAAGTCATGTCCTGACCGTCGATATTCTCAACCCATGCCATCGAGTTAATGCCATTGTTACTGAATTGGTATGAAATTGAGGCATCGGCATTAATCTTACGGTGAATTAGGTTATAATTGAGTGAGATGGTGTGGCTCAGAGCGCTACTCAGGTCTGGGTTGCCGTAGCTGATGCTTGTCGGTGTTATGGTAACGGTAGGATTGAGCGACGAGATATCAGGGCGGCTGATACGTGTATTGTAGGACAATTTGATGGTATTAGCGTCGTTAATGTTGTAGTTTATGGCTGCCATCGGTACCCAGTCGCTGAGATTAGCCGAGAAGTTGTGATCTTCATTCAGATTGTCGTGAGATGTGAGACGTGAGAACTCGTAGCGCAGGCCACCGCGCAGTGTGAATTTGCCGAACTTTGACCGCCAGTCAAAATATGCGGCGCCTATGGACATGGTGTGACGGTAGTCGGTAGGAGTATTGAACGGGTTTTCTGAAACGTATATGAGGTCGCCGTCCGAGCCGTTATGTCGGTAGATGAATTTGCCGCCAGCGTCAAATTTGTGGCGGTCATTGATGGGGCGTGTCCAGTCAAGCTGGCCAGTGTGTTCCATGAAAAGTGCACTATTTGTACCATTGATACCTGTGTAATTGAACAGCGGATTAACGAGATTATAGAAATCCTGATTGCTCCTTGTATCGGTGTTGCTACTCGATAGCATGTATGATAATGTTATGGTTTCACCTTGACGGTGTGTTGAGTGCTGATAGTTTACCGAGCCGTCGATGCTGAAATATCGGTATTTGGTATTGTGGATGTAGGTGTCGTAGCTGTATATTGGGTCTCCGACAGGATCGAGCATCTCAGTGTGGTTGTATTGAGGATATTTCTGATTGAATAACCAGCTCGATAACTCAACGGTGATAAGATTGAGCGTGTCAATGTCATAGCTGCCTTCGAGTGAGAGATACCCACCCGAGCCGGTTCTATTTTTGTAGTCCGACCGTCCGTCGGTAATCAATGTGTTGTGTGATTCGTCGTATGTCATTTCAGACGTGCTGCTGTTTTTGAAATCGTGGTGTGCCGAATAGAATGTACCTCCGTTAACCGATAGTGTTACCTTGTCAATCTGAGAGGTGAGCCATATATACGGGTCGGGAATGAACGTGCGCGATTTGAAGTTCAGACCGGCCGAGCCCATGACACCCTTCAGCATGGTATTCTGCATTGTCACTATATTAAGAATTGCGCCTGCACCCTCGGCGTCTTCACGGGCACCGGGATCTGTGATTACTTCGATTTTTTTGATGGTTGAGGCCGGTATGGACTTGAACACGTCCTTGGCATTGTTGGTGAACGTGTTGTTTGGGCGGCCATTCTTATATATTTTGAAGTCGGACGAACCATTGATTTTAATAGTTCCGTCGGGGTCAACCGATACCATCGGTACCTTGCGTAATATATCCTGTACATTTGATGTCAGGGCCTCGGCATCGCCTTGTACATCATATCCTATGCGGTCAATTTCTTTGGTTACTAATGGACGTTGCGCCACTACCTCAACAGTGCCAAGTTCCATAGGTCGGTCGGACATCGTCAAATCATTCAGTTCGACGGCCGGAGTAGATTTTTCAACTTCAAATAGTGAGGTAATATCACTTTTGCCTACTGCGCTTGCGATGATGCGATATTTGCCTGCATCATTTACTTGTAGAGTGAATAGTCCGTCGTCGGTCGAAGTGCCAACAGCTACTGCATGAGCCGAGTCGTTTTCATTGTAGATGCGGATTGTAGCATACGCTTCTGGTTCGCCATCGGCGTTTAGCAATCTACCCGTTACCTTGACATCGCGGGCAATTACAATAAGCGCCATAGCGATAAAAAATATAAGCCAGAATGACCTTTTGCTGAACATTAGTTGTAAATAATAATGAATGGTTAATAAATAGTTGAGAGAACCCACACTTGTGAGTTCTCTCTTGTATGACGCATAAGATGTCAATTAGTTACATAGAGTAGTCGAAAAAGGTCGACTTTTAACTAATTTTATGATTTTATATTGGAAATGTCATTGAGTACCTTTGCTTCAAGATGGCGGTCTTTGGTTGACAGACCGTCGTGACGGTTGATGACATATTGCTCATAATAGGATATAAGCAATGTGGTGAGAGGCAGCGCGATAATCATGCCTAAGAAGCCGAGAAGTGTACCCCACACCGAAAGTGAAAGCAGTATGATTGCCGGATTCATACCCATGGCTTTTCCCATTATTTTGGGTGTAAGAATGATGTCGGCAATAATTTGTGCAACGGCATATACGCACGCACACTCAAGCCAGATGGTCCAGAAATCTATACTTTGGTCGACCGAATATACGATACACAACAGTGTGACAGGTATAACCGACACATATACAAAATACGGAACCATGAACAATATGCCGTTCATCAGACCGATGACGACTCCAAGCGGCAGCCCTACGATTGAAAAACCAATGGCATAGATCACGGCCACTATAAGTGCTATCAATGCCTGACCGCGGAAGTAGTGATTCATGCTTGTCTTGATATCGCGACCTATTTTGTAGGCCGACCGGCGGTACTTTGGCGGTACCATGAGGCGAAAACTGAGCATGAGACGTTCATAGTCGGCCATGATGAAAATGACATACAGGAACACGATAAACCATGCCAAGATGTTGATTATTATGCTGAGTCCGTTGCTGATAATGTCGATGCCTTTGTTGAATACTGTCTGGAGGTCGTGGCTTGAAAGCTCGTTAGCAAACTTGCGTAGGTCGAAATGATTGCGTATCAGCTCATGGACTGAATCGGGCAAAAATGGTATACGCATCTCGCCCGAATCGGCATATCGGGTTATTAGATAACCCATCTGGTGCATTTCGTCGATTATAGAGGGTATGAAGAAAAAACCGAGACCTCCGAGCACAATCAACACTTCGATTAGTGTCAGAGCAATAGCCAGCACGCGTCCCTTGGTGTGTAGCAACCGACGGTTGAATTGTACTATGGGCTCAAGCATATATGCTATGAGGCATGCCACGCAGAATGGTAGCAGCACACCCTTGAGTAAATTGAGCATATAGACAATGGCGCCGATGACAACCACCGAGAATATTATGCGGGTGACACGGTCAAATGTGTATGGACGTGAGTCAAGAAATGCCATCTGGATACATTTGTTACTGGTTATAAACGATAGTATGCAGCATTATGACAAAGCGTACCGTGTCGGGCAACGGACTGGTTGTCATCAGCATGAGCTGGACGTCGGGTAGTCCGGGAGCATAGGGTGGCTGGTAATAGTCAATGTCGCTCATTGCGGTAAAACCGTGTCGCTCATAGAACGCAATGCGACGTGGTGCATCGGGGTTGGAATCAGGTAGTTCAACCTCAACCACAACGGGTTTGTCACCAGCCATATCACGTACCGTGTCAAGGATAGTCCCCCCTACCCCGTTTGACCTCATTGATGGCTCGACTGCGAGATGTTCGATGTACAAACTGTCGGGCAGTTGCCACGTCGATACAAAGCCAGCGAATTTGTTCGACGAGTCAATGGCGGCATATAGTTTGAAAAACGGCATTGCACCGGGCTCGATAAGTTGTATCAGCGATGGCCAAGGGCGGCGCTCGGTTTCAGGAAACGATGAGTGATAGAGTGAATTGATATAACCGGTCATTGGGTCGGTTGCCGATGTTACAGGCTGCAATGTGATTTTGTCCATATATAATATATGTATGATGAATTTTTATAAATGAGTATTGTTGACTGATAATAAATATTATCGGTTCGGTTCAAAAATACAAAATAATTACGTAATTTTGTGCCTTGTGACAGCAAAAATAGTTAAAATCAATCATTATAATAATATAACACATTATGACAAAACAAGTTCAACTCTACCTCAACGACAAGGCTTGGGCGCGTTGGACGGCATTGGTGCTTATCGCGCTGATGATGTTCTTCGCCTACATGTTTGTCGACGTGATGGCTCCGCTCAAGAGCCTGCTTGAGCCTCAGCTCGGCTGGAATTCGGCTGCATACGGTACATACCGTTCGTCCGAGTATATCCTTAACGTGTGCGGCTTTCTGATTATCGCCGGATTTATTCTTGATAAGACCGGCATACGTTTTACCGGTTTGCTGTCGGCATCGCTGATGGTTATCGGTGCTCTTATCAAGCTCTACGGTATCAGCGACTGGATGGTCGGCACCGGCCTTGAGAGCTGGCTTAACTCGTGGTGGACTTCAATGCCTGCCAGCGCCAAGATGGCATCGTTCGGTTTCATGATTTTCGGTTGTGGCTGTGAGATGGCCGGAACAACCGTGTCTAAAGCGATTGCTAAATGGTTCAAAGGTAAAGAAATGGCCTTAGCTATGGGCCTCGAGATGGCGATTGCGCGTATCGGCGTTTTTGCAATTTTCTCTATTTCGCCAATGATTGCTGCCGCATGGGGTTCGGTTGTAGCTCCTGTTGCTTTCTGCGCTACATTGGTTTGCGTAGGTCTTGTCTCGTATGCAGTGTTCTGTGTTCTTGATACCAAGCTTGATCGTCAACTTGGCAAGGATAAGGTGGCCGAAGATGGTTCGGATGAAGAGTTCAAGGCATCAGACATCAAGAATATTTTCTCGAGTCACATTTTCTGGGTTGTTGCACTGCTGTGTGTACTTTACTACTCGGCAATCTTCCCGTTCCAGGCTTATGGTGCCGAGATGCTTCAGTGTAATATCGGTAACATATCGGCCCAGGAGGCATCAAACATATTCCGTTGGTTCCCGATCGGTGCCGCTGTCATCACAGTGTTCCTNGGCAATTTCCTTGACCGTAAGGGTAAAGGTGCCACGATGTTGATTTANGGTGCGATGCTNCTTATCATNTGTCACCTTGTATTTGCTTTCNTACTGCCGGCTACTCACAGCAAGGCTGTGGCTTATGTCACAATCGTAGTGCTTGGCATCTCGTTTGCATTGGTGCCCGCTGCNTTGTGGCCTTCAGTTCCTAAGATTATCGAGGAGAAGGTTCTCGGCAGTGCTTACTGTNTGATCTTCTGGGTTCAGAACATCGGCCTGTGCCTCGTACCTCTGCTCATCGGTTATGTGCTTGATGGTGTAAATGCTGACAATCCCACCGTGCAGTCTGANCTNGNNCAGCTNGAGCAGTGGAAGGAGCTCGGNCAAGAAGCTCCCGANGGATTCTTTATCCACTATAATTACACTGTGCCTATGATTATTTTCGCATGTTTCGGTGTAATGGCCTTGTTACTCGCCCTCTATCTCAAAGCGCTNGACAAGAAAAAGCACTATGGCCTNGAGCTTCCCAACATTAAAGAGAATGTTGCTGCCGAAGCTGCTGAGGTTGNNGCCGCCGAGGAGTAATTAATCACATCAGAAATAANACAAAATGCCCTGCAGGCTATNATAGCNTGCAGGGCATTTTGTATCTTACNCTNAGTNGNTAATCAGCACTGNACAAGAGCNAGAAGAAGTTCTTTGCCATCTTCGCTCTCCTCAATATTNATCTTGCCTTCACGAGCGAGCCAACCGATAGCGGCATATACTTCTTTGTCTTTGAGNTTTGTGATCTTCTTNAGTTGTTTTGTNCCTAAGACGTCGGCTTCATTAAGAGCATTCCATACAAGGCCGGCATAGGTTCCGATTTTTTCAGAATTCATAATACTTGATTTTAGTTGTTAAACTTTTAATTACTTTAGACTTANAATGTAAAAGAGGTATAATTGGTTCTTTGTTGGCGCAAAAGTATATTATATTTTAATATAAAACAATATTTATTTAATAAATTTTGCAATCGGCGCATGATTTAGTCTCTGAACTCAACAAAANTGTGCAAACCACGTTATCATAGTGATAAAAAATAAGTATATTTGTACNCGTTATGGAATATCCGATGTTAGTTGTAAAGAATACAGGCAGCTGGTATGTAGTCAAGACCCCTGCAGGTGAGTATGTTAATTGCAAAATTAAGGGCAATTTCAGACTTAAAGGACTGCGTACGACCAATCCNGTCGCTGTTGGTGATCANGTTGAAATANCACCAAACAGTGANGGTACGGCCTTTATCACAGCNATCAAGCCNCGCGTCAACTACATCATTCGCCGNGCCAGCAATCTCTCAAAAGAGTCGCATATATTGGCAGCCAACCTCGATATGGCGGCTTTGGTCGTTACNTTGGTTCACCCGCCTACGTCTACCACATTCATAGACCGTTTTTTGGCTACGGCCGAGGCTTATGGTGTAAAGGCCATGCTCATATTCAACAANATTGACTTGNTGACTGAGCCTGAGGACAAGGAATTGCTCGACGCAGTTAATTATCTCTACAACTCTATTGGGTATGATTGTGTAAATGTGTGTGCACGCACTGGTGAAGGCCTTGACACTCTCCGCGATAAATTACATGGCAAAGTAACATTATTGTCAGGTAATTCGGGCGTGGGTAAAAGTACTATTATAAATTCGCTGATACCGGGTCTTAATCAACGCACAGCCGACATCTCAGACGCTCACGATCAAGGCATGCACACGACTACATTCTCCGAGATGTTTGAGTTGCCCGATATGTCGGGATATATAATTGATACTCCCGGCATAAGAGGTTTCGGTACTATCGAGATGGACGAGCATGAAATTTCGCACTACTTCCCCGAAATATTTGAGGAGAGCAAAAATTGTCGCTTCGGTAACTGTACTCATACTCATGAACCCCACTGCGCAGTGCTCAAGGCTGTTGAAGAAAACCGCATAGCACAATCACGCTACAATTCCTATTTAAGCATACTTGACGATGCAGCTCCCGATAAGTATCGTAAGCCATACTAAACTCTCTGTCCGGCCGAATTGAACATTAGTTCACCCGTGGTTGTTTATATATCGAATAAACTTAAATTTTTTTTGATATATGAAAGACCCAATGTTCAACATCACCTATGGCTTATATGTAATCACGGCCAATGTTAACGGTCGTGATAACGGTTGTATTTCTGACACGCTCGGTCAGGTTACTGTGTCACCCGAACAAGTGTCACTGTGTCTTGACAAGAACTCACTTACATGTGAGATGGTGGCCGAGTCAGGTATCTTTACTGCATCTATCATCGGCAGCGACGCCGGCATTGATCTATTCAAGCGCTTCGGATTTCAGTCGGGCCGCAATACCGATAAATTTGCTGATTTTGCCGATACACGCCGTGTCGCTAATGGTACACTCGCAATTACAGCCGGCACAAACGCCTTTATTTCGGCCAAGGTGGTCAATAGTATTGATTTGGGTACTCATGTACTATATATTGCCGAGGTCACGGAGAAAGAGATTCTGAGCGATTCTCCATCTATGACCTATGCCTACTATCAGGCTAATGTCAAGACTCAACCGTCTCACGAACATGTGAAGGGCACTGATGGTGAGGGTCGCGTAGTGTGGCGTTGCACGGTGTGCGGATATGAGTATGTTGGCGAGAATCTACCGGCCGATTTTGTTTGCCCGATATGTAAGAAACCGGCATCGGCTTTCGAGCGCATTGTCGAAGTTGTTCCGCCCGAATCATCGTTTGAGCGAACTGCCGATGCTGCGGCCGGCCCTGATGCTAAAAACAAGTATGCCGGTACACGTACTGAGCAGAATCTTCACGACGCATTTGCCGGCGAGAGCATGGCCCGAAATAAATACACATATTTTGCTGACGTTGCCCGTAAGAATGGCTTTGAGCAGATTGCAGCCCTATTCCTCAAAACAGCCGAGAATGAGCGTGAACATGCACGCTTGTGGTGTGATGAGCTGGGTGGTATAAGCAATGAGACTGCCGAAAATCTATTGCATGCGGCTGAGGGTGAGAACTATGAGTGGACCGACATGTATGAACGCTTTGCCAAGGAGGCCGAAGAAGAAGGTTTCGCGGCGCTTGCTCGTCAGTTCAGGCGTGTGGCCGAGATTGAGAAGCACCACGAGGAGCGTTACCGTGCGTTATTACGTAATGTTGAGGCCCATGAAGTGTTCAAGAAGAGTGGTGTCAGACTGTGGGAGTGTCGCAATTGCGGCCACATGATTATCGGTGTCGAGGCTCCAAAGGCTTGCCCGGTATGCCACAAGCCTCAGGCATTTTATGAGATATACCCCGACAATTACTAACGAGTAATTCAATAACAATAAAAGGAGAACCCAATTGGGTTCTCCTTTTATTGTTATTGGCGATTCTTGACCGAGAATATCAGCCATTTATTTAGAATGCGCCTTATCTTGCTGCACTCGAATGACTTCAGGTCGTCAATTTGTTCAGAGGTAAAGTCTCGGGCTAAAATCTCAGTAACCTTGCCGCGGGTATCTGCCGACAACCTTAGATCACCTATCATGTCATATAAGTCACAGCCGAGCATTTTGCGCCAATGTTTCCATAATCGAGGGCTTAATTGATTGTTTGCCACACAATTCAATATAGCTTGTCTGAATACTCGGTATGTATGCAACTTACCGATATAATCTATATGCTGGCTTTTTGACAGGCTACCTTGACGTTGCCTATAGTAGTAGCCGGTAGTGTCGACAGGCAGTACACGCCCATTGACAGTGCTCCAGTACTCAAATAGAAACTGGGCATCTTCGCCGCCTAAATTCGACGAATCGTATTTCAAGTCGTATGATTCAATAGCTGATTTACGGAATAGCTTTGTACAACTAAACATTGACATCGACATTATTGTCGCATCATATCCGGTGCTCATATCAATAGGTCTGGCAACCGTATTGTCATCGCTCCACCACAATGTGTGTCCTCCGGCTATTATAGAAATGTCATGGTCAGCCATTGATGTGGCTTCTATAAACTTGACTATATAATCGGGCGAGATAAAATCGTCTGAGTCAAGTGTCATAATCCATACGCCCGATGAGTGTTCAATACCGACGTTGCGTGCTGAGGATAATCCGCCATTCGGTTTGTTTATAATACTCGTAATCGGTTTTAGGACTCTATCTTTGTTCAGGAAGTCATTTACGATATTCATTGAATCATCGGTCGAGCCATCATTGACTATGATGATGTCAAGATTTCCGGCGTCAGTTTGTGCGCAAGCCGTGGAGAGAGACTCAATGAATCTCGAAACGTACGGCGCGACATTATATATCGGTACTACGATTGATATAAGCGGTTGCTTAGGAGTCATGGGCAATTACATGAACAGCGTTACACCTATTGACAAGGGGTGAAATTGCGGTACTTTTGAGCCTTTAAGTACCGACTGAGGTGAATAGCGTATGTACAGACCGTTGCCGCGATAGAACGTAATGGCTCCATATAGGTCGTATGTGACGTTACGTTTGCCAATACCCTCACTATATTCTTCGATATGGCGGTTATCGGCGCTCTCATAGGTAGATTTTAACGAGGCATGTGTATTGAAGTTGAGTATCGCACCGGCAGTGAATGCGAGTGTGGTGCCCGGTATGCGCTGGGTGTAAAGGAGTGGCAGCCCAAGGCTGAACACCTTGATGCGGGAACTCAGACTGTGCGCTCCGTCAGGTGCCTCTACAAAATCAATTTCTCCGGGTGCAGGTGACACCATATAGTGATCATTGCCGGTGATTTTGTAATTGCGCCAATCGAGTCCGAGACCAAGCGATACCGATAGGCTGCGGTGTGTGTAGCGAACACCCAGGGTGTTGAGCCAGCTGATTTCGAATGATTTTGACCACCGCATTCCTAAGTCGGCGGGCTGCCCTACGGCGTTGACAAGTCCTATATTAAAACCTCCCGAAATTGCGTCCCAATGAGATTTAGAGTGTTTTGATTTGGAAAATGTGTAGGCCTTGTAATCGAAAAACGACAGGTGCTTGGTCGTAGACTGAGAGGTCGAGAATCGGTCAGTCTGGTTATAATCAGCAATATAGATTGTGTTATTGTTGTCAACGTTTACCGCTATGCCTTTGTCGGTCTCCGAAATGACAACCTTTGATGCGTCACCTACTATTCGTATCGTGTCAGTAGACTCGGTTGTTGCTGCTGATATGCTGTAAATAGTGATGAATGCTGAAACTGCAGCTGTGATATATCGTTTCATTGTAATCTTAGAAATTTAAGTTAACACCAATTGAGAATTTGCGGAACGATGGGCCGTCGGTCGACTTCATCGCTGTTATCGGGCTCCATTTACCATATATTCCAATGGCATTGCTGAAGCCTATAGTGACTATCACATCGGTAGTCAGCAGTCGCTGGTTAAGGCCGGTGATTTTTTCAGTGTAACGAGTATGGTCGATGGTGTAGCGGTTGGTTGCCGATGAGTATGTGTTGAAATTAATTATAGTTGCAACAGCTACTGCAAACTTCTTATACAGGCGTTGTTTGAACATTAACGGAACTTGTATTTGCCAAGTGTTCCATCGGGCAAAATCAACATCGGCACCCTCAGGAGCTGTTGCAGTTGTCAAACGTCCGTCTTCGATGTCAAAGAGCATTCGGTCGGCCGATGTGACGCGTGTGTAACCCATACCGATACCAATGCCGAGTGTTGTGTAGCGTGATGTAAGCCAGTCGACTCCTATGATGTCAGGGCATGAAAATTCAAATGAATTTTTGATGCCTGACTTATAGCCATAATTGAAATTCCAGCCATAGCACACATATCTCAGACTTGTAACATAACGCTGTGGTTTCCATTTAGTAGCGTTATCCTGATTATCGTTTCCATTTTTGAGAAATGACAGTTTGAACATCATGTCATCAGATGACTGCAATTTGTCGGGTTGGTCTGCATCTTCAATACGTGATACCTTATAGCTGTAGCGGTCAAATTTATTCTTGTCGTTGGGTGAATCAACAGTCAGTATGGTTTCGGTTCCCGATGATATTATTGTGATGTTTTGGGCGTTTTCAATCACTTTGATTGTGTCGGTTTGCTCGTGAGTCTGGGCGGTGCCTGCGATTGTCGAGATGGCGGCCATGAGCACGAGCGTTGTCTTTTGCTTGATGTTCATTTTGTTATTGTGATGAAGATTAGACATAGTAGTTAAAACAAAAACTTTAGGACTGTAGTATTTTGTTGAAATTTTCGGGTGTGACGTGTCCTTCGATATAGAACACGTTGGTCGCAAGTCTGCCCGTGTCTTTATTGACGTTGGTGGTGATGACAAGGTAGCGGTTTATGCCTTTACGCGGAGGCAGTACATAGAGACCGTAGGCAATATGTCCGTCTGACATGTAGACGGTGCGTGTGTCGGCTTTGGTTCCGTCGGTTTTTACGGCATTCTCTATGCGGCCTACGAGTTCGTCGTCTCCGCTTACTTGCACACTGCGGTAAGCAGTGATTTGTCCATTCCATGATTTGAGTTGCTCGCCTGTAGCTGTGATGTAAGTGACGCCCTTGCTCGATATGAATGGCTCGTTGAAGAATCGATCAACTTTGAGGCCTTCCTGAGCGAATGCTATGAGTGTCATGGCACACAGCGCGATGAATATAAGTATTCGTTTGTTCATGTGGCTATAGGTTGGTGGTCATTGTTTTTTGAATGTTTATCAGGTTAGTGATGCTGTTCTCGGCGTTGCTGATCATATCGGCATTGGCGTTCGCAATCAGACTCATATTGTGGCGAAGCATCTCGTCGATTGTCTCGTCGTCGGTAATTTTCTTGCCGTCAACAAGAGCATAGCTGGCATCGATGTCTGAACTGTCATGGTTATATACGGCTACGGTTGTCACGGCGCCGATGACGAGTGATGCGGCTACGGCTGCGCGGACAATTACAGTTCTAAAGCGTCGGACGGGGCGTGTTACCACTGCCTTAGGACGGCTGAGGCTGTAGCCCAACACGGCGCGAGCCTCGTCGATGAGCGGTGACGACAGGGTCGTACGGCTCAGTTCGATCTTGAGATACCGTTCCTCGTCTACAGTAGTGTCGGCGTTGAAGTAGCGCTCGATTAGTGTATGTAGCTGATCTATATTCATGATAGGCCTGTTTTGTATATGTTTCTGACTGTGGCGCGTGCACGTGATACAATCATGCGCACATTGGCTGGTGAGAGATTGAAATGCTCGGCGAGTTCTTCGAAGCTCCACTCATCACGGTCGCGCCTGAGCAGTATCTCGCGGTCTCGGTCTGACAAGTGTCGGGATATAATCTCGTTGACGCGTTCAATTACCTGCTGGCGCTCATATTGCTCGGTGGCACCATCGTCACGGTCGGGCTCGCCGTCGACCGGGGTGGTCGGGTGATCGTGAGCTTGTCGGTAATTGTCGATTGAGAGGTTGCGCACTGTGACATTGAGCAGTCCCTCGGCGTGCTCAGGCCGGGAAATGTCGGTATGTGAACTCCACAATCGGACGAACGCATCTTGAAGCACATCCTGAGCATCGTCGTCGCTTTGTACCACGTTCCGAGCCCGCGAGAACAGGCGTTCCCGTAACCGAAGATAGGTCGATGTCAGCATTTCTTTGTTCATCTCAACTAATATACGGTAAAGTCGCCGATTTGCAACACGACATATGAAAAAATTTAAGTCCCCTACTCTATTTTATTATTATTTGTCCCTTCGGATACAATTTTTCACTGAAGATACTATGTATTCTGACAGGTTTGATTAACTTCGCGTTTAATCTCTTAATTTTTTATCTCAAAATGAAACTATTTTTCACGTCGTTATTGATTGTTGTACTCTTCCTTACATCATGCGAAGGGCGAACAGGTTATCTTGACCGAGATCAGGAGCTGACAGTCTCGACTTTGACTGAAGCTGAGTGGCTCATGACCTATGCCGATTATGGAAACGGACATGAGTATACATTTGACCAAGAGACGCAGATATATCGTTTTGAGGCAACCGGCAAAGGCTGGCTGGCAAATGGTTCGTTTGATGATGAACTGATGAAAGAGAATGTGAGTTACTATCAGTGGACGTTTACTACCGATAATTTTACAGTAATATATATGGCCGGCAGTGTTGTTGAGGGATATATGCTCATAGAAAAACTCAATTCCAATGAGCTATGGGTTCAATCTACACAGCTTGATCCTGTTTTTTACCCCAATCAGCACAAGACGTATTATAGGTTTAAATCGCGAAAAAACCTCAGATAGCAAGATTGTTGCAGCTATCTGAGGTTAGTGTTAAATGTTATACCGGGCGGTAATTGGAAAAATTACCGCCCGGTATAATTATTGATGGATTGAATACGTCAGTGTGTTTTATTTGAATGCGTTGCGCAGCGCATCGCCGGCTGCTGCGATACCATCAGCGTCTTTACCGCCTGCCTGTGCAAATCCGGGCTGGCCGCCGCCACCGCCCTTGATGTTCTTGGCTGCCTCGCGAACGATTGCTGATGCGTTATAGCCTGACTTGACAAGGTCGTCGGTGATCATGACTGTGAGCAGNGGTTTGCTGTTGGGGTCGGTNGTNGCTGCTATGAATACAGTGTTTTCGGGCGANAGCGCACGCACGTTGAACGCTACACCTTTGACAACATCGGGAAGACGTGTGCCTGAGAGTGATGTGATGGTGATGCCGTTGCTGATGGTTGCCTTTGATAACACGTCCTTGGCCATGTTGGCTACNCGCTCGTTGAAGTAGTCNTCGGCCTGACGTTTGAGGTCGGNGTTCTCGTCAATNGCGCGGCGCAGGGCCTGAAGCACGTTNGGTGTGTTATTGAGCATTGCCGAAATCTCTTTCAAGGTATCGGTCATATTGTCGAGTGCATTTTCGACATTCTCNCCTGTGATAGCCTCGATACGGCGTATGCCGGCTGCGATACTGCTCTCAGACACGATTTTGATCATGCCGATGTTGCCGGTATTGGCAACGTGTGTACCACCGCAAAGNTCAACCGANTCACCATATTTGATAACACGNACTTCCTCGCCATANTTCTCNCCGAACAGNGCCATAGCTCCCATTGTCATAGCCTCGGCGATGGGCACATTGCGGTGTTCGTCCAGCGGTATGGCCTGNCGNACGCGGCTATTGGCAAGGTGTTCGACCTCACGAAGTTGTTCGGGGGTAACNTTNTGGAAGTGTGAGAAGTCGAAGCGCAGAANCTCGGGCGATACGAACGANCCNTTTTGNTCGACATGNGTGCCGAGNACCTCTCTNAGAGCNTGATGCANCAGGTGNGTGGCAGTGTGGTTGCANGANGTNGCNCGGCGAGCGGCCAGGTCAATGGCGGCCTCAAATGTAGCCGAAACATCGGTTGGAAGCTGCTTGGTCAAGTGAACTCCGATGCCGTTCTCGCGCTTAGTGTCATAAATTTCGATTNTCTCGTCGCCNGCAGTAAGTGTACCGCGATCGCCGGTCTGACCACCCATCTCGGCATAGAAAGGTGTTACCGAAAGAATTATCTGGTAGAACTCACGGTCTTTCTGTTTAACACGACGGTAGCGAAGTATCTGAGTTGGGGTCTNGGTTGTGTCATAGCCAACGAACTGCTGNTCGCCNTCNCGCACNACNACCCAGTCGGTNGCNTCNACNGCNGCNGCGTTGCGGGCACGAGCNTTCTGNGCGGCCATTTCGGCNTCAAAGCCGGCNTGATCGAGCGTCATGTTGTTCTCNTTGAGAATGAGCTGTGTGAGGTCGAGCGGGAAGCCGTAAGTGTCATAAAGCACGAATGCCTCTTTGCCCGAAATCTCGGTCTTGCCCTGTGACTGNGCGGTTTTGATAGCCGTGTCGAGCATTTTNATACCGTTCTCGAGTGTGCGCAGGAATGAGTCCTCCTCTTCTTTAATCACTTTCATGATGAGTTCGCGCTGCTTNGCAATCTCGGGATANGCCTCGCCCATGCTCTCGATGAGTGTGTCGACGANACGGTACATGAAGGCTTGTTTCTGGTCGAGGAATGTGTAGGCGTAGCGTACGGCACGGCGCAGAATACGACGTATTACGTAGCCGGCCTTGGCATTTGANGGNAGCTGAGAGTCNGCNATNGAGAATGAAATTGTGCGGACGTGGTCGGCGATAACTCGCATTGCGATATCGACTTTGGCGTCTTCNCCATATTTCTTGCCCGAGAGCATTGCGATGCGTGAGATNAGGGGTGTGAAGACGTCGGTNTCATAGTTTGAGGTCTTGCCCTGAAGTGCCATGCAAAGGCGCTCAAAGCCCATGCCGGTGTCGATTACCTTGGCNGGCAGCGGCTCGAGCGAGCCGTCAGCCTTGCGGTTGTACTGCATGAACACGAGGTTCCAGATCTCGATTACCTGAGGGTGGTCGTGGTTGACGAGCTCGGCTCCGGGTTTGAGTGCGCGCTCACTGTCAGGACGCAGGTCTATGTGAATCTCAGAACAGGGACCACAGGGGCCGGTATCGCCCATCTCCCAGAAGTTATCGTGTTTGTTGCCGTTGATGATGTGGCTGGCGGGAAGATGTTTCTCCCATATAGCGGCAGCCTCGTCGTCGCGGCCGAGACCCTCGTCGGGTGCGCCTTCGAANACGGTGGCATACAGGCGTTCNGGATCGAGTTTCAAAACGTCAACGAGATANTCCCAGGCCCAGTCNATGGCCTCCTGTTTGAAATAGTCACCGAACGACCAGTTGCCAAGCATCTCGAACATGGTNTGGTGATACGTGTCCATGCCTACCTCNTCAAGGTCGTTGTGTTTACCGCTAACGCGGAGACATTTCTGAGAGTCGGCTACACGTTTGTACTTGGCCGGAGCGTTGCCCAGAATGATGTCTTTGAACTGGTTCATGCCGGCGTTGGTGAACATCAGTGTGGGGTCGTCCTTGATTACCATNGGGGCTGANGGGACNATCTGGTGTCCCTTAGACTCGAAAAAAGTCTTGAATGAGTCTCTTATTTCCTTTGCTGTTAGCATATTATAATGTAGAGTTTATTGTTCTTGTTGAATATATGAAATGGTTTGATTATATTTGCGTTGTGAAACAGTGCAAAATTACTGTTTTTTTTGGTAAAGTGCAATCAAAGTGAGCCGTAAAGTATATTACATATATAATCCGCTGACAGAGTCATACGAGCGAGTGTACAGGTCGCGCGCCCAGCGTGTACGTAACAAGCTGATGAGGNTTGGCGAAGTAGTCGGCATAGTAGCGTTGGTCGGCATAGGTGTTTANAGTATTATNGAAATGCCACGCGAGAAGATGCTCCGCGCTGACAATGAACAGCTACGTGCTCAGATTGACGACCTTGACCGCCGTCTCACTGTNGCACTCGNCGTGATGGACAACTTGGCCGAGCGCGACAATAACTTCTATAGNGTGATGATGCAGGCCGATCCTATCAACGATGCACAGCGATATGCCGGCATTGACCCCGATGAGACTAATATATCGCTCAATTCGCTTAATGATGCCGAGCTTGTAGCCGGTGTGACGCGCAAGATGAGTGCGCTCGAACAGTCGATATACACTCAGATTGGTTCGTTTGATCAACTTCGCGATCTCGCATCACAACGCAAAGACCGTCTGGAGCATATCCCNTCGATACAGCCGGTTGCCAACAAGGATTTGAGGCAGATGGCGTCGGGTTACGGTCGCCGNGTCGANCCCGTATATGGCACCGTACGATTNCATGAAGGCATGGACTTCTCGGCTCCCATCGGTACGCCCGTNTATGCTACAGGCGACGGTGTGGTAAAAACNGCCGGACGTAGTATGAGTGGTTATGGTAATATGATTGATATTGACCACGGCTTCAACTATACGACGAGATTTGCNCATCTTAATGAAGTNCTTGTGAAACCCGGTCAGACNGTTAAACGTGGTGACCTGATTGGAAAAGTAGGAAATACGGGTAAATCGACCGGCCCGCATCTGCACTATGAGGTGCGGCTCAAGGGTGTACCTCAGAATCCGGTCAACTATTATTTTCAGGATCTCACTCCCGAGGAGTATGCCGCTATGGTCGAAGCTTCAGAGAATGCCGGTCACGTGATGGACTGATATTGTCGTTCTTTATAACTAATGAATATGGAAGAACTTAATAAGAAATATTATAAAATAAGCGAGGTGGCCGAGATTATTAAGGTGGCTCCGTCGACGCTGCGCTTTTGGGAGGGTCAGTTTACTATTATAAAGCCTAAACGAAATGCTAAGGGGACTCGATTCTATACCCCCAAGGATATAGAAACCATTCGCATGATATATTTTCTTGTCAAGGAGAAAGGCCTTAAACTTGAAGCTGCTCAAGAGCAGATCAAACGCAATCACAGCGGTGTCAGTCGCAAATATGAGGCCGTCGAACGCCTTAAAGGAGTGCGTGATGTGCTCCAGCAAATGCTCCATGCCCTCAACAGCAAAGCCTCCTACTACAAGAAGTAATGTAGTTGAACAATTCATAAAAAGACTGCTTGATTGGAGATAGATCAAGCAGTCTTTTTATTTTAGATAAATACTCTAATAAAAGAGTATGTGGGCTTTAATATTCGTCATTTAGTATTCGTTGTCACTAATTTCCATAATTTTGCGTACTTATCAACCGGAATGTGATAGATGAGTTATTAATTGTCATGGAATGCATTTGTAAAGTAAGCCACCAACAATTAAAAAGAAGCATATCAAAGCAATTCCGGTCCAATAGACGAATCTTTTTTCTTTCTTGAAGTGATCCATAATATTTGTTTCTATAATAATTTTAATCAATATGTGTTGCTTTTCCTGCGCTGCAAATATACTTATTTTATATCCTTTAGTTTAAATTTTATAGCACTAAAGAAGGTGCAAGACGTCCCCAAAGTGCCCCCCCCCCCAAAAAAAAAGTGCCCCCAAAGTGCTAATTCACGTGTCATTGTCGGTATTGAAATTAGTAACATCAAAAGAATAATCATATTATCTTACAACACAAAAGGCTAAGAATATCATGCGTCAATAATAAACTGGCTGCAACCATCATATGCTGGTTTTGGGCAGTTGGCAAAGCCGCTAAAAAAGGAGATACTGACAGTTGAGTCGGTATCTCCTTTTTGTTTGGTGAGTGGAAAAGGCTTGCTGTGTCCTGTTTAGGAACGACAGCTTGGCTTTTGAGTTGCTTATTCAGCTGCTGCTTCCTCGGCGGGAGCTGCCTCTTCGGCGGCTGCCTCAGCCTCAGCTGCTGCTTTTGCTGCTGCAATCTCGGCCAGCTTCTTGGCTACAGCCTCAGCCTTTGCCTTGTTCTTAGCCTGTTCGTCGGCAAGGCGCTGCTTAGCGGCTTCTTCCTTCTTGGTAGCCATTGAAGTCTTCTCTGCATCGATAGCAGCCTGCTTCTTGGTTTTCCAAGCGGCGAAACGACGCTCGGCCTCAGCCTCGTCAAATGCACCTTTCTTAACACCACCCTGGAGGTGCTTCATGAGAAGAACGCCTTCCTGAGAGAGAATGGTGCGTACTGTGTCGGTGGGTTCAGCACCAACGTTAACCCAATACAAAGCCCGTTCGAAATTCAATGTTATTGTAGCAGGATTAGTGTTCGGGTTGTAGGAACCTATCCTTTCAATAAACTTACCATCTCGTGGTGCCCTGCTATCGGCGATTACAATAGGATAAAACGCGTAGTTCTTGCGACCTTGGCGCTGTAATCTGATTTTTGTTGCCATTGTTAATTAATTAGTTATTTGGTTTTGTATCGATTAGCGACCGCAAAGGTACGAATTATTTGTGAATTACCAAACAAATCGCTCCCTAAATTCCGCAATATCACAATAAATATATGTGAAATTTATTGGTAGTATTTGTGAACGATGCAATTTAAGAGCATATTTTCTCTTATTTCAAAATTGCAGAACCTGCTGTACCCGAACCCATGACCTCATCGTGACGGTCAACTTTTTTGCCGTAACCAAATGTGTATGAAACAGCTAATGTGATGCGCCAGTGTTGGGCAGTTGAAAATTCTTTGCGGTCAAAACTGTAATAATTGCTTGAAAGAGTCTGGTGTGATGATTCCCAAGATGTGCGTAGGAAATTATATACACCGGCTCTGATGTTCCAACCCTTATCTCCCCAGCCTAACTGGATCTGATATTGGGCAGGTGTATGTTCAACAATTCCGCTATGTTGTTCCTGATAATGACTTGGAGTCATATACCAGCCCCAAATGTAGAATTTACCGAAGTAATACATGAGTTGTGCAGTGCAGGTCAATTCATTACTTGTGTATGTGTATGCTCCGGTAGTCTTTCTTAGCCAATATTGCGGCCGCAGTTTGGCAACAAGCTTACCGCCGAAGAATTTCGAAGTAGCGGAAATACCTAACATTCCGCTGCGATAATCCCCATCATTGACATATCTGCGCAACATAGTTCCATCGGGAGCTGTGGGAGAGTATACGGTAACACAACGGTTGCCGAGCATATAGATATACCCGTCAGCCGACAGTTGCCATTTGTTATTGGGTAGCCATGTGTATGTCAAACCGGCGTTTTGATATGAATAATCTGCCAATGTCGGTGTACCCTGGTACCACATAAGTTCGTCCTGTTGCAGCATGTTAGGGCTTTTCTGCGATGCTTCGGGCACATCTTTACCATAACGCCAATTGACTTCAAATTGGTGTTTATCGGTAGGCGAAAAAGTCGCGTAGGCGTTAGCCTGTGGAAAATTGTTGTTCATGCGGCTGTCACTGATGTGGTTATTCTCCCATACCCAGCCAAATTCTCCGCCGATATTCCATTTTTCAAGATTCAGATCATAATGTGCCCCGGTAAGATAAGCGCCTACATTATATTTTTGACGCGATGGAGAGTTTCCGAAATAATCAATGAAATTCCAGTTTTGTGAGGTGGAGAAGTAGAATATCAAGCTGTTTCTATCGTTTAGTTGCCAGTAAAGTCGCGGACTAATCTGAAAATTATGCACATCTTCTGACGCATTGTTAGTAATGGACATAGCCTCTCCTGTGGCGTAAAAAGAGTTGGATTTATTCTTGCCATAAGTATAGACAGCCTCTGTTTCAAATGAAAATTTCGGAGAGAAAATAAAGAAGAAATTACCATTGTAGGTGAGCGCCCAGTTGTGGCTTGAAGTCAGTGACTCTGCAGTTGTAGGTGAAAACAATTCGGTGGAATAAAGCAACGAATTTATCGCGTCATTATGCGGAATGTTTGTGAGACTGTAAGATATTCGATTTGATATTCTTGTATTATTGGAGTTGTATAAAGCCCGTAGGGCAATATCGTTGCTGTTGTTGCGGTATAGTGATGAATTGGTTTCGGAAGTTCGTTCGATGGTCTGCGGTCCGGTACCATACAAGTCATCAAACCGGAATGTTTCAGTAGAACTTACGCCGCTATGACGGTTTGTGAGATATATTTCATCGGCGTATAAGTCGAAAATCATCGACTTGTAAGCCATTTTGGAATAAACATCGCCCTCGGTGCGGTTGACACCAAACCATTTATCTGCGGTTACCTTTGTATATCCACCCCATTCGTACTTCTGCATGATAAAGTTGATTGCGTATTGTGCGCCTTGAAACCGAGGGTCGGTCGGGTGCAGATAATACTCAACCTTTTTTACGTCTTGAGTTTTCATTCCCTGTAAGTCCTGTGCGGTTGCGGGTAGAAAGTCAATAAAGATCGACACACTTTGACCCGACGCAGTCTTGACGGCTTGACTGATGGGATTAACTTCAATTTGAGGAATAGCCATCTGGCTCAAAAGAGAAATCGCATCAGCGGCAGCGTTTTTCTGCCGAGCCATTGGAATATATGTAGATATATTCGACGATGTACGTTGGTTTGATGCCTCAATAACCACTTCATTAAGCTCTTGTGCCGGTATGCTGTCGGTCGTGGCTGATTGAGCCATGGACGTTATTGCGAGAATGACGCTAAAGGTTGATACTGGGATTCGATGATTCATAGAGTTTTTTATTATTAAGACCACAAAAATATGAGTTTGTGACAATAATGTGCTCAACAAATGTTGAAAGCTAATATTTTTAACACTTTTTACGTGTTTTATCAAGTGTGTATTCTTAATCAATTATTTTTCATGGTTATTTATGGCCCAATCTATTAGGTTATAGAGTATGGGCATTAACGATCGACCTTTGTCGGTCAGGGAGTATTCGACCCTCGGTGGAATCTCGGCGAATAGTTTTCGATTGATTAAGTGTTCGTCCTCAAGCTTCTTGAGTGTCGACGTCAGCACTTTGGGCGAAATATCAGGTATTGTACGGGCAATTGAATTAAAACGGGTAGTTTTGTTCTCTGATAGGACACATAGGATAAGTAGAGACCATTTACCTGTGAAGTGAGAGATTATGTTTCTTATCGGGCATTCTTCGATGCGTGTATATTTTTCTAAATTTTCTTTTATCTGCAATTTATTCATTTTCAATTATACTTACCTGTAGGTAAGTGACTTTGGTTATTGTAACTTCTTGTATAGAGACAATCTAATGATTAATTTTGCACTATCGATTTGATAGTAGCTTACTGCTACAAAGTTAGTGATAAAATATCAACCTAAAAATTATGAGTGAAGTTAAGATTATTAATCAAGGTGAGAAATTCGCCCATGCAACAGTAGGAGCATTACGCCGCTTCGAGGGTAAACAGTTTGTAAAAGATGCTACAGGTTCCACTTCATGTGAGATCTCGTTCGGTTCACTGCCAACCGGCGCATCGGTACCGTTCTTCCATAGCCATAAAGATAATGAATAGAATTATATAATTCTATCAGGTGCCGGTAAGTTTCAGGTGAATGATCAGGTGTTTGATATTGCCGAGGGATCGGTTGTGCGTGTGGCTACAAACAGTGATCGTAATCTTAAATGTACGTCAGACGAGCCGCTCGTATATATCTGCATACAGGCTAAGGAAGGTAGCCTGGGCGGTTATACGATGACCGATGCTGAAATAACCGAGCGCGAAAACTTACTCTAAAATTTAGCAATACTCATTACGCAACTGGCATGTTCTCATCGAGGGCATGCCAGATGTTTATTTTGTCAAGGCTCGTTCGTTTCACTTTTTATTGTAAACTTTCGATTAATGGAATAAAAAAGTTCTTGATGAATTGTATGTATCAAATAATGTAAGTATCTTTGCAGTCACATAACACTCGCGGTTTATTACCACGAGTAGCGACATATTTTGATGCGTTTATCGACGCTCATTTGACACATGGAAATCTGGAAAATTTCACTCGGAGTCAAATGTAGCAGTGATGGATGCCTTTCGTCAGTGTATATCAATAGATATTCACATATCTTGCGTGAGGCTCTAACTGCTCGTTTCATTCCGAAAGGCATTCCAGAGCCTCCATGTGTGAGACGAGTAGGAGATACAGACTCTCACGCATTCTTTTTTTAATCAATTAAATAGCCAACGAGGAGAGGACGGCGGCAAAATATAGTAAAAATGAAAAAAATTTTATTTTCAATTGCTTTGTGTTTAGGGGTTGTATCGACCTATGCGCAAACACGTCAAGACTCTAATGGTAATACCGTTTATCATTCTTTCTTTGCTGTAGCTCAGTACCAAATGGGCGATTTTGGTTTCGCTAAATATAGTAGTAGTTATGGCGTCGGAATGATGGCTAGTTCCATATCCCATTGGGGTGCTTTCCATGTTGGTGCTAATGTAAACTTTGGTATTAATGCAGGAATTGTTGATGATTGGGGTTGTATCTTTGATTTTGGCCCATCTGTGCGCGTTGACATTTCAAAGGCCTGTTTTGTTAATATGCCAATTGATGCTGTGTGCGTGGCAACTTTTCCCAAAGGGGAGGATACACAAACGGCTTGGGGTGCAAAAATATCACCTGCAATTCATCTATTTGCGACTGAGCGATTTGGAGTTTTTGTAGGTCCGCAATTTACCATAGCTGATGGAGGATCAAGTGTAGGAATGGTTGCGGGTATTTCATATTCATTCTAAAATAATTTCAATTATGAAGTTTCATAACTATATACTTCACTTTGTAGTCATCTTGTATATTTTATGTTCTTTACAATCTTCTGCACAGTCAGTCGCATCAGATTTACCAAAGACATGGGAAATGCAAATGTATAACTCGATAATGCGAACCACATTACATGAGGATGGCCGTTTGACTTCTGAAATTCTTTTTGGTTGTTTTAACTGTCAAGGTACTGGTGTTTGTCAGGTTTGTCAAGGTACTGGAGGTCAATACTGGTATGGAATGGGTGTGCAAGCTTGTGGCGCATGTTTTGGTAATGGTCGATGTAGAGGTTGTGGTGGTAAGGGGTATACAGTACAAAATTCGACAACTCAATATGGTGTGACGGTGGTTTACGATGAAAATGGTAGAATGTATGTATGTGGAGGTTCAGGTGGTAGTTCATCTGAAGGACATAGTACTAACGAGCGTCAAAAAACTGAAGTCATTGAGTATCTACCAACTTATGGAGTCTCTGCTAACGAGAATGTTTATTGTCCCAAATGTAAGAAAACGATGAGTCGACATGTTCATGTTCTCAAGTAATGCTAATAGTTTATGCTGATACTTCTTGAGAGTCCGTAATGCTGTATTAACATACACAAGTTACGGACTTTCAAAATATTTACTTTATTGACAATATATTGATAACGCCTTTATTTTAATAAGTATGTTTTTATAAAGGCTTTATAATTAGGTAGTGGAATTTTGAAGATGATAAGAACTTTATCGGGTGCAGGTTGTTGTAATAGTAAAGTTGAAAGTCACGACATGAGGTCGTTGATTTAAGAAATTTATTAATAACTCAAAAATATTTACTACTATGAAAGGATTAAACATCGCACTCGCTGTTGTAGCAGGCGCCGTAGCAGGAGCTGCTGTAGGTTTGTTGTTCGCCCCTCAGAAGGGTTCAGACACACGTTCTCAGATTAAGGATTATCTCCGAAGCAAGGGTATCAAGCTTAAACGAGGTGAACTTGAGGAGATCGTCGACGAAATTCAGGCCGAGATTGAAGGCTAAACAACAAACTAAATAAGATTATGACTATGTGTTACAAGAACTTATTATATGCTTTTGTCGGAGGCGCCATTGTGGGTGCCGGTGCGGCATTGTTATTCGCTCCTCAGAAGGGTGAAGAACTTCGAGACCAGATCAAGTCGCTGTGTAAAAAACGCGGTTTGTGCAAAAGCAAAGCTGAGGCTGAAGTTGACCGATTGGTCGATGAGATTGTAGCTTCGGTATCGGTCGCCGAGAAGTAATAACATTTTATTGAGGAGATTGTCGGGGAGCCGGATTGGCTTTTATCCGGGCGATCTCCTCATTTTTTACTATCTACATTCAACTATTTATTGTTATGGAGCAGGTCTCAAATTATTCATTACTATATAAGCTTGCAAAGCGTCTTTTTGATCTGAAGGTTGAAGATGCGCGTCTGATTCTTGCCGTCAAACTCACACGGTTGCTCGGTGCGATTGTCTACCTGTTTGTCGGTTTTATGCTCTTGTTGTGTCTGCTGGGATTTATCGCAGCGGCTATAGGTCACCTGCTGTGTAACGTCATGCCTGCTGTATGGGCTTACCTTATTATTGCAGCGTTCTATCTCGTGTTGTTGGCTGTGATTATATTGGCTAAGAAGACTATTATAATCAACCCTATTGCTCGATTTATCTCAAAACTGATTGTTGAAGATCCTACTAAATGATGATTGTTATGGAACAAGAGACTGTTGTTAAGGCTGTAAGTGAGCCCCGCAAGTGGCGTGGCTATACTATTGATGAACTTGAGCAGCGCCGCGTAGTCAATCAGGTGAAGTGTGACCTTGTCAAAGAGCAATTCGGTCTGGTATATAAGTCGGCTCAGGCATCTTTGATGTCTGGTGGCAGTGGAATGCCGTTCGAGGAGCAGATTAATAAGGTTGTGACTTATGCGACGTATGGCGTGCAGATTTATCGCTATGCCAAAGATATTTTCGGTCTGTTCAAGAGCGCTTCCCGATAATTGTGGTTGAGCCGATGCTAACTTCGGGTTTGTAGTTGTGATAATAATGTGTTACCTTTGCCAAGGTTAACGCTGAAATTATGAACGACTATATTGAAGTGAGATTTACGGTCACTCCGTGCAGCGAGGCAGCCACCGATGTGCTTGCAGCGCTTTTGTGTGACGAGGGATATGAGAGTTTTGTGCCCGACGAGAGCGGCATGACAGCTTATGTCAAAAATGAGCTGTATGATACAGCTGTCTTGGAGCGCGTGCTTGACACTTACCCAATTCCCGATGTTGATATAAAGTGGCACAAAACTTTTATAGAGGGTCAGGATTGGAATCATGAATGGGAAAAGAATTACTTCAAGCCTATAGTCATAGGCGGTAACCGTTGTGTGATACACAGCACGTTCCACACTGACATTCCCAAGTGTGAATATGATATTGTGATTGACCCTAAGATGGCTTTCGGCACAGGTCACCACTCTACTACATCATTAATAATAGGTCACCTGCTGGAAATGAATCTGGCGGGTAAAAGTGTTCTCGATATGGGCACTGGTACCGGCATTCTGGCGATACTCGCAGCTATGAGAGGTGCTACAAAGGTTTCGGCTATCGAGATTGACCCGATGGCTCACATCAATGCGGTCGAAAATGTAGCATCAAACGGTCACCCAGAGATAGAAGTGTTGCTTGGTGATGCCGCATTGCTGGACGGAATTGGTGAATTTGACGTTATGTTGGCCAATATAAACCGCAATATAATTCTCAACGATATCGAAGCCTATGTCAAGGTCATAAAACCCGGAGGTCACTTGCTGTTAAGCGGTTTTTATACCGAAGATGTTAAGGTGCTTGAGGAGAAAGCACTGCCGCTTGGTTTCGAGGAGGTCTCGGTAAGAGAGATGAACAACTGGTGCTGTCTCGAACTCAAAAAAACACGATGAAGAAGCATTTGCTACACATGTCGATAGTCTTGGCAGCAGTTTTTACAGCATCGGCTCAGACTACGCCCTCAATTGAATCGCCCGACTCTTTGCCGGCTCAACTACAACAATCGATAGTTTCAGCGATGGCGTTTTTTTCATCGGCTCAAGCCATTGAAATGCCCGATACGATGATATGCCCCGGACAGCTGATAGATGGTGCTCCGGGTGAGATTATTATCACAGACTCGTTGTCGGCTTATGTAGTGACGCCTGAAGCTCCGCACGTTAAGCCCGGTATTGAGCCTATTAAGCACTTTACGTGGGGCATAGATGCAGGTAGTGCAATTGATTTGACCGGAAAGGATATGTCGGCCATAGACATTAGTGCATATTTCGGTTACAGTGGCCCGTATTTGCGTTTTGTCGGTGTGGGTGCGGCTATTGATATGATGGTTAGCAGCAGTTCGAGTAGTTATCCCGTGTTTGCGATGCTGCGCACCGACTTCAAACGTCAACACCAATTGTGCTTTCTTGAGGCACGTGGCGGTATAGCATTCTCAAACATCAATAACTTTGAGACCCAGTCAACTCCGTTTGGATCACTGGGTGTCGGCATAACATTGGCTACTGGTCGTACATTCAGTAGTCACATACTGCTATCGTACAACTATACCAAACTTAATGATGTGGTGCTTGAAGAGGGATCTACAATTCGTATACACGATTTGCAGTATGCCTCAATCAAGATAGGTATTTCATTTTAAGAGCCTCGGCAGCTGCATCGGCACATCGTTCGCCGTCAATAGCGGCCGATACTATGCCACCTGCATATCCGGCACCCTCACCACAGGGATATAAGCCCTGGACCGTCACATGCCTTAGCGTCTCCGGGTCCCGTGGTATGCGTACAGGCGATGATGTGCGTGTCTCGGCACCGATTAATGTGGCTTCATTGGTGAGAAATCCACGTGATTTGCGCCCAAACTCGGCAAAACCGCGACGAAGACGCTCGGCAATGAACGGCGGGAGCAGTTTATCCATGCGAGCCGGGTGAATGCCCGGAGCGTATGACGTATCTGGTAGGTCGGCTGACGGCACGCCGTTAACAAAGTCGAGCATGCGCTGTGCCGGAGCGTTCTGAGTGCCGTTACTCTCGTTGTAGAACGTGCGCTCTATATCCTCTTGAAACTTCATTACTTTCAGATTGCCGTAGCTGTCATATTGGGTTAAGTCTTCGGGAAGCACCTCGACAACCATGCCAGAGTTAGACCATCGGGTGCTACGATTGGACGGTGACATGCCGTTCACAACCTGCTGGTCGGGCCCGCTTGCTGCCGGAATGATAAATCCGCCGGGACACATGCAGAATGAGTACACGGCACGGTCATCGACACGGGTGAGCATCGAGTATTCGGCTGACGGTAGATACTTGCCACGTCCGTTGGGGCTGTGATATTGTATGCTGTCGATGAGATGGCGCGGATGCTCGAGGCGAACCCCCACTGCAATGCCTTTAGGTTCAATTGTTATGCCGCGATTGTCGAGTAAATGGTAGATGTCGCGTGCCGAGTGTCCAGTGGCAAGAATGACGGGGCCCAAATAGGTTTGTCCGCCGGCTGTATCCACTCCGGTCACACTGCCGTCGGTGACAATAATGTCAGTGACACGCGTGCCGAACTTAACTTCGCCACCCGAAGCAATGATACGCTCTCTCATTGCTTTGATAACCCCGGGTAGTTTGTCGGTGCCTATGTGCGGGTGTGCGTCNATGAGTATGTCGTCAGGCGCACCGTGCGCATGGAANACGGCGAGNATCTTGTCGACCGANCCTCGTTTTTTGCTGCGGGTATAGAGCTTGCCATCTGAAAAGGCCCCTGCCCCACCCTCGCCGAAGCANTAGTTCGACTCGCNATCAACGACTCCTTTGCGAGCAATATTGGCCATGTCGACACGTCGTGAGTCGACGTCTTTGCCACGTTCAAGGACGATGGGTTTTATNCCCAGCTCGATGAGGCGCAACGCAGCAAAAAGTCCGGCNGGCCCTGCACCTACAACAATGACTTGCCGGGCGCCGNTGACGTCGGGATAATTGACGAGCGGATAGCTTGGTGTCATGTCGACCGGCTCATTGACAAATACTTTGACCGTTAGATTGACCATCACCTGACGNTGACGCGCGTCGATTGAGCGTTTGACTATTCGGTAGCCTTTGATNTCGGTAGCTTTGACACCGAGGCGCGTAGCCAATGTTCGTGTCAGGGCTTGTGGTGTATAGGCAATTTCGGGTGTAAGTCTCAATTGCAGGTCGTTGATCATTGTGCAGGTNGTTGAGTTAAAGTTNTCTTTTGTTTNCGTTTAGTNACTATCAGTGTTATGATAGCAATGATACAGGCGATAATATCGCTGGAACTCATGCTTGCCCATACGCCGTTGACACCGAAGTNCCGCGGTAAAATCCATAGCATGGGGAGCAAGAAGATGAGCTGACGAGTGAGCGACAGGAATATCGAGATCTTAGGCTTGCCCACCGATTGNAAGAAATTCTGAATCACAACCTGACAGCCTACGACGGGGAAGCATATAAAATAGATGCGAAATCCCTCGTCGGCCAGTCGGATTAGNCCCTCGTCGGTGGTGAACAGCCTATTGACTGTACCCGGTGCCAGCATTGTTATCANCCAGCCTACAAAGGTAATAATAACTCCNAACATAATGCCCTTGTTGAGGGTGGAATTTACGCGATTAATTTTGCCTGCACCATAGTTGTAACCCAAAATTGGCTGCATGCCTTGTGTGACGCCAAAGACAATCATGACGAAGAACATGGCCGTGCGGTTCATTATTCCATAGGCACCGATGGCNAGGTTTCCCTCGTCGCCGCCATAGTCGAGCAATGATTTGTTGATGAATACGACGACGATACAGGCACATACGTTCATTAGAAACGGTGACATCCCGATGCCATATATGCGTCGGGCTATGTCGGGTGAAATCCACTTGTTGCCGCGAGATAGGTGTACATAGCTCTTTTTGTTAAGAAAATGACACAGTACCCAGATGAAAGCAGTCGTCTGACCGCATACGGTAGCCATAGCTGCGCCTTTGATTCCAAGGTCAAGTGTGAATATGAATACAGGTGCGAGTATGACGTTGACGACAACCGATATGAGCGCCGAGATCATGGCCTTGCGNGGGTAACCGCTGGCTCTCATGAGGTAGTTGAGACCTATGAATACAAAACTTATGGGGGTTGCATACAGTATGATCTGCATGAACTCACGTGCATAAGGAATAGTTTCATCGGTCGCACCGAAGAAGTATAGTATNTGGTCAAGGAATATCAGCGACAATCCNCCGAAAACAACGGCGTGAATGAGACAGAACGTGATNACATTGTTGGCTACNTCGGTGGCACGGGCATGGTTCTGNTGTCCGAGAAATATNGANCAGACTGTTGCNCCGCCNACAGCAATGAGCATACAAAATGCGGTGACGAGGTTCATTAACGGGAATGTGAGCGCAAGACCGGCTATCGCCATCGGCCCTACCCCCTGTCCGATAAATATNCTGTCGATTATGTTGTATAGCGACGTGGCGACGCTNGCTATTATCGCCGGAACNGAATACTTGACAAGGAGCTTGCTTATAGGGCTTGTTCCAAGCATGTCGGGACTGTCGATTGTGGTCGAATTTGATTTTTGTGACGAATTACTCATANACANTATTACCTTNATATATAAATAATGCGTCGGAGGTTAAAAAAGTTTATAGATAATGTATTAACTTTGTATCTAAAGAACAACAACTGATAGTAGAAATGAAAAAGGCTGCATTATTTGACCTCGATGGCGTCATTGTCGATACCGAGGGTATATATACTGAGTTNTGGGCCGCTATTGGNCNAGANTANGGATTGGCNCCGACCTTTGCGTACGATATCAAAGGTACGACTCTCACTGATATTCTTGAAAATCATTTTGTCGGCGATGATGTGCGCAGTGAGGTGACGCGCAAGATTCACGACTTTGAAGACACTATGAAGTATGTGGTNTTTGACGGTGTTGTCGATTTTATCACGTCATTAAGACATGCCGGTTATAAAACTGCAATTGTTACAAGCAGCGATGATACAAAGATGGACTATCTGAAGCGTCAGCAATCAGACTTGCTTAACATGTTTGATGTCATTATAACAGGCTCGATGGTTCAAAANTCTAAACCCGANCCCGANGGNTATCTATTGGCNGCCAAGAAGGTTGGTGAAGAGATTACANACTGCTATGTATTCGAGGATTCAATCCAGGGTGTAGAAGCCGGTAAACGTTCGGGAGCTACCGTTATAGGAGTTGCAACGACCAACCCTGCTGAAAAACTTATGCCATTTGCCAACGAGATAATCAATGATTTCAAGTCAGATAAGATATATGAGATTATCGGCTTGGAACCATCGTTGAGTTGAGTATCAGTCGTGATGGTAAGGTTCGCCGCGTAGAATTGTCATGGCGCGATATATCTGTTCGACAAAGAAAAGTCTGACCATCTCGTGTGAAAATGTCATGCGCGATAGCGATAGCTTGTCGTTGGCGCGGTCATAGACAGCTTTAGAGAATCCATATGGGCCGCCGACAACAAATATTATGTTTGCCGAAGTTGTTGCCATGCGTCGCTCAATAAATTGAGAAAACTGGCGTGATGTCATCTCGCCACCTCGCTCATCGAGCAGCACGACAAAGTCGCCGGGCTGCATGGCAGCAAGGAGCAATTCGCCCTCGGCTACCTTTTGCTGTTCCTCGCTGAGTCGACGGGCGTTTTTTATGTCGGCAATAGTCTTTATTTCGAATGGCACGTAGTGCTTGAGTCGTGACTCATAGTTCTCGATAGCTGTTTTTATGTAGGGTGTCGAGGTCTTGCCTACGACCAATAATTGAATTTTCATTTGCCGGCGTGTTGGAAAACTTTAGCTAAAAGTTTAAATTTGCACAAAATTACTAAAAGCATTTATAAATATGAAATCACGTGACGAGTTAATTGATGACCTGCTGACGCTGGCTTTTGCCGAGGACGTTGGTGATGGAGACCATACAACCCTTAGTACAATACCTGCCGACGAGATGGGCAAGCAGCGCCTTATTGTCAAGGAAGAAGGCATACTGGCCGGCGTTGAAATAGCACGCAAGGTCTTCGAAAAGTTTGACCCCGAACTGAAAATGACCGTCTATATCAACGATGGCGAGCATGTTAAGCCCGGTGATGTGGCTTTTGTTGTAGAGGGAAAAGTGCAATCGCTCTTGCAGACTGAACGTACTATGCTGAATATAATGCAGCGTATGAGCGGCATCGCTACAACTACAAACAAATATCAGGAACGCCTCGCCGGATTGAAAACCAAGGTTCTGGATACCCGCAAGACTACTCCGGGCATGCGTCTTCTTGAGAAAGAGGCAGTCAAAATAGGTGGTGGCGCAAATCACCGCATCGGCTTGTTTGATATGATTCTCATAAAGGACAATCATGTAGACTTTGCCGGTGGTATACCTCAGGCTGTCGCTGCGGCTAAGAAATATCTGAAAGAAACCGGACGCGATCTGAAGATCGAGGTAGAGGTACGCAATACCGACGAAATCAATCAGGCTCTTGAGGCAGGTGTCGATCGCATCATGCTCGATAACTTCACCCCCGAACGCACAGCCGAGGCCGTAAAACTGATTAACGGACGTACTGAGATAGAATCGTCAGGAGGTATCACGCTCGATACACTGCGTGCCTATGGCGAGACTGGCGTCGACTATATATCGGTAGGTGCACTCACTCATTCTGTTAAGGGCTTGGATATGAGCTTTAAGGCTTGCTAACGAATAATTTCTGAAAATATAAAGCGGGCAGATTGCTACTAAGCGACCTGCCCGCTAACTTATATTACCACTAATTTGGTTTTATGGGATTGAATAGCTGATGGCGTCTACAATGAGGGGTATTATGTCGGTGTCTATACCCATGCGGCTTAGAGCGTCGGTGTCTTCCTGTAGTTTCTCGGCAAAACTGTCGAGAGTGAGCGTCCCTTGTGTTATGTACAGTTTATAGTAGTTGAGGGCGTTTTCCTCGTCGTTCATTGCAAGCGCGAGGTGCCCCAAGTTAAGGTAATCACCGGGCATGGGTTTGTTAGATACCACGTCGGTGTACAGTGACTTGGCTTTCTCAAAGTCGCGTAGCATCATGTGGCACCAGGCCATCTGACGGTTAGCGCGTTGTGCTTTATCGTCGAGGTAGTTGACTTTATAGTAGTATTTGAGCGCCTGCTCATACTGCTCCATCTCGAGATAGCAGTTGCCGATAGCCATATTTGTCCTGACTGAGTCGCTGTCTTCTTTCTCAAGTACACGCTTGTAGTATTCGAGAGCGCGGGCCGGATTGCCGAGCATGCGATGGGTCGAGGCGAGGTGCTTGAGTGTCCACAGGCTTTCGGCATTCAGTAACTCGGCCTGCTCATAATATTGAAGAGCAAGTTCGAAATCACCAAGTTTCTCATAGCAAAATCCCATTTTTTCGAATAACTGTATATCGGGACACGACAAGTTTTCGATGGCTTTGAACAGATTGAGTGCATCGGTATAGTAACGATACTTGAAGTAGAACTCGGCAATAGCCTGCAGGCTGTCAATGTCATTAAACTCGCTGCTGAGAGCCGGGACTGTGACGAGATTGAGGTCGGTCTTGAACGGATCTTTGAATTCGCCTTTGCGACGGAATAATTTAAAAAAGCGGTACAAGTCCTGGACATAGCGGTTCATTATCGAACTGCGCTTTTTTAGCTCCTTGTCGAGCGAGGAGTTTTGCAGTTCAATGAGGCCGTCGACTTGAGCATTGAGCTGACTTTTGACAAGGTCGCGCTGTGAAGCCGGAATGTTCTTGAGCGATAGTATGAACGAGAATTTATCACTGTTGCAGAATATGGGTGACGACTCCATGATGTTGACTATGTCTGAAATGTCATTATTATCAATGAGTTCTGAACGGTCGGAGTGAAACGGCATGAACCAGTTTGAAATATCGCTAAAGAACGGGTAAGATTTGAGGTGGGCGAATGTCGACATAAACACATCGCCACCTTCGAGTTGTATTTCAAATAGTTGACGCATCTTGTCTGCAACACCAGATTTTTCGAGCATATCCTGCCACTCGGGATTGATATCCATGTCAAGACTTTCAGTTCCCAGCGATTCAAGGTTGGAAAAACGACGGGATATCTCAGGACGCATTTTCATAATTTCGGGTACAACCTCTTCCTGCATGGTACGAGTGAGCCGCTCGGTGTCGCGGGCTCTAACAAGTTCAAGGAATGCGTCACGCAGGTCGGTGTGCCATTGCGGATTGTCTGACAGTAGTTTGAGACGTGACACGACAGCGGGTGCCGGTTCGCGGTCACGATAGTGATATAGCGATAAAACGAGGGCTATGCAGGCTACCGGGCTTATGATGCTGTCATCTGATTGGTATGCGTCAATAAGCAATTCAATGCGGCGCGAGTCGTAATACTCAAACAACCCCAGCAATAATGCCGAAATGACAAACTGTTTCAAGGGTGTGTAGTATCGCTGAGAGGTGAATACATTGGCTATGGCATCAACATCTTCCTGTCCGAGCGGGAACGTTGTCCAGATGCTGTTGAATATGTCTCGTTCAAGCGACTCGCGTTTCGACCTGTTTTCGCGGCTGGCCTGACTATTGGGTTCCAGATGTGCGCCGGTCGTCCAGTAGTCGTTAGTGAGCGTTTCATAGCGTCGCAGCATTGATGCGATTGATTCGCGATTTGACATATTAATATAGCGCAGGGTGTTAAAATAGAGTGTGGAGGCATCGCCGGTGAGAGCATGTCGCTCGAGTGAGTCGAGCGCGCGGCGCATGCGTCTTACTATATCATTATACACTTTGTTGCGTGACGGGTCGGCAACACCGCGCATGGCATAGTCGAGCATGTACCGATAAGACTGTTCGAGTCGGTTTATCTCGTCGGTGGTTTCCCATGTCATGAGAAGTTCCGAAAGTGACCGCAGTTGTTTAAACGCAGGGGCGAGTCGACCACTGCTGATTGATGAGAGTATATTATTTTTTTTGCTTGAAATATCTTCTTTTTTCATAAAATTGTTAGAGTTTTCTTTATTAACAAATCCTGCTGCAAAAATCTTGCCAAATAAAGTGAAATATTGATTTTTAACTATTGTGAATAATGAAAAAAAGATTTTGTAATTAGGTTTAATAGATTTATTTTTGCAAGCGTCAACTCCAATAAGGAGCTGAACGAGAGAGAACTTAAAAACCTTAAATTTTACCTATAAATAACAATGTGCTATGAATATAGACAAAATTATCAATGATCTGGAGGCAAAGCACCCCGGTGAGAAAGAGTATCTACAGGCCGTCAAGGAAGTTTTACTGTCAGTAGGTGATGTTTACGACCAGCACCCCGAATTTGAACGTAATAAAATAATAGAGCGCATGGTCGAGCCCGACCGTATTGTTACTTTCCGTGTCACATGGATCGATGACAAGGGCGAGATTCAAAACAATATAGGTTACCGTGTACAGTTCAACAATGCCATTGGCCCATACAAGGGTGGCATACGATTCCACGCATCGGTCAACCTGTCGATTCTGAAATTCCTCGGCTTCGAGCAGACATTTAAGAATGCACTTACCACATTGCCGATGGGTGGTGCCAAAGGTGGTAGTGATTTCTCGCCTCGCGGAAAGAGCGACCGAGAAATTATGCGTTTTTGTCAGGCGTTCATTCTTTGCTTGTGGAAGAACCTGGGCCCGGATAGAGATGTTCCTGCCGGTGATATAGGTGTCGGCGGTCGCGAAGTGGGTTACATGTATGGCATGTACAAGAAACTTGTTGACGAAAACACAGGTACATTTACAGGTAAGGGTCTGAGCTTTGGTGGTTCACGCATACGCCCCGAGGCTACAGGTTACGGCGCACTGTATTTTGTACAGGATATCTTGAAGCGTCAGAATGAATCGCTCGAGGGTAAGACTATCGCAATATCAGGATTTGGCAATGTCGCATGGGGCGCTGCCTTGAAAGCTACCGAACTCGGTGGTAAGGTCGTGACAATATCGGGCCCTGACGGTTATATTTATGATCCGGACGGAATCAAGGGTGAGAAAATCGATTATATGCTCGAACTGCGTGCATCGGGCGAAGATATAGTAGCACCATACGCCGAGAAGTATCCCGAAGCTATATTCTATCCCGGTCAGAAACCTTGGGTGCAAAAAGTAGACATCGCCCTACCCTGCGCCACTCAGAATGAGGTTAACGGTGACGATGCCCGCAACCTGCTTGACAACGGCGTGAAGCTTGTAGCTGAGGTCTCGAACATGGGTTGTACCCCGGAGGCAATTGATGCCTTCATAGCTGCTAAAATAACCTATGCTCCCGGTAAGGCCGTGAATGCAGGTGGCGTTGCTACCTCCGGTCTGGAAATGAGTCAGAATGCCGAGCACCTTCAGTGGTCGGCTCAGGAAGTAGATGATCGTCTGCACGAAATTATGCACAATATTCATGAACAGTGTGTGGAGCATGGCACCGAGCCCGACGGCTATGTTAACTACATGAAGGGTGCTAATATTGCCGGATTTATGAAAGTCGCTGATGCTATGATGGCACAAGGTGTTATCTAAACATAGTTAAACACTTACTTTATATGTGCCCGGGTTGATAATTTGTGTCACCCGGGCATTTTAGACCCCGTTCCCCAATATATGTTAACGCCGTGGTCGCATATCTCTGAGTGATTTTTGTCTTGTGATGAAGGAGCATAGCTGTAGCTACGTGACTGAAGAACAAGGCAAAAAGCGCCGGAGAGATGCGATGATAAGGTAATCATCACAGTCATATTTATTCTCAGTTGTCCGTGGCAGAAATTACCTTTGCCTCGGCCAATCGTCATGCATCTGCGTCCGCTTGTTTCGGTCACAATGCAACCGCATTGCTCCCTCACTGCGCGAACACATCTGCACGATGCTTGACCGCCTCGGCGCTAACATATATTGGAAAACGGGGTCTTAATATGTTTATAGGAGTTGGCGGTGTAAAAGAATTGTGGAATTATTTTCAAAAAAGTGAATAATTATTACAGTTTATTAGAATATTTAACCTATATTTGGAGTGTAAAACAGTTCTGAATCCATGTATAATCAATTGCTGCGTGTAATAGTGGTAGTGATGATGTCGACCATCGCTGCCTCGACAATTAAAGCCAATGAAATTGACAGCGGAAAAGCGTTGTCACGGCTTGACAAGGCGGTAATTGGTCGTAAAAGCTACTTTGTACAGCGTAACGGTGAACTTGAAGATCTGAAAGACAGTTTGCTAAATCGCAGAGATGAATCAACAAAGTGTCAGCTGCTCGATATAGAGAAAATAGGAGATGCCTATTCGATATTTAACAACGATTCGGCGCTGATGTACTATACTCGCGGCTTGAATAATGCAGTAGAGTGTGCCGACGATTCTCTGATAAAGGTATTTACACTCAAATTGTCATACCATACCGCAATCGCGGGGCTGACTCAGAATGCTGTTCAGCGCTATGAGAGTGTCGATACCGCGGGTATGGGCCCCGAGTTGAAATATTTGTATTATAAGACAGGTCGAGGCATGTGCTATTACAATGCCATGATGTATGAGCANAANTATGACCTGCACAAATACTGGAATGATAAAGTCGTTGAAAATCAGCGTATGATGCTACACAGTCAGTCGCCGTACACCTCGCGATTTGACAAAGATCATGCCGATTACTATTATCTGACNCACGANTATCAAAAAGCCTTTGATCTGGTGAATAAGTCGCTTGAGTCAGNCGANNTGTCTAACAACGAAAAAGCTGAACTTATGCTGACTCGCGGTTTGGCAGCTCATGCATTGAATCTGCACGAAGACGAGGTGTATAGTTTTGCCGAGGCATCGCGTTTGTACCTCAGCGAGGGCGCGCGTGAGGTTACACCGTTAGTCATGTTGGCGATAGTGATGAGTAATGAGGTCGGTGATATACTGCGTGCATATGAATATACGATGACTGCATTAGAAAATGCGTCAGACTGTAATAGTGTGGCCCGTGTAATGCAGATTTCGCCGCAGTTGCCGATTGTATCTCAGGCTCGCGGAGAAGTTATTGATTGGTGGTTGGATTTGTATGCTGTAGCAATTGCAGTAGTTGGTGTTGCTGCTTTAGTGATTATTCTGATTGCATACTTCCTATACATGCACATAAGGAAGATGAAAGAAATGCAAAGCGTGCTTGTCGAGGCTAATACGGCCAAGGAGGTGTATATAAGTCAGTTTATGGTACTATGCTCGGTGTATATGGATAAGCTTAATCAGTTCAATGGTCTGGTAACCCGAAAGTTGAGCGCCGGACAAACCGATGAATTATATAAACTGACAAAGAGTGGCAAGATTCTTGAAGAACAAACCAAAGATTTCTATCAGGTATTTGACTCGGCGATACTCCACTTATATCCCAACTTTGTTGATGACGTAAATGCTTTGCTGCTGCCCGACGAACAGCTCGTAGTAAAAGAAGGTGAATTATTAAACACCGACCTGCGAATTCTGGCATGTCTGAGACTTGGTCTCGATGACGCCAATCGTATAGCACAGATACTCAACTACTCGGTTAATACGATATATGCCTATCGCAACCGTCTGCGCAATAGAGCTGTAAATCGAGAGACATTCGAGTCTGATATTGCGAAGATTTAAACTCAAATGCCCTCACTGCAACGATGATTGGCAATGAGGGCGATTTGATGTATTCCGTGTGTCAGAATGAGCGAGTGAGTGTGTCCGTGTCGATAATCTTAAGTATGAGAAGTCCGTCGGGTGTGTAGGTTGGAGTGGCGAGTGAGAACAGCTCGCTCATCATGTGTTCCATCATCTCGGCCGAGAGTGTCTGCCCGCTCTTTATGGCTGCCGAACGAGCCATAGATAGTGCGACGTCCTGTTCAAGTTCTTCACGCAAATTGTTACTGCCTTTGGTTGTTACAGTATCGAGTATGCTGTTGAGGATATCGACCGGATTGTGTTTGGCGATGATAGCCGGCACGCCGTTTATGGCCCATGTGCCGCGGGTTGCCTTGGCGATGTCGAATCCTATCTCTGATAGCAAAGGCATAATCTCGGCGAGGAGTACGTCCTGTGTAGGTGTTGTATTCAGCATTTCGGGGAAGATGAGAGCCTGAGATGCGTGTGAAGAACCTCTTACAGCAATTAGAAACTGCTCATATAGAATGCGCAGATGGGCGCGATGTTGGTCAATGATTATCAACCCCGATTTGGCAGGTGAAAGAATATATTTGTTCTTGAATTGCATTACCGAAGTGGAATCGGTTGAAACTTCGGTTGAAGGACTGTCAAACAGGTCGTTGCCTGACGATAAAGCCGATGGCGTCACTGACGTGTCGGGCGCTGGTTGTGTGTCGGGGCTGTTCCATCGTTCATATAGAGAATCCCAGTTGTCGTACGTGTCACGTTTCTCGTTTTTCCAGTTCAGCGCTGATGATTTTACTCGTGGAGCGGCCGCCGGAGATTTAGGTTGAGCGGTCTCCTGTTCAAACGGGTTGTAGTTCCCGGTAGTGAGTCCAAGGTCAAGCGGAGCTGTGAGATTGGGCGCGAATGCAGGGATTTCGGGTGCATCGTCAGCCGAAAAATCCATAGCCGGAGCAACGTTGAACTTGCCGAGCGACTCACGGACAGCAGCCTGGAGAATTTGCCATATAGCTTGTTCGTTCTCGAAGTTTATTTCATGTTTGGTCGGGTGAATGTTTACATCAATAGTTGCCGGATCAACTTCAAAATTTATGAAAAAGTTGGGCTGGACATCGGGCCCAATCAGCTTTTCATANCACATCATGACGGCTTTNTGGAACTTTGGGTGGCGCATGTTGCGACCGTTTACAAAGAAGTATTGCAGCCAGTTGCGTTTNCGTGCGCCTTCGGGCAGACCGATGAAACCNGTGATTTTGACAATAGATGTTGCCGTCTCGACAGGCACAAGCTGGCGTTCGACGGTCTTNCCGAAAAGTTGGCCTATACGCTGCTTGAGGCTACCGGGCACGAGTTGGTGCATCATCGTGTCGTTATGGGTCAAAANCAGTTCGTGGTTNGGATTTACGAGGGCNAGCCGTTCAAANTCATGAATGATGTTGGATAATTCAACNGCATCTTTTTTNAAGAACTTGCGGCGTGCNGGGGTNTTNAAAAACAGGTTTTTGACCATCATNTTGCTACCAGGCGGGCATGCTTCGGGTTCCTGNGACTCTACTTTGGAACCGCTGATGCACAAGCGTGTTCCGATAGTNTCGTCGCGGCGCATTGTGCATAGCTCAACCTGAGCAACGGCAGCGATTGAAGCNAGAGCCTCGCCTCTAAATCCCATCGTGCTGAGNGCAAAGAGATCGTTGGCATTGCGTATTTTGGAGGTAGAGTGACGNTCAAAGGCGAGACGGGCGTCGGTAACGCTCATTCCTGTNCCGTTGTCTACTACTTGTATGAGTGTGCGTCCGGCATCTTTAAGTATGATTTTGATTGTGGTCGCTCCGGCATCAACGGCNTTCTCAACGAGTTCTTTNACNACTGCNGCCGGGCGGGTAATAACCTCGCCGGCNGCAATCTGNTTGGCTACCGAGTCGGGCAAGAGCTTGATTATATCCGATGTCATGGAAGTGCTTAGTATAAAATTNANGTAAAATTACCACAATGGCCACACATTAGCAAATAGTTGTTGATAATTGACTCNGATTGTAAAAAAACTGGCTAACTTTGCAATCGTAATGANACGACTNTATCTTTTNAATCCGGAGAATGACTTGGCGTTGGCGGCTGATATGCCCCACTTNACTCCGCCAANNGCTGCGCTGAAGTTGAAGCGTGCAGCATGTATGTTGCCTATGTGGTATGCCGGAGTTGGTGATTATGTGCTGGTNGNTGCCGAGTGTATNCCTGAGTGTGAGGCNATTGCTGACAATAANGGCATNAAAGTTNCATTTGTNNCTGAAGTGCCCGATGATATTGTTGGTGTATATCCNTGGGGCTGGTCGCGTCATGCACGTCAACAGCTTTTGTCACGTGGTTGCCCCGAATCGTTGTTGCCATCAGATAAGGAGCTTGAAGATACTCGTAATCTAAGCCACCGACGACTCACAGTNCAANTATATGAGGCGCTCGGAGCTATTGGCTTACCCTACCCTTTGCCGCCGTTGCCTCGCGAGATTCGTGACATTGATTACATTGCATCTGAACTTGAGGCTGGTCGGCACAAATTTATAAAATCACCATGGTCGGGTAGCGGCCGCGGTGTGATTGATACCTTAACAGCGCCATCTCGACAGGTGTTGCGGCTGGCCGAAGGTGTTATAAAGCGCCAGGGAAGCGTAATGGTCGAGGAGCGACTTGAGAAAGTATGTGACTTCGCGATGCTGTTTGAGATGAATGGCTTTGAAGCGCGGTTTGTAGGCTACTCGGTATTCTTCAATGAGAGTTATTCAACCTATAGCGGTAATGTGTTGGCCGGGAATGATAAACTGGAGGCATTGATTGCTCGATATGTAGGTGTTGAGCAACTTCGTGATACACAATCGGCACTCGAAAAAGTGCTCTCGATGGTTATTGATGGACGATACAATGGGCCCCTCGGTATTGATATGATGATATATCGTGATGGTGACGGGTACCGCGTTGCGCAGTGCGTCGAGGTTAATCTGCGCATGACTATGGGGCGCGTAGCTTACGAATTGGCTAACAGGCATCTGTCAGGCGGCCGACAAGGCGTAATGAAAATCGTCCCGGCGCGCGATATTGTGGCCGAGACGAATTCTAAAATCTCTTTCTTGACACCTCGTGAAGGAAATGATTTCGCCTTTGTTATGACGTCAGAACTGAAGTAGATGTTGGTATAGGTCGTGAAGCGGGAGGCCCATCACGTTNTAATANCAACCGTNTATTCCTTTGATGCCGATATAGCCTATCCACTCCTGTATNCCATAAGCACCGGCCTTATCCATAGGTGCGTATTTGTCTATGTAATAGTTGATCTGGTCGTCNGTCAGATTGTCAAANGTAACCTCGGTNGTTGTTGCNAAACTAACGGTCTTGGTGTTAGACGATAAAGTCACGCCNGTAACTACCGTGTGTGTCTTGCCGCTCATGTCTCGTAGCATNCTGTATGCTTCGGNTGTTGAGTGGGGTTTGCCAAGCACTTTGCCATCNAGCACAACAACNGTGTCGGCNGTNACGANAATNTCATTGTCGGCCAACTGNGACGTATTGTAGGCGTCCCTTTTGANGCATGCAACATAGTGGGCTACTTCGAGTGCGGGCAGNGAAGNCGGNTAGCTCTCGTCAACNTCTTTTAGCTTTACAATTTCGACGTNTGAATCGAGTGATGACANTAGCTCACGTCGGCGCGGNGATGCNCTGGCCAAGAGCAAGCGTTTTCCTTGAATCATATNGNGTGTGATATTTTAACTNTTTGAATTTANCACCCGAAGGCNTTNGCNTNNGCCATCCATGTGCCGTTTGCTCTCATTATTTCTTCGAGNAGATCGCGTGCNACNCCATAACCTCCGTTGACGGGTGAGATATACCGTGCTGTGTTCTTGGCTTCGGCNCATGCGTCCAGCGGGGCNACGCCGAGTCCAANAAAGTGCATNCATTGTAAATCGGGAATGTCGTCGCCTACAAATGCTACCTGTTCGGGTTGCAATTCGTTATCGGCCATCCATGATTGTAGCAGCGGCAATTTGTGTGATGCCTTAGTGAAAATATCACGTATGCCAAGCGCTGTNAANCGCNNNCTAATNGCNTCNCTGTCAGCACCGGTTATAATGGCTATTTTAAGTCCTTGTTTAACTGCAAGCTGCAAGGCATACCCGTCCTTGATATTGACCATGCGCTGTGGTATTCCGTCACTNCCTAACGGTATTGTCGAAGGAGAGAGGACGCCGTCGACGTCAAATGCCACGGCTNTTATTTGCGTGAGGTTATAGTCAATTTTGCTCATCTTTAATGTCGGGATTGTATTGTTTGACAATTAGGTCGGACAGTAGACTGTAGATGGTCTTTGCGTCNCCTGACAGGTTTGCGAGATGGTNGCTNATGATGTTGATGTCGCCGCGACGTGCCGGGCCTGTCTGAGCCTCGNCTGGAGAAAGGGAATTGAGCTTGTTTAGNGTCTCTTTCAGCAACGGCATCATACANGTNATGTCAAGATTGTCCTGGCGTAGTAGCTTGTCGGCTTGTATCCACATGTAGTTTACAAAGTTACANGCGAATACCGCTGCTACGTGCAGGGCTTTACGACGTTTGCTATCAGCNGGTTCAACTACGTNAGAAATCAGNGACGCGAGTGNGAACAATTTGTCGAATGTANCGATATTGTTTCCTTCGATGAAGAATGGTACACCTGNTATGTCAAGGTCGGCTGTGCGGGAGAANGTCTGCAGCGGATAAAAAACNCCATAATTGGTTTTGTGTCCTGCAAATACCGATATNTCAATGCTGCCTGAGGTGTGTGCCCATATACCGCAGTCGGGTGTGCGGGCTGCAACCTCGGCTATATAATCGTCCTTGATGCTGACAATGTAGATGTCNGCNTCATGTGTGATGTTATCAAGCGNATTGGTGGCTATATCAGCGTGGCCNATACGTTTGGCNAGTGNAATGGNATTTTCGAGCGTGTGNCTGTAAATCTGCACGATGTTTGCAACGCGGCTAAGTGCGATTGCCAAATGGGTAGCCACGTTGCCTGCTCCTATCAGGCATACGCGTATCGGAGCCTCGATATTGTGATTGCTGGNCGTCATGGACCTGTATGAATCAGACTTAACGTTGTGTCCAGTTGTTGATGTGAACCTGCTCCCACTTGAGTTTGTCAAGNGCTTGNGGTTTGCGTTCTTCGGCAGGGTGNCCTATGGCGAGAATGCAGACCACCGGCAGAGTGTCGGGCATGTGTAACAGCTCCTGAACATACTCCTCAGCGGGTGTGNCGTCATCGGCATAGCGGTCACGAACCTGAATCCAGCAAGANCCGAGACCAAGATCTGANGCNTGTAGCTGCATGTAGGCGGCTGCTATNGATGCGTCCTCAATCCAAGGGCCNGTAGCNGCTGCNTCAANNGCAACNACGATTGCNAGCGGAGCTCGTCCGATGGGTTCGGCGGCACGAGNCTTACAATGGCTCAGTCGCTCAAGCATTTCGGGTTCGTTGACAATGATAAACTGCCATGCGCGTGAACTCTTGGANGTGGGTGCAAGCAGACCTGCCTCTATGATGGTTTTAATCANATCCTCGTCGACAGGTTCAGAGGTAAAGTGTCGTATGCTGCGACGCTTTATGATGAGAGACTGAAAGTTGTCCATAAAANATATTTNTAAGGNTGTGAAAAAATCAGTTNAGCTGACAAGGCCACGCTCCGGGATATAGTGCAATCAAGTCGGCATTCATTACCGAACCAAGTGTCGGGCCGGTTGCGGCAAAAACTCGGAAACGTCCCTCTGATTCGATTACGCCGAATGAAGTTGACGGATATTCAGCGATGAATTTGTCGGCAAGCTCGCGCGATGCTAACGATGCCACAATAAGGCAGAACCGATCGGGTTGGAGNGNCTCTTTNCAGGGTTCGTTNTTGGCTGTTTNGGGCTCGGTAATCATAAACGCCGGTGCACCTTCAAGNTCATAGCGGGTNATGGCGCTGTCGTCGACANGTACAATCGCGTCAATGGGTGACATTGAAGCCTTGACCACTTCATAATTGACATTGTCGGCCATNGGTGTTGAGAGTANGATACCCACCGTGAACAAAATGACAAGCATGGCGGCATATTTCATGAAGCCGTGGAACGAACGGGTAAAACGTTCGGGTGCTGCAAGCACTACAGGTGCAGTCTCAGTTGTGGCTTCTTCTTGAACAGGCGAAATGCTGACGGTAGGCAAACCCATGCCAGTGAAGAGTGAGTCAGATGGCGTGAAGTTGTATGTCCCGTCATTCAAACTCATCGAACCGAGGTTGCCGAGATTGATTTCAGTGTGGAATTTGAGCGATGATTTCAACAGCTCAATATCCTTAGCCAATATAGCCGATGCTGAAGTGAACGGTTGACCCATAGCTCGTGAGTATGATGTGGCAAGCAGCCCGTCGTCAAATATAACAGCGCTATTGAATGTGAGCGTGCGGTGAGGCGGAATGATGCGTCCTGACTCCATGTCGATTGTCGCCGGGCACGAAGCCTTGATGAAAGCTCCGAATCCAGGCACGGTCACACAATCATGACGGTCAAGGAGATACTCGATATGTGATATGATTTGTTGCATTTCTATACTGCAAAGATACGAATTTTCGACGGACTTAACAAATTTTGTAAGCCTTAATACAGCGTCAATCGGTGATAATTTGTACTTTTGTGACTATTAAATGTTTGAAATTCAATTTACACATTGCAATGAATAGATTCAGATTTATAATGATGCTGTGTTTGCTGTTTGGCGTTGTGTCGAGTGTCAGCGCCGACACTAAGTACATGCAGCTGATAAGCGATGCCGACAAGGCTGTCAGCAAAGGCGAGTATGCCAAGGCAATCGGCCTGTTGGGTGAGGCACTGCACACTGAGCCCGATAATTCGGGCAATGTTATGCTGATGTCTAACATAGGCATGCTACACTATTATACAAATAATGATTCTATGGCTATCGCATTTCTGAGTATGGCTCATGACATGGCGCCCGAGTCAATCACTATCCTCAGTAACCGTGCCAAGGTGTACAGTGATGCCGGATATTTAGGCAATGCCCTTGATGACTGGCAGTCAGTGGCCGAACTCGACTCGACGCTCTATCGTCCTCATCTTAGCAAAGGTGTCATTTACCTGCAACTTGGCGATACACTCAATGCACGGGTGTCGCTTGAACGTATGTCGCAATTGACTGACTCTGAGAAATCGGTTGAGTGTACTGCCGCGCTGGCATGGCTTGCGGCATTGACAAACGACAACAAAGAGGGCGTCAAGCAATACACTATATTAATCAATGACGAGCCGACTGCCGATTTGTATGCCGCGCGTGCCATGTGTTATGTTGAACTTGAGGAGTATACTTTAGCTTCAGAGGATATTGCCGATGGGTTGAAACTCAATCCTGATTGTGCCGACCTATATATGGCGCGGTCGTTACTTAACAAGCGAACCTACCGTAGTGATGACGCCATGAATGATGCCCAGCGGGCTATTGAACTTGGTGCTGATAAACAGCGTGTCCGAAAAATAGTCACCGAACTATGAATAATGCCGATGTGATTATTGCCGGCGGTGGCCTTGGTGGTTTGTTTACCGGGGCTTTGTTGGCTCATAATGGTTTGACGGTATTGGTATTGGAAAAGAATGCTATACCTGGGGGCGGTCTGCAGTCGTTCAGCCGCGATGGTGTGATGTATGATACAGGCATGCATGTGATGGGAGGCTGGCGTCCCGGTGGAACGCTTGATAAAATCACACGTTATCTCGGCATACGCGATAAACTCGATATTGCCGAAATAAATGATGACTGCATGGATCAGGTAACGTCGCTTGCCGATAATCTCACATACTACATACCGGCCGGCAGGGAGGCATTTATTGATGCTCTTGCCAACTATTTCCCCGGTCAGCGTAATGGGTTGGTGCAATATGTGAATGCAATTGAACGTATTGCCGATTCATTTGACCTATACAATCTCAAACCTTATAAGCAGTCGGGTACGTTTGAACTGTTGCCTGAGGCTACTATATCGGCCGATGAGTTGATCGCCCGATATATTGATGACGCCCGGCTGCGCTCACTGCTCGCCTACAATAACGGATTGTATAACGGTGAAGCAGGACGTACGCCGGCCTACATTCATGCGCTGATATCGGTACTATATATGAAAGGCGCGTCGCGTTTTGTGGGTAATTCGGTTCAACTTGCGCATGCACTTGCCGATGTCATTACAACTAAAGGCGGTAGAGTGTTGTGCGGTCGTGAAGTAACGGCCATCGAGGTTGATGACTATCGCGAAGTAACAGCCATCAGATGTGCTAACGGTGAATGTTATTCTGCCTCAAAATATGTTTGGGCGGCCCACCCTGCCGAACTGATGCGCCTTATCCCCGACGGCGTTTTCACAAAAGCTTACAAGCGACGTGTATCATCAGTTAAGCCGACATGTTCGGCATTCAGCCTGTTTATCGAATTTCTCCCCCACTCTTTTCCGTATATTGACCATACATGTTACATTCATGANGATATGATTGATGCGTGGGGATTGCAGACTGTCGATGCCAATGGNATNCCGCGCGGCTTTATGTATATGACACCTCCACAGCCACAACAAGGCAGTTATGCGAAAACAATGCTTGTTACCGCGCTGATGGATTTTGATCTCGTTGAGCAATGGACTGACGGACGTGACAAAACCTATTATGAGTGGAAGCAGAAAGTTGCCGACGGTATAATCTCAAAGATAGAGCGCTGTTATCCNGGATTTAAGACCNGCATCAAGACCCTACACACAGCGTCACCGCTAACCATACGTGACTACTACCACGCGCCGCGCGGCTCGATATATGGCTTTTCAAAGGACTGCAATAATCTGTTGGAATCACAACTGCCCGTTGTTACCAAATCGCCAAATCTATATCTGACAGGACAATGTGTCAATCTGCACGGTATATGTGGTGTGCCANTGACGGCTATAACAACAGCCGAAGCGCTACTATACCCCNGGACAATTCTNTCGGATATTGCTAATNNTTGAAANAAAAATTGNGGCATCATAAAATATTTTCAGAGGTCGTGTGTCTTTAAAAATAGAGCAGNTCGATNAANTAAATTCAAAACAAGAGAAAGATGAAAAAGACAGTTAAGATATTTATGATGTTAATCGTCATGATAATAGTGCCGGCTCTTGCCTCACTGGCCATCATGGCGCTGTGGAATGGTGTTATCNCTGCCGTTTGTGGTTTTGGGGCGATTACCTATTGGCAAAGTCTNGGAATGTTTGTTCTTGGCCAACTGCTTAGTGGTGGGTTCGTGCTGCTGTTGTTCATGTTGTTCGGTAGTCTGCATGCCATCGTACACCGCGGCCACGGTGATTGGCANAGACATTGGCATAATATGAGTGATGANGACCGTCGCGAATTCATACGTCGTCGCAGTGAATTGTTCGGNTTGGGTAATCACTCTCACAAAGAAGAGAATGCCACAAAAGGATAATATCGAGGATATATTTGCTGAATACTCGCCANGACTNTTNGGTTATATTCGGTCACAGGTNAGTAGCCNGGAAGATGCCGAGGATATACTCCAGGANGTATTCTATCAGCTTGCCCGTGTNTCGGTTGACGGTGAGTCGGAGATTGAGCGCATTTCATCGTGGCTTTANAAGGTGGCGCGCAACTCGATACTGAACTTTTGGCGTAAAAAACGTGACATACCATTAGATGCCGAAGATGCAGTGTGTGAGGATATTGCTCAAACACTATTTTGCAGTCCTNATGATGCACCTGACATGGTATTGCTACGCAAACTCATATGGCACGAACTCGACATTGCTTTATCTGAATTACCTCCCGAGCAATGTGAGGTATTCTGCCTGACAGTATTTGACGGGCTTCCGATTAAAGAGATTTCGGCAGCGACCGGCACACCGGTTGCAACATTACTTTCACGTAAACACTATGCAGTCAAATATCTGCGCAAACGGTTTCATAATCTNTATGATGCGCTGATGNNACAAGACTAAACATTTCCATTTAATCACATGCTAAAACAATTNACTATGTGGGCATTTATATGCACCACAGCACCATTCGTGCGTGCTAACCAACCCACTGACATTGATTCAATAGAGTCTTCAATTTCACCGNTATTGNTTGACGAGGTAGTGGTAAAAGCTTCGCCCGTAATCAACAAAACTGANGGCAAAGTTATCAGACCTGATAAAGAGATGCTGCGAATGTCGACCGACGGAGTCGATTTGCTACGTAAACTGCAACTNTCACGTATAACAGTCAATCCACTCACAAACAATATTGAAGTCGTNGGTGGCGGAGACGTTNTGCTATGTATCAACGGAATTGAATCAACATCAGCTCAGATNGCTGCGATTAGGCCGCAGGATATTATAAGAATTGAATACCACGACAATCCGGGAATACGGTANGGCGNAGCAACGATAGTAATCGATTATATCACATCAAGGCATCAATCGGGTGGCAATCTTAATATAGATGCTTTTGAAGCTATTGCCGGCGGTCGATTTGCGTCAATTGATAATTTAGCAGGCCAATATAATCACGGACGTTCGGTATGGTCGNCCAATATCAGCTACTTCGGCCAACAAAAGGACAAGTGGCAGAGAGATTANGACGAAACGTGGTATTATCCCGATGCTACATTGGTGCGTCACGAGGAAGGATTGCCGGTTACAGTCTCGGAACACCACTTAGAGAGTACCATCAACTACAATTATCAGTTACCGACCGGTGATATTTTTAACGCCCGTTTAGGATTTAATCTGAACGATGTTCCCAATAAGGAAGAGGGCGACCGCATGGCCTGGTTGCAGACATCAGGAAGTGTTGATCCCATTTTAGTGGCCGAGTATACCGAGGAACATTTGATACAGCCGAATGTCGGATTGTTTTATCAGCATAATATGCCTGGTGGTCAAAGTCTAATCTTTGATACGCAGGGCTCGTATCTGCAATCGCGTATGTCGCATAAGTATTCCGAGAACGGGGTTGGTGAGAACAGTCGTGTCTTTGGCGATAAATATACACTTAAACTGCTGTCTATGTACGAAAATCGTACGGGGAGTCGTGTATGGAGTGTCGCGGTCTCAAATAACAGTTCATTCCTGCGCAATACCTACCGACAAGAAGATGAGGCTGATGTTCGAATAAATCAAATCAAGACATCTCTTATGGCAGAATACGGCAACCGCTTCGGTAATTGGGGGCTGACAGGAAGTCTGAAGGTCGCTTATCATCATATAGGCCAGTCAGTCACAAACTTGGATAATATGTTTATACTACCGACATTAAATTTATCATATCGGCCTGGAAATAAATTATTTGTACGCTACTCGGTATCGCTTGACTATAAAATGCCGTCGGCGGCCGAACTCAGTGACATAGAACAACCAATACAATCGGGTATGATTAGACGTGGTAATTCGGGGCTGAAACCGTTTCGTGTGATTAATCAGTCGTTTGATATATCGTTTGAGAATAGCTTCATCGGCATTAATCCTCGGGTTGAATATCGTCACGAGCATAAGCCGATAATGGAATCGGTTATATATGATAATGAACAGTTTGTGCGAACATATTTTAATCAACGGTCGTTTCAACGTCTCATAGTCGGAGGTACAATCTCTGTAAAACCGTGGCGCGAACATCTTTCAATAATGGCCGAACCGATGCTTACGAGATACTTTAGTCGCGGTCTCGATTATTATCATTGTCACAATATATTCCGGGTGGGGCTTAGTGTTGATTTCAATTACGGTAATTGGCTCGTATATGGCAATATTCTATCAGGACCGATGAACTATATGTACGGCGAGGAGATAAATGAAGAAAAGGATATGAATCAGATTATGGTTGGCTATAAACGTGACAAATGGTCGTTAAGTATTGGTGTATTCAATGCGTTTGTGAACGACTATTGGATGGAGACCCGCAACCTGTCGGCATTGACACCGTACATGTCGAAGGCGCATAGCAATCGAAATAGTTCATATTTAGCAATTCGGTTCAGTTTAAGTCTTGACTTTGGGCGGAAAGGACGCGAAGTCGACATTCACGCAAATGATCTTGACAGCGACTCAGGCATACTTACCGGCACAAAATAATAAACAATAAATCCCTGTCAACTACAATTAGTTAGCAGGGATTTGTTTATGTGTATAAGGAGTAGTGGTTACTCCCACTCGGTAATGTGAAAGTATTGATAATCAGAACTATATGCTGCTTTTACTAATTATTATGTCGGTGTCGGAGATCATATCGCCTCTTGCGTGACAGCTCCCGGTGACAGTTTCGCCACCTCTTGTTTTGCTGTCTCCATTTCTCCAACGACAATAGGCTGATACCCGGCTCGCGTAAGCAATCCGGACATCAGCCGACAATCGGAGTCGGAGGCATCTACAATTAGTATCTTGTTCATACTTATCTCTTATATCTTATTACCAGGATTTTCTTATAAGATTTGAAACAATGTGAAATAGAAAGGGATGATTCCATCATCATCCCTTTCTATTTATACAAATGTTACTTATCTATTTTATTTAGAGCTTTCGTTTTCTGTATCTTTTACTTTAACAAGACGAATAGGAAATGCTGCTGAAGCATTAACAGCTGTATAGATATAAGAATATCCGGTATTAAAATTTAAATAGTTGACGTAATTGCTGCCCATTGATCTAGTAGTACATAATAGAAACGCATTCGATGAATTTTTGAAGACTGATGATACATAATCCCCCATTATAGGAATTTTTACCTCAATATATGTGCCTTCTTTCCAAAATGATTTATTATCAGTAATGTCATAGACTTCGATACCTTCACCCTTATTTGGAAGGGCCTTTATTTTTATTGATCCATAACACCCTTTACCACCATTGTTAAGACCAAACTGCCATTTATACGCCGCACATTGATTACTGCCTTTGAAGCGAATTCCACAAACGGAATTTCGTAAAAGACTCTTTGTTGCAAACTCTTTTGAGCATATAATGTCAACTCCGGGGTTAGTAAGATCAGGAATAGCGAAAAGGGTATCTCTAAAACATGAGATCATTAATTGTGATGTACCTTTAAAAGCTATCGTTTCATCTGAGTAATCCTCACTCAGTACTTTGTGATAATTATCATCATTTTTTAGACAAACAACTTCTTCAAAAGGCATTGTATTCATTAGTGGTATCGCAGCCGGTGTATAAGCAGGATAGTTGTATTTTTCATCCTCTGATTTTAGATTCAGCGGTGCCAGCAATTGAAGCTGTCCCAAAGTTGGAAGTTGGTAGGCTTGCCCGTCTACATATAAATATGAGTCTTGGGTGTTGCCGCAAAGCCCCAAAGAATTCAATTTAGTCCAGGTGAAATATTGCTCAACTGGATACTCGTTTGCAATAAGATTTTCTTGCTCGAACTCAACGGTTTTGTTGGTTATATCAATTGATTTTACGTTATTTTCGGTGAAGAGGTCGTAGACGAGGAGCTGACGGTTGAGGGAGTCCTGGACGTCTTTGGGGAGGTTGAGGGGCACATCGGGGTGCTCGATTTCGGCTTCTTCGGCATTCCAGTCAAGTACCTGGAGGTCGAAGTCGAGTTTGGTTGCCTTGGTCAGCACGATGCGGTATAGATTGTTGCGCTTGACGGGCATGGTGGTGCCGGCTGTCGAGTTGGGATCGATCAACTTGACTACGTGGGTCTTGATGTCGGTCGAGTTATCACCTTCGTAGTAGGAGATGGTCAGTTCGGGTATCATCACGCTACCCTCTGATGAATGGTTCTCGTAGGTGTAGATATGTCCGTTCCATTCGTTGCCGTTTTCAGGTTCGCCGGCCACGTTGACCTGATATTCTTTGTTTTTTTCGTACCATTCACTTGCCGTCGACATTGTGTTAGGGGTCAGTACGGCACTTTTTATGGTGCGGTTGTCGAATGTGATTGAGGTCACGGTCA
>JAAVCJ010000007.1 GCA_014802385.1 Bacteroides sp.
CCAACTAGCTAATGCGCCGCATGCCCATCCATAGCCGGAAGTTGCCTCCCTTTCAACCCCGGAAGATGTCTCCCGGGGTTTGTACGCGGTATTAGTCCGGATTTCTCCGGGTTATCCCCCTGCTATGGGCAGGTTGCATACGTGTTACTCACCCGTGCGCCGGTCGCCGGCAGGTAAGGCCGAAGCCTCACCCCCGCTGCCCCTCGACTTGCATGTGTTAAGCCTGTCGCTAGCGTTCATCCTGAGCCAGGATCAAACTCTTCGTTGTTGTTTATCTTGTTTCTTCTTTTTTTTCAAAGCTTCGTTCGCAAGACTTATTTTTCTATAAGTTGTTTTGCTTTCACAAGTGACGCTCACAATCTTACTCTTCGAGAATCTGACTTCGCTGACACTGAACTCTCCGCCGATTTAATGTGTTAAAGAATTGACTCGAGTTTCTTTTATTAGCTCTTGTACTACTCTTGTTCTTGTCTATTGTAAATCTTTCAATGATCTCGGTGGCGCTTTTCGGTNCGGCCGAAAAACTTTGCAAAGTTAAAAACAATTTTTGATTCTTGCAAATCTTTTTCTCGATTTTAACATTTCCAGTCTCCGTCTTCGCTCCGGCGCTCNTTCAANCACCCGGTCGAACCGCCGTTCTTCCTTCAAAGCGAGTGCAAANGTACGCCCTTTTTCGTTACCCACCAAATATTTTTNCATCTTTTTTATTCACTCTTACCACACNTNTNACTTAACACCTTATCAATCACCNCAATCAACAAATGTTAAAATTATGTTTTATAACATAGTTTTAGAGCAACACCNCGATTTTACCNTTATAACNCCNNGNCAAAANTTTACATTGNCCGTTGCCTGTAATAAGAATAATGTGTAACTTCGCACTGTTTAAANCAACCACGAGCAATGAAATTAAAGTCATTTTTTTCTATNTGCGCATTATTTTTAGGTGCTAANGNTTATGCAATATTGCCAAGCGAAGCGATTTTTCANAACGAGGCGTCAGATACCACCCGAATAAATACATTATTAAATAAGGTAATCGACGANCAAGACCCTCAAAAACGAGTTGCACTGTTGGGTCAAGANTTTCTCGGAACTCCTTATGTTGCCGGTACGCTCGANGGTGANACNGAACGTCTGATTGTAAATCTTGACGAATTAGACTGCACTACATACGTCGAAACCGTCCTCACACTCGCCTATACCGCAGGTGAGCGCCGAAACTCGTGGCGAGACTACATACACAATCTCGAAAAAATAAGNTACCGCAACGGTACNATNAATGACTACGCNTCGCGACTGCACTATTTCAGCGACTGGGTTGTCGACAACACTCACCGAGGCACAATAAAGGAATANACCTCGCGTATGCCTGAAAANGANTGGNTCGTGAAGACGCTCGACTTCATGAGCCGCAACCGAGANTTATATCCGGCACTGAAAGACTCGACTCAATACGAGCGNATAAAGGACTGTGAGATAGGCTACCGCAGCCACCGTTACCCGTACNTCAAGGCAGCGAGACTCGCAAACAAAGCATTTGCAAACACATTAAAAGACGGAGACNTCGTAGCTTTGACAACCAAAAAGCCAGGACTGGACGTCACACACATGGGCATCATTATAAAGAAAGATGGCGTGCCACACCTGATGCATGCATCAAGCAAAGCCGGCAAGGTAATTATCGACGANCTCCCGTTGGCCGACTACTTGAAACGCACCGGCGCTACCGGCATACGCATCATCAGACTCAGCGAGTGACACCGAATTAAGNNTTCAGNGTCCTACGCTTCAAAAATTGACGATAGAACACCAGCCCNATAGTGGGCACCAAAACAACCGATAAGATAGTGGCGAACAGGTAATGACCCGAAAAACAAAGGGCGGCCTGAATTGCCACTATTATTATATATAANGCGGCCTGCGCAAATTGACGAGATACACCGCCAAGGTGATAACGGAAACGGTAGACCAGGTAGACACTTATCGTATAGGCTAAATACCATACAACATATGCAATACCTATGCCATCAAGTCCACCCCACTTGTAACCTATTATGTTAAACACAAGGTATAACCCAGCGCTCACGCCCTCAGTTACAAGATATATCATGCCGTCGCCTCGTGCAACTATAACATAAGCAAACACAAACGACACAGCCTTGAGCAATGTACCGACAGTGGCAATGATTACATAACCCGATGCCGGAGCAAACGAACTATCGTACAGAATATTGATTATAAGAGGAACCAGATTAATAAACAACACCACACAGCCTGTGATACCAAGCATGAGCATCGACATCTCGTGGCGCACAAAAATCTGCGTACGACGGCGGCTTGTCACCACCGAAGACAGGCGAGGGAAAAACTCAACAGACATGGCTACAAACGCCAGGCCGACATACTTATTAACAAGAGTGTAACCTGCCTGAAACAAGCCCAACTCGTCCTCGCCTGCACGGGCGCGCAGCCAAGCCTGAAAAGCATACTGAGAGGCTACTGTAATAAATATCGCTACTGTCATATAGATGCCGAGGCGTACTATCGGGCCGACCAACGACAATGCTTCAGAATTGGTCACCCTGGTCGAAACCACACCCCGCGACTCAATTGCATAGGCTACAAATGAGCCCACCGCAAAAATTATAATAGACGGCACGATNCCGTCATAACCATAAAGCCATACCAGTATAATCGATAGCACGGTGGCCACTACCCCACCCCACAACGTTGCNCGCGCCAACCGGGTCAACATCTGATGAGCCTGNAGCATAGCCTTCTGAGATTCNGCTACNGCACCTAACACCACNACAANCGACAAAAGGATAAACGGCANCGTNTGNGACGAGTCACCGAACGTCCAACGACTCAACAGGGGCGACAAAGCCACNGTGAGCACTCCGCCGGCCAAACCGAGCAACCANCCCAAACGTCTCACAGCACCAGTGATGCGAGCTCGCTGAGATGCCGATGCTCCCGACATCTCGCGCACCGAACTATCGTGCATATTAAGCTGTACAAGTTGATTTATAGCCGCGAGAACATTATTGTACAGTCCGAATATTCCAATACCTGCCGGACCGAGCCACAAAGCGATAACCTTGGTGCGCACAACCGAGCACAGGATCATAATGACCTGTACCGAGCCAAATAGACTCAGCGCCTTAAAGACCTTGCGCGATGTAGTTTGTGCTTTTGCCATCTCAGCGTCTGAGCCACAACTCTGGATTTTCCTTCTCTTTCTCGCGCCTCAACTCAAAGTGCAATACACTACGGTTGCCGTCGGCCTTATCGACATACAGCGAACCTAAGACCTGCCCGGTCTTAACCTTATCGCCTTTCTTGACATTCAAGCCGGCAATATTAGCATAGACCGTCACATAATCGCCATGACGCAACACGATGACGTTGTTGTAGCCTGCGAGTTTAAATATTTGAGACACCTCGCCGTCAAACACAGCATGAACAGCCGCCCCCTGCTGTGAGGCCTCAATGTCTATACCCGGATTGTTTGTCTCGACTTTGGGTAGCCGCGGGTGTTTCTGACGGCCAAATTTCTTCACTATGGTAAATTCGCCGGTCAAGGGATAAGGCAACTTACCCTTATTGCTTTCAAAAGAGCCGGTGAGCTGCCTATTGGCCAACGGTTGGGCCGGTTTGGTTTGTNCNGGCTGCTGNTTCTCCTGAGTTGTCGTTNTAGCCTGCTCACCGCCCGATTTTTTAGCCTGTTCGGCCGCCTGNTGCTCTTTGAGACGGCGCTGACGCGCTTCTTCCTCNCGTCGCTGCTTCTCCATCTCCTCGGCCAGNGCCTGTTCAAGNTTNCGTTCAAGTTCNTCAGCCTCCTTTTGACGACGTTTTAACACCTGTTGCANCTGTTTATTCTGAGATTTTAGCGACGTGACAAGCCGATCGGTCTCTACACGCTTACGTTCAAGCGTATTGCGTTGCTGCTCGACACGNGACANNACACGGTTATTTGAAGTCTTGAGCGAGTCGAGGCGCTGNTGGCGCGATTGCAGTGACGCACGGGTGTCAACAATCTCGGCTGCCTTNCGCTGACGCCAGCGGGCAAATTGCCTCAACGACCTNTATCGCTGCCATGCCTGCATAAAGCTTTCGGACGAAAATACAAACGTAATATCATTCATCGAATTACCGTTNGTCTGAGATTTCCGCAGAGCCNCACTATATTTCTCAGACATCGCAGCGAGCCGCGAATTGAGTTCCTTGATTGAATCNTTAAGCGGCCTTATNAGCTGACGCAGTGAGTCAGACGTTCCCTTCAGGCGTCTCACGTCGCGACTGATGTCAGTTATCTGTCCATCNAGCAAATCGAGNTGACGCAGATTGTTCTCGACNGCCTGCTCATTCTGACGCACATTGCGCTGTGCCTGCTCCATCTGCTGACGGTTGCGCCGCTGCTCGCGCTTGATGCCTGACGACGACTGAGCCATCGCGACACCCGACACGCATAAAAACAAAATAACGATAATTGACTGGTTTAGACGTGAGATCATGATATTTTAGAGCAATGTAGACACACTTTTTAAAAGATCATTGACAGCAACCCGACGATAATCCTTACCGGGAGTTTTGAATGTCGGAATCTTGACATTTGAAACCGAGACCGACGATGGCGTGTACTTCAGTGAGGCTTTCAGCGATTTCTGCCCCACNCTCATNTCAGTCGATATGGTCTCGGGAACAGGCCCGGCAGCACTGCGCGACCAACCTGCATACTTACAGCCCAACTCCTGATGACCAGGCACCGCCACAACNAGTGACGATACATTATCNTCGGCACCGACATTAAATGTACATGTATATTTGAGCGGACTGCTGTATTGTTCAATTACTTTCCANAGGTCGGCACTCTTGTCAATCCAATCAAGCGTCATACNGCCTTTTGATGATCGGCNGTTCTGCTCAACGACACGCCCCAGCAAAATTGATTGCAATGTGCCGATGGTTATGCCCGACTGNNCNGTAATCTTTGACATAGGCTCGACAACAGCTANCTTGTGAAGTTTATCGAGACAGTAAACNGTGTCACGGGTCACATGACACACACCTAATTCCATGCCGAGTAATCTCAANGACACATGGATAAGGCTATCCTTGACCATGTATGCNTTGCCCGATATAGACAGCCTCATAGGCGACTCGATGCTGACCTTGACATTGGTCGACAGCTCGTTCCACTCGCCATAGCGCTCAACCATTCCNGCATAACGNGAACCNAGATTATCGGTAGCCACAACAGGCATAGTCGTCGTTTCTCGACGCGAGCCACACGCCGTCATCATCATGACGACAATCAATAATGCAATATAATATGTATACTTTTTCACTNGTGTTACTTGAAGAAGTAGGTTTTATGTTTTATTTTCTTTTGGAGCAACGCGTCATCGGGATCAAGNTCAGCCGCCATCTCCCAATACTCAAGAGCCTTATCAGGATCACCATTCATAAAGTATATGTCGCCTGCATGCTGATAGAGTTCGGCCGAAGGCGACTCGGTCAGTTCAAGAGCNTTNTCGATGAACGATTTAGCCTCNTTATAGTCACTTTTCTTGAACATAATCCATGCGTAGGTATCAAGCGACGATTCATTGTCGGGCGCAATATTGAGCGACTGACGGCTNAGTTCGGCTGCACGGTCAAGATCCATGCCGCTCTCGGCCATAAAATACGCACAGTTGTTCATCGCCATNGCATTGGTGNGGTCAAGCTTAATCGCCTCGTCATATAGTTCAAAAGCCTCGTCGGCCTCACCGAGTTTNTANTTAACATCNCCCTTTGTTGCAANAACCTTTGATCTGAATTCATCGGTAAGGTCGGGCACNTCAAGACAACGATCCAACCACACGAGCGCACTNTCNGACTGATTGTTTATTGATGCGGCCTCGCCGGCGAGTAACGCGAACATCGGATTTTCCTTAAACATGTTNGCCGCCTTNACAGCCGTATCATAGGCTTTACCATAGTCATCGGCCGAGAAATACAAACTTACCAACGCGTGCCAACGCTCTTCATTTGCCAAATCGGTATCAAGCACATATTCAAGTTGCTCGGCTGCCGATTTATAATCTTTTATCGCCACAAAATATGACCAGTACAGATCATGAACCGATGCATCGTGAGGATAAAGGTCAACCAGCTTGCCGAACAATTCATTAATTCGGGGTTGTTTCAGCGAGTCGGTATATTGCTCGCGCACATAGCCGGTCAGTATCTCGAGTTTTGTGTCGAGTTCCATGTCGGGCAGTTCCAATGCCTTATACACCTCTGTATCGTAAGCCAGTGTGTCACCTATCTCCTTGAAATACTCGGCACGCTTATATACAGCCAGGCCACTTGACGGGTCAACGGCACATGCATCATTATAATAATAGAGAGCCGAGTCTCTATCGCCGAGCGACATAAATACATCTCCGGCATACACGCGCGACTCGGGACTGCGCGGCGTCTCTTTTATAAGATTGCCCACCTCGCCGAGAGCGCTGACTGTGTCACGACGCGACATGTACGACATCACCTTACGGGCTGTGAGCTGCAGCGACGGTCCCTCGGCCACTTGCACAGTGTTGAGCAGATCAATCGCCTTATTTTGCGCCAGGCTATCGGCCGTACGCGACAGGTAGGCATCGGCCAATCTTAAAGACACTTCGGTCTTGTCTGGATAGATCTCATGCAGTTTCTCCCATACACCGGCTGCACGGCGGCTGTCGCCCAATTTTTCACTGATTGTGCCATACAGCACCGACGCATAATAGTCATCGGGACGGGCGTCAAAATGATTTTTCATCAGCGCGAGTCCCTCCTCTATTTTATCAGGATTGGATTGATTTAATACAACGGTATAGAAACCGAGGTCGTGCCCTACCGACGTCTCGGCCGGATTAAGTTCATAGGCACGCTTGAGCAAGTCATAGTAGGCATCGTTATTATCAAGTGCCTGCTGACGCTGCGCCTCCATAAATATATAGTCGGCACGACGCTGTGACGCACCGTCAGACCAACGCTTGTCACGAGCCTCAGATACCTGAAATGTCGTTGACAACACAATTGTCAGCGCCGATAATGTCTGAATTAATTTTCTCATAGGTCAATATTACATATTAAGATAATCCCGTGTGACCAAAGCCGCCGGCGCCACGATCAGTCGCGTCAAGAGAGTCAGTTTCAATCCACTCCACACGTTCATGACGGGCAAAAACCAGTTGGGCAATGCGCTCACCATCATTTATTACGAACGGTGAGTCAGAAAGGTTCACGAGAATTATCTTTACCTCGCCACGATAATCCGAGTCAATTGTACCTGGAGCATTGGCAACGGTGACACCATGTTTGGCAGCGAGTCCACTGCGCGGCCGCACCTGACATTCATAACCTACCGGTATCGACATATACAACCCTGTCGGAACCAACACACGCTGCAGAGGTTGCAGAGTTACAGGCTCGTCGAGCATAGCGCGCACATCAAGACCGGCAGCGCCATCGGTGGCATAGGTCGGAAGCCCGTGGCGCGACCTGTTTATGATTTTAACATCAAGCGATTGCATCAGTATAATTTTAAATCGTTACATCTCAGCCCGATAGCGCTACACACTGCACTACTATCATGTTAGCCGACAATTAGTAGGCGAAGTTACAAATTAATTCTTGTACCGCAAACACATATAGTGAGTTTCAACTATATTTTATCCAATCACAAGCCTCGTTAACAAAAAAAAGTAATTGATACTCAAAAAAAGCCAATAAACATAACCCACAAAATCTAAAAAAGTGCTAATTTTGCAACCAAAATTGGTCCGACCCGTGTCAGGCCAATATAATCGTGCCAATATCATATCACTATAAATTCAGAGAATATCATTATCAATGAAGCTCTTACAAAAAAAACTTTCACAGTACACAGTACCTCAGGAGGCAATGAAAGCAGGCATATATCCCTACTTCCGTGCCATCTCGAGCGAACAGGAGCCCGAAGTCACAATCAACGGCAAACGCGTTTTAATGTTCGGTAGCAACTGCTACACAGGCCTCGTTTCAGACCCGCGAATTAAAGAAGCGGCCATAGAGGCTATAAAAAAATACGGTACAGGCTGTGCCGGCTCACCGTTCCTTAACGGCACCCTCGACCTTCACAAACAACTCGAGGCACGTATTGCCGAATACATCGGCAAGGAAGACGTAATGATTTACTCTACCGGCTTCGGCGTCAACCTGGGCGTCGTATCGACTCTCACCGGCCGCGAAGACTATATTTTATGGGACGAACAGGACCACGCTTCGATTATCGAAGGTCGTCGCCTGTCATTCTCGCAGTCACTCAAATACAAGCACAACGACATGGACTCGCTCGAGAAGCAGCTCCAGAAGTGCGATCCCGATAAAGTCAAACTCATCGTCACCGATGGTGTCTTCTCGATGGAGGGCGACGTTGCCAACCTTCCCAAGATAACCGAGCTCGCCAAGAAATATAACGCTACAGTTATGGTTGACGAGGCTCACAGCATCGGCGTATTTGGTAAAGGCGGCCGCGGCACCTGTAACCACTTCGGTGTGACCGACGACGTTGACCTCATCATGGGCACATTCTCCAAGTCGTTCGCATCACTCGGCGGCTTCATCGCCACCGACAAGGAGATTACCAACTTCCTGCGTCACCACTCGCGCTCATACATATTCACTGCTTCAATCACACCCGCTTCGACCGCTGCGGCACTCAAAGCCATCGACATCATGGAGCAGGAGCCCGAGCGTCAGGACCACCTGTGGGCGCTCACAAAGATGGCTCTCGACGGATTCAAGGCCGCCGGCTTTGAAATAGGCAACACATCAACACCCATCATTCCGCTCTACATTCGCGACAACATGAAGACATTCGCCATAACCACCGAGTTGTTCAACGAAGGCATTTTCGTCAACCCCGTCGTGTCACCCGCTGTCGCTCCACACGACACTCTGATTCGATTCAGCCTCATGGCCACTCACACCCCCGAACAGGTTTCAGAGGCAATCGAAAAACTTATCAAAGTGTTCAAGCGTTATGAAGTTATAAAATAACATCAAGTCTAACATCGAACAAATATTTAGATTACTATGAACAAAAAATTTATCTGCACAATCTGCGGCTACGTTCACGAAGGTAACGAAGCCCCCGAAAAGTGCCCCCAGTGTGGCGCTCCCAAATCAAAATTCAAGGAGCTTGACGATACCGAGGTTCTGAAATTCGTTACCGAGCACGAGATTGGCGTAGCCAAAGGCTGTGACGAGGAAATGATCAAAGACCTCAATAACCACTTCATGGGCGAGTGCACCGAGGTTGGTATGTATCTCGCGATGTCTCGCCAGGCCGACCGAGAGGGCTATCCCGAGGTTGCCGACGCTTTCAAGCGTTACGCTTGGGAAGAGGCCGAGCACGCATCAAAATTTGCCGAGCTCCTCGGCGACATGGTTTGGAACACCAAGACCAACCTTGAAAAGCGCATGATGGCCGAGGCTGGTGCAAACGAAGACAAGATGCGCATCGCACGTCGCGCCAAAGAGCTCGGTCTCGACGCTATCCATGACACCGTTCACGAGATGGCAAAAGACGAGGCTCGTCACGGCCGTGGTTTCTACGGCCTCTTCAAGCGCTTCTTCAGCGACGAGAAGTAATAGCCACCGACGACATTAAAATGATAACCGGGAGTTCACGATTCGAGCTTCCGGTTATTTTATTTGTAAAATCTTGCAAAATTTTGTAACTTTGCATGGTTTCTCGATAGAAAGTTGATGAAACCACTTAAAACAAGTAATTTAACCAACCTCCTATCGCGTATGCTTCAAGCACGTAAAGCCGCCCTTATACTCGAGGATGGCACCCGATTTGAAGGCCTATCATTTGGCTACGAGGCCTCGACCGCCGGCGAGGTAGTTTTCAACACCGCCATGACCGGCTATCCCGAAAGCCTCACAGATCCATCATACGAAGGTCAGATTTTAGTCACCACCTACCCCATACTTGGCAATTATGGCGTTCCACCTCGTCGCGAGAAAGACGACGTGAGCGAGTTCTACGAGAGCGATCACATTCACGCCCGTGCCATCGTAGCTCAGGACTACTCATGGGAACACAGCCACTGGCAGGCCGACCGCTCACTCAGTCAATGGCTCAAAGAAGAAAAAATTCCCGGCATCTACAACATTGACACACGTGCCCTGACCAAACACCTGCGCGAGAAAGGTTCAATGCTTGGCAAGATTGTAATTGACGGCACCGACGACGTCGACTTCTACAATCCCAACCTCGAGAACCTCGTTGCCAAAACAAGCTGCAAGGACGTCGAGGTTCACGGCGACGGCGACAAGACGGTCGTTCTCGTTGACTGTGGCACCAAACACAATATCATACGCTGTCTCACCCGCCGTGGTGTCAAAGTCATTAGAGTTCCCTGGGACTACGACTTCATGACAATACCCTACGACGGCCTATTCATTTCAAACGGCCCCGGTAACCCCGACATGGCCCAGGCTACAATCGCCAACATACGTCGTGCCATCGAGCTCGGCAAGCCAATTTGTGGCATATGCATGGGCAACCAGCTTCTGTCGCTCGCTGCCGGAGCCAAGACCTACAAACTCAAATATGGCCACCGCAGCCACAACCAGCCCGTGCGCCGCGTCGGTTCAAACGTCTGCTACGTCACATCTCAGAACCACGGATACGCAGTCGACCAGACCACCCTACCCGCCGACTGGGAGCCTTTATTCATCAACATGAACGACGGCACAAACGAGGGCATACGTCACAAAACCAAACCGTTCTTCTCGGCTCAGTTCCACCCCGAGGCATCAAGCGGCCCCAAAGACACCGAATTTATTTTTGACGAGTTCATAGCACTTCTTTAAAACCCAACTCCAGTCATGACAACTCCAATGACCAATCGTAACGAGAACGTTAAGAAAGTATTATTGTTAGGTAGCGGCGCGCTCAAAATAGGCGAGGCCGGCGAGTTCGATTACTCGGGTTCACAGGCCCTGAAGGCTATGAAGGAGGAAGGCATAACCACCGTCCTCATCAACCCCAATATCGCGACCGTTCAGACATCGGACGGGTTTGCCGACAAAATTTACTTTCTGCCCGTCACCCCCTACTTTGTAGAGAAAGTAATTCAGAAAGAACGCCCCGACGGCATTCTGCTGGCTTTCGGCGGACAAACAGCCCTCAACTGCGGCGTCGAACTCTACCGCCAGAATATTCTCAGCAAATATAACGTCGAGGTACTCGGCACACCAGTTCAGGCTATCATGGACACCGAAGACCGCGAGCTCTTTGTCAAGAAACTTGACGAAATCGACGTCAAGACCATCAAGAGCGAGGCAGTCAACTCAATCGACGACGCACTCGCAGCCGCCGCCAAACTCGGCTATCCCGTCATAGTGCGTGCCGCATACGCTCTCGGAGGCCTTGGTTCAGGTTTCTGCGACAACGAGCAGGAGCTTGTCACCCTCGTTGAGAAAGCACTCTCATTCTCACCCCAGGTACTTGTCGAGAAATCGCTCAAAGGCTGGAAAGAGGTCGAGTATGAGGTCGTCCGTGACCGCTTTGACAACTGTATCACAGTCTGCAATATGGAGAACTTCGACCCCCTGGGCATACACACAGGTGAGAGTATCGTTGTAGCTCCGTCACAGACACTCTCTAATGAAGACTACCACTACCTGCGCAAACTCGCCATCAAGATCATACGCCACGTAGGCATCGTCGGCGAGTGTAACGTACAGTACGCATTCGACCCTCAGTCGATGGACTACCGCGTTATCGAAGTCAATGCACGCCTTAGCCGCTCATCGGCCCTCGCATCTAAAGCCACCGGTTATCCCCTGGCCTTTGTAGCAGCCAAACTGGGCCTCGGCTACGGTCTTTTTGACCTCAAGAACTCGGTAACCAAAGAGACATCAGCATTCTTCGAGCCCGCCCTCGACTACATTGTCTGCAAGATTCCGCGTTGGGATCTCGGTAAATTCCACGGCGTGCGCCGCGAGATTGGATCGTCAATGAAATCGGTCGGCGAAGTAATGGCCATCGGTCGCACATTCGAAGAAGTAATCCAGAAAGGTCTGCGCATGATTGGTCAGGGTATGCACGGCTTTGTCGGCAATAAGGAACTCAACGTCGACGATATTGACCGCGCCCTCAAAGAACCTACCGACAAACGCATATTCGTTATCTCTCAGGCCATGCAGGCCGGTTACACTGTAGACCGCATTCACGAACTTACCAAAATCGACAAGTGGTTCCTGCATCGTCTGCACAACATCATCGCCACTCGCGACGAACTCTCTACATATAATAATATAGACGACATTGATGCCGCGCTGCTGCGCCTGGCCAAGCAACAAGGTTTCAGCGACTTCCAGATTGCCCGTGCAGTCCTCAAAGACGACATGGACAACGCCGAGGCATGCAACCTCAAGGTGCGCGACCGCCGCAAATCGCTCGGTATCGTCCCTGTAGTAAAGCAGATAGACACCCTGGCTGCCGAATATCCGGCTATGACCAACTACCTCTATCTCACCTACAACGGCTCGGCCAACGACGTCACCTATCTGCACGACCATCGTTCGATTGTCGTCCTTGGTTCGGGTGCATATCGCATCGGTAGCTCGGTCGAGTTTGACTGGTGCTCGGTCAATGCCCTCATGACAGTCAAGAAAGAGGGTTGGCGCTCGGTAATGATTAACTACAACCCCGAGACCGTGTCGACCGACTATGACATGTGCGACCGACTGTACTTCGACGAGCTCACATTCGAGCGCGTCATGGACATTCTCGACCTTGAGCAGCCCCACGGCACAATCCTGTCGGTAGGTGGCCAGATACCCAACAACCTCGCCACACGTCTTGACGAGCAGGGCATCAACATTCTCGGCACACAGGCCCGATGGATTGACAACGCCGAAGACCGCCACAAATTCTCGGCAATGCTCGACAATCTAGGCATCGACCAGCCCCGCTGGCGCGAGCTCACCGACATGGCCGACATCTATCGTTTCATCGACGAGGTTGGCTTCCCCGTCCTCGTTCGCCCGAGCTACGTACTCTCAGGCGCTGCCATGAACGTATGCTCTAACACCGAGGAACTCGAACGATTCCTGAAACTGGCTGCAAACGTATCGAAGAAGCACCCTGTGGTTGTAAGCGAATTTATTCAGTTCGCCAAGGAAATCGAGATGGACGCAGTGGCCCAGGACGGTGAGATTAAAGCCTACGCCATAAGCGAGCACATCGAGTTTGCTGGCGTTCACTCAGGTGATGCAACCATTCAGTTCCCGCCCCAGAAACTGTATGTCGAGACTATGCGCCGCATCAAGAAGGTATCGTCTCAGATTGCCGCCGCGCTCCACATCTCGGGCCCATTCAATATCCAGTTCCTGGCCAAAGACAACGACATCAAAGTCATCGAGTGCAACCTGCGAGCATCACGTAGCTTCCCGTTCGTATCAAAAGTTCTTAAAATCAACTTTATCGACCTTGCTACACGCATCATGCTCGGAATACCCGTTGAACGCCCGGCCAAGAGCGCGTTCGACCTCGACTATGTGGGCATCAAGGCCTCACAGTTCAGCTTCTCACGCCTGCAGGGCGCCGATCCCGTTCTCGGTGTCGACATGTCATCAACCGGCGAGGTAGGCTGTATAGGCGACGACACCAGCGAGGCAATACTCAAAGCCATGCTCTCGGTAGGCTACCAGATACCCCGTCGCTCGGTACTCCTCAGCACTGGCAGCGCCAAGCAGAAAACCGACATGCTCGATGCGGCACACCGCCTTCACAACAACGGGTTCACCATCTATGCCACCGGCGGTACACATCAGTTCCTCAGCGAGAACGGCATACCATCGATACAGGTTTACTGGCCCAGCCAGCCCGACCGTCACCCCCAGGCCATCGACATGCTGCACGACCACAAGATAGACCTCGTGGTGAACATACCCAAAAACCTGACATCGACCGAGCTCAGCAACGGCTACAAGATACGCCGCGCCGCCATCGACCTCAACGTGCCGCTGATTACCAATGCACGCCTTGCATCGGCATTCATACGCGCGTTCACAACAATGTCGATCGACGACATCGAGATTAAATCGTGGGACGAATACTAATCCCACACTAACAATAAGTCCTTAAATGGCACGACACAACACCCTGGGCAAATGGGGAGAGGCTATAGCCACCGAATTCCTCATTGCCCGGGGTTTTGCTATTGTAGAGACCAACTGGAGATCAGGCCACCTCGAGATAGACATCATCGCCACACGTGGCAACCGTATGGTGTTTGTCGAGGTTAAAACCCGCTCATCTATCGACTACGACCCACTCGAGGCCGTTGACACACGTAAGAAAAACCACATGGTACGCTCGGCCGACTGTTATCTGCGCTCACTGCCACTCGACTACGAGGCCCAATATGACATCATCACCATCGTCGGCGACCAACACAACTATACCATTGAACATATTCCAGACGCCTTCCTGCCGTCAGTGGTAACACGCCGGGGACGCCGCTGAACAAGCACTATCACACACATTGCGAGTCTGCCATTATGTCATGTTTTATGTCAGACAAACTTTTTGGCATATTATTTGTTTAACTTATGAATCGAATCGAGAGCCGATTCAGATATCAATTTAGAATCAAAAATCAAAAAGTTAAACATATAAAACTATATTATTATGGGAAAAATTATTGGTATAGACCTTGGAACAACCAACTCTTGCGTTGCAGTAGTTGAAGGTAATGATCCTGTTGTTATACCTAACAGCGAGGGTCGCAACACAACCCCCTCGGTTGTAGCATTTGTTGACGGTGGCGAGCGCAAAGTCGGCGATCCCGCCAAGCGTCAGGCAATCACCAACCCTAAGCGCACCATCTACTCAATCAAGCGCTTCATGGGCGAGAACTACGACCAGGTAGCTAAAGAAATAGAGCGCGTACCTTACAAAGTGGTTCGCAGCAACAACAATACACCCCGCGTTGACATCGACGGCCGCGAGTACACACCTCAGGAAATTTCGGCTATGATTCTTCAGAAGATGAAGAAGACCGCCGAAGATTACCTCGGACAACCCGTTACCGAAGCCGTAATCACCGTGCCCGCCTACTTTAACGACTCTCAGCGTCAGGCAACCAAAGAAGCCGGCGAGATTGCAGGCCTCACAGTGAAACGTATCGTCAACGAGCCTACCGCAGCTGCCCTTGCCTACGGTATCGACCGCAAGGACAAAGACATGAAGATTGCCGTATTCGACCTCGGCGGCGGTACATTCGATATCTCAATTCTTGAACTTGGTGGCGGCGTGTTCGAAGTGCTCTCAACCAACGGTGATACCCACCTTGGCGGTGACGACTTCGACCAGGTAATCATCAACTGGCTTGCCGACGAGTTCATGGCCGAGCACAACATCGACCTCCGCAAGGATCCTATGGCCCTCCAGCGTCTTAAAGAAGCTGCCGAGAAAGCCAAGATTGAGCTCTCAAGCACCACATCAACCGAGATCAACCTCCCCTACATTATGCCCGTCGACGGCATACCTCAGCACCTTGTAAAAACACTTACACGTGCCAAATTCGAGCAGCTCGCCGACAAACTCATTCAGGCAACCATCGTTCCCTGTGAGCAGGCACTCAAGGACGCAGGCATCACAGCCAAAGACGTCGACGAGGTTATCCTCGTGGGTGGTTCAACCCGTATCCCTGCCGTACAGGCAATCGTTGAGAAGTTCTTTGGCAAAGCACCTTCTAAGGGTGTTAACCCCGACGAGGTAGTAGCCGTAGGAGCAGCCATTCAGGGCGCATCACTTAGCGGTAACGAGAACTTCAAAGACGTCGTTCTTCTTGACGTTGTGCCCCTGTCAGTAGGCATCGAGACCCTCGGTGGCGTGATGACCAAACTTATCGAAGCCAACTCGACAATTCCTATCCGTAAGAGCGAGACCTTCTCGACCGCTGCCGACAACCAGCCCTCAGTTGAAATTCACGTTCTTCAGGGAGAGCGTCCTATGGCCAAAGACGACAAGACCCTTGGTAAGTTCCACCTCGATGGCATCGCACCCGCACCCCGTGGCATACCTCAGATTGAAGTAACCTTCGAGATTGACGCCAACGGTATCCTCAACGTTTCGGCCAAGGATAAAGCCACCGGTAAGGAACAGTCAATCCGTATCGAAGCATCGAGCGGCCTCACCGACGAAGAAATCAAACGAATGAAAGACGAGGCTACAGCCAACGCCGCTGCCGACGCCAAAGAGAAAGAGCGCGTTGACAAGCTCAACCAGGCCGACGCCATCATCTTCCAGACCGAAAAACAGCTCAGCGAACTCGGCGACAAGATACCCGCCGACAAGAAGAGCGCTATCGAGGCCGCCGTGGCTAAACTGAAAGATGCTCACAAATCTCAGGACATCGACGCTATCGATGCCGCCATCAAAGAGATCGAGACAACATTCGGAGCCGCACAGCAGGACATTCTCAACGCTCAGGCACAGGCACAAGCCGGCGCACAGCAGGCAGGCCCTCAGCCCGGCGCTGACACCCACCACAACGACGGCCCCCAGGACGTAGACTTCGAGGAAGTGAAGTAATCCCGTCAATTTAGAAATATCTAAATCCATATAAATGGAGTGTAGCTCAAAATGTTACACTCCATTTTATTTTTATATTTTCAGAGATATAATAGAATCAAGTGTTTCCAAAGATTATATTGTAATCACATTGGAAGGTAAAGCCGAAGTAGAGTCAGCGTGAAGAATTGCTCCATTGGAAAAAAAATGATGTTATAAAACCACCATTGTGAAAAACAGTGTGACATTCTTTGCCGCACCGTTAAATATGACTATATTTGCTTATCACTTTAATTGTTAATGTGAGGACCTTAAATCGACTAAAGGCAGTGTTGTCAGAAAAAAAACGAGTAAATGGCTCCCCCAAAAGATTAGACAAGAGTCCTGTCGCTTAAACAATAAATACTACATTATGCATTCACAAAAAAAGACGACCATAACTCTGCGACAATTTATAGCAAAAAGTTCTACATCAAGACCATTTGAGATTCCGAACTATCAACGTGGATATGTCTGGGGTAAAAATAGCTTACTGTATAAAGATGACTCAGTAACTCATCTGACCAAATCGCTACTAAGTAATTTCAATGAAGGGAAAGATGAAAAGGATCTCTTTCTGCAAGGTATTACGGTCACAGACGAAGCTAAGAATTCAAGTATCTTACTAATTGACGGTCAACAGCGCACTACATATTTCACATTGATGCTAAAATACCTGCATAGCGTCGAGACAATCCCTTTAATTTATTCGGTGAGGAAAGAATCGAATAAGTTCTTTAACGATTTGGACGAAGACCGATTAAAACGATACTGCACATGCGCACCAGATGATGATGATTATCAGGATCGCTTCTATTTCAGGAAAACGCTTTGGATTCTGGAGCAACATCTCAAAGATATTGACAAGAAAAAATTTACAGAATATATCCTCGACCATGTAAAATTTATATATGTGGCTATTCCTGGAGACAAAGCTGCTGATATTTTCACTATGATGAATGGACAGAAGAAAACCATGCGTCAGGAAGAACTTATTAAGGCTGAACTATTGCGCACCTCTTCTTTGTCAAAACTTCCAAATGGAGAAACGAGCATCATTACAGACGATGAGAACCTTAGTATTCGTCATCGATTGGCACGCGAATGGGATAGATGGCTTCATTGGTGGAACGATGAAGATGTAAAGAAATTCTTTCAATTGGGAGAAAACGAACGACAGCTCGGTTGGCTACTTCCTTTAGCTTTAGGAGAAAAAGGCATTACACTTGATGAACTGAAAAACACTTATTTCAAGAAAGAAGAGTCTCCGATTAAGTTGGCTAAGAGAACGTTCAAGGATTTACGCCTCATACAAAAACAGATAGAAGATGCGTATAACGACGCTATAATATATAATTATATAGGAGGTATTCTTGCTTTCAAACGCAAGGACAAATCTGCAATGTATAACTTCCTAAAGTGGTATATTGTGGATAACAGTAATACACAAAAAGATAAGCGATTAAAAGCACTTAAAAAATATTTCGATTGGAGTTTGATTGGTGTTACTCATCTTGAAATTGTTTCAAATAATGTAGCATCATATAATGAGAAATGTGTAAATTTTCGCAAAATATTGAAAAGCGAACTATTATACCGTGAAAATTATTCAGATGCTGCAAACTGGCTTCTTAGAAGAAATATCCTCTTTGATTGCCAACAAAGAAAAAATAAACAAAATATCCCACAAGGTGTTAAATTTAACTTTGCCATTTGGAACGAACGTTCATTGGAGCATATTATACCCAAATCGCGGGTATTCCATGTAAATGCCGGACAGGTATTCAATCACATTGATGAACTTAACGATAAACTTGTAATTGGACTTAATCCCGGAGATAAATTAGGGACAGACAATAAGCCAATATATTGGCGAGACATTAATGAGTCCGAACACGGCCCTGCGTTTAGTTGGAGCGAACATTCAATTGGTAATCTTGTGCTTTTTTATAAAAATGAAAACTCATCACTAAGCACCGGTGAGTTTGATAAGAAAAAGGCCGATTTATTCTCCAGTAATAATGAGGAGTTCTTTCAAAGCCGCCACCTGCTGCACACTGTTGAAGTATTTAGCAATCCGACGTGGGATCCTGTGTCTGTCAACAGGCATCAGGAAGAAGAATTAAGTATATATGATCAAGATTTTCAACCCATAGAACGAAATGATAACACGAACGAAGCTTAAAGATGGAAAGTCATACACTGTCAAGGACCTGTTCCAAGGGGATAATGATAAGATTGTTATTCCCGATTTGCAGCGTGACTACTGTTGGACTCCTGATATGGTAACGGGACTTTTAAACACATTTATTGAGTTCAGCCGTCATATGGACGAATCTAATGATACTAAAATTCCTATGGGGCTAATATATGGATATTATTCAGCGAGTAATGACGGTCAAACAGAAGCGACTCACCCACATCTGCAACTTTGTGATGGGCAGCAAAGGCTTACGTCAATATTTCTAATTCTTGGAATGTTGAATAGGAAACTTCACAAATCGAATAATGAAAAATCTTATACCAGACTACTGATGTCAGATTTTGAAAAAGAACAGGATGACTGTGAGCCATATCTGCTGTATGCTATTCGCGAAAGCTCCACATACTTTCTAAGCGATTTGACGCTGGAATTCTTTATTGGTGATAAGATAGAAAATGTCGATGAATTAACGTCTCAATCTTGGTATCTGAACGATTACAAGAACGACCCGACAGTAAACAACATTATAGAGGCAATCAGGGCGATTGAGAAAATTTTGACACAAGAATCACTCGACTTAGATCGACTTGGAACCTTTATCACAGAGCGAATGGACTTTCTCTTCTGTGATATGGGAAACCGCACCAATGGAGAAGAAACCTTTGTAGTTATTAATACAACGGGAGAACCTCTTTCTGGTTCAGAAAACCTAAAACCTATGGTTATTCGCAGTTTTATCAATTCCAAGAATCGTGAAGCTTGCAAGCAATGGGAAGAAATAGAAACTTGGTTCTGGAAAAACAGGAACAATGGCAATGATACAGCAGATGCTGGTTTTGTTGAGTTCCTACGTTGGATTACAGCGTTAACGCTATGTAATAAAAATTCAGAAGTAGCCCTTAGTCTTATAAAAAAAGACTACTTCAAGCTTGGCATAATCAAGCGGAGTGTGGATTCAGAAGATGATAGATTCTATTTCCCTTATGATGAAATTTCTATAGATTGTCTTTATAAGTATTATAAGATTATTGTTAATTTATTTGATAACCATGAACGTTTCGGATTAGATAAAGCATGGTTATCCCCTAAACCTCGGCAAGAGGGTGGGACACTTCTCTATGGAGCAATTAATCAAATAGATTTATTTAGAGTCCTAGCATTATTAGCTTATTGCTCTAAGTGGAAAATCACTGATTATGATGATCAAAACCTCGTAAGGTTTTCGCGGTTTATTAATAATATTATTAAGGTGGCGAACGTTGCAAGAATCCCAGGTGACTTAACGCCAGAAATTGTTTATATTGCTAAGAAGTGCCGAGATATTGTAGACATGCTGCAATTAAATGACAACGATTCAGAAGGCAAAAGAATTTCCAAAACAATTTTGTCTGAGGAAGTGGAACTGATTTTGAACATACTTAAAGAATACAAAAATAGAGCCGCAATAGAAGATGAGTTTGAGCGTACATTTAGTTATGATACGCCATGTCATAAAATATGGAGAGGAGAAATTCTCCCCTTGCTGCATTGGAGCTGCACTTCATACAACAGCCAAGGGTGTGAGGACATAGATTCTGAAAGCAAAATTCTTCCTGAAGATTTCTCATTAGATGAATTTATAAGATATCGAAACACATTTGATGCAGTTTTTCATGGCGAATGCGGTATAGAAATTGACAACGTCCGCCGAGCCCTTATATCTTATCTTCCCTACTATCCTATATGTCTTACCCGAAATTATACGTTTGGGTGGGCCTGGGAAGACTGGCACTCAATAATTTTTGACAAAAGAAATATTCTCAAATTCCGGGATTTCCTAAATGCAGTTAGTCTTGGCATAGGCCATGAATACGGAAATAACACAAAGATCAAAACTACTGTTCGAGACATCATGAACTCATTACCAACGAATCATGATTATTCAGAGTTTGTGTTTGATAAATATCTACTTGACTATTGCAATCAAAAACATATTAACTTTGATGCAAATAGAGGGTGGATGCTTTGCGTCAATAAAGAGGCTCAACCCTTTGCTGTTGCCGATGCTCATTATTTGGCTCACATTCATTATTCCAATCCAGAAGCTGATAATCTATGGAATCATTCATCTTACGATAACGGTATCACTTTCATGAATCAATCCGAATGGAAATTTTATGCACGGCAAGGTCCTGGTTTCGATAAAGATAGATGCCCTGTATTAAGTAACGGTTCGATAACTTTAGATATTATGCTTTATCCATTCGTAAAGCCAGACGCTTATACGGCCATTTTTGTGTATGATGTCAAAGACGACAAAAACTTAAAAAACATTGATTTGGCCGCAAGTATATGTTCTGGATACGCTAAGACACTTCAAAGAGAAGGTCATAAAATAATTCTTCCTACCATAGAGCATGACCAGATTGATAACTTCCTTAAGCATTGCATTTTGTTCATCGATGCAAATATGAAATATAGTAATAGTCTATAATAATCATGTGATTTGCAAACGAATACCTATTATATAATTATCATATTATGTTAGATTTGAAGGTAACTCAGGTAGTTGCACTTCATTCTTGATAAATACGCAAGAAAAAAGCCGTCTCCTGTTCATTGGGACATACAGGAGACGGCTTTTAGCTATTTGGATAATGTCAGAATCTATATGAGGTACCGATTGACAAACGGGGTGAGGTAACAAATTTGTGACCGCGGTATGACCGTGGCAAAACTCGATTAGGCCACAGTGTCAAGCCGGGCTCCAGGTGTATATCGAAGTTGCCGGGAAGGTTGTAACGGAACTGAACGCCACCTGTCAAAATTGGGCTGGGCTTGGTATAATCTGCGTCACTAAACGATACTCCCGCGCCAACAACACCTAATATGTGGAAGCGGCGAGTGTCGCGGCGATCCATCAGCGATGTTACATTAAGCATATAATCCAAGTGCATAGAACCTATGTATGAACTACTTCCATCATAACGTAGGATATCGTTTGAATAAGTTGCACGTATACCTGATACCATCGAAAGCCAACGACCCACCGATAGATCAAATAAACCATTAAAATTAGTCTTGGAACGTCTGATGCTGGGACGAGTAGTGATTTCTGAAGCTCCGATTGCGATACCGACAAAATTGCGACGTTCGCCATATATAGTGTTGGCTAAAGTGCCACGCTGTCCGGCAGGTGTTCCCAGCTTATAACGTAATCCAACCTGTACACGTAGGTCAGGAATCATAGCCATGGCACTGTAACCGGGGCCGTAAGTCGCCAAAACTTGTGGTTCAAGGAACAAATCCAGACTCGAGTTGAGTCGGAAGTTTGCCTGCAGACCAGCCTCGAGACCCACGACGGGCTTGTGCGGGCCATTATAAGTACCTTCTCCTGCAAAACCGCCAACCATTAACTGTAAGTCAAACAATCTATCGGGATCATATCCATACATACTCGTGGTCAGGCTGGCAAGATAGTCGGCATGAAGGGTATAAGACTCGGCGTATGGACGATTTTTAGCAAATGCACCGTCAAAGTTGATTCGCCAGCTCGACACAGGAGTAAATCGCTTTCCGAAGCCAATGAATGCGTTGCCGCCATTGCCGTAATTACCTCGCAAACGGTGATATGCACCGCCGCCGGCAGTAATGAACCAATGGCTTGAATCTTCAGCGTATGCCTGACGACTGCTCTCGTGGTCGATTGAGAAGTCACCTATTGTGTAGCGTAGTCCTAAGTCGACCGATACAATAGGCACACGTTTGTGACCGATCGATTTGTAGAACGACTCGGTAAATCCATAAACCTGCGGGTGAATGAACAATCCCCAATTGGACGACAAACGGAACATACCTGTAAGACCCGCTTGAACTCCGGGATATATTTTACGCTGATCAGTGCCCGAAATGGTAGCGGCCGTTGCGCCAAGGTTAAGAATCATCTGAAACACTTCGTTAGGACGGTAGCCTCCAAATGCGTTGTTCAGATTGAGCACATAGTCAAGCGAACCCATAACTAAGTGCTGATTGGGTCGGTAGCCTGTTCTGTAGTAACCATAGCCTGCCGAAACTTGCAGACCTGAGGTCGATGAGAACATTTTACCAACATATGCACGCAGGTAGGGGTTGTTGAACTTCGGATGCACGTTCATCATTCCGAATGCACCGATTCCACCTCCGAAGTACAGATTGTCGTCGTCACTTTGTCTGAATGGAGACGAACCCTCGGCACGTAACCTGCCTGTCAGGATTCTATATCCGAGACCTACGTTCAGTGTCAGGTCAGTATGGAAACGATTGTTCGAGTGAGGAGCATCGTAGCGAGATCCAGCCAATAGCGACAACTGAGGTTCGAGATACAGGTACATTGACGGCTCGACATTGAAACGTGTCTGCATAGATGCCGTAAAGCCATAATTAGTACCCCAGATACCGTCCTGACGGTTACGTTGCAATTGGGCTCCCATCACAGCTATAAGTTCAAAACGGCGATTAGGATTATATCCGCGCAACAAGTTTGTAAGATTCAACAGGTAGTCGGCATGAACTCCGGCATACCATGTGTTATCAATACCCTTGTGTACTGAATGTATACCGGCATCTCCACCTATACGGATACCATGAACTGGTGAGAACCAAGACCCCATGCGGATACCTAACGCAGCGCCAGGTTTGAGACCATTCGAGAAATTATTGCCGAGAAGCGAGCCACTGGCATTAAAGCCAAAGAAGAAATTTCTGCCAAGACCTCTTTGGTCGTCGGGAAATAACGGATTGCCTAAAGGCTTCTGCAATCTATAGTCCATCGCATTGAACCCCGACTTAGTCGCACCGTCGAAGCTCATAGTATTCTTTTTGGCAGATATTGACGATACTGTGGTTACCGTCATAAGCACGGCGGCAATAAAGCGTGCCACCTTGAATTGTATATTGGTATTACTCATTGGTTTCATTTAAGTCTTGTTCGTCCAACAGGTCAACTATGTCACCGTCAATTTTTGCCACTTCAAGCAGTGACGGATCCAGTGTAAGAGCTTTTTCAAGATGACCGAGCGCTTCGATTAATTTATCCAGTCGATTTGCAGACACGGCCTTAATATATTCCTCGACCGCGCTGTTACCCAAATACTGTGCTCGCTCCCATGCACGGTTATTCTCCTTGATGGTAAGGAGAAGTATAACCTCATTAAGTGGCGAATCCTCATTAATTTCCTGAATTACATCATTATATCGGCCATTTTGAGCCGCAGCATAAATGATTGCTTTGTGGGTTTCGGGTGTATCAGGTACAGTGCTAAGGATTGAATCAGCAAGCGAGTAATGCATATTATCCAGACATGCAATACCCATATTAAGACGGGTCGATACAGGCAGGCTATTCCACTTTTTGGGATCGGCAAAGTAGGGCTCCAAAATTTCAGCCGGATTCTCGTTCCGATCCAACATTATCTCTGAAAGGTCGGTAGCAGCTACGACAAAGTTGGGGTGTGCGGCCAAAGCATGACGAAGTGCTTGCTCCCGTTCGGTACCTTTCAAAGGTGAATAATAGCGATAGAACTGGTATTTGCTCAAGCCGGTCGGATTGATTCGGTACAAAGCTGCAATCTCATCATCTGTAAGAGGACGATATCCCGACGAAACGATGCTATAATTGACACGGCGCAAACGGGGCAAATAATCATTAGCCAGTAATGTCTTGTAGAATGGCAGACGGCTCATAGCCCACGAACGGCCATCACCGGCACTTGTACGGTCGATGACGCGCTGTACCTGGTCAGCCTCGTCATTCAGACCGTCGGCACGCAACATGGTAACCACATCGTCCCATGATGCAACCTTGGCGCGCGACGAGATTTCGGCATTCTGGCGCAAAGATGGATCGATATTTTTCATCACCTCGTCCATCGCCGACTTCATACGGGCATCGGCCAACGACTGGTTCAACTCATATCGACCCTCGGGCGAGGCCGAACCGTAGATGGTGAAACTCTTAAGCATCGCGTTAGGATCGTGTTCGATTTTACGCAGCTCGGCAATCATCGCATTCAATTCGGCGGCATTATTGCCCAATGACAAATTCAACTTAGATTTACCCACAGGAAATAACAGGTTCACTTCACCCGAAGCATCACGCAACTCCATTTCGGGGGTCGGTAAGAATTTATCCTCATTCATACCCATCGGTGACAGCGAGTATGACAGGAAACGCATCGGATTCACTGTACCGCGTGCAATTTCAAACGAGCCGGTATATTTGATGCGATTGTAGTTCTCTAATGATGACAGCACAACCCCCATATAATCGTCATTGGGATTGTCGACATGCAGGGAGTCGTTCAGATATATCACGCCATCGTTTTTGTCAAGTTTATAGTTAACACGATAAGGCATGAGACTGTCTCGACTTGCATCCCAATCATACATACGCTCCTGTGTGATTGCATAGTGTTTTCCATCCACAACTACCGGGGTCAGATATGAAAGATGGCGTTGCGTTACATTGTAAACAGCCGGCTGGATAATCAGACGTACATCTGAACCTAACATTCTTGAAGGTACTTTTACCTTAGTCTTCAGATGCATGGTATTGCCTTGCAAAATCAAATCGGTGGGCTCCGGGTCTATATTAGCCTTACGCCCTTTAGCTGTTACAACAACTTCGGTCAGAGTCTTCGTCTCGGGGATTAACTCCACATCTATTTCAAGACGACCATTGACATCGACAATCTTATCCTCACACGCCATGTGTGAGAACATCAGTTGCCCTTCTGATTCAAATGTAACATGGTAACGGCCATCATCATCGGCTACACTTAGCAGCCGGTTGTTTGACGAATCAAAGACAGCAGCACCTGATGCCGGTTCGCCCGAGCCTTTGATGGTAACTTTACCGTGAATATTGATTGTTCGGCCATAAGCCGATGCCATGACAAGCACCGCCATGACCGTGGTAAGTAGAATTCTTCTAATCATCGTGATAGTGCCTGATTATTATTTAAAGATATAGGCGAACGACACAGCCGCACGTAGGGGGGCCGGCGTCAACTTACTCATATTCTTGTCAGTTGGTTTATTATCCTTGCCATGGTAATCATAACCTTTCAACGAAGCCAGACCGACGCCAAGTTCAAATTCAACATTCCAGTGGCGTCCCAGCACAAGGGCATAGCCATAACTGAAACCGGCTGCAAAGACATCGCCCGATATAAAATGATCTTTCATCTGCAACGAGTAGTTACCGGCAGTCGTGCTCAGCGCTACAAAATGCTTGGCCATGGGCCTGTTGAACCAATAACGCAGTTCGGGTTCTACACGAAAGTTCCTCATTCTGTAATCAGCTATCGGACGATCGAGGGGATTTGTTGAAATACCCAACTGCAATGTCAGTTTCCGGCTCAGTCGTGCCTCCATCGTCAGGTTGGGAGACAAAATCAAGTACTCGAGCGTATTGGTTTTCAAAGCTATACGCTGAGCCGTAGCATCTTGAAAGGAAAAGAAGGCACAAGCAAATATTGCCACAAACAATACCTTTCTAATCCATGATGGTGTTGAATTGTACATTGTTGTAAGTGTATAGTAAGATGTGTAATGAGTAAACTGCTCTTGAAAATTAAGGCACAAAGGTACAAAATTACTCTTAACAAACCAAAACATATGCAAATTTCAATAGCAAATACGACACATAGCACATACAACACTGAGCCCCGGTAGTCTGGGTGAGATACAGACTGCCGGGGCTGTTTATTGGTGCAGGAGTGGTGATTAATCGACCTTGGCGAACTGGTCTTTGCCAACGCCACACACTGGGCATACCCAGTCGGCCGGCAGATCGTCAAAGGCCACTCCTGGCTCAATACCGTTCTCGGGGTCACCTACTGCGGGATCATAAACCCAATCGCATACTTCACATACGTATTTGTCCATAGTTTTAAGTTTTTTCGTTATTAGTTTTTAAGCATTAATTCACACTCATTAAACATCGTGTCGCCCTACATTGTTCAATATACGATACAAAATTGACTGAGTAAACTTTTAGTTGTAAATTTGCAGCTATCAATCAACCGTTATTCTGTATATGAAACACGACAGCATCGAAATACGTGGCGCACGCGTTCACAATCTGCGCAATATCAACGTCGATATACCGCTCGGTAAGATTACCGGCATTGCCGGCGTGTCGGGTTCGGGCAAATCATCACTTGCCCTGGGGGTACTGTATGCCGAGGGTTCGCGTCGATATCTCGAGGCATTGTCAACCTACACGCGCCGTCGCATCTCGCAGGCTCCGAGAGCCGATGTCGACGACATACGCTACGTGCCCGCTGCCGTCGCGCTGCATCAGCGTCCGGGCGTACCGGGTGTACGCAGTACGTTCGGTACCGGCACCGAACTCCTCAACAGTCTGCGACTCATGTTCTCGCGCCTTGCCAGCCACAAGTGCCCCAAGTGTGGCCACTATCACGAACCGTCGCTTGACGTGGCGGCTGAAAGAGAGCTCGTGTGTGACAACTGCGGCAATCACATCTATGGCCCTGGTGCCGAGGAACTCGCCTTCAATAGCACAGGAGCGTGTCCCGAGTGTGGCGGTACAGGCATGGTGATGACAGTCGACCGCTCGACGCTCGTACCAGACGAGACCATCTCGATTGACGATGGCGCCGTGCTGCCGTGGCGCACCCTGATGTGGTCGCTCATGACCGACGTGTGCCGTGCCATGGGCGTACGCACCGACGTGCCGTTCAACCAGCTCACACAGGCCGAGCGCGACATTGTATTCAACGGGCCGGCTGTCAAGAAAACAATATTATACAAAGCAAAGAAGAGCGATACCGCCGGTGAGCTCGATTTCACCTACTATAACGCCGTCTACACCGTCGAGAACGCACTGGCCAAGGTTACCGACGAAAAGGGCATGAAGCGTGTCGAGAAGTTTCTCAAAAGCGATGTGTGCCCATACTGTCACGGCACACGACTGTCAGAAACAGCACGCGCTCCGCGAATTGACGGCATAGGCCTCGACGTGGCGACAGCCAAAAGCCTGACCGACGCCATCGAGTGGGTAAAGGCCATACCCGGTACCCTACCCGACGAGATGCGGCCCATGGCACGCAACATTGGCGAAGCATTCCTGCTCACCGCACGCCGACTCGTTGACCTTGGTCTCGGCTATCTGAGCCTTGACCGAGCATCGTCAACGCTCTCTACCGGCGAACGTCAGCGCATGCAGCTGGCTCGCGTCGTGCGCAACCGCACTACCGGCATACTTTACGTGCTCGACGAGCCCTCGATCGGACTGCACCCGGCCAATATCGACGGCCTCAAGGGCGTCATGCACGACCTTATAGACGATGGCAACTCGATAGTTCTCGTAGACCACGACACTCAAATACTGCGCGAAGCCGACCGCATCGTCGAGCTTGGCCCGGGTGCCGGCGCCAACGGCGGTCACATAATAGCCGAAGGCACGGTACCCGAGGTAGAGAAAGACCCGGCATCGCGCATCGGTATATTCCTGTCGGGCAAGGAGGAACGCCGTGTGCGTCCTGTCATACTGCCCGACGCCATATTTGACGAGGGCACCATCGAGATGACAACATCGGCAATACATACAGTCAAACCTCTCGATGTCAAAATTCCCAAAGGACGACTGACGGTTGTGACCGGAGTCTCGGGCTCGGGCAAGACCACTATGGTGCTTGACAGCCTTGTGCCGGGACTCGCGGCTCTTCTTGACTCGGGCACAATGCCCGACCACGTGCTCTCAGTGACAGCACCGGGCATAGAACACGTCAAACTCATAGATTCGACTCCAATAGGCGCCAACGTACGCTCAACTGTTGCGACATACGCCAACATTCACGACGAACTGCGCAAGATATTCGCCCGCACTGACGAGGCCAAGGCCGCAGGTTACAAAGCAGGCGAATTTTCTTACAACACCGGCAGCCTGCGTTGTCCTGTATGTGACGGCACCGGCACGGTGAGCCTTGACGTTCAGTTTCTGCCCGACGTTGACATACCGTGTCCCGAGTGTAAAGGTTCACGGTACAGCAAGGCCGCATGGGGCATACATATACCCACTCCGGCCGGTCACAGCGTGTCGCTACCTCAGCTCATGGACAACGATGTCGAAGACGCCATCGAGGATTGTGGCAACCACAAGACCGTCACGTCGCGGCTCAAGACGCTCGATGACCTCGGGCTCGGTTATCTGACACTGGGCGAAGCCACTCCGAGCCTGTCGGGAGGTGAGGCCCAGCGACTGAAACTCGCTACCGAGATGGGTCGTGAACAAAGTGATACACTGTTCGTGTTCGACGAGCCAACCATAGGTCTGCACCCACTCGACGTTCGTAAACTGCTCGATGTCTTCCAGCATCTCATCTCCCGCGGAGCCACCGTCATAGTCATCGAACACGACCTCGACGTCATACGCAACGCCGACTACATTATCGACATGGGCCCAGGCGGTGGAGATGCAGGCGGTCGCATTGTGGCTACAGGCAGCCCCGAGCAAATCAAGGCTAACAACAACAGTATTACCGGCCGATTTATCGACTTATAACAAACCACATGTCTGACAACACTGCTAAATATAATAAGAGAAGGCCCCGCATAACAAGGTTGCACTGGAGATTATTCGTACCACTCGTCACCTTGCTGTGGCTTATTATCGCCATCTCGTTCGGATACTCGGTGTCTCACGAAAAACAACGTCAAAAGTATAACCTCGACAATCGACTGCTCAATGTCAACAACACGGTCATTGATGCCTACAACCGCGGAGTCGATCTGCAATCGACCGTCGATTTCATACGGCTGTTTACCGATAACACTACCCTCGCCCCGCTGCGCATAACCGTCTATGACCGAGACGACAACATGGTAGCCGACAATCCCGAGGCCACTATACTGCTGCGTGACAGTGTCGGCAATATAGATACAGACCTGCTCACACTCATGCGCGAGAATAGCAACACGGCCAGCGACATCAGATACGGCGATGAGACGTTCATGGTATGCGCCAAGATGAGTCCTGACAGCATGATCTACTCATTGGCAGCCCTCCCCTATGAGGGCGTAGTCACAGACTTTCTCAGCGCCGACCCCACACGCTGGCTGGTCATAATACTGCTCGGTCTGTTTGCCTCGGTTATCGCATTTTTTAGCGTCGGAGCCATGTGCCGCAACGTATACGCTCTGAGAGACTTTGCCGACGACATCGCCGACGACCGCTTGCCCGACAACATATACACAACTCGATTTTCGAACGACGAACTCGGTGATGTGTCACGCCACCTGCTCACACTCTACCGCGACAAGATACACGCCGAGCAGGAGAAAATACACCATGAGCACCAGATAGCCATGAACATTAGCCACGAGCTGAACACACCCGTCAGCATCATCAAAGGCTACATCGACTCGGTTGTCGGCGACCCTGAAATGCCGCCCGAGATGCGCCACAAGTTCCTGACACGCATACAGCAGAACACCGACCGCCTGGCCAGCCTCGTGGCCGATGTCAGCATGGTTATGCGCCTCGCCGACGGCAATGCGACTGTAAAGGATTGTTCGGTAATCAACTTTCGTCAACTCACCGAACGACTGGCCGAAGATATAGCCCAAGGGCACATAGCCGAGGGCATGACATTCACCTGCAACGTGCCGGCCGACTGCCTTGTCTACGCCCACGAATCGCTGCTGCTCAATGCGTTGCTCAATCTCACATACAACGCCGCGCGACACTCGGGCGGCACCCGTATCTCGCTTGACTGGGTAGGCGAACGAGACGGGTACCAAGTATTCACCTTTGCCGACGACGGCACTGGCGTAGACGACAAACATCTCGGCCGACTGTTCGACCTCTTCTACCGCGTCGACACAGGCCGATCACGCAAGAACGGCGGGTCGGGTCTCGGCTTGCCGCTTGTACAACGCATCATCATAGCCATGGGTGGCGAAATAACAGTCAGTAACCTCCCCACAGGTGGCCTCAGCTTCACATTCACCCTCCCCACCCCTCAATTATAGAATATCTTCCAATTTTCAAAAGTTGCGTATATTTGCAACACATTATTGATTGAACCCATGAAAGAACAACAAAACTTAGTAGTAGGTATAGGCGAGGCTCTATGGGACATGCTGCCCGAGGGTCGTAAGATTGGCGGTGCTCCGGCCAACTTCGCCTATCATGTGTCACAGTTCGGGTTGCCGGGCTGCGTTGTCAGCGCCGTCGGTTTTGACGAACTCGGCACCGAGATTATCGAAAACTTCACATCAAGAGGCCTCGACATGCTCATGGCCGAGGTCCCCTACCCAACAGGAACCGTACAGGTCGAGGTCGACGCGGCCGGTATTCCGCAATACCAGATACGCGAAAACGTAGCGTGGGACAACATTCCGTTCACCGACGAACTCAACGATATGGCCCGCCGCACACGCGCCGTATGCTTCGGCTCGCTGGCACAGCGCAACATCGTGTCGCGCACAACCATCGACCGTTTTATCGATGCGATGCCAGTCACTGATGATACACTGATAGTATTTGACGTAAATCTGCGTCAGAACTTCTACACCGAAGAAATCCTCGACTCATCAATGAAACGCTGCAATATTCTAAAAATCAACGACGAGGAACTCGTCATCGTGAGCCATATGTTTGGCATCTCGGACATTGATCTCGCAGCCACATGTCACACTTTGCTCGAACGCTACAATCTGAAGATGCTGATACTGACGTGTGGCATCAACGGCAGCTATGTGTTCACACCCTGTGGCACATCATTCAAGCCAACACCATTGGTCGAAGTCGCCGACACGGTTGGCGCAGGCGACTCATTCACCGCCGCGTTCATAGCAAGCATACTCAAAGGCAAATCGGTCGAGGACGCCCACCACACAGCCGTACAGACCTCGGCCTACGTATGCACATGTCAAGGCGCCATGCCCCAGCTCCCCTCCACCCTAACCGACTGATAGATATCGTAAAGTTAATCAGACACTTTATTCACTCGCAATAACAAAGTCGTAAATACACCAACTAATAAATGTGGAAACGGCAATAACTATGAAGGTACGCAAAGTCTTCGATTTGATAATTTCGTACTTGTTGCAAACTAAAAGCAGGAGCTCTGCTATTGCAGCGATTATTAAGTAAACATACCAGTGTTTAAGCATTGTGTTTCAATTTTAAGTTTATGCCGCAAATTTAATAAAAATTTTAGTGCATTTTACGGTGCCGCATAAAAAGAAAGAAGATGATTGCTTTCTATTCTAATTGATATACCTTTAGTTTATTATATAGTGTGGATCTGCAAATCCCTAAAATCTTTGCAGCATGTCGTTTATTTCCGTCTGCACTTTTCAAGGCTTCAATAATCAGTTGTTTCTCCTTCTCATCATTTCGCAGCTCATCAATCATAGCTTGATCGCGTGCCTGTTCCTTTCGTCTTTGATTTTCTTCTTCAACGAGTCGATTATGGATTTCTATGATATCAGGATAATTACGCCTGATAAATCCTCCGATACTTTTATATTGGATTCCAAGTCTTGCTGATATTGATTTCAAAGACTCTGTTGAGGCTTTGTATATTCCAATAGCTTCATCATATTTATTTGCACTACGCGCCAACACTCTCTTGCCATTGGGTAATATCGTCATTCCGAGCCGCTCAGCCAACTCCGGCTCATGTTCATAGAGATATTCTCTGAAACTATCCGAATTAAGATTATATTTTTTGGCCACCACAGCGGTAGATTCGCCATTTATTTTTAACTCTTCTATAGCTTCAGCATATTTTGCTGCAGTTGATTTCAGATACTGTTTGGACGTTCGTAAAGTCTCCTCTTTATTATCAGCCGAAGTAATTCCTCGCCGTTCCAACATGAGGTCGATATGCCACATGCGCAGATAATTCTTAAATCCATTGAAAGTTATTCCTGTAGCCTTGACAATGTCGTCCATTGTCATTGCTGTGGTGCGGTATAACCGTATAGCCTCCTTGTATATTTTATCATTTTCCTCAGATGGAAGATGCTTTCTTCCATTTCCGGTTATTGCGCCCAATTTTTTAGTTCCCTTTGCCTTAATCCGTTTGTTTTCCCTACTATCAACAAGCGCCTTGTTATAATAGAGCAAATGGCTCCTCAATCCTGTATATGACACATTGAATAACTCGGCTGTACGAACGATTGTGTCATCTGAATTTCTCAAATGTTCAATTGCAGCGACATATTGTTGTTTATACCTTCGAGATGTGCCGCGAAGGAAGTTATCGTTTATTCCTAATCTTTGACGCTCCTTTTCTCGACGTTCCAAAATTTCAGGGAAGTGACTTCGTAATTGTTGTGACAATCCAATGGGAGTTACATGAAAAAGGCGTGCTATTTGTGAAATATTGTATTCAATATATTTAATATCATCACAGGCCGATATTGCCTCTTTATATTTGATGTAAGCTTGTGGACTCTGACCTTTTGATTTCCTCAAAAGAGTTTTAGCGGCCTCTTTCGGCGGAATTTTAATTCCATAACGGGCAAATAACAAATCCCGGTGAGAGCGTTGCAGAAATGCCCTGAACGCTTTCACCGGTGTATTTGTACGTCTGCAGATTTCAACTACCGATAGATTAGTCGTCTTATATAGATTCATAGCCTCGTCATATTTTGACATATCAAAATAATCAGATATTGTTAGTGTAAAAGAAAACAGTCTGGTGTTTATCGGACAGTAATATTTTGAAATAGCTTGATATACCGTCTGGTTATTTTTCAGGCATCTCCATATTGCCTTTTATAACCAGACGTACTGATTCTTTTGGAGCGTTTGTCCTTACAAGAACCTGTTTGCTAAACGCGCCCGACAGGCGATTTGAGCCGTCATAGTTCACAACTATCTCACCGGTTTTACCCGGCAGAATGGCTTGTCGCGGATACTCAGCGTCGGTACAGCCGCATCCTGTACGCACGCTTAAAATGAACAGCGGGCGACGTCCAGTGTTCTTGAACTTGAACACCGCCCTTTGCTTAGGTTTATTGCTGCTGAATGTACCGAGATCTATCGTTGTCTTTTCAAACTCGATGTCGGGGAGCCGCTCGGCATAGACAGCCGTGGCGGTCGTGATGAAAAACAGGAGGATGATAATTAATCTTTTTATACTCATATCGTAGAAATATTCACGACACTGCGGCAGTTCTGTGCCACCATATCGCTGTGAGTTATAATTATGATTGTGCAGCACGATGAGTAGTTCTGCAGGTTGTTGAGCAAGTTGTGACCGGTATCGGCATCGAGTGCCGACGTGGGTTCGTCGAGCAGGACGAGTCCGCGTCGGCTCATCAATGCGCGAGCGATGGCTATACGTTGCGCCTGCCCCTCGCTGAAACCATGTCCGCCCTCACCGCAGGGGGTATCTATTCCTTGCGGTAAATCATAGACGAACGCCGCGCAGGCATCTGTGAGAGCGCGGTGCATATCCTCGTCGGTAGCATCGGGATTGCCTAAGAGAAGGTTAGATCTGACTGTGCCACTCATCAGGGTATTACCCTGGGGTACATAGGCAATGTTGCACCGCGTGTCGGGGGATGCCTTGGCTGAGGTGGTGGCGTCAAACAGCTCTACCGATCCTTGCTGCGGGTCGATGAGTCCGAGAATGAGGCGGAACAATGTGGTCTTGCCCGCCCCTGTCGGACCAAGTATCGCCACTACAGAATTCGGTTCAAATGTATGGGTAAACCTGCTTATCGCACGACGGTCGGCGCCGGGATATGCAAAGTCCACTCCGCACATCCTCACTCCGACCGGCGATTTCAGATGGACGGGGTGAGGGTGAGGCTCGGTATCCATTCCAAGAAGATCGAGTATGCGCTCAACAGCTGTCATTGTTCTGACAAAAGCGGGAATCTGCCGGCTGAGTTCGACCGTAGGCCGTTGCACCATGGATACGAGTTGCAGAAAAGCCGTCATTACGCCATACGTGACAACCCCGCTCCTCAATCCATAGACACTCCATGCGAAGACCAAAGCGTAACCCAAAGCAAAACCGACCTGAACAGGGAGTCCTGCCGACAGTGATCTGCGTGTGCGTTTCATTGTGAGAGTCTGAACAGTGGCTGAGAGTGTGCCGAATCCGTCAGTCACATACCCGATGCTCTGCATAGCCTTTATTATATGGCGATGACGCAGATGCTCTTGCAGATACTCCTGCGAACGGCTGTCAGCCTCACGGAGTGCGGTATTGACAGGGCGCAAACGACGCACATAGTATCGGCTCACAAGCAGGACCAAAGGCATGACAATAATAAGTAGAGCACCCAAACGGATGTCGAGATACATCAGATAGGCGAATGCCCCTGCGAGCTGCACCAGTGTGATGACGATATATGGAATATCGCGACACACCATACCGCTCACCGTAGACACATCATCGTTAATACGTGACGTAAGATCTCCGCTGTGTATGTCTCCATGACTTCCTGCCATACGCGTGTTCAGCGCATGGTTGAAGAGATTAACCCGCAGACTATTGCGCAGCCTTACCTCATTGCGGTTCTCTATCAGCATGGTAGCCGAACCGAGCGCAAGCTGCATGAGTGGGCATGCAACCATGAGCACCACCCACAAAGTCATGGAGCCCTCGGCTTGCCCTGTGGCAATGTCGACCAGATGCTTTGACACCCATACGAGAGCAAGAGCAACACCGGCACGGAGTATGCCCAATGAACTTTCGAAAACTATCGCACCACGCGCCGGACGAGCTATTTCAGTGAGCCAGCGTATACATCCTTTGACTGAATTCATAGTCCGAATCTAATTTTGCGCAAAACATAAAGTATAGGCTTACGCACGGGGCGCAGTGCAATCCATGCAACTGCGGCGAGTATTTCGCGGCGTGCCGACAGAGAAACTCTACGACCGTTGCGGACTATCGCCACGGCCTTTGCCACGACATCGCCGAGAGTACATTTCTCCACAGTCACAAGATTGGCATCTCCCATAAGCGTGAGCTCATCGCCATGCACCTTATAAACACGATGCAGCACACACTCCCCGCGAGGGGGAATACATGCTGCAACGATATCGCCTTTCGATATATCGCGGGGCGCCGACAATACTACGGTGTCGCGTCCCCCGACAATGAAAGGATACATGCTCATACCCGATGGCACAAAACTTATCTCCGACCCCTCGGCACAGGCTGTGCCGAGGGTGTCGAAGATGTCTTTATTATTCAGCCGAAGGGGTGTTGGTGAGGTCATCAGAGTTAAGAGTGACTTCCAGGTCGGTGATTTTGTCGTCGACCACGAGGAATACGGCGCTGAAAGGAGCTATGGTACCCTTTGACATCTCGCTGTAGGCACCGTCTGAGTACTTCCATACGCTGACTCCGGGATTGCGCTCCTTGAACTTGGCCACATCAATGTATGAGAGGAAGGGGTTACCGAAGAGGAATTCCCTACCGGGAGTCTCGCGGAGCAGGTCGACATACTGCACGGCTTTACCATTGAAATTGTCAGTCCAAAGGCGGCCGGTCTGAGTAGAGCGATTTATAGAACCTGTAGCCATGAGAGGCTGACCCTCAGCATCAAAGTAGGTGTACTTACTGTGACTCTTGGGGAAGTTTAAGGTATAAGCACCATTATCTCCTGCCTTACCCACACGTACTGCAAAACCCTGATAAGGTGTGTAAGCTTCGGTGAGAGCATTGAAGGTACGGCTCCAATCGGTAAACTCTCTATCTGTGAGGCCGCGCGACATGGTGACGATAGCGGGAATACGCTCATCCCAGAATCGCTGATATACAGTGGGATTGACGCGCTTTTCGGCGTAATTGTCGGCAGTAAGAGGCTCGAAATATTTGTCGAAGTTATTGATGTCGAGAGTCCACGAGGTATTGACAAACATATCGCCTGTGACTGTGGCCTTGAGGGGCGACGACATCAGGTGATAGTCGCCNGCTTCGAGTNTGACATCGGCAAATACGCGACCTGTGTATTTGAGGAACTGCTGNCCNGCGAGNACNGCGCCTGCCTCGAAGTGAATTGACTGGCAGCGATAGTTGCCATNNTTCNCGAGAACGGGATATACTGATTTACCTGCCGGGATGATGACATCTGTACATTCCCAGGGTTCACCGTTGGTCCAGTTGTCCCAGTCCTTCCAGTCCGAATTGTTTTCATTGCCAGTCCAGNTTGTCTTTTCAGGATGGAGTTTGAGAGTGACAGGTTTACTNTCGATTTCACTGGCTCCGTCCTTTACAACGAGTTGCAGGTTATATTTACCGGCATTGTCGCTGTTGCTGAAAAAGTCAAGGAAACTACTTTCTGCATTTTTAGCGGGAACAAGATAGCCCGCATCGTTCATTGTCACATCGAAGTCGANNAGTTTCNTTATCTGACACTTNGAGAGTGTATTTACCGTCGTCTGCACCTTCTACAAGNATTTCAAGGAGGTCGCTTGCGCATATATCCTCAGTCGAAAGCTTAAGTGTGGGAGTGTATTCCTCGGAGAAATCTTCATCTTCGAGACAGTCGGGCACACCNTCNGCATTNGCATCCGAACGNCTGAATAGNCCGCAGATATTAAAGCCCTNTACACTAATNCCTTNNCCAAGTATCAGATCAAGGCCTNCGATNTCGCCCNTNNTTTCNNTAGGAAAGNCCTGAAGATAATCATACTCATCCACTCCGAGANTTACATTAGCNGCACCNCCNNNANTTANNTGNNTNGTANNATNNNTNGGNATANTGNACTNTNANTNNCANATACATNAATTACATCANCCANGTNAACCTGANTGNAGAGANTGANTCCAACCGGAGTTCCNGCCTTTATAGGATCGAATNTTGTGGCGATGGTTAAATCCTGACCGACAGCAGCNGGCACGGCAACAGTAGCATACGAATCAAGACGACCGTCGAGCATATTGCCAAGATTTGAGATAGTGACACCGGCACCNACNACNGNGAANCCNTCAACGGTAGCACTCGCACGATAGTTGGCCGCATTGAGGAGCTCGAGACACTCCTGACCCGGNTCGGGACAGTTGNTNTCAGCATCGCGGTCNAGGAAAGCGTANTANACGTCGATATCCGTNGCCACCTGNGCCTCAAGCAGTCCGGTNTTATAGAGTTCTATCGCATNNATAGNCACACCGGCGGGAACATTGACTGACAGACGAACTCGAGGTGTTGTCAAGCCTTTGATAAGACTGACATTGACACCGCCGGAAACACCATTCGCAATTTCNTTACCATCTGNACCAATAACTCGTATATTATAGAAATTGAGGACATCGGCACCAAGGAAGCCATTCTCCTTGTTTACCACAAAACCTACACGGGCTGCNCTGGTGCCCGTATCATATATTGCAGAGCCGTCGGTTTTACGAACACCTATAAGACCTTGTACTTTTATGAGACCTACTTCAAGATGGCTTTTAAATGTAAGGGCATCTGTTACATNTTCATTAACCACATTANCCAANNNACCGTCAACGGTATTTCCCGGNATCCAAATGAGTGNACCATTNTCTCCGGGGAAATATGCCTCAAGGTCGGAGAATNCGTCTTCGCGGTCGCTATTGACAANGGGNTCATTGCACGACNTTGTAGATCTTACNCGGCGTGTNATAGTGGNATATTCTANGTGNNTTTCGCCGGNCTCATCTANCCATTCGCCTCTCACTACATAGTTACCGGGGATATACATACCCACCAGTGCATGGCTCCCGTCGGGATTCGTCGATATTGTGGGATTCGCTTTGTCGGGCCAGCTGACNACCGAGTAAGTAACCTTACCNTTATCAACTGAAGGCAGACGATAGTTGGGAACATAGACAGTNGCGTTGGCAAGTGCGAAATATGNTGTNGCNTCAGGCTNAANGGGNTTGCGGACATAAGCATAGTGNACAGTGCCNCCACCGACNGTNACCTTCAAGCCGNCNAGCTCGAATTCNACNCCGCTACATGGTTTGGTCACGGTCATGCTGTAGAACAGATCGCTGCCGTTGGCAAGACCAAGTCCGACAATATCGGTGGACGACATTTCATCCATTTNATTGCCNTCTTTATCGAATGTTCGGAGGACATAAGTAGCACCGGCACCGAGTTCAAGCAGCGAACCGTCGGTGACATAGAATCCGACTTCACTGCCGGCCGGAACTGTGTCACCGAAGTTTACTCTCCAGCGTCCAGCAGCAATCAGACCATAGCCGGGACCGTTATTGAGGTTGTCGTCGATAAGTTTTTTCTCGCCTGCAGGGTCGGAAGTATCGGTGCCGCAGTTAGGGAACGTAGACTTGATGACGGGTTCGATAGGAGTCTCGCCTACGAAAGCATAGTACACTTGAAGGGTACCTTTAAGTACATCGGCGTTTACACCNCCGTTATCGAGACGGATTTCATCGAACTTCTTTGAAAATTCGGCCTCAAGAGTAGTGAGCGAATTTTCATTTCCGGCTGTTACGTTGCCCAGACCGAGACCGAGCAAACTGCTGGAAGTGGTGACTGTCTTACGCTCCTGCTCTTCGCCGAGATAGGAGGTGACGAGTACCATCTGCTTGAGAAGGTTCAGGTTGAGCACACCGGAGTCATTGATCTTAATTACGAAGCCGGCTTTCTGACCTCCTGAATAAGTATAGTTAAGGTCGCGNACNGCNANAACNCTNTTGTAGGCGACTTCGGCACCGATAACCTCGCTACGAACATCAGCATAGTTTGTAAGGTCGGTATCGGTGATTTTGAAAAGTTCGTCTTCGTAAGATCCTACAGAAACAAGCGAGTGCATGAGCTGGTCGACTATACGACAGGGGCCGACCAGCGGTACACGGCGAGTAGCCTTCCATGTGCCGTCTTCCAGAGGTATAAGACCGGCGTTATCGAGGTCAGTATAATCAATCGCTCTGCTAAACGAACCCGATGAGTTAGAATCCAACAGGAGTTCGTCGTCGTTACATGACGACAACAACAGCAGACCGGAGGCGGCAGCCACGCCTGCAAGCCCCATGACTGCTTTATTTAATATATTTCTGAATTTCATTTTTGTGATCGGTTATTTTTCTTCATAAACAGTGATGATAGCCGAGCGGCTGAGCTGCGGATCATCGAAGTACATATTGTCTACACCACCCTTGTCATCGAGTATCAGCTGAGATGCCGGAACACCATACTGCTCGGTGAGTACCTTGTAGACATTCTCCGAGCGGTGCTTTGCAAGCCACTCGTTGCGCTGAACGCTACCGGTGTACTTATCGGCATAGCCGGTGACAAGATAGCGGGTGTCGGGAGTAGCCTTCATCATCTCGGCCACAACCTTGAGATTGACAAGTTCGCGGTTTACAACGTCTACCTTGTCGATGACGAAGTTGACGAGATAGGGGAAGGTGACTACATCTTTGAGAACCTCGGCAATATTTATATTCTGAGTCTCTTCCTTGACCGGCATATTGCGCAGACGGTTGATTTCCTCGTTCAGCTCCATTATCTTAGCCTGATTATACTGATTGTAGATAGTGGTGCGCTGCGAAGCACGGTCCCAACCGCGACGCTTGAAGTAGTATGTAACGCCGACGTTAAACGACACGTTCATATCAATAAGATCCTCCTTGCCTTGTGCGGCATGAGTATTGTCGCTGTAGCCGTCATAGTTGGTATCATAGAGAAGTCCGCGCAGCTTAAAGTCGAGCGACCACGCCTTGGCGGGAGTGAAGAAGTGACTGTACTGAAACTCTACGTGCGCGCTGAGTTCGTTGGCCGAGCCATAGGAGAGTCCGGGGTGGTGAGTGATACCGAGGCCCGCACTGACAATGAACTGATTCATGAGGCGTGGAGAATTATCGTTCTCGTAGCCGTAGATGAGGCGTGTTACGTTGAATTTGGCACTTACCGAAATATCCCACCACTTGATGTTTTCGAGCCAGTAGCGGTTGCCGTTCTTATCGTAGAGTTCAGGACTCTCGCGTGTAAATAAACCTGTGTCCACACTCTTGTGGCTCTTGGAGCGGAAGCCGGTATAGTTTACTTCAACACCGAAGCCGGGGAGGATCCACTTACCCACACCGATGTTGAACTGAGGTGTGAGTCTGTTGCTGAAACTGCCGGTGTGCTTGTCGCCAAAGAAGGCGTTTATACCGCCGTCGACAGTCGCATACCAGTTATTTCTGAATGGGTTCGACAGCACCTGGTGTGGGTTTGCCGATACTTCGTATGTCTCAACCATAGTGAAGGTCGAGTCGGGCTCGTTCTGAGCGACTGCCGAAGAAGCAGCTGTCACAGCCGCCGCAGTCAGTAATATCTTTGAATACTTCATTGTTTACTTGAGATCGATGATGAATTTATAGTTGCAGTCTATAACGGTCTGAAGCAGAACATCGCCGTAGACCTGATTGAGATTATTATCGAATGCCTGGCCGGCAAACGGTATCATGATAATACCCGCACAGCCGGTCGACTCATCATTACGGGCTGAGGTAAGATACTTGGCTACTTCGAGGTTAAGGCCATCGTTGATGTAGTACACTTGGCAATCATAATGATTAATAAGACCACTACCCGTTACATTCCAACTTGAACCGGAAAGTTTTATATTATCTATATCACTTGCCCTATTTATAGATGTGGTATGTATATAATACTGTGAGCCGGACGCTTCATCTGAAACTTTATAAATGTTATTTTTATCAGTAGCAATAACACCTTTCTTGAGGACAAGAACACGAAGGTTGCGAGCGTCGGCAACTTTCATGGCATCAAAACTATTTCGCGAAGCATCTGTCAATGCACAAGCATCGCCAAACTCTGCTTTCCACAACTTGGTCAGGTCTTCATCTTTGCTATTTCTATCGCCCCAGACAATTACAAATTCCTTGTCGTTGGCTTTAAGGAAGTTGGCAACAGCATCGCGAATGGCTTCCCACTCTGACTGATCTGCATTGCACATGTCGAGAACGCGGACACCGGCACGAAGCCAGCGTGTGACTTCATCGGCTTCAGTACCTGCCACGCACGAAGCACCGGGAAGTGAAAGATGAGTCATAAGCATATTGCCGGGAAGATTTTTCATCCAGGCATTTCCAGGATTACGGTCGGGATCGAGCTTGGGAAGATCAATGTCTATACGACCCTCTTCAATCCAATCCTTATTCGGAAGAGTAACAACGAAATCGTATGCACCGGCAGTGTGAATCTTCACTTTAGTACCATTCATTTGACCACCTTCAACAGGCGGGAGGAAAGCGATAAGGCTGAGCGATTCGCCCTCGTTGAGCATCACGTAGGGGTCTGTGCCATTGTCTATACCCACATATACTGACTGTGGGCAGTTGTCGGTGAGTTTGTTTGCGAGACTACCACCTGATATGTCATAACGGTCAGATGCATCGGTAAGGTCGTAGGTAAATGTCGGTTTGTCGGTACCACCGTGCTGCAAACGTTTGGGCATGATAACGCTCACACCTGTTATCTTCATACCGTTGATGATACCTGTTCCTATTTCGTGGTCGTCGCCATGAGCATGGATATGCACGTCGAGGGTAGTCATTATAGGGTTGAAGTGGAGAAGAACGTGCTGACCGGTAGGCACAACGGTGTCGCGCGCCATAAGGTAAGCGTTCTTCATGTCGGGAGTGGTAGTATACTCTCCTTTGGCATTTATTGAGTCGACTGTGACACGCTGATTGGTCAAGTAGAGCATTTCGAATTTCCACGAATCTTTGGCGGGACCGTTGGCTACACGATCCGAGGGATGAGCACTGAGAAACGTAAAGACATCGGTATCATCAACCTTATCGGGCCACTGTAAGGAATAACCATCCTTAGACAAAGTCGAAAGATTGGCATGATAATAGTGGTCCACGATATTAACTGAGTATTTACAGGTTACATTACCTTCAGCATACGTAGGCTTTGGGTTAAACAAACCTGTCGTACCGGTCTGAATCCAAGCCTTGTCGCTGAACAAATGAACCTCATCGCCATTTACCCAATCCATCTGTAACTTATCCGTGTAGATGGTTCGTGAAACAGGAGTTTGAGCCACGCTGAAATCGATAGCTGCACCGGGAATAGCAGGTACTGCCGACGGGCGTGTAGTTTCGTCTTCTTCAGAGCAACCACCCAAAGCCATTGCAGCCAGAGGTAGCATTGCTACCGAATATTTTCGTACTAAATTATTAAATAACATTTGTTTGTGAAAAATGATTGATAACTATTATAATTTTAGTCCCAAGCAAGTTCGTCCTGACTGTAAGTCTGACCCTCTTTTTGGGTTTCGATGCTGATATGACGGTCCTTGNCTGANANATCNTNGTCTTTTGTCACGCTCGCGGCGCAGATGTCGCTCTCAAGCTCGACACGAACCAGCGTCGTTGCGGGAGCCTCGTACTGTTTTTTTTCTTTCATGTTGTATTGGTTTATTTGTTAGTATGTTTCTTTTTCTTGTTTTTGCCGTAACCATAACCGTAGCCATAGTTATAACCATAGCCGTAATATCCATAGTAGCCATATCGGTGACTGATCTCGGCACCGTTNAGGAGNAGTGCCATNTTATGGAGTTTGTTTTCNGTATAAAGACGCTCGATGTCGGGGAGCTGACGGCGGTCGAGACGACCGATACGAGCCACGAATATCGTGATGTCGGCGATGCGGTTGGCTATTGTTGCATCGGCAATAATACCTACCGGCACATTGTCGGCGATGATATANTCGTATTCGCCACGCAACTCATCGATCAGCTGATCGAGACGGTCGCTCATAAGCAACTCGGCAGGNTTNGGTGCNGATGTTCCGGCTGAGATAATGTCATATCTATCNTTATGCTGGATTATGTCACCGACCTTTATCTCAGGATCGGCGATATAGTTTGTGACGCCGGTGCGGTGGGCATTAAGGTATCGGCTCAGTGTGCCCTTNCGGATATCAAGGTCCACGATAATCACCCGTTTGCCGGTAAGAGCNAAACTCAGAGCGAGATTGCGCGATATGAATGTCTTGCCGGCGCCCTCGTTGAATGATGTAAAGGTGATGACNTGCAACCGTTGTCCCTGACGCGCCATAAAGGNCATGTTGGTTCGGATGATACGGAACGCCTCGGCAATGATNTCGTCNGTCTCCACTTCATCNTCCTCTNTGTTCTGCTGCCGTTTTACCTGTTGCTTGTCATAGGGAATTTCGCCAAGCAGAGGCACGGATATTTTACCCTCAACGTCCTTNCGGCTATGGACCTTGGTATCAAAGAAAAGCTTGAGGAGGAAGATTATGCAGGGCAATANCAGNCCGACAGCAATGCCGAGAAGGATTNTGCGATTGCGGTTGGGTGCGATGGGCCCTTTGGGGCCGTGAGCATGATCGACCATACGGGCGTTATTGTCAGCCATCGCCTGTGACAGGGCGTTTTCCTCACGTTTGTTAAGGAGGAACATATAGAGTGATTCCTTGATTTTCTGCTGGCGTTCAATCGACAACAGGTTGCGAGCCTTGGTGGGTATCGATGCCGTNCGTGCCTGCGAGCGTGCCTCGCGATTGAGAGCATCCTNGCGCTGCACATCCAGGTTGACAATGAGATTNTCAACCGAACGGACTACTGACTGACGGAGTCCATGGAGCGTCTGATCAAGCTCCTCCAAGACGGGATTGGCGTCACCGCTATCGTCAGCAATTCGGTCGCGTTTGAGTTTCAGCGAGTTGTATTTTGTAATATATGAGTCAATGTTAGTGCCCTCGAGACCGGTGTTGGTCGGTAGCAGTTCACGACTCTTGGTCGGATCATTGAGATANTCGNGNATAAATCCAGCCCATTTGAGTTGAGTCTCACGGTCGACCGCCTCCTGGGCGTATTTCGCAACCTCACCTTCATACCGGCTGGCGGTAGTACCGATGTCTACGATCTGATTGGCCTGCTTGTANCGCTCCAGATTAGACTCGACATGACCAAGTTCGTTCTCGATTATAATCAGACGGTCGTTGATGAAGTTGGCGGTATTGATCGCCACCTGATTCTTATCGCGGATAGCTTCCTCATTGTAGACGGCGACAAGTGTGTTGATGAAGTCGGCGGCACGCAGCGGAGAGGTGTCACGAATAGAGATATTGAGAATCGACGATTCGTCCTCCTCCTGGCGGATAGCCAGATTGGCGAGAAAGTAGTCGACGACACTGCTCTCAGGCAGTTTCGTTATCTCGATCTCCTGATCTCTCCATTTCGGACCGTAATGGTTGGTCGGTGTGATCGTGATGACTTCATCACCGAGTCTGAACTCTTTGCCGAGCGGAATTTTATATTGCGACTCAACTCCGNGAATGCCCTTGATGTCGGAAATAACNACGTGNGCNGAGTCGAGCGCAACCANTTTGAAAGAAAAGTAACGTTCGGNGAGGACATCTTTGAGCGTCAGCTGTACGGGTGAGTTGGTGTAGAGGTTGGTGGTGCGGAGCCCATCCTTCATTGTGTAATCAATGTCGAGATGCTGACGCTGCACTACATCCTCGATCATTCCAATCGAGCGGAACTGAAGTATTTCGTTTGCTACATTTACCTTGTTTATATAGCTGTCAAACCGATCGAGTCCGGCTGTCACGGTTTTGTTTGAAGGGTCCTTGATGATGACTGTGGCTGTGCTGAAATATATCTCAGGCGCGGTGGCATAACGATACCATCCTATCGTACCGAATACGATAACCGATACCACAAACCATTTCCATTTAGACAGCAGATAATAGAAGAGGTCTGCGATATTGACTCCCTGTTCGGGATTGAGCTTATTCTGATTATTGTTCATTCTGACTTATTTTAATACCCATAACAGCGATGTGATAACCGACGCGATGCTGANAACCAATGATGTGATCTGCCATCCGCGGGCCTCCTTATCCTTATTCTTATATTTAGGCTCGACATACACGATGTCGTTGGGTTTCAGATAGTAGAAGGGTGAGTCGAAGATCTCATAGCTGGTCAGGTCATGTTCGAGCACCATTCGTTTGCCATCGACCTCACGTATCACCCTCACATTGTCGATTTTGCCATTGGGTGAGATGTCGCCGGCCTTAGCAATGGCTTCCAGCAGTGTCACACGGTCACCGTCGGCTGAGAATGTTCCGTTATGACCGACAGCTCCCATTACGGTGTATTTGAAATTCAACAGGTCAACAGCTACCTGAGGATCCTTGATATAATCACCGTCAATTATTTTTGAGCGAATTATATCGCTGATCTGTGAGAGACGGAATCCTGCGACATGTATCTTGCCCAGTACGGGAAAAATAATGTCGCCATGCTTGTTGACACGATAACTGTTGTCATGGGTAGTCGCCCCTCCCGACTGTGCGTATACGTTGCCGTCTTCGGTCACCGAGACCGCACTGTTCTGACGATTGAATGGCAATGCAAGTTCAGGACGCTTACAGCTGACGGAAATCTGCAATAAGTCGTTGGGCTGGATCACGGTCTCCTTATCTGGAGTAAAGTGATATTCCTGGACAGGTTGCATATCCCGCAGGTATACTATCTCTTTCTTTGAACTGCATGAACACAGCGTCGCGATGAACAGCAATGTGAATAATAAATACTTGTGCATTGATGAATGTGGTTGATTATTTTTTCTTTATACAAAGGCTATCCCGGCATATCGAGGCCGCCTCGTTGTCCGGCCGACATCTCAACAGTCCTATGGTGGTATTTTCACACACTGAGATGAGTGTCCGATAAAGGTACTCCGTAAGTGTGCAATCGGATTGAATCACCGAACAGGACGGGAGCAGTCCGGCAAAGGCAGATGCCTCGGTGAGCGGAATGTATCGGTTGACTGTCGCCTGCTCAAGGCGCACGATTCCATGCAACGGGGCCGAGGCTTTTTTATAGCATGGTGTCTTTCCTGACCANGGAGCTCCATAAACATTTATGACGCCGTCGATGTTTCTTATTACGGGATTGTCATCATTAAGGAGTGAGCACCCGGTAAAGTTTTGCAGCCATAAGGATGCGTGCGTGCTTTTGCCCGTACCACTTTTACCTAAGAAGATATAACCCTTTCCATCAAGAGTCACGCATGAGGCGTGGGTCATTACACCACCCTTGGGGAGAATCGCCATCGAGTAGAGGATATGCAGCAATGATGACAAGGCGTTAGTCAGATAAATGTCAGAGCTATTGAGATGGATGTCTGCCTGAGTGAAACCGGTATCGACGGTCATGGTATGGGATGCATCAGAGTCACCGAATGTGACCTCGAAATGATAACATTCCTCGCCACGATACATCCGTATCCTGCCGAAATCATTACTTATATCTTCAACCGGCTCCATTCCCGAGAGATGGGTTGAAGGTGTCGGGGTTAGGTGGACCGAGGCATCAAACAGGATGTCGGAACAACACACGGATTCGCGGAATGGCTCGAATGAGGACATTCGTTCCACGATCTGCGAGTCAGCAGTAACGCTGAATGTGAAATCAGCGACTGTGTAATGAACTGTTGTTTTCATCGTCTTGCCAACAAGCTTAATACGGTTGTCAGCGACTGAACCGGAACCGTGGGAAATAAGCGGATGTTATTTGCGACAACNCTATTCCATGATCTCGATTCAGCACCGAACCCGAAATTACCTGTCTGCATTACTAATTTATACAAAGTACATGGTGANATCGACTNAGCATTGCCATAGAGATAAGTATCCAGAAATGACATCAGCATATTGTTCCATCTGCACAGTCCCATCTTGTCGAGTATTCGTGAGAGACTGATTATCTCGCTGTCATTCAAANCTCTGTANCAGACTGCATAGTCGCACAGTTGTCTCAGACCTATACCGAAACTCAAGGCATGGCGCAGGATGTGAAGATTCTGCATCAGCATATTCAGTACAGGTGTCGGCGTGAGGATTTCCACTGACGGATCTTCTGTCCAATCCATGCGTCTGAATCCAAGAGCAGAGACGGCTTCTGAAAGGTGTTTCCTCTGCGAGGAACTGACCATGTCGAACATCTTGGAGTGCAGTTCGACAGTGACTCCATTGCGGTTGCACACATACGATCCGTCACTTTTACGTTCGGTCATAAANCCCTTTCCAACTATCTCGCACGCAGTCGCAAGTGCTTTTTCATCTTGAAAAAAGAAGTCGATNTCACCACTCTCCCTCAAGGTCGGCTCATTGTATAACATTGCAGTTGCCTGACCTTTGAGTAGTATCGGTGCTATGCCTCTTGAATTGAGCGACTTGGCAAGTGTCGAAATGGTCTTATTTACTTTCGCGTTGTAATTAGCGATTCTGACAACTCTTACCGTCCATTTGGCAATCAGGTCATTATCAGGCAATGAGTCGAGGTCGGCATTAACGATTCCATCATAAATCAGACCTGAAACAGTCTGTTTTACAGACTCATNGTATATTTCCNCCCAGTCATCGGANGAAATGTTGTCAAGAGCCATCACGGATCGTTTGCCCCACAGTCCGCTGCGGAGTAAATCAAAGAAAGCCGTGTGCAAACGTGAGGATAACATCCGTTTATTTTATCAGGCTCATCTCACGCCACTGAGCGATCTGACGAGTGATGTCACCGATAGCTGTGGTGAGATCCACTTCATATTCCTCGNACATGGCAGCGGCAATTNCNTCAATCGCATTNCAGGGTGTGTCGATATACATCCAGAGCCATGCGGCGGTCGAGTTCATGCTNTANACGTTTGTCATATTCAGCTCCTTGCCGTCAGACTCTACGAGCATAAAACTTTGNCCGATTTTTTTTAATGTCAGTGTTTTTTGTTTTTCAAACATTGTGTAAGTATTCTTCAGAACGTNTTGCCGGAAATGATGGAGTATGCCGTAAGCCAGATTATCTTCACATCGCCCCAAAAAGAATGATTGGCGAGATAATCAAGNTCCATGTCAAGACGTATCAGCATCTTTTCCATCGTATCGGTGTATCCGTTATATAATGTNGCCTTTGAGAACAATCCCGGTCTCATGGCATAAAGTTTTTTATAATTGGGATTGTNAGCAGAGATTTTGTCAATGAAATATTGACGCTCGGGACGATANCCGACAANGCTCATGTCGCCCCGTAATACGTTCCATAACTGAGGTAATTCATCGAGATGATGAGAGCGAANGAAACTGCCGACATGNGTGAGTCGGTCGTCTTTATCGCTGCATAGGAGCGGATTGCCTTCCGATTCCGCGTCAAGCGNCATGGAACGGAATTTGTAAAGCGTAAATGCCTCACCCTTATAACCTACTCTCTCCTGCTTGAANATGGCGCNNCCGCCATCCTCACGCTTGACCGCGATGTATAAGAATAGATATAGNGGTGANAAGATTATCATTCCTNCNATACTGCAGATGATGTCAAATGTGCGTTTGATAAACGCNCCGTAATCGAAACTTTGCTCGTCTTCCCAATCNGANGTCTCNTTGCCTCGGTGCATAATNAACAGAANTGTNTTAANTACTTTTTCCATNTGTTTTNGTAAATCTTAATGCAATTNTCNACCATTNTTTCTTTTGTAAATAATGTGNTGTATCGGTCCTTGGCGCGNCGTGAGTAAGCCGAGTATACGTCATCGTCCTTGGTAATTTCCTTTATGGCGTCGGCAAGCTCTTCNGGAGCNTGAGTACTTACGTTCAGCCCNGANTCACGGTGAGNGTTGACCCACGACACTCCTGACTGCTTGATCTTGGTGGCGACAATCGGTTTGCCANANGACATAGCCTCAATCTGCACAATGGCAAATGCCTCGGTTTTCTGTANGCTGCTGANACANAATACCCGACAGGCATCGTAATATGACGGTAATTCNCTGTCGTCTATACGNCCCAATAGCTTTACCTTGTTTTCCAGTCCGAGTCGGGCTATCTGATTTTCAAGNTCTGCCTTCAAAGGNCCTGTGCCGCCGATCAGCACNACGTAGTCGTCATCGAGNNATGATGCAGCGTCAATCAGGTGGCAAAANCCTTTATAATGGACCAGGCGACCGAGCGAGAAAANAATCTTNCGATTGCCGTATTGCGCCCTNATTNNCTCTGTCGTGCTTTTGTCNGGCTGCATNNCATCCACNCCTATNGGTAAGCTTGCNGTCTTATGNTGCACCNNCTTNAGATANGGNCTCTCGNTCAGATATACCGGAGNTGTGCCGANGACGACATCNGCCCTNTTCAGAAGCCATGNCTGCAATGGCATATATAATTTGAGGAACNGTTTNTGGCGTANTATATCNCTNTGCCANTGCAANACNACCGTTCCGGAAAATCCTGACAACCGAAGTGCAAGACTCGCCATNGGNTCNGGATGATGCACATGGATGATGTCGTATTGGTTGCAGATTNTACGGAGTTTCGTAATCATTGCCGGAGAAATCATCGTGGCAGCAAATTTGAAGAGTGNCGGCGTGCANATCAGCCTGGAATNCGGAGACAATGATTTCTCNANGCCATCNCCGTCGACTGCGGCACATAGCATATCGCANCTTACNCCCTTTTCAGCCAATCCGGTAGTNAGGTCATNCATAACCTTCTCAACACCACCGGNAATNGGATAAAATTTGCCGAGTTGTAGTACTCTTGGGTTAAATTGTGACATTTGAATGNTAAATATCTATAATAACCGTATGTGATTGCGGTCAATCTTTNAATAATAAGTCAAACATTTGTTGCCAGGAGTGAGCAGTTTGCTNATCATCNGGCTGTTTTTCTATTGATTTAAGGAACGAGTNATCACCNGATACCAGGTACTTCATCTGCTTTTTCAATTCCTGAGGATCTGAAGGGTCAAAGAATGCNACCCGTGATGCTCCGGACGCAGTTTCATGTGAGTAAGGNAGATTGGCAAGAAGCATAGGCTTATTGAAACCGGCATACTCAGAAATAGGTAGACCCCATGTTTCCACTCGTGACGGAAAAATCAGGCAATCTGATGTGGCGTACAACTCAAACAGGTTCTCCTTTGGCATGAAACCTACAAAACGNAGAGGCGCAACATCACCCCAATTCTTATNCAGCCATGAAGAGTATCTGTTTTCATGTCCGGTAATGGTCAATATCACCTCAAATTTATTATTGCCTGTTTCTTCTGCGAGCATCTTTGCAGCCTGACATATCAACTCAAAGTTTTTATGACAATCNGGCGTGGCNGCATAAATNAATCTGTATTTTAATGAGGAGNNATGTGAATTTATCACCGGCTGAGCAGATGTTACAGGTGGAGCCACNATAAANCCTGATTCAGGATATCCTATCATATCTGAAAGAGATCTGCGCANCCATTTTGNCTGCACAATCATTCTNTGATTTTTATGACACCTGAATCGGTAAACGTATTTCGTAAAAATAGAGAACAGAACTATTTTATAATCAAAGCGAAGATCGTTGATTTTCCAATTTAGTATCGGGAATGAAGTNTGACAGTATACGGCCTGACGCTTTGCCTCAACTCTTGGNGTTGAATCATGCAAGGAGAGCCACAAATCNATATTGCCAATCTGTGCAGACAGTTTCTTCATCGTTACATATTCGCACCACAGACGATTAAACCAACTTTTTACAGAATCGGGCAGTTCAATGTATTCAATNCCGGCGAAATNTGCCANNTCCCGTTTGTGAACAAGTGCTACTATCCTATATTCGCCGGAGGCNGCCAGTGAGGAAAGATAACTCAGACAGTCACGAAGGATTGTCAGAGTNCCGCCTTTACGGATATTAACAGCTGACACAACTATGGTTTTCATCTTATGGAATTAAATAATTCTACCCAACGNTTCATTATTGTTGTCTCATCGTAATCCACCATCTTCTCAATAGCGGCATTACTCATCGCCAATCTTAATTCAGGGTTATCNATCATCCNGGATATCGNTGATGACAGTCNGNTGATGTCACCCTCCTTCACAAGCAATCCGTTTACACCATNNGTTATTATATCCTTTGGACCGCACTTACAATCAAATGAAACAACCGGNAAACCGCANGATTGCGCCTCTATCATAACCATAGGNAACCCCTCATAACGTGATGTCATNACCAGGAATGATGATTCCTTGTAGCGGTTAATGATGTCTGCCGTAGCATCATGAAGATGGACACAATGACTGATATTCAGAGTATTGATCATCTGANATATATCATCCTTTTCTCCGTTTCCATAAATGTGAAGTGACCAGCCGGCGTGGATTTCGGCAACTTGTTTCCACGCCTTAACAAGGCGATCAAAACCTTTCTGATAAGAAAACCGCCCTACAGCAATAACCTTTCCNGAGCCGATATTATATTCNTGACTTAAAGGCAAATTGCATNCATTGGGGATTACANCCATATTAGGAAGATTACCCCAGTAGCCGCGATCTTCCTCCGTAAGGACTATGAACTTTTTATATTTCCTTACTGTTTTTATNTCANTGTGAGAGCGCAANCGGTCAGCCAACCTCCATAGCCCTTTNCGGCCATATTGCGTACGTTTGAACCTGCTGAAATGTATTTCAAGCACTTTTGCACTGCCATCATTGATNGATGGGACTATACCGGCATCGTTACAAAACATCGACACCGTTATGTCAGGTCGTAACTGTTTNAGCAACGCTGCAAGCCGACGGCGATGACGTAACTGTTTGAACGGATAGCAACATAGTTTGTTAAAGAATGACTTGCCGTTNTTATCTTCATAGTTTATGCCCAAATCANAATGANGTATNCGCGGATCCATCTCAAANTANGATGGTTCNNCATGCTGATCGGTAGTGATGATTATAACCTCGTGACCATGAGCCACAAGCCAGTTAGCTTTATTGGCAAGAACACGTTCCATTCCACCGGAATGTCTTGTACCGGCTATGCAGTAAGCGATCTTCATCAGATTTTGACTATAATATCCTCTTTGATGAGTTTTCGCTCACCGCTATCTTCCTGAATAATATCAACGCACAATAGTAATGCGAAAATGAAGAAAAGGTCAGTTGATACTTTCAACCACACNACAAAACTGAGTATCAGCAGGAGAAGAATCATNGATCGGTATTTTGGCAGTCGTNTCATNCAGGCTCNTGCTGAAATAACTATAAACGTTGTAAACGNTAAAAGCCCNATTATNCCGAAATAGAATATAAACCTGAGATAACCAATATCCGTATTCTTATAATATCCTTTAGTTACTTCGCCCACATAATAAGGATCATCCTTAGGATTTTCNATGTAACCGTCNCCCAATATCCATGTGTGGAGATTATCNGGCCACACAATCATGCTTTTAAGNGTGTTGTTTGATGACACGTCCCATTCTCCCTTCTCAGCAAGTGAAAAGAATCCTTCAAAGGCGAATCGCAGATNGNNGTGAATNNTTGAGTCATTATTGTAGTAATACACAATCAGGGGTAATGCAATCACAATTGTCAAACCTATCACACGCATCATCTTCATCTGCCCGGGGGTAATTCTGGCGCCTGTGGGTCTGCTTTTCCATAAAATATAGGCTAATCCTATTGCGGTGCCGGCAATGGTGGTGCGTGCAATCATGTTACCTATGACCGTAATGACTACAAATGATAGCCATAGAATTGCTAAAGTCCAACCTGACGACTTATCTTTTATATCGCAGATAACATAACTGATCATTATAAGCACTACGCCAAAACGGATACCTCCCGTGTCAAGTTCCGCACTCAATCCATGCATACGCTTCACACTCTCAACCCATTCATGATCTGTAATGGAATTGACCCATCTGTACACAGTCGGGTTCATATCCACTCCTAAAGCCGTGATACATTCAAAGACAGACGCTGCAAGCAACAGGTATGTCAGCGTGTTGATCGACACCGATCCGCAGCAATGCTTAACCACCCACAGCGTAAAATATGCTGCCGCCAGCCATACCCACATTGAAATGATATAGGTCTGATAAGTGGTGTCAGAGGTGGCATTTATTGTCAATGAGGCATAACTGCATAGCGACACCAGAAAGGCTAATCCGGTCAGCAAAATCAAGTCCGTACGAAGTATGCCATAACCTTTTCTTGCCATCTCCACTATGGCTACTACCAAACCTATAGCCGCAAAGATAGTTTTTGAGTTTATCGGCATGCCATACGTCTTTAGCGGGAAGAAATAGAGTTCTACAGCTATAGCCGATAACACAATCGCAAATATCCTGACTATCTGATTATTTGTATAGCTTACCATAAACTACTCTTTGCACCAGATTATAGTAGAGTATATTAACCCACTGCAATCCTTTTGATGCACACCATTGAAGCAGACGCACTCTTATTGACTGGTTCTTATTTCCAAGTATTTCACTGTTGGCCTCCGGAAACCACTCTTGCCATCTCTTTATGTCTTCACGTTTACCGGTGAACAGAAATGGTAATTTGACATTAAGCAGAAACCTCTTGACATCGACATCCGACACTTCACTACAAGCCCTCAGGAACTCGACCGTGTCAAGAGTGTTTTCTTTAATTTCTTTAAGCTTGCGCGGCGAATAGTTTTGTGTCAGTGCCTCTGTGTTGGTGCGACGGTAATGGTAAAGAGCCTCGGGGACGTGAGCGGTTACGCCGGCTTTGGCTGCAATCTTAATCATTGTCATATCCTCGCCCATCGATCGTCCTGCGGGGAATGTCAGTCCGTCGTAAAGAGATCGGCGGCTAAGTTTGTTCCAGACGTTATATTTCATGCTCCCCCTGAGCATGCTGATAACAGCGTCATGACCATTTGTGAAGGTTGGTTGCTTCATGTAGCGTTCGCTGTCGGTAAAGGAGAGATACCAGTCACACCAAACCATGTCGGCTTTGTTACGGACCGCACATTCATACAGTTTCTCTACCATTTCCGGTTCCATGAAATCGTCTCCATCACAATGTATGATATATTCGCCGGAAGCCATCTCAAGACCAGTGTTTCGAGCAGCCGGCAGACCGAGATTTCGCTCATGGCGCACCACTATGAAGTCAGGTCGGCCAGCCACCATCTCCATCACTGCGTCATAGCTACCGTCGGCGGAACAATCATCCACTATGATATACTCCACCTCCTTCATTGTCTGAGACATCAAAGAACGCAGACACTCACCGATGAAGCGTCTTATGTTATAGACCGGGACGATTACAGATACCTTACAGTCGCTCATAAGTTTCAATGTCTTTGAGTGAAAATTTACGTCCGAAGAACCGTTCCGATTGCTTCATCGCGGTGAAGTCTTCCGCTCCAAAAGGACGCAGGCATCCGTCAACCCAAGGTATGAAGCGCATACATCCCCGAAACTCATCCGCAACATCAAATATTCTGTCGCGAAAACGGCTGTTCCATGCCAAGGTCTGCATAACGGCTTCGTCAGGACAGTATGTATGGCTGAAATGTTTTCTTATCCAATCCCTGCGCGAAAGTACGTAGCGGGCAAACTCACTTGTGATGGAACACCATTGCGAACCTTTCCTAACCTCCGCGTCAATCTTTCTTCCAAGATCAGGGAGAGACTGCAGTGAGGCATATATCCTGCCCATCATACGCTTCACCAGCGACGGATTTTGGAAATCACGGCAGAACAAAAACCGACGCCCATAGCGCCATTCAAGCTCCCTATCAGTTACATTTTGCGAAAAGCCGATAAATTCCTTTCCTGAGTTTATCTTACAATAATCAAAGATATGCCCTACTCCGTTAAGAGGATAATCAGTACCGGAGATGAGATGGAGATATGCATAATCAGCATTGCGCGACGCCTCTTCGATAAGATTGAGTTCAGCCTCTACAAGCGAGTAATCGCCCCAACGGCAATCAATCCTATTCGACAGTATATAGAGCTGACCATTACGCATCGTCAATGACATCCCGTCAAAGCCGCTTTTAGCGTCGATGTGAACATATACGTCACAGCCTTCAGCATCAAGAGCCGTAAGAAGCGACTGCAACTGATTCTCGCTCTCATGAGCCAATATTAGAAATGCATGACGATACATGATCAGATGAGCTGTCTAAGCTTGACGGCTACTTCCGGGAATTTATATGTCAGTTTATGAATTGGAGTCATTTTCAAAATTTCATCACATGACGCAAGATTAAACTTTGGATCATTAATGAATTGCTGAAGATAGTGTGGCAGGCAATCATTAGCCGTGTGGAAATTTCTCAGGTATCCATCTTCGATCATCACTTCCGTAAGTATCTGAAAAAAGAAGTAGTGCGGATAGTCTTCTGCATTTTTCCAAATATAAGAAAGTATATCGACCACCTCAGAAATATACTGGTTATTTCTTTTACAAAATATTATGCTATTAAGCATCCTGACTTTAAATCCTTTTCCCCACCCAAAGTAAGCGGCAAATGTATTCTCCCAATATGCCTTATTTATCTCAAGGTCATCTCTACAATAAACAAACAGATCAGCCTCCCAATACCGGGTGGGTATCTCATCTGACAGGAGTACGGTAGCATCCAACCAGCATCCTCCATATACCCGAAGCAGCATACAACGTACTAAATCAGAATAATTCGCTTTCGGGAATTTTTCTTTCTTGGCTTCCAACCATCCAGGTAAAGTGATATAATCACCGATATTTTTGTCGGACACCCTAACAACAATAGCATCTCCGGCATATTTATCCACTGAGTCAAGACATATCTTTACAACATCCGGCAATTGCTCCGAGTCATACCCTTGTCCCCAGTATTGCCATATGATATGATCAGATTCAAAAGTCTTTTTAGGTTTTAAATCCACTATATTACGATATATCTCCGGCTCTGACAGCAGACCTCTACATAATTGAGAGATTCTCTTGTGTTGTCTTATCAATAACAGACTTCGAATTCTGTTCCAGCAAATCGCTTTTTTAACAACGTTGCCAATTGCTTGTTTCATATCTCCATCAATTGTTAAGCAACTGTTCAAATTAAAACGATACAATAAAAAAAGTCCTATCAAGTAACGGATCTCGCATATCAGCTACTTAATTCTCTACGATCTTATTATGCAGAACTCGAATTTTACTTTCAAAGTGTCCTGTCATCTTAAGAGTACGCCGTAGGATAGCAGCTACATAGCTGTCAATTATGGCTCTTATGTCCATCCTTCTACGATTGATGCCCCATGTATCTTGCTCAACATCCGATGAGAGTAAATCCATGCTTAGATTCGCATCTACAATATACGGATGAACAGCCTTGATATCAAGACCATAGGTCTTATAATGGCTCCATTGGTCGGACACACAACATGCCGGCCGGGATAGCAGCAAGCCCGCAGCGGCTCGATTTATGATATATGCATACGCACCATTGCAGTCGTAGACTGATACAATCTTACCCTTAGACCAAAACCAATAATCGCCTGACAGCATTACGACTCGGGGAGTTTCGGTGATGAGTACAGAGTCAAGATCAAGCGAAACAAGGCTTTCCGGATTACGCATAAATGAGATATCATCTTCAAAAACAATGGCATAATCATACTCGGATGCCAGAAGTGCGGCATAAGCCTTGCGATGAGACAAAGTGCAACCTACTTCACCATCATTGAGTTCACGTCCTATCAATCTTACACAACTATCGTAATCGAAACAGTTTCGCCGCTCGTTATCAGTAAGGTTTCTACCATCGACAGCCTCAAGGAACTCTACATCAAAGATATCTTTAGAGGAAAGAAGCTCCTCCATATACTTACGCCTCACAACAGCATGGGGAAGATTTATGACATAAGTCTTAATGCGTTTCATTTTAAGTTTTAAATCAACTGATTCCAGCGAACTTTTTTTCGCAGTCAAAGACGAATGAACAACATTTACTTGATACCGTGAAGAGTATAATTTATTATTATGACCTCCTCTTATCAAGTGAAGATTTAATGAATTTCAACGAGGATATTCGCTTTTCACATAATTTATCAGTAACCGTTTGCCAATCAATATCATCCGAATATCGACTTTCAATATCTTGTTGATTATACGAGATGAGTCTTTGCATGAGTCCCAATGGTTCCAGAAGAGATATAAACCGATCTCCTCCTCGGTACATATTACAAATTGAGAGGAATGGCTTCTGGAATATTATGGAAAAGATTGTACCATGGAATGAATCCGTTATAATAAATTCAGCATCCCGAAATAACGATATCCATTTTTTAGGCGACATACCCGGAGTATTCTCGGTAGCACGGTAAACGGTAGGAATCTTTTTTTCTTGAGAAATCTTACTTACTATTTCGGAAATATAAGGACTTTTATCAAGCACATATACTCCGATATATTTCCCCTTAGCAGTCTGAATATCTTTAGTCAGTTCTTGATAATCATCAGCAGTCAATAACAATGTAGGATCAAGAACCTCTTGTGCTTCAACATTAAAATACTCCCAACAAAGGTTTATACCGGAACCCTCTCGGACAGAGACCGCCGACAACATTTTAGCCGCGCTGAAACAATCATTTATTTCTTGATCAGTATATTCTTTTTCCGAGGTACCGAACGAAGCAGCATAAGCAATTCTCAATACATTTTTATTTTTTGCAAAATCCAGATACAGATCCTTCAGATAAGGATTATAACATGGACGCCATACCTGATCACTTCCGGTAATCAATGCTTCCAGCTTATAAGCATCAATTAGAGAAGGACAGTAGTGATCCACTTGTTTTGTCGTCTTAATGTATTGTCGAATAAAACTATCGATAATTGGATTTAAACGCTTGTTACGGAATGATAACGCCCCACGACGTTTACTCGGGAACGGGTATAAAAGCAGGGTCTTAAGTGCCGATTTAATGTGTCCAAATAAATTCTTATGCCCGATGTAATCAATCGTAATCGGTTCATGCCCAAAGCGAATCAGAACTTTATGGAGTGCGTAATTTTGGATGACACCACCGTAATTCCATAGCAGTGATTGCGTAGCTATACCAATCTTCATACTAATTTAATATGTGACTAATTATTTTTTTTGACTTATGGATAGTATCAAGCATACCAATACGCAACAGAATATATTTTATCATCGTTCTTTTGTCAATCTGATGACCTTGCTCATTTAACTGCTGGAACAGACGGATTGATTCTGCTTTTTTATTATATATTAAAGCATTAATCAAGTGTATATACTGATTGTTGGCTTCTACCATTTCAGTATACTTGTGTAAATCATCAGCTGATATATTACGAATGTTCTGTAACGTTCCTAAAAGAGTCCTTTTGTAAGTTTCAATACGCTGACATGAACGTTCGTATGATTTATTCACTCTCGAATGGGATGTTATACGCTCGACAACATTATATAATGGCTCCAGAATTGTGGAGCATCTATAATTATACAATACAGGTAACAACAACTGCCAGTTCTGTCCGGCATCTTTTTCTGTATATATTGGTAATCTGGTACTTGACATCAATGCCTCAGACTTTATCATATAGGCTCCAGAGCAAAAATAGAACCCATTTTTTTGCAAAAGGCAATCTTCAAATAGACTCCGGCTTTCTTCCTCTTTTGCATTCTTACCTAATGTTTGTATCGGAGTATTTTCGGCATTATCTCTGACAATGATCTCCTGCGTTCTTACCATTCCCACATCTTGACCGCTTAACTTAAAGCGATCAACCATTTTTGATATTGAATTTTCGGAAGCATAGAAGTCATCGCTGTCAGGCCAAACCAAATACTCTCCGTTTATTTTATCCAGTCCGTTTTGAATTGCGACTGATTGTCCGCTATTAAATTGTCGAATATATTCAATACGATATCCCTTCTTTCGAAACTCAGGCTCAAATTCCTTTACTACCCCCTGAATATCATCCGGAGAACCGTCATCGATTACAAACAGCTCTATTTGAGGATACGTTTGCTTAATGATTGAACGAAGTAGTTTAGGCAAATAACTGGCAGTGCCATAACACGGTGTTATCATTGAGACTAAATCAGCTACCATATGTAATACGTCGTCTAAATTTACTTAATGCGTTGAAAACCATCTGGCGCTCAGCTCCATTCATAGCAAATAACAATGAAAATATAACTGTAGAAGAAAAAGATACTACACAGACCGTAATGAAGCGGAACCAGCCATATTGCATGTGGTTAGATAAAACTATTGGCAATATTGCTGACAATATGGCGACCACCAAACATCTCAATACAACGTTCAACAGAAATTTCCGTAGTGAAAGTATCTTGACATATCTTTTTGTATAATAAAAATTTAATATTGCTCCAATGAAGACATATATTACGTTGAGTATGAAAGGTATGTATACACTAAAATGCAACTTATAAGCAATGTAAGAAATAGGCAACACAGACAGATACATGGAGCCATTAATAAAGCTTGGAGACTTTATATTACCGGTAGCATGTACCCCTGTGACCAATACCACCGACATATTCGAAAAGAATACAAATACAAGACTCAACCGACAAATTGATACCGTATATTCAGGAACTGTTTTAAGCCATACTTGCAACACGAAAGGTGTTTCTATCAATATCGGTAGACCCAACAATAAAATAATCAGGAACGAATATTTAGCACCGATAAACAACAATTGCGACATATATGGGTAGTTTTTTGCAGCATAGCTTTTAATAATCTGTGGTTTCAAAGCCAGAGTTACGTTTGAGGCAAAACCATTTAAGGCTCCTTGTACTTGATTCGCAATCCCCATGGCAGCATTGATAACTGTACCAAAAAACATATTCGCTAATATGCTGACACCTTGTGTTCTTGCCATAACGCTTATATTCCCGTACAAATCCCAGCCAGAAAAAGTCAACATAGGTCTTACAGATCCCTTATCAATATGCTTTAATGACAAACGACAATACTTAAAATGCCTTGTGCAATAAATCCTATACACCATCATCATGCCTATGCTTACAAGTGCCATAAGTATAGCATATAAAATCAATTTGTAACCCGGTAAAATCAATAACAGATATACTATACCAAGCTTTAGAAACGTTCCGACAATATCAAAATATGCAAAAACCGACATTCGTTCTTCAGCCATAATTACGGCATTATAGGGCACCTGCGTTATCGATATTATTGCTGCCAAAATTGATAGTTGGTAAACCCATCTGGCTGCGTACATGCTTTGAACCGGAATAATCAGTTTATGATTAAGAAACCATAGTCCGATTGTTTCTGCTACGATTACAACAATTAAGGCTATCGCACAATGTATTACCATTGCACTACTGAATATCTCCTTTAGTTTTAGCACTCCTTCCTTACCCAATTCGAAATTGAGGAATCGAGAGGTTGCACTTGACATTGAAGCGTTTAAAACCCCGAACACTCCAACAACCCCTCCAACCAAATTGTAGATGCCGTAGTCAGATACGCCAAGAACCTCCAGAACAACCCTTGAGGTGTATAAGGAGACCGCAAGACTGACAAGCATACGCACATATAGAAATATGGTATTTTTGGCAATTCTTTTATTATCGTCTGAGGTCATTTACGAATTCGAAGCTTATAATCAATAAAATCTACAGCTATAATCATCAATCTGCTGCGTTAATAATTTCATCTATCGGTATTACCGGATAGCGTAACATTATGCTTTCCAAACCTATCAAGACTTTGTCTTTCGTAGTGCCAACAATCACTTGGGAGTCAATAGCATCTTTCAAAATCTTGACCAAGTCTATACATATATCGTTAATACCTACTGACAGACTCTTGAAATACTTGGTGGCAAATCTGCCGGCAATCTCCGATAGGGTGAATAATATGTCATCAACTGCCTCGACAACGTTTCCAGTATGTAACTCCTTCTGAAACTTTGAGATGAGAGGATCTAAGTTTTTGGCTATCGCCATCGCCTCGAGATCGTTAGAAGGAGTAAAAAAATATCGGGCGATCTCCTGTTCTGTCGGACTAAGACCGTTGTCAACCTCGGAGCCATCAGTTAGAACCCTGCGTATTTCCACAAACTCTTCGGCATTTTCAAAGCTCTCTTTGGTGATACCTCCAATTGCCACAGTCATATTACCGATCTGTGTGATAAGTTTTCGGTCACGGTGCAGTCGCACTATATATCCTTCGCAACCCTTTAGATCACCGGAGGTAATTCGTATCAGTTGATGTCCATTTGAATAGTATTCAATCGGATTGAGCATGAATCTAACAGCGCCCTCTCCTAAAGTGGAGAGTCTCATGAATGCAGCCATCTCCTGATTGGGTATCTCCGCTATTGTATGTGTGCCGTAATTTCTCACCAGACGCAATCCGGGCAATGTGTCGTCTAAGTACTTCTGCACATCGTCGGCTGCTCCGTGTATGAATATAAGTCCTGATATAGTAGGTAGTTCTTTCTTTACAGTCTTACCTTTCCCTCGACGCTGATATACAATAGTTTTATGAACGAAAGTCTCAAACCTATCATTCAATATATCGTTGACTTTATCAAGTTTCATTCGGTGAGTAAACAAGAATACCCAATTACTCTGAGGGTGTTCTCCTCCTTCCGACAGATATGAATGTCTATCAGATAACAACTTGTCTTCAGCGACTTTAGAAAAAACATTTGAGCTATCCAGCGACATCAATGCTTATTCCTGTGTATGTATTGTTTTCGTTTGTGCGATTACAGGTTCGAAACCTTCATCACGTTGTTCGGGCGGTACTTCAACCGTATGTATGTATATTTCATTGTCTGACGGATAATCGTATTTCATATGACTGTTCAGAACTGTGTTTCTGATATTTACATTACTATTTATAAATATAGCAATATGCTACTCTACGTAAGAGTGTTGGATATTTTACATCGTACATATACTCAATTTGTTATGAAATGAACATATGCTCATTTGCTAAACAATTCGGCAGATCCATTACGTCGCACTAATGTACTAATGATCTCGTAGATGAATTATTTCTTACCTTTCATGAAATCTGAAATTTTGTAAGTGTCTGAAAATTAAGTGAAGTTTTCGCTAATAGTTAAATTATTTTTCTATTTGCCGAATAATAGTTAAACGATTTGTCTACTTGCCGATTATTTGCTAATTTTGTACGTTCAATAAGTCACTCTTACGTAGAGTAGCATATTGCTATATTTATAAGTAGTAATTTCAATAAGTCACTCTTACGTAGAGAGTTGGATATTTGCTAAACATTGTAGTGTCAGCAACGATGGTTTCGACACTAACACATCTTTTATATTGAAGATATAATAAGGTCGTTGGCACGATCTACGACCGAGGTATCAAGACTGGCAAGATAGATTTGTGTAGTCGCTTCGCTCTCATGCCCCATACCCTCGCTGATAACTGAGATAGGGATACCTTTAGTTTTAGCTGCACTCGCCCAGGAATGACGGGCAACATACATGGTCAATTTAAAATCCAGGTTAATAATCTTGGCTATCTTCTTGAGACTGCGGTTTATATTATATCCGGCATTGCGGTAACATACCCTTTCATTGATTCCTACATTCTTTATAATCGGAAGAAGATATTGACTGGCGTTTTCCGAGTATTTCTCAAGTATTGACTGCATCTCGGAGGTCCAGAGAATTGTCAGTTTCTGACCGGTCTTTCGACGCCGATACACGACAGAACCGTTGACAAGATCATTCTTACGAAGAAAAGCCATGTCTATAATACTCATTCCCCGGAGATAAAAACTCATCAGAAACATATCACGTGCATAATCCAAAGCCGGAGTCATCGACAAATCCAACTCTTTAATTTTTTTAATCACAGGCAGAGTCAATGCGCGTTTCTCAGTCTTAGCTACCCCGGTATAGACACGTTTGAAAGGATTCCTGTTTTCGATGATTTCTTCTTCAACTGCCCTATTATAGACCGCACGGAGTATTCGGGTATAAAAGGATATGGTATTTGCCGTATTACCTCTGCTTCTATGCCATGCCTCGTATGCCTCCATTATATCAGAATTGAGACAATCAAGCATAATATCCTCATCGTTGCGAAATTTCTTGAAACTATTTAGCGCTGATCTATAAGTCTCAGATGTGCGTGTTTTATTGTTTTGCTTAAATTTCGCAATAAGACTTTCCATGAAATTAAAGATCGTGTATTCTTTGGAGTGACGCTCGAACTCTCTGATCACATCATCTGACGTATAATGCCATCCGCTACTCTCCAGCTTACGGATTATACTACTGAGACGTTCTATATCCCAGCGGATACGTTCATGTATTGATTGGATCAGATACTTACGGTCGCTCTCGTTGGTAGTCACCATTTGGCGTTTCTCATCCCATTCATGGATAAATATGTGATAATTCGAGAGAAGTTGCCGCGGTTTTCTCTCATGAATAATCTGGTAATAGATTGTACCCTCATGGTCAGCGATAGTTGATGGACGGAACTTTATTTTTATCGAAGTCATTTGAATTGAGTTTTAATTATATGAGATATAGCAAGGGAACACACTCCGAAAATGAGCGCCGACCCTCGTTATCACATAAAGACAACGATACAGAACAAAAACGATTACATCAGCCCTACATCACGTAAGTAATTGATTGTACTTAAGTTACAAAATACATTGTGATATAATTGGGCCCCGTCGAAAATACAGTGCATAAATTTATGTGGAAATATAGCGAATTGAGAATAATTTCAAATTAATCGTAGCCGAAGAGAAGCCCCACGGAGGGGTCGGCCACGGATGGCACACCCACATCCTTCATCATTCTTCTCCGATACATAAACCCCTTAAACGCGACAAGGCCTCGATAATGCTAATTATCAAGGCTTTGACTTCTTTTGAATGATGTTTAAGTGGTCCCACTTGGGAAATTCCACTTTTCAATTATCCTAAAAATCAATTCTTTATCAAGGTGTCTTTCAGCAACTCCAACATTTGCTCCTACGGTGCATTGCATTGCTTTTCATCGCTCTGCTCCGATAAGACCATCGGAATTAACCCTGTCGTTGCTCGCAAGTTCTCTCTCTAGCCATCTGCAAATATAACGAAATTATCTTCGTATATATTGTGATTGTCAGAGGAACTAATGATAAAACGAATCCGTATTAATTTTTAGGGAGATTGCAGAGTCTATTTTCCATTGATCATTAATGCAGACTAATGCTAATTCATAGGTTCCATCAAAATTGACATCAAATTTTATTTCTTCCTCACTATCTCCATAAATAATTGCATTTATATCAAATGACCCATTAAGATAAAGAGTCTCGTCTTCTGCCTCAGCATTTGATATATCGACATTATAAAGATCAAAAAACTCATAATGATGTCCCATTTCATCCAGAGTGTTGATACCATTTATAATGACATATTCATTTAATAATGATTGAAGATTAAAATCTATTCTAACAAGAATATCATTAGTATTTAAAATGGGAGACGATACTAATCTTTGTTTTGATTTGGGAATATTATATTGTGTTTGAATCTCTTCCAATAGTGAATTTCTTGTATATAGATCATGTTCTGTTAACTCTATGTCCATATAATTCACTATTATGTCATCAAAACAAAACAAATTTTCACAGGAGCAGTAGTTATCCGTCTGTTTTAGTTTAACATCTATTCTACAGTCCTCTAAATTTATAATATAAAGTATATCATCATGGAACTCCGATAATTCCTGCTTTAAAAAATTCAAAGAAGATTTATTATCCTTAATACTTCCAAGTAATCCAACCAAATTCACTATATCATTATCGAAATAATTAGAAGGCCTAAGATTATCTTCAGTATCAGCATAAAATCCATATAGGAATCCATTCAGAACATGATTGTCTTTACCATTTTGAGTTTTAGAAAAGAACTGAGGCGTGAATATCTTTAAAAGATTGTTATTCTCAGCACACTTATCAATCAATAACTTTCCTAATACAAATTGGGAATCTTCGTTAATTTCGGATAAGGTTGAATTTATTTCGTTGACTATACTTTTATCAGGATTCTTGGTTATAGCACGTAATAGTGTTGTTACTCGGCCATCCAGATCCGCCTCTATTTGTGAAAAGTTATAAACTTCATTTGAATATGGACCCCTATAATGAGGATTTAATTGTCCATGATTGAAACAGAACTCATCTACCAAACACGAATGATCCCAAGGAAGTTGTGACCCAAATCCTTGATATATCTTTTTTCGAACGTTTTTAAATGACTTCTCTATTGATTGGCCTTCTTTGGGAATTTCTTCTAAGAGAGCTTGGGTAAAAGGACTATGAGTTGTTATGCCATCTTTTGCCGGCGCACCTGGAGATGTAGAAAACGCTATATAAGTTTGATATGGTAATGAAGTATTTTTTCCGAATGGGACAAAAGCATGACCACCTCTAAACACTTCTCCTTTATCAACTCGACATGCATCAATGATTGTTATAACAATGGCATTTGTATCTTGACGTAGTTCTTTATATATATCGTCTATTCTATACGATTTACGGGTAGCTTTCATCCCGCCATGGATATCCATGTTTTCAGCATCAGAAAACACTATGTAATCCGATGCATTACTCATCATACCATGACCGGCAAAAAAAATTACTATGACAGTATAATTATTTGATATTAGACGAAGGTTATCATACGCTTCTATAAATTCATCAAAAGTAGGATTCTCAAGACATTTAACTTCATAACGTAACTCTCTAAATGTCTGTGCAACTCCCAAAGCGTCATTTACCGCATTTGTTAATGTGGTATTATTTGTGTAATTATTTATACCAATAACTAATGCATAGCATCTATGTTTCATATCCACTATACTTGTTATGAATTTAAAATTTTGAAATTTGTTAATACCTTGTTGAATGATTGACTATAGCTTTATGCTTTGGTCTTCCGATATTTCTGTTTAGGGTGCTTGGGGTGATTGGGGTATAATCGTTCTATTATCCCGGCTTCTAATGCAGGGGCAATATAACTTTCTCGGAAATATTTTAAATCTTTCACGCCACATAGTTCTGCAATTTCTTTCATTGTCATGTAAGTAGCTCCGATTTTTTCAATCAGGAGTTGGACTTGGGGGGTGCTTAGGGGGTACTTGGGGGATACTTGGGGGGTACTTAGGGTCTCATTATCCCCTAAGTTCTCCTTTGCAGTCTCATGTGCTTTTACCGGTCGTTTGAAGGTNACGTANANGAAGCCGCCGTCCCAACGCCATGTTGGGTCTTCTACTCCTTGTTCGCGGCAAGCCTCGATGATGCGGTGGATGCCGCTGCCCCAACTTTCNAGGAAAGTTGAGCGGTAGAGGGCTTGCGCCATGTTACGATTGTAGGGNTATGACTCATGCGATTCNTTTATNTTNTCNATCGGAATCTGNGGTGGGAANACACCGGGATTGGCNATCTCNACGCGGTCNTCATANACNGCNATACTTATTGTCANATTTTGTTTCTCCCANTGNCGNTGGCATAAGGCGTTGATNANNGCTTCTCTCANNGCNNNNACNGGCACTTCAAGTCGCTCNTCNCTCATNANGCTTTTNTTNGTNATTNNNCCNCTGAGATTAAGATGCTTGAAGAAGAANGCCATGCCCGCGTCAAGAAGGTCNAAGAANTTNCCTTCCNCACGTTGNTTGTCGATGAANTCAAGTTTNTTGTTNCCGAGGAAACGGGCTAATCTCAACTGGAAATTGTCGAAGGGGTATATGTTATTTGAGAAAAGCATAGCGGCACCGTTGGTGGGCACACCATTGACAGTAAGTTTCCACTTTGCTAAAGTGTCCTCAATCGGAGCTGACAATGCAGACTCAGGGATTCGTCCTCCNTCAACTCCAAGACGGATACAACCAAGTATCCTGTCNCGGTTNAGATCAGAAANNCTNACNCCCTTAGNCGGNAANGTCTCCCAAGCGTAAGACTGCGGNTCGTATGCCCTNAGACGNTCCTCATACATATCGCGAGGCATTANNTTAGTNGTNCTTTCAAGNTTGTAGTAAGGTCTGCCTCTATAGGTGTAAGGACGATCTCCCCATTTCCAACCATCGAAATGGAAAGNAATTACTTTGTTGCCGGGATGATCCGGGACATCCACGTATATCGGCTGTATATCATAAGCTGGTTCAATCCCTGCCAAAGCCTGNGAAATCTCCCGCTTCGTNGCNTCCGTCACNTCCTGCCCNANAATCTTNAGTGACTTTGGNGTNACNCCGAAAATNAGCCANCCGCCATCCGTATTCAGAAACGCGCANGCCGCNTGCATNCCGTCNTTNANNTCGCCNGTACTTTTCTTCAGCTCCANAGTCCTCGACTCATCCGCCTCAATCAATGCCTTTATNTCGTCNATAGTCATANAATCCATCATAACTATTATTCTTCGTTGCTATAGTATATCTTATAAAACGTACCTTTTNCGTCTATGCCTTTTTCAATATTATCTGAANTTCCATTTATTGTTATTTGAATTTTTTTATCAAGGTTTATAGTTCTTTTATAGGATCGTTGTTGTTTCTTAAATGCCGAATCTGAAAGCAGAAATTCATTTTCGATATTAATATTTCTTGTAGATTCATACTCTTCTTTATAGCTTCTGAACTTCATTACCATATCAGGNTTGGCTATAACTTCNTTTTCAAAATCATTAATATTAAAGGAGTCATTTTCTTTAAAATATTGTAATGATTTGTTCAATANATCTACTTGTTCTTTTTTCGAGATCTCATCTNATCGTGATAATNCTTTCGTAACAAAAGATTTTGTCAATGACATAACATTTTCAGTGCTCGAATATGAGTCTTTTATTTGNTTAACATGCAAAAAATCCTCAATCCAATACTTTGCCTGATTGCCTTTGTTTGTGTTGTCAATAACGGCTACAATGTATCCGGTCTCCTTATTTTTATTGAAAATTAAGCAGCCCTTGTCAAGTTTTTTTAAATCTACACCNTCATCTTTTGTTATNTTGACATTATTATCCTTGANACTTGATTTTAGAAATACCTGTTTNCTCTCAGTCTTAAATAAGCCTAATACATCTANTTCTTCTNCATCAAATGTTGTCTCCTTAAAATATACAACATAAAATTCTCCTACTTTAATATTNGGATAAATACTTTCATTGTAAAGATGTTTGGCTAAATTTATCGATTCTGAGTATAGAGAATCCGGATTNTTGAAAATCTCCGAGACGAAGGAATATACTTCATTGAGATTTAAACTACTATCATGAAACAACTGATAGTATTCATCCGATGAAAANGAGCCTAGAAAATAATTAGTCAGAATCTTGTTTAAATCTTTAGATATCGACAAACAGGCNCTCGACAACACACAGCCGTCATCAGCAATCTTATTCCCTACTATATGGACNGCCAACNCTGTTACAAAAGAATTAATAAAGTTTGCTCTCATGACATGCCCTTATTTTTNNNNTANTNTAAATAATTAGCATATACTGCAGATTTATGCTTATCCATTTCAATCAGAAGTTTTGTTTTCAAATCTTTCCTNTCTNTATGATTGAGAGAATTATTTGGAGTCAAAGATTTGATATTAACTTCAAATTCCGCTGCATTTCCTTTTGAACTAAAGTCAGGAAAACCGAAACAGATACAAACACTCCCTTTTTGTCCATGATAATTGTATTCAAAAGAAGCATCTATACTCCANACCTCTATATTACGATAGAACTTTTCTTCTTTCATGAAGGTCTTTTTATTAAGAGACTTACCAGAAATTATAATGCGTTGTACATCTTCCATCCANAATATTTCTTCTGGCAATGCACAATCATCTTGAGGCTTGAGAGAAATATCTTGTATATCTATAAATGTAAATATTGAACTATTCTCAATTTTAGTAGTTAAGCGAAAGAAAAAAGNAAATCTTGTNGAATTNGTAAAGTGAGAGAATAGAATCCTTTGCGGAGTTGCATTCTCTTTAAGCAATCCCTTGGCTTTATATTGTTTTATTTGAGCATTAACAATGTGTTCAGCGAGATCTTTTGTCTCTGAGGATGTATGGGTTATNCTAATAGTCCCTTTGCCGTTATCATTAATTATTTCCACACTACCACAGAACTCATTNGTTTGTTCNTACCATGATTTGTTTAGATCGTGNCGTATAATTTTAAANGTAGCCCTTATATGATTAGGATTGCGACTATCTTGTATGAATGATATTGGATGAGCAAGTTCGCAAGTTGGNAAGTGTTTCGTTAAATAGCTTTCAACATCAACATTCATCATATCCGGTTGAAACAAAATTGAATCAATCGGGAAAGTAATGTCNCGTGAAATTTTCTTTTCNTTATCTTCCTTACGAGAGAATGCTTCACGAATTTTATCAAACTCGNAGGGAGAAAGTAGTAAGGTTTGCAATATGGGTACAATGTAGTCTTTGTCTGAGCTTAGAACAAATATTCCACGTTCTTTAAGTATGCTGCGTAATTCATGCGCTGATATGAATCTTTGATTGGCGAATCCACGTAAGGCTTCCCCAAATGGTAGGAATTTATCTATATCTTTGTGNTCTATCTGCATAGCTCAAAAAATATTAAAGGTGTCTGTATAATTTATGACTGAAACCGTCNTTGTGAAATCACTATCATCAAATCCCATTTTGGCTTGATTAACAGTGTTTNCATGAATCAGAGAATTATAGTCCGGAAATCCAATTATAATCTGTCCAGATAAATTTGTTGAAATATCTTTTGCTAATCCAATAAGACGCATAAAAGAATCTTTTTCAAATTTTTCTATAGTAGCAAGCATAAAGCAAGTCTCGTTACGATTATTCTTCTTTTCCATTTTAATTGGTAGAATACTTGAGTTTAAGTATTCCACAGGAAGAATAGTNCCCGTATTATTTCGATTGCATGGATTTATATTTCGCCCGGTAGAAGGATAGTAGAATNAATAATTATATTCATTTTGTGATTTCAAGTATTGTATTACTTTTAGTATAAATCCTGCTCGCTTATTATCAACAATATATATTGTTCTATCTCCTACTATATCAAATTTTGCAGAAGTTACCTTGCTTATTAAATCGTCATCACTGTCTGANTGATTATTAAGCCAAAAGAGCACACCGATATCATTCACAGATTGGCAATTGAAATTTCTTTGCGTTTCGTATTTTTGAGGGGAATTCGCGTAGCACTCAACCTGATTAATGAGATCAGTNATAAACCATTTAAATTGTTTNGTCGGGCTGTTNGGATNTTTTTCTGTTTTGTACTTNGATGATATAATAATATTATTCAGCANACCNTCAACTAAAGGATTTNTATATGAATAAAGGAAGTCTATACCATGAGTATGCACAGGCTTANCCTTATCATTCAAGTGCTCTCCATTNACACANAGACAATCAATCTGAANACCCTTTGCAAGNNTATTCCAGCCTATNAGNGATAGAAATTTTTCGACAACATTCTCNCCATATTCACCTATTTTTTTTGACCATTCTCCCATNATANCGATATTATTTAAANATTAATNACTTCTTTTACAATNTGGAGCATTTTCTTNTTNTTGAGCTGAGTACGGAAGTGNACNTTATAGCCTTGGTCTGAAAGGTTNTTGAAGAAAATCNCAGCACACTTGATTTTTGCTGCTTCNGCACCNCGCAAAGTAGATTTGTTCTCAACATCCTTGGTTTCNACAACGATGTTGAGTTCTTTCTCTCCATTGGCTTTCTTAACGACATACATAAAGTCCGGGCTATAAGTTCCTCCTGCTATTGTCGGTATGGCAATACTACTACGAGGAATTTTACCATAAACAATCACTTCTGCTACTCCGTTAAGACCTCCGTCAAGATCTGATTCGATATCTTGTAGCTCTAATGGAGAATCATAAGCCTTTGTATCATAAAGATATTTTTCTGCGGCATCGCCTTCTTTCATCTTTATGCCAATTCTACCTTGAGCAATTTCCTCTCTTACATTTCCGTTGGGATATGTAAGCGCTGTAGCTCCAATTGAACTATTAGTTCTCTTATATTTGAAACGTCCTTGCAATGCCTCTATCTTCCAATCTGTGAAAGCTTGGATTATAGAACTTATTGCATGTTCATTAAAATAAGATTCCTTTAATTTCCCATATTTTTTGCTATACCGGCAAATAGCGCTATGAATCTTTTCTAATGAAATATTTGTGGCTGCCGATATGCGCTTAATAAAGATACCATAAGGCAATCCTTGATTTACGGTGTACTGAACGCCGCTATTTGATGATGAAGACATGTGTTCTCCATCGCTTGTTATTATATCTCGATGGCTGGAAATTACCATATCCATAAAGATATTACCACTACCTAAAATGGTATCAAGAGCTTTATCAATCTCTTTATTAAGGTCTGACTCATACCAAATTGTATAGCGTTGATTGAGTTTTTCCCAAAGGTCTCTTAATTCCTCAAATCTCGCTTTCCTTATTTTTATAGGATGATTGGGTTTACTGTTACGATCTCTGACCTTTCCGCTGTCAAGACCCGATTTGAACAGTGGATATTCCTCAAAAAATTGTTCTTTATTTTCAGGAATAATATTATACTTGTGATCAACATATTTCTTGGTAAGTAGTTCAACAAATAGAATTGTTGGATCAGTTCCCATCTTCAGTGCAACTTGCTGAACAATTTCAGGTGAAAGGGTCACGGCTTCAGGTATCTCACTATTTATCTGCTCAACGAGTTTTTTCGCGAAGTCAGCCTCGGTAAAGTCTACAATATAGTTGAGCGTGAATTCCTCATTAGAGATTCTATTGCCACACTCATCTACAGGGAGTCGCAGACCTCGACCAACCTCCTGAAGTTTGGATATTTCGCTTCCGCTTGATCGAAGTTTGGCAATGGTAAATACGTTAGGATTATCCCAACCCTCCTTCAATGTCCATTTTGAAAATAGAAATCGTCGGAGCATAGGATTACCATCTTTATCTTTGAAAGAGAGCAACTGCTTCTTACCATTGAGAATGTCGTTTACTTCCTCAGCTATACTTTCATCGGAAGAACTATTGTCCTGTGAGAAATATCCGGCGTGGCAAGCTCGGATATTTTTCAAGCTTGCTTCGAGATATTCCTTGTATTGACTTTCTTCGTCTGATAGTTTACTGATGGTTTCTTTGAGCTTTTCTTTGAGCAATCTCTCAAAGGTCTCTAAAATATAAGGTTTCTTGCCGTCATCTCCCTTTCTATATGCCGTTATATCATCTATAAAGAATAGCGCAAGCGTCTTTATTTTGAATGTCCTACCAGAGAAATTATGACGTTCTGTTTCAACATGCCGCTCAAGAGCCAACCTTAGCATCTGTTCCTGATAGGAATTCATGAACACGTCAACATCCATTTCCTCTCCGACAGTTTTAATTTGTCCGTTGGAAAGTTCCATGGAGTTTTTATCAATTGACTGAATTGTCAATCCGGTCAGTTCATCAGATATTTGAGAAAGAGAATCGCCTACATGTAGTTGGAATGTCTTTGTCGGGGCGTCAGCCTGTTTGTGCTGTAGAGATGCCGAATCATTCGCAATAACGGATAGTAATTTAATCTTCTCATTTCTGCTGGATGTTGGTTCAAAATGCTCCTTTGCAACGCCTTTAATCAATCCTTGATTAAAAGACTGACATGCATTAAGATCATATAGAAGATTCTGATAATCTTTAATTATCCTCTTATTTTTGCCTTTTCCGATAGTCTCCTCGGGGAATGTAGCACCAAATCTAATGATGCATTGTGGCGCAATCTCTTTTTGGATTACACCGAATGCTTTCTGATCTCGTGAAAACTTATGAGGTTCATCTATAATCACAAACGGTCGAGTAGCTTTAAGAGCGTTGTAGGGGCGATAGAATCCTTCTACTACACTTCCGTAGTCGTCTCGGCTTAGGATATAATTTTTCGCATCCTTCAGTAGTTGCATATTTACTAAAAGAACGTAAATCTTTTTCGTATCCTGACACGAGCCTTTCACAAATTCGCTTACTGTCGTAGGGAAATATTGTCGTCCCTTCTTTTTCTTTTTAGGAGGCTCAAGAGTCAAAAGATCAATCTCTGCATCATAGCCACATACATCGCGGAAATGACGTTTCACATACTCGTCCTCCATAAATTGACGAGCCCCGGCTTTAATCGGCAAGGTAGGAACTGCTACTATGAACTTATTTATACCATAGCGTTTATGGAGTTCATACATAGTCTGAACATAGACATAGGTCTTTCCTGTTCCCGTTTCCATCTTTATATCAAGATTCAAGCAGCCGGCATTATGGGTATATCCTCCATACTCAGATGGGATCTTGTTTAAGCCTTGTATACTTCGGATACTATCTCCGACTCCATCCTTGAATATGGTTATCTCCGGATTTGAATAGTAATTTACAGGAGGCTTTACCCATGTATCTTTGAATACATCGGCTATAGCATCAACAGCTTTCTGCTGATGAGGAAGTGAGGATTGAAGAATCAGTTCCATATCAGTATCTTAATTCAAAGTTGATGCGAAGATTCTTTTCTCCAGCTTGAACTGTCTGAAGGCTATCTTTGAGGCTCTGCAGCTCATTCCATCCAAATGAATATCCATAGATTACTACGTTTTGAGGATTGAACGATGCTTCTGTTTGAAACTTATCAAGGAGTGCAGCAACTGCGTTATCTGATAAGTCCGGATTAATGAGGTAGATGTGCTTATCTATATAATATGCCTTATAGCCGTCGAGATCTAGAACTTGATAGTCGGAGGTCAGTCCATAACCATCTCTTTCCAACCAAGTAGTCAGAATGGTAGGAACGCCAAACTCTGCTATTAGAGTATTGTCACCGAATGCGGTATCTTTTTCAAATTTAATAATCTTCTCTAAGGCAACACCTGATGGTTCTTTCAAAGTAAAATGTTTGAAACCAAGGTCGCCATGAAAAAGAGGATTATCTTCCTTGATTTTCTTCGCGGCTCTCCTAATGCGATCGATGCCTATTTCATCAATGGTTCTATATCCCGCATTGAAAGCTTCGGAATCAATTGAACAGTTTTCTTTCCATTGTATGGTTATAAATTCACGAGCCCCTTGATCTTGGGCATTCTTTGCAAGAATAGCATGTGCTGTTGTACTACTGCCGCCAAAAAAGTCAAGAAATATACCATGTTTATCGGAGACTATTTCTATTATTCTTGATAGTAGTTCGAGTGGTTTAGGAAAATCAAAAACCTTCTTTCCATCAAATAAATCTCTGAGCTCCCTTGCTCCCTTTTTATTTCCTTCGATATCATCCCATAGCGGTGACGGACGTTTAGTACGTCCATCCAGATAATATTTTACATATGGCCACCAGACCTCTTGATTATTTCTGGTTGTTTTCTTCCAAAGTATCATATTATTGTTGACAAGATTGTCATAAGACTTCCTTTCAACTCTCCAGCGACTATCATACCCTGCAGTGGCTGTAGGATATAAAATATTTCCATCAGGATCTTCTATGCCATAATAAAGATTAGGTCGATCCTCTCTTTTATCGTTTGAACCAGTTTTACGGAGCTGATCATAAGCATAAAAGCCTTGGTCATCTTGTTCTTGAAATCGACGCTTGTCTTTCTCAGTTAACTCAAGTCCATTCAATTCATAATTTTCCGTACGTGAATATACCAAAATATAATCAAATGAAGAACCAAGCCCTCCGCTATCTTGTCCCGTAGTTTGACCGGTTGCTCTTACTATGTTTCCGATAAAGCATTCTTCTCCAAATATGTCATCACAAAGAAGCTTTAGATTACCCTGTTCATTATCATCAATGGAAATAAAAATAACACCGTCTTTACTGAGTAGGTCACGAGCAAGAAGTAAACGCGGTAACATAAACATCAGCCATGCTGAATGAGAAGCAGACCCGCGACGAGTCAGATCAAGAATGCGTTGGGCATTTTCAATAGAAATACTGAGCTTAGTAGACAGTTCCTCTGCTGTAAAATTGAAATTATCATTGTAAACAAATCCATCAGAACCTGTATTATAAGGTGGATCGATATAGATACACTTAATCTGCCCGGCATACGATTTTAATAGATGCTTAAGAGCATCAAGATTGTCGCCACTAATATATATGTTTTTGCTATCTTTGTTCTCCGGTTGATTATTATGAGCTTCATCTGGCACAATTACAGTAGTTGTATCTAATGATGCCAACATTCGGGCATAGTTTTTACCAAGAAAACGAAGCTCATAGCCTTCGTCCGTTATATCTATTTTATCTTTAAGATATTCTTGAAATCTGACAATATCGAAACTCCCATCTTCCTTAAAGCAAGCCGGGAAATGTTCTCTAAGCACCCCAAGTTCATTAGCCCCGGGTGTTATTGAATTATTTTTATCAAGTATGTCTTTTATCATCAGAATTCAATTTTAGTATTCAGTAAATCATCGACATTTACGTCCAAAAGCCTAGAAATTTTAACTAGAGTTGGTAAATCCGGTTGTGAACTATTTGTACACCATTTTGAAACCGTAGATGGATTTACATTTAGCTGTTCACACAACCACTTATTTGTCCTTTTCTTCTCTGCTAAAACTACTTTTAATCGGTTTATATCAGTTTCCATGTCAATAAAATTTGTTATCCGACTGCAAATTTAGTGAAAGTTCTTCACATTTCCAATAGATAGCATCCTTTTAAACGTTGTAGTTCATATGAATTTGATAAGAATAATGAGCTCATTCACCTAATACCGGTCTTTCTCTCGCCAATATGAATCAAATTCATTGGCGAGAGAGACAATCTGGCGGTTCAATTTTACGAGCGAGATGATGGCTTGTTCCAGTTTATAGAGGGCCTGCATTGCTTTCTTCTCAGTGAAGTGTTGGCGGAGTTGCTTCACCACAGAGTTATATTCTACACCTATAGTTCGGTAATGGGCGTTGAGAGAGGAAAGCTTATCAATGAAGATACGAGTACTATCGTCAATATGATGAATCTTGAAAGTCTTGCCAAAAATCTGCATCTTTATAAAAGATGATAGTGATGCTACTCCTGATTGTTCGTGCATTGCCATGAGGGCAGCCTCTTCGGTGGCATTGAAGTTTACTGAGCAACG
>JAAVCJ010000008.1 GCA_014802385.1 Bacteroides sp.
AAGTTCCTCGACCGGAACGTGAGAGAGCCACGGGCATAAATATGACAGAGTTGGCATAGTCATCGGTGTACCTGCCTGCATATCCGCCTTTGGCGTAGGCCATAAAGAGGATTTCGTCTTCTTTGAATTCAGTGGGCCTGATGATTACGGTCGCACCGTTGGAGAGGGTCCATTCGGTTGTCGCGAAGAGGGGATTTTCCTTCACGGAGACAATCTTGCCCGCTACGGGCGCTTCAGGCACGAAAGGCTCGCTCTTAACTTCTTCAACGAAACCTTCTATTGTCTCGGCATCGACTGCTGCAAGTGCGGCTTCTATGACTTCCTTGGTGGGGAGTGTGTAGCCATCCTTGCGAGGAGAGTAGACCAAGATAGCGCGGTTGTCGGGAGTGACGGCTTCAGCAAGTTTAGCATTGACAGCTTCGAGTGGAATCTGAGAAGCGAGCATATTGACGATGTTATACTTCATTTCGATATCGGGGATAGCGACCCCGTCGAGGAAGTTGCGCACATATTCGTTGGCATAACCTTCATTTGTGGCACTGGCGCGGTTGTTGTAGGCACGTTCAAAAACAGAGAGATATTTGTTGCGGGCACGCTCGTACTCCGACTCGGTAAAACCGCCACGCTGCGCGCGTAGCACTTCGCGATAGAGAGCCACGAGTGGAGTGATGATATCGGAGTCCTTGGCCGTGACATCTGCCCCCATTGCATGCTTACTCTTTGTGATGAAATCGGAGAAATAGAAATCAGGACTCACAAATGGAGTGTCCGATTTAGCTGCCATATCATTTAGGCGCTCCCGGAGCATGNAGGAAATCATATATTCCAGGTAGGCGTTGACATAGTGCGCCAGAGAGCCGTGTATTTCCTTGGGCATAGGATCGGAAAGCCAATATATTTCAGCCTCGAGAGCGGGCATTTCGGGATCGTCGCCGATTCCGTAAAGCGTACCCTTATGGTCGGGTACTGGTTCGAAAATGCGTTCGGGGGCATCGGCCGGCATTTCGATATCGGAAAACATTTCCTTGATTTTGCCTTCGATGCGGTCAACATCGATGTCGCCGACTACGATGACAGCCTGCTGGTCAGGACGATACCAGGCCTCGTAGTAGTCGCGGAGAGCCTGATAAGGGAAGTTGTCAACAACATCCATTGTGCCGATGGGAAGACGATAGCCATACTTGGAGGTAGGGAAGACATCAGGGAGGATGTTCTCAGCGATACGCTGCGAGCCAATCATTGTTCTGCGCCATTCTTCATGGATAACAGCGCGTTCCTTATCGATTTCCTTAGGGTCGAGGGTAAGATCGTTGGCCCAGTCCCGGAGGATGAGGAGACATGAGTCTTGGACAGCTTGGCGAGCAACCGGCACACTGGAGATGTTGTAGACAGTTTCATCGATGCCGGTGTAAGCGTTGAAGTTGATCACGCCGATACTTTCAATCCACTCATCCATCTTATTGCCGGGGAAGTGGGTTGTGCCGTTGAAACACATGTGTTCGAGAAAGTGAGCAAGACCGCGCTGATTGTCCTTTTCAAGGGCGGAACCTACATTCTGAGCCAAGTAGAAGTCGGCCTGACCTTTGGGATACTCATTGTGACGGATGTAGTAGGTTAGACCGTTGGGGAGTTTACCGATTCNCACGGCAGGGTCNATGGGCAGAGGCTGCGTCATTTGGTCGTCCTGAGCGAAAGCCACCAGCGGAAGCATCATCGCCAGCAGTAGNACCGCAGTGATGCGTTTAAGAAACTTGTTCATAATATAATTGNTTTAATTGGATTTTGAAATCTCCTTACAAATGNCAAANTTATTAAAATAGCNACTGAAGAATTGCTATTTAATGTAATTTGTTACAAATTACTTTGAGCANGACTATTTACTTTGTAGNTTTTTCGNACAAGATAATTGGCGTATACAATGTCNCGCCTAAAGCATGATGGCGCATATTGCATTCTCTAAAAAAATATATTCAATGGAATACATGAATTATATAAGCCATTGGACTCCCATNATTGGCGATAATTAGTTTATATTAAAAAGCGTGAGAGCCGTATCTTGTTGTNCGTCTTCGATCTGAGGCNCTCGCATTGCCNTGTTCAGTTGAACGGACAACGCCGAAGCCTCACGCTGTATNATNCGANAATTAAGAATCGCATGCATGCAATTCTTAAATTGATAANTACCATACCATAAGGCATCTATCGTTGTCTCATCCTGACTGAACTATAGAAATTTGCGAGATTTCAGATCATCAGAAACGAGCGTATGATAAACGCTTTTTTAATTTATATATGTCTGCATCCCGCCCACAAGCCCATATCGGACTTCGGCAGACGATATGCGAATNCAAANTTANAATAAATATTTGAGACTGACAAAATCTTAAAAAATCAGGTTATTAATTCTTCCTCAAAAATAGCANNGTTNTTTCTATTTGGTGGGTTAAGACGGGNTCACCTGACAGCGAGNCGGCGCCATTTGTCAATCATGGCGGTCATGTCGTCGGGCACGGGCGAGCTGAAGAACATCTCCTCGCCGGTGGCCGGNTGNACNAAGCCCAGGGTGCGGGCATGCAGTGCCTGNCGCGGACAGGTATCAAAACAGTTGTTCACAAACTGGCGATAGCTTGCCGANGTGGTTCCCCTCAGTATCTGGTCGCCGCCATAGCGCGCATCGTTGAACAGCGGGTGCCCTATATGCTTCATGTGAACACGTATCTGATGCGTACGGCCGGTCTCGAGCACACACTTCACCACCGACACATAATTGAGCTGCTCGATAACCTCATAGTGAGTCACAGCGTGCTTGCCCTGATCGCCGTCGGGATAGACGGCCATCTGCAGGCGGTCACGCATCGAACGNCCTATGTTGCCCTCGATGCGGCCATTGCGCGGCTCGGGAATACCCCACACCACCGCCACATACTCACGCTTGGTNGTCTTGTTNAAGAACTGCTTGCCCAGGTGGGTCTTGGCTGCCGGAGTCTTGGCNACNACGAGCAGTCCCGACGTGTCCTTGTCAATGCGGTGCACAAGACCCATACGAGGGTCTGACACGTCATAGTCAGGNTTGTCCTTCAGATGCCATGCCAGCGCGTTGACAAGCGTGCCGCTGTAGTTGCCGTGACCGGGGTGNACCACCAGNCCGGCCGGCTTNTTNACAACTAACAGNGTNTCATCTTCATACACGATGTCGAGCGGAATATCCTCNGCTATGACCTCGTTCTCGTANCGCGGACGGTCCATCACCACCGACACCACGTCGCCNGGCTTCACACGGTAGTTACTCTTGACCGTGCGGCCATTCACCAATATACANTCGGCCTCGGCCGACTGCTGTATGCGGTTGCGCGACACGTTAGGCAGATGGGCGACNAGGAACTTGTCGACCCTCAGCAGCTCCTGGCCACGGTCGGCCACGACGCGATAATGCTCATACAGTTCACGGCCGTCGTCGGGCACACCCGACATGTCGTCAGCCACCTCGTCCAGTTCGGGGTCGTTGTCAGTGTACTCCATCAGTCCTGCAATAAAAGTTGTATCGTCTCGTCTTCCTCATCGGCGGCGNTGCTGCCTGNNTGGCTCACACTCACCGATGANTCGTCAATTTCGAGGTCATAGTCNCTCAGGTCNGCATCATCGCCGTCGGCGGCCATGCCGCCGCCCACTTCGAGCACCACCTTCGAGGTCACAGGAATGCGCTGGCCGGCACGCAGGGGCACACCGCCCGACTTGGCACCAAGCACCAGGTCTTTGTATTCAGACGGCACAGTCACCACCGACACCTCGANACCCAGTCCCTCGAACATCGAGCGTCCCTGACGCACCGACGTGTTCATGNAGTCGGGCACCGTCACCATTTTGGGCGAGAACGCCACGATGGTCAGGTACACCTTGCGGCCCGGCTTGACACGAGCACCGGCACACGGAGTCTGCTCGACAACCGTACCNGGCTCACGCACAGNCTCATAGACCGAGTCCATTATCTCCCACTCAAAACCGTCGTTCTCGAGTGTCATNGTAGCCAGGTCGATCGACGTACCCTTGAGCGGAGGCACCGTCGCCTCATCGCCATGACGCGTCCAGGAGTCGAGGAACAGCAGCAGCAGCCACACAAGCAGCGTGGCCGTCAGGGCAATATATACNATATTCATGATCACCGGGTGATCGTGGTTCAGCTCCTTGAAGCGCTGTATCAGCGACTTGCCGGGCTTATTTTGATTACTGTTAGCAGGCATGTTATAGAGTTATAAGAGAGTCATACTTGAAGTCACGCACGGCCACCTGTCCCAGCACCGTGTCCCACATCATGGGCGACANGCCGCCGCCGGGACGCTTCACGGTGATGTTCTCCTCGGTGAATGTCTCACCCGCCTTGATGTCACGGGCAGCCACTATGCTNTTGCGCGCAATCTCGATATTGGGTGTCTCNGACGGCGACGGGCGCTTCTCGGCCGAGCCGAGCGCCAGCTCGATATTNCGTATCGCCTTGACCATCGACGCCAGCTCGGCAGGGTCNAGCGACGCGCGGTGGTCGGGGCCCGGCAGGTTCTTGTCGAGAGTGAAATGNTTTTCGATAATCTGCGCCCCCATAGCCACGGCAGCCACAGGCACCTCGATGCCNACCGTGTGNTCGCTGTAGCCCACGGGGCCCGTCGTCAGACGCCTCAGCGACTCCATCGCGCGCAGGTTTACATCGGCCATCGGCGTGGGGTACTGTGTGTTGCAGTGCAGCAACGCCACCTGGTCNAGCGGCAGGCCGTCGGCAGTCAGAATNTCGACCGCACGCTCNACCTCGTCCAGGCGGCTCATGCCGGTCGACATTATCACCGGNCGCTTCAACGACGCGATGCGCCTNAGGTAAGGCAGATTGGTAATCTCGCCCGACGGTATCTTCCACCAGTCCTGACCCANCGGCACGAGAGCATCGATCGACACCAGGTCGAACGGNGTGCTCATGAAACCGATACCCNCACNNCGGCACAACTCGGCAAGCTCGGCGTATGCCGTCAATGGCAGGTGTATGCGCTTGCACATCTCCAGNTGGCTCTCNCCCGTGCCNGTAGTCTCCTCCTGATAGGCCGCCTTGGGGGCTATCGACGAGATAACNAGCTCAGGCACGGCCGTCTGGAACTTCACATAGTCGGCACCAGCCTCACGGGCCGCACGCACCATGTCACGCGCCATCGCCATGTCGCCGTTGTGATTGACACCGGCCTCGGCTATTATGATTACTTTATCTTTANTCATAGCAATTTAAATCTTAAACACAACCTCCTCCATGTAGCGGGCTATGACCGTTCCGGGCTGCCAGTTGTCACACGGCTCNAGCGGCTGACCNAGAGCCTCTTTGATGATGAACAGCGGCAGATTGGCCCCGGCGGCGACCGCACACACGGCACCACCGCCCAGACGCGGATTTATCTCCATCAGCAGCAGGCGGTTGTTCCTGATGTCCTGCAGAAATTGCAACGTCACGGCACCCGTCANTCCCAGTCGCGACAATACCGAACGTGACAGCTCGGCAATGTCATCGCGGTCNACTGTCATGGTGCGGGTCACNTCACCACCGGCCGTCTCCAGGCGCTCGCGGGGCACGATTGCNATNATACGGCCGTCCTGGGCCACGAAACAGTCGACCGTGTACTCACGNCGCTGCTCGATATACTCCTGGACGAGATACTGNGACANGTCGACGGCACGGAAATCGGTCGACGAGCGCACTATTTTCAGCCCNCNCGACGCCGAGCCCTGACGCGGCTTGGCGATGAGCGGAAACTGAGGCGCNCCGCGGGTNTACGTGCGCGGTATNGGAATACGNTCACGTGCNAACAGCTCGGCNGCGACCACCTTGTCAAACATCATGGCGGCGATGGCCGGNTGGCTCACCGGCGCATAGCAGTCACTGAACGGGTAGCGGGCCACCACCTCGACCGCACCGTCGACAAACGGTATCATCACGTCGATGTCATGTAGNCTGACCACCTCGTGCAGATGGTTGATAACCTCGGGATCGCCCCAGCGCTTGCCCTCGATGATGGTAGCCACCGACGAGATGGGCACCATAGCCGACAGCTCGTAGCTGTANAGCCTGAGTCCGAGACCCAGACTACGTGCNGCCTCGGCAAGATGCCGGGCCATTGATACACGCTTGGCGCCNCCGAGCATCAACACGCCCACGGTGCCGGGTTGCTTCATGTTCATATATTATATATGTCAGTTTTATACTTTGCCAGATTGGCCGGGTCGGTAAACCAGTCGATGGTGCGCTTCAGNCCCTCGTCGAGCGATACCTCGGGACGCCATGACGTCAGGCTCGTGATGAGCGTGTTGTCGCCGCACAGTCTGAACACCTCGCTCTTGGACGGACGCAGGCGCTGCGGGTCGACCACATACTCGACATCGGCACCCATCAGTCGGGCAATCGTCTCGAGCGTCACCTGCATCGACACTTCGGTACCAGTGGCTATGTTTATCTCGCGACCCTCAATGCCCGGAGCCTCGGCCAGCGCGATAAATCCGCGGCAGGTGTCGGCCACATAGTTGAAATCGCGCGTAGGNCTCAGGTCGCCGACCTTAATCGANCGGTGACCGGCCGCTATCTGCGATATGATGGTNGGTATGATGGCGCGGGCACTCTGGCGCGGGCCGTATGTATTGAACGGACGCGCGATTACCACAGGCAGGTCGAACGCGTTATAGAAGCTCTTGGCTATGGCGTCGGCACCTATCTTGGTNGCCGAGTAGGGCGACTGTGGCTGGCGGGGGTGGGTCTCGGGTATAGGCACTGTCATAGCCGTGCCATAGACCTCGCTCGTCGACGTCACCACCAGTCGGCGNGCACCGGCGTCGCGGGCNGCCAGNCACATGTTCATTGTGCCCTTGATGTTGGTATCGACATAGCTCTCGGGGGCCACATAGCTGTAGGGTATAGCTATGAGGGCGGCCAGGTGGAAAATGGTGTCACAGCCGCGGGCAATCTCACGGCAGAACGACTGGTCGCGCACGTCGCCACACACCACCTCGAGNCCCTCGTGGCGGTTGCCCTCGAGCCAGCCCAGGTTGTTGAACGAGTTGTACTGGGCCAGCGCACGCACCCTGTAGCCACGCTCCAGGAGCATGTCGGTGAGGTGTGAGCCTATNAACCCGTCGGCGCCGGTAACGAGCACCATGCCTTTATCTTTTATGTTATCGTTTTCCATTTTGTCGTTATGATTTTTCAGCCCCATTTCTTCAATGTGTANGTCAGNCGTTGGCCCGACTTGTCGTTGACATAGCTCAACACTATCCCGCTGCCGCCNAGTTTCAGAATTTCAAACGTCTGCTTGCGCGGAAANCGGGTTANNGACTCNTCANACGGNAGNGAATTGTAGTCAAAATTGACCGANAGCCNGTCGCCGTTCTGCTCCCACGTGCCGTACATGTCGTATGACTGGTGCATGGCATCGTCGGGACACTGTATCANCGTCACNTTGCTCTGGAACTTCCATATCAGATAAGGTGGAGCATAGTCGGGAGCCGGNTCACCGTCGATGGTGATTGACTCAACACGCCATGCCCCGAACCACGGCCCTATNTCGCCGTTGTTGTGGGTACAGCCTCCGAGCGCCACGGCCACGAGTGCCAGTGTCAGCGCCATGAATATTTCTCTAAGTCGTTTCATCNGCGTCCAATATTCAGGTTATATTTCACNGTGAGCANCGCGCCCAGCGTGTTACCGTACATCGTACCGCGATCCATGGCCACCTGTGCCGTCACGGTGATATTCTCATTCTTGATAGCCGGGCGNTATGANCCCTCGACCATCCATGAGGTGTCGTCGACGGCCACNCCNCGGGGNGTACGCGGCGAGCCCCACCCCTTGCGGTAGCCACCCATCACCTTGTAGCTCAGTCGNCTGCTCAGTGTGCCGGTGACNCCNANATGNAANCCGCGCACNAGGTTGTCGACAAACTGAAGGTAACCGTCGGTNTTGTATAGGGGCGATCGCAAGAAAGGCGTTCCCAGCGACATGCCGTAGTTGGCGTANGCNTTGTANGTACAGTTGTTATAGTAGTCATCACCACCGTCGGTGTGGCCGGGCANGTTGCAGCCGGGAATATCGGTGGGGTCGAAGTGAATAGGCCCCGACTGGTTGGTGAAGTCGATATACTCGACAACGGCTCCATCGACTATGCCGCGCGACGCCGCGCGGTACTCAAGCCCCCAGAGGCCGTCGAAGCCATTGAGGAAGCCAACGCCCGAGCCCGTCTCCCAGGGTTTCTGCAAGTAGCCCTTGAGCGTACCCGCGTTGTGGGGCAGTCGGTAGTTGAGCACAATGTCCCACGAGCCGAGCGTGCTGCCCAGATAGTAGTCTTCGTCGCCACCGGTAGGTATCAGCATCTTGAAAAACTCCTTGATACCTCCAGGGTGCTTCTCGATTTCACCTTCACCCCTACGGTATATGGTCGACGTACCACCGAAGAACGATGCCACCTGCATGCCGAGGGTCAGTGTCAGGGGCTGACTCGACTTCGTGCGGAAGTAACAGCGCTTGTAGGTGTACCATGCACCACGGCAAACATGGCTGTTCCAGTCGTTGTTGCGGTCGGTCACCCAGTCGCTGTCGGTCATCTTGCCGTAGCTCAGGACGCCCTGTATCTCGACCCACCCGTTGGTGAACGGTATGGGCTGAAAGTCGTTGAAGCCGGCCATCACCTCGGGTATGCCGCGCGCGTTGGCGCTGCGCACAAGGTCGCCCGACGACAGCTCGTTNTCAAGCAANGCCGAGCGGCTGTCGCGCTGACCTACCGAGAGGAACAGCGAGCGGTAGTCGACACGGCCATAGAGCTGCTGAATCCATGCTCTCGAAGGGTGCAGACTGTGAGTGCTCCACGACTCGGTGGCAGCATTNTAACGGGCATAGGAGGCCGACGATGCCCANCCNCCCGCGAGGTCGACNCCCCACTCGTAGCTGAGNCGGCTGNTGACACGGGTGTGGTTGCTGAGGGCAGCCTCAAACANGACGTTGTCAGCCTGAGGCGTGCGGCCGTTNTTGTTTGANCCGATATAGTAAGGCGCNAAGTCGCCGTTACCGCCACCGGCGCTCAACGACACCTCGAGGTCGAGCGGATATGTGGCCATGGCAGACAGCGATGCCGCCGCAGCCGTCAATACCGATATNAGTGAGCGTAGTTTCATGGGNGTAGCGTGAGTGTATATNCCTACNGTTCAGAGATGCTCGCCGAGAGTGTAGGTCTCGATGTGGCGGCGCTTCTTCTCCTCAAATATCTCGTCGATNGCAAGGAAAATGCCGGTCTCCTCGACGTCGCCGAACGTGTCGTTGATGGCCGTGCCCAGGACGTGCATCGTGGGCGACAGGCTCATGTAGGCATTGACCAGCGGGGGTATGTTCACCCCGTGAGCCCTCACGGCGTTGTTGAGTATGCGGTAGTCGTCCTTGAACGTCTCGCCGGTGAACAATGCCGCCATCGCCTTCTCGTCGGCATGTGTATCGAGGGGGGTGATGGGGTACACGAGGCGGTCGGGATCAGGAAAATGCTTCTTGAGGAAATAAAGTATCATGTTGCGGCTCTCGCGCGAGTAGGTGGGGTACATGGTCATCTTGCCGAACAGGTATTTGATGCCGGGGTTGCGNACTGTGAGCGCTCCGAGNCCGTCCCACAGNTTGTCNAGCGCAAAGATAGCCTTGGCACCGACNCGCGACGACTGGTACTCNANCCTCACGAACGAGCGTCCGAGCTCGAGCGTGTTGGGCAGATACTCCTTGATAAANCGTGGCGAGAACCTGAACATGTGGCTCGTGGCGATGTTNGGCATGCCGTCGGCATTCATCGTCATGTCGGGGCCGAATATAAATCGGTAGCCGCCGAGTATGATGCGCGAGTCGGGATCCCACACTATGAGCTGTTTGCANGGCACGGGCATCGTGTCAAACTCGTCGATGTCACATGANTTGCCGGTACCGCCGCCGGCGGCTCGGAACGCCTGCTCGCGCAGACGGCCTATCTCCTTCATCACATTGGGCGACTCGTGGGCATCGGTCACATAGATGTGGTTGTTACCCTTGTTTGAAAACCGCAGGAAACGATCGGGGGTCAGTTCGGCCTCAATCAGCTCGGTCGGTACAGGTGCTATTATTTCTTCTTGCATTATCAGTGTTTCTTTTCNGTGGGGTTGGGTGCCAGNGCATAGACCATCTGCTTGATGAGCTGTGCCTCGGCGTCGGCTTTGGTACCGCATTTGAGGTCTTGCCACATAATCATGGGGCCGATCGAGATTGTGAACCGTGCGCCGCGNCATTTNAACACTTCGGCGGGAAGGCGTACCATCTCGATGTTGAATTTCAGACCGAGGCGTTTCCTTAGCCGTGCAAATTTATAAAAAAAAGCCGAATTATGACCATTAAAGTGCACCGGAATAATATCNCGACGGTATTGAACCGATTTGTTGACAAACATTTTGCGCCATTTCAGGTCGCACACCGTGCCGTCATTACCACGTCGCGACACCAGTCCGGCCGGGAAAATAATCANCGGGGCGTCATCGTCAAGGGCCTCGTCGAGCTGNCTGAGAGCGCCTCGCGACTGTGCGCCNTGCTTGTTGACGGGTATGAACGTNCCGTGCAGCGGCTCGATGGCCATGAGCAAGTCGTTGACCACAAATTTCACACCGTGCCCCCAGTAGGAGGTAGCCCAGTCTATGAGCGCCATGCCGTCGAGACCACCCAGAGGGTGATTGCTCACGATGGTGACGCGACGGTTTGCAGCCGGCGGCAGGTTCTCGGTACCGTTGACGTCGACAGTGATGCCGAGATGGTCAAGCACTCCGCGACAAAAGTCGGCGTCGCGACGACCGCGGCACACCTCGAGCATCTCGTTCATCTCGTCCTGACATATCACACGCTCGAGCCACCTCACCACGGGGCGAGGAATGAAGCGTGCATATCGCGGCACGCGTGCANTGAGCACAGCACCNACGTCGATTTTCATCACATCGCTNCCCTCGGCAGNCTCATTTGTATCAATATTGCTGACTGATTCCATAATCGCCAACAAAGTTACAAAATAATGTGAAATCAGCTGCAATCACCCACCCCAATCTTGATTAGGCCCNGTTNCTCCACTAAACACCCCATAAATAGCAACTTTATAGAACAATAATTTGTTTTGATGTCAGAATGTTCTAATTTTGTACTCAAAATGATATCACAATGGATATAGCTATTGAAAAGAAAGCCCATGTATTTCGTTTGCCCGCNTATCTGCTTGACAAACTGAANGAACTCGCTGCCAAAGATCGTCGTAGCCTCAACAACTATGTCGAGGGTATATTGCTCGATGCCGTCTATCACGAGCCTAATGAAGAGACCAAGGCCGCATTTGAAGAAGCGAAGGCCGGCAAACTCGAAGGGCCAATTGACACATCAAGCGTCGACTCCATGCTAAAATCAATGGGACTGTGAAAGAGCTGCGATACACCGGCCAATTCAAAAAGGATTTAAAGCGATATATTAATCAGCCCCGGAAGCTCAAAGCGTTAACTGAAGTTCTTGATATGCTCAGGAATGAAATCACACTTCCTGATAAATATCGTACACACTCTTTGCAGGGCAATTATGCCGGGTGTCTTGAATGTCATATCGANGGNGATTTCCTACTGATTTGGTATGACGAAGATACCGACACTATAGCCCTGTTTCGTCTTGGATCACATTCAGAACTTTTCAAGAAATAATTCAAACATNATATTGTGCTTTACTGTACTATCGCTGTACAATAAAGCACTTTTTTCATGTGTANGACNNNNTAAAAAAAGGGGAACGCGTCGCGATAGGTTGACACGTTCCCCCGGGAATCGGACTACAGCTTATACGTCCGAATTACCCCCGACGGCGANCTTAGTCGCCGTGGTTTTGTAATNCTGTTTATTGCAGTGTACCGGCCTCGGCCTGACGTATCATCTGCTCGTTGGCCGTGATGTAAATCTCGACGCGGCGGTTCTGGGCACGGCCAGCGGCNGTGTCGTTAGATGCCACATAGTCGGCCATCGGTATGCCCTGGGCGCTGAGGCGTGTGGGCGAGATGCCACAGTTGACGAGGTCAACGAGGACAGCGTCGGCACGTCCGTCGGCCACGCGGCGGTTAACCTCGAGCGAGCCGGTATTGTCGGTGAAGCCATAGATCTGAACGTTGGTCTCGGGGTTCTGCTTCAGCGAGGCTGCGAAACGGGCCAGGTCGGCCTGAGCCTGTGAGCTNAGNGTNGTNCCGTTGGTGGGGAACAGAATGCCGCCTGAGAATGTGACCTTNATGGCGCGCAGACCATTCTGGTCGGTTGTCTCCTCGACGGTAGCCTTCTCGGCGAGCTCGCGCTGGAGTTCCTGCTGCTGCTTGTCCATCTTGCGGCCGATGAGTGTACCTGCGCCGGCACCTACAGCGGCACCGATAGCGGCACCGATGCCTGCGCCCTTGCCGCCGCCTATGAGAGCGCCTATGCCGGCTCCGAGAGCGCCACCGCCGCCACCGCCTATGAGGGCACCTTTACCAGTGTTTGTCATTGACGAGCAGCCGCTTGAGACTACGATTGAAAGGGCGAGCGCCCCTGTTACTGCAATCTTTGAAAGTTTCATTGTCGTGTATATTTTAAGTTTGTAATTTTATCAGATTAACAATAGCTAAATTAACATGTGTGAAAATTTAACATTTGCAAAGATAGTAAAACATTTATATTATATACAATCGACAGNCCACAAAAGTTGCATGATACCCATACAAATAGTAACTTTGCAGACACATAGCGCCCTAATGGGGTGCCTATTCACCAGGTGAACAGAATCTATTTCATAATACGAGCTCTCGTCGTGGCGGCCATTGCGATAGCCATCACTGTGCCTGCCGTACTCTATGTGGGACTGTCGCTGCCACCCGTGCAGCAGCGTGTCTCGGACATAGCGCGCGGCGAGCTGTCACAGCTGTTGGGTGCCGACGTGTCGATAGGCTCGCTCACCATCTCGCCGTTCAACCGACTGATGCTGCGCGACGTGGCCGTGACGTGTGATGANGGCCGCGACACGGTGATGAAGNTCGACCGNCTGGGNTCGGGCATCAATCTCTATGAGNTGGCCGTGAANCGCAGGGTGACGGTTAACTATGTCGAGATAATAGGCCTTGATCTGAAGCTGAGACGTGACTCGGCCGNTGCCCAGCTTAACATACAGCCNATCATCGACCGCCTGTCGGGCGACAAGGATAAGCCGAAAAAGACGACATTCGACATGGCCGTCAACACGGTCGTGCTGCGCAACAGCTCGCTCAGCTATGACGTGGCCGACATGCCGCAGGCCGACGAAGGCCGTTTCTCGCCCCACCACATCGAGCTAACCGACCTCAGTGCCGACCTGCAACTGCCCGGCGTNGGNTCATCGGCCAACCGCGTCGTTATCAAGCGNTTCAAAGTGGCCGAACGCTCGGGATTGGCCATCACCGACCTCACAGGCCGATTTATACTCACGCCCGAGATGCTGGCNTGGCGCGGTGTCAGCATAGCGATGCCCCACAGCCGCCTGAGTCTGCTTGACTGCCGCCTCAGCAACCCCGACAGCCTGCCGCTGNCCGANCTCATCNCCACATCGGCCATCAAAGCCGGNATCGCCAAGGGCAGCCACNTNGCCACGGCCGACCTGGCACCNCTGCTCCCNCCCNCCCTCGCCACGGCCGATGCCGACNTTGACNTNTACGCCACATTCAACGGCATAGTCAGCGCCGACAGCCGNCTGAAACTGCATCTGACCGACAACCGCGACATCAACCTGAANATCGATGCNGACGGACACAACCTCACCGATACGCTTGANCGNCGTCTGAGCGACATACACCTCACGGCGTCTTTGCCTCTGGCCCGTCTGCCTCATATTTTTAATTTGAAGCCCAAGGCCGCCTCGATGCTTACAACCGCATCNNATGCCGACCTGAACCTACGCGGCAGCCTGTCGGCATCGCGNGCCGACGTGACCGGCACCGTCNTGACAGCCGCGGGCGACNTCAAACTGAACGGACACCTGTCGGCTCTCGACACCCGGCGCCCGGNNTACAACCTGAAAGTNGTCGCCGANAACGTGGCGCTCGGACAGCTGCTCTCCAACCGCGATATGGGCATTGTCGATGCCACGGTGTCAGCCAAGGGCCATCTCAACGGNTCGCTNAAGNACATNGCATCNAACCTACCGACAGGCAACGTCGATGTCANCATCGACCGCTTCGACTTCAAGGGCCACCCGTGGGGTGACGTCCACGCCTCGGCTACCACATCGTCGCCAGGCACCTACCACGTCAACATCACGAGCGACGACCCAGCCGCACGCCTGACGGTCGAGGCATCAGGCAACATAAACCGCCGTGACAAGAGCCTGAAGTTCATGGCAACCGCCAGCCGTATAGACCTGGCCGAAGTCACCGGCAACNCGGCGCTTGACCGCCAGACGCTGACTTTCAACGCGGCTGCCGTGGCGTCGGGCACCATGCTNGATGANATCGACTGTGATGCGCGCGTNTATGACATTGTGCTCGAACAGCCCGACCGCGACCCCGCCAGGCTCAACGGTCTGAGCCTGACCACAGCGCTGAATGCCGANGGCACACGCCACATAGGCCTCGAGTCGGACATCGTGAGCGCCAGCGCCGACGGTGACATCTACTTCTCGACCATCNCCAGCCAAATCAAGGAGACGGCCCTNCTGTCGCTGCCTGCNCTGGCNCAGGCCACCACTGCCGACCGCGGCCCCGAGAATGAATTCAACTACCAAATCACCATACACGACACCGAGCCGTGGGCCGACCGCCTGCGCTTCCCGGTCAGCAACCTGGGCAGCAGTCTGATATACGGCAGCATGTCGAGCACCCGCGGCGACATCGACATCAACGTCGACGCCCCCTACCTGCGTCAAGGCAACAAGCTTATCGAGAAGACCTCGCTNAGGGCAGCCGTCACGGGCGACAANGGTCAGAGCGAACTGTATTTCACTACCCGCATACCTACCAAAGAGGGCCTGATGCAGCTCAATATCGACACCGAGGCCGCCAACGACAGCGTGTCGACCGACATCACATGGCACATTGACCGCGCNGCGCGCTATGACGGCCATGTGTCGGCAGCCGCACGGTTCACAAGCCTGAGCGGCGGTGGCACGGCAACCCGCGTCACCATCAATCCGGGCTCGCTGACATTCAACGACTCGACCTGGACGCTGAACCGCGCCACCGTCGACGTGTACCCCGACATGGTCGAGGTTCACGGCATCAACGCNCACCGTGCNGGCCAGTTTGTCAAGATTGACGGCCGCGCCTCACACCTGCCCGAAGACGAGATAAGCATCGATCTGCTGGGCATCAATCTCGACTACATCTTCGAGTCGCTCGGCATCGACAAGGTGATGCTCGGCGGCGACGCCACAGGCCGNTTCTTCGCCTCCAACCTATACAGCCGCGANCCACGACTGCTCACCGAGGGNNTCAACGTCAAGCAGATAAGCTATAACAAGGTAGTGCTCGGCGACGCCATCGTCAAGAGCCGCTGGGANAAGGATAACCGCGCTATCACGCTCGANGCCGTGGTCGAACAGGCCAACGGCCTCAAGACACTGATTGACGGCGCCATATACCCGCTCAACGACTCGCTCGANATCACATTTGACGCCCGCGACGTCGATGTGGCCTTCATGNACCCCTACATGTCGGCATTCGCCTCAGAGGTCAGCGGCCGTGCCAGCGGCGTGGCCCGACTGTGGGGCAACTTCAAGTACATNGACATGGAGGGCGACATAGCCGGCCAAGACCTCAAGCTCAAGATNGCGTTCACCAACACCACCTACACCACCAGCGACACCGTGCATCTGAGGCTCGGCGAGATTTCGATCAACGACATGGTGCTGAGTGACGACTATGGCAACACGGCCCACCTGTCGGGCAAGGTGTGGCATAAGTTCTTCAAGGAACCACGCTTTGAGTTCAACGTCACCGACGCCCACAACCTGCTGGTCTATGACGAGACGTCGCGCCAGAACCCCGACTGGTATGGCACCATATTCGGCAACGGCTCGGCCCACATAGACGGCGCNCCCGGCGTGGTCAANATCANCGTCGACATGACCACGGCGCCNGGCTCGCTGTTCACGTTCGTGCTCAACGACATGGANGAGGCGAGCGACTACACGTTCATCACCTTCCGCGACCGCGACCTGCTGGCACTGGGCGAGACCGAGCAGCTTGTCGACGACACCCCGAGCACCGTGCGNCGCCTGCGCGAGATGCTGGCCAACCACGAGGACGAGTCGGCATCGGAGTATAACATCGACCTGAAAATCGANGTCACGCCAAGCGCCGCCATCAATCTGGTGATGGACCCCGTAGGCGGCGACCGCATACGCTCGCGAGGNGCCGGCAACCTGCGCATGATATACCGGTCGGCCGACAACGACCTGCACATGTACGGCACCTATACGCTCGACCAGGGCAACTACAACTTCACCCTGCAGGANATCATCATCAAGGACTTCACCATCAAGCCGGGCAGCTCGATAGCCTTCACCGGCGACCCGTTCTCGGCCTCGCTCGACATCAGGGCAGCCTACAGTCTGACGGCCAATCTGAGCGACCTCGACGAGTCGTTCCTNCAAGACAAAGACCTGAACCGCACCACGGTGCCGGTCAATGCCATACTGCTCGTCAACGGAGCCATACAGCAGCCNGAGATATCGTTTGACCTCGAGTTCCCNACCCTCACCCAGGACACCTANCGCAAGGTGCGCTCGATTGTCAGCACCGACGAGATGATGAACCGTCAGATAATCTACCTGCTGGCGCTGAGCCGCTTCTACACCCCCGACTACATGGGCTCGACGTCGCGCAACAACGAGCTCGCCTCGGTGGCATCGTCGACCATCTCGTCACAGCTGGGCAACATACTGGGNAGCCTCAGCGACAAGTGGAACATAGCGCCGAGTTTCCGCAGCGACCGCGGCGACTTCAGCGATGTCGAGGTCGATGTGGCCCTGTCGAGCAGCCTGCTCAACAACCGCCTGCTGTTCAACGGCAACTTCGGCTACCGCGACAAGACACTCAACAACACCCAGTTCATAGGCGACTTTGACATCGAGTACCTGCTCAACCGCGCCGGCACACTGCGACTCAAGGGCTATAACCGCTACAACGACATGAACTACTACGTGCGCACGGCCCAGACCACCCAGGGCGTGGGCGTGTCATTCCGNCGCAACTTCGACACCTTCGGCGACCTTGTCAAGGGCCTGTGGCGACGTTCTAAGGACGCCTCGCCACAACAGGACGCCCCTGCTGACGCGGACAATGAGACGAAATCTTACGAGCAAAAGCCATAGNCGTGGCGATGGCGTCCATGCGCTTCATCAANGCCTTGGTGAGCTGTTTGACCTTGGCACGGTCGGCNTGACCCAGCGANCCGCTNCCATCGAGCACGGCACTGACGGCCCGTGTAAACAGGTCGAGAATATCGTCGGGGCGNGATGNGNGGCGCTTCACGNCNTGACGGCCATTGCCGGCGGGAGTCGATGTGGCNTTGCGGCGGCGGGTGCGTTCACGGCGCTGACGTGCAGTGCGTATGCGCTTCTTCAACTTCTCGAGAAAGTCAACAAGCACCTTGGGNGCGCCGACNGGCAACACGAAGTTTTCGACCGTCCGGTCGTCCGATTCAAGCAACTGTCGGCAAGTATTCACCACGCCGGCACATGTACGGGCGTCCATATCGCCGAGCGCCTCAAANAANTGACTGTCAAGTGTAATTTTCATAGTTATAAGCATTAAATAAGCATTAAATGTGTTATNTGCCGACAAAGTTACAACACNGATATTGCGATTCCATGCAAACTTACAACACNCGAATGTTAAAACTTGTAAACNACCACAAGCACACGATACTAATAGCNCCGNCAAACATCGNCTTCNTATAAATAGTTAATCATTNGGTTTTAAAGAGCATTTTTACTATCTTTGTTGTCATAAAAACATGCCGAGTGCTTGCTACCTCGTAAAAAACAAGATTTATGACCAACAAAGAACAAAACCGTTTTTCGCTGCCCTACCTGTTGCTTACCGTGACGTTCGTCGTGTGTCTGGTNGTGGCCAATCTNACTGAAATCAAGACTGTCGACCTGGGGTGGTTCACTATCACCGCCGGCGTCATCGTGTTCCCGATCTCCTACATCATCAACGACTGTGTGGTCGAGGTGTATGGCCTGGCCAAAGCAAAGCTGATGATATGGATAGGNTTTTTCATGTCGCTGGCTGTAGCACTGATGCTCCAGCTGGCCATCTGGCTNCCCGGNAGNCCCGAGTGGGCCGACCAGCAGTCGATGGTGGCCGTCTATGGCGCCGTGCCGCGCATCATGATAGCGAGNTTCACGGCATTCCTGTCGGGTTCGATGATCAACGCGTGGGTTATGAGCCGCATGAAGTCGCGCCGCGAGGGTGGCGCGGGCGCCCTTGGCCTGCGAGCCATCGTGTCGACNATATGGGGCGANGGTGTCGACTCGCTGATATTCTTNCCGATAGCGTTCGGCGGCGTGNTGCCCGTCAGTGTCATCGTGTCGCTTATAGTGACCCAGACCCTGCTCAAGACTCTCTATGAGGTANTGATACTGCCTGTAACTATCAAGGTTATAAGCTACTTTAAAAAACTTGAANATGAAGAAATCGTGCAATGTTAATANTGAAATTCCCGTNGTGTGGCTTGATCTTGACGACACACTATGGGACTTCAAGGCCAACTCGCGGGTGGCGCTGGCCGGACTGTATGCCGACTACGGGCTCGACCGTTGGTTTGGCAGTCAGGACGAGTGGATTGAGCGCTANGAGCGCCACAATCACGCGCTGTGGGACCGATACAACCATGCACTGATTACCAAGGACGAGCTGATGAAAAGCCGATTCAGACTGCCGCTCGAAGAGGTCNGATCGCCGATGGCCGCCGANCTTGGNGCCCGATTTGACGGCGAATACCTTGACCGCCTGGCCGAGTGTACCCGGCTGGTTGACGGNGCCATNGATCTGCTTGAATGGATAAAGGACAACGGCATGATGACCGGCGTNCTGAGCAACGGATTTACCGAGGTGCAGCACCGCAAGATNCGCAACTCGGGCNTGGCACCNCTCATAGACTACACCGTGCTGAGCGACGACATTGGNGTCAACAAGCCCGACGTGAGGCTGTACCGCCATGCNGAGCAAGTGGCCGGCACGACTGCCGCCCGTTGCATCATGGTGGGCGACAACCCCGACACCGACATCAGCGGNGCCGTNNACGCCGGGTGGAAAGCCATCTACCTTGACCGCGGAAACGCCNCCNCNCCNCCCGNCGGCGTACCGACAATCACCACCCTGGCCGATGCCAANCAACTGATAGCAGATNTTCAGATNTCNCCGCAATGAACNNNACGAGGGGCGCCCGGCCGGNCGCCCCTCGTNCTATATAAAAGGTATCGTGGGCNATTAGAATTTGTANCCTATCGAGAGGACAATATTGTTGTTGGTGGTGTCGAATTTNGCCATTGGAGCCATNGCCCAGTTNCCGCTGACGTCGTCGAACGACGAGAAGCCGTGCCATGTCGACGAGGTCTTCTTGTAGACGTAGGCGGCATCAATGTAGAAGCCTCCCGTGCGGTAGCCGAGACCCAGGGTTACATAGTCGGTGCCATTGTTGGCTGTGTAGGCCGGATTGGTNCCCGATGTCGACACGTAGCACTGTCCCTCATCATACTCGGTCNTGGCCGAGGTGGTGGCATGTGAGTAGCCGGCGCGTACGCTGAACTGNGGGGTGACGCGAAGCTCGGCACCGAGNCGCAGGGTGTTGGTGGGCTTGTAGTAAGTCTTGACATCGTCGGTGATGTANGGGTCGGTCTCGAACGAACCATAGCCGCTGNTCGTCGATACCCGCATAGCGTCAAACGCCTTGTACTCGTAGTCGGCGCTGATGATAAAGCGACCGCCTATGACACCGGCCGCNCTGGCTATGAAGCGCCAGGGTGAGCGCATGTGCCAGTCATAGTAGGCGTCGTCTGAGTAATACTGGCCCTCGTTGCTGCTCATGGGGTTGCCCTGTGCATCAAAGTTGTAGCCATAAGAGTAGTCGATGGTGCTGGCATAGTGGGTCGACAGGCTGTACCACGTGGGGGTGTGGATTGCGAGGCCGATGCGGAACTCGTTGATGGGCTTAACGATAAGACCGAACTTCATGTTGAAGCCTGTACCCGAGGTGTTGCTGTGATTGCGCAGGGCGGTGTATGAGTTACCGGGCACGATAGCGTTGTTAGTCTTGTCATAGACGTCGGCATCGTTGAGCTCCTCGTCATAGAACGTGTCTGAGGTGAGGCTGATGTCGGTGATGCCGAGACCGAGACCCCAGTAGACGGTGTTCATGAGGTTGCCGCCGAAGTTGATNGAATACTCNTCGACATAGCCGCGCTCGCGNGTCGAGAACTCGGCGTTGCCGGTCGTNNTGCCGGGNACCCACAGNCCGTTGTACGAACCACCGGGGCCGCTGGGACTGATCATGTAGCTGTTGTAGGCCATGATNCTCATCCAGTCGGCGTTAGAGCTGACAAAGGGGTTGTATTTGTCGGTCTCACCGAGGACGTCGGGCGAGTAGCCGTTACTGAAGTTGGCCACGTAGTTTGACATNGAGGTGTTGAGCGANCCCACGGCACCGCGATAAGTGCGGTCGAACGAGGCGGCNCGGTTGTAGGACGCGCCCCACGAGAAGAAAGGCATTGTCTCGCTGTCGAGACGTGACGTGCCTACATAGCCGAAGTTGTTGCAATAGAAGTGGGTGCTGTTGTCGGTAAGCGACGGGNNGCCAACGCCGGTTGTCTTGGACGAGGCCATGTTGAGGTCGAGGGTGATGCCCACCTCGCTGCCACGGTAGACGCCTATGCCGGCGGGGTTCTGTGTGAGCGACGACAGGTCACCGCCGAGGGCACCGAAGGCTCCGGCCATTGACATGAAACGTGCTGTACCGCGCAGGTCGCTCTGTGACAGGTTATAGGCGTCGATNGCNGACTGGGCCATCATCACCGATGGNAGCGCCNCTATGGCAGCTGCTGCAAGATGCTTTTTCATATACANGGAGGTTGTTAAATTTTTTTGTACTGATTTGATTTTCAGATNTTCCGGGTNTCATCAGTGACGGCCCGAACGTCCGCCGCCGCTTGATCGGCCACCGCCACCGCCGCCAAAGCTACCGCCACNCGAACGGCTGCCGCTGCCAAAGCTGCTGTTGCCGCTGTTGCGTGAGCCTGCGTTCCAGTTTGAGTTACTGTTATTATTGCGGTTATTGTTATAGCTGTTANTATAGTTATTATTGTAGCTATTATTATTGTTCACGCGCGAGCCCGACACGGTGGCATTGCCGCGGCCGCCCGATACCGACGAGCCGTTGCCATGGTTGACGGTAGCATTGCCCTGGTTGACTGACGACGGGCGTCGGCCGGCGTTGACGCGCGAACCGGGAATGACTGCCGACGACGAACCGCTGCCCGACGAGGGAGCGTAGTTGCCATAGTAGCTGTTGCCCGGACGACGGCCGGGAGTGCCGGCGGTCACCCCACCCTGCTGGTGAGGACGCGANGCTCCGGGCGANGACGGNCGCCATGCATGGCTGCCNCCCCAACTCCACGAGGGGTGATAACCCGGGCCGGGGCCGTGCCAGCCGCCACCCCAGCCCCATGACCATGACCATGACCATGACCACGACGGGNCCCATGCNGGACCCCACAGGCCGCCATAGTACCAGGGATTGTAACCCCACGACCAGTAGGGCGAGTAGTAGCTGCTGTAGTACCACGGCGAGTAATANCCATTGTACCANGGCGACCAGGCNCTGCCATAGTATCCGTAGGGGTCGACATTGTTAATGACGATGGTGGTGTTGGCGGGTTGTGCGGCATCGGTGTTGTAGTAGTAATACTGCAGGTCGGCGTCGTCTGAGCCGGTCACGATGTCCGGGTTAGAAAATCGCTCTATGCGGCGTGTGTTGGCAAAGTCACCGGCCAGAAGCTGGTCGAGCGACACCGAGTCAGTCTGCTCGACGCCGTTAGCCTGTGTCGGGCTGTAACGGCGGTTATACTCGTCGACGTCGCGTGTGCTGCCCGAGTTGACAGTGTATGTGTCGGCGGCGGGATAGTCGGTAAACGGCTGGGCCGAGGGCACATAGTTGCTGCGCGCAGCCTGGACGGCACGCTGTCTGGCTTGTTCCTGTTTCTCTTTCTTGGCCTTTGAGGCGTCATAATATATGTCGTCGTCATAGTAGCCTTGAGCTGTTGCCGAGAGGGTCAGCAACAGACAGGGGACGAGGGTTGTGAGTATTTTCTTCATAGTCATATCTGTAATTATTTGTGATGTCATATACCGTTAGACGGCCAATGTGCGTCCAAGTTTAGTGTACGATGCACAAATATACATCAAATCGGCACAATCTGCCAAATTTTATCAACATTTCTACCCTTAATGACCATCTTTGTTACTCACCGTCGGCAGCGCGGGGCTTCAGGTCAATGGCAAGCGACGACAGCGTGAAGCCCCAATAGATGAAGGCGAAGGCTGCCATGAAGCTGACCATAGCGATGGCGCGGGTAATGCCGCCGAAGCAGAAGATGCCGGCGATAATGAGCAGCAGTATGCCGTTGATGATGTGGAGCCAGCGCAGGCCTCCGTGCCTCAGGAAGCCGGTCGACAATGTCATCAGGCCGGCATAGAAGAATATGATAGCCATGAAGTAAGGCAGCACGGCCTCGGCAAGAAACAGGTTGCCTACAAGCATGAAACCGATAACGAGATTAATGATACCGCCGGCAATCCACCAGCCACGGCCACTGGGACGATTGGCACCCGAGGCCACACACAGCTGAACGATACCGACCACGACGAGCATCCACCCAAAGAGTATGGATGTCACCGCATAACCGGCCACAGGCCAGAACCAATAGGCGAAACCGCCTATAATGAACAGAATTCCTACTGTCAGAAGCAGCCACCACAGTCGTGATGCACCGCCTAATTTTAGTGTTTTCATAGTGGTTAAAGTTTAATTAATAATCATTTTCATTACTTATAACATTAGTAGGCACCCACAAGTTTACTTTTCAGACAAATTTAAAATTATAAATATTCATTATTTCTGCATAATTATACAGAAATTTGCATATTCTTAATTTTTATCAACACTTTAAAACCAAATATTCACTAATTTTAAAAATAAATTCACAAATAATTCACGTATTGATAAAAATTTGTTACTTTTGCATCTCATATAGGATTATCACAATCTTTCCGTCATTTTAGATAAAAATAACATCAATCATTATACAAACATGAAACATTTTTACTCAAAGTCATTTTTAGCAGCTTTGACCCTGGCCGCAGGCAGCATGACTCTGTCAGCCCGCCAGGCCAACTCGATCAAACACGACCTTGACAACTACCGTTATAAGGTTCACAACAGCAGTGCATTCAAGGGTGACCGTCAGGCTAAGATCAATGAAATCAACGAACGTCTTATCGCTGCCGATGAGCGCCTCAAAGCCAACTCGCGCGCCGCTGCCGGCAAAGACGAAAGCGTCAAGCCCATCAAGCAGCTTGGCCCGACATCATTTACCGGCGACCTGGACGCGCCCAACGGCGAGCTGTGGTTCTACACCGCCAATTTTGACTATCTCGAGATTCCGCCCCACGATAATGTGTGGTTCACCGACCGCATACTACAATCATACGAGTTCACCATCTACGACTCACACTTCAACATCGTGGGTACCATCAAAGACAAGATGGACTATCAGCCTGGCGAAATACGCACGGTAACCAACGACCTGCTGCCCGTCCTGACGCGCAACTTCTTCAACGACGACGACAAGATTGAGATTGTGCTTGGCCTGGGTGTGAACGTGGCCGACTCCGACCACTATGAGCCAAACCACTACCGCTCGGTTATCTACTCGATCGACGGCGAGAAAGACGCTGACGGTGACGATGTGCCCATCTTGACAATGAACTCGCTCGTGGGTGATGTGATTGAAGGGCCCGCCACACCCGACGGCAAAGACAACTTCTTCATCACGTTCACCGAGGACGTGGAAAGCTCGGCCAATATAAATAACGCCTACTGGGACTATGTATCGGGCAATGCCATGAAGATGTCGATCTATAGCTCGGCCCGTGGTACAGGCGCTCCCCGCAAACTCTTTGAAAAGGATATCAAGCTTCTCAACCTGCCCGGCGACCAGCAGTACTCACCGTTCATGGTCTCCCTCGTTCGCAACGGCAAGGTCTACATCGTGCAAAGCGAGTATGAGCAGCCTTTCTACAACCGCTATGACAGCGCCGACGAAGATCTGTCCATGCGCGAGGGTAACAAACTGTTGGTCAACTTCTACCTCGTCGACGAGAATGAAGTGAAACTCGACTATACCACCGCTATCGACGTTGTCAAGGACGCTGCCGACAACCGTCTGGCCTCATATTACAGTGTCGGCGGCCTGCGCTACCGCGAGGACATCGACTTTGACAACTACCCGTCGGCCGACCGCTCCAAGGCGTGCCTCATAGTGACTAAGGACAACTACATAGCCGGCTCAGACGACTCATACATAAGCTCGTACTACGTGTATGGCGCCAACGGCAAACGTGCTCTCACGCTGTTTGAAGACTGCACCTCAACAATCTCGCTTAGCAATCTCGAGGGTACGAATCCGGTACAGCTGTTCATTACCGAAAATTCGGGTGACTATGGATTTAATGTTGTCGACCTCATCACCGGCAAGCGTACATGCTACATCTCGAGCCAGTACTATATCGAGGAGTATGACGACACCGAGGCTCTCTATGCCAACGTTGACCGCGTTGCCGATGGCAACGACTACAAGATTGTATTCGAGCTGCGCTACCCGACAATCGACGACTATGACAACGACGTGATGCGCATACTGTGGCTCAACAGTGACGGCACATTCGACCACATCGACTATGTCAACATGGGTATGAACGTACAGTATGCCCAGAGCTTCATCTACACCAAAGCACTCAACGCCAACTTCTATGACAGCGACGCAAACCACGAGTACATGCTCCTGGTGAAGCGTGGCCTGAGTTCGAGCGACATTCAGGAAGAACTGATCATAGGCAAGGCCTACTGTGAGGACTATCCTGAGGGCAAGACCCTGCTCACCGTGACTCCCAGCGACGAGTACGGCCCCCTCAACAACATCTCGCCCATCGAACAGGGCGACGGCTCATACACACTGCTCGTAGGCTTCTATGACTCGGTATCGCGCACATATACCGACACATATTACAACCTGCCCCTCGACGGCAACGCCGGAGTTGACAATGTAACAGCCGACACCGATAGCGACATCACCTTCGACGGTACTGTAATCAAGGCTACGGGCACCGTGTCGCTCTACACCACAGCCGGTGTACTCGTGGCCCAAGGCAACGGTGAGATTGATACCACCGGCATAACTCCCGGCCTGTACATAGCCGCCGGCGAGAACGGCACTGCCAAGATTGCTGTGAAATAAGCCATCACATTAAATATAATTATGTCAGGTATTATTATTTCCAATCATTTATTCATTTAATCAATTTCAAAGATGAAAAGATTTACTACTTTAGGTCTTCTCGTTATCACGATGCTCACTGGCTTTGTAGCCCGTGCGGCTGTGTCGATGACGGTAAGTTGGGAGACGCCAGGCTCGGTAGTCATGCACTACGATTACAGCTCGGGTGACATCGTGCCTCTGTCGGCCGATCAGACAGAGATTGTCTTCAACGAGACTGACGACCGATCAGTGTATGCTTTCGCAGCCGAAGGTTACAAGCTGATCGATGCCAAAAGCTACTCGGCAAGTGGCGAAGTTACAACTCTGACCCCTCTCTACAATGGTGCTATAGCCATCAACATCAACCTGAACTCGACAGGCGGTAGAGTTGAACTCAACTGTATCAAAATCGTGCGCGACGATGTGTTCACGCTCGATATCGAGAACGGTGCGACCGAAATCAATGCTACGTTCAGCAGCTCCAACATCAATCTCGACCTGAAGAACGGCACACAGTCGGTTAATTTCAATCCGCTTATTGACAATAACCTGACATTTACGCTCATCAGAGGCGGCAATGCTTCAGACATCTACAGCATCACCCTCAACGGCGAGCCGGTTGAAAAGAGAGATTTCTATGGCTCGCTGTCATGGACCATTCCCGCTCTCGCCAACGGCGACGTTGTGAAAGTGCGTGTGTTTGAGGGTGAGGAAGTCGCGCCCAAAGACTGCACACTGAAGCTTGAATATGCCGAAGGCCTGGAGAACTGTATCACCAATATCTACAACCAGACCAAAGGCACATTCACCTACCCCGATAATATGGTCGACAACACCATAAACGTGACCGAAAACAACACTATCAGGATCAATCTCGACAAGGAGTTCACCTACAGCAAGTTCACACTTAACGGCATAGATGTAACCGACCAGTACACAGTATCGTCGTTCGACGGCAGCAAATACATTACACTGACCATCACCGATGAGACCAACGTGCTGAAAATCGAGGGCACCGGTATTGTCTATCGTGAAGCCAAGTTCACCGGTTACATAATGAATCCTGAAGGCGTGAAGCTGAAACAGGGCGCCTACAGCGGTACTCCCGCCGACCTCTCGGGTGGTACAGCTATCACATCAGACATCAATCTGACCATCGAAGGCAACACTTACACACTCGACGCCGCCGGCACAAAACAATTTGATCTGACACTGAGCGAGAAATCGCCTTATTTCTACATTGCCCCCACAGACGGCTACTATATCGCAGCAGTTATTGCTAAAGAATCGGGCATCAACAGCCTTGTATCGCGTATCGAGGGTAGCGTCAGCACAACCACACCGTTCTACATCATCGCTTTACCATATGTCAACAACGGCCAGGTCAAGGTCGATGTTAACGGTTCAAACCCGGTGAAGCTGACGTTCAACACCCAGAAGAGCGCCAACTGGGACAACCCTGAAAAGTTCTATACACTGAAAGAAGGCACCAACATCATAGACTATGTCGTAGGCTATGACGACCCTATAAGCATACGTCCGCTCTCGACCTCAGGCATCTTTGAGGGCTGGCTCGACGGTCTGAAAATGACTCCCGACGAAGAGAGCGGCGCTGTCATCTTCGAGCCCTACAGCGGTGACAAAGACCTGATGTCGACCGTGACAATCTTTGCCGGTAGCACAGCAGGCAAGATAGGTTCATTCATTCTTACCAAACCCGCCAATGTCAATGTAAGCGCAAGCTACTCGACCGTAGAGACTCCGCTCACCGTCAGCCCGACCGAGACCCGTCTGAACCTGCTGGCCGGTACACCCGTACAGTTCAGCATCACCAACGGCGGCAGCTATGGTGTCACCTTGAACGGTAACGCCATCACTGCCGATGCCAACGGTGTTTACCGCATTGAACTTGCAGCAGGCAACAATAACGTTGTCATCGCCGATCAACCCAAGGTTGCCGACATCACATCGGTTGATCCCGCATCGGGCGAGACAGTCAAGAAGATTAGCGAGATCAAGGTGACCATACCTATCATCGACGAGATGATGGAGACCATGCTCGATACCGACCTCGACAAGATCAAGGCCATCACCCTGACGAACGGTAGCAACACCTATAGCCCTGCCGAACTTGGCGAACCCCAGGTAAAATATGACAGCAACTGGGAAGCCGTAGGCATGGAATACCCGATGATCTTCACCGACGAAGTTACCGCAGCCGGAGAGTACACACTGACCATTCCGGCCGGCACATTCTACGAGGTTGCATGGAACGACGGCTTCGAGATGTTCATGCCTGTCGATGGCGGTGTGGCCACCAACGAGTACAAGGCAACATACACCATCGACCCCAACGCCGTCACTCCGCTCGACGACTACACCGTATCACCCGCCAACGGCTCGACACTCGATAGCATCGAGCAGATATTCATCACCTTCAACCAGTTCAGTCTCATGGACGCATGGATGGGCTTCGAGTATCCCGAGACCGTCACCATGAGATGTGGCGAACTCGAACACGAATGCTACTTCATGGTCAATGACGAGTTTGAGGGCGATGGCCTGCAATTCGCAATCATTCCCATGAACGAGGACTGGGAGAATGACCCCATCACCACTGCCGGTGAATGGACACTCTCAATACCCGAAGGCACACTGAGCTACAAGGGTGAGCCCGTCCCCGCCATCAACCTGACTTACACCGTCGGTGCATCATCGGCCATAACCGACTATGAGCTGAACCCCGCTGCCGGCAAGGTTACACGCGGTCTGACCAACGTGACCGTCACTTTCCCCAACGCCACTACCGGCGAGTATAACGACATGACCATCAAACTTACCGACGGTACGAAAACTTACTCGACCACCGAGGTGCGCCGCGGTTCGGGCATCAACGCCAACCAGTTCACTATCGACTTCGGTTCGCTCCAGCTGTCGGCCGGCCAGTACACACTGACCATTCCCGCCGGTGCATTCACCCTTGATGGATCGGCCCAAAGCACTGAGATTGTGGCCGACTATGACTACGTACTCAACTGGACCATCACACCCGCCGAAGGAACTGAACTCACCGAGATACCCGACTTTATAGTTTCATTCCCCTATGCAACCAATGTCGAGTATATAGGCTCAACCTATTCGGCAATGCTACAGCATGGCTGGACGTGGGGTGTAGGCACCGTCTGCACCAAGGTTGAAGACGCCGAGTGTCCCACATTCAAGTTCTCACTTATAGAAGGCGCTCAGAATCCGCCTATGGGCAACCTGCAGCTCACCATCGAAGAGGGCTCGTTCATCATCGATGGCGAGGATAGCAACATAATGATTGCCAACTACACCTACAGCAAGCCCGTATCGCTCGACTATGTGACCGACCCGATTGGTGACACACTGGTCTACTATCCAGGCGAGGGCGCCTACTGGACATTCATCTTCGGCGAAGAGTTCAGCGTGAGAGGTAGCTTCGCCAACGTATCAGTGAAACTTGACGGTGTCGAACTTGACCGTACCGACCTGATGTACAGCGCTCAGTACAACATGATCATGATGGGTATCACCAACCTCGACAAGCTGAAACCCGGCAAACTCGAAGTATCAATACCTGAGGGCGCATTCACGCTCAGCGGTACCGCTATACCCGCCATCAACCGTACATGGAACATGATAGCTCCGAAGGACTATCAGGTAGTAGTTACACCTGCCGAGGGCAGCCGTGTTGACAAACTGGAGAAAATCACCGTAGCCTTCCCCGAGGCTGAGACTGCCGAGCTGTTCGTTCAGTCGTTCATCACCCTCAAACAGGCCAAGGGCTACGACTACTTCGGTAGCTTGAGCGTCGAGGAGGTTGAGAACTCCGAGTGCCCGACATTCGACATAATCGTCAACAATCCGCCCACAAAGCAGACTGAATATGCGTTCGAGATGATGTCAGGTGCATTCACACTCGACGGTAGCCAGGCATCGCCTGAGGTCAAGGTAACCTTTACACTCGACGAGAACGCCGGCATCAGCAACATACTGATCAACGGAGGCGGTAAGGTAACCGTAGTTACTGTCGACGGCAAGGTACTCTACAACAATGCCGACAGCGACGTGCTCAACAAGCTCGATAACGGTTACTACATTATCAACGGTCAGAAACTTTACATCAAGAAGTAAGGTGCCGCTACACATTGAAACTGACTATTAGCTGAAAAAGCCGGACGTCATGACCTCACCGAGCGTGGGCGATGGCGTCCGGCAATTTCAGTGATATTGGGACTGATAAAGTTATAAAACCAAATATTATATTTAACAAGAATGACGAAACGACTTCTAACACCTTTAATGCTTATCGCAGCGACGCTCTTGGCATCGGCCGATACCATAGGCCCCGATGAAGCGCTGGCGCGTTACATGTCGGGAGAGGTAAGGTCGCGAGGCGCCGAGACAAGTCCACTGAAGCTGGCCCACACGACACTCACCAACGATGGCGAGGCTGCACTGTATGTCTTCAACCGAGAGAATGCCGACGGCGGATTCATGATACTGAGCGCCGACGACATGGCATTGCCCGTTCTGGCGGTTGCCGACGAGGGCGAGTTTGACATGAACAATCTGCCACCGGCAATGGAATGGTGGCTGAGCCAGTATGCCGACCAGATAGAATATGCACGCAAGAATCAGGCATCGGCCGGCTCGCAGCAGATAGCCAATGCCCGCATGGCTGCCGCGGCTGCTTCGCGAGAATCAATCGCCCCGATGATTAAGGTACAGTGGGATCAGGGTAAACCCTACAACAACCAGTGCCCCCTGTACACAACGGTACGCACCTACACCGGCTGTGTGGCCACAGCAATGGCCCAGGTGATGAACTACTGGAAATATCCCGAACGTGGTACAGGCTCGGTGTCATACGACGCCGAGAGCATAGGCAAGAAGCTACAGATGAACTTCTCACTCAAGAAGTTTGACTGGGACAACATGCTCGACACTTATATTGATGGTAGCTACACCCCCGAACAGGCCGAGGCCGTGTCATATCTGATGAAAGCGTGCGGATATGCCGTACACATGGACTATGGCATTGACTCATCGGGTGCGCTGGCAATGGATATACGCAATGCACTGTACAAATATTTCAAATATGACGGCAACATGCGCTACTCGCTGCGCACTCTCTACTCGACCGACGAGTGGTATGACATGATATACACCAACCTCAAGGAGGTAGGGCCCCTGTTGTATGGCGGCGGTTCGATGCTTGGCGGCGGTCACTCGTTTGTGTGTGACGGCTATGACAAGGAGACCAACATGTTCCACTTCAACTGGGGCTGGACCGGCATGTCAAACGGCTACTTCTCGCTCGACGCCCTCAACCCCGAAGCTCTCGGCACGGGCGGCGGCAGCGGTGGCGGCTATAACTTCACCCAGGACGCCGTGTTCGGCATTCAGCCCCCCACAGGCGACCCCGTCATACCACAGCCCGACCAAATCACACAACAGGGCTCGCTGATAGCCGAAGTGGCCGACGACACCATCATCTTTGACCTTGACATGCAGGAAGGTGCCATGTGGGTCAACTACAACCCGACCAAAATGAACATCGAGCTGTGGGCATCGATCGTGCGCGAGGGCGAGACCGAACCTGTGCTTGAAATGGTGGCTTCAAACCGCCGCTACACCAACCTTGAACCGGGTTATGGATTTGCGGCACATAACGTTGTCAACAATGTCGATTATGGCGCATGCCCCAACGTGAAACTCGCTGACCTGAGAGCCAAGCTGCCCGACGGCAACTATCGTCTGTCGTTCAAGACACGCGACTTTACCGATGATAACGCCCCGCTGCTTGACATACTGTGCCCCCACGCCTACTATAACTATATAGTGGTGACCAAGAAGGGCGACGATATCAAGGTGCAGGACATCATGGCACCGTCGCTCGACATAGTCAGCGCCGAGTTCACCTCAAAGGTCGTAGCCGGCGGCATCACCACCTTCAAGGTGACGGTCACCAACCCCAGCGACGTGCAGTTGACGTCGGGCCTGGCACCGCTCATGGTCTTTAGCGACTCATTCCAGTACATCGGTGAGAGCGTCTTCATCACCGTCAATCCCCACGAAACTGTTACCCGCGAGTGGGTGACATCGATCCAGCCAATGGTACAACGCCCGGTTGTATCGAACGTACCGATACCGATGGACCTCTACATTTTTGATGAGGAGTCATATCTGTTCTATATGTTCGACGGCACTGACAAAGCAACTATAGAACCCTATGCTGAGCCCGATATAAGTCTGGCAAACGGAGGTCTGCTTAACAATTCAAACCCCTTTGTAACCAACGCCGCACGCTCAACCACCACCCAGGTTAACGGCCAAACCATATATCAGTACTACATCAATAACCCCTACGACATTCAGGTAATGACACGCTACACAATCAACAGTGGCTACTTTGCATACCCGCTATACAGTGTGCTCATTCACGAAGAGACAGACGGACAGGCAATCATGGCCTATGGAGGTGAGAACGTCATGCGTGAAGCTTCATCAATTACACGCTCATTCAGGGCCACCTTGTCATACAGCGCGATGGATCCCAACGAGGTCTACAGTATCATGACCGCTTTCTATGATGCCACTGTTGGTTTCTATCCCGTGACATCGGGTGGTAACGCAGTCCAGATAATCTATGAGTCGGCAGGCGTAGACAATGTGTCGGCTGACACCGATAATCTGACTATCAAATATGACCGCGCTACTGGCACGGTGACCGCCATGTCGACAGCCGGCATAGCGTCACTGTCGGCCTACGGTATCAACGGTGTGCAGCTCGGCACGTTAACCGGCGACGGCAGCGACCGTGCGAGCCTGTCGCTCGAAGGCAGAGCCGGAGGCCTCGTCATCATCAAGGCCACCGACAACGCCGGTAACTCCAAGACCACCAAGGTGGCTCTCTAAGAATTATTGACCGACCTACAAGCTGTGCCGTAATCCTCCCGCGGGATTGCGGCACACTTTTTTTATTGCCCGGTGCGATTGAAATTGTGGAATGAATTGACTAACTTTGTATCAATAAGGATACGTAACGAATATATATGGGCAAATCTATTTTATATGACTTGGAGGCAACCCAACCCTCGGTGTCGGGCAAGCGGCATGGCGGCGGTATCTATGGCGAGATGCTTTTTCGCAAACTCATAGAGTCTGGCGCCGACATGTCGGCCTACTACAACTCGGACAAGTGGTTTAATCCCGACATCAGGAACCTTGCCGAACTGAATGGCATTGAGCTGCACGACGTCAAGGGCCGCACGGTAGCCGACCTCGTCAACGAGATAAAGCCCACTGTATTTTATTCGCCGGTACCTGAAGACTTCGGGCTGGGTGATGACGTGACTGTCATAGGGACACTTCACGGCCTACGCCATCTCGAGCTGCCACGCGACCCACTGATGGGCCGTTATGCCGGCGTGCCATTGACCCAGCGCATCAAAAATTTGTTCAAGCCACTTGCACCCGGACTCATTCAACGATACAACAAGCGCCGGTTCTATTCGTTTCTGCTCGACAAAGACTTGGTCGTGGTGTCAAACCACACGGCCTATTCGCTCATACAATATTTTCCCGAGACGGCCCGTCGCGACGTCAAGGTCTTTTACTCACCGTCGACAACCGTCAATAAGGAACTCGACGCGGCTAAGGTGGCCGACTATCCTTACTACCTGATGGTCAGCGGCAACCGATGGGAGAAGAACGTACTGAGAGCCATAATGGCTTTTGAGCAGCTGTTTGATGCCGGATTGCTGCCCGGCTACAAGGTGCATATCACCGGAATCAAGTCTCCGGGTGACATACGCTACAAGTACCGCCACCCCGACAGGTTTGTGGCGCTGGGCTATGTCGATGACGCTGANTTGCAGCGGCAATACCGAGACTGCTATGGCTTCGTCTACCCGTCGCTCAACGAGGGCTTCGGTTATCCGCCTGTCGAGGCCATGAGATTTGGAGTGCCGGTGGCCGCCTCGGCTGTNTGCTCGATACCCGAGGTGTGCGGTGATGCCGTGCTGTATTTCAACCCTATGGACGTGACCGAAATCGGCAACCGCATATTGCAGCTGACCAACCCGTCGACGCGTGAACGGCTTCACGAGGCGGCACTCAACCGCTACCGGCTTATAACNGANCGCCAGAATANCGANCTCGAGGCCCTCGCCCGATACATCATAGACAAGAGCCGCCGCTGACGTGACTTAGCGCGGTTGGGGAAATTTTTGTATCTTTGCACCATGATTTATCCGGTTGACAAATATGAGGCAAAGACTGGCTTTGACCATGTCAAGCAAAAAATAGCAGGGCTGTGCCTGTCNCACGGCGCGGCGNCACTGGTTGATGAAATAACATTCATGACCGACTANGACACGGTGTGCCGTCACCTGAGGGCGACTCACCAGATGCTGACTATCGAGACGGGCGACACCCGCCTGCCCATTGTGGCGGTGAACGACATAGCGCCCGCCCTGTCGCGCCTGCGCGTGCCGGGAACATTTCTGCCGGCCGACGAACTGGTAGGCGTGCGACGCACGATGCAGTGCATCGCCGACCTGGCCGCATTCTTCGCCGCCCGCCGTCAGGAGGACGGGACGTCGATCTACCCCGACCTTGACATCGAGGCACTACCGCTGACCCCCACCCCGACGGTAATCACCGCCATCAACCGGGTGATAGACCAGTATGGCCAGATACGCGACAACGCGTCCGAGGAGCTGGCATCGATACGCCGCCGCCTGCAGGCCACATCGGGTACAATCAACTCGATAATGCGCCGCGTCATAGCACGCGCCGTCGCCGACGGCTATCTGGACAGCGACACGACACCATCGGTGCGCGACGGCCGCCTGGTGTTACCCGTCGCACCGGCCCACAAGCGCAAGATCGGCGGCATTGTCCACGACGAGTCGGCCACGGGCAAGACCTACTTCATAGAACCCGCCGAAATTGTCGAGGCCAACAACCGCATACGCGAACTGCAGATGGACGAGCGCCGTGAGATAACACGAATACTCATAGCGCTGGCCGACACCCTGCGCCCTCACATCGAGACTATGGCCGAGAGCCTCGAGGCTCTGTCAGTGCTCGACTTCATACGCGCCAAGGCCCACTACGCCATTTCGATTGACGCTACCCTGCCCCACCTGCACAACGGGCCCGAGATGGAGTGGTACCACGCCACCCACCCGGTGCTGCTTGAGACCCTGCGACGCCAGGGCAAGGAGATCGTACCGCTCGACATCACGCTGACCGCCACCGACCGTATGCTGATTATTTCAGGTCCCAACGCGGGTGGCAAATCGGTGTGCCTCAAGACCGTAGGCATCGTGCAGTACATGATGCAGTGTGGCGTGCTGCCGCCTGTCTACGAGAACTCGCACATGGGCGTATTCAAGAGCATCTTCATCGACATAGGCGACGACCAGTCGCTCGAGGACGACCTGTCGACCTACTCGTCTCACCTCAAGAACATGAAACAGTTCCTGGCCGCAGGCGACAGCAACACGCTGGCGCTTATCGACGAGTTCGGTGCCGGCACCGAGCCACAGATAGGCGGTGCGCTGGCCCAGGCTATATTGGTGCAGTTCAATGAGAAAGGCATGTGGGGCGTAATCAATACCCACTTCACCAACATAAAGCAGTTGGCCGAGTCGACACCTGGCCTGGTGAACGGCTCGATGCTATATGACCGCCACCTGATGCAGCCCACGTTCAGGCTTGCAATAGGCAGCCCGGGCAGCTCGTTCGCGCTCGAGATTGCCAGAAAAATAGGACTGCCGGCGGCTATCATAGCGAGTGCCGAGGAGATTGTGGGCAGCGAGTATGTCAACACCGACCGCTATCTGCTCGACATCGCGCGCGACAAGCGATACTGGGAGAACAAGCGCCTGCAAATCAAGCAAAAGGAGAAGAAAATCGACTCCCTGTTAGCCACATATCAGGAAGACGCCGACACACTGCGTGCCAAACGCCGCGAAATCATCGACGAGGCACGTGACGAGGCACGCCGCATACTGGAGGGCTCGAACGCTGCCATCGAGCGCACCATTCATGAAATCAAGACGGCCAACGCCGAGCGCGAGTCGACACTGGCAGCCCGCCGCCGTCTGGCCGAACAGCGCCGCGACCTGGAGTCGAAGGGCACCGATGGCGGTCACCCGCTGCTGGCTAAGGCTCCGAAGNCCAAGAAACATAAAACGCCGGCTGCCGAACCCAAGGCCGAGGCCCAGCTCAAAGTAGGCGACAACGTGCGTCTGGACGGACAGGGCGAGCCCGGTACGATAATGCANATCAACGGCAAACAGGCCGTCGTGGCATTCGGACAGCTGAAAACCACCGTGAANCTGAACCGTCTGAAAGCGACGCTGGCCCGNCCCAAATCGGGAGCGAGCCAGACGACATTCGTTTCAAACGCCACACTTGACACTCAGCGCCAAAAACAGTTGAACTTCAAACAGGAGATTGACGTGCGCGGTATGCGAGCCGACGAGGCNCTGCAGGCAGTGACCTACTTTATTGACGACGCGNTNCAGTTCAACGCCCAGCGTGTGCGCATNCTGCACGGNACGGGCACGGGCGCNCTGCGTCAGGCCATTCGCCAATACCTGCACACNGTGCAGGGTGTCANGGACTACCACGACGAGGACGTGCGNTTTGGCGGCGCAGGCATCACAGTGGTGCANCTCTAATATTGAGGAACGGGGTCTAAAANTCANTCAGTTTGCNACGAAGCTCACACGCGCCTGCACGCTGTAGGCGCGGGCAAACTGACGCACGAAATTGAGTGCNCGGCGCGAGGGCATAAGACGTTGACCTGTAACTGACATTTTAGAGGGGATAGAATGGGTAGAAGTTTTGTCCATAGGCAGTAATTGCTGGTGTTAGATTGTAAACATTAGATGAATGGCGACCGATATGAACCGATACACTACTATAACGCAGGCAAATTCAAAAATATTGTAAAGACGGCCACTAATTTCATCTAAANTTAGTAACTTTACGGCTCAAATTCACATATATAACATATAACAATAGTTTCATTACACCTGATGAGAAGGTCAGACAACAACCGCAATTTAGCAACAAGAATCAAGCATTACGCTCTAACTCTTTTAGTCATGACAACTACCGCCGCATGCAACTCGGGCAGCCACACCAACCCGCTGCTCAAACAGTTTGACACCCCCTATCACACCGCCCCGTTCTCGCAGATAACGACTGCCGACTATGGCGAGGCTATTNANGCCGGCATTGCCAACGCCAATGCCGAGATACAGGCTATCGTCGACAACCCCGACGAGCCTACATTCGAGAACACGATCGTGGCCCTTGACCGCGTAGGCTCANATCTGAACCGCGCGCTGGGCTTGTTCTTCAACCTCGCCGAGGCCGACTCGGACGACGAGATGATGCAGCTGTCNCTCGAAGTGTCGCCCAAACTGAGCGCCTACTCGACCGGCATCGTGCTCAACCAGCCGCTGTGGAACCGTGTTAAACACGTGTGGGAAAACCGCGACAAGGAGACACTCGACACCGAGGATATGACCCTGCTGCAAAAGACCTACGACTCGTTCGCACTGTCGGGTGCCGANCTCGAGGGCGATGACCGCCAGCGTTACAGCGACCTTAACGCCCGCCTGTCGGANCTGACAACACGCTTCGGACAGAACGTNCTNCGCGAGCTCAACACCTACGAGGTCTATCTGACAGCCGACGACCTTGCCGGCCTGCCCGACGACCTGGTTAACGAGGCCGCAGCCGATGCCAAGGCTCACGACCGTNACGGTGAATACCGCTTCACACTGGCCGCTCCGACCTATATATCGTTCCTGAAGAACAGCGACCGCCGCGACCTGCGCGAGAAGATGTACCGCCTGTACACCGGCCGCAACACCCAGGGCGAGTTCAGCAACCTCGACATCATGAAAGAGATTGCCACCGTACGCCTCGAGATAGCCAACCTGCTCGGCTCACCCACNTATGCCGACCACTCGCTGCAGCGCACCATGGCCCACAANCCGGCAGCCGTCTACAATCTNCTNGANCAGCTGCGCGAGGCCTATACCCCGGCTCTGAAGGCCGAGATGGCACAGCTCACAGCGTTTGCCACCGANATGAACGGCGGCGAGCCTATCACAATACAGCCCTGGGACTACAGCTACTATGCCAACAAGCTGAAGAACAACCTGTATGCCTATGANGAGGAGGAGCTGCGCCCNTACTTCGAGCTCAACAACACCATCAACGGCGTGTTTGGCCTGGCCACCCGCCTGTATGGNGTNCAGTTCAAGCAGCGTGACGACATCGAGGTCTACCACCCCGACGTGACAGCCTGGGAGGTTACCGACCGCGACGGCGAGTATCTGGGTGTGCTGTACACCGACTTCTTCCCCCGCGACTCTAAGCGTCCGGGCGCATGGATGACCAACTTTACCGACCAGTACATCAACGCCGACGGCGAGGATCAGCGTCCTCACGTGTCGATTGTAATGAACTTCACCAAACCGACAGCCGACAAGCCGTCGCTGCTGACCCCCTACGAGGTCGAGACATTCCTGCACGAGTTCGGCCACTCGCTTCACGGCCTGCTGACCAAGTGTAAGTACCAGTCACTGTCGGGTACATCAGTCTACCGCGACTTTGTCGAGCTGCCCTCACAGTTCAACGAGAACTATCTGACCGAACGCGAATTCCTCGACTCGTTCGCACGCCACTACAAGACAGGCGAGCCTATCCCCGGCGAGTTGGTCGACAAGATTATCAAGACAGCCCAGTTCGGCGCCGCCTACCAGTGTCTGCGTCAGCTGTCGTTCGGCTACCTCGACATGGCCTACCACACACTCGGCAAGGACGACATCGAGGCCGGCGTACTGAACGACCCGGCAGCCTTCGAGAACAACGCCACCCTGTCGGTGCGCATATTCGAGCCCGTCGAGGGTGCAATGACCGCACCCCAGTTCAGCCATATCTTCTCGGGTGGCTATGCAGCAGGCTACTACAGCTACAAGTGGGCCGAGGTGCTTGACGCCGATGCGTTCGCACACTTCAAGGAGAACGGCATCTTTGACCAGGAGACCGCACAATCATTCCGTGACAACGTGCTTAGCCGCGGTGGCTCAGACGACCCCGCCAAGCTGTACCGCCAGTTCCGTGGTGCCGACCCGAGCATCGACGCCCTGCTGGAACGTGACGGCATCAAATAATCACTCTATCAAAAGCTCTACAGCAAAGACAACCGCTATAAATAGCGATCTCACAACTAAATAAAAAAGCGCACTTTAAAGTGCGCTTTTTTACTACTCTTACGCTTGGTTATTGTAGGTTTGTTTGGCAATATAAAATTCATCAAAGTTGATGTGAAATTCCTGAATATTCATCCTACAATCGTTTTTATTTATTGCCCTCGCTTTTACTTCTATGTTCGATAATGGTTTTCATATTGTTCTGAGCCCATTCAGTGAGTTTAATTATTATAGGTACCAGTGAGCGGCCTGTTTCGGTTAACGAATATTCTACCCTCGGAGGCACTTCTTGATAAAACCGGCGGTTAACAAGCCCGTCTGCTTCAAGAGTTCTGAGCGTGTTTGATAAAACACGCGACGAAATATCTGGTATCTTTCTTCCAAGTTCATTGTAACGTATCGGCTCGTTCTCGCTGAGGACGAGTATTACCAACAATGCCCATTTGTTGCCAAAACGTGCCACCACATTTCGTACCGGACATATCTCAATTATCGAATTAAGCTGTTCTTTCTTTCTCATTTTCTAATACTTTCATGTACAAAATTAGTATCTAATATCCATATATCCAAAGATATAATTAGAAGTAATTTTTTCATCTAAATTCCATTTTACAACTTGCTGTAAATCACTAAAAGCGATAAATAGGTTACTAACAATATAAAATGTAACCTCTTGATAGGTAGAACAATATTTCATATTTTTGCGTTGATAAACAGTGTTAAACCTATAAAAAAATTACGACTATGACACGTATCATCAACAGTGCAGTAAAGCACACCGCACAGGCTTATCTATGTGCAGAAGCAGAGAACGGTACTCCTTCGGGAGCTTGTGGTTCAGCCTGCGGTGCAGGCGACGAAAAACCCGAACCCAAGCCCGCCGCATGTGGCTCGGCTTGCGGTGCAGGTGAAAAGTAAAATCATCAACCGTCATCACGACTCCGATGCAGGTACATAAATCCTGACATCGGAGTCGTTTACTAA
>JAAVCJ010000009.1 GCA_014802385.1 Bacteroides sp.
TTGCGGATCAGTTCAGTCTAAAGTGCAGTAATTACGAACTTCTCAGAGCCCTTGGGGTCAGTCTGACCGAGAAAATATATCTTTCCGAATGGATAAAATCATTTCAGGCCGGAGAATTTCCGAGTGAAAATGAAAAATGGAGCAAATCGCTCTTTGACTAGCAAATTGCTACTTGCTCCATTTGTTAAAATTTTCCCCGGACAGCTGTGCGATTTATCGCGTCCGCATCGCGGTAGCGTCCATCATATTGAATACTTTCTTTTCGCGGCGGACGCGATAAATCGCGTTCCTACCGGCAGTTGGTCAGAGTTTTTTTGATATACCGACGTAATGAGCTGATTTACAGTAGGGACGCGATTCATCGCGTCCGCATCGAGATAGCGTTTATCACATGAATACTACCTTTTCCAGGCGGACGCGATGAATCGCGTCCCTACTGATTGTCAGCGTGTTATTTACTATTGCGGCAGTATGCTGACTGCCGAAGGCACATGGTTGTGGTGTGACTATGTAGCCACCACCGTCATACACAAAGCGAGGCGCGCCACTGTGGAGTGACACGCCTCGATATGATTGTTTGGGACGTTTTCAGATTGAGAGACGACGCAGGGTGTTGAGCAGTTCGCGGTTGATGGGCTTGTCGTTCTTGATAGCCTTGGTGAAGGGCACGTAGACAATCTCGTCGTTCTTGATACCGATCATGACGTTGCGCTGGTCGTCGAGCAGGGCGTCGATGGCGGCCGCACCCATGCGCGATGCGAGAATGCGGTCGTGGGCAGTGGGCGAACCACCGCGCTGCAGGTGGCCGAGGATTGACACTCGTACATCATAGCCGGGGTACTCGTTCTTAACACGCTCGGCCATGCCCATTGCACCGCCGGTGACGGGGCTCTCGGCTACGAGCACTATCGACGAGTTTTTGCTCTTGCGGAAACCGTTCTGGATAAGCTCGGCCAGCTGGTCGACCTCGGTCGAGATTTCGGGGATAATAGCGGCTTCGGCACCGGCGGCGATTGCGCCGTTGAGCGCGAGGAAGCCGGCATCACGGCCCATCACCTCGATGAAAAAGAGACGCTCGTGGCTGGTGGCAGTGTCACGTATCTTGTCGACACACTCCATGATGGTGTTGAGTGCGGTATCGTAGCCTATAGTGGTGTCGGTACCATAGAGGTCGTTGTCGATGGTGCCGGGGAGTCCGATGATGGGGAAGTTGAACTCGTTGGCAAAGATTCTGGCACCTGTCAGCGAACCGTCACCGCCGATGACAACGAGGGCATCGATGCCCTGACGTTTCAGTACGTCGTATGCCAGCTGGCGGCCTTCGGGTGTCTGGAACTCCTTGCAACGGGCGGTTTTGAGTATGGTGCCGCCCATTTGTATGATGTTTGAAACGTTCTGAGTGCGAAACTCGACAATCTCGTCGGTTATAAGACCGCGATAGCCACGGTAGATGCCCTTGACTTTGAAGCCGGCATAGATGGCCGAACGGGTGACGGCGCGAATGGCCGCATTCATACCGGGGGCGTCACCGCCCGAGGTGAGTATGCCTATACATTTGATTTCAGACATGTTGAAGTGCTTTTTAATTTTACTTTCTTTGAAGCGCCAAAATTACATAAAAACAAGCCCATACACAACAATACTTGCGTCAAAATAGGCTTATGTTTGAACCTCGTTAACATTAATTCACTATACCGAGCACAACCACGCCGCGTTACTCGGTCGGACGATTGGCCCGCAGGGCGTCGACTACAAGACGAGCCTTGGCCGGCCCTATGACGTCAGCCACAGCGTCGAGCGTCGCCTCGCGTATCTTTTTCACGCTCTTGAAGTGTTTGAGCAACGCCGTCTTGGTCACCTCGCCCACCCCCTTGATCGAGTCGAGCTCGCTCACAATTTGCGACTTGCTGCGGCGATCGCGGTGGTGGGTTATACCGAAGCGGTGAGCCTCGTCGCGCAGGTGCTGCACGACGCGCAGTGACTCTGAATTTTTGTCAATATAGAGCGGTGCCGAGTCGCCCGGAAAATAGATTTCTTCCAGTCGCTTGGCTATACCTACGACGGCTATCTTGCCTCGCAGACCCATCGCGTCGAGCGCCTCGACGGCNGCACTGAGCTGTCCTTTTCCGCCGTCGACGACTATGAGCTGTGGCAACGGCTCGCCCTCGTCGACCAGGCGTGTGTAGCGGCGCGTGAGCACCTCTTTCATCGACGCGAAGTCGTCAGGGCCCTCAACGGTCTTGATGTTGAAGTGGCGGTAGTCGCGCTTTGACGGGCGTGCGTTCTTGAACACGACACACGACGCGACCGGATTGGTGCCCTGTATGTTCGAGTTATCGAAACACTCCACGTGGCGGGGCANCTCCGAGAGNTGAAAGTCCTGTTGCATGCGTTTGAGCGTGCGCTCCAGGCGCTCCTCGGGGTTGTTGCGTTCCATCTGTTTCAGCACGTCGTTNTTGGCCTGTGTGGCATTGCGCTGNGACACGTCGAGCAGCTTGGCGCGGTCGCCGCGTTGTGGNACGGTGAATGTCACGCCGGGCAGTTCGATGTCGGGTGCCTCGGCCACAACTACCTCGCCGAACTCCACCTCGAGACTGCTTTTAATCTCCTGCATGGCGTACGCGAGCACCTCGGCCCTACTCTCGTCGAGACGGCGCTTGTAACGNAGCGTGACGCTCCTGACGACNGCACCGCGTCTGACGTGCATNTAGTTNACATANACATCGTCCTTNTCGTCGTCGATACCGAATACATCGACCTCGTTGACGGTCTGACTCACGATGACGCTCTTGGCNCGGTAACGCTCCACAAGCAGNTACTGTTCTTTCAGCTCCTGGGCCTCCTCAAACTTCAGCTGCGAGGCCAGCCGCTCCATCTCGGCGCGCAGGTAGTCGATGAGTTCGCCCGTCTCGCCGCTCAGTATTTTCCTGACATTGTCGACATATTCGCCATATTTTTCGGGCGTGATGCTACCCACGCAGCAGCCTTTGCAACGCTTTATGTGGTAGTCAAGGCACACGCGACCCTTGTGTCGGTCAAGATATTCGGGCGTGATAGGTATGCGGCATGAGCGTATCGGGAAGATGCGCTTCACCAGCTGCAACACAGCCCGCGCCGATTGGGCATCGGTGTACGGGCCGAAGTATTTTGACCCGTCCTTGACCCTGTGACGGGTCATGAAAACCCGCGGATAAAGCTCCTTGGTGACACATATCCAGGGATACGACTTGTCGTCCTTCAGCAGCACGTTGTAGCGCGGCTGATACTCCTTGATCATCGAATTTTCGAGATTGAGAGCGTCCTGTTCGGTAGGCACGACGATGTATTTCATGTCGACGATGGCCCGCACCAGCAGATTGGTGCGCAGGCTGTCGTGCGTGCGGTTGAAGTATGACGACACGCGACGTTTCAGATTTTTGGCTTTGCCCACATAGATTACCTTACCCTCGGCGTCAAAGTACATGTAAACGCCGGGAGTGTCGGGCAAAATCGCAATTTTGTCGCGCAGTTCCTGTGATTTGTTCTTATCGTGTTTTGCCATGCTANTATAACGTTTCTACCCCACCCTTTAGTGCGACAAACGCCGATAAGAATCATGTGGACGATCTTATCGGCGCTTATATCCTTTGCGGGCCGGCGCCCGTCAGCGGCAGGTTTAGTATGTAATCAGTGACGTAACCTCGACATCGTCGGGCAGAGCGGCGCGGCCGTTGAGCGCACCGAGCTCGATGATGAAGTTCACGTAGATTTTTTTAGGATTCATACGCTTTACAAGCTCTATGGCAGCNGCCATTGTNCCGCCTGTAGCCAGCACGTCGTCGTGCAGAACAACGATGTCGTCCTCAGTGATGGCGTCGCGGTGTATTTCGATGGTGTCCTTGCCATACTCTTTGTCATACGAAGCCTGGAGTGTGTCTGCGGGCANCTTGCCGGGCTTGCGNACGGGCACGAAACCNGCGCCCAANTCGAACGCGAGAATCGAACCGCCGATAAATCCGCGCGACTCGATGCCTACAACTTTGGTCACACCCTTATTGCGATACAGCTGCGANAGATCCCAGCCGATGGTGTGCAACGCACGGGGATCCTTGAATACAGTTGTGAGGTCTTTGAACACTATACCCTTCTTCGGAAAGTCAACGACGTCACGTACATGAGCTTTGATGTATTCCATTCTTTCAGTTTTAAGAAATTGATATTATGATTATTATTTATGTTCCACGTGAAACAATCAACGGCCCGACAACAGCAGCAACACGTTGATATCATTGGGCGATACGCCCGGAATACGGGACGCCTGGGCGATAGTTTCCGGGTCGATACGTTTCAGTTTCTGGCGAGCCTCGGTCGACAGCGCCGTGATAGTATCATAGTCCCACTTGCCCCTGATGCGCACGCCCTCCAGGCGACCAATCTTGTCGGCAATACCCCGCTCGCGGTCAATATATCCTTGATATTTAACAAGAATTTCGGCCGCCTCAATCACCTCGTCACGCAAATATGCAGGTATTTCGTCGATAAAATGTGTCAGTTTCTTGCTGATAGGCAGTAAATCGCGCAACGCTACCTGGGGGCGCAACAGCATGTCATGCAGGCGTGTACCCTCGGTGAGCGGTGTCGAGCCGAGCGGTTCAAGCACGGTGTTCGCCAACTCGGCCTTTACTTTGGCGCCTTTCAGCAGTGCTATGAGCTCGTCACGATACTGACGTTTGGTCACCATCAGGTCATATCTTTCTTGTGTGGCAAGACCTATCTCATAACCCAACGGCGTCAGGCGCATGTCGGCATCGTCCTGACGCAGCAGAATACGATACTCGGCACGCGAGGTGAACATGCGGTAAGGCTCATCGACACCTTTTGTCACGAGGTCATCAATCAGCACACCTATATAGGCCTGGTCGCGGCCCAGCGTGAACGGTTCCCTACCCTGTGTCTTCAGCGCAGCGTTTACACCGGCAACGAGACCCTGTCCGGCAGCCTCCTCATAGCCCGTCGTTCCGTTTATCTGACCGGCAAAGAACAGGCCTTGAATGAGCTTTGTCTCGAGCGAGTGCTCAAGCTGTGTCGGGTCAAAAAAGTCGTACTCTATGGCATAGCCGGGGCGGTAAATCTGAACATCTTTGAGCGCCGGAACGGTCGTCAGTGCCTCAATCTGGACGTCGATGGGCAGCGACGACGAGAACCCGTTAAGGTAAAATTCGCACGTCTCCTCGCCCTCGGGCTCAAGGAANAGCTGATGNTCGTTCTTGTCGGCAAAGGTCACTATCTTGGTCTCGATNCTNGGACAGTAACGCGGCCCGATGCTCTTGATCTGGCCATTNTACAGGGGCGAGTCGGGCAATCCGCGACGNANTACGTCGTGGGTCGAGGCNTTGGTATAGGTTATNTAGCAGGGACGCTGCTTGAGCTCGCGACGCACCTCNGGCAAGAACGAGAATTTGTGAAAATCGTCGTCACCCCACTGTTCCTCAGTNAGTTCCCACTTGACNGAGCGNCCGTCTATGCGCACGGGCGTGCCGGTTTTCATACGGTCGGTGACAAATCCAAGCTCGCGCAGTTGCTCNGTNAGACCGTGNGCNGCAAGNTCCGAAATGCGGCCACCCTCAATCTGGGTACGGCCGAAGTGCATCAGTCCGTTCAGGAACGTACCGTTGGTGAGCACNACNGCCTTAGCCTTNAACGTGACATTGAGCGCNGTAACAACNCCGGCAACCTTACCATCTTCGATAACCAACTGATTTACTTGNTCTTGCCAAAGATTAAGATTGGGTGTATATTCAAGTATATGGCGCCACATGGCCGAGAACTTGTTGCGGTCACTCTGTGCTCGTGGACTCCACATGGCCGGGCCCTTGGAGCGGTTCAACATTCTGAACTGTATGGCCGTGCGGTCGGTCACAATNCCTGTCATTCCGCCGAGAGCNTCTATCTCTCTGACNATCTGACCCTTGGCAATACCTCCGATGGCCGGATTACAGCTCATCTGGGCTATCTTGTTGAGATCGTGGGTTATAAGCAAAGTGGTAGCACCGAGACGCGCCGACGCNGCAGCCGCCTCACAGCCGGCATGACCGGCTCCAACCACTATGACATCATAATCAAATCGCATATATAATTAGTTTATAGCAACGCAAGTGCTTCATTTTCGTGTTGTTCCATGATTTCGCGCTCNCCGGGGCCCTTNTCATTGATACCGCACAGGTGCAACACGCCATGTATAATAACACGCTTTANTTCAGTCATATAGTCANTGCCNACCAGNTCGGCGTTNGTNCGCACCGTGTCGAGCGAAATGAACATATCGCCGCGCAACANCTGNCCACGGGTATAATCGAACGTGATTATATCGGTGAAATAATCATGTTGNAGGTACTGCAGGTTGACTTCGAGAATTTTAGGATCGTCACANAATATATAGGTCAGCTCGCCGACAATCTTTGCNTGCAGGCGTGCGACCTCGAGGATCCAGCATTGTAAAGCATCATAGTCCAAGGCCGGGAGTTCGACTCCGTCGGCCAACCACTGAAATTGTTCTCTCAATATCTGATTGATTTATAGACCGATACTATAAACNCTAACATCGGTCAGGTTACGTGCAAAATTAAGACATTTTGCCGAACTAAACAAATTTCACCNTCAAGAGAAGAAAATGTAAGCCGCAATCACGCCCGAAATNGANCCNACNACATCGGCCAACAGCGCATACGACACCGCGTAGCGGGTGCGCTTGACACCCACNCTGCCAAAGTAAACCGCAAGCACATAGAACATTGTGTCGGTACTNCCCTGTATCGACGCCGACACNCGGGCCACGAACGAGTCGGCACCGTATGTGTTCATCAAGATCNACCATCAGTCCNCGCGAACCGCTGCCGCTCATAGGCTTCATGATGGCCGTCGGCAACGCACCAACCCACTCGGCATCAAAGCCTAACCACGTCACGAATGCCGTGATTGAGTCGGTAATGAAGTCCATGGCACCCGATGCCCTGAACATGCCAATCGCCACCAGTATGGCAACGAGATANGGAATAATCGTTACAGCCGTTTTAAAGCCGTCCTTGGCGCCATCAATAAAAATCTCGTACAGATTAAGGCGACGCCTCAAACCGGCCAAAAGNAACATTATAATGACGCCAAACAGGATNACATTGGCCACTACCCCACTCCACANCTGCACAGCCTCGCTTGGCAGCGACGAAAAGAACCACACGATGCCGCCTATCACTGCCGCCATCGACACCAGCCAGCCTATGAGCACAGGNTCGGTCAGACGTATGNGCTGCTTGATNCACAGTGCNATGATGCCCACAAACGTGGCAATGAATGTNGCCACAAGTATCGGCAGAAAGACGTCGGTAGGATTGGCCGCNCCNGCCTGCGCCCTNTACATCATNACGCTGATNGGTATCAGACACAGCCCCGACGCATTGAGCACCAGGAACATAATCATNGCNTCGGTGGCGCGGTCTTTCTCNTTGTTAAGCTCCTGCAACTCCTGCATCGCCTTCAGGCCCANCGGGGTNGCAGCGTTGTCAAGCCCAAGCATGTTGGCCGACATGTTCATAAACATAGAGCCCATAGCCGGGTGNTTTTTAGGCACCCCCGGAAACAGCCTTGTGAACAGCGGACTCACCGCACGACCNAATATCTGGATNACACCGGCNCGTTCGCCTATCTTCATCAGTCCNAGCCACAACGACAACACGCCGGTGAGGTACAGCGCGATTTCAAATGCNGTGGCCGCCGACGTGAAACTCGATCCCATCACTTCGCTCCATATTCCGGGCTCGCCAAGCAGNGACCTGACCAGTGTGACAACAAANGCAATGAGAAAAAACGCAATCCAGATATAATTTAAGACCATCNTAGAGCGGTNAAATGTGATAAAAATTATTTGAGCAATTTATATAAACACAAAAAATCGCCNTATNATAATGTCTGACAATTACTTANGGCGATTTTAACGGTCTGAGAATTGCACAGAGGCAATCACTCGGTAACTTGGTGGGGAAAATCGAAGTTTTCGACGGCCTATTTTTCGGCGGTCACAGCCTTGATGGCCGACACGAACTCATCTTTCGACACAACGCCGGTAAAGACCTTCGATTTTTTGTTTTTTGGGTTATAGATAAGAATTGTCGGCACAGCCTGAATTTTCATCGCCGCGCTGAACTTCGGACAACGGTCAACATCGACCGAGTAGAAATCAACCTTACCNTCCATCTCCTCGGCCACCGCCTCGAACGTCGGTTTGAACACNCGGCACGGGCCACACCACGTTGCCGAGAAGTCGAGCACGAACGGACGCTTAGCCTCGTTGAGCACAACGTCGGCATCTTTGTCATTCAACTCGGTCACCTTGGTAGCCGCAAAAGCCGTCAGGCCCGACACGGCGATAACTAAAAACAACAGTAGCTTTTTCATATTCATATTTTCTACAAATTTAATTTAACCTTATTATATAAACAACTGTGCGGCCACAAAAGATGAAAATATTGCAAGTGGCACCAAAAAACATTACCTTTGTGTTATGGAAAGTACCGTCACTAATACCGAACAAATAGAACCGGCCCTCTATCTCTTTCCCGTGCCACTCAGTTCCGGCAGCGCCGACACCGTGCTACCCGANCTCAACATACGACTCGTCAGCCGCGTCAAACACTTCATCGTCGANAACATACGCTCGGCACGNCGCTTCCTCAAGCTGTGCGACCGCTCAATCGACATCGACAGCCTGACATTTGCCGAACTCAACCGGCACACCAACGCCGCCGACATNCCCGCCATGCTCGAGCCNCTGACACGCGGCGAGGCCGTCGGAGTCATCTCCGAGGCNGGCTGNCCGGCCATAGCCGACCCCGGTGCCGACGTCGTCGCCATCGCACAGCGCCGTGGCTTCAAGGTCATACCCCTCGTGGGCCCGTCGAGCATACTCATGTCAGTTATGGCATCGGGCTTCAACGGCCAGTCATTTGCCTTCAACGGCTACCTGCCCATCGACCGCGACGCCCGCTCGCGCACACTCAAGACCATGCAACAGCGCATAGTCCACGAACGCCAGACCCAGATATTCATCGAGACCCCCTATCGCAATAACAAACTTATAGCCGAACTCTCAGCCACCCTGCCCGGCAACATGCTCATGTGTGTTGCATCTGACATCACCGGGCCACGCCAATCAATACTGACACGTAGCTGCGCCGACTGGAAACGAGCCAAGTACGACTACGACAAGATACCGGCTATCTTCCTACTGTTCAGCTAATGTCACGCAACAAGAAATCATCAGCCATCAAATACGGCCAGCCGTCATTGTTTGACGACTACGACATCTTCGGCCAGACACAGGCCGCGCCCGACCTGCCCGGACTCGACCACCACATACGCGCCGCTCAGGAACAGCTCGCCTCTCGCCGCGAATCGACCATAAAACCGCTGGGCGACATCAAGGCCGACCGACGTGTGCTGTTCATATCGTTCGGCAGCGGCAGCAGCGGCAACAGCTGTTATGTCGGCACACGCACCGAGGGAATACTCATCGACGCCGGCGTCGACCACAAGAAAATCGAGGCCGAGATGACCCGCAACGGCCTCAGCATGTCGGTCGTCAAAGGCATCATACTCACCCACGACCACGGCGACCACGTACGCTACGCCTACGCCCTGCTGCGCACCAACCGCCACATGGCGCTCTACTGCACACCGCGCGTCCTCAACGGCATACTGCGCCGCCACAACGTCTCGCGTCGCATCAAGGACTACCACCACGCCATCTACAAGGAGATACCCTTCAAGCTCGGCGGCTTCGACATCACAGCCTTTGACGTCGACCACGACGGCTCTGACAACATGGGCTTCTTCATCACCTCGCCNGGCTTCAGCTTTGCCGTCGCCACCGACCTCGGCAACATCGGCGAGCGCGTCGACTACTACATGCGACAGGCCACCCACATCATGATCGAGAGCAACTACGACCTCANCATGCTNATGCGNGGCCACTACCCCGAGTACCTCAAGGCACGCATCGTCGCCGACAACGGCCATCTTGACAANACCGTCACCGCCAACTACCTNGCGTCAATCTACCGACCCGAGCNCAAGTACGTCTTCCTGTGCCACCTCAGCAACGACAACAACACCCCCGACCTGGCCACCGAGACCGTCAACAANGCCCTCGCCGCCATAGGCATCACCACCGGCGACGGCTCCAACTCGCCCACGGCCAGCCGGGCACCGCTCCAGGTCATGGCACTGCCACGCTTCGACTCGACAGGCATCGTCACCCTGCGCCTGCCCTGACAGCNGCCCCTACCCCGCCGCGCGGCAGGCNCACGCTTCANCGAAGCGTGGCCACNGGCTCTATACGGAACGAGTAGCTATACGTTTCGCCACCCTTTATGTTATACTGCGGGCGTGGGCCCGGGCCACANCTTGCATTGCCCAGACCGCGCATCACACAGTCGAGATTGAGCACAACCTCGGCACGTCGCACGTTGTCTATATCGTGCCCGTACTTNACAGCCCACAGGTCGCGGTCGGTGTAATGCAACGCCGAGAAATCGAGCGTACCGCGCGGCGTNATTTTNANACCCNCACCGTCATTATCGGTCAGCGACAGCCAGCGCACATCGGTGCGTTCACCCATGCTCTGGGCACGCACATAGTGCTCTTTCATGCCATCGACAGTCNTGCGGTAGAGGCCCACANATGCGGCATTCTTGCGGTCTNGGTAGTTCTCGATAGGGCCACGGCCATACCATTCAATGTTCTCCAATCCGGGCGATAGGAACGTCTGCAGGCCCAGACGGGGCATATTTGAACCTGCCGACGGCGCGAACGACGCGTCCACATCGACCACACCGTTGCCATAGAGCGTGTATGTCACCGTATGGGGCACTGTATCACGNCCTNTGGTAGTTAACATNGAGGTTACAACAGTCACCGACTTGCCNTCGGGAGCCTCAGTCCATGAAAATTCCTCNACCTTGGTCAGCGGGTCAATCCACTGGCGCTCGTCATTGTTGATCGAGCGATACCAGTTGAAAGCAGGGCCCTCCATGCCGTGAATAAGCTCCTTGCCATTGANGCGCAGCGATATGAGACGGCCGTTCTGACGGTCGAAATTAGCCCTCAGAGCGTCGTTCTCGANGTGCAGNTAGCGACGTGCCTCAAGATAGGTCTTGAGCGGTTCGACAGTAGCGTCGTTGATGTCAAGCTCGGCCGGACGATTTTCGACCGTGTTAAGCGCCACCTGTTCGGTCGCCACCACATGTCCGGCAGCGGCCCAGTTGGTAGGATTTTTGGTCTTCAGTTCAAAATTCACAAACATTTCGCCCTGATTTAANTCGTCGGTCACGAACGGGAGCGGCANGGTGCAGCTCTCGCCCGGAGNTGTCGACGGTATTTTCAGTGTGGCTACGGCCGGGCNGTATCCGTCCACAAACAGCTTGCAGTCAAGCTCAAATTCGTCGAGGTTGGTAGCCGTGTATTTATTGACGAGTCTGATACTGTCGGCCGTCGGCATCGTGATATCAACATATTGGTACACCTTCTTGACCTCCAGNAGCTTGGGGGTCACGCGGCGGTCGGGAGTCACGATGCCGTTGACACAGAACTCCTTATCGTTGGGNGTNTCGCCGAACGAGCCGCCGAAGTAGTAGTGGTCGTCGGGCTCGCCCTTCTTNTTCAGGCCCTGGTCGACCCAATCCCATATACAGCCGCCTATCATGCGCTCCGAGTGATTTTCGATATAGTCCCAGTACTCTTCNAGATTGCCTATCGAGTTACCCATGGCGTGGGCATACTCACACANTATGTACGGCTTGCCACGATTCTGGCGGTCTTGTTCTATCATGCTCTCGATTGATGGNTACATACGTGANTCGATGTCGGCCTGGTCGTTCATACCCTCATAGTGTATCAGGCGGTCATCGAGAGCCTTCACGGCATTGTACTCGGCGGTGATGTTCGACCCCCCACCCGACTCGTTGCCGAGCGACCAGAATATGACCGACGGGTGGTTCTTGTCGCGCTCGACCATGCGCACGGCGCGATCTACGTATGCCCCCTCCCACGACGGNTTGTTGCTTATCGAGTGATTGCCGTGACACTCCTGGTCGGCCTCGTCCATCACATACAGACCATAGTAGTCAAATAGCGCATACATGCGCGGATCATTAGGATAGTGACTNGTGCGTATNGTGTTCAGGTTGTGGGTCTTGAACAGCAGTATATCCTCAATCATGCTCTCAACNGGCACCGCCTTGCCATATTTCGGGTGNGTGTCATGNCGGTTGGCNCCCTTGAACAGGGTGAGATGNCCATTGATATACACCTTATTGTCGCGCAATTCTATCTTNCTGAAACCATATNGCTGNCTNGTGGCCTCGGTCACATTGCCGTTTTTGTCGAGCAGCTCGAGATTGACAGTATAGAGATTCGGTTTCTCGGCCGACCACAGTGCCGGAGCGGCTATGTNGGCGCTGCCGTTCACCTCNGCCTCGGCGTTGGCAGNCACNCGNNTCGNCGGTGTNGTGAANCCNGCCACCTTCTTGCCGTTACTGTCGAGCACAGTCACCCGCAGCGACGCNTCGCCGGCTTTGCCTGTGTGNTTNCGTATCNTNCCNNGNACGTTCANGNTCGCNTTGTCNAGCTTATCAGATAGCGTCGATGTCAGATACATGTCGCGCAGCTGCACCTTGGGNGTCGCCACCAGGTACACATCGCGGTGAATACCGCTGAGACGGAACATATCCTGGTCTTCGAGATAGCTGCCGTCCGACCATCGGTACACCTCGACAGCGAGGGTGTTCTTACCCGGACGNACATATTTTGTTATATCAAACCTCGCGTCATTGTTGGCACCCTGGCTGTAACCCACCTTCTTGCCGTTGACCCACACATACATGGCGCTGTACACACCGTTGAAGTGCAGGAANATCTCCTTGTCTTTCCAGTCGGCAGGCAGCGTGAAATCACGACGGTACGAGCCCACAGCATTAGGCTCGTCGACGACAGTATAGCCGCCCTGNGTCTCGACGAACGGCGGATTGTTGCGTATCGGATAGGTGATGTTTGTATATATCGGCGTGCCATACCCCTCCATTTCCCAGTTTGAGGGCACGGTGATTTCATTCCACCCCGACACGTCATAGCCCGTGCGGTAGAAGTCGACCGGGCGCTCATCGGGCTGCTTCACCCAGTTGAACTTCCACTTGCCGTTCAGCAGCATGTAACGGCTCGACCCGGTGCGTTCCCACGGGCGCTCATAGGCCGGGTCTTTCACCATNTCNGCCATGTCGGCATANGGTATGAATGTGGCCTGNCCAGGCTCNTTGTTTATGGCAAAAATGCGCTCATTCTCCCAGTCTTTGTCGCTTGAAGTGCGGGCTGTCACATTCTTNAGCTTGGCCGTCGTTGGGGCTATTGACCAGCGCTGGCCTTTGCCGCCATCAGTGTTCGGAGCGAGATGCCGCACGGGCTCACCAAACGGCGACCCCTCGGTGGTGGCGAGATTGTAGCCTGTGACCGGCGATGTTATTATGACATTGCCGCCNTCGGTATCGGTGACGCGCCAATACTGGTTAGCGCTGCCCGGCGAGTAAGGCCATAACAGCACCTCACAGTCGGTCTTTCCCTTGCCGCTGTAGTCTATCGCCATTCCTGTCACGGGGCTNACAATGTAGTAGGTATCCTTCTCACCGACAACCTGCACGAACTCCCACACCTGGCCTGCATTATCCTCGGTCGGTTTGGCAATAAAAATCGACGCTTTGGGGTCGGCGCTCTCCTGATTGTCTATCACGAGACCATTNTCAGTGCGTATTTCGTAATACTTGTTATTCTCAGGCTTCCATGCCCAACATATCGCAGTCGCGGCCGACAGCAACATGACGCCGGCAAACACTCTTTTGTAATTTAAAATCATAGCAAGGTTATAGGATGGGTTAATCTGTACAAATTTACATAAAATCCGGCTAAATCACAACCTCTTTACAANCGAGGAGCCGAACCACCTATAAAATTTAACTGACCCCTACAGTTAGNANTTTCTAACTCATAGGGGTCAGTTTATTGTTCGGNANAGTCCTTTTCTCCAATATTATTTGACAGGAAAAGTTGTCAGATGTGACACTGTTTTAGTCGTTGATATTGGGTTCAACTTCATACTGATTTCCATTCTCATCGAAGGCTTCGACTGTTATNTTAGCCTTGAGCTGAACGCCGAGAACAGGCTCGCCGGGACGCTCTGGTTCATCGGGACGGTAGTGACCGATGCCGTCGGTCAGGTCGATGGTGTAGACATACTTGCAACCGGCTTTATACTCGATTGCATCGAGATTAATCTGGCTTACACCGATTTTATCGTAGGTCCAAATCGCATCAGCTGCGCTACCGGTAGTAAAGTAATTGAAGAGTTTCGTTTCGGTATCCTGCACGCCTCTATGTGATCTATCTTTGATTATCTCATCAAGACCAGAATAGTAATCATTAACTACAAGTTCATTCGGATACGCGATAGTATTGTCTTCCTTATTTTTTGCAATCACAAACAGGCGCAGATACAGGTCACCGGCCTTGTATTCGTCNGTGGGTTTGCGTGCATGGAATGAGCCCGGAATGATATAGGCGCCTTCGTTGCCGGTTTCAAACGCAGGGAATGCCTTGGCCTCGGTTCCAACCTTGAGAGCTCCGGCCAGAGTACTGGTATCGGTGATTTTAGCAGTCCAATAAGAATACTGGTCAGCATCCGTAGAAACCTCGGTGAATTTCTCCTCCGCTACCGAGAAAGTACCTTTATCGCCATAACTACGGGTTACCAATGACGCGCCAAACAGGTCGTAGTCATAATCCGACTCCTCGGCCGATTTGAATTTAACCTGCACCTGAGCGAAGGCGTGCTTAAAGTTCAGGCTGATGCCTTCTTTTGCAGCTTTCTTATCAATGGTAGTCTTGGCCGTAACCAGGTCGAGCTGTTCGCAAATATGGTCGGCTACGTTNCCTTCAATCTTAATGTCGCCATCGGCAGCCACCACGCTGGTGAGCATAGTGTATTCTTTAAGGGTTCGTTCGCGACCGTGAAATCTTCCGTTTTTACCTTTCATGGTTGCGCCGAACGGGCTGTGGGCGATAGCCATGAATGTCACCTTATTACCCCATTCATTTTTCCAGTAAATAGTTTTGGTCGGAGCGTAGGTGTCGACGTCCACCTTTTTGAACTCTACGATGTTGCCCTGGACATGCGGGATACCGGCGTTTTCCAGCAATTTGCTGTCAATATTGGGCAACAGGCCGTCTTTTTCAGTGAAGCAGTCAACGAGCTGAGTAGTCGTGCCGCCTTCGCCGTCAGTGACTTCTTTCTCGTAGAACGCATAGACGTAGATGCTCGAAATGTTGTTGATTTTTGCGTCGATACCGCGCGACGATGCAACATCGAGGGTAACCACGATTGGCTGGAGCTCCTGCTGACTAACGTTGGAGTCGTCAAGGATAAATTCGTCTTGTGAGCACGAAGTAAACAGTGCTCCCATAACTGTCAGGGCCGACAGTGCAGAAAACAATTGTTTTTTCATTGGTTTAATTAATTAATGATGTTAAGAAATTGGTGTTGATAATATTGATTGTTACTAATGTTGCCTTGGATTGGTCAGTTGGCCGGAACGTTGATATTGACTTCCTCCCAGTCATCGACCGAGAAATTGAATCCACCCCCTCCGTCGCCCCCGGGCTCAGGCAGNCTCAGAGTGTCGAGCCTGATGTGGCAGCGGTGTAGCGGCTGCGAATGNACCTGGTCGGTAACGTCAACCCTGGCCGTCTGGTAGCTGCCATCGTTCATTATGAATTGCAGAGCCAGCGCATGTGAGCGTTCTGTTGTGCCGTTGCGTCCGCGCTGACGCGTCAGTCCGCAGTGGCCCAGAGTCAGAAACTCNCCATAGAAGCGGGCCTCGGTCGAGGGTTCGGCGTCNGTCGAGGTCAAGGGAATNGNCCAAAGCTCGCTCAGGTCAGTGTCGCCCTGNATATTGCTCTGATTGGGCCGCGGATAGCTTTTCTCGTTCTTGCCCAGCGAAAANAGCAGCCCGGAGTCATCTTCGCCGTCAACGGCTCCACTGAACCCCAGAACCGGGTGGTTGCCGTAGAGCACACCCTGAATGCTGCTAACCTTGCTGCTGCCCTCCAGGTTGAGTATCTCAACCGAATAGCGGCAGAANGTTTCACTCATCGGAATGACTATTTCATCCACCTCATCGGTGATTGACAGGGTGTTGACCCACGCTGTCCAGATATAGTCGGGNGTGAGGAATACGGACGTCGGCGATGTTGCGTAGCCGCTGGTGCCGTCGGTGATCGACGAAGCCTGAGGCACGTTGCCGTTGGCCGGGCGCAGAGCCATGCGGAAGGTTTCGGNCGATTCNGGGTTGATGATTCTGACGTTGTCGCAATCCGGATTCAGGGCCACGGCTGCATATTGGCCCNCTGAAACGTAAATCCAGCCGCCGTCGCGCCCGNTGAATGCCAGNTGGCGNTAGTGTGCGCTTCCGTCGGTAGGNATCAGGTAAAGGTCCATTTCGGCCGGGTTTGCTTCGGGACACTCGCTCCAGTCAAATATCACGTTGACCCGTCGACGCGTATCCTCCCAGGGCTCTTCACCGGCGAGATAGAGTGTTTGCTGGTGCTCACACGACGTCAGCATTAGCAGGAGTATTATATGGTACAACATGCGTCTCATCGTCCTGCTCATTTTTCGTTTATNCCACGGCCTATTACCCAACCCAACGTCACCTCGGCACGGATTGGACCGAACCAGTTGCGACGGTGGGTCGACTTCCAGTAGCTGATGCCGTTATCGTTATAATATTTCATATANAGGCCGCCTATATACCCGGCGCCAATCGTAAGGTCGAGACGCAACCGTGACAGCAGGGTAAAGGTGTAGCCATATTCCACACCTGCACCCCACGACGGATTAACTCTGAAAGGAACATCTGAACCTCCGCTCAGTTCTCCATTGGTTCCCATACAGAAATCGTAGCGCAGCATCTCACCGAACACACCAAGGTGATGACCGCCAAACACATGTTTNTTGCTGAANTATTTTCGAGCCGTCATGCCGACGCTTTGCAAGCGCCAATAGCGGCCGCGTGACGGTTTACTCCACCACGCATACATACCGTCGGCCCGTAATGACCATTGCTTGCCCAAAGCCACTTCCACACTCAGATTAGGAACAGCCAGTGCATCACCAATCAGATTGGTCGCNGGCATCACATAGAATCTGTGGCCGCGGGTATGTGTAAGTTCTGNTACCACCCCAACCGTCNGCTCCGGAACAAGNCCGGTATATTGCTCTGTCACCTGACATATTGTGTCTGACTGAGACGGGTAGGTCTCCGGGGCAATCACTGCAATAACACTGTCGCCTTCATCTTCAAACGAGGGCAAACGTGTATAAATTACCTCGATGACCGAAACACGTAGATCAGGAAGAATTGTGTGGTAGATGTACTCTCGCAGTCCTCGATTTCTAACCGAGCGTAACCTCTCCTTACGCTGCGAAAGACTAACGGCCGACGATTGGTCGGCGCCAAGTGAGTCGCTTAATAAAGCGTCAGCATTGGTATGTGGGGGGGGGGTAATTTTCTGATTTATAAATACTTAGATATTTATATAAACCAGCCCAATCCTCGCCCGACGAAATAATTCTTATCTTNTCCGGGCTCACGCCTGTTAATTTAGCCACCGCATCAGCAGCAGTTTGAGCGCGAGCATCTGATAGTAGGCGGTTAAAACGGAGATTTCCCTCGGGTGAGGCAGCCGAGCTTACTGTCACCCCAAGAATGCAAGTCGAATCCTTACTGCCAAGAACTTCTTGCAATCTAACGAGTGATGCACCGTTATCACGATAGGCTGAGTCAAGCATGCTCTTAGCACATCTGAAATAAATCCGTGCTGTGACAGTGTCGGGGGCCGAGACTGATGATAAATAAGCATTCTGTGCATACGAAATATTTCCTCTAACTGAACAAANAATGCCCAACGACAACATTCCGTAGCCGATAAACGATAATAGTAAACGATAGAATAAGTATGATTGATGTAGATAAAACTTCATTCAGTCACANATTGGAGAAAAGAAATACTCGTTTATTATTTTTATGCNAAATTATAAGAAAAAAACCATCAAACCATCAATTTTAATATTTTTAACATTTTTTACCACATAATCTGATTTCTAAAAACGTAAATGCAGTCCTGCCATCACGGCAAGACTGCATTTACCTTATATAAAACCAAAATAATTATTGTGTACTCGATTGTTTAGAGCACGCCCTGAGCCATCATGGCGCGGGCCACCTTCATGAAGCCTGCCACATTGGCACCCTTCACATAGTTGATGTAGCCGTCGGCCTCAGTGCCGTGAGCCACACACTGGGCGTGGATATTGGCCATAATCTGCTTCAGTTTGGCATCAACCTCCTCGGCAGTCCACGACAGCTTCTGCGAGTTCTGAGCCATCTCCAGGCCCGATGTTGCGACACCGCCTGCATTGGCAGCCTTGCCGGGAGCATAGAGTATCTTGGCAGCGAGGAACTCCTTGATAGCCTCGGGAGTCGAAGGCATATTTGCACCCTCGCTCACAGCTATACAGCCGTTGGCCAGCAGTACACGTGCATCGTCACCGTCAATCTCGTTCTGAGTCGCCGACGGCATGGCGATGTCACACTTCACGCGGTGCCAGGGACGCTCGCCGGGGAAGTACTGTACCAGCTCGGGGTACTCCTCAGCCACCTCGCTGATGCGGCCGCGATATACATTTTTGAGTTCAAAGATGTAGTCAAGCATGGCCGGAGTGATACCGTCGGGCACGTAGATCGAACCCGAGCTGTCGCTCATCGACACTACAACGGCGCCGAGCTCCAACAGCTTCTGGGCGGTGTAAGTAGCCACATTGCCCGAACCCGAGATAGCCACACGCTTGCCCTTGATATCGATGCCGCGTGTAGCCAGCATGTTCAGCAGGAAGTAGCAGTTGCCATAACCCGTAGCCTCGGGACGTATCAGCGAACCGCCGAACTCCAGACCCTTGCCGGTGAAAGTACCTGTGAACTCACGGGCCATCTTCTTATAGTAACCATACATATAGCCTACCTCACGGCCGCCCACGCCTATATCGCCGGCAGGAACGTCAGTGTCGGGGCCTATCTGGCGCCACAGTTCAGCTATGAATGCCTGGCAAAAACGCATAACCTCCATATCGCTCTTACCGCGGGGCGAGAAATCACTGCCGCCCTTGGCGCCACCCATAGCCAGGGTGGTAAGCGAGTTTTTGAATGTCTGTTCGAAAGCAAGGAACTTCAGAATCGACTGGTTAACCGACGAGTGGAAACGTATGCCACCCTTGTACGGGCCTATGGCATTGTTATGCTGGATACGGTAACCCATGTTGTTACGAACCTTGCCGGCATCGTCAATCCACGATACNCGGAACGAGAATATCCTGTCGGGAATACACANGCGCTCAATCAGATTGTAGCGCTCAAACTCGGGGTGCTCATTATAAGTGTCCTCGATGGTGGTTAATACCTCCTCAACAGCCTGGATATACTCGGGCTCGTTAGGGAAACGTCTTTTCAAATCGTCAATGACTTCAATTGCTTTCATGTGACAAACCTATGGATTTACCTTTATTTGTTTGGTTAATGAATAATTTCGATGCAAAATTAATCNTTTTGTTCAATATNCCCAACAAAAATCAACANTTTTTTCAAAATAAATCACAAAATGTCACACCACATTTCTCAGCACCCCNGGCAGTGCATCAGGAATTGTGCATCGTNCGGCGGGTGGTCCAGATGGCAGTGAAGAAGTAGAACACCGCCAGAGCCCACATCATCAGNTAACAGTGGCTGTTGTCAAAGANGGTGGCATTGTTGCTGTTGATGCGTATGAAACCCTCCATACCCCACACGGCCGGAATGANGTCGCCTACGCCCTTCCACAGCCAGNTCATNGCATAGCGNGGCCACGTGAGGCCCGACAGGAACAGGAACACTATCGAGGTGAAAACCACNACCGGGAACGACATCTCACGCTCCTTGACAAGTATCTGCAACGTGATGCCCAGGAACGCCGTGGCTATCAGCATAGGCAGCACGAACGGGAAATACTGCAACGGCGAGCCTATGTGGGGCAGCGAGAAGAACGTCGGCACGAAGTGCAGAACATAAATCGTGAGCGGCAGGTACAGAAATACGTAGGCCAACATGCGGCCTGTCACCGACGCCGATGCCGACGCACGTACAGCCAGCGGGTCACGCCCGCCATTGAGACGGCGGCGGTCACGGCTCGTTCCGCCGAGCATCGTCACGCCCAGTATCATGCTCTGTTGCAGAATGAGAATGATAATGCCGGGTATGATGAACGACGCAAAGCCCTGCTCAGTGTCACCCAACATGAAAGCGACATTGTCGACCGGACTGCCCGACATAGAGTCGGCGGCCATGCCCAGGGGCGACAGCCTCTCGGCACGTATATCGGCACCCGCTGCCAGCTGTATGCTGGTGAGATTAAGCAACATGGCGCGATACCTGAGCAACAGCGACATGTCACAGTANAACTGCACGTGCGACTGTTCGCCGCGNCCCGTGTTTGACGCATAGTTGCCGGGTATATACACCACGGCATAACACTTCTTCGTGTCGAACCANCGACGGGCCTCACCCATGTCAGACGCATATCCNATCACATTCATCGACTCGGTAGCGTCAATCATGCGGGCCAGCTCACGACTCTGGGCCGTGCGGCTGTCATCGACGACGGCCACGGGTATGTCGTGAGCCACCTCGGGGTTATAGATGAGTGTATAAACCAACGGATAGGTGAGCGGCAGCACTACAAANAACAGCAGCACGCCTATGTCGGTGAGCGACAGGTAGAGCTCGCGTCTCATGACCCGAGCCACTTCCAATATCCAGTTTTTGAGTCTTTTCATGATGGGTCAGGGTACATAAACGGGGTTAAGCAAACGCTTCTTGAGACGCGGTGCCAGGGCAGCCGCTACCAGGAAGAACACTATGAGCGCCATATAATACTGACGCGAGTAGAAAATGTCGATGCCGTTGAGCGCCTGGTCTATATATATAAGGAANTACCAGCGCACGGGCAGTATGTAGCTGAAGATGCCTATGGCTCCATACATATTGTCGACCGGGAACGANAANCCGGCTATCGAGAATGCCAGGATACCTGTGAGNGANCTGAGACTCAACGACAGTCTCAGGTTGGGCACCATAGCACAGATGGCAAGCGCGAACGACTGNCACGCGATGACAAACANGGGCATGGCCAGAATCATGTTGCCGAAGTGGCCGCACGGAAAGTGCAGAAACTTAAACAACACCACGTCAAGAAACCAACCTATCACCGTGAACACCACCGTCTGGGGCAACAGTTTGCCCAACAATGCCTTNGTGAGTGAGCCGTTGGCCGTCGCCANCCACTGGCGCGANGTGCGGCGCTTGACCTCCTCACACACCGCAAAACATGTCATGATGAATATCATCAGCTCGAGCGCNCCNGGTATGAACGAGTTGGACAGGTATATCGAGTAGTTGGTCCACGGGTTGCCNANCTGGTGATTGTCNATNACTATAGGCTGCAGCAGNGTGCCGGCCGCGTCCTCGCTGATNCCACGCCCCTCGAGCGATGTCTCGACGATAGCTCCCGACGACAGCACGGCCATGGTCTTGAAGCCCTTGAAGGCGAGNGTGCCGGGCACNAAGTAAGTCATGTTCGAGTAGTAGGTTAGCGTCGGTGTACCTCCCGACAGCGCCTTGGCCTCAAAGTCGGCCGGTATGACAAAGAAGCCGTATATCTTGCCCGAGCGCACCATCTGCATGGCGTCGTGGTAGCTGTCGGCGTGGTCGGTTATCTTTATAAGCTCGGTGCTGCCCAACGACTGGGTGAGGTTGCGCGACATGGGGCTGTCGTCAAGGTCGACGATAGCCGTCGGCACCTGNGTGGGCAGGCCCGAGTTCATGAGGTCGAGCAGAAAGAAGGCCACGGCTAAGGGCACNAGTATCATGCCCCACAGGTACACGCGGCGCGAGTTCCAGCGTGAAAGCTCGCGCTTTATTGTATGTCCGAGTCCTTTAAACATTGCACTATTATTTGATTTTAACGGTATATCACGGTCATGCCGGGACGCAGGTTGGGAATATCCTCGAGCGGACGGGCCTTGATCTGGAACGTGCGGCTGTCCCAGTCNCCTGTCGACTTGGTGGCACGCCATGTCGCGTAGCTGCCCATGTCGCGTATGTAGAACACCTCAACGTCAATCTCCTTGCGGTCAAGCGCCGGAATCATCACCTTGATTTTCTTNCCCATNGTTATGTCGCTCAACAGGTCTTCNCGCACGTTGAAGGTCACCCACTTGTCGTCGGTNCGCAGNAGGTTCATCACCGGCGCGCCTATCGACACGAGCTCGCCCACATGGGGGTAGATGATGTCGACCTGNCCGTCACACGGAGCNGTGAGNTACTGNTCTTCGAGCAGGGCGTTAACCTCGGCGACACCGCTCTCGGCGGCACCCACCATNGCGCTGGCGCTCTGCTTGTCCTCNGACTGTGCGCCCTGTTTGGCGAGACTGTACTGGCTCTCGGCAGCCTTCTCGGCAGCCACGGCAGCGTCATAGGCAGCCTTGGCCTCGTCGCGTTTCTGNTCCGACACGACACCTTTGGCATACAGGTTCTGCATGCGCTCATAGGTCTTGCCGGTGATGTCGACGGCAGCCTTGGCCTGCTGCCACAGCTGGTATGCNCCCTGTATTATCTGTGANCGNGTACCCGAGTCGACCTTGCGGTTGACGGCCTGGGCGGCGTCGACCATGTACTGGGCCTGCGCCAGCCGGGCCTCGGCCAGGCTCGAGTGTATGTGCACCAGCGTGTCGCCGGCATGTACCATGTCGCCCTCCTTGACCATAAACTCGGTCACACGGCCGGGCAGCATGCCCGATACACGCACTGATGTAGCGTCGGCCTGACCCTCGATTATNTCGGGCGGCTCTTTCAGGAACAGGAAGCCTACAAGTGCCAGCAGGGCCACTAATATAATCACGACAGCAAGTGACGACAGGAGGCGTCGGTTCTCTTTTTTCTCGTCTGCGGAATGTTGGATATTCTCAGCCATATCTTTATACTGTTTATTCTGAACCACCTTGGGNTCAAAAGGTTATGAGTTTATATTGTTGTATTACANTTGTTAATTAGTAGTCGGTGCGTCCCAGTACCTTGTTCAGATACACGTCACACAGCTGCACCTCGATCATAGCGTCGATTTTCTCGCTGTGGGCCTTNAGCCAGGCNGTCTGGGCTTCGAGCACATTGTCGGTGGTNAGCACACCCTCGCTGAAGCCNGTGCGGGCGTTGTCAAGATTTTCGTTGGCCTTGGTCTCGTTGGTCAGCGTCATCAGGTAGGTCTTCATCGCCTCGCGGGCCTTGAAGGCAGCCTGCGACACCTGCAATGTTATTTTCTCCTTGGCATCGTCGAGTTTCAGCTCGGCCACCTTGCGCTCNGCCTTGGCGGCACGATACTTGTTGTAGTTGCCGCCCCAGTGCCACAGCGGCACCTGAACCATCACACCCACCGAGAAGGCTCCGTCAAAATTCTTCTTGAANCCGTCAAACATGTTGGGGTTGCTGAACGAGTACGACCCTATCAGAGCCACGTTGGGCAGCATCGACGCCATCGCCACGGCACTCTGCTGGTCGGCTATCTTGGTAGCCATCGTGAGGGCACGCACGTCATGGCGCGCCTCATAGACACGCTGCATGTCNTAGGTAGTGGNAATCTCGGCCTCGGTGTTTATATCGTCGGTCATCTCGTCGGCCACGTGAATGTTCGACTCGACAGGCAGACCGCACAGCTGGGCGAGCAGCATACGCGACAGTGTCAGGCCATTCTCGACTTTGGTGAGGTCAATCTGAGCCTCGTTGAGCTTGACATCGACGGTGAGTTTGTCGCTGCGGGTGGCCACACCCTCGTCGACCATGTAGCCCACATTGCGGTCGAGCGAGTCAAGCAGGGCCACATAGCTCGTAGCCAGCTGATGCTTGGCCGACAGCGACACCACCTGCCAGTAGGCGGCGTCGACGGCATACACCACGTCCTGCCGGGCAGCCGCGTGCATGTCNTTGTACAGCTCCTCGGCATATCCGGCCATCTTGTTCATGGCCACAATCTTGCCNCCCATGTATATAGGCTGTGTGAGNGTCACGGCACCNAACACCACNTTGTGAATGTCAAACGTCATGGCGTCCTTGGGTATCAGCGCCACCGTCTCGGGTATGTACTGGCCGTCGGGCCCCTTCACCGGCATGTGGGTGGCCGGGTCGGTGACGAGATTGAACTCATACGAGCCCGTCTGGGCATTGAACGACTTGGTGGGCAGCAGCTGATCCTTGTCAAATATGGATATGTTCTTCTGATTATACATATAGCCGCCGGCAAAGTCGATAGCCGGCANATAAGCCGCAAAAGCCTCACGCTTCTGATAACCGGCAGCCTTGACTTTCTCGGCCTGCATTAACAACTCCTTGTTGTTGGACAGCGCGAGCTGACGGCACGAGTCGAGCGACAATGTCCCGACAGCACCTGCAGTCACGGCAGCCGACGGCAGCAACAGGGCAGCGATAAGATACTTTATATTCATGGTCAGTGTTGTATGTTGTTGAAACAATATTGCAAATTTAATAAAAAATTTCAACTTCACGATTGAGTGTATAAACTACACGTTTTTAGACGTCAAAGTCGAAATATTCAATCATAAGAACGTCTCGGCGATNTATTTTGTTGACAATAAGCAACAATTTTTCACTAAAGATATACCACATGTATGGTAATTTAGGATTAACTTTGTTAACGCAAACATAAATGCGGTTATATCATCACNGGAATAAAAGACCTCGTATGAGGGTACTTGGATAGAAACAATGGAACAGAAGCTCAACTTAAAAGATATTACACAAATCAGCGACATATCTGAATCGTTCAGTCANGCCGAGGAAGACTACATCTTTTCCCACTTTGTCTANAACGACACGTGCCAGCGCGACTTCCCCGATGCCATACGATTTGACGGCGTGACCGTGTTAATGGTTCTCAAGGGCAATCTCAAAATCAACATAGGCCATCGCGAGATGTCCATGAANCCCGGTTCGCTCACAGTCATCAGCCCCGACGATGTCATCTCGTCAAGCACNACCGACGGCGACTGTGAGTTCTATGCACTGTTCCTGTCGCTNGAGTTCATGAAGAGCCTNAACATCGACACCAACATCATGAACCCGGGCTACATGATCGACCGCGAACCGATACTGCGCATGTCTGACGACGAGACCCTGCTCGTGAGCCACTATCTGCAGCTCATGCACCGTTGTGCCATCAACAACAACAACGCCCCCAAGCAGCTCTCGATCATAGGCCGCAGCATAGGCCGCAACATCGTCGTTGCCCTGCTCTACCAGTTCATGCTCATCGTCGAGAAAGAACACCTGCTGTCGGTCAAGGAGAAGAAACCTCATGCCAAGTCGCGCAAACTCAACTATGTTCACGACTTCATGAACCTGCTGCGCGAGCACTACCAGTCAGAGCGCACGGTGGCATTCTATGCCGGCAAACTGTGTATCTCGCCCAAGTACCTGTCACTGCTCGTGCGCGATGTCACAGGCCACAGCGCCGCAGAGATAATCGACCGCTTCGTCATCAACGAGGCCAAGAACATGCTGCGCTTCTCGGGTTTCACCATTCAGCAGGTAGCCTACAAGCTCAACTTCCCCAATCAGTCGGCCTTCGGCAAATACTTCAAACACCTCACCGGACAGTCACCGACAGCATTCCGCTCAAACTAAGTCCGAGCTAAAAATACTACTGAAAGGGCACACAAAAATGTGCCCTTTCATTGCATCTGAAAAGTTTTTTGTAACTTTGTCAAACAAAATACTCAACCTTATATAAAATGTCTACCAATACTGTTGATAATCAGCGCAAAGTAACAACCCTGCGTCTGGCCGAGATGAAAGCTCGTGGCGAGAAAATCGCCATGTTGACCGCCTACGACTACTCAATGGCCAAACTCATTGACGAGGCCGGTATGGACGTCATTCTCGTGGGCGACTCTGCATCGAACGTCATGGTCGGCAACACCACCACCCTGCCGATGACCCTCGACCAGATGATATACCACGCACGCAGTGTCACAAACGGAGCCAAGCGCGCGCTCGTAGTGTGCGACATGCCTTTCGGCACCTATCAGGGCAACTCCAAGGAGGCTCTTGCGTCGGCCGTACGCATCATGAAGGAGAGCGGCGCCGAGGCAGTCAAAATGGAGGGTGGCGCCGAGATACGCGAGTCAATCGAACGCATACTGTGTGCCGGCATTCCCGTGATGGGTCACCTGGGCCTCACACCCCAGTCAATCAACAAATTCGGTACATACGCCGTACGCGCCAAGGAAGAGGCCGAGGCCAACAAACTCATCGAGGACGCCAAGATGCTCGAGGAGATAGGCTGTTTTGCGATGGTACTCGAGAAGATACCCGCCGACCTTGCCAAGCGCGTGGCCGAGTCGGTATCAATACCCGTCATCGGTATCGGAGCCGGTGGCGGTGTCGACGGCCAGGTGCTCGTGATGCACGACATGCTGGGCATCAACAAAGGCTTCTCTCCCAAGTTCCTGCGCCGNTATGCCGACCTCTCGACCATCATCAACGACGCCGTCGGCCACTACATCGACGATGTCAAGAGCAGCGACTTCCCCAACGCCAACGAACAATACTGATTCAATACCCCCACTCTACACGGCCTAAAAACAGCCCANGCTATGAAGATAACAGCAGTAGTTGTTACCTATAANCGCCTTGAACTGCTCAAACAGTGCNTCGACGCGCTCCACAGCCAGACGCGCCCCGTCGACGAGATAATTGTAATAAACAATTGCTCGACCGACGGCACCGACAGCTATCTTGAGCAAATCAAGACCACCCGCCCCGAGATCAAGCCCACCACCCTACCCTCAAACGTAGGCGGTGCAGGAGGCTTCGAGGCNGGTNTAGCCATAGCCGTCGAACAGGGAGCCGACNGCNTCTGGATAATGGACGACGACACGCTGCCCACCCCCACGGCCCTCGAGCGCCTGCTCGCCGTCAGCGAGTCAGATCCACGCATAGGCTTCACATGCAGCCGCGTCGACTGGACCGACGGCACGATGCACCTCATGAACAAACCCNTGTTCAAAGGTCACCGCNGCCCCGACACCCCTATCGATAAGGTCACCGTACCCATCGAGTGNAACGCCGCCACGTTCGTGTCACTGCTNGTCAAGCGCGAGGTGATTGTCAAAGTAGGCCTCCCCATAGGCGAATACTTCATCTGGCACGACGACATCGAGTACACATCGCGCATAGTNCGTGCCGGCTGGCTCGGCATCTACGTNCCCGACAGCATTGTCATTCACAGCACCGNGCGCAACCTCGGCGCCACTATTATCGACGCCCCCGCCGGTACCGAGAAGCGATTCTACTACCAAGTGCGCAACCAGGTGGCTACCAAGCGCATGGACAAACCGGCTCTCATAGCNGCCATCTCCAACCGCCTGCGTCTGCGCCGNTTCAAACGTGCCGTCAACAAGCGCGCCGACCACCGNGANCNGTTNATGGAACAAGTGCTCAAAGGCTANCGNGACGGNCTNCGCTTCAACCCAACTGTCCACTTCGCCAAAGTAGACAANTAATAACCTCTCCCCCACCCTTTTATCGCCTACCCATGAAAATCATTGCCGTAATCGTCACCTACAATCGTCTCGAACTGCTCAAACGCACCATCTCGTGCCTGCGCGCCACCTCGGGACTTGACCGCATAGTAGTAGTCAACAACGACTCGCCCGACGGCACTCGGCAATGGCTTGACAGTCAAACCAATCTCGATGTCATTCATCAGGATAATGTGGGCGGTGCCGGGGGCTTCAAACGCGGCATGAAACGGGCCCACGAGCTAGGCGCCGACTGGGTGTGGTGTATGGACGACGACGTCTTTCCGCGCCCCGACTGCCTCGAACACCTTGTGGCTCAGACCACTTACCCAGGCGTCGGCATCATGTCACCGCGACGACTCGTCGACGGCGAGATATTCACCACCGAGTTCAAAGCATTTGACCTCACTAAAACAATGGCCTCGACATCGATCGAACCGCTGCGCAAACAGCAGGTCGACACCGTCACCGAGATAGCCGGAGCGGCNTTCGAAGGGCTNTTCATCAAGCGCTCGGTCATCGACGCCATAGGCTATCCCAACGACCGCCTGTTCATATTCTACGACGACACCGACTACTGTATCCGCGCGTTGCACAAAGGCTTCAAGCTAATATATNTACCTGATGCACTGATGGATAAGCAGAAGTTCTTTGCCAACTCNTCATGGCTTGAGCGCACCCGCTCAAAACGCTGGAAACGATTTTATCAGGTGCGCAACGGCGCGTGGTTTCACCACCACTATGGCCTCACATGGGGTGTACGCAACCTGCGCTCATTCAACGCTATGCTCGGCTATGCCGTNCCCGCCCTCTTCCTGGGCCTATTCACCAACGCCTACCGCGCCGGCGACGCATGGCGCTTTGTCCAGGCCTACCGNGCCGGCCGCCNCGAGCACCTCGGCCGCCTGTAACCCCCGTATCGCTTATAGTCTGCTTTGATGTGGCGGACGTGATAAATCACGTCCCTACTGNATATCAACATGTTAGACGCTTTGTTGTAGGGACGCGAATTTTCGCGTCAGCAGATGATGGCTTGAACGGAGGTCGCTTTGTCCCGGCGGACGTGATAAATCACGTCCCTACTGTGTATCAACATGTTAAACGTTTTGTTGTAGGGACGCGAATTTTCGCGTCAGCAGATGAATATCTGCAAGTTGGTCAGGCGAAGGGTAGGGTGCGGAAGGCGTAGTCGGGGGATATGCGGCGGTAGAGTATGTCGTAGACGGCATTCAGTATGGGCATGTCGACGCCGATACGGCTGTTGATTTCGTACATACATTTGGTGCCGTAGTAGCCCTCGGCGGTCTGCACCATCTCCATGCGGGCCGACTTGACCGAGTAGCCGCGGCCTATCATTGAGCCGAAGTTGTGATTGCGGCTGAAGCGTGAGTAGGCTGTCACGAGCAGATCGCCCAAATAGACTGAGTCACAGATGTTTCGGGGACGGGGGTCGATTGCTGTCAGGAATCGTTCCATCTCCCTGATGGCGTTGCTCACGAGCATGGCTGCGAGGTTGTCGCCACGCTTGAGGCCATAGACTATACCGGCCGCGATGGCATATACATTCTTGAGCACGCCGGCATACTCGATGCCATCGACATCGTTGCTCATTATGACGTGTGAATTGCCACCTTCGAGACAGCGGCCGAACGCCTGGCCCTTGGCCTCGTCGTTGCAGCCTATGGTCAGGTAGCTGGGGCGGTCGAGGGCCACCTCCTCGGCGTGACAGGGGCCGCTCACTACGAGCAGATTTTCGCGTTTGACACCGAAACGGTCAATCATATAGTCGGTTACGAGCTGATTCTCGTCGGGCACTATACCCTTGATGGCGGTGACGATGTTCTTGTCGGCCACCGGCACGTCGATTTTGTCGATGTGCGATTTGAAGTAGGGCGAGGGCATAGCCAGCAGCAGCGTGTCGGCATTGCTGACTGCCTCGTTGATGTCGTCGGTGAAGAATATGCGCTGCGTGTCAAAGCGCACGTCGGTGAGGTAGGCCGGGTTGTGGCCGAGTTTCAGGAACTCGTCGATACGGTCGCGGCGGCGCATGTACCATGTGATGGTCTCACAATTCTCCATCAACAAGCGGGCGAGTGCGGTAGCCCAGCTTCCGCCGCCAAATACTGCAATATTGTTTATACTGTTCATAGTATATACTTAAACAAATAGTGAATCAATGTAGTTTAACCCGACGGGTGGGGTTAAGACAAGGTGGGGTAGGGTATTAATAGACTAAGAGGTTGTGTCAAACACAGTTAGATTTGACACAACCTCCCGATATGAGGCTGAATATTACTCGGCTACGGTGTTGTTGGCGGCGGCTTCTATCCATGCTGCCACACCGTCCTGGCCGGGGTTCTTGAGTTCGAGCTTGAATTTCTTGTTGATGCCGCACAGCTCCTGGAACAGCTTGCCGGCGCCCTGCTGGCCAAGCATCTCGACGGTGAACACACCGGCTTTGTAGAGGGGTGCCACCCACTCGGCGGGAACACCTACGGCTGCAAAGGCGGCCTCGTTGTCGCGGCGCTGGGTCTTCTCGGGACGCATCTGGGGGAAGAAAAGCACCTCCTGAATGGTGGTCTGGCCGGTCATCACCATCACGAGACGGTCGATGCCCATGCCCATGCCCGATGTGGGGGGCATGCCATACTCGAGCGAGCGAACGAAGTCGCCGTCGATGATCATGGCCTCGTCGTCGCCCTTGTCGGCGAGTTTCATCTGCTCGACAAAGCGCTCGTACTGGTCGATCGGATCGTTGAGCTCCGAGTAAGCGTTACACAGCTCCTTGCCGTTGACCATCAGCTCGAAGCGCTCGGTGAGTTCGGGGTTGTCGCGGTGTTTCTTGGTCAGAGGCGACATCTCGATAGGGTAGTCGATGATGAATGTGGGCTGTATGTACTTGCCCTCGCTGGTCTCGCCGAATATCTCGTCGATGAGTTTGCCTTTACCCATTGTCTCGTCGACCTCGACATTGAGTTTGCGGCACACGTCGCGCAAGGCGGCTTCGTCCATGCCGGTGATGTCGATGCCGGTGTTCTCCTTGATGGCATCGATCATGGTGACGCGGCGATAGGGGGCCTTGAACGACACCACGTTGTCGCCAATCTTGACCTCGGTAGTGCCGTTGACGTCGAGGCATATCTTCTCGAGCAGCTGCTCGGTGAACTCCATCATCCAGTTGTAGTCCTTGTAGGCCACGTAGATTTCCATGCAGGTGAACTCGGGGTTGTGGGTGCGGTCCATGCCCTCGTTGCGGAAGTTCTTGCCTATCTCATACACACCGTCAAAGCCACCCACGATGAGACGCTTGAGGTAGAGCTCGGTGGCGATGCGCAGGTACAGGTCGATGTTGAGCGAGTTGTGGTGGGTGATGAACGGGCGTGCGCTCGCTCCACCGGCTATCGACTGCAGTATGGGGGTCTCGACCTCCATGTAGCCGTGGTCATTGAAGAACTGGCGCATCGAGTTCAAAATCTTCGTGCGCTTGATGAATATATCCTTGACACCGTCGTTGACTATCAGGTCGACATAGCGGCGGCGGTAGCGCAGTTCGGGGTCATCGAAGGCATCGTAGGTGACACCGTCCTTGACCTTGACGATGGGGAGCGGACGCAGCGACTTGCTCAGTACCACCAGGTTGGCGGCATGTACCGAGATCTCGCCCGTCTGGGTACGGAACACATAGCCCTCGACGCCCACGATGTCGCCGATGTCGAGCAGCTTCTTGAACACCACGTTGTACAGATCCTTGTCGTCGCCGGGGCACAGCTCGTCGCGGTTGACGTAGACCTGTATGCGGCCTGTCGAGTCCTGCAGTTCCATGAAGGCAGCCTTGCCCATGATGCGGCGGCCCATGATGCGGCCGGCAATCACTACCTGGCGGTGTTCGGTCTCATCATCTTTGAAGTTGGCCTTGATCTCGTCGGCGTGAGCGTCGACGGGCCACATGGCGGCGGGGTAGGGTTCGATACCACGTGAACGCATCTCGTCGAGCGAGTTGCGTCTCACAATTTCCTGTTCGCTAAGTTCAAGTATATTCATATCTTGGTCTATTGATTTTTCGCTTGTTTCGGGCGACAAAATTAGCAATAATCGGGCAGATTATCAAGTTTTTGGCCATCAGTTGGCTATTGTTGCATATTTTCTGCTCAAAACGTGTTAAATTTTTCGTAATAAACTTGAAAATTTGTATCTTCGCCTGCAAAATCCAAAATATAAACCAACATAATTTTTATGAAGAAACTTTTACTCACATTCGTCTGCATGCTGACCCTGTTCTCGGCTATCGCAGGCACTCAAAACTTTGGTAGCGGCACTACCATTCCCGGATTGGCCACAGCAAGCAGTGGTGCAAGTAATGATGCCGTTAAATGGACATCAGAAGCGTTAGGCGTTGAGCTGTCAATAGTTCAGTGCTACAAAAGTTCCAACTATCTGATGGCCGTGAAGAGCAAAGCCGCCATCACATTCACCGTTAGCAAGGCTATCCAGAAAATAACCATCACTACTCCTGCCGGTGGTTCTCTCGCAGCTAACGGTGCCTTGGCTCTTTATACAGGCGACGCCGCTGACTATGATTGCTACAACATCTGCAAAGATAACTCTACCACCTACGAGTTCGTACCCTCAGTCAAGACAGCCGGCACAACCTACGTGCTCAAGAACATCAAGAACCCCGAAAACACAAGCAAGGACGGCAACGTACAGATTGCCTCGATGACCATCGTCTATGAGGGTGAGACCGAGGAGAAGCCCGTTGAGCCCACCACCATCGAGGTTGCCAACATCGCTGCCCTCTTATCGGCCAACGCCGACCTTGCAAGCGGTGCCACATCGACCGACACCTACCGGCTCACCAACCCCGTGACAGCCATCTATCGGAACGGTAACAATCTATATGTTAAAGACAACACCGGCTACATGCTCGTATATGGCTCGCTCGGCAAGACCTACGATAACGGTGACATAATTCCCGCCGGCATCGAGGGCCAGCTGAAGAACTACTACGGCCTGTATCAGTTCAATCCCAATAAAGCCACCTTTGGCGACGCAACTGCCGGCGAGGAGGTCAAACCCATCTCTACCACCGTCGACGACGCTGCCGCCGACGGCCAGAACAGCTACATTGAACTCAAGGGCGTGACAATCGAGGGTATGGCCGAGACCGGTAACTTCACCATCACCGACCCCAAGACCTCAGAGACCATCACCGGCCGCAACAACTTCAAGATCGCAGCCTCAAACGGCACCAATATGACCCTGCGCGGTTTTGTTGCAGTATATAACGGTGCCTATCAGATTTATCCCACCGAGGTGCTTAACGGTGAAGGTCAGGCAGCCGCTGTAGCTCCCACATTCAATCCCGCCGCAGGCGAAGTGGTAGCCGGCACCAAGGTCAACATCTACACCACCACAGCCGATGCCGCCATCTACTACACCACCGACGGCACCGAGCCCACCACGGCATCGACCCTGTTCACTACAGCCATCGAAATCAACNCCGACATGACCATCAAGGCTATCGCCGTCAAGGANGGCATGGCCAACAGTGCTNTCACCACAGGCGTCTACACCGTCAAGGTTGTTGACGAGAACATCGCNACATTCAACTTCGCNGCNCCCCAGACACTGACNCCCGCCTATCCCGCCACCATCGANGNCGAGNGCCTCANANANGANNGNGNTANNAAATCNGCNACNGTAACCGGCAAATANTTCACCGTAGGCAACGTAGCCGTGAGCAACACCAAGGGTNNATCGACCGACGCCAANATCTANTATCAGAGCAGNGGCAAAATCCAGCTTCGCGTGTACAACGGCGGCTCGACCACCATACAGTCGACCGACCCCGACAACAACATCGTCAAGATCGTGTTCACCTACAATAACGGAAAAGACAGCTATAGTAAGGTAACCGCTCCCACCGAGGGTACNTGGTCAGCAAGCGAAGGCACATGGACAGGCGACGCCCAGTCAGTNACATTCAACTACTCNGGNACNCAGCAGATTAACCAGATNGAGGTAGTATGTGCCAACGGCATCACCGAAGGCTCGGAGATAACCGGCCCCGANGAGCCCAAAGCNGTCGAGGTAGCATCNATCGCCGAGTGGCTCACCGCCAACGCCGANATNGCCTCGGGCAANAAGAGCGAGAAGAGCTANAAATTCACCTGCCCCCTTACCGTAGCACGTAAGCTCGACAACAACCTCTATGTTACCGACGGCACCGACTGGATGCTCATCTTCAGCTACAACCTCCCCACTTACAACANCGGCGACGTTATCCCCGCCGGCGTTGAGGGTGTATTCAGCAACTACAGCGGCCTGCCCGAGCTCGAGCCCGTCGTTGAAACTCTCGCCGAGGCAACCCCCGGCACTGCCATCGAGCCTACAGTAACAACTCTCGCCACATTCTCTGAACTTGGCAAGAACGCCTACATCAANCTCAACAACGTCAGCATCACCGACGTGAACAACCGCAACTTCAATNTAACTGATGGCACCAACACCGTTGCAGGCTACAATTCATTCAAAATCGAAGGCCTTGAGAACGTTGCTAATGTCGACATCATAGCATTCATCGGCTACCGCAACGGTAACTACCAGCTGTCGATCGTTGAGTTTGCCGACGCATCGGGCGTTGACGCAGTCATCGGCGACAACAACGCTCCTGTCGAGTATTACAACCTCCAGGGCNTACGTGTCATGAANCCCGCANTNGGNGGCATGTACATCAAGCGTCAGGGCAACACCGTCAGCAAGGTAATCGTCCGCTGATAACAAGTCGCCCGAACTTTACCCCTACAACACCCGTCACGTACACNCGTGGCGGGTGTTTCGTTTTTAATGGCGGCGACGTTTGCGGTTGCGACGGCGGCGCTTGCGGCNNGNTTTNNTGTNNGNANNNNTNGGCNNNGNNGTNGGNNTGATACGTTCGGTAATGAACACNACGAGCTTGTGCATCAGGGCATGGTGCTCGGAGGTTGTGATNGCGGTGTCAGAGAANAGCAGATTGATAGCCTCNNCAAGCTCGGGGCTGACCGTCGGNCCGGNNGTCGAAGGGGTAGGGGACACGGGNNCAGGNGCNGCCTGAGTTTGTGCCAGCGCCTTNGCTTCGCGGCGTTCACGGCGACGACGCGCGGCAACAGCTCGTTTCTTCATATTGGCAACGATGTCCCTGAGNGGTAGNGGAGCATCGTCAGAAAGTTCATACTGCTCGATAGCGTCATTGTCGAGCTTCATAAGCTCGCGACAAGTATTAAGAACTTGGTTGGCAGACTCTTGAGANAACGACATGAGGTCGTCGATAAAGGNTTCGGTTAGAGTGATTTTCATAGTGATAGTAGTATTTATGGTGCAAAGATAATACGCCCCGCCACCAAAACCGCGCAAATTTACAACACCCCACCGGTAAAAGGCTGTATTCAATGTGATGGACGCTACCGCGATGCGGACGCGATTCATCGCGTCCCTACTGTATATCAGCTTATTATGTCGGTATATCAAAAACTCTAACCAACTGACGGTAGGGACGCGATAAATCGCGTCCCTACTGTATATCAGCTTATTACGTCGGTATATAAAAAAATTCTAATACACTGACGCTCTGTAGGGACGCGATTCATCGCGTCCGCCGCGAAATAACAGTATTCAATGTGATGGACGCCACCTCGATGCGGACGCGATTCATCGCGTCCCTACTGTATATCAGCTTATTACGTCGGTATATCAAAAACTCTAACCAACTGACGCTCTGTAGGGACGCGATTTATCGCGTCCGCCGCGAAAAGGCAGTATTCAATATAATGGATGCTATCTCGATGCGGACGCGATAAATCGCGTCCCTACTGTATATCAACTCATTACGTCGGTAAATCAAAAAAATTTCGCTGCGTGTGAACCAATCCAATCGGCCGAATGTTATAATATCGTAAGCAACGATGAAAGACTTTTCCATTGCTAAAGATATAATGTGATAATGATTGGTTTATCAAGCGAGGCGCGTCGTGATGACAGCGCCTCGCTTGGTGTATGTACGGTTTATGTCGGCCGCTAATCAGGGTATTGGCGCTATTTTGTAGTTTTTTATAAATTGGCGGTAGACTTTTTACATAAAAAATTGTTATGTTTGTAACGTCTAAGACTTTTATTTATGAGTAACCAACTGAAAGTATATATAGATAACCTGGGCCGCTATGTCGATTTTAACGGCGGAGAAACANTGCTCGACATTTGCCGNCGGGTGGGCGATGAACTTGGCTTCACGCCTATATGTGCCCATGTCAACAACAAGACCGAGGGGCTGCGCTTCCCGCTGTTCGCCCCCAAGAAGGTCAATTTTCTCGANGTGACATCGTCGTCGGGACAGCGCGTCTACGTGCGCTCGCTGTGCATGACTCTGTATCATGCTGTCATCGAGCTGTGTCCCGGCTCGCGGCTCAGTGTCGAGCACTCGGTTTCGCGCGGTCACTACTGCCGCATATCGGGTGTCAAGGTTACACCTACACTGGTAGAGCGCCTCAAGGCTCACATGCAGTCGCTGATTGACCGCGACATACCATTCATGCCCAAGGAACGGCTCACGAGTGATGTCAAGCAGCTGTTCAGCGACGAGGGCCTCGACGACAAGGTGCTGTTGCTCGACACCGTTCACCAGCTGTACACTACCTATTATACTATGGACGGGCTCAACGACAGCTACTATGGCGCGTTGGCTCCGTCGACGGGCCTGCTCAAAGCGTTCGACCTGCAGCCCTATCACGACGGACTGCTTTTGCTGGCATTTGATCCTGCCGACCCGTCACGCCCCATGAGCTCGGTTACACAGGCCAAGATGTTCAAGGCGTTCACCGACCACCTCGCCTTCAACAACGTGATCGGGGTGAAGAATGTAGGCGAGCTGAACCGTGCCGTGGAGCACGGCAACTCGGCCGACCTTATCAATGTGGCCGAGGCGTTGCATGACAAGAAAATATCGTCTATTGCCGACGACATAGCCGCCCGTCACGCCAAGGGCGGTGCCCGCATAGTGCTCATTGCCGGCCCGTCGTCTTCGGGCAAGACAACCACCACCAAGCGACTGGCCACCTACCTGATGACCGACCTGCTGAAGCCTATAATGATTTCGCTCGACGACTACTTCGTAGACCGTCACCTCACTCCACGCGACGAGACCGGTGACTATGACTATGAGTCGCTATATGCACTCGACCTTGAGTTGTTCAACAGTCACCTCAACGCACTCATACGCGGCGAGGAGGTCGAGATTCCGCGCTACAACTTCGAGACCGGCACACGCTCGTTCAACGGCAACCGCCTCAGAATGGACGACAACACCGTGCTGCTCATCGAGGGCATACACGGCCTCAACCCCGAGCTGACATCACACGTACCCGAGAAGATGAAATATCGTGTCTATGTGTCGGCGCTAACAACGCTGTCGATCGACGATCACAACTGGGTGCCCACGACCGATAACCGCCTGTTGCGCCGCATCATACGCGACCACAAGTATCGCGGCACGTCGGCCATCGAGACCCTGAGGCGCTGGCCCAGCGTGCGTCGCGGCGAGGAACGGTGGATATTCCCCTACCAGGAGAACGCCGACGCCATGTTCAACTCGTCGCTGCTGTTCGAGCTGGGTGTCATGAAGGAGTATGGCGAGGAGATACTGAGCCGCGTGCCCCACGACGTGCCCGAGTATGCCGAGGCTTACCGCCTGCTCAAGTTCCTGAGCTACTTTGCCCCCATCAGTGACAACGCTATCCCGCCCACATCGCTGCTCAGAGAGTTCCTCGGCGGGTCATCATTCAAATACTAATAAGTCAATCTATATTATGATAAAAAAAATCATAACCGCCACATCACTGGCAGCCCTCATGCTCACCGCGTTCAGTGCCGGTGCCGAGACACGTAGCTCAAAGCGTGACATATCGCGCTCGCTCGATATATTCACCTCGCTGTTCAAACAGCTCCAGACATCGTATGTCGACACCATCGACGCCGAGAAGTCGGTCACCACGGCCATCAACGCCATGCTCAATGACATAGACCCCTATACCAACTATATACCCGAAAGCGAACAGGAAGACTTCATGACCATAGCCACGGGTACATACGGCGGTATCGGCTCCATGATAATGCAGCGCGACGGCAACGTCTACATCAGCGAGCCCTACAAGGGTACCCCCTCACAGCTCGCCGGACTGCGTGCAGGCGACATGTTCCTGAAGATTGACGACGACACCGTCACGGGCTGGAAGAGCGACCAGGTGAGCGCCCGGCTCAAAGGCCAGGCCGGCACGCCGGTGTCAATCACCGTCAAGCGACCCTACACCGACGACTCGATACTGACATTTGACATCACGCGAGCCAAAATCGACATCGACCCCGTGCCCTACTATGGTGTCACTCACGACAATGTAGGCTACATAGCCATCACGACGTTCAACGAGCAGACAGCCGACGCCGTGCGCGACGCGCTGCTGGCCCTCAAGGCCGACCCGCGTGTCAAGTCGATAGCGCTCGACCTGCGCGGTAACGGCGGCGGACTGATGGAGAGCGCCGTCAAGATTGTGGGACTCTTCGTGCCCAAGGGCACCGAGGTGTTGCGCACCCGAGGCCGCGGCGAGCTCAACGAGCAGATTTACAAGACCACCCGACAGCCCGTCGACACCGAGATACCGCTCGCCGTGCTGGTCGACGACGGCAGCGCCTCGGCAGCCGAGATCGTGACCGGCGCTCTCCAAGACCTTGACCGCGCCGTCATTGTGGGCGAACGCACATTCGGCAAAGGCCTCGTGCAGAGCACCCGACAGCTGCCCTACAACGGCCTGCTCAAAGTAACCATAGCCAAGTACCACATACCCAGCGGCCGACTGATACAGGCCATCGACTACAGCCATCGCAATCCTGACGGCTCGGTAGCACGCATACCCGACAGCCTCACCAACGTGTTCTACACCAAGGCCGGACGTGAGGTGCGCGACGGCGGCGGCATCACACCCGACGTCAAGGTCGACCGTGGCGAGATGTCACGCCTCACCTACAATCTGGCCTCGGGCAACACNATCTTTGACTTCGCCACCAAGTATGTGGCCGAGCACCCCGAGATAGCCTCGCCNGGCGAGTTTGTAGTCGACGACTCGCTCTACAACAGCTTCAAGGCGTTCGTCGACCCCGACAAGGTGCAGTATGACAAACTNACCGAGTACATGCTCGAACAGCTNGAAGAGGTGACACGCCGCGAGGGTTACATGAACGACAGCGTGCAGGCCCAGATTGACCAGCTCAAGTCGATGCTGCACCACAATCTCGACCGNGACCTGGACATACAGCGTGATGACATAGCCCGTTACATAGCCAGTGAACTCATAACCCGNTACTACTACAATCCCGGCCGCTATGAGTATCTCGTGCGCGACGACGAGGACATGAAAGAGGCNGCCGCCATACTCAACGACAGCGAGCGCTACCGCAGCATACTNTCCAAATAGCACACATACTGCCCCCCNTGAGGTCGCANCCTATCGGCCTGACTGCAAACAGTTCAGATGACAGGAATTTTTTTGTACTATTACAAAAAATGATGTATTTTTGTCATTATGAATTTTCAGAAAATTTACTGCGACAGCTTCAGCGACAACTGGGACAATCCGGCCGTATCTTCCTACTCGACCGGGCTGACCCTGACTTATGGCGGCCTGGCCAACCGCATACAGCGCGTATGCCTCTACCTTGAGATGCTCGGCGTCGAGCGCGGTACCCACATAGGCATCGTCGGCAACAACTCGATCGACTGGATAACCAACTACATGGCCGCCATAGTGTATGGCGCCGTGGCGGTGACCATACAGGTGACCTACGATGCCGCCCAGACACTGTCACTGCTTGCAGCTGCCGATGTCAAGATACTGTTCATCGACTCTAAAATTCTGACACNCAGNTCTAACCCGGCGGCGATGTNCAACTTCGATCTCATATTGTCACAGGAACTTGACAATGTGATATATTACCGNGACAATAGGTATGGCGAAGTAATCGAGAAGTTGCGCGCTCTCGATACCCATTTCATGAGCCTGTACCCCACAGGCTTCCAGCCCAGCGACCTCTACTCGACCGACACACACCCCAACGCCACGATGGCCATATTCTTCACCGCCGGCACACTCGGTGAACCCAAGCCCGTGGTTATGACTGCCGACAATCTCGAGGGCAATGTAATATTCGGCATCAAGAAATCGCTATTTCCACGTGGTTCGAANGCACTGACNACCAGNTCAATGGGCAACGTGTGGGGTACNATATTCAACATGCTCGTACCCCTGTCGTCGGGCTCACACGTGTGGGTNTTCACCGANTTCTACACCCCNCACCAGCTGATCAACGCCATGAAGAGCGTNAAGCCCTACCGCGTCATAATGTCGCCCATGCAGCTGAAGGATACGTACCGCCTGGTAATGGGTCAACTCCTCACCAGCAAATATTTCGGGGTATTGAAAATGATGAGGCCGGTTACCAATCCGTTGCTCAGGCGTATCGTCAGACANGCCTACCACAAAGCCATGGGCGGCAACTGTCACGAGGTGATTGTGGGGTCGACCAACATAGGNCGNGCACTCAAATCCAGACTTCATGAGGTAGGCATACGCTATACTATNTCGTATGGNCTCGTTGAGTGTGGCGGCCTGGTGTGCTACACGCCGAGCACCGACTACGTACCCGATTCAGTGGGNATNTCGGCCAATAAAATGATAAAATGCCGCGTCAGACCTATCGAAATACCGGGCCTGAGCGAGAACATCGGCGTCCTCGAGGTTAAAGGCATGACGGTGATGAAAGAATACTATAAAGACCCTGAGTCGACACGCGAAGCCTTCACGGCCGACAACTGGTTCATAACCCGCGACCTCGGTGTCATCGACAAGAACGGCTACGTTCACCTCGTGGGCCGTCTCGACACCATCATACAGCGCCCCGAGGGCTGCATCATGCCCGAACGTCTCGAGAAGCGCCTCATCTACTTCCGTCAGATAAAACAAGCCGTCATAGTTGACCGCGACGGCGTGCTCACGGCCGTCATTGCACCCGACTTCGATATCGTGAGCAAAGATAAGGCCGCCGAGACTATACAGAAAGTCGTCGACAAGGTCAACCTCGCCATACCCGCCTACATGCAGATAAAGGCAACCGAGATATCAGACCAACCGCTCGATGTAACGCTGAAAGGAACCGTAGCACGCTACAAATATTATTGATAAGTTTAAAACCAATCAAATTTACCACAACAGTCATGGACTTGCTCAAAATTCTCTCAGACAGTTTTCAAGACAACTGGGACGAGTGTGCCCTGAGTCAGTATGAAACAGGCATGACACTGTGTTACAGCGGCCTCGCCTGCCGCATAGGTCGCCTTCACATGCTGCTGCGACAGCTCAAGATAGAGAGAGGCTGTCATATAGGCATCGTAGGTCGCAACAGCATCGACTGGATAACCAACTACATGGGTTCCATGATATATGGTGCCCTGACCATCACCCTACCGGTAACACACTCTAACGATGAGATAGCCGAGATGCTACAGCAGGTCGACACTGAGGTGCTGTTCATCGATGAGGATATATTCATGGGCGGCATAGAGCTGTCTGAAATGCCGTCACTAAGATTGGTCATATCAAACGACACATCAAAAATACTCTACTGTCGTGACGACATGAAGCGCGAGTATCAGCGCATGCTCGACATGCTCGACTTTCAGTTCCAGAGNACATTCCCCAATGGTTTCGTTCCCGGNATTTCAAACATTGAAACCATTCGCCCCNACGCTCATGTAGCCATATTCTTCACCTCGGGCACTACCGGCAAACCACGCCCGGTGGTACTCAGCGCCGACAATATCGAGGGCAACCTCATCTATGGTATCAAAGCCGGTATAGCACCACGCAAGTCGACACTGGTGACATCGACCAAGGTAGGCACCGTNTGGGGCACCATATTCAACATTCTCGTGCCCATCGTGTCAGGAGCCCATCTCGAGGTATACCGCGACATCAACGACGTCGAGAAAATGATCACTGTGTTCAAGAAGGTCAAGCCCGTCCGAATGATGTTGTCGTCGCTAACCGTCGGCAAACTGTACCGCTGTGCCGTCAGACAGCACAACGAGCGCAAGATGGTTAGAATGCTCAACAAGTTTCCGGGCGGTCGTTTCATTACCGGACTGATACTTAAAAACTCGGTNAGGAAGATGCTNGGCTCACACTGTGANGAGGTGATGGTGGGCTANCTGATGATGAACAGCAACATGGCNTACAAATTGCGNAAGGTCGGCCTGCCGATCACTGTNGTCTATGGTCTCACNGAGTGTGGCGGNCTGGTTGGCTATACCCCCGCGGCCAATTACAGGAGCGGTACATCGGGCAGCACAATACTGTCGCTCGTCAAGACCCGTGTGCGCCCGTTCACACTGCCNGGCCTGCCCGACAACGCCGGCGTGCTCGAAATCAAAGGNATGACAGTGATGAAACAATACTACAAAGACGAGAGCGCCACCAAAAAGGCNTTCACTACCGATGGCTGGCTGTCGACAGGCGATATTGCCACCATCAACAGCCACGGNGACCTNACCATACTGGGCCGCGTCGACACCATCATCAAACTGAGCCGCGGCACGGTATTGCCCGAGAAAGTTCAGATTCTGATGTATGAACACCCGTTCATCAAGGACGTGNTTGTCGCAGGTCAGGACGACAAGCTTGTAGCCCTGATATATCCCAATGTCGATGAAATTGACAGGCACTATGGTCAACACTCGTTTGANATTNAGACANATAATNAANAACGTCGTTACCGAAATCAACGCCATTATGCCCCTTATATGTCACATCGACGAGGTNATCGTGAGCGACGAGCCGCTCAACCTCACGGCCAAAGGTACCGTAGCACGAGAATTTTACACTTAAAACAAGATTATATCAACAATTNTTTCAACATCTATGCTTACAATCAAATGGGCNATTGCCCCCGCACTGCTGCTGCTCGCAGCCTGCAACACTACAGGTGACAACACATCGCGCGTTATCGAAGTACCCGTACCCGAACGCCCGGCCGGTCAGGAAGACATGATAGGTTTTGCGGCCGAACCTCTCGACTCGGTACGCATCGGNATCATAGGTCTCGGCATGCGCGGCCCCGGTGCTGTCGAGCGCATGCTCAACATCGACGGTGTCGCCATCAAGGCTCTGTGTGACATCGAGCCCGAACGCTGTGACTCGGCCCAGGCCATGNTACTGCGCGCCGGTGCACCGGCAGCCGACATCTACACCGGCAACGACACCGTGTGGCGTCAGCTCNTNGAGCGTCCCGACCTCGACCTCATCTACATAGCCACCGACTGGAAGAAACACGCCCTNATGGGCAAGGCCGGCATGGAAGCCGGCAAGCACGTCGCCATCGAGGTGCCNGCNGCCATGACTCTCGACGAGATATGGGATCTTATCAACACCAGCGAGCAGACACGCCGNCACTGCATGATGCTCGAGAACTGNGTCTANGACTTCTTTGAGATGAACACCCTGAACATGGCCCAGAACGGCGTCTTCGGCGACATTGTACACGTCGANGGNAGCTACATTCACAANCTCAGCGANTTCTGGGACGCNTACTATGGTAACTGGCGTCTGGATTACAACCACGAGAACCGCGGCGACGTCTATGCCACCCACGGCATGGGNCCGGCCTGTCAGCTGCTCGACATTCACCGCGGCGACCGCATGACCACCCTCGTGGCCATGGACAGCGACCCCTTCACCGGCCCCGTCATCGTCGAGCGCCAGACCGGCACACGCCCCGACGACTTCAAGAACGGTGACCACACCATGACAATGATACGCACCGACAAGGGCAAGACCATACACATACAGCACGACGTGATGAACCCACGACCCTACAGCCGCATGTACCAGCTCACAGGCACCAANGGCTTCGCCAACAAGTATGGCCGCGAAGGCTACGCCNTCGAGCCCGACTCGACCACTGTCGGCAACATGCCCGACCTCTACAACCTCTCGGCCCACGACTGGCTCAGCGACGACCAGCAGGCAGCCCTNATAGAGCGTTACCGCCACCCGTTCATCGACGAGGTGGGTGAGATTGCACGCAAGGTAGGCGGTCACGGCGGCATGGACTACATCATGGACTACCGTCTTATCTACTGTCTGCGCAACGGACTGCCCCTCGACATGGACGTCTATGACCTGGCCGAGTGGTGCTCGCTCGCTCCGCTCACACAGTTGTCGATCGAGAACGGCTCGGCACCCGTAGCCGTGCCCGACTTCACCCGCGGCGGCTGGAACAAGCTCGACGGCTACCGTCAGGCTCACCTTTAATATATGAATATGCAAAAAGAGAAGATACTGATAGTAGGCGCAGGCGGATTCATCGGCGGTTTCATAGCCGCCGAGGGTCTGCGCCGCGGCTACGACGTCTGGGTAGGTGTGCGTCAGGGCACATCAATGCGCTACCTCAGCGACCCGGCACTGCACGTCGTCGTGTTTGACTATGACAGCCCCGCCGACGTGACACGNGCCATCAAGGANGCACTCCCCGAGGGCGAACGCTGGAAGTATGTAATCCACAACCTCGGCGCCACCAAGTGTACACGCTTCAGCGATTTCAACCGCATCAACTTCGACTACCTGCGCACCATCGTCGAGGCGCTGAAACGCACCGACCGCGTCCCCGANAAATTCCTGCTCATGAGNAGCCTCAGNGCCCTCGGGCCCGGCGACGAACGTGGCTACACACCCCTCACCGANAACACGCGCCCCAACCCCAACACCCGCTACGGCCTNTCAAAAATCAAGGCCGAACAGTATCTGCAATACACCGCCGGCATTCCCTACATCATATTCCGCGCCACCGGCGTCTATGGCCCCCACGAGAAAGACTATCTGATGATGATNAAGAGCATCGACAGCCACTGGGACTTTGGCGTGGGCTANCGCCGCCAGATGCTCACATTCATCTATGTCGAAGACCTNGTCAACGCCATGTATGACGCGCTGCCGGCACCGGCCACNCTCAACAAGACCTANATCATAGCCGAGCCACGGGCCTACACNCAGGGCGAGTTCCGCANNATCGTGGCACGGACGCTTGGCGGCCGTTTCGTCATTCCCGTCAAGCTACCCATGTGGACGGTCTACCTCGCCTCGACCGTAGCCGAGAAGATAGGCGTACTGCGCGGCAAGCCCTCGACGCTCAACCGCGACAAGTACAAAATAATGAAGCANCGCAACTGGACGTGTGACGTCTCNCCGGCCCAACACGACTTCGGTTTCAAAGTCGATTACCCGCTCGAGCGAGGCATAGCCGAGACAGTCAAAGCCTACTTAAAAGAAAAAGATAAAAAATGAATAGAGAACATCGTCCGTTCGGAGTAACGCTGGCAGCCGTGCTGCTGGCGTTAACTCTAATATCGGTACCGGCCATGATAGCCCGCATACCCGAAGTGTTGAAAATGTATGTGGTTTTCTACATACCCTATGCCCCGTTGGCGGCNTGGNTNAGCTGGNNNGTCTANCCNCGCCGNNNNGAGNTNTTCTGGATATTGCAGCTGCTGGCATGGGNTTCACTTGGCCTGTTGTGGTACTCATGTNTATGACCCNTGAAAGNGGTTTTAAACACTGTTGATAACCTGTTGAAAGTTGTCGATAATAAAACAACAANTTTCGAAAGATAGAATTAGGATATTCCGTATAACTTTATAAGCCATGACACAGTCTCAAGCTCCAAATATTACAGCAAATAAATATATCTGCNTTATCAACACTAAATTGTTGAGTTATAAAGGTGATAAATGGAATAAAGTTATTAACTTTGCATGTTATTAACANGGTGTTAATAACCAAGGTAAGTGGCTGATTTTAAGNAGTAANGTATGTTAATAACATGTTACTTATCCTAAACGCNATGATGATAACTTAAAAAGCAAGAAAAACGACCAAAAGTTATCACCTCAATTAACAGCCATTATTATTATTGATTAATTATAAAAAATTTAAAACTTAAAAATATAATATATAAATAATGAATGTTGATAANGACAACTCACCCCGGGCTTTGAAAGAAGAGATAAAGCGTCTCAAAGAAGAGAAGGGCGCCGTCATTCTGGCCCACTACTATACNAAGGGCGAGATTCAGGAACTGGCCGACCACATCGGTGACTCGCTTGCCCTGGCCCGAATAGCATCGACGCTGTCGGCTCCCGTCATCGTGATGTGTGGTGTTCACTTCATGGGCGAGACCGTCAAGATACTCTGCCCCGACAAGAAGGTGCTCATTCCCGACACCGAGGCNGGCTGCTCGCTCGCCGACTCTTGTCCGGCCGACGAGTTCGAGGCNTTTGTCAAAGCCAACCCCGGCTATGAGGTGATAAGCTATGTCAACACATCGGCAGCCGTCAAGGCCCTCACCGATGTAGTGGTCACATCATCTAACGCCCGTCAGATTGTCGAGTCGTTCCCCAAGGACGCTAAACTCATATTCGGCCCCGACCGCAATCTGGGTTCATATATAAACAGTGTAACCGGCCGCAACATGAAACTGTGGAACGGTGCCTGTCATGTTCACGAACAGTTCTCGGTCGAGAAGCTCGTGGAGCTCAAGAANGCCCACCCCGGCGCTCAGGTGCTCGCTCACCCNGAGTGCAAGCAGGCCATCATACTGCTCGCCGACGTAGTCGGCTCGACAGCCGCGCTGCTCAACCATGCCGTCAAGAGCGACTGCAACGAGTTTATCGTAGCCACCGAGAGCGGCATTCTGNACGAGATGCAGCGTCAGTGTCCCGACAAGACGTTCATACCCCTGCCGCCCAACGACTCGACATGTGCATGCAACGACTGTGCCTACATGAAGCTCAACACTCTCGAGAAGCTGCGCGACTGNCTGCTCAACGAGCAACCCACCGTTGAGGTAGACCCCGAGCTGGCCGCCCGTGCCCGNCGTCCCATCGACCGTATGCTCTCGATGAGCTGACACGNTATTTACAACTTATAAACACGAATTATACATTATATATAATATATGGAATATAATCACCGCGATATAGAAGCCCGTTGGCAACAGTATTGGAAAGACAACAAAGTGTACAAAACCGAGATCGACGAGTCNAAGCCCAAGTACTATGTACTCGACATGTTCCCTTACCCGTCGGGAGCCGGTCTGCACGTAGGCCACCCGCTGGGCTACATCGCGTCTGACATCTATACACGCTACAAACGCCTGCGTGGCTACAATGTGCTTCACCCCATGGGCTATGATGCCTATGGTCTGCCCGCCGAGCAGTATGCCATACAGACNGGTCAGCACCCCGAGATAACCACCAACACCAACATAGCCCGTTACCGCCAGCAGCTCGAGAAGATAGGTTTCAGCTTTGACTGGGATCGCGAGATACGCACCTGTGACCCCTCTTACTACAAGTGGACACAGTGGGCGTTCATCAAGATGTTCAACAGCTACTACGACACCAAGGCTAACAAGGCGATGCCTGTNGCCGACCTGGTGAAGCACTTCGAGAAGCANGGCACNGAGGGTGTCAACGCCCACACTTCACGCGAAATCTCGTTCACAGCCGACGAGTGGAACAGNATGACCGACAAGGAGCGNAGCGANATGCTCATGAACTACCGNATCGCCTANCTGGGCAACACGATGGTGAACTGGTGTCCCAAACTCGGCACCGTGCTTGCCAACGACGAGGTGAGNGAGGGTGTGTCGATACGTGGCGGCTATCCCGTGGAGCAGAANCTCATGTACCAGTGGTGTCTGCGTGTGAGCGCATACGCCGGCCGTCTGCTCGACGACCTGGAGACTCTCAACTGGAGCGACTCGATTAAGGAGACACAGCGCAACTGGATAGGCCGTTCGCAGGGTGCCGNGATGAAGTTCCCCATCGCCGACAGCGACGTGGTGCTCGACATNTTCACCACNCGCGCCGACACCGTCTTNGGCGTCACATTCATGGTGCTCGCTCCNGAGAGCAAGTATGTCGACATGATTGTCACCCCCGGGCAGCGCAANGCTGTCGACGAGTANATNGACTCGATCAAACACAAGACCGAGCGTGAGCGNATGATTGACAAGAANGTGACCGGCGTATTCACCGGNGNNTANGCCATCAATCCGCTCACGGGTAAGAAAATTCCNGTGTGGGTGAGCGACTATGTGCTCGCCGGCTACGGTACCGGNGCNATCATGGCAGTGCCCGCCCACGACTCGCGCGACTATGCTTTCGCCCGTCAGTTTGATCTTCCCNTCATTCCGCTCATCGAGGGTGCCGACGTGAGCGAGGAGAGCTTTGACGCCAAAGAGGGCAAGATGATCAACTCAAGCTGTGACGACCTCGANCTCAACGGNATGGAGGTNAAGGACGCCATCGCTGCAATGAAAAAGTATATCGAAGCGAAGGGNATAGGCCGCGTCAAGACCAACTANCGCCTGCGCGACGCCATCTTCAGCCGTCAGCGCTACTGGGGCGAGCCCTTCCCCGTCTACTACAAGGACGGCATACCCTATATGCTCGACGAGTCGAGCCTGCCCCTGCAGTTGCCCGAGGTCGACAAGTANCTGCCCACCGAGACCGGCGAGCCCCCGCTGGGCCGTGCCAAGAACTGGGTGACCAAGGAGGGCGGNTATCCTCTGGAGCTTAACACGATGCCCGGATTTGCCGGCTCGAGCGCCTACTATCTGCGCTACATGGACCCCCACAACAACGAGGCGCTGGTGAGCGACCGTGCCAACGGCTACTGGCGCTGTGTCGACCTGTATGTAGGCGGTACCGAGCATGCCACCGGCCACCTTATCTACAGCCGTTTCTGGAACAAGTTCCTCTATGACCTCGGTGTGGTGTGCGAGCCCGANCCCTTCAAGAAGCTCATTAACCAGGGCATGATTCAGGGTCGCAGTAACTTCGTTTACCGCATCAAGGACACCAACACATTCGTGTCCCATGGCCTCAAAGACAACTATGACGTCACCCCGATACATGTCGATGTCAATATCGTGTCGAACGANCAGCTCGACCTGGAGGCGTTCAAAAACTGGCGTCCCGACTATGCCGACGCCGANTTTATNNTCGAGGACGGCAAGTACATTTGTGGCTGGGCTGTTGAAAANATGTCNAAATCGATGTTCAATGTTGTCAANCCCGACGATATTGTAGAGCGCTACGGTGCCGACACTCTGCGTCTGTACGAGATGTTCCTCGGCCCCGTCGAGCAGAGCAAGCCCTGGGACACCAACGGCATTGACGGTGTGAGCCGCTTNATCAAGAAACTCTGGAACCTCTTCTATAAGGGNGACGAGCTGCTGGTTACCGACGGNGAGCCTTCGCGNGACGANCTCAAGGCCGTTCACAAGCTCATNAAGAAAGTGACTGCCGACATCGAGAACTTCTCTTACAACACCTCGATAAGCGCCTTCATGGTGTGTGTCAACGAGCTCACACAGCTCAAATGCCACAACCGTGCAGTGCTCAGCGACCTGGTTGTAGTGCTGGCCCCCTTCGCGCCCCACGTGGCCGAGGAACTGTGGCATGTGCTNGGCAATAATACCACAGTGTGCGACGCCCCCTGGCCCGAGTTCAACGAGGAATATCTNAAGGAGAATGAGGTAACGATGGCTGTGTCGTTCAACGGCAAGGCCCGTTTCAACATTCAGGTGCCCGTCGACATGCCGTCGGCCGACATCGAGAAGATGGCTCTCGAACACGAAGGTGCTGCCAAGTGGCTCGAAGGCAAGAGCGTACGAAAAGTTATCGTAGTACCCCGCAAGATTGTTAATATCGTAGTAGGTTAACATTTATTTGANTGTTAATTCCAATAANCNACNAAGCTTCACGTTATAGTAGTGTATGGCATCAAACGTCCGTGAAATAGTGTTCGCAACCAACAACGCGCATAAACTTAGTGAATTGCGCGCTGTGGTGGGTAACAAACTGAAGGTGTTGAGTCTTGACGACATCAATTGTCACGACGACATACCCGAGACNGGCGACACNCTCGATGAGAACTCNCTGCTGAAGGCACGCTGGGTCAAGGAGAAGTATGGCTATGACTGCATAGCCGACGATACCGGCCTCGAGGTTGAGGCACTGGGCGGCCAGCCCGGTGTCCGCTCGGCCCGCTACGCACCCGGTGACGGACACGACTCGAAGGCCAACATGGAGCTGTTGCTGCACAACATGGAGGGTGTCACTGACCGTCGCGCACGTTTCCGCACGGTCATCNCCCTGCTGACAGGTGCCGANGGCTGTCGTGTGGTAGACGGTGTCGTAAACGGCACGATAGCCACATCGCCGCGNGGTGAGAACGGGTTCGGTTATGACCCGGTCTTTCTGCCCGATGAGGCCGACGGCCTGTCGTTTGCCCAGATGGACGCCGATGCCAAGAACATGATAAGCCACCGTGGACGTGCCACGAGGGCGCTACTTAACCTGCTTGAAGTATGATTAAACTACGGTACCTATTCACATTTATACTGTTCNCGGCCTGTATGCTCGGCATGCGGGCTCAGCTTGCTGTAGGCAGCTGGCATCAGTTCGCATCGTTCTCGACTGTCGACAGGCTTATCGACACTGACGACAAGGTGTATTTCCTCACCTGCGGCCAGCTCTATTCCTATGACAANGATAACGATGANACCTACTGTTACTCGTCGGGCAACCGNCTGTCTGACAGTAATGTGGCNAACATATACTACAACCGCGACAAGAAGATGCTCGTGGTGGTGTACAGCAACAGCAATATCGATGTCATAGACCGCGATGACCGCGTGTACAACATGCCCGACATCAAAGANGCGTCGCTCGATGTGCTTCCGTNAATCAACGATATTGCCTTTGACGGNGACCGTTTCTTTGCTGTCACAAACTTTGGCATCGTGGCGTTCGACAGCAAGAAAATGGAGGTAGTATCGGCCGGTAATTACCGAATGAATTTTACCAACGTGCTGGTATCGGGCGATAATATCTGGATTCGTGATGCGAGCAATTTTCACCACATCATCGACAAGAAAGCTACGCTGACATCGGTATCAAACCTTAAAAAGTACATGCTTACCTACTCGACCGACGAGATGTGTGACCTTGGCGACAATATGGCTGTGTTCATCGGCGAAGGCCGCAAACAGCTTTCGGTCAAGAAATTGGTACCATCGCCCGGCCGAACCGAGAATGTTGGCAACCCGTTGAGTGATACCAACTTGAGAGGTCTTACAAAGCTGGCCGACGGCTCGGTGATGTGTCACAGCAATACACGTGTGTACATTGTGGCGCCCGACGGCAGCGTGTCGTCGACATCGGTAAGCGGCACTCCCCTCGAGGCCAAGGTTGTGTCAAACACGACCGAGTCAAAGTGCATAGGCTCAAACAAGGGCCTTGGCGAGCTGTGGCTGGGCGACAGCAACGGCTTGTCGTCGTATGCTGTCAAGGACGGCCAACTGACCGTACTGTCAGAGCCGATGAGCAATGCCGACGCTCTCACTTTCATCAACGTGGGTAATCTTGTCAAGGATGCCGACGGCGCTATCTATGCCGCCAGCCTGGGTTATAACAATTATCTGGGTAAGAACATGGATCTGGGCAGTAACACGTCGTTTGACCTTTATTATATCAATAAACTGAGCGATGGAACCATTACCGACCTGTCGCCGGTCAAATATACGCCCAAAAACGCCAATCAGCGCCCATACTCAACTGCACCCGTAGGTTTCAAAAGTGGTAATTACATACACATTGACCCTAATGACCCTGAGGGATATGTGGTGGGTTCGATGTTTGACGGCTTCTATTATTTCAAGAACGGAGAGGAAGTAGTTCATTACTATAAAGACAACTCGACCCTTAAGGAGACGTTGGGCGAATATGCTTTGCGTGCTACCGGCCTTGAGTTTGACCGCCGCGGCAACCTGTGGCTCGTTCAGAAGACAAATGATGGTGATGTTGACCCGGTACAGTTCCACATGTTGACGGCCGATAAGGTAGGTAGCGAGACCAAGGCTTCAGACTGGCAGGTGCTTAAATTCAATCGCGAATCGGGCCACAACGGAGTGCTGTTGGCGTGTGAAAAGAGCGACAATATGTTCTTCATCGACGGCTCTTACAAGACGGCGATAACCATAATCAAGACCAAGGGTACCACGACACTCAGTGACGATGAGGTGTTCGACAGCTCGGTGCTCGTTGACCAGGACGGTATATCGTTCTCATACGAGTATATACTGTGTATGACCGAGGATCATAACGGCCACGTGTGGGTAGGCACCGATAACGGTGTGATTGAGATTACCAATCCCAACGGTATCACCAACTCGACTTTCTCGGTCAATCACCTCAAGGTGCCCCGCAACGACGGCACCAATTTTGCCGACTATCTGCTTGACGGTGAGATTATTACGTCAATAGCTGTAGACCCTGCCAACCGCAAGTGGATAACCACCGTCCGGTCAGGCGTTTACCTTGTCAGCGAGAACGGTGACAAGATACTCGAGCACTTCGACCCCACCAACTCGCCGCTGTCGACCACCGGCGTCCTGTCGGCTATATGTGACGACAAGAATAACGTCTACTTCGCTACAACCACCGGCCTGTACATGTACAGCAGTACATCGGCTCCGGCTGCCGACGACTATTCGCAGGTGTATGCCTATCCCAACCCCGTGCGCCCCGACTATACGGGTTGGATTACAATCACGGGTCTGATGGATAATTCGCTTGTCAAGATAGCCGATGCGGCCGGAAATGTATTCCATCAGGGTACGAGCGAGGGTGGCATGATGGTATGGGACGGCTGTGACTCGCACGGCAAGCGTGTCAAGACCGGCGTATATTATGTGTTTGCATCGACCGGCGGCGACGGTGTCGAGTCGAACGGTGCTGTAACAAAAATATTAGTTGTAAATTGATATGTCTGAAAAGATATCTTTGAAATATACTGACGACCGCGACCGATGCTATGGAGTCGCGGGCATGGCTATGAGCATGATTATACTGGAATGTGACGAGCTGCTCTCGGCCATTGATATTGACGCTCCCGTAGAGGAGATGATAAAGTTTACACCCCAATACTTCTTTGCCGGAAATCCGCGCCTTTCTGCGCGTCTAGCGTGGAATCAGCTCCTTGAGCACTACCGCCTCACCGTGAGTATGCTCGTGAGCAATGTGCTGTCGCGCCACTATGTGTACCGCAAGAAGGAACTCACGCCCGAGCTGCTTGAACTCGTGCACGGCTATGTGACCGACGAGGGCCGCGAATCGTGTCAGCTCGACGAGGACGAAATAAACTCGCTGTTCAACAAGCAGTTCAGCTATATGCAGCGCCTGTTCCGCCATCATGGTGTGCAGTCGGTTATCGACGACTTTGCCGGCAATCTGCTCAAAAGTCGCCACATGTCGGCCAGCGAGGTTCTCGAGGGCTTCAGCGCCCTGCGTTACCTGTAACAAACGGCTATCGTGAATACGCCGCCGCTACAGCCCCGCCACCACAATAACTTCGGGATAATACGCTATATACTTGCTTATTCCGTACTTATCTCACACTTCAACGTTCTCACCGGCAACGACCTTTATTGGCCCATATCGAGCTACTACCGAGTGTGTGGATTCTTCCTGATGAGCGGCTTTTTCATGTATGGCAGCTACATGCGTCACCGGGGGTGCAGGGACTTTCTGAAGCATCGCGGCATACGTCTGATGCCGTCATACCTGTTTGTTGTACTGTTTTTTGCAGTGGCATTGTGTGCTGTCAGCACCATGTCACCGGGCTCTTACTTCACGTCACTGCACTGGTGGAAATATGTCATAGCCAATGTGGTTTCGCTCAACTTTGTGTGCCCCGATCTGCCGGGAGTGTTTGAAAATAACATAGATACAGCTGTCAACGGCTCGCTTTGGACTATGAAAATAGAGTGGTTGCTCTATTTCTCAATAGCAGCTGTGATGCCGATGATTTTGAGTAAATATGTTAGAGCGTCGCGGTTGTTTATAACTATATTCATTGTGGCTGTGATAGGGCGCGCATGGTGTGACCATCAGTATGACGTCACAGGGCGACATGTCTATAAGGTATTTGCCAATCAGTATTTTACACAGACGGGGTTCTTCTATCTCGGTATGCTGTTAAACCGTTGGATTGATGTCATCAGGAAATACCTGTATTGGCTGCTCGCGGCGGCACTGTGCGTGTTGTTGATTGGCGAGAATATACTGCTCGACAACCCGTTGTACCGCATGTTGATTTATCCGCCTGTATTCTCGCTGTTCATCGTGTCGATAGCCTTTGCAGGCCGTTGGGGACGTTGGGTCGAAGGGTGGGAAAACTGCTCGTACGAGATTTATCTGCTACACTTTCCGCTGATACAGTTGTGTGTTAATTACAACGTCATCAGCCACATAGGCATAGTTCAGACCCTGGTGGGAGTAATAGTCCTGTCCTCGCTCGCAGGCTACGTCATCGCCCGCTACATTTCAGTCCCCGTTCGCCGCTACCTCAGTTCTTCAGGCAGGTAATGGGCACGACGTAGACGCCGTCTTCGCGTTGGTAGGCGAAGTTGCCGACGGCGGTCAGAACCATCATAAATGACGGTGAAGCCATCTTGTCGGTATCAATCTTGTCGCGCAGTTTCAAAAGATTGGCTGCTCCTTCCTTGATAAGTTTATCACCTCCGAGTTTTATTTCAATAAGACCATAACGGCCGTTGCGCAGGTGTATGACTGTGTCACATTCGAGCCCGAGGCTATCGCGATAGTGGTAAACGTTTCCATTCAGTGACTCGGCATAAACACGCAAGTCGCGGACACATAGATTTTCGAATATAAACCCGAATGTCTTGAGATCAGACAACAAATCTTGTGGCCCGATGCCCAGTGCCGCCACGGCTATTGAGGGGTCGATAAAATAGCGTGTGTCGCTTGTGCGTATGGCTGCCTTGCTTCTTAAATTGGGATTCCATGCGGGCATGTCTTCGATTACGAAAATCAGCTTCAAGGCATTGATGTATGACTGGACGGTGCGTACGTCGAATGTGTCGTTTTCGTTGCTCGACAGGTCGGAAGCTATAGCCGAGACAGGTGTCTGACTACCTATGAATCGGGCGTATGATCTCAGCAGGCGTGATATACGCTCGGGGTTTTTAATTGTTCCGTCCACTCGGTTCACGTCTGAGTTGATGATGGCGTCGACATAGTCGGTGGCTCGTTCCAATGAGATATCGGGGTCTTGAAATATGGCTCTTGGCCAGCCGCCACGGCATGAGAGGTAGGCTATGTGTTCGAGTTCAGTTGTACACACGGCTGATTGTTTATCTCCGTCAAATAGAGCTTTCAGGCTTATTTTGCCCGAAGAGTCGCCTGATTCCCACAAACTCATGGTACGCATCTTTATGCGGCTTATGCGTCCGGTGCCTGTGTGGGTTTTCAGTAATTCGTCCTTATCAACAAGAGGCACAGCCGACCCGGTGAGTATGAATTGGCCGTCTTCGCCTCGATGGTCGACCGTGAAACGTATTGCGTCCCACAATTTGGGGGCTATCTGCCATTCGTCAATGAGTCGTGGAACAGCACCGTCAAGTATTAGACTTGGATCAATGTTTGCTGCCTCAATGTTGCTGTCTCTCATCAACGGATTGTCCATATAAATGATGCTGTTGGCCTGTTGCTCGGCTGTGGTAGTCTTTCCACACCATTTTGGGCCTTCGATAAGTACAGCACCCATTCCCTTGAGTTTGTTGGCGAGGATTGAGTCGGCTATTCTTGGTTTGTACTCGTGTTTTGACATAATTGGCAGGTATTTTAATCAGGGTACAAATGTAAAAATATTTTGTTGATTTTCAAAATATTGTAAGCTCAATGTATGAAATGTAGATGTTTCGATGTATGAAATGTAGATGTTTTAATGTATGAAATGTAGATGTTTCAATGTATGAAATATAGAAAATCAGGGGTGGAAAGGCTTGTAGAGGGCGGCGTGGCTGAGCATGCGGTGGCCTACGCGGCAGTAGAGGCACTTGCCGGCGTCGCAGTAACTGCGCTTTACCTGGATTAGTGCCTGTGACTCGAGTGCGTTCTTGATGTCGATGCCGGCGTGTTCAAATATGAGTGTGTATTTGTTGTGCTCGGCGGGGAGGCTTTCGAGCAGTGAGACGGCGCGATCCATGTGGCGGTGGTCGCCGCTTACTTGCCCCCAGGCATACATGAGCGGGGCAACGACGTTAATCATCAGAGTTATTACCGATGTGCGGCTCAAGGCTATTGGGGTGGTGGCTTCGTCGCCTTTGATGCAGTTGAATGTGTAGGCGTGACGCCAGTAGCCGTCGAGCGGACGGTTGAAAAATTCAGAGGCCTGTTCGGGTGTCTCTATGGCCAATATGTTTGACAACAGTGAGTTGCGGGACGTGAGCAGGTGTGCCAGCAGAGCTATGCGCCGGTGGGGCAAGTTTGCGGGACGCATGCGTGACATTTTCCACTGTATGTCGGGCCGGTGCAGTTCAAATTTCACTGCCATGAACTTGTACTCGTTGATGAGTCGGGTGGCGTAGATGTTGTCTGCCGGGGCTGTGTCGAGCAGGCCTGACTGGCCGAGGAGCATAGCCTCGATGATGAGTGGGAAGTCGGCGTGTTTGCGCAGGTAGCGCAGGGGCATGGAGCGTGCGAGGCGCTCGAACGGCTCGCTGTTGGTGTTGAAGCCCAGGGCGCGGGCCAGGGTGATGTAGGCGGCTTCTTCCCAGTCGCCCGACAGGCTGTCGAGCAGGTCGAGTATGCGGTCGACCTTCATTTGCATGCGTTCAAATCCCATGGTGCCGAGCCAGTCGGACACATGCAGTCGGTCGAGCTCGCCGAGGGCCTTTTTACACGGTATCGACTCGCTGGCCGATGATGATACCATGTGGGTGTATTGTGAGGCAAAATCGGGGTTACAGGGCAGCAGAAGCTGTGGTAGCTGTCGGCCGTCGGGCATGCGTATGCCACGGTCACTGACGCCGACGACGTGCAGAATGACCGAGTCGTAGGCACGGTCTTTGTCATGGCCGTGTTTGAACCAGTCGGAGGCGCGTACGTGTATCTCGACGTTGCCTACCCATAGCTGGCCGTCGATTTTGATTTTGGCGTTAAAAAAGTCGGGCCCCGAGTCGGTGTTGAGTCGTCCCGGGTCGATTACTTGCAGTGTCTTGCCGTCGACGGTGCTCATGCGTGGCTTTATCTGCAGCTTGTGCTGCCAGAGGTATTGCATGAGTTTCTCCACGGCTGTACAGGTTTTAGATCATTGCGAACAGCACTGAGAATGGCAGCCAGATGAGCCATGCCACGATGCTGAGTATTATGAACAGGGCTGTGCGTTCGGACATGCGGGCTGCCTTGGCATAGTCGCCGTTCCTGAAGTGTTTTCTGACCTTGGTCGAGCAGATGATGGCACACACTCCGAGCGGCAGGAAGCACACGATGGTGCTGATTATAGCCATGACGAGATAGGTGGGCGGGCACTTGGGCTCGGCGGCCTGTAGGGCTACGTATCCAGGCGGTATGGCGTCGACAGGGGCGTAAATCACTGTTGTAGCCGGCGAGGGTGAGTCGGTGGCGACTGATGTCTCAGTGTCGTGTGAGGCTGCCTCAGGCACGGGCTGTTGCCCGGCAGGCTGTGTCTCGATGACTGTCTGAGTGGCCTGAAGGGGCTGCAACAACGGGGCCAGCTCGGGCACTGCCGATGCCGGCAACCAGTCGGACATGCCGTCACACCACACGGGGGTGTCGGGTGTAAGCGATAGCGTCGAGAGTTCGTCGATTGAGAAGGGCCCCTGCTCGGTCTCGTTGATTATAATCCAGTAATTCATTGGCTGAGAGTATGTGAGTGACGGTCGGGTGACACTTGTGCATATCACCCGACCGTGTTGATTTAGAAAAATTTGGTCTCGGTGCCGAGTATGTCACTCAGCAGGTTGTTGGCCAAACGGCTTGCACCGATGCGGAAATACTCGTTGGTGAGCCATTTCTCGCCCAAAACCTCCTTGACGATGGTGTAGTAGGCTACGGCCTCGGCTGTTGAGGCTACGCCACCTGAACACTTGAAGCCTACCATGCGACCTGTGGCCTCGTGGTACTCCTTGATGCACTGACACATGACGTAGGCTGCCTCGAGCGATGCGCCGGGGAATTCCTTGCCGGTCGATGTCTTCAGGAAGTCTGCACCCGAGTAGAGTGACAGCACTGAGGCGGCCTTGATGTTGGCGGCAGTCTTGAGTGCGCCGGTCTCGAGTATGACTTTGAGACGGGCTTCGCGGCATGCGCTCTTGAGCTCTTCGATCTCGTCGCACACGCCCTCGTAGTCACCGTCGAAGAAGTTGCCCAGGTTGAGCACGATGTCGATTTCGTCGGCACCGCCGTCAACGGCGAGCGCGGTCTCGGCGACCTTGACCTCTGAGAATGTCTGTGACGATGGGAAACCGCCCGATACGCAGGCGATGTCGACGTTGCTGACCTCAAGGACGGCGCGTACTACCTGTGCGAAGTTGGGGTAGACGCAGATGGCGGCCACGTTGGGCAACTCGGGGTGCTCCTCGTCGAACGCGTTGACGCGCTCGGTGAAGTCAGCTACCGACTGGGGTGAGTCGGTCGACTTGAGGGTGGTGAGGTCGATGCAGTTGAAGAGGAATTTGTAGACGTCGGCGTTGCGGTTTTCGGCAACTTTCTCGTCAACTATCTTGGCTACGGCGGCTGCCACGGCAGCATCGTCGGTGATGACCTTTGAGGCCTCGATGGCCTGAGTATATTTGTCGCTCATGTTATGTAAGTTTTAATGGTTGTAAATACTATGTTAATAACAATACCCGAGGCTTATTGTTGGGTAGTGAAGCGGTGGGAGTCACGCCGGTTCTTTTTGTCTATGTTCTTGTTCAGGGCGTCGGTCAGGTCAATGCCCGTCTGGTTGGCGATGGCTGCTACCACCCACATCACGTCGGCGAGTTCATCGGCAAGGTCGCTCTTGTCGCCAGGTTTGGCCACCTGATCGCCATACTGCCTCGCCATGATGCGTGCCACCTCGCCGGTCTCCTCGGCCAGGATGGCTGTGTTGGTGAGCGGTGAGAAGTAGCCGCCGCCGGTGCCGGTTATCCATTGGTCTACCGTCTTTTGTAACTCGCTGATTTCCATAATGTGGGGCTTATTCCTTGAGGTGTGAGTCGATGATGATGGTGACGGGGCCGTCGTTGACCAGTGACACCTGCATGTCGGCACCGAACACGCCGCGCTCGACCGTGTGACCTGTGAGCCGTGACACCTCGTTGCAGTAGAACTCGTAGAGGGGGACGGCGGTCTCGTGGCCGGCAGCGCGTATGTAGCTGGGCCGGTTGCCGCGGCGGGTCGAGGCGGTGAGTGTGAACTGGCTGACGGCCAGCACGCGCCCGTCGACATCGACTACCGAGCGGTTCATAACGCCGGCGGCGTCGTTGAATATGCGCAGTGCGGCGGTTTTTGAGGCCACGTAGCGGGCATCGTCGTCGGTGTCACCCTGCTCGACGCCTACGAGCACGAGCAGTCCGTGACCAATGGCCGAGTGGAGCTCGCCGCCAATGGTCACCGATGCCTGCTGTACGCGTTGTATAACGACTCTCATAGCCCCTTGTATTAACGCCGGTTCAGCCTATGTGGTTAACCTCGAGGTCACCGCCTACGATCTCGTGCCAGGGCAGACCGTGAATGGCGAGCTGCTCCAGGAAGGGATCGGGATCAAACTCCTCGACGTTGTGTACGCCGGCTTTGACCCACTTGCCGGTGAGGAACATCATGGCACCTACCATGGCGGGGACGCCGGTGGTGTAGCTGACGGCCTGCATGCCGGTCTCCTTGTAGGCGGCCTCATGGCTGCAGTTGTTGTAGATGTAGTAGGTGGTGGGCTTGCCGTCCTTGCCTGTGCCTGAGATGCGGCAGCCTATAGAGGTCTCGCCGTGGTAGTTCTCGCCCAGATCCTGGGGGTTGGGAAGCACGGCCTTGAGGAACTGCAGGGGCACGATCTTGGTACCGTTGTACTCGACCTCGTCGATGCGGGCCATGCCGATGTTCTGGATAACGCGCAGGTGGGTGAGATATTCCTGACCGAATGTCATCCAGAAGCGTGCGCGCTTGATGGTGGGGAAGTTGATGACCAGCGACTCGAGTTCCTCGTGGTAGAGCAGGTATGAGTCACGCGGGCCTATGTTGGGGTAGGTGAGGGGTGCGTGAATCTCGAGGGGCTTGGTGGTGACCCACTTGCCGTCCTGATAGTAGCGGCCGTTCTGGGTTATCTCGCGAATGTTGATCTCGGGGTTGAAGTTGGTGGCAAATGCCTTGCCGTGGTCGCCGGCGTTGCAGTCGACGATGTCAAGATACTCCATCTTGTCAAAGTAGTGCTTGGCGGCATAGGCTGTGAAGACGCCTGACACTCCGGGGTCGAAGCCACAGCCTAGTATGGCTGTGAGGCCGGCCTTCTCGAAGCGCTCGCGGTAGGCCCACTGCCATGAGTACTCGAAGTGAGCCTCGTCCTTGGGCTCGTAGTTGGCCGTGTCGAGGTAGTTGACGCCACACTCCAGACAGGCGTCCATGATGGTGAGGTCCTGATAGGGCAGGGCCACGTTAATCACCAGGTCGGGTTTGTGACGGTTGAAGAGTTCAACCAGTTGCTCTACGCTGTCGGCGTCAACCTGGTCGGTGGTGACACGGTCGCTGCCAATAGCCTTGGCTACGGCGTCACACTTTGACTTGGTGCGCGATGCAATAACAATCTCGTTAAAAACCTCAGGTACTTGAGCACACTTGTGGGCTACGACAGTGCCCACGCCACCGGCTCCGATAATAATAACTTTTGCCATTCTTTATATTATATTATTTTGCTTTAGTTCAATGAGTTGTAGGTTGACAGGAGGCTACAGCGCCCCTCTATCGGCAAAGATACTAAATATTTTGTTGACCGCGGCTCTCGGAGAGCAGATTTTTGAGTTGACCGACACCCTCGCCGGCTCCCGTCCTGATGAGATGCACCCGTGGGGGTACGGGTGCCGGGCGCGGGTCTATGTAGTAGACGGGCACGCCGGGACGCACGTATTGCAGCAGTCCGGCGGCGGGGTAGACGTTGAGCGACGTGCCTATGACGACAAATATGTCGGCCTGCTCTACGAGTTCGATCGCGGGCTCGATGTTGGGCACCGCCTCCTGGAAGAACACTATGTGGGGGCGCACGCGGTGACCGTCGATGGTCGTGTCGGGGGTGGTGTCGAGGTTGTCGGGTGTCAGCTCGTAGATGAGGTCGGGGTTGTCGAGCGCGCGCACCTTCATCAGCTCGCCGTGCAGGTGAAGCACGTGGCTCGAGCCGGCACGTTCGTGCAGGTTGTCGACATTCTGGGTGATGATGTACACGTCATAGTCGCGCTCGAGGTCGACCAGGCCCAGGTGGCCCTTGTTGGGGCGGGCAGCCACCAGCTCGTGGCGGCGCTTGTTGTAGAACTGATGGACGAGCGCCGGGTTGCGTGCGAAGCCGTCGGCGCTGGCTACGTCCATGACGGGGTACTGGTCCCACAGTCCGCCGGCATCACGAAAGGTGGCAATGCCGCTCTCGGCGCTCATTCCGGCGCCGGTCGATATTACAAGTTTGGGCTTCATGGGCTTACTGTTTCTTGTTAGTAATGTCCTTAATATGATTTTTCATGATGTGGAATGCCGGGGCGGGCATGTCGCCGTGGTTGTAGCCGTCGAGCTTGTAGATGTACACTTGGGGGTGGCCTACGAGCTTCATCATGCGCCACATGTAGGCGTTCTCCTCATAGCGGCCATAGAGTTCGAGCTCGCTGTCGCCGGTGATGATGATGTAGGGCGGACAGTCGGGGCGAACGTAGAACAGCGGTGCCAGCTCGTCGACCATCGGTGTCAGCGGCGAGACGCCCTTGCTCTCGCGGTGAGAGAAGTGGGTTATGACCTGTCCGCTGAAGGGCACGAGCGCCGCCAGCGAGTCGGGGTCGTGGTCATACTTGGCGAGCCATTTCTTGTCGAGGCCCACCATGCTCGTGAGGTAGCCGCCGGCCGAGTGACCCGACAGGTAGATGTTGTCGGGGTCGCCGCCATAGCGGTCTATGTTGTCCATTACCCACGCCGTGGCTGCCGCCGCGTCGTCAATGCACTCGTTGACGGTGACAGCGGGTATCAGCCGGTACTCGGGCGCCACGATGACTACCTCGCCGTTCTGCAGCTCCTGGGGCAGATACTTGAAGCCGCCTGTGAGACAGCCGCCATGAAACCAAATCACGACAGGCAGCCGTGACGATGTGTCGGTGGGGTGATAGATGTCGAGCACCTGACGCTCGGAGTCGCCTTTGTAGCTGACGTTATTGACTACCGTGAAGTCGAGTGCCGACGCGGCCAGTGCCTGTGTCATCAGCATCAGCGTGATGATAATGTTTTTGATTACTGACATTTGTAGCTGTTGTATTGTGGTTATTAGTTGCAAATATAATGAAAAAAAGTTAACCGATGGGGTAGTGCTCGCTCATTTTTAGTACATTTGCAATGTACACTTCTCCAATCCCACCCCCCGGTTAAATGAAATATCTCATACACATCATAATGATACTCGTCGTGGCTGTTGTGGCCACCGCCGCCCGTGCACCGCAGCGTGCGGCTGCCGAGGCTGTCGACATCGACGAGATACGCGCNCAGGTCACTGACCGCACATCGCCCTACTACTATCCCAAGCTCATGAAGCAGTTTGAGGCCAACGAGACCGTGATGACCACGGCCGACTANCGTTACCTCTACCTCGGCTCGATGTTTGCCGAGGACTACAATCCCTATCGCCGCAGCGTGTATGCCGACACCGTCATGCCGCTNACNTTCAAGGAGAAACACTCGCGTGCCGAGCTTGATGTCATGATAAAATACTGTCAGCTGGCNTTGGAGGACACTCCGTTCGACCTCAGTCAGATGAACTTCCTGATATATGCCCTGCGCGAGAANGGCAAGGTCAATCTGGCCAACATCTGGCAGTATCGCATGAACCGACTGCTNGAGGCTATAGTGTCGACAGGCAGCGGNGCCGANACAACGTCGGCATGGTATGTCATCTATCCGCGCGACGAGGCNACAATCATCAATCTGAGCAGCAAGAAGGTGCAGACGCTTAACCCGACGTTTGTCGAGCCNTACTATGACTGNATCGAGGTGACCGACCAGCAGGGCAAACAGCGGCAGTATTACTTCAACATCAAGACCGTGCTCGAGGAGTTCAACCGCAAGTTCCCCGAGATGTGACCCCCGCGGAGTCATGGATACATTAGAATTTGCCGAGCGCATTGTCGAGTCGCTGCCATTCGAGCCTACNCACCAGCAGATAGAGCTGGTNGCCGCNCTGGCGCGATATTGCTCGGCCGGGACGCCGTCTGACACCGTGTTTGTGCTCAACGGCTATGCCGGTACAGGCAAGACGTCGGTTACNGGCGCGCTCGTCAAGGCGTTGCCGGCCATAGGCATGAGGGCTGTGTTGCTGGCTCCGACAGGACGTGCGGCCAAGGTGCTGTCGTCACACGCGGGCCACTCGGCGAGCACCATTCACCGCCGCATATACCGNCANGCNTCGNTNGCCNNCGGCATGGGNGTCACCGGCGTGGCCGAGAACCGCTCGTCAAACACCGTGTTCATAGTCGACGAGGCGTCGATGATAGCGGCCGACAGCGAGGGNAGCGCCACCAATCTGCTCGAAGACCTCATACACTATGTGTTCAGCGGNGTCAACTGCCGCCTGATACTGAGCGGCGACACCGCCCAGCTGCCACCGCCGGGGTGCAGCGAGTCGCCGGCCATGTCGCGCGACGTGCTCAGATNGATGGGTCTGAGGGTGTGGCGCGCAGTCATCACCAAGACCGTGCGCCAGAGCTCACACTCGGGCATACTCTACAACGCCACGCGCCTGAGACAAAATATGGTCAAGGAGCCGATACCCGTGCCACGCATCACCGTCCGTCCGTTCGGCGACGTGCACATCACCACCGGCGAAGACTTGCAGGACGCTCTCGACAATGCCTACAACGAGTATGGCGTGCAGGACACGTTGCTCATAACACGCAGCAACCGACGTGCCGTGCAGTTCAATCTGGCNATACGCTCGACCATACTCGACTATGAGACCGAGCTGGTGAAGGGCGANCAGATAATGGTGGCCAAGAACAACTATTTCTGGACGCGCGAAATCAAGGAGGTCGACTTCATAGCCAACGGCGATATAGCCACNGTGGTCAACGTATATGGCACCGAGACGCGCGACGCCATCAGGTATGCCGACGTTCAGCTGCTGCTGCCCGACCACGGCGTGACGCTCGATGCCAAGATAATGCTGTCGTCGCTCACGAGCGAGGCTCCGGCNCTGGAGCCCGACCTGCAGCGCCGTCACTTTGAGTCGGCCATAAANGACCCTGAGAAATTTGCCCCCGACACCCCCTACCCGCAGCGGCTCGCACGTCTGAAGACCGACCCCTACTTCAATGCCCTGCAGGTGAAGTATGCCTATGCCGTCACNTGTCACAAGGCTCAGGGNGGCCAGTGGGGCTCGGTGTTTGTCGACATGGGCATGGTGCAGCCCGAGGCGCTGACGTCGCTCGACTTCTATCGCTGGCTGTACACCGCCACCACGCGTGCCGTGAAACAAGTCACTTATATNTCGCCCGGCGACGATTTGGTTCAATAAAATCGGTGTTAAGAACGTTATATTATATATATGAAACGTTTAACCACACTCATACTGTTGATCGTAGGCCTGGCCGCCGTGGCTCAGACCGCCGTGCCCGAGGAGGCTGATGCCGCTCCCCGCGAGGCGCNTCGNCCGGTCTATAAGGGNAAGTATCACACGGTCGACGAGCAGGGNGACACTGTCCTGATGGTGGTGTTTAACGAGATTACCGTCTACGGGCCGNTNAAATTCAAGAACAAAAAAGAGGANGATTTCTATTGGCGCACGGTGCGNGATGTCAAGAAANCNCTCNCCNTGGGCCAANCTCATAAGNGANACNCTNATCGAGACCTACGAGTATATTGAGACCTTCCCGACNCAGAAAGAGCGTGAGGACTATCTCAAGAAGATGGAGGGGGCNATNTTCGAGCAGTATAAGCCCCAGTTGAAGAAGTTTACCAAGGGGCAGGCCCGTATGCTNGTAAAACTGATTCANCGCGAGACNAANCAGTCGAGCTATTCNATTATCAAGGCGTTNTTAGGCACGTTCCGTGCGACGTTCTGGCAGGGGTTCGGCAAGTTGTTCGGAGTCAATCTCAAGAACGAATACCACCCTGAGTCAAANCGCGAAGATGCCATCATTGAGCGCATCTGTGTGCTTGTTGAGCAGGGAGCCCTTTAGTCANCTGACAATTNNCANNTGTATTAAGNTAACANGNTGATACNCAGTAGNGACNCGATTAATCGCGTCCGCCGCTGCTGGCCGGCATTGTNCTTANTTTTCGTCGTCCTTGGTNTCNTTGAGCTGNACGGGAATCTGACGCTGNATGCTGTTNTCGAGCGAGATGAGGGTCTCGGTGGTGGTGACACCGTTGATCATCTGTATCTTGTCGTGCAGTATGTCCATCAGGTGCTCGTTGTCGCGGGCCACGAGCTTGAGCAGGAAGGTGTAGGGGCCGGTGGTGTAGTGACACTCGATGACCTCGGGTATCTTCATGAGCTCGGGCACTACATCGCGGTACATGGCGCCGCGCAACAGGTTGACACCGATGTAGGTGCATGTGCGGTAGCCGAGCGACTTGGCATTGACAGTGTAGCCCGAACCGGTGATGACGCCCATGTCGATGAGGCGCTGTATGCGCTGATGTACGGCTGCACGNGACACCCCGCACTCCAATGCGACATCTTTTGAGGGTATGCGTGCATTGCGTATGATGATATTGAGTATCTGTCGGTCGAGGTTGTCTATCTTGTCCATGTCAATTCTGCTTTAGGGTAAAAAATAAGGTTTGAGANTGACAAAATTAATAGTTTTTTATCTAAAAATAAAGCAAAATGCCATTAAAATTTGAATTTAGTGCAAAAAAAGACCCTGCCCGTGTATTTTGGGGCAGGGTCAATATGTTTTTTAACTTAAAAACTTAGAGAATATCCTCNACTTCGATTTCGAATACGAGAGTCTCGTTGGGGCCGATCTTGGGTGCGCTGCCGCGAACGCCATAGGCGATGTCGGCGGGCAGTACGATGGTAGCCTTGCCACCCTTGCCAAGAAGTTTGATGCCCTCGGTGAAGCCGGGAATGAAGCGGCCGGGGTAGGTGGTCATGGCCTCGTCGCGGGTAGCGTCAAACTCGGTGCCGTCGATGTGCATGCCTTTGTAGCGCAGTTTGATGCGGTCGTTGTTCTTGACGGTCTCGCCCTCGCCGGGGTTGGTAATCTGATAAACGAGGCCGCTCTCGGCGCGGTTCCAGTTGCCGGTTGCTACGAGGCTGTCGGCATAGGCTGCACCCTTGGCTTTGTTCTCAACGGCTTCGGGAGCTGACTCGAGGAGCATGTTCTCCTTTTCCTGAGCGTACTCCTGAGCGCGGCTCATGACGCTCTGGAAGTTCATCTGGTACATGTAGTTGTCACCGATTGAGTCGGCATTCCACACCTTGTCAAACGCTTTGAGAATGCTCTGGGCGCTTACGGGCAGCTTGAACTGCTCGGGCATCTGCTTGGCAGCGCCCCACACCTGTGAGCCGATCTGCATACCCATGATGTAGGCTATGTTGGCGGTGTCGCGCTCGGCTACGGCCTTCATGCCGCGTAAGAACTCGGCACGGCTGAAGTTCTGCTTTTGCTCGTCGCTGAGCTGGGCCAGCTGCTGGTCGATCATTTGGTTGGCGTGAGCTGCGAGATACTCGCCATAGGCTGTTGCAAGTGAGTCACCGAGAGCCTTGTCCTGAGCTGAGGTGTCGGTGTTCTGGGCTTTGTCGCCACAAGCGGTGATACCGAGTGTGAGTGCGGCGGCACAAAGTGAAAGAATGATTTTTTTCATAAAACGTTTTACTTTAAAAATTTTTAAATATAGCTATATAGTTGTATTGTTCAGATGTTTGCCCTCCCGGGACAGGTCAGCGCTTGATGACGCGGTGAAGGGTGATGGTGAAGTCGAGCGCCGCGTTGCCGGGTATGACGCCGGCTGTGCCCTTGGGGCCGTAGCCGAGGTCGGACGGAATGATGATGCGGTAGGTGCCGCCGGGCTTCATCATGAGCAGTCCCTGAGTAAATCCGGGCACGAGACCTTTGATGGGCAATGTGACGTCGTTGCCCTCCGAATCGTCAAAAATCTCGCCGTTGTAGAGCTTGCCGGTGTAGGTTACCGAGACGGCGTCGTCGAGTGTGGGACAGTCGCCCTCGCCCTCGGTGATGACTTCAAACAGCAGTCCCGAGGGGGTGGTGATGACGCCCTCGCGGGCGGCGTTCTGCTCGATGAACCGGCGCTGTGACTCGACGCTGAGGGTGTCGGCGGCGAGCTTGGCCTCATACTGGCGCGACATGTAGTCGCTCAGATAGCGGTCGGCCGTGGCTGGTGTGAAGCCTGTGGCGCCACCCTGCAGGGCGTTGGCCAGGGCTTTGATGAACGACTCGCGGTCGATGGGAAATCCGAGCTGCTTCATCTGTTCAAGGCGCTCGGCGACGGTGAATCCCTGGAGTATGCCCTGATAGTAGGGCTCCTGCTCGGCCGACACGTTGAAGGCGTCGCTGATGCCGCGAATGAACTCGTCGGCGGCCTGCCGGTTGTCGGGATACTTGGCGTCGAGCACCGGGGTTATGTGGCTGCCCCACACGGTAGCGAGGGCTGCCGAGACGGTGTCGGTGGCCGACGGCTCAACAGCCGACGGTGCCGGGCTTCCCCACGCTGTGAAGATGCCCGCCACCGCTGCCAGTGTTGTGTATAATATGCGTTTCATAGGTTGTACGGTCGTGTGTCAGGTGTGCCTAACGTGTTGAGGCACCGTTTACTTACCGATAACCTTGAGGAGTTCGACGTCAAAGATCAGTGTCGAGTTGGGGCCGATGACGTTGCCTGCACCCTGGGGGCCGTAGGCGAGCTGTGAGGGTATGAACAGGCGCCATTTAGAGCCGGCCTTCATGAGCTGGAGTGCCTCGACCCAGCCGGGGATAACCTGTGTGACGCCGAATGTGGCGGGAATGCCGCGGTCAACACTCGAGTCGAACACAGTGCCGTCGATGAGCTTGCCGGTGTAGTGTACCTCGACCTGGTCGTCGACCGAGGGCATGGGGCCGTCGCCCTCAGTGAGTACCTCATACTGCAGTCCCGAGGGGGTGGTCTTCACCTCGGCACGCTTGCCGTTCTCGGCCAGGAAAGCCTCGCCGGCCTTCTGGTTCACCTCACCCATCTGGCGGGCAACTTCCTGCTGCTTGGCCTCGAGTTCAGAGAAATATTTTTGNATTACAGCTTTAGCCTCGTCATAGCTCATTTTGGGAGCCAGACCGTCAAATACAGCGGCAACACCGTCGGCAAAGTCCTGGACGTTGATCGACTCGATGCCCGATGCCTTGAAATTGTTGCCCATGCTCAGACCAAGGGCATAGCTTAACTGGTTAAGTTCGTTATTTTCCATGTTAGTTTGTATTATAATAAAGTTGTTAGACAATAATAATAGGAGTGTTATCGGGGGGGTGTTAACATCAAGCCGCCACCCTTGACAGGCACTCGGTTATATAACAATATAACCGCGCAAAGATAGGTTAAAAATTGCGCCCAAAAAACATTTGAAGCTATAAATTTTATTAAGAATACAATAAAACACCCGCGTCGGCACTGATGGCTGACACGGGTGTCNTGTTTTATCGATGTCAAGACCTGGCAAGCAGGCCATTACATGTCAAGTTGATGATTAGAGCTGGGGGCCGGCAGCTACGAGAGCCTTACCTGCAGCGTTTGTCTCATACTTCTTGAAGTTCTTGATGAAACGCTCAGCGAGGTCTTTAGCTTTAACAGTCCACTCCTCGGGGTTGGTGTAGGTGTCGCGGGGATCGAGGATCTTGGGATCTACGCCGGGAAGCTCGGTGGGAATCTCGAAGTCGAAGATGGGGAGCTTCTTGGTGGGAGCGTTGAGGATAGCGCCGTCGAGGATAGCGTCGATGATGCCGCGGGTATCCTTGATCGAGATACGCTTGCCTGTGCCGTTCCAACCGGTGTTCACGAGATAAGCCTTGGCACCGCTCTTCTCCATTTTCTTAACGAGCTCCTCAGCATACTTGGTGGGGTGGAGCTCAAGGAATGCCTGGCCGAAGCAAGCCGAGAAGGTGGGGGTGGGCTCGGTGATGCCGCGCTCGGTACCTGCGAGCTTGGCGGTGAAGCCTGACAGGAAGTAGTACTTGGTCTGCTCGGGGGTCAGGATTGACACAGGAGGCAGAACGCCGAATGCGTCGGCTGACAGGAAGATAACGTTCTTGGCAGCGGGACCGGCCGAGATGGGCTTAACGATATTCTCGATGTGGTCGATGGGGTAAGATACGCGGGTGTTCTCGGTCACGCTCTTGTCAGCGAAGTCGATTTTGCCCTCAGCGTCAACGGTTACGTTCTCAAGGAGAGCATCGCGACGGATAGCGTTGTAGATATCGGGCTCGCTTTCCTTGTCGAGGTTGATAACCTTGGCATAGCAACCGCCCTCAAAGTTGAACACGCCGTTGTCGTCCCAGCCGTGCTCGTCGTCACCGATGAGGAGACGCTTGGGGTCGGTCGACAGGGTGGTTTTGCCGGTGCCAGACAGACCGAAGAAGATAGCGGTGTTCTCACCGTTCTTGTCGGTGTTGGCCGAGCAGTGCATTGAAGCGATACCCTTCTGGGGCAGGTAGTAGTTCATCATTGAGAACATACCCTTCTTCATCTCACCGCCATACCATGTGTTGATGATAACCTGCTCTTTAGAGGTGGTGTTGAACACAACGGCGGTCTCGCTGTTGAGGCCGAGCTCCTTGTAGTTCTCAACCTTAGCCTTAGAAGCGTTGTAAACAACAAAGTCGGGCTTGAAGTCCTTGAGTTCCTCCTCGGTGGGAGCGATGAACATGTTGGTCACGAAGTGAGCCTGCCATGCAACCTCAACGATGAAGCGAACGGCCATGCGGGTGTCCTTGTTGGCGCCGCAGAAACGGTCAACTACATAGAGTTTCTTGTTGCTGAGCTCTTTAACAGCGATCTCCTTAACGGCAGCCCAGGTCTTCTCGGTAACAGGCTTGTTATCGTTCTTGTACTCCTCGGTTGTCCACCAAACATTGTCCTTCGAGTTCTCGTCGAGCACAATGAATTTGTCTTTAGGTGAACGGCCGGTGTAAACGCCGGTCATAACGTTTACAGCGCCAAGCTCGGTTACTACGCCTTTCTCAAAGCCTTCGAGGGTGGGAAGGGTCTCCTCCTTGAAGAGCTCCTCATACGAGGGATTGTAGATAATTTCAGTGGTACCGGTGATACCATACTGAGTTAAATCAATTTTGCTCATTTCGTTAATAATAATTTTATTTGGGGTTTTACGAATTGTCAATTATGTTTTTTCATCAGCCGGGACACTACAAATTGTATGGCCCTACTAATTCAACTGCAAAGATAGTGAGGATTTTTGAAAATCAATCACAATTAGAGAAAAATTTCGTTAATCTTTCACTCTCAGCCCATAACGCAAACAAAACATTTCAAATAGACACAAATGAAGGCACTAATTGTATGCCTAAAACGGTAGCAATCCTGAAGAAACTCGATAATTGAATGTCTACTTTTCCATTTTCAACACGAGCTATATATGTTTGTTCTCTTCCTATTTTTTCTGCTACTTCACGTTGGGTAAGTTTTAATTCACGACGTCTTTCCTTTAAGAGAGTGCCATAATACCATGCCAGAGCTTTAGCATCAAATTCTGCGCGGGATTCAGACCCCTCTACACCATATTTCTCGTCAAGCATTCGGTTTGTTGTGGAAAGCTTGGCTAACTTCTTTTCATCTAACTGTATCATGATTTTAATTTCTCCAATATTTTATGTGCGACTTCGATTTGTTTTTTGTAATCTTTAGATGATTTCTTAAGAAATCCATTTAAAAGAATTATCTTTTTGGCCTCAATGACATTTGTGTGGTCAATGGCAAAAAGAACACTTCGATATTCATTCGTTCCGACCGAAATACGCATTTCATATAGCTCGGTATTCTCCAAATGTTTTATAAATTTTGTAGGAACGTTATGAACTCTCTGCACCACAAGAAACACATACTCAAATTTCTCCTTTACTTTTTCAGGTAAAGATTCAAAGAATACGTTGAATTCTTCTGATCGATATATCGTTCTAAGGTTTTCTTGATCCATAATGCAAAAATAACTAATAAGTTCTAAATGTGCAAATCTATTAGTTTAATTTGGGATTGAGATGATAAAAAGGAACAACCGCTTAACGGAGGGAGGTTAAGCGGTTGTTTGAAAATCAATCACAATTAGAGAAAATTTCGTTAATCTTCCACACATAGTGTAATAAAACCAAGCCGGGAGAGCGCGTCACATCATTCTGACACACTCTCCCGGCCGTTTATTCCACACATCGCCCGTAGGTGAGGCGGGGTAGTTTATTTCACTGTGATCTTGTCGGCCTGGTTGCCTTTAACACGTATATATACACCCGTTGTCAGTGACGATTCAGAAACGCGTACACCCTGGAGGTTGTACCATACGGCGGGAGCGTCGACATTGTCAACCGATACGCCTTCCACGCCCGAGTGACTTAACTTGACAGTGGCGACGTTGCTCTCAGCTACAGCGCCGTGGTTGTAGACGGGCACGACGGTGTAGTTGAATTCATAGTCTCCGTCGGGTTGCTCGGCAGTGAGAGGCTCGTCGGTATAGATGACGCCGTCGTGGAGCTCGGCTGTGATGGCCTCACCGTTGCGGAACACGTGGTAGCCGATGACGGCAAGATCTTCGGGCTGAGAGGGGGCTGCCTCGTAGGTCACATCGTCAACGAAGAGGGCCAGTGTGTCGAATGTGTTATGACGTATTGCAAAGTATTTGGCACCCTCGGGGAGGTTGACTGTGAATTTAGTCCACACTTCGGGCACTATGCCGTCGGCTGTTAGGCCGGTGAAGTCGGTAATCTGACATGTGAATGATGCCACGGCGTTGTCGCCGGTCGAGTAGTATATTTCGAGCGTTTCGGGCCATGCGACGGTGTAGCTCTTGGCCATGAATGTGACGGTCTGGGCGTTCCCTGAGAGTTCGGGCGATATGAGCCAGTTGTCATTGTCGGCACTCGGTGCGCTCGGTGCGAGCATGTAGCGTTGTCCGCTATATGCCTCGGCGTCAAGTGCGTATTGGGCCGGCACTTCAGCGAGTACGTTGTCAAAGAGCTGGAAAGCTATGGGGCTTGTCTGGTAAGGATTGTAGAGCTCGCGGAACACGTTGTAGGTATTCTTACCGTCGCCGTCATATACAGTCCAGTCGCCTGCACCACTTATAGACATCGGGGTGTAGTCGTCGCTCTCGAAGTCTTCGGTTATAGTCTCAGCGACAGCCTCGTCGTTGATGGGTTCGCTCCATGAGAGCACCACGTTTGAACCCTCGACGTTGGCCACGAGGTCGTTTACTGTAGCGAATGATGCACGGCTCACGGTCACTGTGGTCGTTGCTATGTTGTCGGCGGGTGTACCGTCACCGTCGATCTGTATGGTGAGGGTAACGTCGGCGGCATCGGGGGCGTTGTAAGGAATTGTGTAGGCAAGTTCAACATCGGCAAAGGAGTTGGGAGCGATCTGGGCGAGAGGTTCGGTTGAGGTTTCCTTGCCGTTGACTGTCCATACGGCCACGGGCGAGGCTGCCATGGTGCCGAGGTTCTCGATGTGGGCGGTGAACTTGACGTTGTCGCCGGGCTTGGCCTTGGTGGCACCGTTGAATGTCACGATGCGTATATCGTTGTCGTCGAGATTGCGCACACAGATGTTATCGAGGGGTATGCTCCACATGTGCTCGTCGTCATTGTGAGCGGCCACGAAGCGTATCTCAAACATCACGGCGCCCATTTCCTTGAACGCGTCAAGGGGCAGTCGGGCGAGAGTCCAGTCGGCAGTCGGGTTGGCTTTGAGGTCGATGGCGGCAATGTTGGTCATGTCGCCGATTTCGTGTCCGGCATACACTTCGATGATACTGCCCTGGCCCTGATAGTAGAATTCGAGCACGGGTTTGGTGGCTTTGGAAATGTCGGCACGGGTCGATATGAGTCCGTAAGCCACGTCTTTGTCGACGGGCATCCAGAAGAAGAAGCCGCCGTCGCCGTCCTGTGACGCGAGAGGTTTGGGGCTGTCGGGATCTTCGGGGTCAAAGAGCGATGCAAAGTAGTCGTCGGTTATGGTACCTGACTGCATGTAGCCGTTGACAACAGTGTTGCTGAGCCACATGGTCTCGTAGTAGCCGCCTCCGAACGATTCGCGTTTGGGAAGCGCGTCCGGGGTGCCTGCGGTGATGATGTTCGATACTCCGTCAAGCGAGTAGTTATCGTCATATCCGGCTGTGACCTGATAGGCATAGAAATCCTGCTCGGTTATAGCCTCGTAGTTGAGGGTACATGAGGTTGAGGTGGTTGTGAGCAGGGCGGGGTCGTAATATGTACCGAACGCATCAAAAACATAGTAGGTGATACTCTCGGGATCGACATATCCGCCATGTTCGCCTGTCTCGGGCACTGCGTCCCATGCAAGGGTGGCGGTGGTGTAGTCGGCATTGACCGACAAGCGCACATTCTCGGGAGCGAGCGGGGTGTCCTTACCACACCATATCGATTTATACTCGACCATCTCGCCGGCCACATCGCCATCATAGGCTACGCCGGTGAAGCGGTTGTTGATACCCTGATACATCTCCACATTCTCCAGGGTGATTACAGCGCCGGGAGTGACGTTCTCGTAGGTGAATTTGTCAACACCCCAGCGTGAGGTGATTTCTACCTTCGAGATCGATTCGAGTGGTTTACCGGCTTTGGTGAGGGTGGGGGCGGTGTATTGTACGGTAGCTTTCAGTTCACCTTTGGGTGCGAGAGTCCATGACAGCTCGCCGGCGGCCGGCGGATCGACTACCACAGGAGGCACAACACTGCCGGCTTTCATGCCTACATTGGCAAGCTTGAGGGTACCTTTGTCGGTTTTGGAAGTAGTGCAGTGGAAACCAAGGTAGTAGTAGCCTTCCTCGGCAATGGTACAGTTGTGATTGAACTCTACAAAATCTTTTTCGGTGTATTTGGTAGAAGGAGATATGACGGTGGTGGCGGCTTCGACGTTAGGCTCGGTCGCGAGTGCTACGTCCATCTCTACCACAGGAGTTCCCGTGCCCATGATACCTACCTCGAACGATACGGTATAGTCGCCGGGTGTAAGGTGGATAGGCACCGTGAAGAGCCAGTCGTCGTTGTTGTCAATGTCGGCTGCATTGGGAACCATGCATGCCGCGTAGCCGCTGACGGAACCATATTTCCAATTACGGTTGTCGTTGTTAGCATTAATGTCGGTGTAGTTAGCCACCTCAGAGCCTCCCTTGCCAAGGTCGTGTTTGAAAGGTACCTCAACGGCGTTGGCGGGTACGGCGCCCGCTGCAAACGGTCGTACGATTTTAGTCGCTTCAATGCGTGCGGTCGCGGCGTGGTTATCGCGGTTGATTTCTTTGATACCGCTGATTGTGCGTGAGCCTGAGCGTGTCTCCGGGCCGGCTGCTCCGGCCATGAGTGCCCCGGCTACAGCCAGAGTAAGTAGTAAAGTTTTTTTCATATAATTGATAATGATGGTTTGACAGACAGGTGTGAATTTTAAAAATCAGCTTGCAATAATCAAATTAGGCTGACAAAATTACGACATTATGCTATATTATCCAATATTAAGTTATAAAAATGTAATAATTACTTTGTAATTCACTATATTGCCTGTATGTGTATTGCTAAATTGGCATGCGTGCTGATTATATAGCCATAAAATGAGGGTATTAATTCTAATGATAAAAGAAACAACCGCTTAACGGGAGGAGGTTAAGCGGTTGTTTGAAAATCAATCACAATTAGAGAAAAATTTCGTTAATCTTTCACACATAGTGTAATAAAACCAAACCGGGAGAGCGCGTCACATCATTCGGACACACTCTCCCGGCCGTTTATTCTACCCAGCACGGGGTGATTATACGGTCGCGAATGAAGGCACTAATGTTTTCGGCGATAGCGTTGATTTGGATGATTTAATATTGACGAATACTCTCTTTCTAAAATTCCTTTGGAAATCAAAGCTGGTAAAACATGGTTTCGTAAATATGATTTATCTTTACCAAGTATCTGAGTGAGTTCGTGAATAGTTAGCCACTCGGAAGCTATCTCACAAATAACACGCTCCATTTCAACTTGACTCAAACGCTTCTTCTTTAAGAGAGACTGAATCTCAAAACTAATATTACTACAATATCGCCCATCTTTATTGCTTGTAGAGCTATCAACATTAGGCTTTAAGCTGTCAACATTATCATTTTTATCTGCAACATTATCTCCTGACAGGTGATTTGTAAGTCGATATTTAGTGCCACGTCCATAACCGTCTGACGACAGTAATCCTTGTCGGCACATATTCCCAATTCTCATATAAAATGATATACGAGCAAAAATACTCATAAACACACAATCCATTATGTGTTAGTTGTTGTCGGAATCAAATGTATTTGTTAACTTTGCCAATGCAGACCGCGCTACAGACTACGCCAGTAGGGTGAGGTTCATAATCGAATCGCCCCTTGGTTTGGGGTTGAGTGGAGTGGGATTGTATCAAGACCACTGATTAGAGTGGTCATATAAATACATAGAAAAGCGTTTATCCGCGCTGATTCTTGACTGCTTGAAATGTCTCGCAAACTTTTTAATCGATAGTCAGGGATTGAGCAACGGTAGATGCCCGTGGTTATGTAATACCTTGCATTTGGCATAATATCTTGTGAGAGATATAGCCAGTGCAGCCGTTGCATATACTGGCGTGGGCTTCTGCAGTTGCCGTCCGACTATCGATGGGCAATGCGAGAAGCCTCAAGCAGTAGGACGGTAACAGATACAGATTCCTGCGCTTTTTCGTATTATACCAAACGCCAACGAGGGGAAGACCGCGGCAAGTGTTAATTAGTGATGAAACAAAAACTACTCATTATCCCAGCATTATTTATTTCATTGAGTGCGTTTTCTCAATTATCGGTAGATAAAATTGTAGAGAATGACATAGAATACAGCCTTTATTTGTCGGAGGACGGAATTAAATATGCAGAAGTGACACATTACACGGGCGGTTTTATGGAAAAGCTCTATATTCCGTCTGAGGTTCATAAAGACGGAAATGTTTATCCGATTACAGCTATCGCCGATAGTGCATTTTATAATAGCGATATACGTACCATTATAGTACCAGAGCCAGTCGAATCTATAGGAAATGAAGCTTTTTCATCATATACACTTGAAAATATAGTCTTGCCAAAATCTCTTTTGAGTATTGGTGACGGTGCTTTTAGTCATACAGCAATAGCAAAAGTAAAAATACCCAGTTCAGTTAAAACAATAGGTGAAAATGCTTTTTATTGTTCAAATTTGGGCTCATTATACTTATCGGATTCACTGGAATTTATAGGCGATAGTGCATTTGATTGTAAAAACCTGAGTGCAATATATTATAATACCGAAAAATTTGTGACAGCAGATGAGAACATATTTTCTAACGAAAATTATAAATGGACAATTAATGGAGGTGCGAGTTTATATGTAGAATCAGGGCAACTTGAATCTATAAAGAATATAGAACCGTGGAAACATTTTAGTAGTATCGTAGAGTTAGATTTCTCTTCAGTTATCGAGGTTAACAATTTGGAATATGTTCTTAATCCAAGCGGTAATTACTATGAGATTCTCGGAGCTAATCTTAGTGAATCGACTGATATCGAATTACCAAACAATATAGTAATAAACGGAAAGGAATATAATGTAAGAGATATTGCACCTTATGCTTTTAGTGATTGTGAAAATCTGAGATCAGTAACTATACCTGAAGGAGTCTACCTTAATAATGGTAATTTTGCTTTGTGTAGAAATCTTGAAGCGGTCTTTATCGGGGGATTAGATGTATCAATTCCTGACTATACTTTTTATGGATGCAGCAACCTGCGTAAATTTGTAACGGCTACTCCAATGAATTATATCGGTGAATATGCTTTTTCAGAATGTAATATTAATAACGTTTCACTTGCAAAATCTGCTACGATTAAACCACAAGCGTTTCATATGGGTGGTATACGGACACTGAATGTAGATTCGATTTCAACGTATAATAAAGACGTATTTGATGAGTCAATTTATGAGTATACTTCATTAAATGTGCCTATTGGGATGCTTGACAGTGCCAAAATGACTGAACCATGGATGTATTTCAAAAATATTAATGAAACAGCTGATTTACCTAATTCGATAATAATTAATTGGGAGAATGGTTTGAATTATAGATGGGGAAATGGTTTGGAAGTTTGTGGAGTATATCAAGCTTGTGATGAGATAGTAATACCATCATCAATTAGTGGTAATCCTGTCAGTGTAATAAGTGACAATGCTTTTGAAGATTGCTTCTTTATTAAAAGTATCTCAATACCTGAATCCATCTCGATAATAGGAAGCAATGCTTTTTCTGGTTGTTCAAACCTCGCTAAAATTGAAATACCTAATTCAATTAAATTTATCGGTAATCGTTCATTTGAATACTGTTCCAAACTAATAGATATAACTATTCCTGATTCGGTTACATCTATTGGCCAAGGGGCGTTTCAGGCTTGCACATCACTTACATCAATTGACTTGCCCAATACTATTACAATTATCGAATTTGCAACATTCAATCAGTGTACATCTCTTAAACATATAAATCTTTCTGATTCTATTTCAAAAATCGAAGGTTGGGCGTTCATAGGATGTGAAAATCTTGAGACTATAAATATTCCTGAGAAACTTATATCTATTGGAGAAAGTGCTTTTTGTGGGTGTAAAAAAATGACGAAAGTTATACTTCCAAATTCAATGGAGTTAGTAGATGAATATGCGTTTTCTAAATGTGAGAGTCTTCAAACAGTAGTAATCCCGTGTTCTATTTCACATATAGCTCCATACGCTTTTAGTCACTGTGATAATTTGACCGAAATTACATACGAATGTTCAGAACCTCTGACTGCTAGCAAGAATGTTTTTGATGATGCTACTTACGAAAATGCGACACTAACGATTGCTGACGGGGCATTATCCAAAATAAAAAGTACGGAACCTTGGATGTATTTCAATAATATTGTAGAAAAGATTATAACTAAGAACGATGAGATTTATGTAGAAGAAAATAGTTCAGAACCGATTGAGATATATAATCTTAGCGGTATTAAAATATCTGAAAGTATTGAAAATCTTCTTCCAGGCATATACATTATACGTCAGGGACGTAATATTTGTAAAAAAGTGATAACACAAAACTAATAAATATTCCGTGACATAGCTACTGGCTTTGGAAATAGAAAGCGATTGACATGTTTATTTATTGCATGTCAATCGCTTGTATTTTATATGTTTAATAAGAATGTGTATGGTTGTTACAGGCGGGTGGGGAGCCGCAGGGGCTCGAGGGTGTCGGGGTCGAAGCGGTATGTGCCGGCTGTGAGCTCGCGTGGTGTGGCGGGGTAGCTCCATGTGCCGTCGGTGGCGCGCTCGGGCAGGTAGACGCTTGCGGTGGTGCCTGCCGGGACGGTGAGCTGCATGGCAAGGCTGCCGCCGGTCACTTGCCACCTGACGCTGATGGTGCCGTAGGGGGTGTCTTTGGTGACATTGACCCAGTCGACCCCGGCCGGTATCTGGGGCTTGACGGTGAAGTGGCGGTAGGCGGGGGCGTCAGCGTCGGGTGTAATGCCGCCGAGTGCCTGATAGAACCATGTGCCGATGCCGTTGAAGCAGTTGTGTACGTGGCTGCGTTCGCCGTTCCAGTACTCCCAGGTGGCTGTGGCTCCGTTGTCGAGCATGTACAGGAAGCCGGGTTTGTCGCGTTTCTTGAGCATACCGTAGAAGAAGTCGGGCTGTGTCATCTTGACGGCCCACTCGGTGACTACGGGTATGCCTGCCAGGCCGGCGGCTATGTGGCCGTTGTTTTTTGAGGCCGAGAGTTCGAGCATCTTGTCGGTGACCGACTGTACGAGCTCGTCGGGCACGGCGCCGACAAGCATCGGGTAGCTGTTGTCGAGCTGTGTGCCGTTGCCGTATGTGTGGCTGTCGGCGTGATAGAAGCGGGTGTGTATAGCCTTGTTGAGTGCCGCACGGCGGTCGGCCCACACGGCGGCCTCGTCGTCGTGGCCTGTGAGGGCGGCTATGCGGCTCATGTAGCCGAGCGTCTCGCTGATGACACAGTTGCTCACCAGGTCGATTGACTCGCCGCCGGTGTCAACGCCGTCGGGTGCAATCCAGTCGCCCAGGTACCAGCCGGCATAGTAGGGGTCGTCCCAGCGGTGCAGCAGGCCGTCGCTGCCGATGTGGCGGTCGACGAACGCTATCCACTCTTTCATGTAGCTGTAGTAGGTCTCGATGATGCGGCTGTCGCCATAGTTGACGTACGTGCGCCACGGGGCGAACGCCATGAATGCGTTCCAGTAGGGGCCACCGCCGCCACCGGCTGTGGCGCTGGGAGCCGCACACGGCATCAGTCCGCCGTCCTGCATCGAGTCGGCCCAGCCCTGCACCCAGTTGTTGTAGACGTGGTTGACGTCGTACATGGTCTGGAGCGTCATTGTCGACGAGTTGCCGTCGCCGCCATATCCGGCTCGTTCCAGGTGGGGACAGTCGACCATGTAGCCGCTGAAGGTTAGACACTTCATCGTGTTGTCAATCATCTCGTGAATGGCGTTGAGGTCGGCGTCAGAGCACTCGAAAGTGGCCGACGGACGGTCGAGGTTGCTGATTTGCAGGCCGCGTATGGTCTTGGCGTCGGGAGCCTCGTCGAGACCTGTGACGAGGGCATAGCGGTAGGCGTGGTGGTGGAACTTGTTGCAGAACCGCTCGCCGGTGCCACCGGCCGACACAAAGACGTCCTTCTCGCCGCCCTGGGCCTCGAACGTGCCGGCGGGCAGATAGTCGCTGTAGGCGATTGTCACCTCACGGCCGGCAGGGAGCTGGGGCATCTCCATCTCAAACCAGCCGGTGAACACGCTGCCCATGTCTACGAGCCAGCCGTCGCCCGAGCGAGTCACCGAGACGGGTGAGTGGGTGGCGATTATGCGGTTGGCGCCCGACATCTGGGGGGTAGCCCGGCGGGGCGCGACGTTAATCACGGCGGCGCGGCCCCACGAGTGATTGTCGTCGAGCGAGCGGCTGTCCATTGCCTTGGGCTCGAGGGCGGCGTCAACGCGCTCACCGCCGAACTGCAGCGGTGTCCACGCGCCGGTGTCTTTGTAGCCGGTCTCGGCCACCGTCCACTTGCTATCGGTCGACAACAGGTGTTCGATGTTCTTGCCCAGAACATAGTCTATGCAGGCCTTGACAACGGGGCCGTCGTGTTCGGCGCTGTAGGTGTTTGAGCGGTACCAGCCTTTGCCGAGGCGTATCACCACGTCGTTGTCTGAGTCGTTGACGAGATCGGTGATGTCGTATGACACCGTCAGCGAGCGTTTGTCCATGCGCGACACGGCGGGCTGCAGCACGTCGCTGCCCACCTTGGTGCCGTTGACATACAGCTCGTGATAGCCCAGCGAGTTGATGTGGGCTATGACGCGGGCACGCTCGCGGTCGCCGCCCTGAGGCATGTCGAACGAACTGCGCAGCATCGGCGTGGTCGAGCTGCCCTTGGGGTAGACGTATGCTACCATAGTGCCCATATCCTTGCACTGCTCATAGATGCTCTCGGCAGTCTCGCCGGCCTCGGTGGGCATGACGGGACACGACAGCAGGTCAGATGTATACTGGGCGTCGATGTACAGCTTCTTGTATGCGGCCTTGACCTCGGCCTCGGTGAACTCGGGGCTGTTCTCTACCGTCCAACCCTCGGGCAGACGCACGGCCATGTTGCCGTAACTGTCGCCACCCGGGTTCATTTGACCCTTGGTGTCGACGTCGAGCTCGACCAGGACGGGGAACGACCCGCCGGCNNTCACCGTCTCGGGCATGAAGATGCGTGTTATTTTTGAGCCGCATGCAACGAGGGTTGCCAGTGTGGCNGCCGCTATGGAGTATTTAGTGATTTTTTTCATGGCAGTGCGATTAACGNATGAATACCTTGTCGGTTTTCTTGCCCGAGCGGCGTATGTACATGCCGTTGCTCGGATTGCTGACACGTCGGCCGTTGAGGTCATAGTACTCGACCGGCCCGTCGGCATCGNCGTCGGCCATNATNNGGTCGACAGCACCCGAAGCGCTGATGGTTATCGGCCCGAANCTGCCGTCAAACACATTTCTGACCGANGGGCCGAGGTCTTTGATATTGTCGGCCGTGTAGANGGCCTCGTCGCCGTCGCGATAGGCCCCGGCGGGAGTGTAACGGCCCGCGTCGCCCGATGCGAATGTGCCGTTCTCGAACAGCCGGTTGTCTGAATTTACACTATAATTAAATGTAGCNTCACTGAATATGACCCCGTTGCCCACATATTTGAAGTAAGACTGGTCTTCGTCGCCCGACAGTATCTCCAGGCGGTAATCCTTGCCCGCGACGGCATCGTCGGCCGCCTTGACGTTGAAGTGAACCTCGACACGGTCTATGTTGTCCGAGTCCCAGTATATCTTGTCGACCGTACTGTAGCCGAGATAGTTGACCGCATAGTCAATGCCGTCGAGATAACGGGGCGTGTTGTAGCGGTGATTGGCTATGGCGGTGTAGACGCGGTTGGGTATCATCAGATACTTGGCCGGAGCCTTGCCCGACGAGCCTTTGCCCATGCCGATGTATTCGCCCGGCATGGCATTGNCGTCCACATAGCCTACACCGAAGCGGCTTACCTCGCTCCANTCGGCCTCCGAACCGTTCTCGTCCCAGACCTTCACGCGCCAATAGGCCTGAATGCCCGGCACGAGGGCATCACCGGCATACTCGACATTGACCGACTCGGTCGACNNCACCTTGCCCGTTGACCANAGGTCACAGTCGCNNCCNTTGGTCAGCGACAGGCTGTCGGTGCCNATCTGNAGCTCATAGGCCGATTGGCCTTTCCAGTCGGTCGGAATGAGCCAGCTGAAGCGCGGCAGCAGAGTATTGACAGCTATAGGGCGCTCAAGGCCCTCACATGTAAGATTGTATGCGGCATTGCCGGGCGACGGTANAGCCCGTTGAGAACCTATGGCGTGTATAGCGGCAGCCGACAAGGCAGCGACGACACACAGCCCGGCGCCCTGACGCCATTTTCCAAAATCGAAGTGTGACATAATGTGCGAACTATTTTTCGTGGTATATANAATAATNTGACGATTGAGCCGCCCCTCATCACTAATCCCAATNANAATTTCCTGAAAATAATAATGGCGTGCCGGGCTCTTNATTGAGCGGGGCACGCCATTATGGCTTTNAATCGTAGTGTGATTAGTCGAGAATGTAGAGCACGGGCTTAACCATGTCGGCACCGATGCCGTCGGGTGAGTAGAAGCCTACGCTGCTGTATGAGGGCGACAGGTGCATGGTCTGGTCNCCGCCNACNATGTNCCANGTNCCGTCGGCGTTGCGGGTNGCTTTCCACAGGAATTTCTGTGAGATAGCGCCGTCAACCATCTCGGGTGCCGACANNAGGTTGGGGCTGTTGTAACCGTTGAGNTAGAAGTAACGGTTCAGGTAGTCCTTCATCAGGAAGTAGCCCTCGGGAGCCTTGACATTGATGCCGGCCTCCTCGTCAACGTATGCGCTCANGAGCGAGAACGCGTTAGTGTCGCCGGGGAGCACAATCACGCCGTTGCTTATTGACACTGCCTCCATGTAGAGGTAGCCGTAGGTGCGTGAGGCTGCNATGGGGGTGGCACACTCGTCGCCGAACACAAACAGNTAGCTGCGGTCGAGCTCCAGTTCGTCCTCGTTGAAGATGTTGAACACNGCCTTGCCCAGATACTTGACAAATGTCCAGCCGGTAGCCTTGCGGGTGAAGCGNGCGGTCACGGTCTCGCGGCCGTCGTTGTTGAGCACCCATGCCGAGCCGTCAAACACAAAGAGGTCGACCTTGTTGCCGTTGTAGGCTACATACTGCTGGTCGCCGGCGAGAGCATAGACGAGTTTGTTCTTCAGATACATTGGTATGTACACCTCGGGGCTCTGCAGCGAGTTGTTGTCAAAGCCCATGGCGGTGTAGTCGGCGGGGTTGAGCACTGACACGCCGGTGGCGGGAGCCCACTTGCTGCCGTTGTAGTAGTAGACGGCGTTCTCGCTTGTCGAGGCTACCTTCACAACCTTGGCGGGAGCCGATGCCGCNAGGGTGTTGAACGCGTTGTCGCCAACCTTGGTGATGACAGTATTGAAGTATTTGCCNTTGCTTGCAAGTGCGATCACATAGCCTTCGAATGTCACGGTAGCACCGTCGGTGAGCTGTGATTTCACAGCATCTGACGCACCGTAGGGGCTAATCTGGACAGTAGCACCGTCGATGGCGATGTTGATGTAGTTGCCCGATACCATTACCTTGCCTGTGAACTTAGAGTAGATGGGGGTGATCAGCGAGCCGGCTGCAACGGTCGAGGTGGCGAAGTCGTCCATCTCGGTGGCAGTCCACACGCGGGGTGTGGGATAGGTCACGGCCTGTGAGCCGACCACCTCGGCGGTAGCGCCTTTGCTGGTCTGCCAGCCGTTGTTGTACGAGCCGAGCGTAGTGCTGACGGTCACCTGGTCGCCCACCTTGAGNTCAGAGTTGTTGGCGGGAGCGTAGGTGAAGATGCTGCCGGTGGCGTCGGCGATGACGGGGCCCTGGGTCGACACGGCCATTACAACGCCGTTGAAGGCGATGTCGTCACCGCTGGCCATGCCGCTGAGGCCGCCGAGTACGCTCGAGAACTCGAACGACGGGGTCTCGGTGGCACCGAACACGGGGTCGGTGGCCGATGTGTTGTAGCTCACGATGGCATAGTCACCCTCCTGAGCATCGGCTATGTTGGCAGCCAGTATCGAGGGGAGTGATGATACGGCGGTGTGTGAGGGGGCGAAAGCCTCGGTGTAGTTCTCCTCGCTACCCCACACGTTCTGATAGTCGGCAGTGGTTACCTTGTAGGCGGTGGCGGCGGCTATTGATGCGAGCTCCTCGGGGCGTGCGTCAAACTCGTCGTATGTGATGGCGGTGTTTGAGCCGACGGGGTCGAGGTAGTAGGGGAATGAGCGGCTCTCGGTGAAGAAAGGCACTGCCACGCGGGCGGGATAGAAGCCGTTCTTGTCAAATGCCAGCACCGATGCTATTGCCTTGGCCTCGGCCTCCTGATCGGCAGTGAGGTCGCCCTGTTCGAGAATGGCCTTCGAGATAGCCTTGTAGTCAGCCTCGGTGAGTGTGTACTGTGACTCGGTGGTTGAGGGTTTGTCGTAGTTTACACCACCCTCAAAACCATCAAGGTACTTGTCGTTCCAAGTGTTCTCGCCACAGCTTGCGAGTACAAGCGTCATGCCGGCGACGAGAGCTGAGTTGAATATATAATTCTTCATAATAGTCATTAATTATTAAGAGCAGTGATTAGAATGTGAGTTTGCAACGCAGGCTGAATGTGCGGCCATAGCTGTAGAACACACGGAATGCATTCTCCCAGGTACCCTTTGACGAGTGGCTGGTGTAGGCGTCCATGATGTAGTAGTTGTTGAACACGTTGTAGACATTGGCCGAGAACGTGCAGCGCAGGTCGCCGGTGATCGGGAAGCTGTAGCTGGCGTTGAGGTCGAGCTGGTTACCGAAGGGTATGCGCCAGGGGTCGTTGATGACGAGCGGTGTGCGGTAGTCGAGGCCGCTGGCGTTGGCACCGTTGGTGAGCGAGAAGTCACTGTAGTTGCGGGCGTTGCAGGTCCAGTCGGCACCGATACGCATGCCGGTGAAGGGCTTGACCTGGGCGCCGATGGCAGCGGTGAGCTGGGCCGATCCGCCTACCTTGATACCCTTCTGCTGCACGGTGGCACGAAGGTGATCCTCGGCCAGGGGCTGGGTGATGGTGGCGGGCACGTCGGTGCTGCCCAGGCTTGCGAGAGCCTGGCCGGCGCTGTTGTAGTAGTAGCCCACGGGGTCATTCTGCCAGGTGTTGTCGGCGAACGCGAACATACCGTTGAGCTCAAGCCAGCGGGTGGGAATGTAGACAGCGTTGACCTCGATGCCCATGTAGCGCGAGTCGACACCGTTCATGGCTACCGAGTAGCGGTCGCCGTCATACTCGAGCGAGCCGCTCTTGATCATCGTACGGTCCATCCAGTTTATCCAGTAACCGTTCACCTGGGCGCTGAATGTGGGCGAGTGGTACTCATAGCCCACCTCGACGGCAGCAACCTTCTCGTTGACGGGGTTAGGGTTGATGGCGTTAGAGTTGGCGGGGGCTATGAACACGCCATACTGCAGGTAGGGGGCACGGGTTATGTAACCGCCGTTCACGAACACGTTGTTGTAGCGGTCAATGTTGTAGTTGGCACCGGCCTTGATGTTGCCGGCAAAGAACGACTTGGTGGGCGACTTGGCCTCGTCGTCGTTCACATACATGTGCTCGTAGCGGGTATAGGTGTTGACGTTGGCAGCGCCGGCAAGCACTACGTTGAGCTTGTCGTCAAGAGCCTTGTACTCGGCCTGGGCATAGACACCCTCTTGCCAGATGCGGCTGTCCCAGTCGCGGTAAACAACGTCGCCCACACCGAGTTTCTGCTGCTGGTAGGCAATCTTCTCGGCCTCGGTGGCGAAGGTGCGGGTGTTGTTTGACGACGCACGGTAGTAGTCGATGAAGTAAGCACCGTTGTACAGGTCGCTGATCTTGTTGGTGTGCTCACCATAGTAGTAGCGAATGTCGATACCGGCTGTGATGGCAAGAGCCTTGGTTATCTGGTTCTTGTAGTTTGACACGCCGCCAAACCAGCGGTGGTTGTTGTTTGAGGTCGACATCACCATGAGCGAACCGGTAGTGCTGGCCTCGTTCATGAGCTGAATCTGGTCGTATGCGAACATACCGTTGCCGTGACGCAGGTTGTAGGTCACGCCGTTGTTCTCGATAGTCTTCCAGTTGAGGTTACCCGAGCTGTCGGCGCCATACCAGTAGTCATAGTAGGTGCTCGACGAGTTGCCCACCTGGGCACCCTGGCCGCTGTAGCCGCCGCCCGAGCCGAGCGAGGCATATACCACTGTCGACAGTGACGACTTGTGGTCAATCTGCCATGTGTGGTTCAACATTGCCACGGGCTTGTTGTAGAAGTTGTACTGTGACGCCTTGCGCTCGCCGTTGAGACCCAGACCATAGGTGGGGTTGTAACGGTAAGCCTGACCCTGGGGCATATAGTTGGCGGCGTCCTGCCAGCCCTGTATCGACAGACCGTCGTTTGAGCTGCGCTTGTAGTGTGTCTGGGGCGCGCCGGTCACGGTCAGCATGATCTGGTTCTTCTCGTTGATGCGCTTCGACACGTTCAGGAAGTATGTGAACGCCTCGTAGTCGGTGCCCTGAATGTAGCCGTTACCGGTCTTGCGTGAACCGAGGAATGTCACGGCCCAGCCGTTCTTCATCAGGCCGGTCGAGAATGAGATACCATAGTTCATCGAGTTGTCGTTACCGAGGCCATACCATGCCGAGCCGCCTTTCTTGGCGTCAAGACCTTTGGTCACCATGTTGATGGTACCGCCGAACGACGGCGACGAGATGATGGTGGCACCAAGACCACGCTGCACCTGCATCGACGACATGATGTCACCGAGGCCCGACCAGTTTGACCAGTAGATGCCGCCCCACTCCATGTCGTTGACGGGTACACCGTTGACCATGGTGGCGGTGTTCTGTGATTTGAAACCGCGTATGTTGATTTTGGCATCGCCAAAGCCGCCGCCGTCCTTGGTGGCCCACACGCCGGGTGTGGTCTTCAGCACCTCGGGAAGTTCCTGGTTACCGAGCTTGATCTCAAGGTCGGCTGCTGTAACGGTCGACATTGCCACGGGGGTCAGACGGGTGCGACCTACCGACTGTGTTACCACTACGTCCTCGAGCATGGTAGCTTCGGGCTCGAGCTTGATGGTACCCATGTTGCTCTGGGCTTTGAGTTTAACGGTTTTGTAGCCGATGAAGCTGATCTGCAGCTCGCCGCCGGGTACCGACAGCTTGAACTGACCGTCAATGTCGGTCGCTGTGCCTATTGACGGGTTGCCTACTAAAGCGACGGTAGCGCCGACCATCGGTTCGTCACTCTCGTCAACTACTACACCGGTACACACAAAGTTGGCGGCCATTACTGACAGGGCCAGCCACAGTGTGCATGAAAAGAGAAATAGTCTCTTCATAATCAGATAGTTGAAATTTTAATAATATAATGGTTTATATAATTGTCACTGCTACAATATAAGAGTGAGACCACTGCCCCGCATTCTTGTTCATGTCAGGGTGGTGGCCTCTTATATGTTGCTTGAAGTCTTCAAGGCTGATATTTTGCTGCAAAATTAATAAAAATTTCTAAAACAACCACCAGTAATGTGAAATTTTGTTATTTGCCTAAAATTTTTGTCACCGTCACCGAAAATGTTGTATTTCTCGGCTAAATGTTGTAAATTTGCCAACAATCTTGCCGACAAGTATGAGATACCTATATCTATATATAGTCACCCTGTTTACTGTCGCAGCATCGGGCTTGCCGCTTAGTGCTGTCACTGTGACGTCGCAGGCAGGCACCCTGTGCGATGTCATCACCGATACAGGCATCTCAGAACTCACACTCGACGGCACCATCGATGCTATCGATTTTGACTTCATAGCATCTCATCTCACCGGCCTGAGGTCGCTCGACCTGTCATCGGCCGTCATCACGGCCTGTTCGGGTGTCACACTTTTCAACGGACGTACGTCATCGCCGGCCAATACGCTCCCTGAGTACTCGCTCACGGGTTCACCACTGACATCAATTATCCTTCCCTCCTCGCTCACGGCGATAGCCGACGGCGCGCTCGCCGGCTCGGCCATCAAGTCGCTTGTCATACCCGCAGGTGTCGACTCGCTCGGCACAGCCTTCTGTAACGGGTGTGCCGCTCTCGAGTCGGTTACCTTTGCAACCACACGGCTCGGTGCAATACCCGCCGGAGCATTCAAAGACTGTACATCACTCACCGCCATAGAGCTGCCACAGGGTGTGGCCACCATCGGGGCCGACGCCATGCGCGGTTGCACCGGCCTCACCCGCGTCACGCTGCCCGCCACGCTCGGCTACATAGGCCACGACGCCTTCAGCTACACGACGCTCACCGACATCGACCTGTCGGGTTGCCGCCGGCTCGGCGCTATCGGCGGCTGGGCCTTTGCAGGCTGCGACCGTCTCACATCGGCCATCTTGCCCGACGGCGTCACAACCCTTGGCGACGGCATATTCTTCGGCTGTGACGCGCTCGAGACAGTGGTAATGCCCGCATCGGCCACCACGCTCGCTCCCTACATGTTCAAAGGCACCGCAATCACCGACGGCAGCAGTGTCGTCGGGCCACACACTTCGGCGATAGGCCGATATGCCCTCTATGGCAACGACCGTCTCACCGTGCTCACACTGCCGTCGGCCCTCACCTCGATTGGCGACATGGCCCTGGCCGGCATGTCGGGACTGACACGCATAGACGCCACGGCCCTCACAGCGTTGCCCACCCTCGGCGACGATGTTTTCGCAGGTACTTCAGGCAGTGATGTAACGCTGGCTGTCGCTGAGTCGATGGCCGATGTGTTCAAGGCCGCCCCCCAGTGGAAAGAGTTTAATGTCATATACGACATGTCGTCGGTAGCCGACACCCGTGTGGACGGCTCGCTCGATGTCGGCATGAGGTATGACGACAACACATTATATATTAATAGTAGCGAGCCCCTGGCACTCATTACCGTTGTCGACCTTACAGGCCGCACAGTGGCACGCCATGCAGCCGACCGTGTGACCGAGGCTGCTGTCGGCATCAACCTCGCCCGGGGCACGGCAGTAGTGGTCAGCATCATGCTTACCGACGGTCGTACAGCTACATTTAAAACCATACTATAGACCAAGTAATGAATACAGAACCCACGATTACCGAATCCTTAGAGACCGTTGACCCGACCCAGGAAACTATCATTGACCGCGTGCGTTATCTCATGAAGATTTCGCGCCTCACCCAGTCAAGCATGGCACGACGCCTTGGCGTTGACTCGCCCTATATGTCTAAGGTCATGTCAGGTCGTCTGCCCTTCTCTGAGGGCTTCATCAACAGGATTGTAGTCGACATGGGTGTATCCAAACAGTGGCTCAAGGAGGGCACCAACGTCCCGTTCCCCAAGCCGATGCACGCCAATACCATCGAGGCTGAGATTTTTCCCAAAGAGCGCAATGTATCGGGCCGCGGCATAGCCGTCTATGACATTGACGTCACCGCCGGCTCGACCGAACTGAGCCGCATGCTCACCGTCGACCGCATCATGGGCTATGTCGACATGCCTCAGATCAACTCCGACTGTCTCATAGTGCGCGTCAGCGGCGACAGCATGCGCCCCACCATTCCCAACGGCAGCTTCATCGCCATCAGGGCCGTGAGCACCACCGGCATCATATTCTGGGGTCAGATCTATGTGGTCGTGACCGAGAATTACCGCATGGTCAAGTGCCTGCGCCGTCACACCAACCCCGACTATGTCGTACTGCACAGCACCAACCCCGACTATGACGACATCGACATGCCTCGCAGCGAGATTCAGGGACTCTATCTCGTCGAGACAATCATCAATTACGACCGCCGCTGCTGATTTTTACAGACTCAAATTCATCATAGAGAATTAACCCCCCTAACACCAAGATTTCATGAAATTGAACAGTCGAGCCCTACTGACCATGTTGCTGCTGATGGCGGCGACGGTCACAATCTCGGCCGAGATTCCGGGACGTTACTATTCAAGTGCCAACGGCAAGTCGGGAAGCGAACTCAAAACAGCGCTTTCCAACCTCATCTACAACCACACTCAGGTGTCGTCCTACAGCGACCTGCCGCGTTACTTCCAGCGCACTGACGTACACCCCAACTCTAACCGCTGGTGGGACATGTACAGCAACGTGCCCCTCTATGCACCCAGCTTCAGCGGCCTCAACCGCGAACACTCGTTCCCCAAGAGCTGGTGGGGCGGACTGACGACGACACCGGCCTATACCGACCTCAACCACCTTTACCCAAGTGAGATGGCGGCCAACCAGGCCAAGAGCAACTACCCGCTCGCGACGGTGTCACAAAGCACGTTCGACAATGGCGTCGTCAAGGTAGGCTATGCCGTGGCCGGACAAGGTGGAGGTGCCGCCCGCGTGTTCGAGCCCGCCGACGAGTACAAGGGCGACTTTGCACGCACCTACTTCTACATGGTGACATGTTACCAGAACCTCACCTGGAACAAGAGCTACATGTGGATGCTACAGCAGAACGTCTACCCCACGCTCACCCCCTGGGCCCAGCAGCTGCTGCTCAAGTGGCACCGCGAGGATCCCGTAAGCCAGAAGGAGCTTGACCGCAACGAGGAGGTGTACAAAATCCAGAACAACCGCAATCCGTTCATCGATTATCCACAGCTCGTCGAGTATATCTGGGGCAACAAGATGGGCGAGATATTCTATGAGGAGAACGCTCAGGAGCCCGTCGGCGACCCGCTGCTCATCACCCCCGTTCAGGACATGGCGCTCGACTTCAACGAGGTAGCCGTCGGCAACACATCGGTGTCACGCCTATACTTCAAGGGTGAGTACCTCACAGGTCGTCTCGAACTAACAATCACCGGTGCCGACCGCGCCATGTTCACGCTCGACACCAAGACCATACAGAGCTCGCTCGTGAATGCCGACGCCGGCTACTGGCTCACAGTCACCTACAAGCCCACATCAGAGGGCGTCCACAGCGCCAAGCTCATCATCAGCGAGGGCGGTATCCCCGGCTCGCGAGGAGTCTTCCTGCAAGGCGAGGGCTGCCCCGTGCCCACACTCACAGCCTTCAAGGCTCTCCCGGCCGACGACTTTACCGACAACAGCTATGTGGCCAACTGGGAAGAGGCCGCCGAGGTGGTCGACTACTACCTCGTTACCCGCACACGCTATCTGCCCGGACAGGCCGAGACCGAGATACTGCAGGCCGAGACCAACAGCCTGCTCATCGACGACTACGACCCGTCAGTCAGCGAGAGCTACAACGTCCGCTCGGTACGCCTCGGCTACGAGTCGCCCGCCAGCAACGAGATCTACGTCGACCGTGCCGGCATCGCCGGTGTCACCACCGACCTCCCCCTGGGCACCGCCTGGATACCCGGTGGTGTGCGCTTCGTGTGTCAGACCCCCCACGACAACGTGACTGTCTATGACATGCAGGGCCGCGCCCTGATGCAGCTCGAACGTGTCGAGAATAACACCGAGGTATTGCTGCCCGTCGGAGTCTATGTCGTGACATCGTCACAGTGTCTCACCCCCGTTCGTGTCGTGGTTCGCTGATTGTAATTTAGATTTTTTTTAATACACCGCAATAAATGGAATACGGTATCTTAGACTTCCTCGGACTGCTTGGTGCAGTAGGATTGTTCCTCTACGGAATGAAAGTAATGAGTGAGGGTCTGCAGAAGGCCGCCGGCGACCGCCTGCGCAGCATTCTCGGCTCGATGACCCGCAATCGCTTCACCGGCACACTCACAGGTTTCTTTATCACGGCCCTGATTCAGAGCTCGTCGGCATCGATCGTGATGGTCGTGAGCTTCGTTAACGCCGGCCTCGTCACCCTGGCCCAGTCCATGGCAGTCATCTTCGGTGCCAACGTCGGCACGACGTTCACAGCCTGGATGCTCACCCTGTTCGGCTTCAAGGTCGACATCTCGGCCTACGCTATCCCGCTTATGAGTATCGCCGTGATAATGCTCTTCTCCAACAAGAGCCGCACCAAGTCGCTCGGAGAGTTCCTCATTGGCTTCGCACTCCTCTTCCTGGGCCTTGACATGATCAGTAACTACGTCCCCGACCTGCAGAGCAATCCCGGCATGTTCGAGTTCCTGCAGCGTTACACCGCCCTCGGCTTCCGCTCGGTACTCATATTCTTCGGCGTCGGCTGTATCGTGACCATGATTATCCAGTCGTCAGCCGCCACGTTTGCCATCACCCTCATCATGTTCAGCCGCGGTTGGATTAACTTCGACCTGGCGACAGCCATCGTGCTCGGCTCGGCCGTCGGTACAACCATCACGCCTATCCTCGCCTCGATGAGCGGTAACGCCGCCGCCAAACGCACCGCTGCCGGACACCTTATGTTCAACATTCTCGGCTCTATATGGTGTCTCGCCCTGTTCTACAAGTTCACCGACCTGATACTGTGGATTACCGATTGCATCGGCACCGGCGACCCCGACCAGCTGTATGACACCGTCAACAGCCTCAAGACCTCCGACCCCCAGGTCTACAACCACCTCTTTGACACCAAACCAACCGAGGACGCCGAACTCAACCTGCGCATAGATTCCAATCTTGCAGCCATCAAGTCACTGCAATACAAGGCGTCGGTAGGTCTGTGCGTGTTCTACACTACCTATAAACTCATCAACCTGTTCATCATGATATGGTTCACCAAACTCTATGTCAAGGTTGTAGAGTGGCTCATTCCGGCCAAGAAATCGGGCGACGAGGAGTTCCAGCTCAAATTCATCTCGGGCACACTGCTGTCGGCTTCCGAGCTCAACATCACCCAGGCCGAGAAAGAGATGTACGTATATGCCGAGCGTGTCGGCCGCATGATCAACATGGCACGCGAGCTCGTACACACCAAACCCGGCAGCGACGAGTTCAACAAGCGCTACTCGCGGCTCGAAAAGTATGAGGAGATAAGCGACCGCATGGAGCTCGAGATTGCCAACTACCTTAACCGCTGTGCCGAGGGTCGCCTCTCAAACCAGTCTAAACGCCGCATCGCCGCCATGCTCGCCATCGACTCAGAGATCGAGAGTATCGCCGACTGCAGCCTCGGCATAGGCAAGATACTGCTGCGCAAACAGCAGAGCGACGTCCACTTCACCGACGAGATTTACAGCAACATCGACACCATGTTCGACTATGTCGACGAGGCCATGAACAGCCTGCTCAAGCTCCTCGAGCACATCGACACTGTCACCGAGAACGAGATAATCGTGTGCTACAACCACGAGCGCGAGATCAACAACATGCGCAACACCCTGCGCCTTGCCAACATCAGCAATATCAACGAGCACCACTACGAGTACCAGAGCGGCATCTACTACATGGATATCATCTCGACACTCGAGAAGACCGGCGACTACATCATCAATGTCGTCGACACGCTCAAGAACGAAATGCGCAACCTCACTCCCGCCAAACGATGAAAGCCGACGCTGTAACCATCTACGGAGCCTCGAGTCCTAAAATCAACCCTGCCTATCTCGAGGCGGCCGATAGGGTAGGGCGTCTGCTCGCCCACGCCGGCGTACCCCTCGTCTGCGGCGGCGGACGGACGGGTATCATGGCAGCCGCCATCGACGGCGCCATCACAGCCGGCGGCACAGCCATAGGCGTCCTGCCCGAGTTCATGGTCGAGCGTCAGTGGCAACACCCCGGCCTCACACGCATGGAGGTCACCCCCGACATGCACGCACGCAAGGAGCTCATGGCCGGCATGGCCCGCGCCGTCATAGCCATGCCCGGCGGCGTAGGCACCCTCGAAGAACTACTCGAGATCATCACCTGGCGACAGCTCGGACTCTATCAGGGCAACGTCGTCATACTCAACGTCGACGGCTACTTCGACCCCCTGCTCGACATGCTCGACCGCTCCATACAGCAGCACTTCATGAACCCCGACCACGCCTCGCTGTGGCTGGTGGCCGACACCCCTGAGCGTGCCGTCAGCCTCGCCCTTGACACCCCCGTCGAGCATCGGCCCTTTACCCAGAAGATAGTGTGACCGGCTACAGCTCGACATACTGCGACTCGATAGCCGCGGCCCTCGCCCCCGTCGGCCACAGCTTACAGGCCGACGCCCCGCTCGACAGCATCGCCGTGCTCCGAAGCACCGCCGCCGTCGACACCTGGACGCACGGCCTCGCCCCGGCATCACATGCCGCCGACATGAGCCCCGCCTCGGGCATCGTGGCACTCATCATAGCCCTCATAGCCCTCATAGCCTTCGAGTCACAACAGTTGCGGCGCATACTGTCGAGCCTCGACACCGACCTGCTCGGCGTCAGGCGACGTGACAACGTCTTTGACAGCCACACCTCGGCCGAGTCACGCACCATAGCCCTACTGCTCATACTCGCCTGCACCTGCGAGGCCATACTGCTCGCCGTCTTCACCTCGGGGCCCGCTATCGTGGCCGACGGCACCATGCTGGCATCATTCCTGGCCCTGAGCACCGGCTACTACGCCTTCCAGTGGGTCGCCTACAGCATCATAGGCTACACATTCACCGACTCAATCAACACAGCCCAGTGGCGCAAGGGCTTCAACCTCTCACAGGCCATGCTCGGGCTCGCACTGCTCCTACCGGCCGTGACCGTACTGTACTACCACCAGACCACCGCCACACCGCTCATAGTGGCCCTGATACTGTATATTTTGGCGCGAATTGCATTTTTGTGCAAGGGTTTTAGAATTTTTTACAACCGATTACCGTCTTTAGTCTATTTTATTTTGTACCTTTGTGCGCTGGAATTAATCCCGGTGCTTATCGTCATCTCTATCGCTTGCCGAGTTGGATTGCATTAAGTAAACCGGGACAACTTGTATTGTGATTAATCTTTTTATCGAATCGTGAAAATCAAGAAGATACTGGTTTCTCAGCCTAAACCGTCGTCTGAGAAATCACCTTACTATGACATAGCCAACAAGTATGGTGTTGAACTCATATTCCGTCCCTTTATCCGCGTCGAGGGTCTGAGCGCCCGCGAGTTCCGTCAGCAGAAAGTCAATTTGCCCGACTTCACCGCCATCATATTTACAGCCCGTACGGCCATCGACAACTTCTTCCGTCTCGCCGAGGAGCTGCGCTATGCTATACCCGACGATCTCAAATACTTCTGCACCAGCGAGTCAATCGCCCTCTACCTACAGAAGTACATCGTTTATCGCAAACGCAAGATATTCTACTGTGAGAACGGCAAGATAGCCGATCTCGTGCCGCTGCTCGCCAAACACAACAAAGAGAAGTACCTCTATGTCATCAGCGACGTCCATAAGGAAGACCTGAGCCTGCTCGACAAGGGCAAGATCAACTACACTAAGGCCATCATGTACCGCACCGTCAGCAACGACTTCGAGCCGGGCGAGCCCCTCGACTATGACGTGCTGCTGTTCTTCAGTCCCGCCGGTATCAACTCGCTCAAGAAGAACTTCCCCGACTTTGACCAGACCAACGTGGCCATCGGCACCTTCGGCGTCACCACCGCCAAGGCAGTCAACGACGCCGGCCTGCGACTCGATTTCCAGGCCCCCACGCCCCAGACCCCCTCGATGCCCGCCGCCCTCGAGCAGTTCCTGAAAGAGAACAAGGACTCCAAATAACAGCCCTGCAGACAGTTATACCGTACAAGCCAGACACCTGCCCCTCGATGCCGCGCCGTTTCACACTACCCAAGTCAACCAAGCTGTGCAGCGCCACGGCCGTCGACCGACTCTTTGCACGCGAAGCCACGGCCGGCACCGTCGCCTATCCCCTGCGTGCTGTCTGGCGACCCGCACCCGAACGCACCAACGGCGATCAGGTACAGTTCATGATTACTATACCCAAGAAACGACTGCGCCATGCCGTCGACCGCGTCACCATGCGCCGCCGCGTGCGCGAAGCCTACCGCCTGTCGCGTCACGACCACACCGAGCGGCTCGAGCCCGACCAACGCCTCGACATCGCGTTTATCTACCTTGCCGACAAGCTGTTACCCTACGCTTCCATCGCCAAGGCCATGAACCGCATTCTCTCCACTGCTATACCGCCATGCACCCGCGAGCAATGATATCGCGCAGCCTATCGTGGCTCCTGTCGCTGCCCATACACTTCTATCGCGGCGCCATATCACCCATGTTCCCCTCCTGCTGCCGGTTCACACCCACCTGCTCCGAATATGCCCTCCAGGCCCTGCACCGCCACGGCCCGTTCAAAGGCACATGGCTCACCGTCCGACGCCTATCCAGGTGTCACCCCTGGGGCGGCAGCGGCTATGACCCAGTGCCCTGATTTCGCGCCATGATCGACTTTCACACCCACCGCCTTGACGCCACCGACGCCATCATCTCGCTGCAACCCACCAATGCAGCCGACATCATAGCGTCACGCCCCCACGGCACCTACTCAGTCGGCATACACCCCTGGGACACCACCGCCCCCGCCGACACCGATTTTGACACCGTGGCCCGGCTGGCCTCACTGCCACAGGTCGTCGCCATAGGCGAGACCGGCCTCGACCGCCTGCGCGGCGCCGACATAGCCACCCAAGAGTTGCTTTTTGAACAGCACATACAACTCAGCGAGACCCTCCGCAAACCCCTCATTATACACTGCGTCAAAGCTTGGGACATACTCCTCGAGCTACACCGCCGCCACCGACCGTCTATGCCCTGGGGCGTCCACGGCTTCCGAGGCAACCCCGCCTTAGCCCGCCAGCTCCTCGACAAAGGCCTGTACCTCTCGCTCGGCCAGCACTTCAACCCGGCCACCGCCGCCCTAATCCCCGACCACCGCCTCCTCGCCGAGACCGACGAAAGCTCCCTCCCCATCACCGCCATCGCCGCCCTCATCAACACCCACCGCTCCACCCCCGCCCCCCTCGCCACCACCCTCACCACCTTCCTCACCCCCTGACACCCATCGCTGCGCTCCCGTAGGGACGCGATTTATCGCGTCCGCCCGCCGAAGGCATTACGGCAAGGTGTTTATTACTATCACGCGGCGGACGCGATAAACCGCGTCCCTACTGTATATCAGCTTGTTACGTCGGTATATCAAAAAAATTTCGCTGCGTGTGAACCAATCCAACCCACCGAATGTTATAATAATGTAAGCAACAAAGAAAGAGAGAATTTTTTCATTGCTAAGATATAATGTGATAATGATTGGTTTATCAAGCGAGGCGCGTCGAGATGACAGCGCCTCGCTTGATGTTTGTATGGTAATGTGTTGGTAATCAGTAGGGACGCGATTCATCGCGTCCGCCGCGAAAAGGCAGAATTTAATATGGTGGACGCTATCTCGATGCGGACGCGATGAATCGCGTCCGCCGGCCGAAGGCATTACGGCAGGGTGTTAATTACTATCTCTCAGCTGTGCGATTCATCGCGTCCCTACGGGTGTGATATGTCTGCTGATGCGGATTGCCTCCGGCACTCCTAACCGTTGTTAGGACATTGGCCGATGGGGNATATAATGCAACGCTCCCGCCGCNACNTGTGGTCGCTGACGGGAGNGTTGGNGTAGCCCATAGGAGAATCGAACTCCTCTTTCAAGAATGAAAATCTTGCGTCCTAGCCGATAGACGAATGGGCCATCAGTAATAACACAGTCTCATGTCACATCACCCGGGCTGGCCGGTGGGCGACACNNTGGTGTCGACTCGTGTTATCTTTTTCTTACGGTAGTCTTTACCTCGGGCAGGTATTAAGCCAGCTTGTTGATGTGCTTGGCCAGCTTGCTCTTGAGGTTAGATGCCTTATTCTTTGAGATAGTTTTCTTAGCGGCGAGTTTATCAAGCATAGCTGATACTTTAACGAGGGTTGCCTCTGCCTCTGCCTTGTTGGTCATGCGACGAAGACGACGTACTGCGGTACGGGCACTCTTCTCGTAATAACGGTTGCGGAGACGGCGTGCCTCGGTCTGGCGAATTCTCTTGATTGATGATTTATGGTTTGCCATTACTTAATTAATAAAAAGCTTAGTTTGCGTAATTTGTTTTATTTGTAGCCCATAGGAGAATCGAACTCCTCTTTCAAGAATGAAAATCTTGCGTCCTAACCGATAGACGAATGGGCCCTACCTTATTGCTCCAAGGGCCGTCGGCCCCTAAAAGCGACTGCAAATATAGNCACTTTTTTTTATTCTCACAAACTTTTTGCAAAAATCTATCACTAAAACACCAAAAAACAGCGTTATAGGGCCTTTTAATNTCATATTTGTGAACCTTGACCNCCACNCGGNCGTTTATTTGATAGAATGAGGATATTGACCTGATAGATGAGGTGGCGGGATTGAAATCCCTGCCATGAAGTCTACGATAAGTGTTGGAAGCGACACTTGCCACCTCTGCGAAGATTGATATTATCATGCTATGAAAGACACACATGTTTATTGAAGTTGAAAGGAGAGCAAGCCNNGGCGGCAGCTCTCCTTTCGGATTATACCCCTGGGCGCTGTGCCNATCCNCCCCCGGNGTGTGACNGCNATTTTGGTTCGTGAACAATTTTGACTACATTTGCACATANAATTAATGATGCACGTGTGCANGTGCGCACGTCACCGNCCAAGAGTATCAAATANATAGCCATAACCATGCCTAACTCATCACGCNCNCTGGTCGAACGCCGGTACATGCTGCCNTTCATACTCATCACCTCGCTATTTTTCATGTGGGGCTTTGCCAGGGCNATTCTTGATGTGCTCAACAAGCACTTTCAGGAGTCGCTCGACATCACNATCTTCCAGTCGACTATGGTACAGGCTACTACCTANGTGGCCTATGCCCTCATGGCCCTGCCGGCCGGCATCATCATCACCCGCTACGGCTACCGTCGGGGTGTCGTGCTGGGCCTGCTGCTGTTCGGTCTCGGAGCTCTCGCGTTCATACCCGGCGACATGGNCGGCTCGTTCGCCATCTTTCTCACCGCACTGTTTGTCATAGGCTGTGGACTCGCCGTCCTTGAGACTGCCGCCAACCCCTANGCNGCCGAGCTCGGCTCGNGCGACACGGCCGCCAGCCGTCTCAATCTCGCCCAGTCGTTCAACGGNCTGGGCTGNATACTCGGCCCCGTGCTGGTGGGCGGTTTCCTGTTCTCTGACAGCGACAGNTCGGTTGCNCTNCCNTACATGATNATGGGCATCATCGTGCTTGCCGTCGCCTTCATGTTCACCCGNGTCGACCTGCCCGAGATCAAGACNGCCGACGCCACCGGNTCACAGCCCNTCGGCCTCAAGGCCACCATACGCGGCCTGTTGAGCTCGCGGCCATTTGTGCTCGGTGTCACCGCCCTCTTTTTCTACGAGATAGCCGAAATCTCAATCAACAGTCTCTTCATCAACTACGTCACCGCCGACGGCTGGATGACCAAGCTCACCGCCACCTGGGTGTTGTCGTTCGGCGCCCTCGGNCTGTTTCTGCTTGCCCGCGTGGTAGGCAGNGGCGTCATGNGNGTTGTCAACGCCCGCAAGGTGCTCCTCGTCTGTGCCGTCATGACCGTCATCGGCGCGGCNCTCGTNACCCTCGACCTGGGCGTCGCCTCNCGTGTGGGCCTGTTCATGTGCTACGCTTTCGAGGCCATCATGTTNCCCACCATCTTCGCCATCACCATCAGCGGCTGCGGCCCCTCGACCAAGATNGGNTCATCGTTTCTCATGATGACCCCTCTGGGCGGCGCCGTCGGCACGGCCCTCATGGGCTGGGTGTGCGACATCGCCGACATGTCAACATCGTTCATCGTCCCCACGCTCGCCTACTGTGTCGTGCTACTCTATTCACTGCAACTGTTCAAAAANCGGTAACCCAATGACCCGTATATGCTGCATAGGGCACATCACCCTTGACAAGATAATCACCCCCGGCTTCGAGACCTACATGCCCGGCGGAACGGCCTACTACTTCGCCCACGCCCTGGCCAATCTCGACCACTCCGACTTCAAACTCATCACCTCGGTAGGCCCCGACCAGATGAAAGCCGTCGACGAGATACGNGNCCTCGGCATCGACGTCGACGTCATACCGGGCCGCCACTCGGTGTTCTTCGAGAACAAATATGGCGCCNACCTCAACGACCGCACCCAGCGGGTGCTCGCAAAGGCCGACCCNTTCACCGTCGACAATCTCAACGGCGTGACATCTGAGATATTCCACCTCGGCACGCTCCTNGCCGACGACTTCTCGCTCGACGCCATCANGTACCTCTCGACCCGCGGCATCGTTTCGGTCGATGCCCAGGGCTATCTGCGCGAGGTGCGCGGCGAGCANGTCTATCCCGTCGACTGGCCCGACAAGGCCGAGGCNCTCAGGTANATNGACATCATCAANGCCAACGAGAAAGAGATGGAGACCNTCACCGGCCACACCGANCCCCGGCTCGCCGCCCGCGACCTTGCCGCCCTGGGCTGCCGCGAGGTGCTGCTCACCCTCGGCGACCGCGGCTCGCTGATATATGCCGACGGTCAGTTCCATGAGATACAGGCCTTTCCGACTCCCGANGTGGTCGATGCCACCGGNTGTGGCGACACCTANATGGCCGGCTATCTCTATAGCCGCAGCCGCGGAGCCTCATACACCGACGCCGGACGCTTTGCCGCCGCCATGTGTACNCTCAAACTCGCCCGCACGGGCCCNTTCAACGGNACTCAGGCCGACATCGACGCGATATTGTGCCACTCTTGATAATATAGCANTAANCACTAACGTTGTATANATATATGAAAATAGCACTGATAGGATACGGCAAAATGGGCCACNCCATCGAGCGTCACGCCATNGNGCGCGGCCACACCATCGTGTGNCGCATCGACGCCGACAATATAGCCGACATCGACGGCCCNGACTTCGCGTCGGCCGATGTCGCCATNGAGTTCACACGNCCCGAGGCCGGTTTTGACAACTGCCTCNGCGCCATCAACCGCGGCGTGCCCGTCGTCTCGGGCACCACAGGCTGGTCACAGCGCCTGCCCGAGCTCAAAACGCTGTGTGACAGCGGCCGCGGCACCCTGCTGTGGAGCTCCAACTTCTCGATNGGCGTCAACCTGTTCATGGCCCTCAACCGCTATCTCACNCGCCTCATGGCCCCGTTCCCACAGTATCGTCCCGCCATGAACGAGGTNCACCACATACACAAGCTCGACCACCCCAGCGGCACAGCCCTCACCCTCGCCGGCGACATCATAGCCGCCGACCCGGCNCTCACCGNCTGGACCGANGACGCCGANCGCGCCGCNGCNGAGCCCGACACCCTGCTCATAACCCACGAGCGCCGTGGCGAGGTGCCCGGCATACACACCATCGCGTGGGAGTCGCCCGTCGACACCATCACCATCACCCACGATGCCAAGAGCCGCGACGGCTTTGCGCTCGGAGCCGTCATGGCCGCCGAGTGGCTTGCCGGCAAGACAGGCTACNANACTATAGATCAATTNATTCAAGAACTCATAGCCCAATGACCAACGATAACACCAACACCCCCGCCGCCGCCACATCATTCGTCGCCGACTTNCGTCGCCGCNTCAGTCAGGTCAAGCCCACCCGNTGGGTGCGTTTCGCCCTCGTCGCCCTGCTGTTCATAGCCTGGGTAGCGTGGATGAAGACCTGGTGGCTCGCCATCTTCCTTCTGCTCCTGTTCGACATCTACATCACAGGCTACATACCCTTCACCTGGTGGAAGAACAGCAACAACAAGGTCGTCCGTTCGGTCATGAGCTGGGTCGACGCCATCGTCTATGCCCTCATTCTCGTCTACTTCGTCTTCGGTTTNGTCGGTCAGAACTACCAGATACCCTCGTCGTCGCTCGAGAAGACCCTGCTCACCGGCGACTACCTCTTTGTCAACAAGACCGTCTACGGCCCCCGCGTGCCCATGACGCCNATTCACTTCCCCCTCGTCCACAACCGCCTGCCCGAGTGGCTCGGCGGCGGCAAGAGCTACAGCGAGTCACCCACACTCGGCTACCGTCGCCTCAAGGGGCTGCGTGACGTCGAGCTCGGCGACATCGTCGTGTTCAACTTCCCCGCNGGCGACACCGTCCTCGTCAACAACCCCTCTACGTTCGACTACTACCAGCTCACCGAGCTCTACCGCGAGGGCGTCATTCAGGGCGAAGACCCCGCNAAGGCNGAAAAAGATTACTATCCCGTTGACCGCCGCGAGAACTANGTCAAACGCTGCGTAGGCCTCCCCGGCCAGCGNATACGCATCGCCGACGGCACCATCTANCTCGACGGTGAGGCGATGCCGGCACCCAAGAANGTCCAGTNCAACTACATCGTNACCACCGACGGNCACNTCATACCCGACGATGAGTGGGACGCCCTCGGTGTCAGCCGCGCCGACCTCATGGGCAACCCTGTCACCACCGACCGCTCGATGCTCTACTACACCCTCGTCAACAGCGGCATCAGCCCCGAGATGATAACCCGCCGNCCCTACTACGTGCTGCCCCTCACCTCAGACATGGTCGANAGCCTAAGCAAGCTCCCCTATGTCACCAAGATACAGCTCGCGTCGCCCGTCGAGCTGTTCGGCAAGCTCTACCCCTATGCCATCTCAGACGGCTGGGATCGTGCCAACTATGGCGGNNCNGACGGTATTCTCATACCCAAGAAAGGCCTNACCNTGCCCATCGACTCAACCGCCTGGGCCNTCTATGANCGCCCCATACGCGTCTACGAGAACAACCCCNCNGCNACCTTCNGNGACGGCAAGCTCTACATCGACGGTAAGCCACAGGATACCTACACCTTCAAGATGGACTACTACTTCATGATGGGCGACAACCGNGACAACTCGCTCGACTCGCGCTANTGGGGCTTCGTGCCCGAAGACCACATCGTCGGCACNCCNTGGCGTGTGCTCATATCGTTCGACGGCGAGAAGGGCGGCGTACGCTGGGANCGCATATTCAAGGACGCTAACCCCGACAAAGAGTGACACCCTACACGCTCCACCCCGGCACCACCGTCCTGCTCGAGCCACGCTACTACGGCACCATCGCGTGGTATGCCGCCGCGGCTGCCCACGAGCACAGCCGCGTGGTCTACGATGCCCGCTATGACAAGCGNCGCAAGCTCACCCACCGCGCCACNATTGCCGATGTCAACGGCCCCCTCGACCTGACCATGCCNCTCACCTCGGCACCGCGCGTCGCCGGCGACACCCGCCGTGTCCTCACGTGGGCCGACATGACCCTCTCGCCCCACGGCGAGTGGTGGAACGTNCATCGCGTCGCCCTCGAGAGCGCCTACGGCCGCACACCCTACTTNGAGTATTACATCGACCGCTTCANNCCCGCGCTGACCCCCGGTGTCATNGACCGTTTCGCCACCCTCGGCGACATCGACTCCTACATCGACAGCCGCGTCCGCGAGCTCCTCGACCTGCCGCCGGCCCTCACCGGCGAGCCNGTCGGCACCGTCGTCGACCTTACCCGCTCCGAGCNCCGGTTAGATGCCGCCGCCGAGCCTTACTACCAGTTGCGCGCCGGCCGTCTCGGCTTCATATCCGGCCTCAGCATTCTCGACCTGCTGTTCAACCTNGGCCCCGAAGCCTGCCTNTGGCTGCGCCGCCAGCTGCAACATAACCACCTCATTCTTAATCAACCCTAATGGACTCAATAACTCAACTCTATAAGATAGGCCTCGGCCCGTCGAGCAGCCACACCATGGGCCCCCGACTCGCCGCCGAGCAATTCAGCGCCGCCCACCCCGACGCTGCCCGCTACACCGTCACCCTCTATGGCTCGCTTGCCGCNACCGGCACCGGNCACCTNACCGACAAGGCTATTCTCGACGTCCTGCAGCCCATAGCCCCCACCCACATCAACTGGGAGCCAGACACATTCCTGCCGTTCCACCCCAACGGCATGAAGCTCGATGCCCTCGACGCTACCGGCAATATCACGGCCACCGACACCGTCTACTCGATAGGCGGCGGTGACATAGTGCGTGAAGGTCAGGAATTTAAACACACCGAGTCAATTTATCCGCTCACCAAGATAGCCGACATACTCAAATGGTGTGACGAGACCGGCCGCACCTACTGGGAGTATGTCGACCTGCACGAGGACCCCACCGTCTGGGAGTATCTCGCCCGCGTCTGGAATGTCATGAAGAGCGCCGTTGAGCGCGGTCTCGAGGCCGAAGGCGTCCTGCCTGGCGGTCTCGGCGTACGCCGCAAGGCCGTCAGCTACTACGTCCACGCCTCGGGCTACAACAGCTCGCTCAAGAGCCGCGGACTCGTCTATGCCTACGCCCTCGCCGTCAGCGAGGAGAACGCCTCGGGTGGCGAGATAGTCACCGCCCCCACCTGTGGCTCGTGTGGCGTGCTGCCCGCCGTCCTTTACCACCTGCACACGTCCAAGGGCTTCAGCGAGCAGCGCATACTGCGCGCCCTCGCCACCGCAGGCCTATTCGGCAACATCGTCAAGCACAACGCCTCGGTATCGGGTGCCGAAGTAGGTTGCCAGGGTGAGGTCGGCGTCGCCTGTGCGATGGCCGCGGCGGCTGCCAGCCAGCTATTTGGAGGTACCCCCGCCCAGATTGAATACTCGGCCGAGATGGGCCTTGAACACCACCTCGGACTCACATGCGACCCCGTCTGCGGCCTTGTACAGATACCCTGTATCGAGCGCAACGCCTACGCGGCCGCCCGTGCCCTCGACGCCAACCTATACTCGGCCTTCTCAGATGGCCGCCACTCGGTATCGTTCGACCGCATCGTCGAAGTCATGAAGCAGACCGGCCACGATCTCCCCAGCCTCTACAAAGAAACCGCCCGCGGCGGCCTCGCCGTCATCAAATAAACCCGGCAAGGACGCTCCTGAATATTATCGAACCGGATAAAAATTCACCTAAAATTTGATAATTCACCGAAAACCATTAACTTTGTAAGGACACTCAATATAAACTAAACGAGGTTATCGCTTCGTTTAATTTTTTTCAAAATTAGATATTAAAGTACAACTTTAAATAATTTAAACTTTTAATATATCATCTCCCGAACCATGAGTATTACTATCGATAGATTACTGGCCCCCAAAGTTTTGGATGCGCAAAAATATTTCCCTGTAATTACAATTACAGGTCCGCGCCAGTCGGGTAAGACCTATCTATGTCGGCATCTTTTTCCCGAATATCGATATGTCAATCTCGAGGATATCACTTTCAGGGCTCTCTGCGCTCAAGATCCAACCGGTTTTCTTGATAGCCTTGGGAAATATGTCATTATTGACGAAGTACAAAATGTGCCTGATATTCTTTCAATGATTCAAGTCAGGGTTGACGAAGATAAAGACCGACGTTACATTCTGACCGGCAGCAGTAATTTCTCCCTGCTTCAATCTATCTCCCAATCCTTGGCGGGACGCACTGCCCTATTTACACTTCTACCGTTCTCTTTAAAGGAAATTGATGGTATGTCTCAGGACGAGTCAATTGACAACATATTATTACAAGGTTTATATCCAAGAGTGATTGCCGATAATATGCCATCTGATTTGTATTACAGGAGTTACTATAACACGTATGTTGAACGCGATCTGAGAGACCTGTTGAAAGTAAAGAATATAGTTGCGTTCGATACGTTCATACGACTACTTGCCGCAAGAGTCGGATCGGAATTTAACGCCTCGGCACTTGCCCGTGAAGTGGGAGTCTCATCAGTAACTATTAAGGAATGGTTCTCAATTCTAATGACCTCCTATATTGTGTTCCCGCTCCAGCCATTTTTCAGAAATATCTCTAAACAGCTCACAAAGATGCCTAAGATATATTTCTATGATACCGGATTACTCTGCTTTCTTCTCGGTATTGACTCAAAAGAAAAACTTGAATCTCATCATCTGAGAGGAGCCTTATTTGAAAATCTTGCTATTTGTGAGCTACTTAAAAGGAGTTACAACGAGGGTAAGGAACCACGTTTATATTTCTACCGTGAAAAGTCGGGTATTGAGATTGATGCGATTTCAGAAAATGGCTCTGAACTGCATCTATATGAAATCAAATCAAGAGCCTCTATTCAGGCAGACGATTACAAGAACATGAACGACCTCGAATCCAAAGTGTCGCAACCTGTCAGAAAAACTATTATCTATGATGGCGACACCATCTCAACGTCAGCCGTAAATATACGTGAAATTTAACACCTCGAGCGGCGAGATTATCACCGCGTCACCCTCGCCGTCATCAAATAACCTGCCTAATTCTCCGCGATTGATCCTACAGACTATTAAGTTTATCGACCTATCATTTTGTGAGTTGTCTATAAATCACTACATTTGCAATAAAGAAACATTAAAAATCAATTCTCCATGCCCACGTTGTTCATTCTTTTAGGATTCAGATTTTTCTTTTGGTCAAATGAACATGAACCTATACATGTGCACATAAGTAAAGGTGATTGTGAAGCGAAATATAATGTGGAAACACTCCAACTTATAGAGAATTATGGCTTCAAGAAAAATGAACTGAGACTGATAGAGTCCATATTGGAGGAAAATAAAGAAATAATAATCGAGCGTTGGGGAGAATATTTCAAGAAAGGGGGTAAAAATGAATAAAACTCAAGTAGCAAGGATATGGGTTACTGATTCGGCCATTTGGATNGAACTTAATGATGGTCGCAGGGNNANGGAACTGTTCGCTGATTATCCTCGGCTTAGATTGGCCGACGACAACCAACGACGCAATTANCGGCTGTCGTATTTCGGAATCCACTGGCCCGAAATAGACGAGGACTTATCATTTGAGGGATTCTTNGATAAAGCATAAGTTAAATATAATTAAATAACTGTTGAATATATTTAATTATTGTTAAANGTGCNGACGATGGGGTAGAATGAGCGGCNCGTCGGTTGACTTGTCGGCCCAAATTTACTACCTTTGTAAGTGAATCAAGAGGAGGAGGCCACGCGGCTTCCTCCCTTTATATATTTGAAAGAGTATGATCGACAAGCAAATCATCAATAACATCGTTACCGACGCCATCAAGGATACCGACATCTTCATTGTCGACATTCGCGTCACCCCCGACAACGACATCACCGTCGAGCTCGACTCTACAGCCGGCCTCGACATTGATACCTGCACACGCATCTCACGCCTCATCGAGGCGGCTCTCGACCGCGACGTCGAGGATTATCAGCTCGAAGTCGGTTCGGCCGGCCTCACNGCCCCCTTCAAGGTGCCCCAGCAGTATGTCAAGAACATCGGCAACGACATCGAGGTACTCACNCGNGACGGACACAAATACACCGGCCGGCTCGTCGAGGTCAANGCTCCCGAGTTCACCATCGAGGTGAGCCGCAAGGTCAAGGAGCCCGGAGCCAAACGCCCCGTCATNAAGACCGAGCCCCTGACGCTCGCCATGGACAACGTCAAGCGNGCCACNTACCTCATTGACTTCAAATAACGAATAAATAACAAAACAAGAACAATATATATCCCCTATGGCTAAGAAAGAGGAAACCCCCAACATGGTCGAGCGTTTTGCCGAGTTCAAAGAGCTCAAAAACATCGACAAGACAACAATGATAAGCGTCCTGGAAGAGTCATTCCGTAACGTGCTCGCCAAGATGTTCGGCACCGACGAGAATCTCGACGTCATCATGAACCCCGACAAGGGCGACGTTCAGATATTCCAGAACCTCCAGGTAGTGCCCGACGGCGAGGTCGAGGACCCCTACCGTCAGATTTCGCTCACCGACGCCCGCGCCGACAACGACCCCGAGGTCGAGATAGGCGAGGAGCACACCAAAGAGATTATCTTTGCCAACTTCGGCCGCCGCGCTATCCTCAACCTGCGCCAGACACTTCAGTCTAAGATACTTGACCTCCAGAAAGACGCCCTCTACAACAAGTTCAAAGACCTCGAGGGCGAGCTCGTATCGGGNGAGGTTTACCAGACATGGAGCAAGGAGACCCTGCTCATGGACGTCGAGAAAAACGAGCTCCACCTCCCCAAGAGCGAGTCTATACCCGGCGACTTCTTCCGCAAGGGCGAGACCGTCCGCGCCGTCATCTCCAAGGTNGACAACACCAACAACAACCCCCGCATCTACGTCTCACGCNCAAGCGAGGCCTTCCTGCGCCGCCTCTTCGAGCTCGAGGTGCCCGAGATACATGACGGCCTCATCAACATACGCGCCGTCGCCCGCATTCCCGGCGAGCGTGCCAAGATAGCCGTCGAGAGCTACGACGACCGCATCGACCCCGTAGGCGCCTGTGTAGGTGTCAAGGGCTCACGCATACACGGTATCGTACGCGAGCTGCGCAACGAGAACATCGACGTCATCAACTACACCTCCAACCCCTCGCTCCTCATACAGCGCGCCCTCAGCCCCGCACGCGTATCGTCAATACGTCTCGACGAGGAAGAGAAGAAAGCCGAGGTATTCCTGCGCCCCGACGAGGTATCGCTCGCCATCGGTAAAGGCGGCCTCAACATCAAGCTCGCATCAATGCTCACAGGCTATGTCATCGACGTTTACCGCGACACCGAGGAGGCATTCGAAGAGGACATCTACCTCGACGAGTTCAAGGACGAGATCGACGGCTGGGTAATCGACGCCCTCAAGAACATGGGCTGCGTCACCGCCAAGAGCGTCATCAACACACCCCGCGAACAGCTCATAGAGAAAGCCGACCTCGAGGAGACCACCGTCGACCAGGTGCTCCAGATACTCACAGCCGAGTTTGAAGACTGATACCCAACCATATAACCCTCACCTCACTCTCCACAACCACCACCTCTCAATCCACCACACATAACAGACAGCAATTAAAAGACACTACATGGCGAGAAACAAGATTAGCAAAATAGCAAAGGAACTGAATGTTGCACTCTCAACCGTCACCGACTTCCTCCGCAGCAAAGGCATCGAGGTCGATGACAACCCCAACACACGCGTCGACGAGAACGCCGAGGCACTGCTCATGCAACACTTCAGCACCGACATGAAAGCAAAACGCGAAGCTGAACAGTTCCTTACTGCCCGGCAGAAAGACCGCGAACCCGCACCCGCCCCCAAATCAGAAGCCAAGCCTGAGCCCAAACCTCAGGCCCCGGCCACAACCGACACTACCAAAACCGCCGCCGAGGCAGCAGCCCCTGCTCAGCCCGCCACCTCCGCCACTGTAACAGGTCCCCGCGTCATCGGACACATAGACCTCGACTCTAAAGGCAACCCCGTCAAGCCCAAGCCCGTTAAGCCCGAGCCCAAACCGGCTGCCGAGAAGCCCGCTGCGGCCGCCGAGCCCAAGGCTCCCGCCACACCGGCTGCCCCCAAGGCCGTCGAGAAGCCCGTCGAGGCTCCCAAGCCTGCACCCGAGGCACCCAAAGCCGAGGCCAAGCCGGCCCCTGCTCCCGCCCCCAAGCCCGAGCCCGTCAAACAGCAGCCCAAACCGGCCGCCGAGAAGCCTGCACCCAAGCCCGAGGCCAAGCCTGAGCCCAAACAGGCTCCAGCCAAGCCCGCTGCAGCCGCCGAGCCTGAGAAGGAAGCACCCAAGGAAACCGAAATCTTCACCCTCGGCACCGTCCAGAACATGCCCACTATCAACGTCGTAGGCAAAATCGACCTCAGCACCCTCAACCAGTCGACCCGACCCAAAAAGAAGACCAAAGAGGAGCGCCGNAACGAGCGCCTGGCCAAGAACCAGAACGGCAACGCCAACCAGGCTGCCGGCGCACAGGGCGACCGCAAAAAGCGCAAACGCATAGGCGGTAAAGAGAAAATCGACATCGAGAAGACCGGACAACAGCCCGATANCAACCGCCGTGGTGGCGACGCACCCCGTCGTCGCGACGATGGCAAGCCNGCCAAGAAAGANTCACGCCGCCCCGTTCACACCGAGGTGAGCGACGAGGACGTTCAGAAGCAGGTAAANGAAACACTCGCACGCCTCACCGGCAAGGGCAACGCCCAGAAGAAAGCCGTCAAGTGGCGTAAGGAGAAACGCGAGGCCGCCTCTAACCGTGCCCACGAGGCCGCCGAGCTCGAGGCNGCCGAGAGCAAGACGCTCAAACTCACCGAGTTCGTTACCGCCAACGACCTCGCGTCNATGATGGACGTGCCNGTCAACCAGGTCATCGCCACCTGTATGAATCTCGGTGTCATGGTATCAATCAACCAGCGACTCGANGCCGAGACCATCAACATCGTCGCCGACGAGTTCGGTTACACCACCGAGTACGTATCGGCNGAGGTTGTCGAAGCCATCTCGCAGGACGAAGACTCAGACGACGAGCTCGAGGATCGTCCCCCCATCGTCACCGTCATGGGTCACGTAGACCACGGTAAGACATCACTGCTCGACTATATCCGCAAGGCCAACGTCATCGCAGGCGAGGCCGGCGGCATCACACAGCACATCGGTGCCTACAACGTCAAGCTCAGCGACGGCCGACACATCACCTTCCTCGACACCCCCGGTCACGAGGCATTCACCGCCATGCGTGCCCGCGGTGCCAAAGTCACCGACATCTGTATCATCATCGTTGCNGCCGACGACAGCGTCATGCCCCAGACCGTCGAGGCCATCAACCACGCCTCGGCAGCCGGTGTNCCTATCGTCTTTGCNATCAANAAGATAGATAAGCCCCACGCCAACCCCGACAANATCAANGAGGAGCTCGCAGCCATGAANTACCTCGTCGAGGACTGGGGCGGCAAATACCAGTCACAGGACATCTCGGCCAAGCAGGGCATCGGTGTCCCCGAACTCATGGAGAAAGTCCTCCTCGAGGCCGAGATGCTCGACCTCAAGGCCAACCCCAACCGNAACGCCACCGGCTCGATCATCGAGTCGTCGCTNGACAAGGGNCGCGGCTANGTAGCCACCGTCCTCGTCCAGAACGGCACCNTGCGCGTNGGCGACGTCGTGCTCGCCGGCACCCACTATGGTAAAATCAAGGCCATGTTCAACGAGCGCAACCAGCGCATCAAGGAAGCAGGCCCCGCCACNCCCGCACTCGTGCTCGGACTCAACGGCGCCCCCACCGCCGGCGACACCTTCAACGTCATGGAGACCGAACAGGAGGCCCGCGAGATAGCCACCAAGCGCGAACAGCTGCAGCGTGAGCTCGGCCTGCGCACCAAGAAAATCCTCACCCTCGAGGATATCGGCCGCCGCCGCGCCATCGGCAACTTCCAGGAGCTCAACATCATTGTCAAAGGTGACGTTGACGGCTCGATCGAGGCACTCAGCGACTCGCTCATCAAACTCTCGACCGAGGAAATCCAGGTCAACGTCCTCCACAAGGCCGTCGGCGAGATCTCAGAGAGCGACGTCGTGCTCGCAGCCGCCTCAGACGCCATCATCATCGGCTTCCAGGTGCGACCCTCGGTTGCCGCACGCCGTGCAGCCGAACGCGACGGCGTCGAGATACGACTCTACTCGGTCATCTACCAGGCCATCGAGGAGGTCAAAGACGCTATGGCAGGCATGCTTGCACCCGAAATCAAGGAGGAGATTATCGGCTCGGCCGAGGTACTCGAGACCTACCACATCTCCAAGGTCGGCACCATCGCCGGCGCCCTCGTGCGCGACGGCAAGATCAAGCGCGGCTGCAAGGTACGCCTCATACGCGACGGTATCGTGCGCTACACCGGCGACCTCGGTTCGCTCAAACGCTTCAAAGACGACGTCAAAGAGGTACTCACAGGCTATGACTGCGGCTTGAGCATCGCAGGCTACAACGACATCAAGGTAGGCGACATCATCGAAGGCTACGAAGAAGTATCAGTAAGCCGTACACTCTGATACACAGCGCGATGCCCATCGCACACCTTAACATAGGATCCAATCAGGGAGACCGCCAAGGCAACATCAGCCTGGCAGTCTCCCTTATTGATAAACAGGCCGGCCACGTCCTCGCCGTCAGCGACCCCGTCGAGAGTCCGCCGTGGGGCTACGACTCGGCCAACCCATTCATCAACGTCGGCATCAACATCGACACCAGCCTCACGCCGTTCGACCTGCTCGACACCCTACAGGCCATCGAGCGCCAGATCTCACCCAACCCCCACCGCAACCCCGACGGCACCTACCGCGACCGCGTCATCGACATCGACATCATACTCTACGGCGACGTCCACATCACCACCCCCCGCCTCACCATACCCCACCCGTTGATGCACCAGCGCCCCTTCGTCCTCAGCCCCCTCCGGCAGCTCACCCCTCCCCCTCAGCAGCGGACGCGATAAATCGCGTCCCTACAGGTAGTTAGCGTGGTTGGCTGAACCAATCGTTACGTGCGCGCGTTTTATANATAAAATGGAAATCACGTTATGCACACACCCATTGACCAAATCGAGCTGACCGTATCACGTGTTGCCGCCGCCCTCAACACTCCCGGCGAGATGGAGCGGCGCATACTGCCTTCGTGGCACGGCCCCATGCCGGCCCCCGAGGCGCTGCGCGACATTGTCGAACAGCTCAAGATTGTACTCTTTCCCGACTTCTTTGACCAGTTGCGCGGCTGCCGTTCTATGACCGGCGCCCGTCTCACCGTCAGCGTCGAACGCCTATGCCGCCTACTCACCGACGAGATAGCCAAGTGTATAGTCGCCCGCGAGGAGTCCTCGACCCCTGCCGACATAGTCCGCGCACGAGCTATCAGGTGCACTCTCAACCTCATAGACCGTCTGCCCGAGATAAAACGCATGCTCTATACCGACGTCCAGGCTATCTATGACAACGACCCCGCCACCGACGACTACGGCGAGATAATACTCAGCTACCCGGTCGTTCAGGCAATGGTGCACTACCGCCTGGCCCACGAGATGGTAAAGCTCAACGTCCCCCTGCTGCCACGTATCCTCACCGAACTCGCCCACTCGCTCACCGGCATCGACATCAACCCGGGCGCCACCATCGGCGAATACTTCGCCATCGACCACGGCACCGGCGTCGTCATAGGCGAGACCTGTGTCATAGGCAACCACGTCACACTCTATCAGGGAGTTACGCTCGGAGCCAAGAACTTCACCCTCGACCCCGACGGGCGCCCCGTCAACCTTCCCCGACACCCCATACTCGAAGACAACGTCACCGTCTATGCCAACTCGACCATACTCGGCCGCGTCACCATAGGCCACGACACCATCATCGGCGGCAACATCTGGCTTACCGAGTCAGTGCCACCCCACTCACGCGTCGTGCAGCCCCCCTACATGACCTCCAACCGCATAACAACCCACTTACCCGACAAAAACTGAAAAGCTATGGCAAACATATATCACGACATCACCCAACTCATTGGTAACACGCCTCTTATAGAGCTTAACCGCATCGCAGCCGACCGCGGTCTCAAGGCCCGTCTGCTGGTCAAAGTCGAGGCCTTCAACCCCGGCGGCAGCGCCAAAGACCGCATAGCCCTCGCCATGATCGAGACTGCCGAGCGTGAGGGGCGCCTGACCCCCGGCGCCACCATCATCGAGCCCACATCGGGCAACACCGGCGTCGGACTCGCCTGGATTGGTGCCACACGCGGCTACAAAGTCATACTCACNATGCCCGAGACCATGAGCGAGGAGCGCAAGACCCTGCTTCGCGCCTTGGGTGCCGAGCTCGTTCTCACCCCGGGGTCGGAGGGCATGAACGGTGCCATAGCCCGCGCCCGCGAGCTCCAGAGCCGCATACCCGGCAGCATCATCATGAGCCAGTTTGATAACCCCGCCAACCCCGAGATACACCGCCTCACCACCGGCCCCGAGATATGGCGCGACACCGACGGTGAGGTCGATATACTCGTGGCCGGCGTAGGCACCGGCGGCACTCTGACAGGCACCGCCCGCGCCCTTAAAGCTCTAAATCCCAAGCTCAAAGCTGTTGCGGTCGAGCCCGCCACGTCGCGAGTGCTCGAAGGTGAGGCCGCCGGCCCTCACAAGATACAAGGCATCGGTGCCGGCTTCATACCCGCCAACTACGNCCCNTCGGTCGTCGACGCAGTCGAGTCGGTAACCGATNAGGAAGCGTTCGACACCATGCGCGAGCTCGCCACCCGCGAAGGNATCTTCGCNGGCATATCGTCAGGCGCCGCCCTCGCTGCGGCCCTGCGTCAGGCCGCNGACCCTGCCAATGCCGGCAAAACCATTGTCGCCATACTNCCCGANACCGGCCAGCGCTACCTNTCNATGCTNTAATGNGTTGATATACAGNAGGNATATGCTGCTGTNAGGGTNCGGACGCGAAAATTCGCGTCCCTACGTTAATGTGTTGATGTACAGNAGGGATATGCTGCTGTNAGNGTGCGGNCGCGAAAATTCGCGTCCCTACGTTAATGTGNTGATGTACAGTAGGGATATGCTGCTGTGAGGGTGCGGNCGCGANAATTCGCGTCCCTACGTTANTGTGNTGATATACAGNANGGATATGNTNCTGNGAGGGNGCGGACGCGAAAATTCNCGTCCCTACGTTAATGTGCTGTACAGTAGGGATATGTTGTTGTGAGGGTGCGGACGCGAAAATTCGCGTCCCTACGTTAATGTGTTGATGTACAGTAGGGATATGCTGCTGTGAGGGTGCGGACGCGAAAATTCGCGTCCCTACGTTAATNTGTTGATATACAGNAGNNANNTGCTGCTGTNAGGGTGNGGNCGCGAAAATTCGCGTCCCTACGTTAATNTGNTGATATACNGTAGNNATNTGCTGCTGTGAGGGTNCGGACGCGAAAATTCGCGTCCCTACGTTAATGTGTTGATGTACAGNAGGGNNATGCTGNTGTNAGGGGGCGTTGTTGTAAGTTTGCGCGGTTTCGGGACGAGGGCGTTGTATCTTTGCAGAAAATATAATTCTTTTTCTGTGCTATGAAATGTTCTCTTTTGCCTTCTTTGCCCGNGCTTGCCCACTNGTGTCTTAATTTTCGCCCCGATTTCAACATCGGGGCTGACGTGCTTGTACCTGCGCTGCCGCCGCGGCTTGCCGTGCCGGGGCCGTGGCGTGTGATAGGTGCTTTTNCGCGCGACGGCGAGGTCGTCGAGCTGATGGTNGACGGACAGCTGCTCGCAGCGTCGGTACACGAGGCGTCGACAGGCCCNNTCGAACCGTATATCATNACTAATCAGCTCGATGGGCGGCCTGTATCGGCTTACGATGTGTCGGACGGCTTCATGGTGCTGACCGACAAGCAGATGTACCATATAGTGTGGGACGAGAACGGTGTACTGAGGGCCGAGGTGCCTTTGGGGCCATCGGCNTACCCGACGCTGATGTCACNGGTNTCGTCCGAGTGGTCGGGCGTGCTGTCGGTCGATGGTTTCAAGCTCGGAGGCNCATACGGCCCNGGGGTAGTGTCGCTTGTGCCCGACGACGGGGCTAANCTTGACAAGGCTGTGGCCGCGAGNTACCGGCTGTGGGCCGCTGAGGCTGTGGCCGACGGTGCTTTTGTGGCGCCCGTGATGGTGCGTTACAGGCTGTTCGATGCCGGTAACAGGCTGNTGTTTGAGTCGGTGCCTAAGCTGCACGTGCCTACGGGCAGGCATGACGCGGGGTCGGCGTTCGATATGTCGGTCGACCTGGCGGGCGGNCGCGTGCTGCCCGGACGTGTGTCGGCGGCTGTGTACAGGCTGTCGATGACGTTGCCCGGTAGCGGCAGCTCNGCGGCNGGNCGGCGTGTGGCGCGGCTCGAGGTGCAGCTGTCACCTCAGTTTCACNGTGTCGACCTTGNCATGAGGGCGGNCAATCACCTGACCTACAGCGGNAGTNCCGGCGACCGGCTGACGGTGACGTTGCCGGGGTGTGCCGACGCGTCGGGTGGCCGTGAGGCTGTGGCGCGGCGNGTCAGGCGTGCTATGGGCCGTCTTGACTCGTTGTTTGAGACGGTGCTGACGGTCGACAATCCGTTTGAGGGTTCGGCCGAGGCGCGNAGCGTNGACATCAGGGCGCGCCGGCTGACGGTNGACCGCGAGGTGGAGCTGCTCGAGAGGGCTGTGNCCGACGACGACTCATGGCTGTCGCGCTGCAGGGTNCCCCACGCGGTNACGGGCACGGTGGGCATAGAGCAGGCCGAGGTGACGCTGCTTGGCAACCTGAGCGTAGGNCTGTATGAGGGGGCNCGGTGNTCGCANTTNGTGAACAGCGGCTCNGGGCTGANGAGNCTTGAGACAGTGACGGCCGTGAGCCACGGAGCGCTGAGNTGTNGCGTGGCCACCGAGNCGNTGAGCGAGGGTTANAGTGACATGGCGCTGTCGCCCGTGATAGCCTATCCCGACCCTGAGGCGACCTCGATNAANATNACGGNACGTGACGCCGACGGCAACGTGAGNTCGCAGACGTTTGANCTGACGCGCTGTGGCCGTTATGCGTGCTACATTGACCCCGNANTGAGGCCNGTGAGNCTTGTNGCGGGCGGCAGCTACACGGTGCCGAGGTCGTTCAACGGGACGGTGCGCTATCAGGGCCACCTGTTGAGTTACAGCAGCCTGGCGCCGATGGCCGACGTGGCGGGGCTGAAGGTGGGCAACGGCCGCATAGGGGCCATTCACCCGGTGGCGCGTCAGTCGGGCAGCGCNTGGGAAGGCTCGCGTGCGCGGTTTCACGTGATGGGCGACGACGGCATCATGAGCGTGGCCCTGTCGGGTCACACGCTNNGGGCCCCCATCATGCTCGACCGGCGCCGCGTGACNGGCCCCGAGGCNGTGGTGACAGCCACGGGAGGTGACGGCANGGTGTATGCCCTGGCNGGNNGCGACNTNGTNGTNATNGANGGCAACAAAGTGAGGACGCTGGCGACGCNCACCCGGGCGACGATGCTGGCGTGGGTGNCTACCCACGGCGAGCTGCTGGCTATAAGNCCAGGTGACGGCGNGATGTCGCAGGCACTGGTGTACTGGCCCGGTATTGAAGCGTGGGCCGAGCGTCAGNTGCCGCCGCTGTCGGCNGTGTACACGGGTGCNGCCGGTGCCCNGGCTACGTCTGAAACCGAGGAGGCGCTGTATGACCTGACGGCCGACGTCGAGAGCCCTGTGAGGTGCAGCTACGAGACTCCCGTACCACTGAAGGTGACCCACAAGATAGCCGGCGTNCCGCTGCTCACCGAGGTCGTGGTTGACCTGACCGCCGCGNNCGTCAGCGGCACGGTGACAGTGTCGGCTCACAATGGCCACCGCCCGGGGGCGACGCTGTCGAGCGTGGTGATGAACGGNCGCCTTGAACANCCTGTAGCCCACCGGCTGCTGATGCCGCGCCGCACCGACGTGGTNGTGACGCTCGACGCGTTGCTGTCGGCCGACGCCGTGTTGANACCGCTGACCCATACCGAATCAAAATTCCTTAACCTAACCCCAATAATATGAACAACACACCCAATATTGACGATATACAGCGTCAGGACGCTATGTTCAGACGNCTGGCCGCCACACCTCACGACCCGGTCAAGGGACTGGGCTGCTCGGGCNCCCGCATCGNGGTGGCTCACCCGTCGGGNAGCGGCAAGGTGATGATACCTGTCGANATGATGGCNGACGANGANTACACCCGCGCGCTGACCGACCCCGAGATGTTTGACCGTCTGCGCTCGCGCCATGACTTTGAGTTCTGGTGTGTGAGCTGCTGCAAGATTCAGGANAAGACCACGGGCAAGATAGTGCCGCTGGTGCTGAACAACCCCCAGCGGTATGTGGCGANGNTGTTTGAGGAAGACCGCCGCGCCGGCAGGCCCATACGCCTTATAATGCTGAAGGCCCGCCAGTGGGGCGGCTCGACGCTGGTACAGATGTACATGGCGTGGATACAGTGTACGCTCATCAAGAACTGGAACTCGCTGATATGTGCCCACGTGAAGGACGCGGCCGGTACCATACGCGGTATGTATGCCAGGCTGCTGGCCGACTATCCTGACCCTATGTGGCTGGGCGACGAGGGGTCGAAGGCCGAGTTCAGACCCTACGAACGGTCGACCAACGTGCGCGAAATTCCCGGCCGAGGCTGTAGGGTGACAATAGCGTCGAGCGAGAACTATGACGCCGTGCGCGGGTCAGACTATGCTATGGCCCACCTGTCAGAGGTGGCGTTCTGGTCAGACACCCAGCAGCGCTCGCCGGCCGACGTGATGAGGGCCGTGAGCGGCTCGATCAACATCAATCCGCTCACGATGGTGGTGATGGAGAGCACGGCCAACGGCGTGGGCAACTTCTTTCACAAGGAGTGGCTCAGGGCGTGTGCCGGTGAGAGNGACAAACGCCCGGTGTTCATACCGTGGTACTATATCGACATATACTCGACNCCGGTCGATGACCGTGAGAAGCTGCTNAGTGAGATTGACGACTACGAGCGCAATCTTATCGACGTGTACGGCTGTACGCTCGAGCAGGTGAACTGGTATCACCAGAGGCGCAAGGAGATGAGCGACCACTCGTGCATGAAGGCCGAGTATCCGACCAACGACGTCGAGGCGTTCGCCAACACGGGCAGCGCTGTGTTTGCCGAGGAGCACATCAACTATGCGTCGACCTACTGTCGTGAGGCTGCCGAGAGGGGCGAGATGACAGGGCCGGTGATGACGGGCTGTGAGAGCCTGTCCGAGATGAGGTTCGTGCCCGACTCGAAGGGCAATCTGAGCGTGTGGTCGCGCCCGGTGCCCGATGCCGGGGCCTACAACTCGCGCTACATAGCGGTGGTCGACGTGGGCGGCCGCTCGGCTAAGTCAGACTACTCGGTGATAGCGGTGTTTGACCGCGTGTCACACCCGGGGTGTCTGGAGCTGGTAGCCCAGTGGCGCGGCCACTGTGACCACGACATACTGGCCTGGAAAGCGGCCGCGATAGGCCGGTGGTATGGCAACGCGCTGCTGGTCTACGAGAGCAACACGCTCGAGTCAGACAACACCGAGGGCGACCCCTCGCTGTGCATACTCAACGACATAGCGACGAGCTACAGCAACCTGTACCACAGGCAGACGGGTGAACCCGGCGACCAGCAGCCGCGGCTCAAGCCCGGATTTCACATGAACAGGGCCACCAAGACGATGGCTATCACCCGGCTCAACGCAGCCCTGCGCGACCACAAGCTCGTGGAGCGCGACAGCGAGTGCTGTAACGAGCTCTCGACCTACCGCAGCCTGCCGGGAGGGGGCTACAGCGCCGTGTCGGGGTGTCACGACGACCTGGTGATAACGCGTGCGCTGGCGTGCACAGTGATCGACGGGCTCGGCGACGGCGACGCCTACCGCCGGTTCATGGAGAGGGGCCGGCCCAAGGGCGCGAGGCTGTGGCGCGTAATAGGCGGGGCGCTGAGGCAATTGGGATAGGCCCACTGTTGGGTAACTTGTCAAAAAATTACTACCTTTGTGATGTATAATCACATATTATGGATAACCTGCTTGACTACGAATCGATTGAGATATATCTGGGCGACCGTCTGAGGCGCTCGGACAATCTGGACATACATGCCGACCACTTCTTCCCGGTGACGCTGCTCGACAAGCTGTTTCACTACAGCGAGGCGGTGAACGGCACCGAGCGCGACGGCAGCAACCGGTCGCTGCACCGCAACTTTCACGGCCATGACTTTGACCGCTGGATTGACAACATAGTGGCCCGTACACAGTTGCAACTGCTTGACGATGAGAACAACCGCGACCAGGTGGCACTGCTCGACATCGACGCCATGAGCATGGGCGACAGCGGCGTGGTGACGGTGGTGTTGCCCGACGAGACATCGTACACGCTCGTGGGGCCCGACGGCCGCGAGCTGTCGGCACGGTCGCTCAACGACCTGGAGATAAGGCTCGACCTGAGCCGCATGTTCAGCCGCCCGCCCGTCGACAGTGACTCGGAGCCTTACATGGGCTTCGGACAGCTGGCCCACATCGTCAGGGTGGTGTGTGACAAGAGCGGCATCGACGTGACCAAGGTTGACCAACACGACCTGTCGGGCCGCATTTTCGAGCACTTCAAGAACGAGCTGCTGCCGCTGATACCGTCGCTGTGGAACGACATGGAGCATGTGATGCACTATGCCGAGCCCCTACTGATACAAAAACAATAACCGAAGTTAACATATTATGAAACCGGACTTTAAACGCGTNATCAACAACCCGCAGGTGTGGGGTTCGATAGTGGCCATCGTTGTGATGGCGATAATATCGCTGGCATTCTTCTATCCCGACTCGATGGAGGGTAACACGCTGCAGCAACATGATGTGCAGCAGGGCATTGCCAATGGCGAGGAGGCCCGTGCCTTCAAGGAGGCGACGGGCGAGACNACGAGATGGACTAACTCGCTGTTCGGCGGTATGCCGACGTTCCAGATAGCACCGTCCTATCCCAGCAACTCGCTGTTTGAGTGGATAGGCAAGGTGTACTCGCTGGGACTGCCGTCGACATCGGGCCTCATGATGATGATGATGATGGGCATGTACTGGCTGCTGATAGCCCTGCGCCGCCGTTGGTACTATGCCNTGATAGGCGCCATAGCGTGGGGCCTGTCGAGCTACTTTGTCATCATTATAGGCGCGGGCCACATCTGGAAGTTCATAACGCTGGCCTACGTGCCGCCCACGCTGGCTGGCGTGATTCTGGCNTACAGGCGTCAGTGGCTGGCCGGCGGCGCGCTCGCGGCNGTGGCGCTGATGATGCAGATTGCGGCCAACCACATTCAGATGACCTACTACTTCGGNTTCATGATCGTGATACTGGCGGTGGCCTACCTGGTGAGCGCCGTGNGCCGTCACCAGGTGGGNGCGTGGGTCAAAGGCAGCGCNTCGCTCGCGGTGGCGGCCGCCCTGGCTGTGGCNGCCAANGCACCGTCGCTCTACAACACGTGGCGNTACACNTCCGAGACTATACGCGGCGGCCACTCTGAGCTCACCGACCCTCACGCCACGGCAGCCGCCACCGACGGCGGCCTTGACCGNGACTACATAACGCAGTACAGCTATGGCCGCTCGGAGACGTTCTCGCTGCTCATACCCAACGTCAAGGGCGGCGCGAGCGCCAAGCCCGTGGGGGGCCGTATGAAGATGATGTCGCTGACCGACCTGGACGGCGCTCAGGAGGCTATAGCCAAGAGCGGCCTTAACGGTATGGAACAGCAGTATATAGCCCAGTTCGCGTCACAATATTTCGGCGAGCCCGAGGGCACCAACGGCCCGGTCTATGTGGGTGCGATAATATGCGCGCTGTTCGTCCTCGGTCTGGTGGTGGTGCGCGGCCCGCTGAAGTGGGCCATNNTGGCGGCNACGGTGCTGTCGATAGCGCTGGCCTGGGGCCGCAATTTCATGTCGNTGACCGACCTGTTCATTGACATCGTGCCGATGTACAACAAATTCCGCACCCCCGAGTCGATACTCGTGGTGGCCCAGCTGGCGATGCCGCTGCTGGGTGTCCTGGCCCTGCAGAAGGTGCTTACGGCCGAGGTTGCCGACCGCCGCCGATACCTCAAGGCGGTGGCGTGGAGCTTTGGCGGCGTGGCCGTGCTGTGCCTGCTGGGCTGGCTGTTCCCGGGCTTCTATGGCAGCGCCATAAGCCAGGGCGACCGTGACATGGCGGTGATGATAAGCGAGAGCCTGCAACAGCAGGGATATGGNGCCGATGTNGTNAATGCCTACTCGATTGCCAACCCGCGCATTGCGGCGGCTGTGACCGAGCTGCGCCACTCGATGGTGAGCGCCGACGCGGGCCGCAGCCTGCTGCTGATACTGCTGGCCGGCTGTGCCATGATGTGGGGCATAGCTATGGGCCGCGACAAGGTGGCCGCCGCCGCTGTGGGCGTGCTGGTNCTGTTTGACCTCTATGGCGTCGACAAGCGCTATGTGAGCCACGAGAGCTTCACCGAGCCGGCNCCGNCCACCGAGCGTGTGGCTATGACCCAGGCCGACAGGGTGATATTGCAGGANCAGGGCTACTACCGNGTGATGCCGATGGGGGCGCTGTTCCAGTCGGCCGACCCAAGCTACTATCACAAGTCGCTTGGNGGCTATCACGCGGCCAANCTNACCCGNTATCAGGANATGNTGGAACGNCACCTGCTGCCGGCGGCGTCGGGNGCGTTTGACGAGGCCAACCTGAATGTAATANACATGCTNAACGGNAAGTATATAATTGACCCTCAAGGCCGTGTCATNCCCAANGAGGCCGCTCTCGGCAACGCTTGGCTGGTGGACACGCTCGAGGTGGTTGACGGCGCCGACGCCGAGATGGCCGCCCTCGACCGCATTGACCCGGCGACGACGGCCGTGACCGACCGCCGATTTGTCGACATACTGGGCGACAAGGCACCCGCGGTGGCCCCCGGCGACACGATANCGCTGACCGACTACAGGCCCAACGAGCTGACCTACAGGTTCAACACGGCATCGGGCGCCCTGGCGGTGTTCTCGGAGGTGTACTTCCCNTGGGGCTGGAGNGCGACGCTCGACAACGGCGACGAGCTGCCCATAGGCCGCGTCGACTACCTGCTGCGNGCCATACGCCTGCCCGATGGTGAGCACACGCTGACGATGAAGTTTGACCCCCGCTCGCTGCATGTGACCGGCAATGTGGCCACCGTAGCCATCATTCTGATATACCTTTGGGTCATCGCGGCGCTGGCCGTGGCGGCCCGCAAGGAGGGCCTGGCATGAGGGGAGCGTGGCTGAAGGTGGCTGCCCGCTGGCGTCACAGCCGTGGATTCGGNATTCACTCGCCGTTTGCCTACGACCTGATAGTCAACACGCTGAGAGAACGGCGGTGTCGCTACTACCTGTATGCCGCCATTGAGGCCAACCACAGGGCCGACAGCGAGGTGCTGAAGCTGGTGCTGAGGCTGTTGAGCCGTCTCGNCCCGGCGTCGGTAAGTGCCGTGGGGNCGCTCGATGAGGTCGTGACATCGATAGCCCGTAAGGTCGACCGCGGTGTGGCCATAGGGCAGCCNGGAGCGACNGAGATGCTGATTATAACCCCCGGTGAGGCCGACGAACAGCTGTCGGCCCCGGTAGCGGCGACCNTGGAGTCGGGCGGCACGGTGATAATAACCGACCGTGCCCGGTATGCAGCGTCGGCGGCCGCGGCGCTCNNNAGGGCGATGACGTTCAGCAACGGCAAGGTGCTGATAGCCGCCGGCCGCAGTGACCTGCCCNGNCAGCATTTCGACATATACTTCTGANAGACCCNGAGCNATGCGAGCTATTCATGACATACGTAAGCTGGAGCGGGAGTTTGCCGCCCACCTGGTGCTTGAGCGTGGACTGAGCGACAACACGCGCGAGGCTTATCTGAACGATGTGAATAAGTTTCTGAACTGGNTGCNGGGACGCGGCAAGCTGCTGAGNCACGTNGAGTTAGACGACCTCACCGAGTTNATGGCCGGGCTGCACGACCTGGGCATAGCACCGCGCTCACAGGCCCGCATTGTGTCGGGGCTGAGGTCGTTTTTCAGGTTCATGAGGCTCGAGGGGTACATCGAGACCGACCCTACCGAGCTGCTTGAGGCGCCGCTGACGGGCCTGCATCTGCCCGAAGTGCTCACGGTCGAGGAAATCGACGCCATGATCGAGTCGATAGACCCCGACAGCGAGGAGTCGATGCGCAACCGCACGATAATCGAGGTGCTGTATGGCTGTGGTCTGCGAGTGAGCGAGCTGTGCGACCTGGAGATAGGACGCCTGTTCCTGAACGACGGCTATATCGTGGTGCGCGGCAAGGGCAGCAAGGAACGCCTGGTGCCGCTGGCCGAGGCGACCGCGAGGGCCATAGCCGACTATATGGAGGTGCGCGACACCATCAGCGCCAGGCCCGGCGAGGAACACATTCTGTTTGTGAGCGCGCGCCGCGGTACACGCCTGTGCCGCAGCATGGTGTTCCGCATCGTCAGACAGCTCGCCGAGCGTGCCGGCATAAGGCGAACCATCTCGCCCCACACGCTGCGCCACTCGTTCGCCACCCATCTGCTCGAGGGCGGCGCCAACCTGCGTGCCATACAGCAGATGCTGGGTCACGAGTCGATAGCGGCCACCGAGATTTACCTGCACCTTGATCGCTCGCACCTGCGCTCAGAAATACTCAGCTTCCACCCCCGCAATATCCCCCACCACAAACCCTAAACCATTCATTATCTTTTCAGTCGTTAAACTATCCAATACACTGCTCATTGTGCTTGTCGATGTGATGATTGTCTTATCGGTCATTTTGTTGTAACTTTGTAGATTTATCAAATCGCAAAGAAGATGAAGCATAAGGAAATTTTTGAGCGGGCGGCAGCTAATGAGGCTGTGGCACGTGAGGTGTTGAATGAGTCGCGAGTTGTAGACGTATGGCGGACAGCGGGTTGCAGGGTCAATTTGGTAGGGTCGCTGCGCATGGGGCTGCTGGCCTCGCACCGTGATATTGACTTGCATGTGTACTCGCAGGGGGTGACTACCGAGGGTAGCTTCGGCATCATGTCAGAGATTGCCAAGAACCGGAATGTGGCTGAAATCAAGTGTATTAACGGACTTCATACCGAAGAGCGCTGCATCGCGTGGCACGTGTCGTACCGCGCTGCCGATGGGGCGATGTGGCAGATTGACATCATTCACATTGAGGAGGGGTCGGAGTATGACGGTTTTTTTGAACGCATGGCTGACCGAATAGAAGCGGTAATGACTCCCGAGCAGCGCGAACTGATTTTGAGTCTGAAATTTGAGACTCAGGCTGAGTGTGGCTTTCACGGTGTGGAATACTACGAGGCAGTTATCGCCGATGGTGTCAAATCGGTTGCCGAACTTAAGGATTGGGTGGCGGCCCATCGTCAAAGGCCCCAATACTACTGGATTCCGTAGTCGTAATGTGTTCTGATGAGGGACTTATTGAGAATATTTGTGTAATTTTGTGGCATAAATACAACTGAATGAATCATGAAAAAGATATTTGGCATAATGCTGGCTGTGAGCCTTTTAATAGGTTCGGGTTGCAGTCAGTCGGGTAAGCAAACTCAGGCTGCTCCCGACACTATGGAGGTAACGGAGGTGTTACCTGAGTTTACCACCGATTCAGTGGCATGGAGCGATTCACTGACACTCGGACGGTGTAGCGCAAGAATCGCTATTGTAGGTCGTTATCCCTCGCCGGGCGTCGGCGGGGCTCTTGCCGATAGCGTGAGACGTTGGCTGGGCAATCGTCTCGCCTACAGTGACATCTTCGGTAACAAAGAACTTTTTGCTATTGACAATCAGGTGCTTGCCGACGGGGACTCGCTCGCGGCCATGGCCGGAGGTTGCCTAAGGTCGATTGCTGAGACCGACTTCAAGGAATTCGTGAAGGACTCCACCTTATCGGTCAATTACGAATTCTACCTTAGGTTTGTTCCTTCGTTTGAAAGCGATAGTCTGCTCACCTACACATTCTTGACCTACGGCGACATGGGCGGTGCTCACGGTGGCTCGGTGGCACTCTCGCAGACATTCGACCGCAATACAGGTCAGGCTCTTACGTACGCCAATGCGTTCGTGCCCGAGCGCCGTGCCGAACTTATAGAACTGGTGAAAAAGGAACTGTGGGAGCAGTATTTCAAGGCCGACTTCGCCGATAGTACTGAGGGGGGTGACGTGGCGCCGACGCTGCGCGACGCGCTGCTTATCAATCCCGACACCATGCAGCTGCCCGTATGCCCTCCCGACTTCCGACAGGACGGCGTGGTGTTCCTGTATCAGCAGTATGAGATAGCTTGTTATGCGGCCGGTATGCCGGCCTGTCTCATACCCTACGAGGCGCTTCAACCGATGCTCGCCCCCGGCGTGAAGCCACTACTACCTCGCCGGCAGTAGTGGCCCGGTGGCTTGCGGACGCACACGGTGGCACTCGTTGGCGGCGGACGCGATGAATCGCGTCTCTACTGGGTGTCAGTGTGTTAGGTGGTGATGACGTCGTCGCTCCTGTCCGTGCACTCCCTGCGGTCATGCACGGCTAACCATGACGTCGTGCCTCCGGCACTTATTGGTGGCGGACGCGATGAATCGCGTCCCTACGGTGGATTAGGGGTGGTGGAGGTGTAAAATCATATTTACTATGAGAATACAATAAACTTGTGTGCCGGGATATTTTCACTAACTTTGTATCCGACATAAGACTATGCGATGGAAGATAATAACACCAATCAAATACTCATGCCTAATGATGGTAATGAGATAATATTGTATCAACCCGACTCGACTCTCTCGTTAGATGTAAGGGTCGAGAATGAGACTGTGTGGCTCACTCAGGCTCAGATGTCTGAGCTTTTTCAGAGAGACCGTACGGTTATAACACGTCATATAAATAATATTTTTAATGAAGCTGAACTGGAAGAGAAAAGCAATGTGCAATTTTTGCACATTGCAAAATCGGATAGGCCGGTCAAACTTTATTCTCTCGATGTTATTATTTCGGTCGGCTATCGTGTTAAATCAATCAGAGGTACACAATTTCGTCAGTGGGCCAATAAGATACTGAAGGATTACCTTTTGCGGGGTTATAGTGTCAATCAACGGATACAGCTGATGGAGAGCCGGATTGATCATCGCCTGTCGGAACATGATAACCAAATAAAAGAGCTGGCCGGCAAGGTTGATTTCTTCATTCGTACTTCGCTGCCTCCGAAGGAAGGTGTACTTTTTGACGGTCAAATATTTGATGCACACCGGTTTGTCAATCAGCTTGTCCGTTCGGCGAAAAGTAGAATAATTCTGATTGACAACTATGTTGATGACACAGTCCTGACTCAGCTTGACAATCGCAATGAGGGAGTTGAGGCGATAATATACACACGTCGTATAACAGCGACTTTTCAGCTGGATATTGACAGGCATAATCGCCAATATGCTCCGATTGAGGTGAGGGCCGTAGCTAAAATCCATGACCGTTTTATGGTAGTTGATGATACTCTTTATCATATAGGAGCATCAATAAAGGATCTTGGAACAAAATTATTCGCTTTCTCGAAAATGGAAATTCGGCCCTCTGTTGTGTTGGATAATCTTCAGTTTCTTGACTGATTGTCAGGGTGGAGGTGGTGCTGCTGTCCGTGCATTCCCTGCGGTCATGCATGGTTAACCATGACGTCGTGCCTTCGGCACTCCGCATCAGCAGATATAACACACCCGTAGGGACGCGATTTATCGCGTCCGCATCGAGATAGTAATTAACACCCTGCCGTAATGCCTTCGGCACTTATTCGCGGCGGACGCGATGAATCGCGTCCCTACTGAGTGTCAGTGGGTTAGGTGGCGGTGTGCAACGTTTGCAGTGGGGCAGTGGAGTTGGGGGGTGGAGATAAAAAAATCAGCAAGTTGGGGTGACTTGCTGATTGGTGGTGGAGTATAGCGGACTCGAACCGCTCACCTCGACACTGCCAGTGTCGCGCTCTAGCCAGATGAGCTAATACCCCATGAGTCATTTTTACGGGTACAAAGATAGTGGTTGTTTTTTAGATTTCCAAATGTTGCGGCATATTTTTTTGTGATTTTTGTTGATGGCGGAGTTATTAAAAAAGGCGCGACAATAATGTGCCGCGCCGTGCTATTTCGGATTATGTTATTCAGGTGATACTATTTGTTGGGGGTCAGTGTCTGGTTGGTAGTGTTCACCCAATCAGTAACTTCAACCGATGTAATGGTGATGGGATTACCGAGCAGTGGGTCGCCTCCCAATTCGGGGGTGTCGTGGCGCCAATAACCTAAACCATCGGTCAAGTCAATCGTGATAACATACTTTTTACCGGCTTCATATTTATGTGCTAGTGGAATCATTGAGACTATTCCTTGACTGCCGTCAGATATATTTATGAAAGATTTGGTGACGTCCACATCATAATCTTCTTGGTTAAAGTAGGGCTTGCCGTCTTTTTTTACATTAAGTACCAGTGCTATAAAGCCTCCCTGTTTAGTATTAGTCTTATCGTTGGCTACATCCCAAGCTTTTATATCTTGGCCAGGAACTATTAATAAATTTCGGCCGTTAGTTCCATTATCGGTAAGTGTTTGAGCGGTTTCATTCACCTTAACGCTATGACCTAAACCAGTAATGGTTTCATTATTGACTACATAAGGTAGGCTGTTAAAGTTATAAGATCCAGTAAGATTTGTTGATGTCCAGGTATTGGCTAAGAAATCGTATATACTTTTCCATCGCATCAGCGGTCCAATCCAACCACGTCCAACCTCAATTTCAAAATCTTTATTTCGAGATAGGACTTTAATTTCTACCTGAGCAAAGCGATGTTCGAAGGTTAATTCCACACCTGTTTTTTCATTATCTTTTTTTGTTCCTGAGGCCTTGGCAGTTATAAAGTCAAACGATTGTTCAGGATGCTGTCCGGCGATTACAGTTAATTTTTGATCGTCAGGAGAGAGTGTGGGTTCTTCAGAGCCATAAGATGTGTAGGCGAGGAATTTGACAGTGCCTTCAGCGGGCCAGTAGTATTTCTTTTCTGACACGAAATTGCCCGAGGCGGCGTCTTTTGTAAACAGGGTTTTGGGCATCACTTCCTGGCCGCCGTCGGTGTAGGCATACACATAGAACTCGCTGAGATTGGCGGTAGTGTTCATTGTGCCTCTCGACAACATGTCGGTATGGAACTCGATAGGGTGACCTGAGTTTACAGCTACCACTTCATCTTCTGAGCAGCTTGTGAATGCTGTGGCTGCCATTGCTCCCAGCAGCAGAAAAAAATAAGCTTTCATTTTTTTGATTAATTAAGTTGGTTAAAATTTAATTGGTTAAATGAATTGATATATGGTTTTGAAATAGCTTCAGGGTCTGATAACGATATTGATTTCGTCACCCCAATCGGTGACGGTGCCTGTGAGGCCTCCACCCGGTGGTGTACCCGTGGTGGGGACGGTGACGGTATCGATGACAATGTGGCAGTCTTCGATGCTCTGGGAGTGCATCTGATCGGCGACGTCGATAGATTGGACACAGTGCGAGCCGTCGTTAAGAGTGAAGTATAATGACAGCAGGTGAGGGAGGTCGCAGGCCGCGGTGGCGTCGCGTGTGCGCTGGCGGCCACAGTGTCCGAGTGTCAGCATGGTGCTGTGGAGGGTATTAGGCATCGGGCGTTCCATAGAGAATCCGATGAGTGCACTGTTGGCCGTGAGTGTCTGGCGGCTGAGTGCCGATATGGATTCGTTCATACCTGAGAGTGTGGCTGTAACCGAATGTACTTTAGAGTGGTTGGTAACATTGAGGACGTCGACCGTGCAGTGGCAGACGGCTTCGTACATACGTACAATAATGCNGTCACTGTAGCGACAGTCTATGTTGTCNGTCTGGCCTATCCATATCATATCAGATTGGTTGCACAGGGGGGCGTCGGCTCGCTGCTGGCCGATAGCGAAGTCGCCACGGAGCCATATCTCGAATGTCTCAAGGCTGGACGTGTTGCGCACGGTGGTACGCTCGGTATCGGAGTTGATAGCGATGGCAGTGTATTGGTCGGGGGCGAGCATAATCGTACCTCCATGATNGCCGTTGAATTCATAGCGGCGTGATTTGCCGCCATGGAGCGGGAAAAGATAGAGACTCATGGTGAGCGGAGAGGCGTCCGGGNGTTCAGACCAGTCGAAAACTATCTCGACCGGACGTTGCCGGTGGACATCGTGGTCAAGACATAGCTCCTGCTGGTGTTGGCACGAATTAAGCGCAGCGGCGAGTAANATGGCCATGAAGAGTCTGACAATCCATTTGTTGTCTTTGANGNGGAGTCTCATCGACAGCCTCCTTTCCCTATTATCCAGATGATGGATGCCTCGGCCTTGGTGGGGCCTAAGTANCGACGATTCTGACTTGATTGCCACACGCTGTGACCGTCTGTTATGCGGTATTTGAGGTAATGTCNGGTCATGTANCCGATGCCTACCGAGAGATCGAGGCGCAGACGGTNGTTTAGTCTGAAGCTGTAGCCGTANTCGGCACCGACACACCATGTGGGGTGGTANTCGAACGGGGCNCCGGAGTCACCGCTGAGTTGTCCCCGCGAACCGAAACTGAAATCGTAACGCAGCACTTCGCCNTAGAGGCCGATGTGATGNCCACNGANTAAATCGCTATCAGACAGGTAATGTCTCAAAAACAGTTGGCAACCCTGGGCTCTCCAGTAACGTCCCTGTCGTGCACCTCCCCACCAGGCATACATACCCGAGAGTCCAACTACAATGTGGCGTGGCAATATCATGTGTACGCCAAGCGTCGGAATAGCTAAAGCATCATAAAGCAGATTGGTGGACAGGGNAAAGTGATTGCCTTTTNGCTGCTGACTGAGAGCAGAGGCNGGGGCGATAACAACTCGATCAGGTAAATGGGGNGCCGGAACTNTTAAGGCAGGGAGTGGTGTGTGAGGCTTTTGGGCAGATGTCCCGGCTGTAGTGTAACTGATTGATATTTCTGAGACTCTGAGACTGGAATAAATACTGCTNAGCGGCATTGTGCCGAGGCGCTCTCTGAGGCTACGGTAGTCGACGCCGATTGANGTGACGCAGACGGGAACGGAGTCATGTCCGAATATGTCAGTGAGTAAGTCGAGCGCCGCCCGGGAGCGGCGTGCCGATAATGTGTTGTTGTACTGTNCTGTGCCTTCGGGTGATGCACTTGACACGATGCTGACGGCATGAATGTTTTCGGGCGCGTGAGCGAGNCGGCGGAGACTGACGATGGCACTGTCATTGGCANTGAAAGCAGAATCNATCACTGAACTGCCACAACGGTAGTGCAGCCTGACGCGGAGACTGTCGCTGACNGTCACCGCCCCGATCTCAGGCNCTNACATGACTATGGCTGTCAGTACTAATAAAAGTCTGACAGCTATCGTCGATATAAAACTCGATGGTTGCAAGGTTTAAGTGCAGTTTTTTTGTCGGTCCGACGGCTTCAGCCGGACATTAATAATAAAAAACTGCTCTTTTAAAGACAGAAGACGTGAAGCCTTTGTTGCTCGCTTCACACTTGAGGCCTTCGCATTGCCCTGCTAAACGAAACAAGCAACTGACCCCACGCCGTATGATAAACCCACTAACGGCTACAGCTCACGCTGTAACCGCGTTGGTATATAATCATACCCATGGACATCATCGTTGCATGGTTTCCTGTTTAGCTGAAAGTTGCGAAGTTTCAAGTGTAAGAAACCAAGCGTCAATAACGCCTTTTTATGTGCTAACNCNCTGATTAATAATCAGTATTGTTAGTGATTTTCACCCCTGCCCAACAGTAATATAATTACTGCTACGGCGTGAGTTACGGTGCAAAGTTATAATGATTTTTGTTAAAATCAAGTACAAGTACTGTATTTTAACAATTCGGCGAAAAAAAATTCGGCGGAAAAACGGGTAGTAACGTGCANGTGCTACTGCCGTGGCTATCGGCGGCGGGTGTAGGTGGCAAAGGTGTAGGTCACNCCNGTNNGTGGGTCGGTGGCGGGTTGCTCGCGGGNGGTGCAGTGCCATGTATCGNCGTCGACTATGGGGAAATAGGTGTCGGTNCCTTCGGGCGAAGGGGCGTCGATGTGGGTNAGTTCGAGTCTGTCGGCCANCGGCATNGCGTCNCGGTANACGCGTCCGCCGCCTATNANGAAGCAGTCGTCGCCCCTGGTGGCGGCTATGGCGGCCTCGAGCGATGGATAGACTTCGACGCCGGGGGCTGAGTAGTGGGGGCGTGTTGTGATGACTATGTTGCGGCGTCTGGGCAGTGCTCCGTTGGGGAAGGACTCGAATGTGTTGCGCCCCATGATGATGGGGTGTCCCATTGTGAGTGACTTGAAGCGGCGCAGGTCGGCGCTGATGTGGTAGAGGAGGTCGCCGCGACGTCCCAGACCCATGTCGGCGGTCACGGCTGCTATAATTGTTATCATACTGATACTTCGGCTTTTATATGTGGTAGTGGGTCGTAGTCTTCGAGCTTGAAGTCTTCGTATTTGAAGTCGAATATGCTCTTGACGTCGGGGTTGATTACCATGCGTGGCAGGTGGCGTGGCTGGCGACTGAGCTGTTCCTTGACTTGCTCGAAGTGGTTGTTGTAGATGTGGGCGTCGCCGAGGGTGTGGACGAATGTGCCGGGCTTGAGTCCTGTGACCTGGGCTACCATCATGAGCAACAGTGCGTATGAGGCGATGTTGAAGGGTACGCCGAGGAATGTGTCGGCGCTGCGCTGATAGAGTTGCAATGAGAGTTTGCCGTCGGCGACATAGAACTGGAAGAATGCGTGGCAGGGGGGGAGGTTCATGTTCTTGATGTCGGCTACGTTCCAGGCGCTGACGATGATGCGTCGAGAGTCAGGGTTGTTGCGTATGGTCTCGATGGCTTCGGATATCTGGTCTATGAAGCCGCCGTCGTAGTCGGGCCATGATCGCCACTGGTAGCCATAGATGTGGCCGAGGTCGCCGTTGGCGTCGGCCCATTCGTTCCAGATGCGCACTCCGTTGTCTTGCAGATACTTGACGTTGGTGTCGCCCTTGAGGAACCATAGCAGTTCGTGTATGATGGAGCGCAGGTGCAGTTTCTTGGTGGTCAGTAGCGGAAAACCTTCGGAGAGGTCGAAGCGCATCTGGTAGCCGAAGACGCTGCGTGTGCCGGTGCCTGTGCGGTCGCTCTTGTCGGTGCCCTGGTCGAGAATGTGTTGCAGGAGGTCTAAATATTGTTTCATTTCTTGATGTGTGATTGTTTGCGAGTCAGTTGGTCGGTATATTTCATATCCTGTGACAGTGCTGGCCGGGGTGGCCTGATGCTCTGGAGCATAGGCATCGACAGGCGGTGGCGCCGCACGGTGTAGTGGATAGCGTTGTCGCGGCACACGTCGAGGCAGTCAAAGCATGTGACGCAGCGGCCGGCGTCGACGGTTCCCGAGGTGCTGTCGAGGCACTGCGCCCGGCAGACGTATTCGCAGCGGCGGCAGTGGGTGCAACGGTCGGTGTCGATGTCTATGTGTAACATTGAGAGGTGGTTGAGGGTGCCGAGTGCGGCGCCTACGGGACACAGTGTGTTGCATACTTCACGGCCGCGTGTTATGGCCATGAATATAAGGAATATAAGGTTGACGGCGGCTGCTATGAGCAACCGTGTCACGGGTGCTGCTGACGTGTGACCTGTCACGCTGTCGACTACCGGCATGGCGAGCTGAGACACGATGTTGGTGTAGCTGTCGTAGGGTGACATCTGAAGGAATGGCAATGTGGCCCATGAGGCGGCGAGTGAACCCAAGCTCACGCCGACAATTAGCAGTATGAGCATGGCGCCGCGCACGTACCAGGGCCGGGGTCGGGCATACCTGTAGGGGGCCTTGATGCGGGCTAACGGGCGGCCCAACCGCGACGCGGCGTCCTGGAGTGTGCCGAGGGGGCAGACTGTGGAGCAGTAGAGGCGGCCGAAGACGAGGGTGACCATGAGCCAGAAGCCTATGACGGCGAGTGATCCGGCCATTGCGGCGGGTATCAGTTGCCATCGGCTCAGGGTATGGCCGAGGGCAATGACGGCTGCCGTAGGTGCTGTCATCAGCGTCCACGTAATCGTTAAAATGCATGTCGTCTGCACTATAACGCGGGCTATCTTCAGGGGGTGTCTCATTATTGAGCGTAAATTTAGCGATTTTTTTTGAACAATCGCTCTCGGGTGTTTGTTATAATAACACAAAGCAACAAAGAAAGAGAGAATTTTTTCATTGCTAAGATATAATGTGATAATGATTGGTTTATCAAGCGAGGCGCGTCGTGATGACAGCGCCTCGCTTGGTGTTTATATGATAATGTGTTGGTAATCAGTAGGGACGCGATTTATCGCGTCCGCCAGCCGAAGGCAATACGGCAGGGTGCTAATTACTATCTCGCGGCGGACGCGATGAATCGCGTCCCTACGGTGGGGTGGTAGCATTGATTCGGTGGGGCGGTGGGGTGCCCGGTTGCGGCGGACGCGATGAATCGCGTCCCTACGGTGGGGTGGTAGCATTGATTCGGTGGGGTGGTGGCATTGATTCGGTGGGGCGGTGGCATTGATTCGGTGGGGTGGTGGCATTGATTCGGTGGGGCGGTGGGGTGCCCGGTTGCGGCGGACGCGATGAATCGCGTCCCTACGGTGGGGTGGTAGCATT
>JAAVCJ010000010.1:0-19118 GCA_014802385.1 Bacteroides sp.
CTCGTAGAGATGAGCCCTATTAATATTAATGAGGACATACAACTCGTTTTTGAGCAGGGCTCGGCCGGATCAGCCCCGAGCTATAAGGCTTCAAACGGCCGCGTTACCATGACGATGGGCTCAGTGGTGAAAGTTATCGGACGCAACGAGAATATCTCCATTACATCCATATCATTCGCCAGCCCCAAGGCTTCAAATACATTCTCGAACGGCGCGGCCGAATGCCTGCCCGAAGGAACATTCACCATAGACAAGACCACTTACACCAGCACATGGTCGAGCGACGAGGGTGCAAACAGCGTGCAAATCACGAATACTATGGGAGCCCCGGTTCTCACATCAATAGCCGTGACATATACCGGCGGCAACGGCGGCTCAACTGACCCCGGTGACAACAACGAAGACCCCGAGCCATCCGTCAGCACCGACAACGTGCTCTCGGCATCATTTGACACCGCCGACGACTTCGCCAAGTTCACCAAGATAAACATTGACGAATCAACCTATACATGGAGCTATGACAAAAGCGCACAGGCCGTATATATCCGCAACGAGTTTGGCTCAACCGCATCGCTCCCAAAGGACGACTACCTGGTCTCGGCTGCACTTGCACTTAAAGCAGGCATTTACTACCAAATGCGCTTCACTGCCTGGAACGGTAGCGCCGGATATCCCGAACGCATCGGCGCACGCATCGGCACCAAGCCTACCGCTGACGACCTCAACAACATCATCATTACCGACACCGATCTCGAGGGTACAACCCACACTGTATTCAAAACAACTTTCACAGTCGAGGCCGACGGAGAGTACTATGCCGCACTTCATGCCGCATCTGAGCCCGGAATGTTCACACTCTATGCCGACGATTTCACAGTATCACGTGGTGTTCTGCCCACAGGCCCCGCCGAGATAACCGACTTTACTACCACACCCGACAAAAATGGTGCACTAAACGTGACACTCAGTCTCACTGCCCCTGCCACCGACATGTCGGGCTCGCAGCTAACGACACTGAAAAACATAAAGCTTTACCGGGACGGTGTCGAACTCACCACCGTCGAGTGCAGCCCGGGCGAAAAAATATCATATATAGATAATGTAGATGCCGAGGGATCATATCGCTACACCGCCGTAGCCGAAGGCGAATTCGGATATAGCTTCGATGCCGTAGCCGATGCATGGATTGGCATGGCCGCGCCCACTTCGCCCGAAGAGCTGACAGTCACCGAGACAGCACCCGGCGTTCTAAAATTCACCTGGAAGGCCGTCACCACCAATGTTCACGGCCACAAGATAGCGCCCGAGGCCGTATCCTACACTATCACTGCCGGGGGTAGCGCCAATGTGATTGCAAGCAATCTTACCGGCACCGAGGTCGTCGTCAACTACCCGGCCGAGGGACAGCCTCAGACCATCACCGACTTCACCATCAAGGCCAACACGGCGGCAGGCCAATCGGCAGGTGGCGCATCTACACCGATCGTAGTTGTGGGACAGCCCTACACAATGCCTTATACCGAGAACTTCCCCGGCGGTTCTTTAACCAAAGGACAGACCGCACAAATCATTGCCGACCCAAACCATGCACCGGGCTGCTGGGGCTATTATGAGCAGCTTGTGAACGATGAAATCATACCGGTTAAGCCCGACGGCGGCATGGCAGCATTCTTCCCCTACGACGACGGCGACTGTTCGGTGTGGCGTTCAGCCAAAATCGAGATTGCAGCAGACGCAGTTAACCCCTACCTGAGCTTCTTTTACTACACCATACCCGGAGCAAACGACCGCCTTCAAGTAGACATAAACGGCGACACCGTGAGCGACTTTACCATCGACGGCGACACCCGCAGCTGGCACGAGGTACTGATAGCACTGGCCGACTATAAAGGCACCGTTATACGCATCGGCCTGACAGGTCATTGCGTAGACGCCAATAATAAAATCTGCGTTGATGACATCGCCGTCAAAGACGAGCCCGCCAACGACATGGCAATCACACGCGCCCGTATACCTCAGGAGATGCATCAGGGTCGCAATCACCTATGCTCAGTCAAGGTCACCAATCTTGGTGTAGAACCATCAGACAGCTACACCGTGAGTGTTACCGACGGCGACACCGAGGTGTGGAGCGCCCGAGGCTCAGGACTGGAGCGTGGCACCGAACTCGAGTACACATTTAATATTAGCCATGAAACATTTGATCGTTCGGGCACCACTTACACCGTGACACTCACATGCGATGACGACGAGAACACCGACGACAACATTAAGTCAACCGAAACATCATTCAGCTCCCTCGCCCTCCCAGCCCCCTCAGAAATATCAGTAACCGACAACGGTAATGCTTACGTCATCACATGGAACGAGGTGACCCTGGAGAATCAGCCCACACGCTACATCACCGAAGGCTTCGAGGCATACGACGAGTTCGTATGTGACACTGCCGGCGAATGGAGCTTTATCGACGGTGACGGCTGTAACGTGCTCGGTATACGTGACGGCTACCACTCATACCCCAACATGTTCAGCCCAATGGCATTCATGGTGTTCAACAATCACGACGGCTTCTTCCCCACCATCGGCACCTCGTCGTTCGCCCCCTACGAGGGCGGCCAGTGCCTCATGTCGGCATCGGTCGACGTCATCAACTCGTCCGACCGATCAAACGACGACCGGCTCATCTCGCCCAAGCTATCGGGCAAAGCCCAGACCATTGAATTCTATGCCCGCAGCTCAGGCATGGTATTCCCCGAAGACATCAGCGTGATGGCATCGTCGACCGACCGTCTTGCATCATCTTTCACCAAAGTTGAGACATTCAAAGCCATACGTAACGACTGGAAACGCTACGAAGTCGAACTGCCCGAGGGCACGCAATACTTCGCCATCTGCAACGAGAGCTACGACCAATACATGCTCTTCATCGACAACATTAGCTTCGAGGCCGCACCCGTCGAGACCACAGTCACCGGCTATGACGTCTATGCCGGTAACTCCGACAGCAACGACTGGACGAAACTTAACGACACCCCCGTCAGCGACACCACGCTGGCCGTGACCGAGCTCGATGCCGACAAGAACCTGCGCGTGGCTACACACTTCGCCAACGGCTGCACAAGCTACTCTGCCCCCACTACAATCGACCTGTCAGGCATCGACAACGTGACTGTCGACACCGAGAACGCCGAGGCCGAATACTTTGACCTGCGCGGCGTACGTCTCAACGACCGCCCGACAGCGCCTGGCCTATACATAATGCGCCGCGGTACCACCGCCACCAAAATTACCATAAAGTAAAAGACCCTCCACTCCATAAACAAAAAAATCTGCACCGTCGTTACATGGTGCAGATTTTTTTTGTACATCTAATTTCGCAAATTGACACAAAGGGCATCAGTTCAAGAGTGAAAGCAGGCAATTCAATACACTTAACAAATTAGCGCTTAACAACCACCCAAAGTTTGATTTGAACGTGTATTTAAATATCCATTTGTGAACCAACCCTTCAATACAAGTATTTATCAACACGAGACATAAGTAGCCCAATATCCAATGTGATAAATCGAATATCTCTCCACCAAACGGTATTACCATAATTCTACTAATATTCCGCCGATCGGAACAAGAACTAAAGCGTATCGAGCGAGAGGATATTCTCGAGAATGGTGGCGGCGGTCTCGACGCGGGTAACGTCGGCGATGACAAAGCTGCGCTTGCCGCTCTTTTCGCGGATTGAGACACGGCGTGGATTCTCCTGAAGATACCTCAACAGGCGGCCAAACATGGCCGACTGATAGTAGGCTTTGTTGGTTTCATCGACAAAATACAGGAACATGCGTCCCTGCTTGAGCAGTATGCGCTCGATGCCGAGACTACGGGCCATGCGGCGGAGGCGCGGTATGCGCAGCAGTTCGGCAGTGACGTCGGGTATCGGGCCGAAGCGGTCGACAAGGCGCGAGGCAAAATCGCGCAAGTCGGTCTCTCGCTCGATGTTATCCAGCTCCTGATACAGTGATATGCGCTCACTCTCGTTGGGGACATAGTCGGCCGGCAACAACAGCTCCATATCACTCTCGATGGTACAGTCGGCTACATATTCAACATCATCGGCCGCGGCAGCGCCAACAGCGACATTATTATCAGCTTTGAGAACGTCGGCAAACTCCTCGTTGCGCAGCTCGGTAACAGCCTCCTTTAGTATTCGCTGGTAAGCCTCATAGCCGAGGTCGGCGATAAAGCCGCTCTGCTCGGCGCCGAGCAGATTTCCGGCACCGCGTATGTCGAGGTCCTGCATCGCTATGTGTATGCCACTTCCAAGATCACTGAAACTCTCTATGGCCTGGAGGCGTCGGCGAGCAACAGGTGTCAACGGGACGCCGGGCGGAACCATCAGATAGCAGAATGCCTTGCGTGACGAGCGCCCTACTCGACCGCGAAGCTGATGCAGGGCACTGAGACCAAAACAGTGTGCATTATTAACAATAATGGTGTTGACATTGGGCATATCTATACCACTCTCAATGATAGTGGTGGCAAACAACACATCATAGTCATGGTTTGCAAAGTCAATAACAGCCTGCTCAAGTTTCTCGGGAGCCATTTGGCCATGCGCCACGAGAGTGCGGGCATCAGGAACGACACGCTTGACCATCGCCTCAAGATCATACAACTGCTCAATGCGGTTATTAATTATAAACACCTGACCATTGCGCGACATCTCGAAGTTGACAGCCTCGGCGAGTATGTCGTCGGTGAGTGTGTTGACCGACGTCATGATGGGATAGCGGTTAGCCGGCGGTGTGGTGATGGCCGAGAGGTCGCGGGCACCCATGAGCGAGAACTGCAGTGTGCGCGGTATGGGGGTCGCACTCATTGTCAGCGTGTCGACATTTACTTTAAGCTGCTTGAGTTTTTCTTTGACAGCCACACCAAACTTCTGCTCCTCATCGACAATAAGCAGGCCGAGATCCTTAAAGTGGACATCTTTACCAATAATGCGATGCGTACCTATAAGAATATCAATCTTACCATCGGCAAGACGCTTTATAATATCACGTATCTGCTTGGGTGTACGTGCACGCGACAGGTAATCGATCGTTACCGGAAAATCTTTGAGTCGCTCACTGAACGTATTGAAGTGCTGATAGGCCAAGACAGTAGTCGGAACAAGCACGGCCACCTGTTTGCCATCGGCGGCAGCCTTGAAGGCAGCGCGTATCGCCACCTCGGTCTTGCCGAAGCCCACATCGCCACACACGAGACGATCCATCGGGCGCGGCGACTCCATATCAGCCTTGACAGCCTGTGTGGCAGTGAGCTGGTCGGGGGTATCCTCATAGATAAACGACGCCTCGAGCTCCTGTTGCATATAGGTGTCGGGCGAGAAGCTGTAACCCTTCTCATCTTTGCGCGCGGCATATAGACGTATCAGATCTCGGGCAATATCCTTCAGTTTAGCCTTCGTGCGCTCCTTGACGCGCGACCATGCTCCCGAGCCGATTTTGTTTATCTGAGGTTCCACGCCCTCCTTGCCACGATACTTCGACAACTTGTGCAGCGCATGTATCGAGACAAAGATGATATCGTTATTCTTGTATATAAGTTTAATCATCTCCTGGACGCGCCCATTGACATCAGAACGGACAAGACCGCCAAACTTGCCGACACCATGATCTATGTGCACTATATAGTCGCCCGGTTCGATTGCCTGCAGCTCTTTCAGCGACAAAGCGAGCTTGCCCGAGCGGGCACGGTCGCTCTTGAGGTTATACTTGTGGAAACGGTCAAAAATCTGATGGTCGGTAAATACACAGCTACGTGAAAGGTGGTCAACAAATCCCTCATGAAGCGTCAGCTCGACAGGCGTAAACGGCAGGTCGTCACCTCTATCGCTGAATATTGCGTGCAGGCGATCAATCTGCTTGGAACTGTCACTTAATATATATATAGTATAACCGTCATTAATGAACGTAGTGAACGAGTCGGCTATCAGGTCAAAATTCTTGTGATAGATACCCTGAGGCGTACACTTCATGTCTACGACATCAGGATCGTCGGGATTAGAGGCACTGTCGAGGCCGCCGGCATTGTTGGCCGCTGTAAAATACAGTCGCTTCATGTCGAGCAGACGACGCTCGAACGCGTCAGGGTCGACAATCGTAGCAAGCGCGCCGGCATCGCCCACGCCTGCAATCTCGGCGCTTTGCGAGAAACCCTCGGCCGCAATCGCTCGTATGCGTTCGACGGTGTAAGTCATGTCGCGCATAGCCACCACTGTGTTGTCAGGCACAAAATCAAGCAGCGACGTTACAGCCGACGCGTCAGTGCGGACATCGGCCGCGATGGTAATCTCGTCAACCTTGCGCTCACTTAGCTGGGTCTCGATGTTAAACACGCGAATTGACTCAATCTCGTCACCGAAAAAGTCGATACGGTAAGGATATTCGTAGGCATAGCCGAATATATCGAGAATNGAACCNCGCAGGGCCCACTGGCCGGGCTCATAGACATAATCGACCTGAGCAAAATTATTCTCTCTCAACCAGTGCTGCAGCTTGACAGCATCAACCTCAGCCCCTGAACGCAATGTGATAGTGTGATCAGACAGCTGTCGGCGCGACACCACCTGCTCGGCCAAGGCATCAGGATANGTCACCACAAACTTAACTCGTTTATCGTCCCAGCGGCTCAGGGCCTCGGTGCGCAGTATGACCGACGGCGGGTCGACCTGACCGTACTTGACCGCACGCTTATAACCCGACGGGAACATAAGCACTGCATCGTCACCCATCAGNCGCGTAAGGTCGTGGTACAGGTATCCGGCATCGTCGAGCGAGTCGCCCACAACGAGAACAGGCTCANTGCGCTTGATTGACGACAATAACATAGCAGCCGACGATCCGGCCACATTGTAGAACGTGACCGGCCGGCGGCGTCTNATATCCAGCGCACGAGCCATCAGCTCGAGTCGCGGCTTGCTTATGATAAGTTTTTGCAGCTGCTCGATTTTCATAGAATGCCGAAGTATATATACAAAAAAAAGAATGGATAACGTAATACGTGATTACTAATTACCCATTCTCCTCTCTCTCCGCGGTGCGGACGGGACTCGAACCCGCGACCCCCGGCGTGACAGGCCGATATTCTAACCAGCTGAACTACCGCACCAACTTTTTTGAGGTCTTTTGCATTTGAGTTATCTCTCATTTGCACTGCAAAGGTACGACGACTTTTTGAACTGTGCAAGTATTTGAACGAAAAAATTCAAAGAAATTTTNATGNTTTTATATNCNCNACTGAAAATCAANATTTTACAAAATNACTATTTATAGGCATCGAGCGCGGCTTCAAGCTCGCTTACCACCATAGCCTTCAATTCGGGCGGCGAAATGACCGTGANACGCGAACCNTGAGAGAGAATTTCTTCGACAAAATCGGGCGAAATTTTCATTCGGTAACGAAATTCCGAGAACGTGTCATGTATCATTTCCTTTTGNGACGGGTGCAGAGGTACGGCACGGAAGTATTTTGCCTGGCGGGCGTCAACCCTCAGTTTGATTNTNTTGACCTCNCCGTGAGTGAACACCACGCCAAAACTGTCGCGAAAATAAGTCTCGGCATCAAAATGTGCCGGTATCTCGTAANTCTCAGCCATCANCTCGGGCCCTATCATGCGGTCGAGGGCATAGGTCTTGATGACATCGCCGTCGCGCACGGCACGCCCCGTCACATACCAGCGCTGCTTGAACAGCTTNAGAAAATAAGGCTCGACAATGACACCGTGCGACGGAGTGGAGCGCGTGTATGGCGCATAATCGAACCTCATGGGGTGACGCTCTTTCAGACCCTCGATTACCAGCTCCAGATGTGAACGCGCCGACGGGACATCTTCAAGAAATATCAGNTGCTCGACACCCTTTGAGTTGACAAGCATCTCGTTCATGGCCTGAGTGTGCAGCATCCACGAGTTGCGGTTGCGCACATGCTCGTTGTCCTCGGCGATGTAATACTCGTTTGTGCGTGCGTCAAATGCAATCTTTATATGAAACAGCGCGTCGACCTCATCGCGGAAGTTGTAGAACGTCCGTCGCGGAATGTCACGGTCGTTGCTATAGTTGCTCGCACGCCAGTGGGCGTTAATCTGAGCACGAGTGAGGCGGCCATAGCGCCTCAACAGATTCACAAGCCACAGTGAGCGGCTCAGCTGTATGGTTGACATATNTATATAATGTATTATTCGGTGACAGTTGTAGGAATATTCACTTTCAGCAGTCTCAGACCCGCTATGACGTAGGCCGCATTGATAAGCAGCAGTTCAAAACCGGTACTGTAGCCGAGCGTCACCCACAGCAGGCGCGTAGTGGCCCAGGCCAGTATCGGGGCGAGCACGCACACCAGCGGCACGAGACGGTCATTGACCCGACTCTTGCACGACATGCCATAGATGAACAAACCCAATATCGGGCCATAAGTATATGAGGCGAGAGTGTAGACTGCACTGATGGCATCGCTGTCGCTCACATAGTAGAACACCAGTATGATTANCCCCATTATCACCGACATGGCCACATGCACTCGACGACGCGTTGCAATGTGGGCGGCACTCGCAGGGTCATTTTCACCCTTTATGTCGATGGTGTAAGACGTAGTGAGCGATGTAAGAGCCGAACCGGCGGCCGAATAGGCCGCCGCTATGAGCCCGACAATGAACAGTATGCCCACTATCAGCGGCATTGAACTGTGGGTAGCTACCATCGAGAAGAGGCTGTCGGTCTTGGCAGGCATTTCGACCCCCTCGGTATTCTCTACAAAGATAACAAGCAGAGTGCCAAGCACAAGAAACAGCGCCACGACTACTACCTGCATCAACGAGGCCACTATCATGTTCTTGCGGCTCTCACGGTGGTCGCTGCACGCGAGCGTGCGCTGCATCATATCCTGGTCAAGTCCTGTCATGGCAATCGCCAGAAAGATACCCGCGACAAACTGTTTCCAGAAATAACTGCCCGACATCGGGTCGTCGAAGTAGAACACGCGCGACGTCGGGTGCTCGCTGACGGCACTCCACAGCGACCCGGCCGTGTAGCCCATGCCNCGNGCTATGAAATAAATGCTCAGCACTACCGACATTATNAGGCAGAAACTTTTAAGCATATCGGTCCAGATNACCGCTTTNACACCCGANCGAGCGGTGTATAGCCATATCANAGCTATCGTCACCACTACATTAATAATAAANGGGACACCGAGCGGCCCGAACACCAACTCCTGAAGCACGACACATACCACAAAGAAACGGACGGCTGCCCCGAGCATTTTACTTATAAGNAAAAACCACGCTCCCGACCTATAGGTCGAACGCCCGAACCGNCTCTCCAGAAAGCCGTATATCGAGACAAGCCCGCGCCGGTAGAACATCGGTATGAGAGCGAACGCTATAATCACATAGCCGACCACAAAACCGAGTATCATTTGCANATAGGCATATCCACTGCCGGTGACCATGCCGGGCACCGAGACAAACGTGACACCCGANATGGCGGCNCCTATCATGCCGAACGCCACCACAGGCCACGGCATCTTACGCCCGGCGGTCACGAATGTCGACCCNTCTGAACGCCTCGACGCNAGCGCCGAGATGGCNAGCAGCAGGGCGAAATAGGCCACAATGACNAGTATTANCAGTGCNGGACTCATTATTTATATATAAGGTAGGGTTTACGCTTCTGCTCNAAGGCCTTCACATCGTCGGCCCACGTAGCCTTAATAGCNGAGGCATCTTTACCGTCANGTATCATCTGCCTCACACGTCCGTCACCTATGAGCAGTTCAAAGAACGATGTGAAGAACTTGGCCGGACGCCCCATGCGGTTATAAGCGTCAATCAGATAAGACAGGTCGACACCGCGTGCTATNAGCGTATCGGCCGGAATGGCGCGGAGGTCGACTCCCTGACAGCGGCGATCCATCAGCGGGGGCTTGGTAGCACCGGGGCGGCTNCGNGGAGTNAACNCNTAGCCACCCGAACGCATCGACGGGTGACCGTAGACCTCGAACGGTGAGTCAGTGCCGCGGCCCAGCGACACAGGCGTGGCCTCGAAATAACATGTCGACGGATATAGGTATATGGCATGAATTGACGGNAGATTGGGCGACGGTGCCACCGGCAGCTCATAGCGNGTGTCGTGGTCATANTCGAGACACGGCACGACAGTGAGGTCTGACTTGCGACCNCCTNTCAGCCACCCCTCGCCCGAGGCCATCGAGGCCAGTTCGCCCAGCGTCAGGCCGTGAAGCACAGGTATAGGCANCCGNCCNACACCCGACTCATACTTCATGTCGAGCAGCGGCCCGTCGACCCCCATAGGCGCCGTNGGATTTGGGCGGTCAAAAACCACAAACTCCTTGCCTTGTTCAATTGNNTTGTTCATCAACTCGACCATTGTGCAGTAATAGGTATAAAATCTGAGACCNACGTCCTGGATATCGGTGACNATGACATCGACATCGGCTACATGACNGAGNGCCTCANTCTTGCCNCGGCCATAGAGCGAGAGCACCTGCACGCCGGTTGCAGGGTCGACCGAACCACCTACATGTTCGCCGGCATCGGCAGTGCCACGAAAGCCATGTTCGGGCGAGAATATGTACCTGACGTCGACACCGGCAGCCCTCAACGCGTCGAGCGTGTGTGTGCCGTCAGCCTTCAGGCCCGTATGATTGGTGTACAACCCCACCCTCTTGCCTTCGAGCAAGGGCAGGTAAACGTCAGGCCTGTCNGCCCCGACCGTGACGGCGCACAGCCTCAACACCAGCGCCGCGAATAATGCAAAAACCAGATATCTTTTCATATACCGATAAAGGTAGTACATTTTCACCGCCCGNGTNTGTTAATTTATATTAAATANNAATTTTAAAGCCTATCTAATCATTATTTCGTAACTTTGTGCCNTCATTAAACCAACATTATGGAACAGTCAATTCAACAAATCAAGAACAAAGTTCTTGCCGGAGAAACAATCGGCCAGACCGATGTCGACTTTCTCGCCACTCAANAAGGCAACCCCGAACTATATATAGCCGCNGAGGAGATTACCCGCGCCATGACTCCGCGCACATTCGATTCTTGCTCAATAGTAAACGCCCGCTCAGGCCGATGCAGCGAAAACTGCAAGTGGTGTGCCCAGTCAGGTCACTATAAGACAGGTTGCAACACCTACGATCTCGTCGACGAGGAGCAGTGCATGAACGAGGCCCGACACAATCANGCCAAAGGNATCAAACGNTTCTCGCTCGTAGCCAGCGGACGTGCCGTGCGAGGCGAGGCTCTCACCAAAGTATGCTCAATACTGAAACGNGTCAAAGACGAGGTNGGCATNTCNACCTGNGCNTCGCTCGGCCTGCTCAACCGCGATGAACTCCAGCAGCTGTGGAACANCGGCGTGCGNCGCTACCACTGCAACCTNGAGNCAGCNCCNAGCTACTTNGGCAAGCTATGTACCACCCACACCATCGACGACAANATTGCNACCATCAANGAGGCTCGNGCCATAGGNTTNGAAGTNTGTTCGGGCGGCATTATCGGCATGGGCGAGACTGCCGCACAGCGCTACGAACTTGCCATGAAACTGCGCGAANTNAANCCGNNNTCCATACCCATCAATATCNTGTGNCCCATACCCGGCACACCGCTCGCCGATGCCGCACCGCTCACCGACGACGAGATACTGACCACNATCGCCATCTACCGCTTCATTCACCCNACNGTACAGCTGCGCTTTGCCGGCGGCCGCGCCAAACTGTCNCGCGACACCCAGCTGCAGGCCCTNCGCATCGGNATCAACNGNGGNNTNATGGGCGANNTNCTNACNACCNTNGGCTCTCANATTGACGACGACCGCCNCCTCGTCAGCGANNCAGGCTACGANCTCTNANTTNNCTTAACAAACATTAACATAGCACCGCTGACCCAAACGTCAGCGGTNCTTGTTTTATGTATATGAGTTTCAACTATAAATGAATTTACGACTATGAAAAAAACATTCCTTTTAGGCTCAGCCCTCGCAGCCGTAGCCATGATATCGACAGCAGCCGANGCNNACGCNTGCACACGTNTAGTTTATAGNGGCCCNNAAAGTGCCATACCCGGNGCAGTNCCNCAATACATNGTGGGNCGCTCNCTCGACTGGAAGACCCCTATCCCCACCAACCTATATGTNTACCCCCGAGGCATGGCCAAGAAAGGCAACACCATTCCCGGCTCCATNGAGTGGACCTCGCGTTACGGTGCCATCTATGCCGTCGGCTATGACGGAGGTGTNACCGAGGGTATGAACGAGAAAGGNCTCGTCATCAACGGCCTGTTCTGCAAGGGNACCATCTATGTCAACGACAAGACCGACAANCGCCCCGCCATGTCNATGGCNATGTTCGTGGCNTGGCTNCTCGACATGAACGCCACCACCCCCGAGGTTGTCGACGTGCTCAAACAGCAGANTTTCACCATTTCGGGNGCAACATTTGACGGCGGTACCGTGTCTCAGCTNCANTGGGGCATAACCGACGCCGAGGGCCGCACAGCGATACTCGAATTTCANAACGGCAACGTAGCCATCTATGAGGGCGACTACCCCGTGCTCACCAACGACCCGACATTTCCCGAGATGCTTGCCATCAACGACTACTGGACCAAGNTAGGCGGCGCCAACATGCTCCCNGGCACTGTCAAGAGCCCCGACCGCTTTGTGCGCGCNAGCTACTTTGTCAACCATGTCGAGAAGACCGACGATGCCAACATCGGCGTCTCNATTACCCGCTCTATTCTTATGAATGCCTCGGTGCCCTATCTCTACACCGTCGAGAGCGAGCCCAACGTCTCGTCGACCCAGTGGCGTTCATTCAGCAACATACGCGACAAGCGCTACTACTTTGANATCGTCACCAACCCCGGCATGTACTACATCGACCTCAACAAATGCAATCTCGAGCCCGGAGCATCGGTGATGAANCTNGACACCTCGCGCNACACCCAGATGGTAGGCGAAGCCAACTCATACCTGCAAGCCACCGCACCATTCACCCCCATGTATTAATTACAACTTCAAGTGATTATATAGCAGCGGGTAGAGAGCCGTCACCGGCCCCCTACCCGCTTTATTTGGTTTGGGACGTGTTTANTTGGGAAGGTTGAACACNGTCGANATTTCCTGCATCTGCTCGGCGGTCATACCNTCNGGCACGAAGCCCATAGCGCNTGAGTCGCGGTAGATCACAGCGCTCTTGTTGAGCACATCNATCATGTCGAACGCCTCCATGACATCGTCGCCNACTGCAAAGACNCCATGTTTCTCCCACATCACTACGTCATAATTGTCGTCGATNGCCTTGATNGTCTCATCGGCCAGCTCTACCGACGACGGCAGCATATAGGGAACAATGCCGAGACCGCGCGGACAGAATGCNTTTGTCTCGGGAATCATGCTCCACAACAGGTTGGTGAGAACATCTTTTTTCAGGAACNCGGGATTATGACTCATGGCCACGAGTTGTATCGGGTGGGTGTGAACCGATGCCTTATAATTCGAGCCCTTACCTATCAGATAGTTATGTACACTCAGATGTGACGGCAACTCAGATGTCGGTTTCACAGCCTCATCGGCNACAATCTCATAGCTGGCACAGTCGTCACATATTCTGATGATNGAGCCGTTCTCCATCGGGCGACGGGCGAGGTCGCGCATACGGCGGTTGGTNCCCTTGCAATAGAACCAGCACCCTTTCAGATTAGGCAGNGTGGCACCTATGGGCATAGGCTTGGTGATGGCCGGCATTGCACGCATGGCGTCGTCGACATGCTCGGTAATATTCACGGTGATGTTACCGCCGTTGCGTTCGGCCCACCCTTTTTCCCAAAGGTAGCCGGCTACNTCGGCAACTTTATATACCTCGGCACTCAGTGCCGGGCGATTTTCAAGAATTGACATAGTTAATTTATATCATTTGGGGTAAAAAACATGAGATAATAAGTATCACGATACCTGCTGTCAGTGTCATGATGGTGGCGCGTGAGCAGCCCTTCCACTCCTTGAGAATGATGCCCCACACGTTTGAGAACACCACGTTAAGAGCCATCAGTATGCAGAACGACAGGGTCATAAGCGTGGGCGAACCTGTAAGGAAGCCCTTGCCGAGACTCAGTCCGAAGAACTGGCTGTACCACAGCACGCCNGCGAGNGCGCAAAAGAGCAGATTGTTAAGCCACACCGACCCCTTGGCATAGTCGCCCCACGACNTGTTNCGGGCATTCTGNACCAGACAGTAGACTGCATTGGTAACAAATCCGCCCGTCGTAACAAGCAATGTAGCCGGCAGCGTACGGAACATAGCCGGTGTCAGCNCGCCATAGTTAATGTCGCCNCCAAACTCAAGGCCCACATTGAAGCAGCCGCTCATGAAACCGGCAAGCAGAGCTATCGCCAGGCCCTTGGGAAAGTTGAAGTCCTTTACGGCCTCCTTCTTCTGTTCATCAGTAAGCATCGACGACTTCATCGAGCCGGCCACGCCTATCACGGCAATGCCTATCAGCGTCACCACCACACCGATTATCACTGACGATGTGAGCGCCGAGAGGGCATCGAGCCCGGGAAAGAACACGTTGAGCAGTATCGGGCCCATCACCGTACCGAGGGCGGCGCATGTGCCGAGGGCTATCGACTGGCCGAGAGCCACGCCGAGATAGCGCATAGACAGGCCGAACGTCAGTCCGCCTATGCCCCACAGCACACCGAACAACATAGTCATACACAGGTTGAACCTGTTGCAACTGCCAAACAGTTCCAACAGGCTGTGACCCGCCGGGACGGCAAGCAGCGCGCCTATGAACGGGAACACGAGCCATGCGAACACACCCTGCACAATCCAGTACGATTCCCAGCTCCAGGATTTGACCTTATTGATGGGCACATAGCTACTTGACTGGCAGAAGGCTCCTATCGCTATGATCAGCAGACCTATCAGTGCTTCCATCAGCGCTGTGAGGTTACCTCGGTTTCATACTTCTCGACCTCGGCAATGAAATCAGCACCGGCAGGCACGTTGTTACGCAGGCAGAACATGTTCCACACGTCACCGAACGGCATAGCCTTGGCCTCCTCCATCAGAGCGAGCTTCTGGAAGTTGCGGTTGGTGAGTTCGAGTTCACTGAGCTTAGATACGGGCTCGAGCAGACCGCGCAGGATAGACTTCTGAGTGGCACGGGCACCCACAACGTAGGCACCGATGCGGTTAATCGAGGCATCGAAGTAGTCGAGACCTATGTGCACACGGTCAAGAGCATTGCAGCGTGTAATCTCCATGCACAGCTCCAGGGTCGAGTCGTCCATGATGGTAACGTGGTCGCTGTCCCAGCGCATGGGGCGCGAAACGTGCAGCATAATCTCGGGGCAGAACAGCAGCACCGAAGCCACCTTGTCGCCTACAACCTCGGTGGGGTGGAAGTGACCGGTGTCGAGTGTGACAATCTTGTTGTTCTTGGCACAGTAACCCAAGTAGAAATCGTTGCTGCCCACTGTGAAGGCTTCGAGACCTATGCCGAACACCTTCGACTCCAGACAGTCTTTCATGTGCTTGTACTCGGTCTTGTAAATCTCGTCGAGCGAGTCCTTGAGAATTGAACGGTAGAGCATACGGTTGACTGTCATCTCCTTCTGACCGTCGTGAATCCACAGGTTCATGATACACTGGTCGTCGAGCTGGCGGCCCATCTCGTCGGCGATAGCGCGACAACGCTTGGTGTGCTCGATCCAGAAGTCGCGTATACCCTTGTCGGGATTGCTCAGCGACAGNTTNCCCGACTTGGGGTGAGAGAACGATGTCGAGTTGAAGTCAAGTTTCAGACCGTTGGCCTTGGCCCAGTCAATCCAGCCCTGNAAGTGCTTGATGCTTACCTCGTCGCGGTCAATCTTCTCACNGCCGAACTCGCCGTATATCTCNTGGAGATTGATGCGGTGGNTGCCACCGAGCATNGAGCATACTTTGAGCAGGTCGGCACGCACCTCGTCGATGTTGCGGGCCTTGCCGGGATAGTTGCCGGTGGCCTGAATGCCGCCNGTGAGGCTGCCGGTCGATTCAAAGCCGGTCACGTCGTCGGTCTGCCAGCAGTGCAGTGAGAGCTGCACGTTCTGTAATGTTTCGAGTGCTTTGTCGGTGTCNATACCAAGCTCGGCATAGCGCTGACGAGCTATCTCGTAAGACTGTTCAATTTGTTTTGCGTTCATGATAANGATATAATTTTTAANTAGTTTTCGTATGCTGCGTNCCTGTCGCTGTTGGCCGNCGGNNCGAAAGTTTTCAGTTGATTTGACTCGCGTATGATGCGGCGCATCTCGCCTAACGANTTAACCTCNCCGGCGGCACGGGCCTGAACCATGATATTACCGGCNGCNGTACACTCCACGGGGCCGGCCACAACCTCAACNCCCAGCGCATCGGCCGTCATGGCGTTCAGNAANTCGTTCTGCGANCCACCTCCTATNACGTGCAGACGCTTGATGTCGAACGGCGCGAAGCTCTTGAGCAACTCAAACACCTGACGATAACGCAGTGCNAGNCTCTCATAGATGCAACGTGTGAACTCGCCTTGTGTACGAGGTTCGGGCTGCCCTGTACGGCGGCAGTAGTCGNTGATGGCGGCTGTCATGCTCGCCGGATTGGCAAACATCGGGTCGTCGGGAAAAATAATCGAACGGAACGGCTCGGCCTCTCTCGCCATCTCGACCAGACGCGGATAGGCGGTCTCCAGCCCCTCGCGAGCCCACTCCTCGCGGCANCGCTCCAGGAGCCACATACCGCAGATGTTCTTNAGGAAACGTATCGTGCCCTCGATNCCACCTTCATGAGTGAAATTCTCGGCGGCCGAGCGTTCGTTTATAATNGGAGTNTCAATCTCAATNCCCATCAGGCTCCATGTGCCCGAACTCAGATAGGCAANCCCNTCACAGTCAGACGNNGGCACGGCGGCNACAGCCGAGGCCGTGTCGTGTCCGGCCACAGCNACCACAGGNACNGGGCCGAGGCCGGTGAGCCGCTGTATCTCGGGGGTCAGCGTGCCNATGAACTCGCCCGGCATCACTTCACGGCCGAAGCGATTCTTGTCNAGACCCACCGATGCCAGTATTTTATCGTCAAGGCGACGCGTCGANGCATTGACNATCTGTGACGTCGACGCCATAGTNTATTCAGTCACCATCTCGCCCGTGAGCAGATAGCTGAGTGCATCGGGCAAAAATAAAATCTTGTCGGCGACTTCGAGCGACGACGCGCCTGCACGTCTCATGGCCGATAGCTGAAACAGCGAGTTGAANGGCATTACCTGTATGCCCGTGAGGCGGTACACCTCGTCGGCCGGCAACTTGTCGGCAAAATAACGGGCGGGCTCGCCGTCGGTGTGGGTGTCGCGATAGCTGCGCGGCGTGCCTATGATGTGGCCGTCCTCGCCTATCGTCACGAAGTCAACGCCCCANGTGTCGATGCCTATCGATGTCAGCTCGACTTTACGCTCNGCGGCGGCNCGCAGTCCGCGCAGTATTTCGTCATACAGACTCCATATATTCCAGTAGCANCGGCCACCGTGGCGCACGATGCTGTTTGGAAAGCGCGTGAGCTCCTCGAGCGTCAGCCGTCCNTCGGCAAGAGTNCCCAGAATGGTGCGGCCCGATGTAGCNCCTAAATCTATTGCAAGAAAATGTGACATTTAATATATATTAATGATTACGTCTTTAAGNAGTCCCGANGCCGGCAGCGCCGACTGGGGGCCGTGAGTCCTGAAGTAAGTCCACGTCGTGCGCTCGTTCTCGGGCAGGTTGTAGTCNCCNACGAGACGGTTCACCCACGTGTTGACCACCTCTANCTCGATTTTGTTCTTTCCTTTTTTCAACAAGCCGGTGATGTCGACCGTNTAAGGCTGAGTCCACACACCGCCGGCGTCGATGCCGTTGACTCTCACACGGGCCATCTCCCTGACGTCACCCAGATCAAGCTCTACNCGGCCGGCCGGAGCCTCNTCGATTTTGACTGTTGTGGTGTAGCGGGCCGTGCCCGAAAAATACTTGACATACTCGTCGTCAGACTGCGACAGGTCGGCCGGNCGCTGTAACTTTATCNGCTTGCCTTTGCCAATCATCGGCACGAGGTCAACATTCCACTCGCCCGTGAGCACCATCGAGTCGGCAGGGTCGGGATTATTGACGCCGGCAACACACGTTGTTGTATCTTCGCGCTCAAATACCACNAACACGCTCTCGGCCGGNGNGAGCTTCAGTGGCACTGCCGCNTGACCGTTGATANTGCTGTACTCGGGCAAGTCGCGGCNCGTGCCGTGCATCGCATTCCACAGCTCGGGACGGCGGCCGGCGGCATCGCGGAACAGNGCCTCAAACTCACACTCGTCNCCNCCCTGNTTGGCTACAAAATATATGTCGCGGTCANGCCCCTTGACGTGAGCATATTTCAAATCTACGTTACCGTCGGCTGCATAACCGAAATCGGGCGTCACGCCCAACAATGCGAGTGCCTGAGGCATGTCGAGCCCNGTCATGACAATACCTTTGCCATAACCGCGCATACCCGGGNGTGGNTCATCACCGACACCCCACAGCTCGTCGGCCATAGCCTTGACCTCNGCATCGGCTGTGCCATAGTTCTGNAACGACGGCGAACGCAGTGGCTTGGGGCCGAGTACAACGGCGCCNTCGGCNACCAACTGTTTGATTTTGCGCAACANCTCGGGGCGCATAGTACGCGACGGCGGCAAGACGAGCAGNCGGTAGGTCGTTCCGTGCGGAAGTGTCAGCCTGTGGTCGGGTGTNGCCTTGAGGTCGNGTTCAATCACCTCGGCGTTGATAAAGTCATATTGATATCCGTATGGCAGCTCGGGGTCGGTNATGCCCGTCATCACCGGNGCATCTTCACCTATAAAATAAGCCNCGTCGGCCACATAGTTGCCTTGCTGCAACATATAGCCTGTGCGCTTCAGGTAGTCGGTAAACTGGTCGAGCTGACTGTACCATGTGTTCTTGCGGNTGAANTCNGTACCNNANGGGCAGTTNNNNCCCGGAAAA
>JAAVCJ010000010.1:19123-71643 GCA_014802385.1 Bacteroides sp.
ANNNTCGGGCTGNGNCACCATNAGGTGNAGCANCGANGCGTTCACACCCTCGGTGAAGAAGCGGTCGGCACGCTGTTTCAGCATGCGCGGCGNGCGGCCAAACTCGTTCCAGCCACAGGTGAACGACTCNGACCAGCACATTGACTTNCCGTANGTATGGGCCACTGACGACGCGGCACGGTTCTCGATGTCGCCGAGGCTGCCCTCGCTCCAGAACTCACCGCCCACCTCATCACTTTGTCCGCCATACATCAGGAACTCGCCAGGGAAACCCCAGTGACCGTAAGGCTCGAGCCACAGTTTCAGGCCGTCACGATTGGCAAGCTCGCTCAGTGCGCCGATATGATCGTAGGCGAGACGGTCGGCTATCATGCGTCTGACGTCCCACAGGAAACGGTCGGTGCGGTCGGCGCTGCCAACGACAGTACCGCCGAACGCCGGCAGATAGGGTGTCGGGTCGTAGCCGTAACGCTCCGTGAAATATTCAAAGAAGTCGTCGCCGAAGTTCTGGCTGCCGCGCTCATAGCTGTCAGACACGATGTAGCGCCACGTGCGGCGCTCGTCGGCCGGCACATGCCTCATTATGTCACCGACGAAGCTATCATAGTGGTTGATAAGAGCTTCGCGGCTCCAACGGTCAATCTCCAGACCGCGGCCGTCGCCCTCAAGTGCCGGGCCGTTCTCTACACCGGTAGGTGCCATATAGGTGCGCATAATCACCCAGTCACCCTCGGGCACGTCCCACACCAACGTGTCGCCGGTGCGGTAGGCCGTCACATCTATTATATCGCTCTCGCCAAGAACGGCACCGGCGTCAAATTCGGGCGAGACGCCCCACTTGTAGTCGTTCCAATAAGGCAGCGGCGCCTGGAACATCTTGGCCAAGGTCTTGTCGGCATACGAATCAACAACCGGGCTCTCGCTTATCGTGATTTCACTCACACGGCAGTCGCGGTTGAGTCTCAGGTCAAGCGCGAAGCTGTCACCTTGCAGGCCGGCAAAAGCCGCAGCCGTCTCGGCCAACGGGTCATAACCCACCTCGGGTATCATGTTTGTGCGGTCAACCTTGAAGCTGCCCGCTTCGTGCCACTCGCCATCGGCAAGCACCCTAACCGCGACAGTGCCCGCTATGGGCGACGCGCTCTTTATCGTAACCGAACGTAGCGTGAACTCAGCGTCGGCGGGCTTAATTATTATCATGCAACTGTCGGCTTCAATCACTCCGGCTGTCGACACATCGCCGTCAAACATGGCAGCTACATTATCTATCCCGGTAGCCGAAATAGCATCGTCGGCCACATTTATCTTATGTGCGGGAATTTTCTTATAGGCAAGCACCCTCACATCGCTTAGCATGTTGTCGGGCCGGGGCAGTTCGACCACTTTGTCGCCGCCGCGAGTCTCGCTGTATGCGATGCCCAGATAGCGCTGAGATTGCTCGGGACTGACCCACGGGCCACCGCTCTGGCTCCAGCCGGGACAATTGAATACGCCAATCTCGACGCCTTCCTCAGTAGCCGTGCGCATGGCCGCGCGTACACAGTCATACCACTCGGGCGACTGTATCTTGACATTACCACGCTCGGCCTGCCCCTCGTCAAGCCCCTGAAAGCCTATGTATGCACGGTTGATACCGGCTTTCTTCATGGCTCTGACATCATCGGCCACACCCTCGGGAGTGACATTGCCCGACAGCCAGTACCAGTAGACCGCCGTCGGCACTTCAGACGGACGTGCAAATATATTTTCAAGTTGTGAACGGTTGTCGTCACGGGCAGCCACCGTCGTCGGTACGACCGATGCACACAAAAGCAGCAGTGATGATGTAAAGAGCCTCATTCTTCTCATAAATTCATGGTAATGTTATAATACAGTCGATTGAAAAACGCACTACAATCAACGCGATATTGAATTTTTCACCTTAAATAACATTAACCGTTAATAAACATTAATTAATGAAATATCCACTGAAAATGAGGGACTAAATTTGCTATTTTTGTAAAAAATCATCTTGTTATCACGATATTTCATGCAGTTGCTTACATCTATACCAAAATTTCTCACAGTCATTTTAGTCATTGTCACCTCGGCCACCGGCATCACTGCCTCAGGCAGCGAACGCACCGACTCGCTCATGACCGTACTCGACGATGCCATTGGCAACATGGCGAAATATCTTGATCACCGCAAAGAGCTGATACATGAGCTGAAGAACGGCCTCGACACGCTCACCGATCCGCGCGACATATACCAACGCAATTCAGATATCATAGACCTGTACGAGTCATTTGTCAGCGATTCGGCCAAAAAATACATCAACGACAACCTTGTGATAGCCCGCAACCTCGGCGACACCGAGAAGGTGCACGATACGACGATACGCATGGCGCTGATTTATGCCATGAACGGACAGTTTCTCAACGCACGCGACCTGTTTGACAGCATCGACTACAACTCGCTCGGTGTCTCAAAGGCCCGATATGGCTGGGCAAGGCTCAAATATCTCCAAAACCTGATGATAAGCACCGACGAAGACTCACAGCGTGAACTCTACCACCTCGAGCGTCTGGCGTGGCGCGACTCGCTTATCAACCTGTTTGGGGTGGGCAGCTACCTGTACCGTAAGGAGATCGCGAGTCGCTATATCGAGACCGGCGAATATGACAAGGCGCTCGAGATATTCCAGGAAGTGTACGACAAGTCTGACCCCGAGAGTCACGGTGCGGCAATGGTGGCCAAGTCACTTGCCGACATATATGACCTCAAGGGCGACGAGGAAATGCACAAGTATTATCTGATATTGTCGTCGATTGCCGACATCAAACAGGCTGTCAAGGAGAACGAATCACTGCTTGCCCTGGCCGAGCTGCTATACAGTTCGGGCGAGATTGACCGCGCCTACAACTATATGAGTGTGGCACTCGAAGACGCCAACTACTACAACTCGAGCTTCAAAAACTCGGTCATTGCCCGCGTTTATCCTCTCGTCGAGATGTCATACATTGAGAAGATTAATGCCCAGCAACACCGCATACGCCTCGTGATGTGGCTCGTGGCGCTGCTCGCCGTCATAATGGCTATCATCGCGCTCATGTTCTACAAACAGCGTCAGACCATAGGCCGTTCGCGTGCCGATCTCGCCAAGGCCAACCAACGCCTGGAGTGGGCATCGACCAAGCTGGCCGAGGCCAACCTCATTCGCGAGCGCTATGTAGGCTACTTCATGCATCAGTGCTCTCTCAACGTCGACAAGCTCGACAAATTCCGCATCAATGTCAACCGCAAGATCAAAGCCAACCAGATTGAGGAAGTCTACGTCATGTCGTCACGACCGCTCGAGAAAGAGCTTGACGAACTGTACGAGAACTTTGACCGGGCGTTCCTCAACCTCTACCCCAACTTCATCGAGGAGTTCAACAACCTGTTGCAGCCCGAATACCGCTATGCGCTACCCAAGGGCCGACTGAACACCCCGGTGCGCATCTTCGCCCTCATACGCATGGGTATCACCGACATGACCCAGATTGCAGGCTTCCTGCACTACTCGGTGCAGACGGTCTACAACTACAAGAGCAAAGTGCGCAAGAACTCAATCCTCACCTCCGAGGAGTTTGAAGAGAAAGTCAAGAAAATAGGCACACTCGCCCAGTAAACCATTAATTATATATGATACGTCATTTTATAGCTTGTATCGGAATCCTACTGGGGTTCCAAGCCCCGGCATGGGGCCACATCGTGATGGATATGGTACACCACAATCCCGGCGAGGCACCCACACGGTCGGCCTACCTTGACCCCGGCTATCTGGGCAGCATCGGCTATGACGCCAAGGTGTTCTTCCTATTCGACGCGGCACAGTTCGGCATCGACTGGAACGATTTCGACCCCGGGATATTCGAGCCTGGCACGCCCGCGGCCGAATGGGTGCAGGTTCATGCCGACAGCATCACGGCAGGCTATGACGCGGCCAAGAAAGCCGGCCTCGACGTCTACTGTATGCTCGACATGCTCGTGCTGCCACGCACACTCGTCGAGAAACGCAGCGACCTCATCACCGACAGCGATGGCAAAATCGACATATCCAGGCCATACACACAGCTGTGCATCAGACACATGATACGGTCAATGTTCGAGCGTTTCCCCCAACTCGACGGCCTTGTCATACGCACAGGCGAGACCTACCTGCACGATGCCCCCTACCACGTTGGCAACCACCCCGTGCGCCGCGGCATGGACGACCACATCACGCTCATCAACCTGCTGCGCGACGAGGTCTGCGACCGTCTTGACAAGCGTCTGATTTACCGCACATGGGACATGGGCCAGCTGCACACCATTCCTCACCACTATCTGGCGGTGACCGACAGCATCGAGCCCCACGACAACCTGTACTTCTCAATAAAGCACACCGCCACCGACTTCTGGCGCATGGGCATTCAGGCCTACAGCCCCTCGGTCGACACCTTCGACACCTACTGGCTCGACGAGTCGGGCAAATATGGCATGCCATTCAATCCATGTCTCGGCAAGGGTCGTCACAAACAGATTGTCGAGGTGCAATGCCAGCGCGAATATGAGGGCAAAGGCGCCCACCCCAACTATGTCGCCCACGGTGTGATTGACGGCTACAGCGAGCTCGGTTCGCAACCCGGCCTCAAATCACTGTCTGACCTCGACGCCACCGGAATGTTGCATGGCGTGTGGACATGGTCGCGTGGCGGTGGCTGGGGCGGCCCATACATACCCAACGAATTTTGGATCGACCTCAACGCACGCGTCATGGCAATGTGGGCCAACAACCCCTCGCTCACCGAGGAGGAGTGCTTCAACCGCGTCGCGCTGGCCAAGGGCGTCCCGTCCGACAAGCTCGCCGACTTCCGCCGACTATGTTTGCTCACCGAGGACGGCGTGCTCAAAGGCCAGTACAGCGCCTATGGCGGTACATACGTCAACTGGACACGTGACGACAGCATGACGGGTGACGCCTTCACAGGCGGTTATATCGACGCCATTGTTCGTAACGGCGACGCCGACAAGTATATCGCCGAGAAAGATGAAGCCGTAGAGACATGGCGCGAGATCGAGCGTCTGGCTGCCGCCATCAGCCTACCCGACGAGGCCGACAACGAGTTTGTCAAAGTATCGGCCACCTATGGCCGCATCAAATATGAAATACTCGCCACCGCATGGCGCATGATGGTGCGAGACCGCGAAAACCGATTGACCGGCCGCGAGATTGACCGCGAGGCCATGAAACGAGATGCCGAGCGCTATAACGAGCTGTGGCAGGAGTGGCAAGCACTCAAAGACGACCATCAATGCTGCCCCACCCTGTACCGCGGCATCTCAGACTTCTTTGGCCACGACGTAGGCCTCAACGCCACCGTCACCGCCATCTCCCGCCACCACCGCTAACATTGCACACCCGGCTCATTGTAAAGAACTCAATCCTCACCTCCGAGGAGTTTGAAGAGAAAGTCAATAAAATAGGCACACTCGCCCAGTAACTACTGCCAAGGCATTGCCTACACAAGCATTCAACCCCAAGATTTTTTATCTCATTTGGAGATTGGACCTCAGTTATAATCGACTGGTAATCTGAATCTGACTGGAACTATCATATAAGTGTTGACCGCCTTGCCATCGAGTATGCCGGGCGTAAAATCCGGGAAACTTTGTACAAGACGCAATGCCTCTTGGTCAAGAGCAGGATGCTTACTTCTAATAATCTCGGGCTCGCACACACGTCCCATTGTATCTACATAGAATTTTATAAGGACACTTCCCTGAATACCCTTCTTTAATTGTTCCTCGGGGTACTTCAGGTTCTGATTTATATAACGCATCATTTCTACGTCTCCTCCCGGAAATTCAGGGTATTTGTCTACATCGTCATACACTCCTTTTTCATTTGGATATGAGGGACCAATCCTAATTTCCCCATGAACTCGAACCTTAGTGGAATCTTCGTCAATGGCAGGCTCCTCTTCTTTAACACTGAGGCATATTCCTTTTTCATCTATTGGAGATTCTTCTTCGATATCTCCGAAAACTACAATCTCGGTATTAGTTATAGCGTCGGTAACCTCCCCATTTTTTATGGTACTTAAACCATTAGAATCCTGAGTGAGGGATACTGAATCTTCAAGTATCGTGGCCTCGCCTTCCTCAATCTCTTCAACCATCTCAGTGTCAGTCATGGTTTCTCCAAGCATTTTATCGTTGGCCTGAGGCTTGGTAGATGTGCCACTGCATCCCGACATGAGGATCATGCCTGCCGAGATTCCTGCCAGGGCTACGGCTTTCCCGGTGAGGGAGCGTGCACGGAGCTGCTGTTCAAGGTAGCGCACCTCGGCCTCGCACTTTGGGCATGTGCCGAGACAGTCGCCCTTATAGCGACACTCCGACGTTACGAACTCTATGCCGTTTGCCTCGGCTATCTGACGGCGTATCTCCTTCAGTATCTTGCAGGTCTGCTTTCCTCGTGCCATAGTCAGTGTTTACGTATCTGGTAAGTGAATAAATCGAACCGGTCAAACCCGAGTGCTTCGAGCTTTTTACGGCTTGCCTCGCGGTCTGATTCGGTGTTATAGTTTGGTATCAGCGGTATGCGTATTAGGCAGTCACTCTGCCGGCCGGCATCGGCTATCAGGTGCAGGTTGTCGAGGACGCGGCCGTTGCTCAGCCCTGTGTAGTCGCAGTAGATGTCGGGGTTCATATCCTTGATGTCGACAATCAGGGTATTGACCACGGGGAGCACCGCCTCAACATTGGCCGTCGGCACATTGAGCGATGTCTCCAGGTTGAGTTGCCACGCCGTACCACACAACTCGCGGAACTCGCGGATAAACTGAGGCCGCATACACGGCTCGCCGCCGCCAAAAGTGATGCCGCCGTTGGTAGCGATGAAATACAACTCGTCAATGCGTGTTTCGACATACAGATCCTCGGGAGAATACTCGTGGAAACGTTTACCGTCGCCCAACGACTGCGGGTTAAGGCAATAGCAACAACGTAGCGGACAGCCGTGGAATGCCACAAGCGTGGTGACGCCATCGCCGTCGGTCGAAAGACGATGCCGCGCAATACCTATTATCCTGGCCCGCTGCTGCTCCATAAGTAGAGTATTTACAATCAAATCACAAATTTACACAAAAAGTTGAAATGCAAAAGCAATATTTACAAGAACTAAAGAGAATTTTAAGCGAAAACTGAAGGCTGCATCACCGTGTGTTCTCAAACGAGACATTGGGTGATGCAGCCTGTAAGTTATAGACTAAAGCGGGAGATCAGAGTTTCTGAAGCTCGAAGTGGTGTACTTCGGGTTTGTTGATGCTGTAGATGGCGTTGGTGAGGGCGTCGAGCTCGGCCTGCATACCGTCACGCACTCCCTTGTGCATCATTGCCGAGTAGAGCGGACGGCGACCCTGCATCCAACCGTTGCTGCTGATGTTCTTGTCCATCACTTCAACGGCATGGCGGTTGTTGGCATTCAACAGTCCGAGCTGCTGGAAGAAACCGTGCTGGCACCATGCGTAGTAGCGGAACTCACGCTCCAGCTCCCAACGACGGTTGTTGAGGTGCATGACAGCGAGTGCCTGCTGATACTGGGGAGTCCATATTACCTCGGCGAGGTTGACACCATTGGCGAGATCGGCTGCGCTCCATGTGCCCATCTCCTCACCGTCGATGAACAGGCGGTAGTCGCCCTTGAGGCCGGTGACCTTGAGCACCTCCTGGTTCATCTCCTCAACGAACGGTACGATGTTGAGGGCCTCGGCCTGGGGGTGTGACATGCCCCATGTGCGGGCCAGTGTGTCAACGGGATAAGGCAGCGACTTGGCGAGGTAGTCGAAGCTGATGGTCGAACCTTTCTTCACCAGGTCGGTCACGGTGCAGTTCTCCTCCTTCACGAGTTTGCCCTTGCTGCCGTTGATTTCGATGTCGGCAACCTTGTTGCCGGTCATACCCTGAGCCTTGAGGAAAAGATAGGCCATGACCATGTGGCCGTGGTTGTCGGGGTGAATACGGTCGGTGCCGCAGAGCGTGAAGCTCGAGTCGGCCTCCTGAAAACGGTTGTTGAGCTCAACCATGGGGCGGTTCCAGTCGATGTGCTCCCAACCGTGCTGATCGGCGGTAGCCATCTGGTAGTCGACGATGCGCTGTATGGTCTTGTTCTTGTCTTTGAAGTTGTTGCCCTCAATCTTGGCATCGTTGTCATAGGGCGATGTGCCTACCATGACCATGCGGGTCTCGGGCAGGCCCTCGAAGCGCTTGACCATGTTGTTGAAGTTGCCGATGCTCTCCTGGTATTTCTGTTCGCCGAACTCCTTGGCGTTGTCGCCGTTGTACTCGAAGTAGCCCGAGTCGTTCATGCCGAATGTCACCACCAGCACCGAGGGGTCTTTGCTGAAGATGTCATTGTCGAGGCGCTTGTTCATGTCGAAGGCTGTATCGCCGCCGATACCGCCGTTGAACACCTTGAGGTTCATCTCGGGGTAGCGGGTCATGTAATAGAGCCAGATGTAAGAGTGGTAGAGACCGCCGTCGGTAATTGAGTTGCCGAGGAACACCACACGGTCGCCGTCCTTGAACGGCTTGATTTCCTGAGCCTGAGCGGCGCCTAATGTCATGGCGCCGAGCACGGCCGATAAGATCAGTTTCTTCATTTTGAAGTTGTAAATGTAACGATTTGTTATTTTGGTTTAAGACTTTTTCACTGCAACGCCCACACGTGAGTCGGCACAACCGTAGTATAGGTACCAGTCGCCGTTAAAGTAGACAAGGCCCTCGATGAAGACTGTGCCGGCAGGATATTGGCCGCTCTTTTCATAGTCAGCCTCGGGCTTGAAGAAGGGCTCGTCGAGGCGAGTGATGAGATGCTCGGGTCGGGCTGCATCGAACAGTGCCTGACCGCCACAATAGGTGTTGGCTGTGTAACGCTCGTCGCGGTTGTCACCGCCGGCGTTCTTGGCGTTATAGAGCAGCACGATACCGTTGTCGGTGAGCAGGGCGGGCGGGCCACACTCGGTGAGTTCGCTGTCAAAGTAGTTGTCGCGGGGATCCATGACGTGTAGCAGGTCGCCGTTCTCGTCGACCATAGGAGTCCAGTCGACAAGGTTGTCAGACGTGGCCACGTTGACAAATTTCTCGCCCCAGTACATATAATACTTGCCGTTGACGGGAGTTATCACGAGACGGTCACCGTCGAGTTTGGTGACAATCGAAGCCGACTTTGAGAACTCGTCACGGAAGCGGCCGTCGTAGGCCTTGGCAAATGCAGGGCCGTGCTTCTCCCAGTTCACGAGGTCGGTCGAGGTAGCGATGGCGAGGCGGGGCACCTGGCGGTTCCACTGGGTGTAGAACATCACGTAGGTACCGTCGGGCGTAACAGCCACACGGGGATCCTCACAGCCGCCGGGCCACTCATACTCGCGCTGGCTGTCGTCGGCAGGGAATACCACGGGGTCAGTGCTGTAGGTGAAGTTGACGCCGTCGGTCGACACGGCACGGCCTACACGCGACGTGCGGCTACCGATGCCGGTGGCCGAATTATCCTCAGAGCGGAACAGTACCACAATCGAGTCGCCCTGCACCGTAGCGGCGGGATTGAAAACATCGCTCTCCATCCAGGCAATTGAGTCGCCGCGCATGGGACAAAGGAACTTGACGGTTGTATCAGGGCCAAGCACGGGAGTGTCGCTCACGCGCTCAAAGCCGGTAAGGGCCCAGCTGTCGTCGGCCCGGGCCTCGGTTTTCTTTTGACTGCCACATGCCACAAATAGCGAGCAGGCGGCGAGCAGATATAATGCTGTTGATTTCATATTGTATTTAACAGTTTAATCAGTCATACGAAGGGGGTAATTTCTCTGATGCCCATTTCTTGTTGGGGGTCGACGAGGTTGTGTACTCGAGCTTGGCACCGTTTTCAAGGTCGCTCCAGTCTATCCATGCACGGTCGTGAGCACGTCCGTTGAGTTTGAGGGCGCTGGTGTAGATATTCTTCTCCGAGCCGCCGGTGATATTGATGTCGTTGCCGTTGCCCAGGTGAATGGTAATATCCTCAAAGATAGGTGTGTTGAGTGTAAAGCCGCCGATACCGGGAATCTGGGGGTACATGCCCATGCAGGCGAGCACATACCAGCCGCCCATGGTGCCGAGGTCGTCGTTGCCGGGCAGGCCGTCGATGGCGCTGCTGTACTGCTCGTTGATGATGCGGTTGACTACGGCCGATGTCTTCCAGGGCTTGCCAATCCAGTTATAAGTCCAGGGTATCTGGAAGCTGGGCTCATTGCCGCTTGCAAACCACTCGTCGCCATAGCCGGCGTCGAGGCGACGGAATAGGTAGTCGAGACGACGCTCGGCCTCTTCGGGACCACCGATAATCTTGATAAGTCCGGCGATGTCNTAGGGTACCATCCAGAAGTAGTTGGGGTAGGTCGACTCACGCCAGTCGGCGTCGAGCGGACGCCACGAGCCGTCGGCATTGCGGCTCTGGAGCCAGCCGGTCTCGGGGTTGAAGAGGTTCTTCCACGAACGTGCCATGCCGAAGTAGCGCCANCTCAGGAACTCGTCGCCACAGGCACGCAGCGCAAACTGGCCGATGGCAAAGTCGGCGGTNGTGTACTCGAGCTGAATCGACGAGTCATAGTANCCCTTGTTGAGATACTGCTCGAGGCCGGGGCGGGTCTCNACGGTCTGAGACATTGCGCCGGGCTCCTCGGCACCTTTGCGCATTATCNTGAGAAGTGCATGAGGGTCATAGTTGCGTGCACCGAACGCCCACGCGTTTGAAACGAGTGCGGCAGTGGGGTCTCCCTGCATCACACCGGTCTCGATGTTGGCCATGACCCAGCGGGGGAACGCACCGCCCGACTGCTCGGCAAACTTCTGATGTGAAATCACGACGTCCGATGCCACCTCGGGCTCGAGCATCGACAGGAGCTGAATCTGAGTGCGGTAGGTNTCCCAGTTGCTGAACGATGTGTACTGCTTGGCGTTGGTGGTGTGCACCTTGTCGTCGGCACCCATATACTCACCGTTGACNTCGCTGCACACGTTGGGGTGTATCAGCACGTGATACAGGTGGGTATAGAACTGCTCGATGCGGTCGGGATTGGTACCCTTGACCTCGATGCGGCCCAGGCACTCGTCCCAGCGCTNCTCGGCGGCATTAGCCACAGNGGCGAAGTCCCAGCCGGGATTCTCGGCAGCGAGATTTTGACGCGCATTCTCGACCGATACGTACGATACACCAATCTTGTAGTCGATGGTGTGGCTCTTGGCGAGGTCGAATGTGAANTAGACACCCGAGATGGCTCCCTCGGCAAAACGAGCCTTGGGGTAGAGTTTGTCGTCTTTCCATGTACCGGTCTCGACAGCGTCGGTGTTGAACTCGGCCACGAAATAGACACGATAGGGGGTCTCGATGCCACAGAAGTTACCACCCATGGCATAGCCCTCACACGAGTTGGGGCCTGTGATAACGACAGCAGCGTTCTCGATAGGGGTGGCCGAGATGCCGGCACCGATAATCACTGTGCCATACTTGTCGTCGGCGGGAAAGTTGTACTCGGCCATGCCGGTNCGCTCGGTCACTGTGAGAGCGGCGTCGATGGCGTCCTGTACCTTGGCCTGATATAGGCCGGCGTGGCCGCGCTCGTCTGACACATTGACACGATGGTCAATGATGTTGCCGGGCGACACCGTGAGCTTGCCGGTGAGGGGGAAGGTGGGGAAGTTACCCATGTGGGCACAGCCGCCACCACTGAGCTGGTTGATTACGAAGCCGCCGCGCTTGGCAAAGTAGGTNGGTGTGAACTGCACCATGCCGAACGGGTAGGTAGCTCCCGGGTAGAGATAGCCCGAGGTGAGGCCTACNCCTTTATTGCCGATAAGTGTGTTGACTTTACCGGCAAATTCTCCGGCGGCGCTTGCGGCNAGCGTCGCCATGAGGAGAAGCAGACTGAATANTTTTTTCATACAATATATTATAATGTGATTTTTGGCTATGTCAATGTGAGTTTACTCGGGCTTTGAGAGCGAGAATGGAGCCGTCGACTTNTCGACACCGCGCTTATAGTCAGGNGTGGCCGACATCTCGAGGGTCAGCACTCCGCCGCGGGCAATGTCGTNGTAGGTGATGTAATTGAGGTCGTAAGGCNCGCCGTTGAGTCGGGCCGAGGTCACATATACATTCTCTGGGCTGTTGTTGATAGCCTCAACGGTGAAACGGTTGCCGTTCTCAAGCGTCACGGTAGCCTTCTCGAACACTGGGCTGCCGATGACATACTGGTCGGTGCCGGGACACACGGCATAGAGGCCGAGCGCGCTGAGCACATACCANGANGACATNCCGCCCTGGTCTTCATCGCCGGGGAAGCCCTTGGGCGACGAGTCGTAGAGGCGGCTCATNATCTGACGCACCCAGTACTGGGTCTTCCAGGGCTGGCCGGCGTATGTGTAGAGNTAGGGCATGTGCTGTATAGGNTGGTTGCCGTGNGCATACTGACCCATGTCGGCGAGCTGCATCTCGACCATCTCGTGAATCATGCCACCATATGTACCGGGAATGACGTCGTTGGGCAGCGAGAACACCGAGTCGAGTTTGGCCACGAAGGCCTCNTCGCTGCCATAGAGGTTGATAAGNCCCTGNACNTCGTGAAACACCGACCAGTTGTAGTGCCANGCGTTGCCCTCACAGTAGGGGCCGCCCCACTCTATGGGNTTNAAAGGCTCGGTCCAGCTGCCGTCCTCGCCGCGGCCGCGCATGAAGCCGGTNGCNGGGTCAAAGACGTTGCGATAGTTGNACATCTGCTTGGCNAANATGTCTTCGTANAATTTNTTGCCTGTCATGCGTGCGAGCTGCCATGCGCAGAAATCGTCGTAGGCATACTCGAGAGTCTGGGCAGTCGAACCCATCGACATGGGGTANGGNACGTAGCCGAGAGTGAAATACTCTTTCCAACCCACACGGCCGTTAGCGCCTCCCCAGGGGCCCTTGTTCATCACCTCGTGGGCGTATGCCTTGAGCGCGCGGTCGGGGTCGAACGAGCGTATNCCCTTGACCCACGCGTCGGTGAGCAGCGANATCGAGTGGTTGCCGAGCATNCCGCCGGTCTCNCCGGGACACGACCATGACGGCAGCCAGCCACACTGGTTCTGGGCNTCAAGCAGCGCGTTCATGTAGCGGCCCTGCATGGTGGGNTGCAGTATGTTGGTGAGCGGGAACTGTGAGCGGAAGGTGTCCCAGAAACCGTTGTCGGTGTACATGTATCCGTCATGTATCTTGCCGTCATAGGGGCTGTAGTAGTANGGGGTGCCGTCGGGACGCAGCTCGTAGAACATACGTGAGAACAGGTTGGCGCGGAACANGCACGAATAGAATGTGCGCAGCTCCTCGTCGGTACCGCCCTCGACCTCNACGCGGCCCAGCAGNTCGTTCCACACACGGCGGCCGCGCTCCTTNGTNTCCTCGAGCGTGCGGTCNTTGCCAAGCTCGCTGTCGAGGTTGACGCGGGCCTGCTCGGCCGAGATGTATGACGATGCGGCCTTGGCCTGTACCTTTGTACCGGGCTTGAACTTGAGGTATGCGCCATAGCCCTTGCCAACGCCTGTAGTGGCACCGGGCATGATGCTGTCATTGTTGTTTTCCCACAGACCCCATGCCTCGAAAGGCTTGTCAAACTCAACTACAAAGTAGTTGCGGTAGCTCTTTGAGTCGTTGAAGAAGCGCTGGTTGTTGACCCAGCCNCTGACGGTGCGNCGCTTGGGGTCGATGTGTATAGAGCTCATCTCGGTATAGCCGTCGAGCACCAGCCAGGCGTCGTCTTTGCCGNCCGGGAAGCTGAAACGCAGATGCACACCGCGCTCGGTGGGAGCCATCTCGGTAGTGATGCCGTTGTCGAGCTTGACCGAGTAGTAGTTGGGGCGTCCTATCTCATTGTCATGGCTGAAGCGGGTGGCACGGGCGTCCTGATTTACAACAAGGTCGCCAACGACAGGCATGAACGAATANACCGCNTAGTCGCTTACCCANGGGCTGCACTGGTGGGCCTGGGCGAAGCCTCTGATNGCGTCGGCCGAGTAGGCATACTTGAANCCGTCGCCGTTGCGGCCCGTCTGAGGCGACCAAAAGTGTACACCGTANGGCATTCCNGCCGTCGGNTAGGTATTNCCNCGNCTCANACCGNAGTTTGAGTCAGTGCCCTGAAGTGTATTGACAAATTGAGTNTAATCNCGCTCAGCNTGAGCCATACCGACCGACGCGAGCGTGATGATGATAGTGGAGAATAATTTCCTGACCATGGTTTAGGTTTATAAATAATGTGATGACGTCTACTATTTAAGACGAGTGAGTCATCAAATTCTTTATACCCCACCCCAAAAAAAATTTACCACAATATTGTCAGTTGCAACAATTATTTTCAGCGACACAAAATCTTGCGGACGGCGGTGCCACGACGCTCGATGTAGGGGAGTCCGCGGGTGGGACGGTCGACGCGGAGGCCTTGGAGGTTGTAGTATTCGACGCTGTGTCGGTCGCCGCCGGCTGTCACTTCGCCGATACCGGCACTCACTCCCGAGAAATGAGCCGGTGTCTGAGACGGCTGATAATTGAGCGAGAGCTCGGCAAGCACGGGCAGGGGATAATTGCCATTGCCCATGATCCATGTCCCATTATCGGTTGAATAGGTAGAGGCATCAGCAAAATTCCACCCACAATCAACATAAGCCGAGGCACTCACTGCACTCTCGGGTGTGATATCCTGTGCATGATAATTGTCTGAAACGTTTGTCACGGTAGCCCCGTTGACAAGCATTGTGCTTAGAGCGTAATTATTACTAAATGTGAAACAGCGGTCATGGTTGGGATTACCGTAACCTGCAAAACGTCGTATGTAGGTGCCGAAGATATTGGAAGCGCCGTTTACCTGCTCGCCTAATGCGAATGTGCCGGTTATTGTAACACAAGGGGTGCTTTGTACCGATGTGTCAATAATTTTAGCTGCACCTATGACGCCACCGGCCGAGCCATTGCGGTTATCGCGGTTGATGGTTGCAACGCAGTAACAGCTGGATATCAAATCCTGGCACGAGGTTTGTGACACACCGATTAAACCTCCGGCACCATCGGTAGCGGATATCTCGCCTATATAGTAGCAGTTGGAAATAATGGTCTTATCACTATTGCTGTTAGGCGATATTCCCAGTATGCCACCAACATTCTTACCTGTGGCAATAATGTCGCCGATAGCACAACAATTGCTTATAACGGCATTTCCTGTACCTGCAACGAGACCGACGTTGTTTCCTCCGACAACAGTTTTTTCATCGGCCACCTTGACACCCAAATTACTTATCACGGCACCCTCAACTCGGGCAAAGAGGCCGACATTGTCTGAACCGCCGCGATTACACCAAATACCATGAATAAAGTGGCCGTCGCCATCAAGAGAACCGGTAAAACGGTCGATCGGAATCCAACCGTTCTCGCGAACTTCAGAGTCACGGGCCAAAGACAGCCATGTAGCTACATTGATATCGTCGATGAGAAGGAAGTGTGCATCGCTGAAATTGCGAATATTATCAAGCTGGTCGGCGCTGGAGATCAGATAGGGATTTGCTACCGTGCCATCGCCGCCATCAAACGATGCAACAGGATCCTCGTCATCGACACCCATAAGCGGAGTGTAAATACTGAACTCGTGAATGCTGACCTTGTTGCCGGCACAGCTTGCATAGAGTCGTACACGTTGTGCCGAGGCATCTAACTCAACGCTCTGATATCCGGCACCTGTGGTATAAATACGGTCGGTAATATTGACCCAACCGTCGGCCGACTCGTCCCACTTGGCCAGCTGCCAGTCGCTGACATGGGCACCGCCGTTGTCCTGCCACAGTGTGGCCTTGGCCAAAGGATATTCACGGCCGAAGTCGAACTCGATCCACACGTTCTGTGTGTCGTCGGGAAAGGTGACACCCTCGTTGGTGAGACCGTCCCACAACCAGGGCATATCGGCAGCATTGAAACCTGCATCGGCCACATAGGTGTCGGCATTGATAAGATTTAATGACGTCAGTTTGGTCGAGGTGTTGTTTTCAAGAGTGACATTTTCAACACCGGGCCCCTCGATAAGCCAATCGCGCACGTCGAGAGGCGTTACTGACGAGTCACAGTTGCGGAAGGTAATGTCACGGGCATGGCGCAGGTAGAATGCATAGCCGGGCATGTTGCCGAAAGCGTTACACTCGGGGTACATTCCCTTGCCATATTCGCGCGGAGCGTCGGGAACCGATGTCAGACCACCTTTAAAAAGAACGTCGACATTGTCAAAAGTGATATTGGTGACCGGGTACTCGACACCATTTTTCACACAGCCAAGTATGGGACAGCCCACCGATGTTGATATGTCTGTGGCCGTAATATCCTGAAAGAGCAGATTATCGATCGAGCCCATTCTGAAGCCTTCGGTGCCTATCTCTTTGTTGACCTCGCGCTGTGCAAGCACTATGAATATGGGGCTGTGCACCTTCTTCATGCGAATATTCTTGAATGTCACATCTTCTATTTCAGCGCCGTCAACACTTTCAATGGCTATACCAGCCAGACTTATATCCTCAATGTCAATATCTTCAAAGTACATGTGTTTGAAGCCACCTACACTCATGGTGCCGAACTTGATGCCGTTGGCACGGCCGCTGCGCTTGAGGTTGCATCGGCGCACGGTCACGTTCTGCACGCCGCGGTGGTGTCCGCTCTTGGGGCAGATGCAGTCATCGTCGGTATAGATGGTGCAATCCTCGATAAGCACATTGTGACAATCGACAATGTCGATGCCGTCGCGGTTCTCAACGATATCGCTGTTGATGTCGATATGATGTATCGTGAGGTTATCACACTCCATCGGCACGACAGTCCACATGGCGCCGTCCTTGAAATGGACGTACGACAATGTGAGATTAGGACACTGCACGGGGTGAAACGGCACGGGACGGTCAAGCTCGTCTGGGTCACCGCCGAGCCATGTCCAAGGGCCATAGGTACCGTTACCGTCAATTGTACCCTTGCCGGTAACTTTCAGGTTCTTGGCGCCCAATGCAAACAGGAACGCGCGCGGACATGCCCCCTCCAACATAGCCTTGTTATTAAGCCAGGTGCAATTGGTGGTGGGAAGACTCAGCGGCGGATAGATGGGATCATAATCGGGATTGGCGTAATTGGCCGGATTCTCGGTTCGGGCAAGAAGGACAGCACCCTCGTTGATGTAGAAGGTCATGTCGCTCTTCAACGTNATCATGCCCGAGAGGAATGTACCCTTGTCGAGCAATACCGTACCTCCTGTACCGGCACACGCNTCAATAGCAGCCTGTATAGCTCGTGTATCGTCGGTAACGCCATCGCCTGCAGCGCCATACTGTCGCACATTGTAAATCATCGTCTCATCGGCAGGCAATAGGAGATCGGNCTCGGGATTGACAACCGATGGAAGCGGCTGATAGGTGGGAGCAGCCGACNCNGTCGCCATGACAACCATGCAGGAGATAGAAAGCAGGGTATTTTTTAACGATCTAAGCATAATAATTTTGTTTAATTGTTACACTAAATTTACATGATATTAATATTCAAAGTATTACCTTTTCAACCTTATCGCCCTGGCGGCGCAGATAGANACCGCGGGTGGGACGGTCGACGCGGANGCCCTGGAGGTTGTAGTAGACGGGGGCAGTGGCNGTNTCGGCCGACGGGGTNACGATGCCCGAGGGGNNGCCGATGGTGAAGTTGACTTCAAGGCGTTTGTTGGCCACNCCGCCGGTGAANCCGCCGGCCTCATATTTCTCGTCGCCGAAGGCTCCCTGCTCGCACACAAGGCGGTAGTGGCCCTCGGNGGTGATGGGCCGACCGTCGGCGGTGACCAGCTCGACACGGTCGCTGGCACCCTTCATGGTNCCGTTAAAAAGATTTTCCCAGCCATACACACGATAGAAGAAGGGGCGGTACCAGTCGGCCGAGCCGGGGTCGTTGAAGTTGCGCCAGAANTCGTCGATGTCGGTGTTGGTCGANATGACGAGTTCGCCCTCGCGTGACAGCGCGGGGTGNAGATTGAGCATGTACAGGTTCTGATATTTGTCGCCCTTGGGGTCGTGCTGCAATGGGTCGAGGGGATTGGGGAACGAGATGAGGAATTTTCGGTCAGTGAACGGGCCCCAGGGGTTGTCGGCTGTCAATATAGCCATTTCGTGACCGAACGGGAAGGTCTGGGCGCACATGAAGTAGNGGTTGCCCTTCTTGAACACCCACGGCAGTGTCAGCGAGCCCTGGCGCGGGGCTATGCCCGAGCGTTGTACCTCGGCCTCGGTGGGATAGCGGCGCTGCCATGCAAACTGGCCCGAACGGTCGGCGATGTAATACTCCCAGGCACAGTCGAGCGAGTTGACGAGCGTGCGTGCCACTATCGGGTCGTTGCCAAGCCACTGGCCGTTGCCGGCCGATGAGTAGAGGTAGATATGGCCGTCCTCGTCTTCCCACACGGTCGAGCCGTAGCCGTAGGGATTCTCGGCGCGGAAGTTGTGNTTGACCGACTCGAGTTTGAGATAGCTGTCGTCGCCNGGCTCACCGTCGAGCGAATAGATGGCGAGNGCGGTGTTCTGCCCTATCATCGAGCCGTCGCCGGGGGTNTGGACGCCGTTCCACAGCATCTGCAGCTTGCCNTCGACAATGGCGCCGTCGCCGCTCCAGTAGAGGTAGTCCTGGGCGATGCCGTCGTCGTTGAAGCTGACGGCCTTGGGGTGATCGATGTGAGTGAGNGCCTTATAGTAGCCGTTGGCGTTGGGGCGGTCGGTCTGCTGAAAGTCGNCGAGCCACANCAGNGCCTCGTCGGTGGTGACGGGATAGCCNGCCTCGTCGGCAACCTGAGCCATGATGGTATTGCGCGGGAAGCTGCATGCACCGCGTGCACGTGTGGCCTGATTGACCACTCCATAGAAGCTGTCGTTGAATGTCCAGTAGACGTGTCCGCCGGGCAGNCCCACGGTGAGCACGCCGTCGCCGCCGTTCCAACCGAGCGAGCGGGTAAACANNTCGTTGTACAGGCAGTCTTTGTAGGTGTGTACGCTGCCGGCCGATGCTCCGTTGAACTCGTCGAGNCTCCAGCCGGCGTCGATATCAAGGTCGCCGCCGACGGCGTTGACGAGGTCGATGCGGTTGCCTGTTTCGTCTTCGATGTAGACACGTGTGGTGGCCGAGGTGTTAAAGCCTACCGGGCCGAAGCCGCGGCCAAGGTCTATGACCACGCGGTCAAGCGACTCGACGNTTGCCCCNCGGGCNGGATAGGTNCTGACGGGTTCGACACTGTAGCTGACAGCGTCCTGAGCGGAGGCCGACGCGGTCGCTGTCAGAGCCGCCACGGCGAGTGATAATAAGGTTCNATTCATCGACATAGGTATATAAAAACGGCGGCGCACCCTTACTGTCGAAGTACGCCGCCGATTTGTAATGGGGATTTGATAAAAATCGNTACTAATTATTCATACACTCGCTCCCACTTGTAGATGCGGTAGAAGAAGGGNCGGTACCAGTCGGCCGAACCGGGCGAGTTGAAGTTGTCCCAGAAGTTGGCACAGTCGGTGTTGGTCGAGATNACGAGCTCGCCGTCACGTGACAGTGCGGGGTGCANNTTGAGCATATAGAGGTTCTGATACTCGCCGAGCTGCAGCTTGTCGAGGGGATTGGGGAACGAAAGGAGTTTCTTGTTGTCCTTGAAGGGGCCCCAGGGATTCTCGGCACGGAGAATCTTGAGCTCNTGNCCGAAGGGGTAGGTCTGNGCNCACATGTAGTAAACGCCGTCCTTCTCGAACACCCAGGGCATAGAGTATGAACCCTCGTCNGGAGCGATACCCGAGTTCTGAGCCTGGAGCTTAGAGGGGTACTCGTCCTGCCAGTGCATGTCACCATCGTCGTTGGGTACATAATATTCTATGCCCGACAGCAGNTCGCTGCCCTTGGTGCGNGCCACGATGGGCACATTGCCGAGGAACTGACCGTTGCNGGTGGTGCTATANAGGTAAAGGTGGCCGTCGTTACATTCCAGCAGGGTTGAGCCGTATCCGTAAGGGTTCTCGGGAATGTAATTATGATCGATNGACTCCAGCTTAAGATAGCTTTCATCGCCAGGTTGCCCCTCGAGGCTGTAAATAGCGAGAGCCGCGTTNTGACCAATCATGTCGCCGTTACCCGGAGTGTATACACCCATCCAGATGAGCTGGAGCTTGCCGTCGACGATTGTACCGTCACCACTCCAGTAGAGGTAGTCCTGAGCGATACCGTCATCATTATAGCTGGATGCTTTGGGGTGATCAACGTGGGTATAAATTTTATAATAACCGGCNGCGTTGGGATCGTCGGTCTGACGGTATTTGCCGAGCCAGATGAGGTTCTCGTCAGTGGTACCGGGCACGCCGTTCACAGCGTCCTGCACCATGATTGAGTTACGGGGGAAAGCACAGTTACCGCGTGAGCGATCTTCACCGTTAACNACGCCATAGAAGCTGTCGTTNAACGTCCAGAGCACGTGNCCGCCGGGCANACCCACAGTGAGNACACCGTCACCNCCGTTCCAGCCGAGNGTGCGGGTGAACAGGTCGTTGTANAGGCAGTCCTTGTAGGCATAGACACCGTCGCCGGCCAGNCCGTCGGCTACCTCTTCAAGATTCCACTCTGACTGAATGTGAGGGGGAGCAAAGTTGGGATCCTCCTTNTACTGAAGGGGCTGAGGCTCGAGAGCATCGGTACATGATACCAATCCAATCAACGATGTGGCGCCAAGCGCCAACATCGTGTTTATTTTGTTGCTGATTTTCATCTTTTACAGTTCTTTGGAATTAGAAAGTAATTTGAACACCCATGTTCACAACNCGCTGGTTCATGTATGTATCACCGGCCGAGTTGGTCGAGATCTCGGGGTCTTGCTGATACTTGTTGTAGTTNGTCCATGTGAACAGGTTGTAAGCGTTGACATAGAGGCGAAGATCCTGAACGGCCTTGGGCAGAATGTTCTTGGGGAACTGNTAGCTCAGGTCGATGGTCTTCAGACGTATGTACCAGGCGTCAACCAGCCAGAAGTCAGACATNTAGCCCTGGGCCGAGTTGATGGTGGTGGGGTTAGATGTCAGGCGGGGGAACTCGATAGGCTCGCCGGCTGCCCAGCGCTCCTCGGTCCAGCGATAGGTGTGAATGGGCTGGAACTGGCTCTTGAAGGGCTCGATAGCAGTGCCGTTGAGGGCGAAGCTGTAGTCGAACGAACCCTGGAACAGAACGTTGAGCGAGAAGCCTTTCCATGTACCGCCGATTGACCAGCCGAGGGTGGTGGTGGGCAGGTTGGGCTTGCCGATGGCACACTTGTCGTAGTCGTCGATGACGCCGTCGCCGTTGAGATCCATGTACTTGAGGTCACCGGCCTGTACGGCGGTAGCGGTGTTGGGAATGGCGGGNGCNTCGGGGGCACCGGCCTTGATNGCTGCGATATCATCGGGAGTGTAGTAGCCGATCCACTTGTAGCCGAAGGGCTGATTGATGGGGTGGCCGGTCTCCATGAGCCAGGGNTAGCTCTTCTGNGCCTCGTCCTTGTAGAGGACTTTGTTCTTGGCGATAGAGAANACGAACGATGAGTTGAGCTCGAAGTCGTGTGAGATGCGCTCGTTGTAGCTGATTGAACCGTCAAAACCGGTGTTGCGTGTNCGNGCCACGTTGCTGGGTGCGAGACCTACACCGAGAATGAGGGGTGCCGAGCTGCGTGACACGAGCTGGTCGTAACGGGTGTCATAGAACCAGTCGACGGTGATNCCGACGCGGTTGAACAGGCGTGTTTCGAGACCGACGTCCCACTTGCGCGACTTCTCCCAGGTGATGCTGGTGGTGCCGAGGTCGCCCTCATAGTAGTTGGCNGGAGGGTTACCGTTGTTGACACGTTCGCCGAAGTAAATGCCACNACCCTGGTAGTAGAACTGCTTGTAGAGGTAGCGGTTGCCGACAGCGACGTCAGAACCTACGATACCGAACGATCCGCGTATCTTGAGGAGGTTCATCCAGTTGCTGATGCCGGCATTGCGGAAGTAATCCTCTTCAGAGATGATGTAACCTATCGATGCCGAGGGGAAGAAACCGAAGCGGTTGTCCTTACCGAAACGGTCGGTACCGTTGTAGGCGGCGTTGAAGTCAAAGAGGTAGCGGCTCTTGAGACGGTAGCCGAGCGACATTGTGTAGCCCTCGAAGTTGGCGGGTACACCGGGGGCGTTACCATAGTTGTCGCTCAATTGGGTATCGCTCTGACGGTTGTAGAGCAACATGGCGTTCACGTCGTGGATTTCGTTGAATGTGCGGTTGTACTTGAGGAAGAGCTGCAGGTTGAAGTTCTTCTTGTCGTTGCCGTTCCAGCCGGTAACGTCATACGAGCCGTTGGTGTAGACCATGTCGGGGTTGATCGAGTAGGTGCCGGTAACNGCGTCATANTGGTAGGTGGGATANTTNTCGCGACGCACCTGACGGTTGTTCTCGTCGATCGAAGCGTAGGCTACGCGGCCGGTTGCCGAGAGGCCGGGGGTAATCCAGTCGAGACCCCAGTCAAAGCCGAAGAGAATGTTGTTGTCGTTGCGGCGGTTGCGGGTGTAACCCTCGTTGGCGAGACGTGCGGGCAGGATAGCCTTCTTGCCGTCGGTATCATAGAGATAGGGGGTCGAACCGTCGGGGTTAGAGAGGGGAGCCGAATAGGGGTGCATCTGCTCCCAGCTGTAGATGAGGCCGGTGGCGTTCATGCTGCGGGGCTCGTTGATGTTCATGAAACGTGATGTAACGTCGAGTCGCAGTTTGAAGTTCTCGGTCACCTTGAAGTCAAGGTTGGTACGGAAGTTGAAACGGTGGTAGAAGTAGCTTGAGTTGACGTCGTCGGCGCCCGAGCTGAAGTTGCGCACCAGACCGTCCTGGTTCAGATAACCCATCGACACGAAGTAGGTGAGACGGCTTGAACCACCCGAGATATCGATATTGGCGTTCTCCTGCCATGCCGATTTCTTGAACACCTGGTCATACCAGTTCACGTCGGGGTGACCGTAGGGGTCGGCGCCTGACTGGAACAGGTTGACGTCGTTCTCGCTCCACATGGGGGCGATGTGGTCGTTGGCGTATGCCTCGTTGACGAGGATAGCGGTCTGATAAGAGTTGAGGAACTTGGGAGTGCGCACGGGTATCTGAACACCACCCTCGACACGTACTGTGACGCGGGGAGCACCCTCGGCACCGCGGCGGGTCTTGACTACGAGTACGCCGTTGGCACCCTTGATACCATAGATGGCGGTGGTGGCGGCATCTTTCAAGATGGTGATACTCTCGATCTCGTTGACGTTGATCTGAGAGAGCTGGTCATAGCTGTACTCGACGTCGTCGACAATGATAAGGGGCTTGTTGCCGTCACCGTTGAGTGAGCTGACACCGCGAATGAAGAAGTCGGAGGCGTCCTTACCGGGCTGACCCGAACGCTGCTGGCTGAAGAAGCCGGGGAGCTTACCCGAGAGAGCGTTCTGCACGCTCGAGGTAGGCACGCGGCGTATCTGCTCGGCGTCGATGTTACTGGCGGCACCGGTGAGGGTGATTTTCTTAACCGAGCCATAACCTACAACCACAACCTCGTCGAGTTCTGAGGCATTCTCTTCCATGAGAACGGTGATGGGGTTCTGGCTTGTGAGCTTTTCCTGTTTGCCCACGAAACCTATGTAGGTGAAGTCGAGAACATCGCCTACCTCGGCCTGGATAGCAAACTTACCGTTGATGTCGGTAGCTGTTGCCTTATTTGTTCCTTTCACTCGAACGGTAACGCCCACCAGCGGCTCGTCGTCGACCTTTGACGACACGATACCGGTGGCTGTAAACTGTTGAGCGAACGCTGATAAAGCGAAAATTACGCTTAACGTGATGGTGATTAGTCTATTCATGATGTTGTTACCAATTCGGGTTTTGAACCATGTTTGAATTCTTCAGCACTTCGCTGTAGGGTATTGGGTAGAAGTAGCGGCGGTTGTCCCAGTTGGGGTTGATGACGTCGACTTCCTGATAAGAGAGCTGGCCGTCGCGGTTGACGATCTCGAGACCACGCACAGGCTGTGCGAGAGCGGTCTCGGCCAGGCGCCAGCGGCGCAGGTCGTTGAAACGCTGCTCCTCAAAGGCCATCTCGATGCGGCGCTCGTTGTAGATGAGCTCGCGCATCTGTTCCTTGGTAAGGTTGGCGGGGATACCGTANCTGTTGTCGTCGCCNGCCTCGATGCCGGCACGCTTGCGCAGCATGATGAGGTAGTCACGTACACCCTCGGCCTGAGGACCTGCAAACTCGTTCATAGCCTCGGCATAGTTGAGNAGCACCTCGGCNTAGCGCAGGGCTACCCAGTGGTGAACCGAGTTCTGATANTCGGGACTCGTGGGGTTNCTNTAGTCCATCATGAACTTACACATATAATAGCTTGTGCGGTTGTAGACCGATGTCGAGTTGGGGTTGTTGACACCGCCCAGATAGGTGGCGAGCGAGCGTCCCATCCATGACGAGCCGTTGTGGAGGACGGTCATGTTAAGACGGGGGTCGCGGTTGTCATACTGACCTGCGCCGGGAGAGTAGCTGTACTTGCTCTCGCCGATTTTCTTACCGTCCTTCATGGGGAAGGCGTCGACAAGGTTCTGAGAGGGAACCGTGCGGCCCTGACCGAGAGCATTACCGGTGTAGCCGAGAGGGCCGTTGAGGGTCTCGATCGACTTGCCCGAGTCCTCCTTGCCTATCATCCAGATTACCTCGGGGTTGCCACTGCTGTAGTAGCCGAGGAATGTCTGACGGAAATCGTTGGTGAGCTTGATGTTGCCTGTACCTTCGTGACCATACTTGGTGATGAAGTCCTTGGCAGCGTCGGCAGCGAGTTTCCAGCGGTTCACGTCATAGCTTGCATAGCCTATGAGCTCGTTGCCGGCCTCGAGGGGAGCCTCGTTGTAGAGTTTAGAGGCGGCATAGAGCAGAACGCGGGCCTTGAGGGCGTCACATGCCTCGCGGGTGGGTACTATTTCGTAGCCCGAGCCGACCATGGGCAGACCGCGCAGATCGCCCTTGGCGAGGTCGAGTTCAGAAACGATGTAGTCGATACACTCACCGAATGTGTTACGGGGCAACTCGAGGTTGTCGTTGAGGTCAAACACCTGCTCGTCGAGCAGAGGCACACCGCCATAGCGCTTAACGAGGTCGAAGTAGGCGAGCGCACGCAGGAAACGGGCCTCGGCCTTCATGGTGCCGTTCAGCGGATAGGCTTTGAGGTTGCCGTCCTCGTCGGGCTGCTCGTCGCCCTTGACGTATGTGAGGTTGAAGGGCACGCGGTCAATGTTGGCGATGAAGATTGTAGCCTCGCGTATGGTCTGGTAGTAAGTGTTCCAGTCCATGTCGTCGCCGATGCGGTTGCTGGCGGTGTAGCGGCCGGTGGCGAGCTTGTAGACCTGGCTCTCGTCATAGTAGAGCGAGGTGGCGTCGTCGGTAGCGGCGTCAAGGTAGTCTGAGCCTACACGGTTGTGACCGGGCTTGAGGTGAGTATAGATGTAGTTGAGATAGTTGACTGCCTGTTTACCTACCGAGTCGGTGGTCGAGAACACATAGTCGATGGTGAAGTTCTCGACAGGTGTGGGCTCGTAACCGTCGGTACATGACATCAATCCTGTGAGGCCGGCGGCGATGACGCCTGTGGCCATGAGGGTTTTATGTAGTTTCATGTTCATCATGTTTTAGAATTTAATATTCACGCCTACGCTCCAGGTGCGCTGCAGGGGGTAGCTTGTGAAGCTGACCTCGGGATCGTCCCAGCTGTAGCCCGAAATGGTGCAGAGGTTCTGTACGTTAACAAAGACTTTGGGACGGACACCTGCGAGATAGTTGCGGCAGAATGTCTGGGGCAGTGTGTAACCGAGGTAGAGGTTGCGGCAGCGTATGAAGTTGCCGTTCTTAACCCAGAACGATGAGCTGTAGCTGCCACCCATGTTGTACTGATTGCCACCGGTCGAGAGGCGGGGCAGAATGGCGGTGTCGGCGGTCTCGGGGGTCCAGCGGCCGGTGAGTAGCTCGTAGCCCTGACCGTATGACTGGCCGATGGTCAGGAAGCCCTGACGCAGGTTGTCGTCAGACACATAGATATCGCGGTTGTAAACGCCCTGCCAGGTTGTTGACAGCTCGAAGTTCTTCCAGCTGAAACCGAGGTCGAGACCGAAGTACTGGAGGGGCTTGTTGCTGCCGATGACTGTGACGTCAAACTCGTCGATGACACCGTCATTGTTGAGGTCGCGGTACTTGATGTCNCCGGGCTGAACGTCACCCTCATANCCGGTGAGAATGGCGCTCGAGGCAATCTCGTCGACCGAGTTGAAGAAGCCGTCGGCGATGAGGCCGTACATGGCGCCGGTCGAGTTGCCGGTGTGCCACAGGTAGTCATAGGGCTGGTTCTGCTCGTCCATGAACAGGATTTTAGACTTCTCGATGTTCCAGTTGGCGGTCACGAAGTAGTTGAAGTCGCCGATGTTATCCTGCCAGGTGATTGAGATTTCACCACCTGTGCGGCGCTGGCGGCCGATGTTCTCGAAGGGATAGCCTGTACCCAGCATACCTATGCTCTTGCCACGCTGCTGCAGCAGGTCAAAATACTTGTCGTTGTAGTAGTCGGCCTGGAGCAGGAGGCGACGGTTGAAGAAGGCTGCGTCGACACCGAGATCCCACTTGTCGGCCTTCTCCCATGAGATGTAGGGGTTGGCCAGTGTATCGGCGGGCTTGGTGAAGCTGATCTGAGTCATGCCGGCACCCCAAAGGTAGCCGCCGAATCCCGACTCGCTGTAGGTAGGATAGTAGGTGTAGTAGCCCGAGTTGTCGACACCGTTACCGGTGCGGCCATACACGAGGCGCAGTTTGAACTGGTCGAGCCAGCTGTTGGTCTTGCTCATGAAGCTCTCGCGGGCGATGTCCCAGCCGAGACCTGCAGCGTAGAAGGCGCCCCAGCGCTTGCCGGGTGCATAGCGGTTGTAGTAGCTCTCGGCTACCGATGCCTGAGCGAAGTAGCGGCCGTCGTAGTTGTACTCGAGGGTCTGGAGAATGTTAGAGGGGAGTGAGGGGAGGTCGTAGTTGTTGATGTTCTGACGGGTGTCGCCGCTAAGGCCTGCCTTGAAGTGGTGAAGGCCCCACTGGCGCTCGTAGTCGACGCCGATCTTGCCCCACAGCTGCTGGAAGGTACCTACCGAGCGGTAGCTGTTTGACTGGGTCGAGATATCACCGTAGCGGCGGTAAACCTCCTCGCCGCTGGTGCTGATGCCATACTCGTAGACGGGCTGGGCCATGGTGCGGAATGTTGCCGAACGGCTCTGAACGGTGATGCTACCCATAGCGTAGGCCGAGAGACCCTTGACATAGCGGTCGAAGTCATAGTTGAGCTTGAGCATGCCGAGAAGGTCGCGGCAGGCGTCAGAGATGTAACCCGACTCAGATGCCTGGGCATAGAGGTTGTTGGTGAACGATGAGTTACCACCCCAGGTGCCGTTGGGGTTCTTGATGGGATAAGCCACGTTGGGGGTGCGGTAGATGTTGAGCAGCAGGTCGCTGTAACCCGAGCCGGTGCCACCGGGCTGGTTGCCCTCGTCGAGACGGGCAAGCAGTGATACCGACGCCTTGAAGTCGCGGGTAACCTGAATGTCAACCTTCGAGTCGACCGAGTAGCGCTTAGAGGTGAGCTGAGTGCTGTAACCGTCGTTGTGGTCGCCAAAGAGACCGTTCTCGTAGTAGTAGCCGGCGTTGACAAAGTACTGAACGAAGTTGTTGCCGCCCGACACGTTCACATTATAATACTGTGAAGTTGAGTGGTCGCGCATGGCGGTGTCAAACCAGTCGACGTTGGGGTGGAGGGCATCGTTGATGCCGTTGGCGTAGGCATAGTAATCGTCCATGCCATACTTGGGATTGCGGCCGTCGTTGGTAAGAGCCTCATTGAGCAGGTAGGCATAGTTTGATGCCGAGAGAGCCTTGGGGGTCTTGATGGGCTTGGCATAGCCGAAGCGACCGGTGAACGATACGCGTGTGCCCTGGCTCTTGGGGTTCTTGGTGGTGATGAGCAGCACGGGGCGCGACGAGCGCATGCCGTTGAACATTGTCGAGAGAGCGTCCTTCTGGAGCGACACGGTCTCGATAGCGTCGGGGTCGATCGAGTAGAAATCGCGCTCGATACCGTCGACATAGACTATCGGGGCGAGGCCGCGCGACGAGATGTTGTACTCGCTGTTGTCGCTGAAGATGCCGTTGCCCATGACGGGAATCCAACCGATGAGGTCGGCGTTGACGTTAGATGTTGTCTGTTTGATACGGGCACCGCGATACTGGGTGACGTTAAGACCGGCCATCTTGCCTACGAGACCGGGAATGATGGTCGAGCCGATGGTGCGGTTAATCTCGTCGGTAGTGACGGTCGATGCCGAGCCGATATAGTTCTCAGCGCTGACAGGGCCATAGACGCCGGGGACGGTCTCAGACTGGGGAACGTACTGCTCGTTGAGCACGATGCGCACGTTGTCCTTGTCTTTCTGACGCTTGAGGGCGCCGACATTGAACTCGGTGGCGAGGTAGCCGGGAGCAACGACGAGAAGGGTGGTGTTGGTGGTGAGATCGACATCAAACTTGCCCTCGGCGTCAGTGAGCACGCGGGTGTTGGTGCCCTTGACGGTAACCTGGGCCGAAGGTACGGGCTGACCGTACTCGTCGACGATAACACCGTTGACTGCGTGGGCCGACATCGCTAACAGGCCAGCGGTGGCAATGACGAGCGAGCGGCGTCCTATGCGGTTCTTAATATTATTGGTGATATTCATAATTGGTTCTTCTTATGGGGATTGGAATAGTGATAACCTTTTCAGACGCCACACTTCATCTTGAAGTTGAACGGNATATCGTCNCTCTCGGGGGTGTCACCGTTGATGAGGGTATCATAAGACTTGTTGACGATTACCGACCCGTCACGGTTAGTGTAATAATAGTCGATGTCGGTGATAGTCTCACCCTCGGGGATACCGAAGAAACCTACAGGCCAGATGGTGACATTGTAGTTCTGAGTGTTGGTGTTGGGGCGTGTCATCAGAGTCTCGCTGTCGCGCTTGTCGACGGTGTATGAACCACCCTCGGCAGTATGGGCGGTGGCCACGAAGTAGATTTCGTCGGCCTTAACCAGGTCGTTGATGTTCGACTCGCCCGCGAATGTGAAGGTGATGATGTCGTCCTGCAGAGCGCGGGTGGGCTCGGTCATGTTGAATCGGGTCTTGGTGTAGTCGAGGGTCTCCTCGGGGCCGCCATAGACGGTGAATGTCTCGTGGGTGAAGGTCTGGTCGTAGTGTGAGTTGTTGTTGAGACCGCCGTCAAAACCGTGGGTCGAGTGGTTGACGAAGAAGCCGAGCTGGGCAATGAGGTTCTCCTGGCTCACGGGCACCTTGATGGTGACGGTGAAGTCGGGTTTGAAACCGTTGAAGTAGGGGACTGCCTCGTCGGCCCACCATGCTACCCACTCCATGTCGTTGATTTTGTTTGAACCGATGCCATACTCGTTCATGAGTGCCTCAGACCATGTGTAGCCGGCCTTGTGGGTGGGCGACTCGGTCAAGGGTATGGGCGACATGGTCTGGTCTTCGAGGGGGTCGAATGCCACGCCGGCACGGAATGTCAATGTAGCTGTGTTGCGTACGTCCCAGCTGCGGGGTGCAAGCATGGCGACGATGAGACGCGAGTCGGCATCAGAGTCCTCGATACTCTCGACGCTGCCGACGAGAGTGAAAGTGGCAACCTTGCCGACCTCGATGCGGGGTGCAAGCGAACCGTCCTCCTGCTCCTGATTAATGTCGTATGATTTGATGGCCATACAGGCTGCCAGGACTGAGAATACGGCGACTACCGCAAGTAATGAATATTTTATCGCTTTTTTCATATCGTAGTGCCGTGTTTAGTTTGATTTGACAAATACATACTCGTAGCTGTTGAGATTACAGCCGGGACTGTGGGTGATGGTGAGCTGGCGGCGACCGTCAACGATAGGATAGCTTATCTCTACGGTAACGGGGTCACCGAGCACATCGTCCTCGTTGAACGAGAGGCTGAAGGGATAGGTGGGATCGTCTACCTCCCAGAAGCCGTCGGCCGACACGGGGAAGGGGAGACGGTTCTCGAGGCTGTAACGGCCACTCTCTTCAAGGTGGAGCTTGAACTTGGTGAAGTCCATCTGCTCGCTGATGTCGACACTGTTGCGCTTAACCTTGGTAAGCTGCCAGGTGCCTGACACGTTCTTGTCGGCCTCGACGAGCTTATCAGGATTCTCAGGGTCTTTGTATGAGTCGCACGACACGGCCAGCAGAGCTGTCATGGCGGCCAACGCATAGACTTTCATCTTATATTTCATATTATGTGATATGATTTAAGGTTGATTAATCGTAGTAGGGGTTCTGCTTCAGATCGGCCGAACGCATCACCTCGTTGTAGGGGATAGGCCAGAAGTACATGGCCTTGCGGAAGACGTGCTGACGCACGTTGACTACGCGGCCGCTGAATGTACCGTCAATCTTGGCAGTGATCTCAAAACCGTGAGCCATGGCGTTCTCGGTCTCGTCGGCGATGAGCCAGCGGCGAACGTCAAAGAAGCGGTGACCCTCGGCGGCAAGCTCGATGCGGCGCTCAAGACGTATAGCCTCGCGCATGGCTGCCTGGTCCATACCGGCCTGGAGACCGTAGTTGCCGTCGGCACCGGCTTCGATACCGGCACGCTCACGCAGTATGCGTAGCACCTGCATCGGGCCGAGCTCGGTCTCGCCGATAACCTCGGTATAGTTGGGGCCGTAGTATTCGTTGGTTGCCTCGGCATAGTTGAGAAGTATCTCCTCGTAGCGCATTACCTGGAAAGACTGAGTCACTGAGATAAAGCTGTTGCCTATGGTACCGCGGTGCAGGGCCTTGCGCCAGTAGTAGCCGGTGCGGGTAGCCTGACCGAAGGCGTCGGTGGTGGCACCGATGCCCTTGTATGTGTAAACGTAGTAATCGTTACCTACTACATTGCCGCGCAGCGCGCCGTTGTAGGTGATGGTGTAACCGAAGCGGGGGTCACGGTTCTCGCCGGGTTTCATACGGTCGTAGGTGTATTTACCCTCGCCGGGCTTGGCGCCGTCCTTCATGGGGAAGCATTCGGCCATGTCGTGGGTGGGATAACCGCCCGAGGGTATGCTACCGCCGTTACATGTAGGCGGATCATAGATGTGCTCTTTCTCGTTGCCCGATGCGTGTATTGACGAGAGTATGCAGCCACTGAGAGCGGCATAGGTGTATTTGTGACCCTGCCAGCTGTCCATCTTGGAGTAGTCGTCGCCCTCAAACTGAGCGTAGAAGCCCCAGCCGGGAGTGCTGACATCGGCATCGTCGGCGTGACGTACATAAACCTCCCACATGCCGGTGGCAATGAAGTTGCGGGCAGCGTCGACAGCCTCTTTCCAGCGCTCCTGGTCGGCCTCGGGATAACCCATAACGGCTTTGAGCTCGGAGTCGGTGGTGTGGGTAGTTCCGTTATAAAGGGGGCTGGCGGCATAAAGTTTGGCACGCGATATTAGACCCAGACACGCACCGCCCGATGCACGGCCGAAGTTAGAACCCGACACACGAATGCGAAGGTCAGAACGCGCGGCCTGACACTCGCTCACGATGTAGTCGATACACTCCTCGAACGTGTTACGCTTCATGTCGATAGTCTCGTAATTGTCGTTATCATAGACTTCGTCGCCCAGCAGGGGTACACCGCCGAAGTGACGCACGAGAATGAAGTAGTACCATGCACGCAGGAAACGGGCCTCGGCCTTGTACTGCTTGATGGCGCTGGCGGCCATGGGGCAGTTGTCGGCGTTGGCGAGGAACACGTTGGCAGCACGTATCTTGTTGTAGCACACGCGCCAGGTTTTCTCACTGATGGTCACGGGATTGACTGTTCCGGTAACAAACTGTACACCGTCGGTGTTGTTTGAAGTCACCTTGAACTCGCCCTCGTCACATGCCGACTGCAGTCCGCCCTCACCGGGATCGAAGATGCCGCCGTCAAAACGGTTNGGGTAGATATCGAAAGCGATATCTGAATAGATATTGTTCAGGAAGCCTGTCGTGTAGGTACTGTCACTGAAAATAACTTCTTTAGAAAGGTCAGTAGTCTGAGTCTCGTCGAGGAATGAGCTGTCAACACACGATGTGACGCCAATAACCGACATAAGAAGCACCAGACATGACAACAAAGGGAACTTTCTCATGTATTAAGATTTATTGATTAGTTATTTTTAACATTATTGTAGTGATTGGTTAATATTAAGACGAGTGGAGTCTTAATTACCACTAAATGATTTTTCAANTTTTTGTGATTTTTTTTGCAAAAAATTGCTCATTTGGTAGCAAACGGTATGGTATAGCTGCCCGAGGGGAGCTGTATCTTACCGTNAACCAACTCAAAACCAACGGGTTTCATACCTNTGGGCACTACTACGGTGGCAGTACTGCCGACGGGTACATCGACGGCATATTTTATACCGTCGGGAGTGCGATCCCACCTTAATTTAACAGTTCCATGGGGTGTTTCCTTGGTCACTGCCGCCCAATCGACGCCNTGAGCGGGCTGTGGGTCGACNATGAAGTGTTCGTAACCGGCGCGGTCNGGTATNAGTCCNCCCAGNCCCTGATAGAACCACAGGCCGATGCCGTTGTAGCAGTTGTGGACACGGCTGCGCTCGCCGCTCCANTACTCCCAGGTGGCTGTCGCGCCGTTATCGATCATGTGCATGTAGCCGGGATAGTCGTGGAAGCGCAGCATGGTGGCGATGAAGTCGGGGTGATGACTGTCGATGGCCCACTGGGTGACGATGGGCACGCCGACGAGACCGGCACCGATGTGGTCGCGGTCGTTCTCGTGAGCGAGCTCGAGCAGACGTGCCTCGACAGTGTCGCGCAGGTAGTCGGGTGTGACACCTACCAGCAAGGGGTAGCTCATGTCGAGCTGCGAGCCNGTGGCATACTTGCCGGTGGTGTAGTCNTAGAATTTATAATGTATNGTGGCGTTGAGTGCCTCGCGGCGCGATTTCCACTCGCGGGCCTCGTCGTCATAACCGAGCTCNCGGGCTATCTGCTCCATCTTGCCGAGACAGTCGCTGATGAAGCAGTTGTTGACGAGGTTGATCGAAGCCTCGTTGCCGGTNTCNACACCCCAGGGGGCGAGCCAGTCGCCGAGATACCATGCACGGTTGTGGGTGTCGGGCCAACGCTGCAACAGGCCGTCGCGGGTGTACTTGTCGACATAGCCNATCCANCGNTTCATGAGCGGATAGTATTGTTCGAGCACACGGGCATCNCCATAGTTGAGCCATGTGCGGTAGGGAGCNTGTACGATGAAGCCACACCAGTAGGGGCCGCCNCCNCCGCCGCCGGCAGGTGCAACGTGGGGCAGACCGCCGTCCTCCTCCATCACGTCGCCCCAGGCCTGGAGCCAGTTGGCATAGGTGGGAGCCACGTCATACATGGTCTGGAGCACCATGGTCGACGAGTTNCCGTCACCGCCGTAGCCTGTGCGCTCAAGGTGGGGACAGTCGACCATGTAGCCGCTGAAGGTGAGACACTTCATGGTGTANTTTATCATNTCGTGTANGGCATTGAGGTCGGCGTCAGAACATGCGAACGATGATGCGTCGGGCATGTCGCCGTGAATTTGCAGGGCNTGCAGGCTCTCGGGGCGGGGAGAGTAGTTGAGGCCGCTGATGCGTACATAACGGTANGCGTGGTGGTTGAACTTGTTGGTGAAGCTCTCGNCGGGACGACCGGCGGTGACATANATGTCGCTTTCCTGNGGTTCAAACTTGCCGTCGGCNCCGATGTTGTCGGTGTANTCCATCAGTACCTCCGAACCGGCGGGCATCAGGCCCAGGTCGATGCTGAACCAGCCGGTGAGCACACGGCCCATGTCGGCGAGATAGCTGCCGTCGGNCTGCAGGGTGACGCTGACGGCGGGGGTGTCGCTGACGATGCGGTTCTGACCCGACATCTCGGGGGTAGCGATGTGGGGAGTGATGGCGGGAGTTGCTACGGCCGACCACTCGAGACGGTCGAGCGACGCCGAGGTGAGGTCGGCGGGATATACGCGGCCATCGACCTTCTCGCCACCGAACTGCAGGGGCCACCATGTGCCGGTATCGTGACGGCCGCTCTCGGCAGCCAGCCAGCTTTCGTCGCCGACAAGGAGCTGATTGACACCGTCCTTGTCCACGGCGTCAATCTCGATGCGGGCCACGGGGCCGGCATACTCGGCCTTGTAGGTGTTNGATTTATACCAACCCTGGCCCAGCCACAGGGCAATGTCGTTATCGCCCTCGTGAAGCAGAGGGGTGATGTCGTAGGTAACTATGAGCGAGCGCGTGCCGAGCTGCGAGACGCCGGGCGAGAGCACGTTGTCNCCGGCCTTGACGCCGTTGACATACAGCTCGTGATAGCCCAGGCCGTTGACGTGGGCCATGACGTTGCCGTTGAGGTCTGAAGCCTTGACCGGCAGGTTGTGACGCAATATGGGTGAGCGTGGGTCGCCTTTTGACTCGTCCATGCCTATGAACTTGCCGCCGATGGCAGCGTCGGCACCGGTGATGCCGATGCCGAAACGGGCTACNTCACTCCAGGGCGAGGCCTGGCCCGACTGGTTCCATACTCTCACTTTCCACCATGCCTGTGCNCGAGGAGTGAGTTCGCGGCCGTCATAGAGAGCGGCTGTGGCGGCCGATGCCACCTTGCCTGTGTTCCAGAGGTCGGCGTTGCCGGCAGCTACGAGCGCCGAGTCGGTACCGGCCACAATCTCGTATGCNGTCTGTGAGGTAAGCCACTCGCCGCGGTTCTTCCAGTCGAGACGCGGACGTGTGTTGTCGACACCGAGCGGATTGGTCAGACGCTCGGTGAGTAGCGACGCGGGTGCCTCGGGCGATGAGGCCACACCGCTGAATGTGGCCACGAGAGCCACGGCACTGAGTAATATGACTTTCTTTATCATGATTTTACTTGGTGAGTTTGCGGGGGCCGACGCCGGTAAATGTCATTGTGACAGGCAGAATGTGTCCGTCGGCGTCAAATTCAAGGGGTTCGATGCAGGTGAAACGCACGTTGCCGTCATTCTCACCAATCGGGTGGCGGTGGTAGACGATGTAATAGTCGTCGGTGCCGGGAATGTTGATAACCGAGTGGTGACCGGCGCCTGTACCTACCTTNTCGTCACGGGTCAGTATCTTGCCGAGCGACTCAAACGGGCCCACTGGGCTGTCGGCGATGGCATACGACACACAGTAGTCGGGGCCCGTCCACGCGCCCTCGCTCCACATGAAGTAGTATTTGCCATTGCGTTTGAACATCACCGAGCCCTCGACATAGTTGCGCGGTGTCACCTCTTTATATATTGTGCCGTCCTCGAACGGTACGAGCGATTTCATGTCNTCGGCGAGCTTCACCACGTTGCAGTGACTCCAACCGCCGTAATACATATATAATGTACCGTCGTCGTCACGGAACACGAACTGGTCGATGGGCTGGGCGCCGTTGACGATGTCGTTGATGAGCGGACGNCCNAGCAGGTCTTTGTACGGGCCCTCGGGACGGTCGGCNACAGCGACGCCTATGCCGCCTATCTCGCCNTGATGGACATCGTTGGCTCCGAAGAACAGGTAATATTTNCCTTTATGCTCGATCGACGCGGGTGCCCACATGCAGCGGTTGGCCCACTTCACCTCGGCGGTGTCGATGATGTTGCGGTGGTACTCCCAGCTCACGAGGTCGTCTGACGAGAACGCGTCGAGCGACACCTGTTTCTCGTAAGGCTGGCTGCANGTCGGGAAAATCCAATACTTGTCGCCATAGATAACAGCCTCGGGGTCGGCATACTGACCCGGGAAAACAGGATTGGCGGCTGTGGCACCAAGGGCAATGGCGCCACACGATGATAATATCAGTTTTTTGAGTGCGGTATTCATGATTGTGGTATTTAATTAGATTTTTGCAACTTTACGCTCGGGGTACGAATACTGCTTGAGCATCACGTCGACGGGACGGTCGGCGAAGTCGCGGTAGTCGACCTCAATCTCACGCTCGGCACCGGGCATGAGGGTGATGTAGTTGTCGTCCATCAGTACGGGCAGGATACGCTCGCCGGTCTCGGCGTCGAGCAGGCGCACGCGGTTGGCAAACGCNACGGTCTTGCTGTCGTTCTTGAGCGTGAGACGGGCACGGCCGTCGCCGGTCTTGGTGGCGGTCACGCTNACCTTGGCATCGGGAAGATCATTGATGGCGGTGTAATCGAGCTCGTTGGCGCTGTTGTGCCAGTAGAAGTTGTCACTGAGCAGGTTGCCGTCGGCGTCACGCAGCGACAGCTCGATGAACTGTACACCGGCAGCCTCGGCAGGGAACTCGATGGTGAACACCTCGGTATTAGACGAGGCGGGCAGGTTAACAAGACCGCGCTTNGCATAGCGGGCAACCTCCTTGCCGTTGATGTCGCGCACCACGGCCTCGGCTGTCAGANCCTGTNAGGTCGGTGCCGCCGGTNTTGATAGCCTTGATGCTGTTGTCNAGAGCGTTCCACTGAATGTGTACATGCTCACAGGCCTTTTTGGCACCCCAGTAGGCGCCGGTGGGNTCGTAATAGTAGTCATAGGTCTGCCATACAAATGACGGATAGGCCGGGTGGCTCATCCAGATTAACAGACCGGCGGCATCGTTCCACATCTTGTCGTTCCAGGCCTCGTACATGCCCTTCATGTCCTCGATGTTGATAAGCTGGGCTTTCTCACAGAACTCCTCAATCGACTCGGGTGTACCCCAACGTTCGTTTACGGCCTGTGTATAGTTGGTGGGCTTGGCATTCCATGCCTCGTTGCCGAAGAAGTGCTTGTTCCATACATTATCCTTCTGATTTTGGAGCTCGTCATCGGTAGGCAGGGGCCACAGATTTTCCTCGGGAATGAACAGTTTCACACTCTCGTAGGCGGGGAATGTTGCCATACCGATCTCAGAACGCATACCATAGCCGTGGTCTATGCCGTAGGGATAAGAGGGCTTGTTGAACGCCAGGTTGCTGGCTGAGGTCGAGAAGTGGTGACGCGGAGGCATATTGGCCCACCAGCCGCTGCCCGACAGGCCGTCCTGGTTAGAGCATGACTTGTAAAGGCGATCGCCACGGTCTTCGCGGTTGACGATTTCGGCAAGCGCTGCATCAAGATAGGGCGAGGGGTGGGTCTCGTTGGCTCCACACCACAGGGCTATCGAGGGGTGATTGCGCAGGCGGCGCACCTTGTCCTCAGCGTTGGCGATGAACGCCTCGGGCTCGGCTACATCGTTAAATGCCACATAGAGCCAGAAGTCGTTCCACACCATGATGCCATAGCGGTCACAGTAGTCATAGAACTCGTCGTCGGTGACACAACCTGTCCACAGGCGTATCATGTTGTAGTTCAGGTCGTGGTGCAGACGTATTTTCTTCTCATACTCGTCGTCGTGACAACGCAGNAGGTATTCGCTCATGCCCCAGTTGCCACCCTTNACAAACACGCGCTGACCGTTGACCCACAGGTTCATNACGGGCATACCAACGTTGTTCTTGTCCCAGGTGTANTCATATTTCTTGATACCGAAGTCNATCTTGCGCTCGTCAAGCACCTGCTTGCCGTCCTTGACCTTGATGTCGAGGGTATAGAGGTTGGGGTCNCCATANCCGGCGGGCCACCACAGNTCAGGNTTGGCGATAGCGAGCTGAGGGAATAGCTCGCTGTCAAGTTTCACTGTAGGTTCTGANCCGGCAGGCACAACATACGTGCGCTCAACCTTGATGTNGCCGGGNTTNATTGTAGCCTCAACGGTCACACGACGCGGACGGTCGGTGGTGTTTTTGAGTCGGGTATTGATNGTGAGCTCNGCCAGGTCGTTGGTGGGCAGATCATTGCGCACCCAGGGGTCGACCATCACCACGTCGCCTGTNACGTCCATCTTGACGTGACCCACGATNCCGTTCAGTCGGCCGGGTATGTATGGCATCCAGTCCCAGCCGGCACCGGCGAGATAGCTCGGACTACAAGCTACGCCATAAGGGCCGTCGGCGTTGCGGGTCTTTTTCTGNTCGGCATCGGTAATGAGCACNGCCACAGCATTTTTGCCATCGGCAGCGAGATAGGGGGTCACATCATAGCGCGAACGCATCATGTGGCCGCTGACATCGCGGGTCGACTCNGGNGTGCCCGAGAGCTTGACGCCGTTGAAGTAGAAGTCGGCATAGCGGTTGGTGTTGTCNAACTGCAACCACACGCGCTTGCCNTGCTTGTACTCGGCCGGGGTCTCGATTTCAGCACGATACCAGAAGGGGCGGCTGTAGAATGNCTCGTCGGNACGCCAGATGTTGTCGCCATACTCNGGGGTNTCCTCCATGCCGGCATTCACGTAGGCAGTGAATACACAGCCCGGCACGACACCCTCGACAGTGCACGCCGGCATTGCAAAACCGGGGGTCGAGATTACCGTACCCGAAACTCCTGCGATACTGTCCTGAGGGCAAAGCTCCCACTGNGTCCCATCGACGCTGTCGAGGCGNANGTTNCCGGCAGCTGCACCATGCAATGACATGGCAGCTACAGCCAGCGCTATCAATTTGTTTGTCTTCATTATAATGTGTAATTTTTTGGTTTTGCTTTATTATTTTACTGTTACCTTGGCAGTTGCCTGTCCGGCCTTGACTATATAAAGGCCGCCTGACGGTAGCTGGACGCTCTCCATCGGACGCATGGGCTGTGAGAACACTACCCCACCCTGCACATTATATATANAGACCGCCCGCTCGTTGCCGTCGTTCCAGCCGATGACGAGCTTGCCGTTACCGNTGGCNNACACTCTGAGNGTGTCGGCCGTGTCAATGGCAGGCGTGTCGACACCGGCATTACCTGTTGANGTCGCNACATATTCGGGCTTGCCGAACTGCTTNAGCAACACGTCGGCACCGTTGACNAGCTGGTCAATCGGAGCCTCGACAGTGATTGTGCGGCTCTCGCCCGGCATCAGGGTCACAAAATTGTCGCTCATGATGGCNGGCAGTATCCGCTCGCCTGTCGATGGATTGACCAGNCGCACGCGGTTGGCGAACGCNACCGAGCCGGTAGTGTTCTCGAGNGTGAGCNGGTAGTGCCCNTCGCCGGCACGCGTGTCGNGCGTCAGGGTGACGTCGACACGCGCCTCGGNGAGCGCGTTGAGCGCTGTGTANTTGTATTTTGAAGCGTTATTGTGCCAGTAAAGGTTGCGCGATAGCTCGCTGCCGTCGGCATCAAGCAGACGCAGACGTATGAAACGTATGCCGCCCGANGCACCACCGCCCACTGGAAGCCGGAACACCTCTTTTACTGTTGAGGCGTCAACGCTGACCGTGGCCGACTTNCAAGCCGGGGTGAGTTCCTTGCCGTTTATGTCATAGACCTTGGCCTCGACTATCGCACCGGCGAGTTCCCGGCCTGTCGTATTCACCACTTTNACATTGCCGGTGAGCGAATTCCACTGTACGTGNAGGTGTTCACAGGCGCTCNTGGCACCCCAGTAGGCGCCGGTNGTGTCATAATANTAGTCATAGGTCTGCCACAGGAACGACGGGTAGGCCGGATTGCTCATCCACAGCAACAGGCCGGTCGCATCGTTCCACATCTTGTCGTTCCAGGCCTCGAACATACCCTTCATGCTCTCGATATTGAGCAGCTGGGCCTTGTCNCAGAACTCCTGAAGCCCTGCCGACTCGCCATACTGGGCATTGACCATGNGTTTATAGTCGGCCGGAGCGGCTGCCGAGCCTTCCTTNCCGAAGAAATGGTGATTCCACACCGTGTTGTCGGCATTGTCGAGCGTATCGTCGTCGGGCAACGGCCAACGGCTCTCNTCGGGCATGAATTCGATGACGCTCTCATAGTTGGGAAATGTGCCCATGCCAAGCTCGGTNCGCATACCATAGCCGGCTGTGTCTGAAAANCGATAANCGCCGAANGCCAAGGCGTTAGNTGCCGATTCGAAGTAACGGTCGGGTGTCTGAGCCATCCACCAGCCGCTNCCCGACAGGCCTTCGTCGTTGCTNCACGACTTGTACCAACGGTCACCGCCGTCAACCTCGGCAATCATCTCNCGCAGATAGTNGTCGAGATCGGTGGCCGGGTGGGTCTCGTTGGCNCCACACCACATTGCGATACAGGGGTGATTGCGCAGGCGCACCACCTTCTCNCGGGCATTTTGCTTGAACACATCGGGCTCGGCCACNGCATTANAGGCCACATAGAGCCAGAAATCGTCCCATACCATGATGCCATAACGGTCACAGTAGTCATAGAACTCCTCGTCGGTGACNCANCCTGTCCACAGGCGTATCATATTGAANTTNATCTCCTTGTGGAGACGTATTTTCTGCTCATATTCCTCACCGTGACAGCGCAGCAGATACTCGCTGATGCCCCANTTACCACCTTTGACATAGGTTTTAACGCCGTTGACCCACAGCTCGAGCACGGGATAGCCCTCGCTGTTGGTTGTCTCTTTCCATTCATAGTTGCGTATGCCGAACGTCACNTCCCGNCTGTCGGTCACCNGNCCGTNGAGCACAGCTTCGAGCGTACAGGTGTATAGGTTNGGGNCGCCATACCCGTTGGGATACCACAAGCGGGCATCGGCGATATTGAGTGCGGGACAATCGGTGGCATCGATGCTCACGTTATATTCACCCTTGGCGTTGACACTCACGGTTTTCTCAAACGTGATGTTGCCGGGGTTGATGGTGCCGCGCAGGGTGACATCGCTCCTGGAGCCAGTCACATTACGCAACGTGGCCTGNACCTTGACGTCGCCTCGCGAGTTGTCGGGCGTCAGACCGCGCACCCACGGGTCGGCAATCACGGCGCCGCCGGTGACACTGAGATAGACTCGTCCTGTGATACCTGACAGTCGGCCGGGTATGTATGGCATCCAGTCCCAGCCCGCCGCCGACATGTAGCTCGGACTACATGTTATGCCATAAGGTTCCCATGCGTCACGAGTTTTCTTGGTGTCAGGGTCGGTTATCAGCACAGCGACAGCATTGCGGCCGNTNGANTTNAGCAGNCCGGTGACATCAAAGCATGAACGCACCATGTGGCCCTTGACATCGCGGGTGCTTGAGGCNCTNCCCGATATTTTCACGCCNTTGAANTAGAAATCGGCATACCTGTGGGTGTTGTCAAAATTGAGCCACAAATGCTCGCCGTCGGCCAGCGCNGGCGTGTCAAACTCGGCGCGATACCAGAACGGGCGGTTGTAATAAGTCTCGTCNACGAGNTAGATGTTGTNGCCCCACTCGGGGTTAGCCTCCTTGCCTGCAGCNACNTAGGCTGCAAACGTCGTGCCGGGAACGATGCCTTCGACGGCACCGCTACCCATGACGAAGCCGGGAACAGATATTGTTGTCCCCGGCACGGCNTTCAGGTTATCCTGNGGNCATATCTCCCACACGATACCGTCGGCACTATTCAGACTCGTCTGGCGGCCGGCAGCCGTCAACGCGACTGCCAACACTACCACAATCGTTAGCAATTTATTCATAAGTNTATTCGATTCAAGGCATTATCTACTCAGATGCCCCAACTCTTGTTGGGCTCGGGCGCCATGAATAGCTCGAGCGTGCTGCCCGAAGCAATGTCNTTGAAATCAATATAGCACTTGTTGTATTCCTCGCCGTTGAGCAGAGCGTGGTCAATGTACACATTCTCGGGCGAGTTGTTGTGGGCAACGACGGTAAATTTACCACCGTTGTGGTAGGCGGGGTCGAGGCTGAACTCGACGCTGTCAAACACGGGCGAGGTTATCTCCATGCGGGTTTCGCCGGGACACGAGGGGTGAATACCGGCGGCAGTGAGGACATACCATGCCGACATCTGGCCTACGTCCTCGTTACCTACCAGACCCTCGACCTTGTTGGCATAGGCTTTGCGGCAGATGTCGCGGGTGTGCTGCTGTGTGAGCCAGGGGCTGCCGAGGCGATTGTACAGGTAGGGTACAAAGTGTACGGGCTCGTTGGCGTGGTTATAATATGCGTTCCACATCATGTCGTCGGGTGTCAGTGCAAACATGCTGTCAAGTTTGGCGATGACTTTCTCGCGGCCGCCCATCAGTTCGGTCATGCCCTCGACGTCGTGGGGCACGAACCAGCCTTGCTGATAGAGGTTTGACTCGATGCAGCCGAACCACTCCTCGGTGAGCGAGTTTTCGGGATCCCACTTGGCCCAGGTACCATCGGCAAAACGGGGGCAGAACCACTCGACGTCGCTGTTGAACACGTTGCGGTAGGCCTGGCCACGCTTCTCAAACTCGGCGGCTGCCTCATCATCGCCCAACATGGCAGCGAGACGGCCGGCGCTCCAGTCGGCGTAGGCATATTCAAGTGTATTTGACACGCTCAGCGACTCGGGCGAGTAGCCAAGCTCGGTTGTACCGAATTTGTCAGATGTATTGCGCGCATATTTTAGTGCTTTCTCGGCATCGAACGTTCTGATACCCTTGGCATAGGCATCGGCAATAACGGGCAGTGCAGGGTTGCCGATCATACAGCCCGAGTAGGCGTTGAGCAGCTCCCAGCGCTCGAAGTATTCACGNCCGGTTTCGTCGGCGAGGTCTATGAGCGAGTTGATCTGGTCGCTTACAAGCGAGGGGTTGATTATAGCCTGAAGGGGGAACTGGCTGCGATACACGTCCCAGCCGCTGAACACCGTGCGGCGGTTGTAACGACCGTCCGAGTTCTTGATGCTCTTGTCGCCGGCTACATATCGGCCGTCGACGTCACTGCACACGCGGGGGTCGATCATCGTGTGATAGAGCGAGGTATAGAATATGGTCTTCTCCTCGTCGGTTCCGCCCGATACCTTTACACAGCCAAGGGCGTCGTTCCACTTGTCGTAGGCCTCGGCGGCGATCTTGTCAAACTGTTTGCCGTCCATCTCGGCCATGTAGTTGTTGCGGGCACCGTCGGCGTCGACATACGATACACCAACCTTCATCTCCACCTGCTCGCCGGCCTTGGTGGGAAACTCGGTGAAGAAACCGATATGCTTGCCTTCAAGCGAGTCAACACCGTCAATGATGCTCGACTGAGCTATCTTCTCGAGATAGTAGACCGAGTCAACATCGTTCTTGTGACGCGACATGCCGTCGGGTATGTCGGCGCTCCAGAACGCATATTTATCCATCGGACGGCTCAACGTTCCATAGAAGTAGAGCGTGTACTCGACATTGCCCTCGCCGTCACCCCAGCCACCGCCGTCGGGGTTGCAGTACATCCAGCCTTCGAACGTACTGTCGTTCAATACTTTGATATACTGCTTAGTCGATGTGCCACCAACTCGGCGAGCCAGGTCGACCTGTACGCGCGAACACTCGTTCTCGGGGAAGGTGAAACGCATTATTCCGCAGTGGTTGGTTGCCGATGTCTCGACATTGATATCATAGTCGCTCAGATTGACGCTATAGTAGCCGGCGCGTGACTTCTCAGACGCCTTGTCGTAGGCCGAGCGGTAGCCGCTGAAGCGACCGTCCTCCTTACCTGCAACGGGCTTGAACTCACCCGTGGTGGGCATCACCAGGAAGTTACCCATCTCGCCGAACCAGCCCACACCGCTCATCTGAGTCAGCGCGAAGCCTTCGATTGTCTTGTGCTCGTAGCTGTAGCCGGGTGAGTTGTCACCGCCGGTGATGGTATTCGGACTCACCTGCACCATGCCGAACGGTACGGTGGCGCCGGGAAAAGTCTTACCGAGACCGTGATAGGCACCGGCATCTTCTACATTCGTACTCGCACCGATAAATGTATTGACATAGTCGGCCGGATTTATTGTTTCAGCCCTGTCGGTAGTGCTGCATGAAGCCGTGAACAACACGACGCCCGCGGGCAATAATGCTTTGATTGGTTTTGTGCAGAATTTATACATCTGTATTTATTTTCAGTTTTTGTGATCTATTTAGTTGTTAATGAGTAGGTCTTAAATCCGTTACGGGGCATTGTCACATTCATGGCCGCGCCCTTGTCGCTGACAGCGGTGAGAGCCACATCGGCTTTCTTGTTGTCAAGCAGATCGGTCTCGGCGACACCCTTGCAAGGCATCTCGATAGCCACTCGTGCCGGGCCGTCGGCACTGACGTTGTGCAGTCTCATCATCACGCTGCCGTCGGGGTTGACCGACGCGGCACTGAGTCGGTAGCCGGCGTTGTCGACAGCTGCGAGCGAACGTGACGAGGCCACGCCGTTACCGCCGCACACAACTGCCTGCAGCGGCTCGTTGAAGCGGTCGGCCTCGGCACACATAGCCTCGGCACCTCCGTTACCACAGTGAGGCACGAGGGCAAATGTCAGCTCGGTAGGCTGCGTAATTCTATAATTGGGGCCCCAAAGTCCCTGACCCGAATATTGCACGGTGAGCGCAGTCGGAAAGCCGGGGCCATGAACATAGCTCGTGGTGTGGTCTGAGAGCAGTCCGAGGCCCATATTCTTGTCACTGTCGGTGAAGTCAATCCAGTCGAGAATAATGTTGTGCTTGATGTTGCTCCAGCTGTCAAAGAATGTTGACTCCTGACCCGATTCGCACACGTCAAACGGTGCATCTTTCCACAAACGGTCGGCATCAAACGATGTCGGCAACAGCAGACACAGCTTGTAACGGTCGTCACAAAATCCGCGGCGGTCATGGTTCCAGTGCTGCTCACGGTACTCACCTATACCAACATTCTTTTTCCAGTCAATTGTGAGCGCGCAGTCGACACGGTGACTACCGGCAGGCAGGCTGTAAGTCAGACGGTAAGGTGTACCTGCAATCTCGCCTGCCACTGTCAGGCTATTGACGAGGCCGTTGGTCTCATATTCGACCACACGGGCCACACTCTCGGCCGACGAGCGATAACGCCCCTCATCATAGAAAAAACCTCTCAGCTCACACAGGCCGAACTCCCCGTCGGGGGCAAACTCCTTGTTACCATTATCTTTGAGCACCAGGCTCTTGATTGCACCGCCTTTGGCCAAATCGACCGTGAGACGCATGTATTCATTCTCAATCGTTGTCGGGGCGACGCCATNGGNCTTGGCCGCTCCGCCGTTCACGCGCTTTATATTATATGTNGTGTAGCCGAACGACGGTACNCTGGCCGTGAACACCANCTGTCGGCTGNCAATACCAGTCATATACGAGGGCACCACATTGCCGTCCTTGTCGACAAGCTCTATCGAGCTGCCGGCGGCAATCAGNCCTTCGGGCACGGTGACAGTCACAACCTCTTGACGGGGCTGTAAAGTTGNATTGAACACTTTAANCATCAGNACATTGCCTGCNTCAACAGCCGCCGCCATGCGCTCTATCTCTTTCTGCGAGGCAGCATCGGCATTTGATGTCCANAGCCTGATGGCATCGGCCCACGTACCGAAATGCCACAAGCCGTTATAGGGNACAATCCACGAGTCGTGATGCTGGGCCAGCATCAGCTGACGCCANGCCTCGTCCATCACGCTCTGGTCNGGCATNNCACCNCCGTNNANNTGNGCTATAACGCCTATCTTCTCGGCCATCAGCATATTGTTCTCGGCATGCCTTACTTCGCGCGCTATGCGCTGCAACACCTGGCTGCCCCACATCAGATTGACCTTGACATCGTCCTGCGACATCACATAACGGTCGGTCGTGCTTGCNGGCGTCTCGTTCTCTATATAATCGGTCCACAGACGGTACTGTGCNTTGCGGGGATTANGGCCTATCCACGGGCCATTGCGCCAACCGGCGTCCTGGTAACACATCGCCACCGGGTTCTCGATACCGCTCTCACGGCAAGCTCGCCAATAGCCCGGGCGATTTCCCCAGCCTGTCGTCTGCCACACCGAGTTTGACTCAAGCTCCTCACAGCCATATCGCGGCACGGTGACGATTGCCGTGCCGTCGGGACCAACCCACTCAACCAGCTGTCCGCCATAGGGGGCCATGTAGCCACCCCAGCAAGTGTTGGGACACTTGAGTGTGGCATATTTGAAGCCAANGTCTTTAAGTATAGCCGGCAGGCTCGATGTGAAACACGGTTCCTCNACAGCATAAGTGTTGAACTCAATGTCGCCGAAGTGCTGTCTCAACTTGTCAATGCCATATTTNAACTGTCTTATAATACTCTCNCCCATAATGTTGTAGCAATANGGCTGGGCATAGGTCGGATTNGTATATTCCATGCGACCCGAAGCCAACAGGTCGGCAAACTGNCGGTAAGCCTCGGGGGTGCGCACCTGTACGGTATCCCATGTCTCGGGCTCTATTTCGAGACCCACAAACCACTCGGGGTTCTCATTCAGCTGATCAACTATAAACTGTGTCTTCCACTGCACGGGATAATGTCCGTATATGCCGCCGTGATATCCGTCAATAAAGAAATTTTTGGCGCATACCGAACAGCATATACCCAGCAAACCTAAAAACGCACCGTATAACCTTCGTGTCATCATACCTTGATTATTTTTCTGAAATTAACGTGTTNGGCACAATGACATCTTCATCAGCGTCCATGCTGAAGTCGGCCATCGACAAGGCCNCAAGTGTCAGCTGGAACTCTTTCAGAAACTTTGGATCGGCCGCCAACAGACCGAGGAAGTAAACCTTTTCCTCGGCGTTCAGTTTGTCCGTCAGATATTTCTCAATTAATTCGTCCATTGATTGGCTGTGAAAATGTGATTTACTTAATTATGTACAGGAAACTATTCGCAATACAATCTTTTACATTCAAGAACGATTATCATTTGACTATCCACTAAAAAACTTTGAAAATTTTAACCAAAAATATCAAAACACATAAAAAAAAGGACAAATGCTCACGCACATGTCCTTCCCATCCTAAAATATTTTTACCTTAAAATTTAACTTTATCAAACTAAATCATTCAACTCTTGGAGAGAGGTTATCTATCAAAATATTTATCAGTCACTTTACGCAATCGTTTGAGCGCTATNCCCAGTTGCACACTCACGGTGTTCTCTGACAGCTCCAGTCGGCCGGCAATCTCGGCGTGTGACAGCCCTTCGACACGACTCAGCTCAAAAATCTGACGACAGCGAGGCGGAAGTTTCTTGACNTCGTTTCTAATAATCGTCAACAACTCATCAGTCAGCAACGAGGTGTCGCCCATCAGATCGAGAGCACCCTCACGGGCCTGATACTCCAGCATTGCATGATTTTCATAAGCCTTTTCATGTACCTTATGCTTTATGAAGTCGAGACACTTGTTGCGNACGAGCCTGAATAGGTAGGCATTCAAATGCTGTATCTCGTCCAATCGTTCCTGGTTTTTCAACAACTCGGCAAACACATCATGTACCACATTCTCGGCGTCCTCATGTGCCGGCAGAAAGTCACATGCAAACCTNACAAGTTTTGCATGGTATGAAGTGTAGATTGTCGAGAAGTTTTCCATCTTGCTTTTGTGATGCTGTAAAACTACGTTGATTTAAGTGCGATGACATTTAGTTGTCGATTGCAAAGTTATGTTGTAAGTTGACCGTTTTTTACAACGATTAGATACTAAAGTAGGTNCATTAGATATTTCATAATATATTATATTNCTAATATCCAATNNTTTACTTAAANGNCACAATAGACTNTTTGGTAGGTGTGTTNTTAACACCCAACGTCTCAAAAATACACNTACNNNCCCCCGNATCACATAATCATCTTACCTCATAGACCNCGCATTAACAAAAAAGNGCCCTCGATTTAACACTTTGTCAATGACCANTGAGTAGGTATNGNCCTACNCATTCAATTATAATCGNTCACTCCATTTGACTNAAAATTACCTACTCACTAACGCNCCATCTCGGCCGCGAGTACACCCGGAGTCTGTCCCATAATATATGATACGCTATGGCGAAGGTATTTTATATGNGCCAGACCCTAAAACACAACAAAGGCCGGGACACGACGTGACCCGGCCTNTATATAATAATGTATATACTATCGTTTAGATAGCGTCGTCTTCAACGTTTTCAATAGCCTTGGCAGGCTCCACTGCAGGTTCATCGCTTGTAGCAGCCTCAAGCTTCTTCATGATCGAGAAGATGAATGCAGCNGACAACAGGCAGATGGCGATAAGAATACCCCAGATAACCGGAACCGACACCTTACCCCACATCAACATCGGGATTGATACAAGGTAGTTACCGATAGCCGTTGCGGCAAACCAGCCACCCATCATACTGCCCTTATACTTGGGCGGAGCAACCTTCGACACAAACGAGATACCCATCGGCGACAGCAACAGCTCGGCAAATGTCAGCAGCAGGTAGGTCGAGATAAGCCAGTTGGGCGACTCACTGCCGTTGGTACCCGTGAGCTGCAACGAACCCAATACCATCACCAGGTAAGCAGCGGCAGCCACNACCATGCCATAACCGATCTTGCGGGGAGCCGACGGCTCTTTACCCTTACCGGCAAGCCAACCGAACAGCGCCATCGAGAACGGTGTCAGTGCAACAACATAGAACGGGTTGAACTGCTGATAAACCGCCGGGTCGATATTCTCAACCACAGCCGGGGTCTTAATATATATCCAGGTCACAATGCCTATGGCAACAGCCAGCACGACACCGCTTATGGTCTTGGCCTTAACACTCTTGCTCTGGAACACACCGAACAATGCATACACACCAACAGCGATTGTAACGAGCGCCCACAGGTTGAANCCTATGCGCGTCCAGCTGCCGGTCGAGTCGGCCGTACAGCTCTTGGCAAATTCAGTCAGCGTCTGACCATTCTGGTGGAACACCATCCAGAAGAAAATCACGACGGCNAACACCAGCAACAATGCCACGATGCGCTGTTTGGTCTGAGCCGGNGTCAATTCGGGGCCCTGAGCCACAGCCTTATCGGCCTTCTTGTTGTCNGCCTTCTTGTCGGTNATGATATGTTTNTAGGTGGGTCGACCCAGGAAGTANATCAGGAAGCTGATTATAAGCGAGCCACACGCCAGCATGAACGCACGGCCACAGCCCTGTGAGAACGACGTGATGTAAGCCGCCGCAAAATCNTTGATGTCGGCCGCCTTGTANTTACAGCGCGAAGCATAGTCAGCCAGATTGGTGCTGAAAAATGTCGACAAGTTGTCACCCTCGGTCATCTCAGCCTTGAGCGACGCCTCCACGGCCTCTTTGTCCATGCCTTTATATGCGGNGCGATTAGCCTCCATACGGGCGTTGACTGCAAAGTTGAGCATTGATTTATACTTCTCAGAGTCGCTGGCAGGCATCACTTTGAAGTCGTCGGTGTCCAGACACCAGTTGCACACTGTCGGTATCATCGACTCCTTCAGNTGCACGTCGGCTGTCTGCTCAATTCTGAAACCGTCAGCCTCGAGCACACTGTTCTTGAACCAGATGGCAGCCGTCGGCGCGAACATCGAGCCCAGGTTAATAGCCATGTAGAAGATTGAGAAAGCCGCGTCACGACGGGCGCTGTACTTGGCATTATTGTACAAGTCGCCTACCATCACCTGCAGGTTGCCTTTGAACAGGCCGGTACCCACCGAGATAAGCAGCAAAGCNGCGAACAGTATGTACAGCGATGTGTTCTCACGTACAGGCGTAGGCACCGACATCAGCGCGTAGCCCAGGAACATNACCGAGATACCGGTCACGACACACTTCGAGAANCTCCACTTGTCGGCNAACCAACCGCCCACGAGCGGCATGAAGTAGACAAGAGCAAGGAAGATTGAGAAAATCTGACCCGTCCATGCCGCGTCGAGACCAAACTTGGCCTGCAGATAGAACAGGAAGATTGCGAGCATCGTATAGTAGCCGAAACGCTCGCCCGTGTTGGCAAGCGAAAGCACATACAGCCCTTTAGGTTGATTTTTGAACATGTTGATATAAGATTTTAATGATTTTTGCTACTTACTCCACAAAANTAAAAAAAATATCACTCCCCACCAAACTCTCATATATATTAAAATACATAGACCGATTACTGAAACGAATGAGAGTGGTACACATTATATTATTAACCCGGGGTTGTGCTATATTTAGTTGTATAAGGGGGCTCGGTTGGTATTTTTGAATAAAATTTATTAAATGAGATGAAATTTCAGGGAGCTTTTTATTATCGGTTGTTATATTTTTTATACTTTTGTGTCATAGAATAGTTATTTACCAATGAAAACTAACTTAAGTTCCCAAATCAAGCTGGAACATATTCCCAGCAGATACTATGCCCCTGAAGGGGAGTTAGAGATTGCAGCACTTACCCGTGAAGAAAAGACTTACACCCGTATCTTTGAAACACCTGTCGAGGGCAGCGATTATCTGGCTCGCCACATCGTGGAGCGTATCGAGAAAAGCATCGCCGATCACGGCAAGTGTGTAATAGCTCTCGGTGCAGGCCGTTCGACCCACTCGGTTTATGCGTCACTTATTGAGATGTATAAGCAGGGNAAGGTGTCGTTTGAAAACGTTGTGATTTTCAATCTCAACGAGTTCTTCCCGTTAAAGGCCGATGGTCCCAGCACTATCAAGCGTCTCAAACAGGTGTTCCTTGACCACATCAACATCAAGCCCGAAAATATACATACATTTGACACCACGGTGACCAAAGACAATATGTTTGAGTATTGCCGCGAGTACGTTTCAAAGATCGAGGCCGAGGGTGGCCTGGACATCACCGTGTGTGAGATTGGCCCGATGGGTGCTCTCGGTTTCAACGAGCCCGGCTCACTGTCAACCAGCACATGCCGTCTGGTATTGTTGAGCGGCGAGGTGCGCCAGACTCTCAGCAAGGACTATGGTATTGACGAGTTCCCCACATCGGCTATCACTCTCGGCATCGGCGACATCATGAAGTCGAGCCGCGTCATGAGCATGGCATGGGGCGAAAATCGCTCAAAGGTTGTTGCCGAGGCTATCGAAGGCCCCGTGACCGACGCTGTACCGGCATCGTTCCTGCAGCTCCACAATCACGCCCGCATTGCTCTCGACCTGTCGGCTGCCGAGGCGCTTACACGTCTTAGCATGCCCTGGAAGGTGACCTCATGTGAGTGGAACGACAAGCTCATTCGCCGCGCTATCGTGTGGCTGAGCCAGCTCATCAACAAACCTATTCTGAAACTCACCGACAAGGACTACAACGATAACGGCCTTGGCGAGCTCGTAGCACTGTATGGCTCGGCCTACAATGTTAACATCAAGGTGTTCAACGAGCTGCAGCACACCATCACCGGCTGGCCCGGCGGCAAGCCCAATGCCGACGACACCTATCGCCCCGAGCGCGCCAATCCCTANCCNAAGCGCGTGATNGTGTTCAGCCCTCACCCCGACGACGATGTAATCTCGATGGGTGGCACNCTNAAGCGTCTTGTTGATCAGCACCANGACGTGCATGTTGCCTACGAGACATCGGGTAACATCGCTGTGGGCGACGAGGACATGATGCGTTACTTCATGATGTTCGACAAGATNGCNCCCGAGTTTGGTTTCGACACCGAGGGTTACAAGAAGTTGAGCAAGGANCTTGCAGCTTTNGTTGCCAACAAGAAAGCCGGCGAGATGGATCTGCCCGAAATTCGCGAGATCAAGACCATGATACGCCAGGCCGAGGCTACAATCGCCTGCAACTTTATCGGCGTTAAGCCCGACCACATTCACTTCCTGCGTCTGCCNTTCTACGAGACAGGCACTATCAAGAANGGTGAACTGTCAGAGCGTGACGTCAACATCGTCAAGAANCTCATCGAGGACGTGAAGCCTCACCAGATATTTGTGGCCGGTGANCTTGCCGANCCCCACGGTACACACCGCGTATGTACCGACGCCGTACTGGCCGCCATCGACGAACTCCAAGACCAGCCCTGGATGCAGGACTGCCGCGTATGGATGTACCGCGGNGCATGGGCCGAGTGGGAAATTGACCACATCGAGATGGCAGTGCCCATCAGCCCCGAGGAGCTGCGTTTCAAGCGNAACTCAATCCTCAAGCACCAGTCNCAGATGGAGAACGCCCCGTTCNTGGGCGATGACGACCGCCTGTTCTGGCAGCGTGCCGAGGAGCGCAACCGTGCCACAGCCAAGCTGTATCAAGACCTCGGTCTGGCCAGCTACGAGGCTATGGAGGCATTCGTAGAGTACAAGCCCATTAAATAATNGACGCCGACGCGATGCCGNGTAGCCTATGATGCCCGGCCNNTGACGCTGANCCGTCNATAGAAGATACTGATAATAATTGTTTTAATAAGTGAATCATAGGTTAGAGATNCAANNGCTCGTGAAGAGTCGTTGGATCTCGTTTTTTTGTACATTGGGTGNTGACGTGCAGTTGTGTGGTAAGGGGACGTCAATATACAACAATCCCGCCCACGTGCGTCTCA
>JAAVCJ010000010.1:71648-114405 GCA_014802385.1 Bacteroides sp.
GAGACGCACGTGGGCGGGATTGATTNTAGATTATATGTGTGAACGGTGNCTTAGCGGCGGTTGCGTTTCTGCTGTTCGCGCAGGGCGGCCTGCTGGCGACGCTGTGCCTCCTCGAGGCGAGCCATGAAGCCGCTCTTCTTGCGGGGCTTGGCTGCATTGGCCATCATCTTCTCACGCACTTTCTTCTCGTTGACACAGCGGCGGAAGATGTAGGTCTGTATGATGGTGATCAACAGCGACAGGAAGTAGTAGTAGCTGAGGCCTGCCGCATACTGGTTGAAGAACACGAGGAACATCACGGGCATCAGATACATCATCAGCTTCATGCCGGGCATTGACGACTGAGAGGGCTGGTTCTGCATATTGATGCGGGTGTAGAGTATGTTGGTCACGGTCATGAGCAAGCAGAAGAGGCTCACGTGATTGCCATACATGGGTATGGTGAACGGCAGGGTGAAGATGACGTCGGGGGCGGCGAGGTCCTGTGCCCACAGGAACTGCTGGCCACGCAGCTCGATGCACGAGGGGAAGAACTTGAACATGGCAAACAGGATAGGCATCTGCAACAGCATGGGCAGACAACCCGACATGGGGTTGGCGCCGGCCTTGTTGTAGAGGGCCATAGTCTTCTGCTGGCGGGTCATGGCGTTTTCCTGACCGGGATATTTCTCGTTGATTTCCTTAATCTCAGGTGCCAGGACGCGCATGCGGGCCTGTGACATGTAGCTCTTGTAGGTGAACGGGAAGAGTATCACCTTGATGAAGATGGTGAGCAGCAGAATGATGATGCCGTAGTTGGCTATGAACTTGCTCAGGAACGTGAACACCGGTATGATGATGATGGTATTGATCCAGCGGAAGAGCGCCCAGCCCAAGGGTATGACGCGGGTGAGTTCGAGATTGTTATCGGGCGCGATGGTATTGTCGACGCGGCTGAGCAAGGGATAGAGGTTGGGGCCGATGTATATGTCGAGCGACACGGGGTTGTCGGTCATGGTCGAGTAGTCGAGCGTACCGCGCGCGTTCATATCCTTGAGATAGAGCGGATCTTTGTTATCGGCGAGCTCGCGCTGGCTCATGCGTGCGGTGTTGAAAGGCTCGCGGGGTATGACTATGGTCGAGAAGAACTGGTTTTTGAATGCAATCCACTCTACACGCTGGTCAAGCTCCTTATTGCCGTGTTTCATGCCCAGATCGTCGGGGTTCTCGCCGGCCTCCTTATAGTAGATGGCGCTGTTCTGCTGCTCGAACGTGCGGCCACGCTCGTTGCGGCCCATGCGCTGGCTCCACATGAACGCGGTGGTGGCAGTCGACGGAGGCAGAATTTTGTCGATATTCTCCTGTACGATGTCGAGCTTTACAACGTAGCTGTCGTTGCCGCTCAGTGTGTAGCGCATGCCCCACTTGGCACCTTTGCCGAGGTCAAGCTGCATCAGCACGGTCGAGTCGTTCTCGAGTATGGGGGTGAAGTACAGGTTTTTGGTCTCGAGGAGCTGCGAGCCGGTATTGAGCTCAAACGAGTAGTAGTCTTTGAATATGGGCTGTATGACCTCGACCTGTGTGGTGTCGATGACACCCTCGCTGTTGGGGAAGTAGGTGCAATATTTCTTGTCGAGCAGCTCGGCACGGCTTATGAATGCACCGCGGGTCGAGATGTCGAGACTCAGAACCTCGTTCTTGAGTGTCACGACGGTATCGGTACCGGCCAGGTAACGGGCAAATGTCTGATACTTGGCGGCATTGAGCATAGCGTCGCGCAGTGACTTGACGGCGGCCTGCTTCTGCTGNAGTGTGAGCGAGTCGGGATACTGTGATGTGGCNACGGCCTGATAGTCGACGGNNGTGCCCATGGCATCGACCGTACCGCTGATTGAGCCGTCGCGGTTTATGAGGGTNACACCTGANGTCGANTAGGTATAGGCCGACGCATCNTCGTTGGCTACGCCCACGGTGGCGATGGTGTTGGCGAGAGAGGCAATCTCNTCGGGTCTGATACTGTCGAGCAGNGCGGCGCNTTCGGCCTCCTCNGCGGCAGCCTTCTTCTGCTTNTCAATCTGCTCCTGACGCTGCTGGGCCTCACGGGCCGGGTCGTTCTTGGGCTGCAGATACATAAAGCCGAAGATGACACCTGCCATCAACAACAGTCCTAATAGTGTATTCTTATCCATTAAATAAAAATGATTGGTTTATAGAATTTTTATTATTTTTCAGCGTTCTCGTCGCGCTCGTGCTTGTAGGCGATAGCTGCCTTGACAAAGTCGACGAACAAAGGGTTGGGGTGAAGCACCGTGCTCGAGTACTCGGGGTGGTATTGTGTGCCTACAAACCAGCGTTTGCCTGGCATCTCGACTACCTCGACAAGACGGGTGGCAGGATTCTCGCCCACACACATCATGCCGGCCTGTTCAAACTGCTCGCGGTAGTCGCTGTTGAACTCGAAGCGGTGGCGGTGACGCTCGTTCACGGTTGTCGAGCCATAGGCCTTGGCAGCGGTCGACCCGGGGGTGAGGCGACATTCATAGGCACCCAGGCGCATGGTGCCTCCCAGGTTGCTGATGCCTTTCTGCTCCTCCATCAGGTCAATGACATTGTGAGGTGTAGTGGTATCCATCTCGGTGCTGTTGGCGTTGTCGAGACCCAGTACGTTGCGGGCAAACTCGATGACCATGCACTGCATTCCCAGACAGATGCCAAATGTGGGCACATCGTGCTCTCGGCACCACTTCAGAGCGTCAAATTTACCCTGTATGCCGCGCTGGCCAAATCCGGGCGCAATGATAACACCGTCGAGGGGCGCGAGCAGTTCGTCGGCATTGCCGGCGTTGAGCTTCTCTGAGTGCAGGAATGTGATTTTGAGTTTGTGGTCGTTGTATGCGGCGGCCTGGAGCAGCGCCTCGTTAATCGACTTGTATGCGTCGGGCAGTTCAACATACTTGCCTACGATGCCGATGTTGACCGTCTCGGTGGCAGTCTTGAGCTTGTCCAGGAAGGTCGTCCAGCGGTGCATGTCGGGCTCGCCTTCCACTGGAACACCCGTCTTGCGAAGCACAAGCTCGTCGAGATGCTGGGCGTGCATGTTCAGAGGCACCTGGTAGATGGTGGGCACGTCGATCGACTGTATGACCGAGTCGGGCGACACGTTGCAGAACAGTGCGATTTTGCGGCGCATTTCGGGCGAAATTTCGTGTTCGGTGCGCAGTATCAGTATGTCGGGCTGTATACCTACCTCCTGGAGCTGCTTGACCGAGTGCTGTGTCGGCTTGGTCTTGAGTTCCTTGGCAGCGGCAATGTAGGGCACGTAGGTGAGGTGCACACACAGGCAGTTGTCGCCGAGTTCCCATCTGAGCTGTCGCACGCTCTCGATAAACGGCAGCGACTCTATGTCGCCCACAGTGCCGCCTATCTCGGTGATGATGAAATCAAAGTCGCCCGTGTTGCCAAGAGCCTTGACATTGCGCTTTATCTCATCGGTGATGTGCGGAACAATCTGAACCGTCTTGCCCAGATAGTCACCGCGACGCTCCTTGTCGATAACACTCTGGTAGATGCGGCCCGTCGTGACATTGTTGGCACGAGTAGTCTTGATGTCGGTGAAACGTTCGTAGTGGCCAAGGTCGAGGTCGGCTTCGTGACCATCGACGGTCACGTAACACTCGCCGTGCTCGTATGGATTGAGCGTGCCCGGATCGATATTGATGTAAGGGTCAAACTTCTGGATTGTAACCCTGTAGCCGCGTGCTTTGAGCAGACACGCAAGCGACGATGAAATAATACCTTTACCAAGCGACGATACCACGCCTCCGGTCACAAAAATATATTTCGTTTCCACTGTGAATCGAAGAGTTTAAAAATTAAAAAAATCAGTTGCAAAGTTAATAAAAAAGAATGTAAAAACCCTACCTCACCCCACGAGACTTTTATTAAAGTTGTAAATAGCACATCTAAACAATATCGGCTGACCGCCCGACACCACAAATATTTATAGTCGGTCATATCACATTAACTATAAAACTATTAACCACCAAATTCAAATATAGACTTGACTTTTACATTTTAATATTGTAATTTAGTAGCCGCAAACTGAGCGAGTGGTATTTTTTCTACTCATTGAGATTAATAAGAACGCCCTCAATATTTACCGCCTAAGAAAAGAAAACAAAATGGTTAATCAACATAGATACTGCGTCATCATGTGCGGCGGCATAGGCAGCCGTTTCTGGCCTTATAGCCGTACTGACCGCCCCAAACAGTTCATCGACTTCCTCGGCACAGGCCGCTCGCTGCTCCAGATGAGCTACGACCGCATCACATCGATTGTCCCGCCCCAGAACATCGTCGTGGTCACCAACGCCATGTACGCCCCCCTCGTCAAGGAACAGCTCCCCGAAGTATGCGATCACAACATACTGCTCGAACCGGCACGCCGCAACACCGCCCCCTGCATCGCCTGGGCAGCTCACCACATCGCCGCTCTTGACCCCGAGGCAAGCATGATTGTTACCCCCAGCGATCACCTCATCACCCGAGAGAGAGAGTTCGAGGCCAGCATACTCAAAGGCTTCGACTTTGTCGAGAACAACGACGCCCTGCTCACACTCGGCATCAAACCCTCACGTCCCGAAACCGGCTACGGCTATATACAGATAGGCCGTGAGGTTGAGCCCGGCATTCTCAAAGTCAAGACATTCACCGAGAAGCCCAACCGCGAGCTCGCCGAGGTATTCATCGAGACAGGCGAATTCTTCTGGAACTCAGGCATCTTCCTCTGGAAAGCCTCAGCTATCAAACAGGCACTCGCCGAGCACGCCGCCGACATCAACAATATCTTCGAGCAAGGCAACGGCATCTTCGGCACCGACGCCGAGACCGAGTTCATCAACGCCAACTTCCCCTCGTGCATGGGCATCTCTATCGACTTCGCCGTGATGGAGAAAGCCGCCAACGTCTACGTCGAGTGTGTCGACTTCGGTTGGAACGACCTCGGCACCTGGAGCGCGCTCTACGACAACTCGCCCCGCAACAAGGACGGCAACGTCACCCAGAAGTGTCGCGTACTCGCCTACAACTCACACAACAACATCTTCGCCGTCAACAGCGATAAGCTTGTCGTTGTCGAAGGACTCCAGGACTACATAATCGCCGACGCCGGCGACGTACTCCTCATCTGCCCCAAGGCCGAGGAGCAGCGCATCAAACTGATGGTCAACGACGCGAAAGAGAAATTCGGTGATACCTACCTCTGATAAATGACCGACTCATTCGACATACACTCACAGGGTGGAGTCCCGGCCGACGGCGACTTTGAGCGAGCGCTTAGACCGTCCCAGTTCGACGCATTCAGCGGTCAGGACAAGGTAGTCGACAACCTGAAGATATTCGTCGAGGCTGCCCGTATGCGTGGCGAGGCTCTCGACCACGTCCTGCTGTATGGCCCTCCCGGCCTGGGCAAGACCACCCTCAGCAACATCATCGCCAACGAGCTTGGCGTCGGCTTCAAGGTAACCTCGGGCCCCGTACTCGACAAGCCCGGCGACCTCGCCGGCATACTCACCTCGCTCGAGGAGAACGACGTCCTGTTCATCGACGAGATACACCGCCTCAGCCCCGTGGTCGAAGAGTACCTCTACTCGGCCATGGAAGATTACCGCATAGACATCATGATCGACAAGGGCCCCGGCGCCCGCAGCGTCCAGCTCACCCTCTCGCCGTTCACCCTCGTCGGCGCCACCACACGCAGCGGCCTGCTCACATCACCCCTCAGGGCACGCTTCGGCATCAACTGCCACCTCGAGTATTACGACCACGAAGTGCTTGAACGCATCATAGCCCGATCAGCCCGACTCCTCGGTGTCGGCATCACCGCCACCGCAGCCCACGAGATAGCCATGCGCTCACGCGGCACACCCCGCATAGCTAACGCCCTGCTGCGACGCGTGCGCGACTTCGCCCAGGTCAAGGGCAACGGCGCCATCGACCCCGACATCGCCGGTGTAGCACTCGAAGCCCTCAACATCGACAAATACGGTCTCGACGAGGTCGACAACAAGATACTCACCACCATCATCACCAAGTTCAAAGGTGGCCCCGTAGGTATCAGCACCATAGCCACAGCTTTGGGTGAAGACCCCGGCACCATCGAGGAGGTCTACGAGCCATTCCTCATCAAAGAGGGATTTATCAAGCGCACTCCACGCGGACGCGAAGTCACCGAACTCGCCTACCGCCACCTCGGCAAAGCGCTCAACGACGGCCTCGGTGGACTCTTCCAATAGAAGCCGCCGCTCCTGACATATATTTATAAGTTACTTATATTGTAATGGCATCACTCAAATCGCTGGTCAAAGACACAGCCGTCTATGGCATCAGCAGCATCGTTGGCCGACTGCTCAACTGGCTGCTTGTGCCTATATACACCTACACATTCACAAGCACAGGCGAGTATGGCATCGTCACCAACCTCTACTCCTACGTAGCAGTCGCCCTAATACTCCTCACCTACGGCATGGAGACAGGCTTCTTCCGCTTCACCAACCACGAGCGCTGGAAGTCACCCACACAGGTCTACACCACCTCGCTCATCACCGTCGGCTTCACATCACTGCTGTTCGCCATCATCATCTCCATCTTCTCGGCCCCCATAGCCCGCACCCTCGACTACGGCAACCACCCCGAGTATATATGGATGATGGCCATCGCCGTCGCGGCCGACGCCTTTACCTCCCTGCCGTTCGCCTATCTGCGCTACAAGAAACGCCCCTACCGTTTTGCCACTGTCAAGCTCATAGCCATCGGCCTCAACATCGGCCTCAACCTGTTATTTATCAAAGTACTGCCCTGGCTGTGCGGAATTACACCCGAGATTGGTTACATATTCCTCGCCAACCTCATCTGCTCGCTCGTCACCATCATCATGCTCATGCCCGAACTGCGCGCCGAGCGCTACTCGTTCAACGGCACCCTGCTGCGCGAGATGCTGCGCTACTCACTGCCGTTGCTCATACTCGGCCTCGCCGGCATCATGAACCAGACCATCGACAAGATACTGCTGCCGCTGCTCGAGAGCGACCATGACCAGGCCATGAGCGAGCTCGGCATCTACGGCGCCTGCTACAAAGTCGCCGTCATCATGGTCATGTTTCTCCAGGCCTTTAGGTTCGCCTACGAGCCGTTCGTGTTCTCCAAACATCGCGAGGCCGGCATGACACTCGAGCAGAAACTCAACGACTATTCTCGCGTCATGACATGGTTTGTAGCCATCGGCTTCCTCATCTTCCTCGGTGTCATGGAGTTCCTGCCCGTTCTGCGCTACTTCATCAGTCCGGCCTACTTCGAGGGACTCAAAGTCGTCCCCGTCATCATGCTCGGCGAGCTCTTCTTCGGCATCTTCTATAACCTCTCCATCTGGTACAAACTCACCGACAAGACCATCTGGGGCTCCTACTTCTCGATTATCGGCCTTGTCATCACCGTCACCCTCAACATCATTCTCGTGCCACGCATCGGCTACATGGGCTGTGCCTGGGCCGCCATATCATGCTACGGCATGATGATGATACTCAGTTACGTCATCGGCCAGGCCCACTTCCGCGTCCCCTACCGCCTNGGGCGCCTCGCCACCTATGCCGTCGCCGCTNTGGCCCTATACNGCATCGGCGAGTTAATCAAAGTCGACAACAACCTCGTGAACATGTCGACCGGCACGCTGTTGATATTGGTNTATATCGCCTTGCTGTGGCGTCTCGAGCTACGCGGCGTCAACCTCAAAAGCCTGCTGAAACGATGAAACTACCCCACNGCCTGCTCCTCGCCGCCCTACTGCTCCTNGCNGGCACCACTGCGTNNCATTNNCCGCNACNNCNGACTANNNCNCCCTNCAATNCAANGCCACACTCTTNTACNACAACGACGAGTGGGCCAGCGCCCTGGCNATGTACACNCTCATGATCGACGAACGCCCCTCAGTNGTCGACAATTACAGCCACGCCATCGTCGCCGCCTCNCTCGCCGGCGACACCNCCCGCACCATGCAGCTGCTCGAACAGTCCACCAAGGCNCNCGTCCCCCTCGACAGCCTNTANGACAGCANNCGCCGCCTCGCCTTCAATCAGGGCNACGCCCTCNTCTANGANCANTTNCTCAAAAANGCCGCCNCCACNTTCCCNTGGCTNANNCGCAACATCGACGCCCGNCTNCTNCANTANTACANNTGGCGNCGNGACGGCNNNGGNATGGTNCAGTACGCCACCATCATGCTCAANGGCNTGCCCGACGACATCGACTTNCTNACCGCCCTGGCCGACGGCTACTTNTCACTCGGCGACAACACCCGCGCCGTCNANACCTACACCTACCTCCTGGCCATCGACCCCGACAACTACCACGCNCTGCTCGTCCTCGGCAACTACTACCACGACATTGCCGCCGGTGACAAGTCCGACNTCCAGNCACGCGAGCTCNCCCGCGAGTACCTCACCCGCGCCTACCGGCTGCGCCCCACCCCCTTCCTCGCCACCCTGCTGCAACTCTAAACCGCATTATTGCATTTTAAAATTTCAAATTGTGGATTTAAAAATGTAATTTTGGAGAAAATAAATCTGATATATTATGAAAGTAGTAAACTTTGCCGAGTTCCCCTCACTGATGAATCAATACATGAGGGAGTTACGTGACGTTAACATACAGGGTGACAAACTGCGCTTCCGCCGCAATCTCGAACGCATGGGCGAGATCATGGCCTTCGAGATAAGCCGCACCCTCAACTACACCAAGGAACAGGTCACCACGCCGCTCGCCACCTGCGAGTGNGACGCCATCGCCGACAAGATTGTGCTCGGNACCATCTTNCGCGCNGGTCTCCCCTTCCATCAAGGCTTCCTCAGCTACTTCGACAANGCCGAGAACGCCTTCGTCAGCGCCTACCGCAAGTATAAGGAGAAAGANAACTTCGACATCTGCATCGAGTANCTCGCCTCACCCCGCCTCGACGGNAAGGTGCTCATTCTCGCCGACCCCATGCTCGCCACCGGCGCATCGATGGANCTCAGCTACCGCGCCCTGCTCACCAAGGGNGAGCCCTCNCACATNCACGTTGCCTCAGTCATAGCCTCACAGCAGGCCATCGACTATGTCAAGCGCACATTCCCNGCCGACAAGACAACCATCTGGGTNGCAGCCATCGACCCCGAGATCAACGCCCACAGCTACATCGTCCCCGGCCTCGGCGACGCCGGCGATCTCGCCTACGGTATCAAAGAATAACCCCTATAACCGGCCTATGCTCAATATCCACACCGGCTATCAGCTCAANCCACTCAACACTATGGGCATCGACGGCACCGTCGGCACATACGTCGAGTGGAGCANCATCGTCGATCTGCACAGCCTGTTCACCGGCCCCGACACGTCCCACATCGTCAGCCGTTCGTTCAAGTCGATCGGCAGCGGCAGCAACATACTCTTCACGCGCTANCGNGTGGANACCCCCCTGTTGCGCTGTGTCAACGACACCATCACGATTGACNGCGAGACCGACACCGACGTCACCCTCACAGTCAGCGCAGGTTGNGAGCTCGACCGCCTCNTCGACTANACATGCTACCACGGCTGGTGGGGGCTCGAGAANCTATCGCTCATACCCGGAACCGTAGGCGGTGCCACNGTCCAGAACGTCGGTGCCTATGGCGTCGAGTTCGGCAANCATGTCACCGCCGTCNCNTGCTACGACACCGAGACCGACCGTGTCATCACCATACCCGTCGCCGACATGGCCTACGGCTACCGCGACTCGGCACTCAAACACAGCCCGTTGAGCAAACGCCTCATAGTCACAGCCACCACCCTGCGGCTANCNAAGACCCCNATGCCCGTACTCACCTACGGCAATCTNGGCCGCCTGCTCGACGACCGCGACNNCTCGCTGTCACCCGTCGATGTGCGCGACGAGGTCATACGCACACGCCGCTCCAANCTACCCGACGTCGACATCACCGGCAGNGCCGGCAGCTTCTTCAAGAACCCCGTCATCACCACCGCCGAGTATGACATCGTCCTCTCCAACGCCCGCCGACTCGGCATCGACACCACCGGCATGCCCGCNCACCCCGTCACCGACCCTCAGAGCGGCNCCCCGCTCATCAAGCTATCAGCCGCCTGGCTCATAGACCGTTCGGGCTGGAAAGGTTACCGCCGCTGGAACGTAGGCACATGGCCCGGACAGCCCCTCGTNCTCNTCAACATCACAGGCTATGCCGCCGGCATCGAGATACAGACACTCGCCGCCGACATCATCGCCGACATCGCCGACAAGTGGGGCATCACCCTCACCCCCGAGGTCGAATACATAAGCTAACAACTACTTAACACCGAGATTATGAGTTCATTTATCATCGAAGGCGGCCACCGTCTCAGTGGCGANATAACCCCNCAGGGTGCCAAGAACGAGGCACTCCAGATAATCAGTGCCACCCTCCTCACCAACGAACCCGTCACCATACACAACATACCCGACATTCTCGACATACGCAACCTCATCGCCCTNCTGCGCGACATGGGTGTCAAAGTCGACAATCTCGGCNACGGCAGCTACCGCTTCACAGCCGACGAGGTCAACACCGACTATCTCGACAGCCCCGAGTTCGTTACACGCTGCGCCTCACTGCGCGGCTCGGTGTTAGTCGTNGGCCCGCTNCTCGCACGCTTCGGCCGCGCCTTCTTCCCCCGNCCGGGCGGCGANAAGATAGGNCGACGCAAAGTCGACACACACATCACCGGACTCATCAACCTCGGCGCCGAGCTCTCAACCCCCGACGACCGCCGGGCCTATCTGCTCCAGACNCCCGAAGGCCGCCTTACNGGCACCTACATGCTTCTTGACGAGGCATCAGTCACCGGCACAGCCAACATAGTCATGGCCGCCACCCTCGCCCGCGGCGTCACCACCATCTACAACGCCGCCTGNGAGCCNTACCTCCAGCAGCTATGCCGCCTGCTCGTCTCGATGGGCGCCCGCATCGACGGCATCGGCTCCAACCTGCTCACCATCACCGGCTGCGAATCACTTGGCGGAGCCGAACACCGCGTCCTCCCCGACATGATCGAGGTAGGCAGCTTCATAGGNATGGCCGCCATGACCCGCAGTTCAATCACAATCAAAAACGTATCACGACGCAACCTCGGCATCATACCCGAGTGTTTCCGCCGACTCGGCATCACCATCGAAGAACGCGGCGACGACCTCTACATACCCGCCAAAGAAAGCTACGACATCGAGACCAACCTCGACGGCTCAGTACTCACACTCGCCGACGCACCCTGGCCCGGACTCACGCCCGACCTCATATCAGTCCTCCTCGTCGTCGCCACACTATGCAACGGCGAGGTGCTCATACACCAGAAGATGTTTGAGTCACGCCTATTCTTTGTCGACCATCTCATCGACATGGGTGCTAAAATCATACTGTGCGATCCCCACCGCGCCGTCGTCATCGGCATGGGCAACAAAGGCAAACTACGTGCCAACCACATGCACTCACCCGACATACGCGCCGGCATCGCCATGCTCATCGCCGCCATGGCTGCCAAAGGCACCAGCACCATCGACAACATCGAGCAGATTGACCGAGGCTACGAAGACATCGACACTCGACTCAACGCCCTCGGCGCACAGATCAAACGTCAGTAAACCAGGCCAAAATTGTCAACCCACAACGTCAGGCCAACAGTACCGATATAAGCCGTACCCGACGCCGCCGACGCCATCACCAGCATGTGCGTAGGCGTCGCGTCAGGCGAGTCCCAGCCCACCTCGTGTACAGGCACCATCTCGCCCTTGCTGTTGCGGGCATAGTAGCACTTCTCCTCAGGAATCAGTCCCATATAATCCTTGTAGCCCGGTTTACCCGTGATGTCACCATACATCACATCGATACGATGATCGTTCACCCAACCGTCAGTCGACTTGCCATAACGTTCACGGCCGGTACCGACACGCTTGGCATACAGATTGCCGTTCGCGTCCTCCCAGCGACGCTGTAGTATGATGTAGACCTCAGCCTCATCATGACCCGGCAGCGTCTTCTTGCGGCCGAACCCGCTCGAGTACGTACGCTCATTCGTGTCAGGCATCAGCAACTTATAGTCAAACTGCAACGCCTTCGGGCGCTTAGTGAACGGCACNCCCATCACCATGTTACCATAGGGATTGCTCGTTGANGTGATAGGCTCAACCATTTCNCCCAGGAAAATCGAGCCGCCCACAAGCACATCAATATTAATCAGGCCGATAACCTTAACACGCTCAATCATCGTACACAGCTTGGCAGCTCGGTTGCCCGCGCCGCGNGAGTCAGGGAACACCGCGTTCGAACCCTTCGTGATACCCTTCACATGAGCAAGCACATTACACGTCGCCCACGGCGAGCCACCCTTATTTTTATACGCAATATTACCGTCCACCGTATCATTAGGTGCTATAGCATACAGCGTCTTGGTATTACCACCTATAATGCTGCTTTCCGGGATAAGTCTCACCTCCCAGTTATTCATATTACCGAACGAGATAGGCACAACCGACTCAGCATTGGCCGAAATGGCAAAAAANCCCGAAACGAGCGCCAACAAAGTATAAATTCTTGTAAACATAGTGCAAAATTAATTCATTTCCTTCTATAAATACTACACCCGTCNCCCCCTAAATGTTCCCCTCNCNCACAAAAACCACCTCACCCCGANGGCTAACAAACTGTCAGAGNTCAATTTAATAGCTGACNTCGGCGCCTCACTTTGTGTCGGTGCATGGCCTAAATGTTTTTTTGATAATTTGGGAGATGTTTCTTAATTTTGTGGTGTATAATACATTGTAAGTATGACACGAAAATATGATTATCTCGTAATAGGTTCGGGCATTGCCGGNATGAGTTTCGCNCTCAAGGTCGCCGACAAGGGCCGCGTGGCCTTAGTGTGCAAAACAACTCTCGACGAGGCCAATACGGCACTCGCCCAGGGTGGNGTCGCCTCGGTGACCAACCTCGAGGTCGACAACTTTGACAAACACATCGAGGATACTATGATAGCCGGCGACTACCTTAGCGACCCCGAAGCTGTGCGCAAGGTCGTAACCGAAGCCCCCGGACAGATCAGACAACTCATCGAGTGGGGCGTCAACTTCGACAAGAAAGACGACGGCACCTTCGACCTGCACCGCGAGGGTGGTCACAGCGAGTTCCGCATACTCCACCACGCCGANAACACCGGCTTCGAGATACAGGAAAGCCTCATCAAGGCCGTACGCTCCAACCCCAACATCGACATCTTCGAGAACCACTTCGCCATCGAGATCATCACCCANCACCATCTCGGCAAGATNGTCACCCGACGCACCCCCGACATCACCTGCTACGGCGCCTACGTGCTCACCCCCGACGGCGAGGTCGACACCTTCCTGGCCCGNGTCACCCTGATGGCAACCGGNGGTGTCGGAGCCGTCTACCAGACCACCACNAACCCCCTCGTGGCCACCGGCGACGGCATCGCGATGGTCTACCGCGCCAAGGGCACNGTCAGCGACATGGAATTTATCCAGTTCCACCCCACCGCNCTGTTNCACCCCGGCGACCGCCCCTCGTTCCTNATCACCGAGGCCATGCGCGGCTACGGCGGCGTGCTCCGCAACCTGCGCGGCGAGGAATTCATGCACAAATATGACCCNCGCCTGTCGCTCGCACCCCGCGACATCGTGGCACGCGCCATCGACAGCGAGATGAAACAGTANGGCGACGACCACGTCTACCTCGACGTCACCCACAAAGACCCCGACGAGACACGCCGCCACTTCCCCAACATCTACCGCAAGTGTCTCGAACTCGGCATCGACATCACCAAAGACTATATACCCGTAGCCCCCGCCGCCCACTACCTGTGCGGAGGCATNAAGGTCGACCTCAACGCCCAGTCATCGATCAAGCGNCTNTANGCCGTCGGCGAGTGCTCATGCACCGGCCTGCACGGCGGCAACCGCNTGGCCTCCAACTCACTCATCGAGGCCGTCGTCTATGCCGACGCAGCNGCCCGNCACGCCAGCGAGCACATCAGCGGCTACGACCTGCGCGATGACATTCCCGAGTGGAACGACGAGGGCACACGCCACCCCGAGGAGATGGTACTCATCACCCANAGCATCAAGGAAGTCAACCAGATAATGGGCACATACGTNGGNATCGTACGCAGCAACCTGCGCCTCGACCGCGCCTGGAACCGCCTCGACATACTCTATGAGGAGACCGAGCGACTGTTCAAAGAGTCAAAAGCCTCACGCGAGATTTGCGAACTGCGCAACATCATCAACGTCGGCTACCTCATCATGCGCCAGGCCAAGGAGCGCCACGAGAGCCGCGGTCTGCACTACACAGTCGACTATCCACCCACACCCCACAAGGGGCAGTAACACCCACCTCCTCCACCCGTTTATAGCCATGGAACACCCCGAAAACGACTCTAAATACCTGGGCCTTACCGTCAACGAGGGCGTAGCCCAGCCGCCGGTCACCAATCCCTACTTCACCCGACGCAAGCGCAAACCCATGCCCACCGTCAGCGAACTCGTCGAGGGCATACGCCGCGGCGACGTCACCATGCTCAGCCGTGCCGTCACGCTCGTCGAGAGCCTCGCCCCCGACCACCAGCAGCTCGCCCAGGAAGTAATCGAAAAATGCCTGCCCTACTCAGGCAACTCGCGCCGCATAGGCATTACCGGCGTACCGGGTGCCGGCAAGAGCACCTCGATCGACGTCTTCGGACTCCACGTGCTACGCGACGGCGGCAAACTCGCCGTCCTCGCCATCGACCCCTCGAGCGAACGCACACGCGGCAGCATACTCGGCGACAAGACCCGCATGGAAAAACTCTCCACCCACCCCGGCGCATTCATACGCCCCTCCCCCTCGGCCGGATCGCTCGGTGGCGTGGCCCGCAAGACCCGCGAGACCATCGTCCTGTGTGAGGCAGCCGGCTACAACAACATCTTCGTCGAGACCGTCGGTGTAGGCCAGAGCGAGACAGCCGTCCACTCCATGGTCGACTTCTTTCTGCTCATACAGCTCGCCGGCACAGGCGACGAACTCCAGGGCATCAAACGCGGCATCATGGAGATGGCCGACGGCATCGTCATCAACAAAGCCGACGGCGACAACATAGACCGCGCACGACTCGCCCAGGCCCAGTTCAAGAGCGCCCTGCGACTATTCCCGCCCACAGCCTCGGGCTGGAGCCCCGAAGTGCTCACCTACTCAGGCTACTTCGAGCTCGGCATACCCGAAGTATGGGACATGATCGACCGCTACTTTGACTACGTCACAGCCAACGGCTACTTCGAACGCCGCCGACGCGAGCAAGCCCGCTATTGGATGTACGAGACCATCGACGAGCAACTGCGCAGCCGATTCTACAACGACCCCGAAATCGCAGCCATGCTCGCCCAGCGCGAAGCCGCCGTCCTCGACAACCGCCTCAGCTCATTCATCGCCGCCCGCGACGTCCTGCAACACTACTTCAGCAGGTAACCTCATCGGTACAATATCAAAAACGGTACAGGGCGGTCACAACGATCGCCCTGAACTGTTGTATGTACGCACGCGTTTATATTCTATATATTGTAAATAAAAACTTAAACGACACAACCTCTAACCACCTAACACTACAACTATGGACTTATGGATTAACATAATCGGAACAGCCGCCGCCATCTGCATGATATGCGGCTACGTACCCCAGGCCTATCACACCATCAAGACCCGCCAGACCGACGCCATCGCCATGCCCACCTTCATCATGCTCGGCCTCGGCAGCGTCTTCTTCGTCATACAAGGTGCCCTCACAAGCAACTGGCCACTGTTCGTCACCAACATGATAACCACCATCGCCAGCATCATCATCGTCATCATCAAGCTGCACAACGACCGCGCCAAGAAAAAATAACCCCCACCACCCGATGTCAAAGAAACACACAAAAAGTTGTATCATATGGCTTTTTGTGCTAAGTAACTGTTGAAAATTAATTCATACTATATAAGTATTTGGAACAACGCACCTAATATCGTTGAAATTTCAATTGCTACTTATATATTATTATTATCTTTGCATAAATAAGTAAATAGTTGAAATGACACAGGCAGAATTTCACTCATACCGCTTTGACTCTCACAACGAGCCAAGCGATGAACAATTAGATCAACTGATGGAAAATGCGGCAGAGAAGGTTAGAGAGACTAACCGTAAATCGGACGAGGAGTTCTTCTCTGAACTACGCCGAGCAAGCGATGAAGCAAAAGAACGTGGCACCCGAGCAGAAATAATATGAGAAAGGAGGGCCACGCACCGCTACTTATAGTCATTGCCGGACCAAATGGCTCAGGCAAGACTACAATCACATCTGAAGTGCTCGAAAGTGAATGGCTCGAAGATGCAGTTTACATCAATCCCGACATCGTGGCTCAGGAGAAGTTCGGTAACTGGAACTCACCCGAAGCCGTGCGCGAAGCCGCGCAATTCTGCGAGCAGTGGCGCGAACAATGTCTCACAGACAAAAAAAGTTTGATTTTTGAGACCGTCATGTCAGCTCCTGATAAATTAGACTTTATACGACGCGCCAAGCAAGCCGGTTACTTCGTGAGAATATTCTTCATCTCGACCACGAATCCCACCATCAATGCTGCGCGCATCGCCCGACGCGTTATGAAAGGTGGTCATGACGTACCTATCCCTAAGATTATTTCACGGTATAAAAAGTCAATCGCCAACTGTGCTGAAATAGCACAAGTTGTTGATAGGCTTTATGTATATGACAATTCTCTTGAAGATAAAAAAGCGGTGCCTCTATTCAGACTCCGCGAGGGATTCATCGGAAAACAATACGTCGATATCGTGCCCGAATGGGCACAAAATATTCTGCCAAAGTAATCATATAACCCCCACCACAACAAAATCTCATATACCGATTAATAAATTTGCATCGACCGTGAACTATTCCAACCCACGGCGTGTTATAATATCACAAAGCAACAAAGAGAAAAAGAGTTTCTATTTCTTAAGAATATAATGTGATAATGATTGGTTTATCAAGCGAGGCGCGTCGTGATGACAGCGCCTCGCTTGGTGTTTGTACGTTAAAATGACAAGAACCGCGCATTGCTAATGACTGTGCGGTTCTTGCTATATCGGTGTGGGCCGGGGTTATTAGCGGCCGGTATAGGTGTGGGGAGTGATGGCGCGGAGCTCGACCTTGACGGCGTCGCTGACGTTGAGCGTATCGATAAATTCTGAGATGCTCTGGGCAGTGACCGTGGTGTTCACGCGGGTGAGCTGCTTGAGGGTCTCATAGGGTTTGGGATAACCCTCGCGGCGCAGTATGGTCTGAATACCCTCGGCCACGACGCTCCACATCGAGTCGAGGTCGCGGTTGATGGCGTCGACGTTGAGCAACAGCTTGTTCATGCCCTTGAGAGTGCTGTGGAGTGCTATGAGCATGTGTGCCATGGGCACGCCGACATTGCGCAGCACGGTCGAGTCGGTCAGGTCACGCTGCAGTCGCGACACAGGCAGCTTGCCGGCCAGATGGGTGAGCAGGGCGTTAGCCACACCTAGGTTGCCCTCCGAGTTCTCAAAGTCGATGGGGTTGACCTTGTGAGGCATAGCCGACGAACCGACCTCACCGGCCTTGATTTTCTGCTTGAAATACTCCATCGAAATGTACATCCACATGTCGCGGTCAAGGTCGAGAATGATGGTATTGATACGTTTCATGGCATCAAACAGTGCGGCCATGTTGTCGTAGTTCGAAATCTGAGAGGTGAACTCCTCGCGCTCTATGCCCAGACGGTCGTGCAGGAATGAAGCTGCGAAAGCTTTCCAGTCGACGTCCTTGAAGGCCACCGAGTGGGCGTTGAAGTTGCCTGTTGCACCACCGAACTTACCGCTGATGGTTACCTTGTCGAGCTCCTCGAGCTGACGACGCAGACGGTAGGTGAATACATTCATCTCCTTGCCCAGACGTGTCGGTGACGCGGGCTGACCGTGGGTCTTGGCCAGCATCGGTATCTCGTTCCACTCGGCAACTCGGCCCTCCAGATGCTCTATAAGCTCAACGAGCAGCGGACGGTAGACGTCGGCAATCGCATCTTTGATCGACATCGGCACCGATGTGTTATTGATATCCTGTGACGTCAGGCCAAAGTGTATGTACTCCTTACACTCCTCCAGGCCCAGTACGTCAAACTTCTCCTTCAGCAGATACTCAACTGCCTTGACATCGTGGTTGGTAACGCTCTCGATCTCCTTAACACGCTGAGCGTCGGCGAGCGAGAAATTGCGGTAGATGTCGCGCAGGCTTTCGAGCTTGTCGGCACCTATGTTAGCGAGTGCAGGCAGGGGTATCTCGGCCAGAGCGATGAAATACTCGACCTCGACCTTCACGCGATACTTGATGAGCGCAAATTCCGAGAAATACTCATCGAGCTTTTCACATTTTGAACGATAACGACCATCGATGGGTGAGATAGCAGTGAGCTGACTAAGTTCCATAGTGTACTATATATTATATGTGTAATTGAATTATGATGCAAAGATAGCACTTTTTTCATATAACTCACACTTTTGTATCAAGCCCGTTACATCGTGTAATAACGAATAAAAATGTGTGACAAGGTGTATACATTGTTGTAGCGAATAATCGTACATTTAAAACTAATCACCACCTTTGCATCGCAGCTAAGAAATATAAAACATGATTAACGATAACACAGCACATCAAGGACACATACTCGTGGCCAGCAATGACCACGAAGACTGCGCGCTGATACGCTCTCAGTTCGAGCCCTCGGGCTTCCTGATAGAGTGCTGCAAGTCTATGCGCGACGTCTACATGACCGACCTCTCGCCCTACAGTATCGTGCTTCTTGAGCTGTCAGACAACATCGAGGAAGGCATTCACGCCATCGAGACCATCAAACAGCGCAGCACCACACGCGAGACACCCGTACTCGTCTACTCGACCTCCAAGCGCAGCGACGTCCTTGTCGACGCCCTCAACGCCGGAGCCGACGACTACGTCCTCAAGCCATTCTCCATGCGCGAACTCACAGCCCGCGTCAACGCCGTCCTGCGCTCCACCCGCGGCTAACCAAACACTGTCAACCCCTCCATTCACCATATATCGCTCGTATACACCATGTTATACGGGCGATTTCACATTTTTCCAAGGGTTTGTAGGGTGTTTTTCACATTTTTCCTGACTTGCCAGGGCGGCCGGGGCATATTTTTACAAGAAAAGTACCAATGACGATGGGTTCTGGCAAGCTTTTTTTGTAACTTTACCACCCGAACCAATTGTGCATTCAACCCATGATCAAACAAATTATTATCGCAGGCACTCTTGCCGCCGCGTCTCTGACGGCATCGGCCGCTACCGAGTCACCCCTGTGGCTGCGCGACGTCGCCATCTCGCCCGATGGCACCGAGATAGCCTTCACCTATCAGGGCGACATCTTCATTGTGCCCACCACCGGCGGCACAGCCCGTCAGCTCACAACAAATCAGGCCTACGACTCGGCGCCCGTGTGGCGTCCCGATGGCAGCCAGATAGTATTCCGCAGCAACCGCGAGGGTTCAGACGACCTCTACATCGTCGACGCCCAGGGCGGAACACCGCGCCGACTCACCACCCACAGCGGCCAGGAACGCCCTCTCACGTTCGTCGATAACGGCACGCTGCTCTACCAGGCCAACATAGCCCCCTCGCGCCGAGCCATTCAGGGCCCGTTCAGCGCCCAGGCATACACCATAGCGGTCGACTCAGCAGCGCCGCGCCCCCACATGTACATGTCGCTACCAGTCCAGGCGGCCAGTTTCGACGCTCGCGGCCGTATGCTCTACCAAGACCGCAAGGGCTATGAGAACATCTACCGCAAGCACGAACGCTCGTCGGGCACGGCAGACATCTGGGCCGTCACTGCCCCGGGTGTCTACGAGCAGCTCACCACTTTCAACGGTCATGACCTCAACCCCGTGTGGAAACAGGGCACCGACAACTTCTATTACATCAGCGAGCAGAACGGCACCCTCAACGTCTATGAGCGTTCACTCGATGGCACCGTCTCGCGTCGGCTCACCGACTTCAGCGACCACCCTGTACGCTCATTGTCAGCCTCACAGTCAGGCGACCGTCTCGCCTTCAGCTGGGACGGCGAAATCTATACCCTCACACCGGGTGCCAACCCCGTCAAGGTCGATGTCACAATCACAGGCGACCACTATGACAGCGACCGTGTCAAACGCTACATCACCAGTGGCGCCTCAAACATGACCGTCAGCCCGTCGGGCGACGAGGTGGCATTCGTCGCGCGCGGCGACATCTACGTCACCAACACCAAGTACAAGACCACACGCCGCATCACCAACACCCCTGCCCAGGAGCGCTGCATCGACTTCAGCCCCGATGGCCGCACCCTCGTCTATGACAGCGACCGCGACGGCCACTGGCAGCTGTTCACCGCTACCATCGACAACAAGGACGAGAAGCAGTTCGCCTACGCTACCGATGTCACCGAGACACCCCTATATGCCTGTTCCACTGTAGCCCAACAACCCCAGTTCAGCCCCGACGGCAAGAAAGTAGCCTTTCTTGAGAACCGCACCGAGCTGCGCGTCATCGACCTCGACACCAAGCAGGTGACAACCGCCCTCAGCGGTGACTACAACTACTCGTACACCGACGGTGACTTATCGTTCGAGTGGAGCCCCGACAGCCGCTGGCTGCTCATTGAATACATCGGCGTAGGCGGCTGGAACCACTCAGACATTGCCCTCGTGGCAGCCGACGGCAGCCGTGTCGTCGACCTCACCGAGAGCGGCTACAGCGACGCCAACCCCCAGTGGGCGCTCGACGGTAAGGCAATCACCTACATGACGGGCAAGTATGGCATGAAGAGCCATGGCAGCTGGGGCAACCAGTATGACGTCATACTCATGGCCCTCGACACCGACACCTGGGACCGATTTGGCCTTAGTGAAGAGGACGCCGAGCTCGCCAAGCGCGAACAGGAACGTGCCGACAGTATAGCCGAGGCAGCCCGCCCCAAAGCCGGCAAGGGCAAGAAAGACAAGAAAGCCGACCAGGCCACCGACTCTGATGCCGTCAAGCCTCTGAAATTCGACCTTGACAACCGCCACTACCGTCAGCGCCGTCTCACCACCGTCTCGGGCAACATAGGCGCCAACTACCTNTCGCCNGACGGTACCAAATTCTACTACGTAGNCCAGTCGCCCGACGGCAANTCTAACCTCATGTGCCGNGACATGCGCCAAGGCTCAACCACCGTCCTCGTCGCCGGCTTCTCGGGCGGCTTCGAGCCCGATGCCAAGGGCGAGCACCTATATGCCATCTCGGNCGACGGCCTCAGTGTCATCACACTNTCATCGGGCGAGCAGAAACCTATCGAGTTCGAGGCCATCTACGAACGCCGCCCGTCGCTCGAGCGNGACTACATCTANGGCCACATGTGGCAGCAGGTCAAGGACAAATTCTATGACGCCAACCTNCACGGCGTCGACTGGGACGCCTATGGCCGNCACTACCGNCGNTTCCTGCCCCACATAAACAACAACCGCGACTTTGCCGATCTCATGAGCGAGATACTCGGCGANCTCAACGCCTCACACACCGGCTCGGGCACATCGGCCGGCAGCGCCCCCCTGGCCACAGCGTCGCTCGGAGCCTACTTTGACGACAGCTACACCGGCGACGGCCTTCTCGTGGCCGAACTGCTGCCTCGCAGCCCCCTCGCCACCCANAGCGCCGATGTGCGCCCCGGCGAGACCATCATGACNATCGACGGCAAGCCAGTCAAGGCCGGCGTCGACTACTACCCNCTGCTTGACGGACTGGCCGGCCGCAAGGTGCGNCTCACCGTNCGNGCCACCGACGGCACNACACGCGACGTCACCGTACGACCCATCAGCGCCGGTGCCGAGTCAGACCTCCTGTACCAGCGCTGGGTCGAGCGCAACGAGGCCATCGTTGACAGCGTCTCGGGCGGCCGNATAGCCTACGTCCACGTCCGCGGCATGGACTCACCCAGCTTCCGCACTGTCTACGANCGCCTGCTCGGCAAGTACCGCAACCACGCCGCCGTNATTGTCGACACCCGCTGGAACGGCGGAGGCTGGCTACACAACGATATAGCCCANCTNCTCAGNGGCCGNGAGTACGTNCNCTTCACACCCCGCGACAAATACATCGGCAACGAGCCCTTCTCACANTGGACCAAACCCTCGGCCATGCTCGTCAACGAGAGCAACTACAGCGANGCCCANGGNACCCCCTTCGTATACCAGACCCTCGGCATCGGTGACGTAGTCGGTGCTCCCGTNCCAGGNACCATGACCGCCGTGTGGTGGGAGACCCAGATNGACCCCACCATCTACTTCGGCATACCCCAGGTCACCTCACGCGCCATGGACGGCACCGTCCTTGAGAACCACCAGCTCAACCCCGACGTGCTTATCTACAACAACCCCGCCGACGTCCAGCAAGGCATCGACGCCCAGCTCATAGGNGCCACCCGCCACCTGCTCGACGCCNTCGACCGCTAAGAGGTCTAACCTTGACGTAGCNTAAAACAATAGGGGCGNCCTGACNNNGTCAGGCCGCCCCTGCTGTTTNTTGANAGGTGGCTTANTCNTAGAATGTNGGNNNGCCGGTNTAGGTGCCGGTTACCTTGTTGCCGTAGCCGTCGGCCAGGTTAANCTTGAAGGTGTAGGTACCGTTGCCNTCGTCGGTCACGTCGACTGTNCCCGACAGCATNGCGCCCTCGATCTGAGNCTGGAAGTACCAGCAGCCGAAGTAGCCGCCNTAGGTAGCCTCATATACACCGCTCAGAGCTGTAAACTCGTCGTAGTCATCGGCCTCAGTCGCGTCGATGATGGTGTAGGTGCCGGCCGGTATCGATGTGCTGCCGGGGGTGATGTTNAGGCCCAGGTTGATGGCGGGCGATGTNCCGTAGTTCTCGAGCATGTCATAGTCNTTGCCGGCGATGATAACGCTGCAATAGTCTGATGTCTCGGTGAAGGTCTCGCCCCACATCAGGACGGCGCTCTGGGTCATGCCATCGAGGGTNACGTCGCCGGTCATGTTGCTCATGAAGCCCTCGCCCGTGCGGTTGACGAACGATATGTTNCCTGTGTAGTTGAAGTCGTAGGTGCTNCCNGACTCGAGCTCGAACTTACCGATGAGCACATACATGCCATTGGTCGCAATCTCGACATTGAGCGTACCGCCGGTCACAGCGCTGGCTGTCTCGTTGCCGTCGGCATCATACTCGGTTACCNATGCCGAGCCGAAAGTCATCTCGGCGCACTCGTCGTCGGCGTCAAAGGCATACTCACCGGCCTTGATGGCGGCAAAGTCGGGGTTNTCACACAGTGCCGAGTTGACCTCGAAGTACACCAGCGAGCCGGGGCCAATGTAGGTCTCTTCAAAGTCGTCCCACTCCATGCCGGCNGTGACGAAGTTGAGGCCGAAGTTGCCCGTGTTGTTGTCATTGTAATCTCCANAGTACANGGCTACTACGTCAACACCCTCGGTAGCGGTGGGGGTGTCGTCACCTTGTTCGGGTGCCTCAGGCACCACGGGAGTGTCATCGTCAGAACATGACACCATCACGCCGCACATCGNGAAAGCACAAAGCGCGGCGACAGCAGTTCTAAAAAATTTCATACTGNTGTAGTCAGTGTTTAAATTAATACTATTGAAAACTTAAATTAATCTTACNNATCAAACGNNNAAATATCGCCGTTTATTGTAAGTGCCCGGCCCNAGCCTCACATATATTCATATATTTTCCGTATTTTTGTCACTGCAAACCAATCACCCCCACCCCGATGCCACTACCCCAACAGTTCATTGAGCAGATAGCCGGCCTCACAGCCATCGAGCCACGCGTCGACGGCCTNATNGAGGCNCTCAGCGACACCGCACCCTCAGTGTCAGTACGNCTCAACCGACGACGTCCCGGCGCTATGCCCCTCGACACCATCGCCGGTCAGCCTACGGGCAACCCCGTTCCGTGGTGTGACAACGGCTTCTACCTCGCCGAGCGGCCCCGCTTCACCCTCGACCCGGCCATACATCAGGGCCTNTACTACGTNCAGGACGCCTCGTCAATGTTCATCAGCNACGTCATCGACACCCTGACACGCGACATAGACACCCCNNTTGTCTACCTCGACGCCTGCGCGGCCCCGGGAGGCAAAACCACNGCGGCNATTGACCGGTTGCCACAGGGCTCGCTTGTAGTGGCCAACGAGTGGGACTTCAAACGCGCCCCCATACTGCGCGAAAACCTCGCCAAGTGGGGCCACCCCGACACCGNCGTCACACGCGGTGACACCCGCCGCATAAGCCGTCTGCGCGCCATGTTCGACNTCATCGCCGCCGACGTGCCATGCTCGGGCGAGGGCATGATGCGTAAAGACCCCGAGGCCGTCGCCCANTGGACNCCCGCNCTCGTCACACAGTGTGCCGACCGTCAGCGCGAAATCATCGACAACCTGTGGCCCNCCCTCAAGCCCGGCGGACTGTTCATCTACAGCACCTGCACCTTCAACCGAGCCGAGAACGAGGAGATGNTCGCCTACCTCACCGATACTCTCGGTGCCGAGCCCGTCGACATTGACACCACAGCCTATCCGGGCATACTGCCCGGCATCGGCACNACCNTGCCATGTTACCGNTTCATGCCCCACCGTGTCGATGGCGANGGCCTNTTCATGGCTGTCGTGCGCAAACCGGGCACCGCCCCCGCCGCCAAGACAGCCGACAGCCGCCCANCNCGACGCGCCGACAAATCGTCNAACCGTCTCCCATCGTGGCTACCCGACCAGNCCAACATACACGTCACCACCACCCCCGACGGTGAGCTGTATGGCATATCACCGTNCTGGCGGCAACACCTCGCCAAGCTGNTNGACGCCCTCGACGTCATCATGCCCGGCACCCACCTCGCCACCCTCAAAGGCCGCGACCACATACCGTCACAGGCNCTCGCCCTGTCGCCCCTCTANCGCCGCGGCTCGCTGCCCGAAGTCGACATAGACCACGACACGGCNCTGNCCTANCTGCACCGCGACACCATCACACTNCCNCCCGGCACACCTCGCGGATTTGTACTCCTCACCTACCGCGACACCCCGCTCGGCTGGGTCAAGAACATCGGTAACCGCGCCAACAACCTCTANCCCGCCCAGTGGCGCATATTACAGAACATCAAATGAAACAGCACAATCCACTGCCACCATGCCTCAAACNCGGCCTCAATGAAGCCGGTTGTGACGAGGCCGGCCGCGGCTGCCTCGCAGGCCCTGTTTATGCCGCCGCCGTCATACTGCCCCCCGACTACACCAACCCACTGCTCAACGACTCCAAACAGCTAAGTGAGAAAAACCGCTACCTGCTGCGCGACGACATTCAGGCNCGCGCCCTGGCNTGGGCCATAGGCATAGTCACCGCCCCCGAGATTGACGAGATAAACATACTCAACGCCTCGATTCTGGCCATGCACCGCGCCCTCGACTCGCTCACCATCACCCCGGGCCACATCGTCGTCGACGGCAACCGCTTCAAACCCTGGCACGACACCCCCTGGCAGACCATAGTCAAAGGCGACGGAAAGCTCGCCAACATAGCCGCCGCATCAATACTCGCCAAGACCTATCGCGACGACGAGATGCGCCGCCTGCACGCACTTTANCCCCAATACGCCTGGGACGTNAACAAGGGCTACCCCACACCGGCCCACCGCGCCGCNATCGCCCAACANGGCCCCACNCCNGAGCACCGCACCACCTTNCGCCTACTCAACACCCAGCTCACCCTCGACCTNTAAACCGACACACAATTCACAAACTGAGATAACTAAACAAAAAGGCGCGTCATGACGACGCGCCTTACTTGATTTAAAACACTATGTAAACCAACCTTGCATGACTATCGCCACACAAGGCAAAATAACTTCATTTTCGGGGCTTTACAAGGAACACCTCGGTGGGGAAGTGGTCGCTGTAACCGTTAAGGAATGCNCCGCCTGAGAATGTGCGCAGGGGGCCACCTTTGCTCGTACCCTCGGTCGAACGGAGGAATTCGAAATTGTTGACCGCCGCACGTCTGAAGTGCAATCCNTCAGGATTGTTGTCTTCCAACAACGTACCCGACACGATAATCTGGTCGAACAGGTTCCACGCACCGCGGTAGGCCANCGTGCCGATNCCCTTGTCAAGCATCTGCCAGAAGGGGTTGTAGAAGCCGTGNGGTGTAACATCGTCGGCTTTCTTCTTGCCGCCGAGCACTTCGGCACACGATTTGTCCTGNGGGTCGTCGTTCAAGTCGCCCATCACGATTACACCCTGATTGGGACGCAGAGCCCANAGCGAGTCGGCAATCTGCTTAGAGAGCGCAGCAGCAGCCTCGCGCAGGTAGGACGACTGCTCCTGACCACCCAATCGTGAGGGCCAGTGATTTACGATAACACTNAGTGTATCACCGCCCAATATGCCGGTTACGCACATCTGGTCGCGGGTTCTGAAACGCTCGTAGTTGGGAATGCGCAGGGTGGTGTTGGTCACGTCGATAAAGCGGAACATGCGCGGATTGTACAGGCAGGCCACGTCAACGCCGCGACGGTCGGGCGAGTCGTGGTGCACNATCTGGAGGTTCCAGGTCGATTTACCTTGCTCAACGAGCTGACGGTCAACCTCTTTGACCANATCCTGGAGTACGGTGATATTCTCGATCTCTGATACACCCAATATGGCGGGGCCACCGGGAGTGGTGGGGGTTGTCATGTGAGTGATGGCACGNGCCAGATTGCTGATTTTCGAACGATATTTGACACCATTCCACTGACGCTGACCGTTGGGCGAAAACTCAAGGTCATACTTGCCATTGTTATTGATTGTATCAAACAGGTTCTCAAGGTTATAGAATGCGACGCCATAGACAGCCATCTGTCGTGAGGCGTTGTTGTTCTTCTTCTCTTTGCCGGCCGCGGTGAACACTGTGACCATCACCATCAGCACCGTAAGATACAGGAATAGAGCTACTCGTTTCATATTCTAATATGTTAGGTGTTAAAATGTTATGACATTACCTTTGTTCTCGTTACGATCGATTGTCGAGGGGCCGAANGTGGCAGACTCCTGTGACGNTGCCGAGGCCTGNCGGTTTGATTTGATGGCCTGGATTTCCTCGACCGTGCGGCGCTCGCGCTTATAGGCCACCGACTTCTCGAGCGCATAGATGATGGCATCGTCGTCAAACTGGTCGGGTGTCAGAATTACCTGACGCTTGCGGGNCTTCTCACGCTGCTGGGTGTTGATGACGTCCTCGCCATACTGCTCCATCAGGCGGCGGCGCGCAGCCTGCTCCCCGTTCTCATTAGCCGGTTCGGGCTGAGGCTCGGGTTCTTTGGCCAATCCATTTCCACCCTCCAGGCCCGGCTCCGGGAGTTTTTCCACACGGGGCCTTGGGTTCTGGCTGATAGATGCCTTGAAGCCCGACGCCAGAATAGTGATTTTGACTTTCTCGCCCAGCGACTTATCGGGATAGACACCCCAGATGATTTCGACACCGGGGTCTATGCTCGANGTGAANGCCGTGAGCTGGTCGGCCTCTGACATCTTGAACTCCTGCTCGGCATCGGGCGAGAAGTATATCACAAACAGCAGGCGCTTAGACCCGTAGATGTCGCTGTTCTTGAGCAGCGGCGAGTGCAGCGCGTCCTCGATGGCCTTTGAGACGCGGTTCTCGCCCTCGCCATAGCCGGTCGATATGATTGCCGTGCCGCCGTTTCTCAGCGTCGTGTTCACGTCGTTGAAGTCTCGGTTGATCTTACCCTCGATGGTGATGATGTCAGATATTGAGCGGGCCGCTATCGACAGGGTGTCATCGGCCTTGTCGAACGCATTAAGGAAGTTCAGGTCGGGGTATATCTCGCTCAGACGCTGGTTGTTGATCATCAGCAGTGCGTCGACATACTTGCCCATCTCCTCGGCGCCGTCAAGCGCCTTCAGTATCTTGGAGTCGCCCTCGAACAGGAACGGTATTGTCACGATGCCGATTGTGAGCAAGCCTTCCTCGCGAGCCAGACGGGCCACAACGGGGCCTGCACCTGTGCCCGTACCACCACCCATACCGGCGGTGATGAACACCATGCGTATGTTCTTGTTGAACAGTTTCTTGATCTGGTCGGCGCTCTCCTCGGCAGCTGCACGTGCCACCTGTACCTCGCCACCCGCACCCAGGCCCGAGCCTAAGAGCACGCGGTTGGGCACCGGCGAGTTCTGCAACGCCTGGCGGTCGGTATTGGTGATGGCGAACGTCACACCGTCAATTTTCTGCTCATACATGTGACGCACGGCATTGCTGCCGCCGCCACCCACGCCTATCGCCATTATGATGTTGTTGTCGGTCTTGACAGGCACACCAAATGAGTCGTTGTTGGCTATATCGTTGAATTCTGAGTCGGTCATGTTGTATATGGTATTATTGAGTTGTCTGTGAATGTGTTATCAGCTTTCAAAGTCACTGTCGTCCTTCATCATGTCGTTGATGCTCTGACTCAGACGCTTCCAGAAATTCTTCGATGTTCCGTCAGCCTTCTCGGCCTGTTCGGCCTTGGTGGTTGACTTCTTCTCTTCTTTCTGCTTCGTGCCTTTCTTCGATGTCACCTCGTTCTCGTCATCGTCGCCCTGGTCGGCCAGAATGTTGTCTTCCTCGTCTTCCATACGGCCGATGCGGTGGCTGTTTTCATCGTCGTCGCCATTCATGGGCGACAGGCTGTCGTTATTGTCATCGGCCTGACGGTCAACCACTGAGCTCGGAGGCATCATTGTACACTCGACAGGGTCGGTCATCGCAGCCTCGGTCAATATCGAGATGACGTCGAGCGCGTTGCTGGCGTTGAAACCGTGACCCACGATTGTCACGCCGGGGCCCAGCGACGCGGCGCGTGTCTTCATCTGGGTCTGCTTGGCCAGCAGCTCGTTGAAGCCGCGCAGGTTGGCACCACCGCCGGTCACCACAATGCCGGCCGGCAGCTGCTGGGGCTTCAGCTCGGCATACGTTATCTGCTCATAGATGTTGGATATTATCTCGTCGGCGCGGGCCGCTATGATGTTATTAATCTCCGAGTTGTCAAGACCGTCGGTCACCAGCGGCGCCGAGCCCGACTCGGGAGCCATGGCGTTGCCCACAGCCTTCTTTATCTCCTCAGCACGCTCTTCAAGGCAGTTGAGCGAGGTGATGTCGCGCGTGATGTTGCGCGAGCCCATCGGTATGGTAGCCAGATACACCAGAGCGCCCGCACGGTATATGGCCACTGTTGTAGTTTCGGCGCCAAAGTCAACAAGCATCACACCCAGGCGGCGCTCCTCGACTGTAAGCAGCTGTGTGCCCATAGCCAGGGGGGTCACCACATAGCCGGCGATGTTGAGCGCACAACGCTCGTTGAACACGCGCTTGATGTTGTTGCGCATACGGGGCTTGCAGGCCACCAGCGACACCTGGGCCGACAGTATGTGGCCGAACATGCCGACGGGGTCGGGGGCTGTCTGTGAGTCAACGCTGAACGAGCCCGGCTCGATGGCCACAATCTCGCGGTCGGCGATGGTGCGGGCTGCTGCCTGCTGCATCAGGTCGTCGATTGTGCGGCGGGTGATTTCGATTTCGGCATGGAAGTCGCGGGTCACCTCGTGGGGGTGCGAGCCCAGCGAACGGCCGCTCAGACCCACATACACCTCCTTGATGCTGCGGGGCTGCACACCCGGAGCCGCCTGCAACTTGTGGCATATCGAGGTCACGCATGTGGCAACCTCGCCCGGATTTTCAACACAACCGTATCTCACTTTGTCAATCAGAGGCTCGGTTTCAACGGCCAGTATGTTCACGCGACCCGGCGCGCCAGGCACGGTAGTGGCAATCGCGCCCTTGATGTAAGCGCTGCCTATCTCGAATGCTACTATATATTTTTGTTCCATATATCTTATCACAAATTATTGATTTCGTTGTTGTTATCTCGGGCCTTTCACGGCGTGTCGCCGACCGTCATGGTCGATATGTCCTCGTTGTCGCTCGCGTCGCCATCAGGGTCGAGCACCAGCAGCGGGTCGCGTTGACGCGGTCGCCTCTGGGTAGCCACCACCTGGCCTCTGAACTTGACTGACAGCGTGTCATAGTAGTCCCACCCCTTGACCGGCAGTATGTCGCGGTACATGGTCGTCAGGCGGTCAAACTTGTTGGCTATGTCGGCATCGGGCGCTCCGAAGTTGATTACGTGGCCCCTGAAGGGCGGTATCAGTATCACGTCGCCGTTGTCACACAGCTTGATAGCCGTCACGAGCTCGCTGCGGGCCGCGTCGGCGTTAACGTAGTCTATCAGCGGCATCAGTCGCGCCGTCGAGTGCTTGCCGCCCAGNCGGCCGGCTATGACGGGCACGTCACAGCGGTACTTGAGCGATGCCGTCAGGCGNTTGCCGTCGCGGTTCACNTAGTACGAGCTGTCACCGTCAAACACGCGNGCCACCGGCTGCATGGGCACCACCTCGATCCACAGGCGGTCGTTCGACCGGCGTGTACAGCGGGCCATCTCGATGTTGTCGATGGCATTGAGTTTCCTCTCGATGTCGAGCACCGGCACCTTCGAGGGGGTGATGGGGCTGGTGGTGAAGTAGTCCTTGACCAGCAGGGCCACCTCGCGACGGGTCACGAAGCCGGTCGAGTCATCGCCCTCGACGCTTATCAGCACGGGCGCTCCCGACGGTGCTGTAGCGGCAGCCGCCATGCTGTTAGACGTGATGAGTGCAAACACCAGATAGCCTATCAACAGAATTGACAGGATACAGCATATTATGTTGGCACGACTCAGCATCTTACCGGGTTTTAACTCACTTGGCGGTTATATTGTTCACTATCGCCGGCAGCGACAGGTTGATGTCGCCGGCGCCGGCTGTCAATAAGACTTCAAAATTAAGATTTTTCAGCGTTTCAACCAAGTTTTCTTTGAAAATCATCGTCTTGACGGGCGATTTAATGCTGTCAAATATGATTTTTGATGTCACGCCGGGTATAGGCTGCTCACGTGCGGGGTAAATATCGAGCAAAATCACCTCGTCGGCCATCGACAGTGCCTCGGCAAACTCGGGTGCGAAGTCGCGCGTNCGGCTGTACAGGTGNGGCTGGAANGCTACCGTCAGGCGGCGCCCCGGATAGAGGGCCTTGACCGACCTGATTGATGCAGCCAACTCNTCGGGGTGGTGGGCATAGTCGTCGATAATCACCTTGCCTTCAGGNCCGTCCTGCTTGAGCCAGAACTCGAAGCGGCGCTTGGGGCCCATGAATGTCTTCATGGCCTCGCGGGCGGCATCGGGTTCGAAACTGCCTGTGAGCCAACATGCCGAGAGGGCCGCCACGGCGTTCTCGATGTTGATGTCGACCGGCACGCCCAGCTCGATGTCGGTCACCGTCCCGGTCGGTGTCACGAAGTCAAATGTCAGACGACCGTCCTCACGACGTATGTTGGCGGCATGAAAATCGCCTGTCTCCAGGCCGTAAGTGTAGGTTTTGACCTCCTTGCCGGGACGGGGTTTCAGCTTCAGCCCCTCGTGTATGACGAGGTAGCCGCCCGGCCTAATCAGCTCGGTGAAACGGGCAAAGCTCTCCAGATAGGCCTCCTCGGTGCCGTAGATGTCCAGGTGGTCGGGGTCGGTGGCTGTGATGACGGCTATGTAGGGCCTAAGGTGGTGGAACGAGCGGTCATATTCATCAGCCTCGATCACCGAGAACGGCGAGGTCTCGCTCAACAGCAGATTGCTGTTGTAGTTGCGCAGCACGCCACCCAGGAAGGCGTTACAACCCACTCGGCTGCAGTGCAGTATATGCGCCGCCATCGACGATGTGGTGGTCTTGCCATGTGTGCCGGCAAAGCATATTCCCTTGGTGTCGCGGGTTATCAGACCCAGCACCTCGGCGCGCTTGTGTATGTCAAAACCGTTGTCGGTGAAGTAGCCCATCACCTTGTTATCGGCCGGTATGGCCGGTGTGTAAACCACCAGTGTGGTGGCCTTGTCGCGGAACTGCGTTGGAATAGCGTCGACCGAGTCGTCGTAGCTTACCACCGCGCCCTCCTGTACCAGTGCGCGCGTCAGGTCACTCTCGGTGCGGTCATATCCCGCCACGGGCAGTCCCTTCGATAGATAATAGCGTGCCAGCGCGGCCATGCCGATGCCGCCAATGCCTACAAAATATACCTGTGTCATAGCTGTTTACTTTACTTGTTTGGCCACGATGTCGACTATCATCGACGACGCGTCGGGCAGCGCCATTTTCTTGATATTCTCGGCCAGGCGCGCACGGCGAGGCTCGTCGTCGAGCAGCTCTATCACCGTGTCGGCCAGCAATTTGTCGGCGTCCTTGTCGAGTATCATCACCGCGGCGTCGCGCGTTGACAGCGCCTCGGCGTTGTGGCGCTGATGGTCTTCGGCCACGTTGGGCGACGGTATCAGCACCGCGGGCACACCGGCAATCTGGAGCTCGGAAATGGTGCCTGCTCCGGCTCGTGACACCACGATGTCGGCCGCCCTGTACACCAAGTCCATGCGGTTTATGAAATCGGTCACCTGTGCATTCTCAACGCCCTTGCCCATAGGCACATACTGGTCGGCATAATACTTGCCGCACTGCCACAGCACCGATGCACCGTGGTCAATCAGCGGTTTCAGTGCCCCGGCCATAGCGCGGTTTATGGTGCGGGCGCCCAGGCTGCCACCCACGATGGCCACCAGCGGCCTCTCTGGGTCAAAGCCCAGCTGCCGCTTGGCCTCCTCGCGGCTCACCGACGAGTCTATTATGTTGGCTCTCACCGGGTTGCCGGTCTTGGTGATTACCTCGGCCGGAAAAAAGCGATCCATGTTGTCGTAGGCCACGCAGATGGCTCGCGCCTTTGCAGCCAACAGCTTGTTGGTGACGCCGGCATACGAGTTCTGTTCCTGTATCACCGTCGGCACGCCGGCGCGCTGGGCAGCCTTGAGCATAGGGCCGCTCGCATAGCCACCCACACCGATTGCAATGTCGGGGCGGAAGGTCTTGACGAGCTTGCGGGCTATGCGCATACTTTTCCATAACTGCCACAACACCTTGACGTTGCGCCACGGACGGCGGCGGTCAAACCCGGCCACCGGCAGGCCTACAATCTCATATCCTGCCGCCGGCACGCGCTGCATTTCCATGCGTCCGAGGGCACCCACAAACTTGATGTTGGCGTCGGGGAAGCGTTTCTTGATGGCGTCGGCGATTGACAGCGCGGGGAAAATGTGGCCGCCGGTACCACCACCGCTTATTATAACGTTCATATTCAGTGTCTTATTTAAGGAATGTGGGGTTGGGTGTCTGCATGTCGTCGGGCAGAGCGGCAGCCTCGGCGGCAATCTCCTGTTTCTTGCCCGTGCGGACTGCGAAGCGGCTCACTGACAACATGATACCGAATGCAAGCGAGGTAGCCAATATTGACGTTCCGCCCTTTGATATGAGCGGCAACGGCTGTCCAGACACGGGGGCCGCACCAGTCACGATGGCCATGTGACACAATGCCTGCAACACGATATAGACCGCCATACCCAGCACCAATAGGGCGGGGAACACGCGGCGGCAGCCCATGGCTATGACGCCGGCTCGGCCTAACAGCGACAGGTAGACGAGCAGCAGGAATATGCCGCCCACGAGTCCAAGTTCTTCAATAACAATCGAATACACAAAGTCAACGTTAGCCAGTGCCAGTCGGGCCGACTCGCGCGAGTTACCGGGCATCACACCTACTATGCGGCCGTTGGCCTGGGCCATGTAGGCGTGCATTTCCTGACGGTTGGCATCGTTTATCGGGCGGTTGTACTTGGGTGTGGTGTCTGCGTCAAAAAATCGGTCTATGCGAGCCTTCCACAGTCCCATACGGTTGATGGTCACCTCATTACCCTGGGCGTCACGGCCTGTCTCCATAATCATGCGCTCCGTGCGAGCGTCGGTGTTGTCGGTCGAAATTTTGTAGACGACGGCTATACTGCCTGCGACGCCATAGATGAGCAGCACGACCAGGAATTTCTTCCACGGTATGCCGCCTATCAGCATCATCGAGCTGCTGATTGCCATCATCAGCAGCGTGTTGGTGAGGCCCTGTGAGAACAGCAGTCCGCCGAAAATGAGTATAAAGAACACACAGACACCCACCTTGACGTTCATGCTTCCCTTGGCGCGCGACAGCACGTAGGCCACTATTAGCACCGACGACATCTTGATGAACTCGGCCGGCTGTATGGCTACGCCGGCGAGGTCGATCGAGCGGCGGGCACCGTTGATAATCTGACCCTTAAACAGCACCAGTACCATCAGCGCGATACTCACGAAGACAAACACCGGCGTGAGCGGTATGAACCAGCTGTAGGGCACTCGCGACACCAGTATGGCGGTCACGGCTCCCATGCCCAGCATGGCGCAGTGCTTGATGATGGGGGCCATAACATTATCGGCCATAATCTCGCGCGACGAGGCGCTGTACTGCTCGATGATAGATATGACACACAGGGTGATAAAGACGGCCCAGATGTATTTGTCGCTCTTGCGCGGCGTGACTATAGCCTCGGTCACCTTGGCGGCACGGCTCTTTGAGCCACGCTGCCCCGGTGGGGTATCGGCCTCGCCGGGTTCAAATGCCTGGGCGGCGGGGTGAGAGTGTATATCTTCTTCAATCATTGTGACTTAGTTTTTGAGTTTCAGAACGGCGTCCTTGAACTGACGGCCGCGGTCTTCGTACGATTTGAACAGGTCGAAGCTCGCACAGCAGGGCGACAGCAACACTGTNTCACCCTCGACGGCTATGCTGTGACACTTGTCGACAGCCTCCTGCAGCGAGTGTGTGTCATAGACNGGNAGCTCGCCGCCGAAGTAGCTGACTATCTTGGCGTTNTCCTTACCCATAGCCACNATGGCCTTCACCTTGGAGCGCACCAGGGGCAGTATCTCGCTGTAGTCGTTGCCCTTGTCTTTGCCACCCAAAATTAGTATGACACCCGAGGTGGCCGGCATCGACTCGAGGGCATACCAGCACGAGTTGACATTGGTGGCTTTAGAGTCGTTGATGTACTTGACGCCGTCAATCTCGGTCACGGGCTCAAGTCGGTGTTCTACGCCCTCAAAGTCGCTGAGTGCCTGCCTTATATCTTCTTTCTTGATGTCGAGCAGACATGCCGACAGGCCTGCCGCCATTGAGTTGAACAGGTTGTGCAGACCGCTCAGAGCCAGATCGGCACGGGGCATCGTGAGCGACGTGGCCGGGGTGTTGATGAACAAGCGGTCTTCAGCGTCGACGTATGCAGCCGTATTCTCTTCACGCTCCTGGGCGAACGGGAAGCAGCGTGCCTCGGTGGTCACCTGCTGCAACTGCCGGCGTATGATGGGGTCGTCCTGCCAGTATATGAAGGCGTCGCGCTGAGTGAGGTTCTGCAATATTCTGAACTTGGCGTTGATATAGTTCTGCATCTCGTGGTCATAGCGGTCAAGGTGGTCGGGGGTGATGTTGAGTATCACCGCGATGTTGGCCTTGAAGCGGTACATGTTCTCAAGCTGGAAACTCGATAGCTCGATGACGTATACATCATGCTCCTCGCGGGCCACCTGCAGGGCCAGACTGCGGCCAACGTTGCCGGCCAGACCGACATTGATACCTGCCTGACGCAGAATGTGGTAGGTGAGTAGCGTGGTTGTAGTCTTGCCGTTCGAGCCGGTGATGCACACCATCTTGGCATCGGTGTAGCGGCCTGCAAACTCTATCTCCGAGATGACCGGGGTACCCTTCTCCACAAGCTGTTTCACGAGCGAAGCCGTGGGGGGAATGCCGGGGCTCTTCACCACCTCGTCGGCGTTGAGTATCAGCCCCTGGGTGTGGCCGCCGTGCTCCCATGCTATGCCCTCGGCATCGAGCATGTCGATATAGTGCTGTGAGATTGTTCCGCTATCGCTCAGAAAAACCTCCATTCCCTTGACCTTGGCGAGAATAGCGGCACCCACGCCGCTCTCTCCGCCTCCGAGAACTACTAAACGTTTCATATATTCAATATCTTGTAATCGTGTTTATCTTATTTTCAGGGTCACAAAAGTCAGTGCGGCCAGTATTATGCCGATAATCCAGAAGCGGGTCACTATCTTGCTCTCAGGCACGGGCTTTATGGGCCTTTGTATCAGGGCGTCATAGCCGGCGTTGCCCGGTTTCTGGAAGTGATGGTGCAGGGGGGTCATCTTGAATATGCGCCGTCCCTGGCCTGTGAGCTTCTTGGTTATCTTGAAGTAGGGCACCTGAATGAGCACCGACAGGTCTTCGGCAAAGAAGATGGCACACAGCAGNGGCAGCAGCAACTCCTTGTGTATCANTATGGCACACACTGCTATGATACCNCCTATGGTCAGACTGCCCGTNTCGCCCATGAACACCTGGGCCGGATAGGCATTGTACCACAGGAATCCCACCAGCGCGCCGATGAACGCTCCCATGTAGACCACCAGCTCGGCGCTGCCCGGTATATACATTATATTAAGGTAGGAGCTGTAGATTATGTTGCCGCCCAGATAGGCCATCACCGCGAGCGCCACGCCTATGATGGCCGATGTGCCCGTAGCCAGGCCGTCGAGGCCATCGGTGAGATTGGCGCCGTTCGATGTGGCCGTGACCACAAATATGGTGACGAGTATGAACACCACCCAGCCGGCCGTGGTGGCATGGTCGCCCATCCAGCCCGTGAGCCACTCATAGTCAAAGTTGTTGTCCTTCACAAACGGTATGGTGGTCTGCGGGGCCTTGATGTCGTTCGACTCATAGATAATCTCGGTGACCGTGCCGTCGGCTCCGGCGGTGACCACCTCGTGGTTCTCGCGCATGACGATNTCGGGGCTGGCATACATGGTGATACCGACTATCAGTCCGAGACCCACCTGGCCNACTATCTTGAACTTGCCCTTGAGGCCGTCCTTGTCTTGCTTCTTGAACTTCAGATAATCATCGAGAAAGCCCAGTGTGCCGAGCCACACGGTGGCCACGAGCATCAGCNACATGTANATGCTGCTCAGATTACCCACCAGCAGGCACGGTATCAATATCGAGATGATGATGATGATGCCGCCCATCGTGGGGGTACCCTTCTTGGCCATCTGACCCTCGAGATCGAGATTGCGCACCACCTCACCTATCTGCATCTTCTGCAGGCGGCGTATGATGCGACTGCCTATGATGGTCGATATGAGCAGGGCCAGAATGAACGCCATGCCCGAGCGGAATGTGATGTAGTCCATCAGGCGGGCGCCCGGTATGTCTTGTTGCTGAAAGTAGTCGAATAGATGATAAAACATTGTACTGAATACTTGAATATTAGCGATTTATATGTGTATCTGCNGTCACTCGGCGGCGATTATCTCGCTTATTACCTCGCGGTCGTCGAAGTGGTGTTTCACACCCTCTATCTCCTGATAGTCTTCGTGNCCCTTGCCGGCGATGAGAATGACGTCGCCGGGATTGGCGAGNGCCGCCGCCGTGCGTATGGCCTCGCGGCGGTCGACAATGCTCAGTGTGTGACGGCGGGCATCGTCGTCAAGGCCTGCCTCCATGTCGTGGAGTATGTCGACGGGGTTTTCAAAGCGCGGATTGTCGCTGGTCAGTATGACGCGGTCGCTCAGACGCGCGGCCTCGGCTGCCATGATGGGGCGTTTGCCCTTGTCGCGGTTGCCTCCGGCACCTACTACTGTGATTATCTGACCCTTGTCGCCGGNCACCTCGCGTATCGCCTGCAGCACGTTCACAACAGCATCGGGCGTGTGGGCATAGTCCACTATGGCGGTGTAGCCGCGGCGTGCCGACTTGAATGTCTGGAAGCGGCCCGCTACAGGCACCAGGCGGCTCATGGCCACCAGTATCTCCATGTTGTCCCAGCCCAACAGCGACGCGGCACCATAGACNGCGGTGAGGTTGTAGGCGTTGAAGCGGCCNGTGAAGCGGGTCTCCAACTCGGTGCCGTTAAGGGTCATGAGCATTCCGTCGAGACGGTCTTCAATCACGCGGCCCATGAACGTGGCCATTGAGCGCAGCGAGTAGTTGTAGCGGCGGGCGCGGGTGTTCTGGAGCATCACCTCGCCGTGCGACTCGTCGGCGTTGGTGAGCGCCCAGGCGGTCTCGGGCAACGCGTCAAAGAACGACTTCTTGGCAGCGAGATAGTCGGCGAACGTGCGGTGATAGTCGAGGTGGTCNCGGGTGAGGTTTGAGAAGATNCCNCCCGTGAATGTGAGTCCNGCTATGCGCTGCTGGTGGGCGGCNTGCGAGCTCACCTCCATGGCCGCATACTCACANCCGGCCTCNACCATGTCGTGAAGCAATCGGTTTATTGTCAGCGCGTCGGGGGTGGTACAGTTGGCTGCCACGGCCCTGTCGTCGATGTAGTTGACGACNGTCGACAGCAGTCCGGCCTTGTAGCCGAGCAGGCGGGCCATCTCATAGATNAGNGTCGCTGTGGTGGTCTTGCCGTTGGTGCCGGTNACNCCCACNAGCTTCAGTCGGCGCGACGGGTTGTCATACCACTCCGAGGCCAGCCGGCCGAGGGCGTGCGAGGTGTTGTCGACCTGTATGAAGGTTATCTCGGGGTCNGGGTCGGCCGGAAGCTCCTCACACACAACGGCAGCCACACCGCGGCCCGATAGCGAGGGTATGAACGTGTGNCCGTCNACGTTNGTNCCGCGCACGGCNACGAACATCGAGTCGGNNGTACACTCGCGCGAGTCCATCGTGACGTGCTGTATGGGGCGGTTTATGGGGCCTGCCACCAACGGGCGGTCAAGGCATTGTATGAGGTGTGAGAGCTGTTTCATGTGCTATATATATAATGTGTATTTACTGTGGTTAGGTATCCTGNGTGAGTTTCAGTCTGACGGTGGCGCCCGGCGGTATGCTGTCGCCGGCGGCGGGCACCTGACGGCTGACATATCCGACACCATCTACGACTACTTCATANCCGGCGTCCTCAAGACGGTTGACGGCCTCGCGCATGCCCAGTCCCAGAACACGTGGCACCTGTCCGGCCGGCGTCGGCTCGGGCGTGCGGCCGCGTCGTGGCCCCGAGAGTTTGTACCAGCCGCTCAGATCCATGTAGGGGTTCGACTCGGTGGTGGCATACAGTGTGGCGTGCGAGTTGGGGTGCGTGTCGGCACGGTAGTCGCCCGAGTTGTCGAGCAGGCCGCGGGCGTGTAGCTTCAGGGCAATGTTCTTCATCACCTGGCCGCTGGTGCTCGCCGCGCCGCGCATGTTGCGTCGCGGATTACATGTCAGCACTATGCACGAGTATTTTGGCTTGTCATACGGGAAGAAACCGCAGAATGCCAGTCGCTTCTTTGAGGTATTGTAGCCGCGGCCCTCGACCATGTAGCATGTGCCCGTCTTGCCGGCTATGTCGACAACCTTCGAGCGCACCAGACGGCCTGTGCCGCCATCTTTCCACACCACGTCGTGAATCATCTCGCGCAGTATGGCGGCATTGCGGGCCGAGCACACGCTGTCGCGTATGTAGGTGACAGGCAGGTCTATGATGGTATCGGTGCCTATCAGCTTGCTGTACAGGCGCGGACGCACATACTTGCCGTTGTTGGCTATGGCGTTGTACATCGACAGTGTGTGCATCGGGGGCAGCTCGGTGGTGTAGCCGTAGGCCATACGCGACAGGTCAATCTTCTTGGGGTGCGGATTGATGCGTGGTGCCGACTCACCGCAGATGCCGATGCCGAGCGGCTCCATGAAGCCCATCTCGGCCAGACGCTGCGGGAATCCCTCGGGATTGTGCTCGTAGCCGCGCAGTATTATCTTGGCGGTGGCAATGTTTGACGAGTAGCAGATGACGTCGCGCACCGGCACCGAGCCGTGGGCGTGTGAGTCCTTGATGGGGTTCTTGCCCAGATAAGCCCATGAGCCGCCGGTGGGTATCGCCTCGTCGAGATTGCGCACGAGGCCGTCCTCGAGGGCTATCATCATCGATATCGGTTTGATTACCGAGCCGGGCTCGTAGGGGCGCACGGCGTGGTTGATACCCTCGACATATCGTCCGTTCGACTGCTTGAGGTTCGATATCGCCTTGATGTCGCCGGTCGCTACCTCCATCAGCACGGCTGTACCCCACTCGGCCGAGCAGGTGTCGAGTATGCGCATCAGCTCAGTCTCGACAATATCCTGAATGTCAATATCTATCGTGGTGACGACGTTGTAGCCCGGTATGGCGGCCGTGTCGGTCCAGTTTGAGAAGTTACGCGTTGTTGCCACCTTCTTGGCGCTGCCCGGAATACCGTACAGCAGGTCGTCAAGAGCACCCTCGAGACCCGACTTGCCGCGTTTCTTACCGAGGCTGTCCTCGCCTACGAGACCTATCGACTGGCGGGCGAGGTCACCGTACGGCTTGGTGCGCACGACGGTAGGCTCGACTATCAGGCCGGTCTTGGCCGAGTGGTTTATGCGGAAGAAGTTGAACTTCTTGGCACGGTCTATCTCGCTGTGCTCGACCTTGACAAGTATGGGCCACGAACGCAGGCGGCCGCGCAGACGGCGCGTGGCACGGCGCAGCTCCTCGTCGCGCGGATTTTTGTCGAGCTTGGCTACATTCTCGCGCCACTGGCGGCGCAGGTCGAGAGCGGTGTTGAAGTGGGCCGCCCACTCGTCGCGCGTGCGGTGGCGGTAGTGCAGCGCCAGCGAGTCGACTATCAGGTTGAGCGAGTCGCGGAACTCCACCTCGCGGAACTGCTCGCCCGTCAGGTCCATGCGCAGGGTGTAGTAGCGCAGGTTGGTGGCGAGTATGCGGCCGTTGGCATCGAGTATGTCACCGCGCTCGGGGTCAATCTCGGTTATCTTCGACAGCTCGCGCATGGCCACAGCGTTCCAGTCGTCGGCATGTATTATGGTAGTGTCGACCATCTTGTAGATGACACGGGCCGACACTATCAGTATGACCAGCGAGATGAAGGCGTAGCGCAGTATGATTAACAGTCGTTTGTTCATAGTGTGTCCTGACGGTGGCTGTTAATCACAATTGTACTTGACTTTGTAGGGCGGAGTGTCCTGAATGGTGAGTTGCAGGCGGTGACGCGACACCAGCTCTGACATCGAGCTCTCGCGTATGCGGCTCATGTACAGGCTCTGGGCACGCACACGCTCGGTCTTGGCAATCTCACGCTCGTTCTTGAGGTCGATAATGGTCTCGCGGCTGGTCTTGCACTCATAGCCGTTCGACATCGACCATACACACATCAATACGAACAACGAGACCGTCACCCAGTGGCGGGAGAAGAAATCGGTCGATATGAAGCGGCCGTGAACGGCGCTGCGAAATATGTTGGCCGGGCGTATGAAGCTGCCGCCGGTCTTTTTCTCTTTCTTTGATTTAGTGAATTTCATTGCTTTAGGTGATAGCGGTTTAACAGTTTGGGTCACAATTTTGTAGCTATACGCAGCTTGGCACTGCGCGAGCGGGGATTGCGCTCTATCTCATCGTCATCGGCCACAATAGGCTTGTTGTTGACAGGACTCATGGGCGAGAGCACACGGCCATAGAAATCCTTGTCGAGCTTACCCTCGAGATTGCCCGTCTTCATGAAGTTCTTGACCAGACGGTCTTCGAGCGAGTGATAAGTGATGATAGCGAGGCGTCCGCCGGGTTTGAGTATCTCAAGCGCTTGAGTCAGAAGGGCTTTCAGAGCTTCAATCTCGTTATTCACCTCTATGCGCAGCGCCTGGAACACCTGGGCCAGCTCCTTCTTCTCCTGTCGGGGATTGATGAGCGGCGCAATAACACTGCGCAGCTGCTCGACAGTGGTGATAGACTCGGTGGCACGGGCGCGCACTATGGCCGAGGCTATGCGGCGCGCATTCTTGAGCTCGCCATACAGGTAGAACATATCGGCAAGCTGCTGTTCGGTGTAAGTCTCAAGCAAGGTAGCGGCATCAAGACGCGCATTGCGGTTCATACGCATATCCAGACGACCCTCCCAGCGAAACGAGAAACCACGCTCAGGGTCATCGAAGTGATGGAACGACACACCCAGGTCGGCGAGCAATCCGTCGATGCTGTCGACCTGATAGTAGCGCATGAAGTTCTTGAGATACTTGAAGTTGCCGTGAACGACGGTAAAACGCGGGTCGTGGCCGTCAGCGCGTTCAATCGCGTCCATATCCTGATCCATAGAGTAGAGATGGCCGTCAGCGCCGAGACGGGCGAGAATAGCACGGGTATGACCGCCCCCGCCGAGTGTCACATCGACATAGGTTCCGTCGGGTTTGATGTCAAGCCCCTCGAGCACCTGTGGCAATAGAGCCGGAATATGATACACCTGTTCGTCCATAAGGTTCTAATCTATAATCAGTTAATAATNATTGCAACATATAGTATACGCGCGCGNACACTANATGTGTAATAAAGTCACTTCAAAGTTATGAAAAAGTCTCGAAAAATTTGGATATGCAAACTGTAAAAAAACCGAAAAGTTATCAACATCGGGCCATTAGCCCCACACCCCCACCACCCNCTCATTTACAAATGCAAACCCACCACCCCACGCATCAACCCCACCACCCCCACCGTAGGGACGCGATTCATCGCGTCCGCC
>JAAVCJ010000011.1 GCA_014802385.1 Bacteroides sp.
TGTCGTGAGGCCCGAGAGCGAGTGGTGGTACATCATTCCGTTGGTGGCCTCTATTGCGGCGATGTTTGTGACGCTGACCCGCAGTAATGACGAGGCTTTTGAGATTTAATTCAATAGATTAAAATAACAACGGCTGAATCAGATACATATCCGATTCAGCCGTTGCTGTTTATCGTTGCAGATGTTTACTCGGCGGCGGGACGCTCGATACCGTCTTTCTGAGCGCGTTCGGTCATTCGCTGGATACGCTTCTGAGTGTCGGGGTGAGACGAGAACATCTTTTGAATCATTGAGCTCTTGGTTCCACCTTCCATGTTAGAGAGCTTTTCAAAAGCCATGGTCATGCCCCACGGATTGATTCCGTTGGCTACCAGGAAGTCATAACCGCAGTCGTCGGCCTCCATCTCCTGTTTCTGCGAGAACTTGGCGCTCATGAGGTTCTGGCTTATGGCGCTGAGCTGTGAGTCGGTGAGTTTGGCGACCTTGCCGCTGGCTGCTCCGGCTGCATCAAGGGCGGCATCGGTGAGCAGTTGCTGTTTGAGGGCGTTTTTAGAGTGGCGTTTCATCACGTGGCCTATTTCGTGGCCGATGACGCCCATCAGTTCCTCGTCGGTCATGATGTCCATCAGCGACGAGAACACACGCACACTGCCGTCGGGACAAGCGAACGCATTGATGTCGATAACGTCGTACACCTTGAAGTTCAATGGAATGCCATCGGCGTCCTTGACGTTCTGGGTGAGACGGCGCAGGCGCACTACATACTCATTGTCCTCGGGCAGAACGGGGTTGTTATTGTCCATCCACTCGACTGACTGCTTGACGTAGGCGGCCATCTGCTCGTCGGTGAGAGTTAAAGCCTGGGCTGCTTTACCGGCGGCTTTGACAGCTTTGCCGAGGTTGAACTGGGCCGAAGCCTCGATCGGGGCGGTGCAAGCTGCACCTAACAGAATGATGCTTAGAATGTTTTTGAGTTTCATTGCTATTTAATGTATTTTACGTTTAGTTTTAGATGTGTATTTCTTGTCCTTGATGACGGGCAGGCCTAACAGTCCGTCCTCGGTGGTCAGCGAGATACTGTCGCCCGTACGCAATTTATTGTACTCGCCGACGGCAACAGCCAGCTTTTTCAGACGTCCGTCGGGCCACTCGACAGTGACCGAGTGTGTGTAGTATTTCTCGCCGCGGCCCACGCGGTTGCGGCCTACGCGGCGTACGCGATAGTGCTCCTCGGTCGTTTTTCCGGTTATAGCTACCTTGAACTGTCGCGAAGTGGCGCCGTCCGACATATAGTAATTTAGCGCGTAGAACGCGCCTATGAGTATGGAATAAGCCACCACGGCACCAACAGTCCCGGCCAGCAGTCGGTTATCGGTAGGCAAAATTAGTCCGAATGCAAGCCTGAGAGCGTAACCTACCGAGATGGCGAGCATAGCGCAAATCACGGTCGGCAACCACCACTCGACCATTGTGTCGTTCTGAATGACGAATGCTATGCTGGCAGCCGATACGGCAACCAGGCTCAATACAATCAGTATCAGCGTCTTCATCACTCGCATAGTTTATGTAAGGTAAAAATAGAGATACAAAATTAATGAATATCCCCTCAATTCTCACTATCGCGAGTGTTAAAATCGCACTATTGCTTGCTCGCCCGGTCACGCCGGTCTAAATTTGTGAGGTAATGATAAATTTGCTTACTTTGTAATTCTAAACGAAATCTGAGCTATATGAGAAAATTTATAAGCATTTTGTTTGTTTGCCTCACAGTGCTTTCATTGTTAGCCCAGTCACAGGCGGCAGTGAATGTCAGTGAGGGTGGCTACGGATTGCTTAAAACAAATATAGGAATTGACTATGAACACGGTTGGGGTGTTGTAGATGATGCATTCTCGGCGCGTGCTTCATATCAATTTTTTAGAAATAAAAAATTTACCGTCACGGCCAATGCGCGATACACCTCGACCGAGGTGGAGTTTAATGCCGACGATTTGAGTGATGATTTTGATCCCGATGAAATACATCTTAATGGCACACATCTGTTTGGTCAGACCGGACTGACCTCAACATTCAGAACTTCGTTATGGGGCAGGCCTTTCATGGCGATGGCAATGGTTAACGCCGAGTGGAGTCAGGGAGGTTTCGCCCGAGTCTCGGGTATAGCTATGGGATTATTGATGCTGAGGGCTAACCGTTCAACTCAGTTCGGCATCGGCCCTCTTGTCCTGATAAATTCATGCTCCCGCATTCCGGCATTTCTGATCTTTATGTACCGGCATCAGTTTAATCGAAAATGGGGCGTAAATCTATATGGTGGTATGTTTAGCGTCGATTATACCCCAACAGTCAACAATCTTTTCAGTGCTGGTGCCGATATTGATGTGAAGGCCTTTTATTTCAAACCGTCAAATGCATCGTTACCTGACAAATGCCGATTTACATCTACATCGTTTCGTCCTATGGTAAAATACCGTCGCCGCCTTGCCCCAAATCTGTATTTTGACTTGCAGGGAGGAATAAGTGTTAAAATGTCATGTCGGGCTAACGGTGTCACCGGTACGACGAGATATTTTGACTGCCATTCAAAAGTAGCTCCATTCGTCCATACCGGCGTTTCATACTCGTTGTGAAAAACAATGCAGGCATTTTGTTTAATAGTTAATGATATGCGATTTATGAGATTAATATTGATATATTTGGTTGTGCTTACGGGTATCACATTCAACTTATCGGCACAAGAAGATAAGACTCGCTTCACCGCAACTCTATATGGCGGACTGTATCTGAACAACGAACAGGCGTGGCAGCTCGAACCGTCCGTCACCTGGAATTTTCATCGGTATATAGGCGTTGGAGTAGGCATCGAGCTTACCGGGCAATATAATCAGCCGGGCCGTCAGACTCTGATCGACGGTCATGTGGCCGAGCTGGCGAACAACGAACGCGATGTTGCCTGGATTATCTTTAAACCAACCGTGGTATTGAAATCGCCCGATGTATGGCAAAGCTCTGACCGCTACTATCGCCTATGGTTTCAGGCCGAGCCCGGAGTTAGCTTGGGCTGCCCGTTCCGCAATTCGTTGACCTATGAAATAAAAGATTTTCAAGGCCAGCTTTATTACACGTCCGACTATCGCCGATTTTCCAATAAAGGGCTGCAATGGTTCTATTGGAACGCCAGGGCATCGGTCAACTTTGCCATAGACCACGTTGTGATCGGCGCCGGCTATTACCTCTCAAATCTCGATTATTACTCAGGCCGCCGAAACGTCACGTTAGCCAATGGTCAGAAATTCTACGTTCCCAAAAAATCACTCAGCCAAAGCACCTACTTCTCCATCGGCTACCAATTCTAAACTGTGGTAATGGGTTGTGGAAAGAAACAAAAACAAGAACTGAAAAAAAACAAACAAGNAACAAAAGAAAAACACACNTTAAAACAAAGAACAGACTTAATAATAAATATAAAAAGAAATATAAATATAAATATAAATAGAATTAATATCAACTACAAATACAACTACAACAACAATTACAAAAATAATTGTCGTCTCGNTTTCATTTGTCGCAGGAGTTGTAGGTAATATTATNCGTAGTCGAAACTTTNTGATTCCTTTCTGTTCTCACCCATGCTTTCCTCCCTTGGGTTCTTACCCATGCNTTCATACGAAAAAGAGCCACAAGCATTGGGCTTGCAGCTCNTTTATCTGCGGAAAGACAGGGATTCGAACCCTGGGTACCCGTAAGGGTACAACGGTTTTCGAGACCGTCCCGATCGACCACTCCGGCATCTTTCCTTCGGTTTTACGGCTGCAAAGGTAGTGGGTTATTCTTAATTGTCCAAATATTTTTTGCGTTATTTTCTTTTTGCTGATTTTTTGTGGTGATTTCAGGTTTAATTTATTATTTTTGTAGATTGAATTACTATACTTTTAATCAGCTAANATTTATAAAACTAATAATACAATGAGGTTTAACGTATCAAGCAAGGAGCTTTACTCGGCTGCATCGGCTGTCAGCAAGGTCATCAATTCAAAGAATGCGATGACGGTTCTTAATAANTTTCTTTTTACTCTCGATGAAAACCTGTTAACCATCAGCGCTTCTGACCTTGAAAACACTCTTGCCGCACGCGTTGAGGTGACCGATGCCGATGGCGAAGGCTCGTTCTGTGTCGACGCCCGTCGTGTGGTCGATCTGCTCAAGGAGCTGCCTGACATGGGCATCACGTTTGTTATCAACGACGACACGCTTGCCATTGAGATTCTCTATCCTGGCGGTACGTTCAACTTTGTAGGCATTGATGGCAAAGAGTATCCGCGCAACCGNGAGGAGAACCCCGACGAACTGCGTGCCGAGTTTGACATTCCGGCCGAGATGGTNGTCAAGGGCATCGACAACACAAGCTTTGCGGTGGGTACCGACGACCTGCGCCCCCAGATGATGGGTATACTGTGGGACATCAAGAACGACGGTATCACGTTTGTGGCTACCGACACCCGCAAGCTNGTCAAGTACACCAACTCGATGGCTGCCCCCGGCTGTGAGTGCTCGTTCATACTGCCCATGAAGCCTGCTACCATACTCAAGAACATCGTTGCCAAGGAAGAGATGGTGCACGCGCTCATCGAGCCCAAGAGNGCCACTATCACTGNCGGNCGCTATACNTTCAACTGCCGCTTCATCAAGGGNAACTTCCCCGACTACAACAGGGTCATACCCGTCAACAACCCCTACGTGCTGACGGTCGACCGTCTGGCGCTGCTCAACGCTGTCAAGCGTGTGGGTGTGTTCGTCGATCCNGGTCACGGCCTGGTCAAGTTCAAACTGACCCCCGACCAGATTATCATGAAGGCCCAGGACAACAACTTCTGCACTTCGGCCCGTGAGGCTATGCCCTGTGACTTCACCGGCAACGAAATGGTNATAGGCTTCAGCGCTCCCTATCTCATCGAGATTATCAGCACACTGTCGACCGACCAGATGCTCATCAAGCTCAGCGACCCGAGCCGTCCCGGTGTATTCGTACCNCAGGAGGACGCCAAGGACAGCGAGCTGCTGATGCTGCTGATGCCGATGACCGTNCAGGAGTTCTAACCTACTAATTAGTCACACANCGGGGCGCTTCAATCGGGTGCCCCNATTATTGTAATTTACACCATGCAGCTTAATTTAAAAAAGCCTATCATATTTTTTGATCTCGAGACAACCGGTACCAACATCATGCAAGACCGCATCGTCGAGATCTCAATGATAAAGATAATGCCCAACGGCGAGGAGATTGAGTACACCAAGCGCATNAACCCCGAGATGCCNATNCCGGCCGAGGCTACAGCCGTACACCACATCACCAACGAGGACGTGGCTCAGGCACCTACATTCAAAATGTTGGCGCGTGAGATTGCGGCCAAGTTCGAGGGCTCTGACATAGCCGGCTTCAACAGCAACCGCTTCGACATTCCGATGCTGGCCGAGGAATTTGCCCGTGTCGGCGTCGACTTCGATTTCACCAAGCCNCGTTTCATCGACGTGCAGACCATCTTCCATAAGAAAGAGCAGCGCACACTCGTGGCNGCCTACCGTTTCTACTGTGGCAAGGAGCTTGACGGCGCACACTCGGCCAACGCCGATACACGCGCCACCTACGAGGTGCTCAAGGCCCAGCTCGACCGCTACGAAGACCTGCCTAACGACATGGACGAGCTGTCAAAGTTCTCGGCCCCTAACCGCAATGTCGACCTTATGGGCCGCATCATACTGAACGATAACAATGTGGCGGTGATCAACTTTGGCAAATACAAGGGTAAACCCGTTGTCGAGGTACTCAGACGCGACCCCGGCTACTACAGCTGGATTCAGGGCGGCGACTTTGCCGGCGACACCAAGCGCGCGTTCACCCGTTTCTACATGGAGTCAAAGAAATGAAAGGCAAGCATATAGTGTTGGGCATTACCGGCGGCATCGCAGCCTACAAGGCGGCATCGCTGGCGCGCCTGTTTGTCAAGGCCGGAGCCGAGGTGCAGGTTGTAATGACCCCTGCGGCCAAGGAGTTTATCACGCCGGTGACGATGTCGGCATTGACCGGCAAGCCTGTTGTCAGCGAGTTTTTCACAGCCAACACAGGCGAGTGGCACAGCCATGTCGACCTCGGACTGTGGGCCGACGCTATGGTGATAGCTCCGGCCACCGCGTCGTCGATAGCCAAGATGGCCCACGGTGTGGCCGACAATATGCTCATCACCACCTATCTGTCGGCCAAGGCTCCCGTGTTCATAGCGCCCGCCATGGATCTGGACATGATGGCCCACCCGTCGACAGTTGCCAACATAGAGCTGCTCAAGTCCTATGGCAACCACATNATTGAGCCTGCCGAGGGNGAGCTCGCGAGTCANCTCATAGGCAANGGCCGTATGGAGGAGCCCGANCGCATTTTTGATGTNCTGTACCGATTTTTCAACGANACCGACGAGCTTGCCGGAAAGAAGGTGCTCATCACAGCCGGCCCCACTCACGAGGCTATCGACCCGGTGAGGTTCATAGGCAACTACTCGACCGGCAAGATGGGCTTCGCNCTGGCCGATGCCGCCGCCGCGCGCGGTGCCGATGTNACGGTNGTNAGCGGCCCTGTCAACGTCGTGCCCCGTCACCCTGCTGTCAAGGTCGTNAAGGTCGAGAGTGCGCGCCAGATGCTCGCCGAGTGTGAGAAACTGTTNGACGAGGCCTCGGTCGCCATATTCAGTGCCGCCGTCGCCGACTATGCTCCGGCTCGCCCCGCGACATCAAAAATCAAGCGCGAGACGAGCAGCATGAACTGTATCGAAGTTGTCAAAAATCCCGATATCGCAGCNACNCTGTCNGGCCGCAAGCGCCCCGGCCAGCTCACGGTCGGTTTTGCGCTCGAAACCGATAACGAGACTGTCAACGCACAGCACAAGCTCGAGAAGAAAAATCTCGACCTCATTGTGCTCAACTCTTTGCGTGACGCGGGTGCCGGATTTGGCTGTGACACCAACAAGGTGTCGGTCTACTCGACCCGTGGCCTCATAGCCGACCTGCCGTTGAAGTCAAAACAGGACTGTGCCCGTGACATCATATCAATACTCACCAAGTATGATCCGATTACTAACTAAACTGGCCCTGACGGTCGTCGTCTCGATGGTGTGTGCGTCAGTCATGCACGCCCAGGAGCTGAACTGTACCGTCGAGTTTAACACCGACCAGGTTAACGGTTCAAACAAGAGTGTGTTCGAGACCCTGCAGGANGCGGTGACCGAATATATGAACACGACCAAGTTCAGCAACGCCCAGATACAGGCCAACGAGCGCATCGAGTGTCGCATGTTCTTTACAATCAAGGAATATAACGACGGTGTCATGACAGGCGACGTCCAGGTGCAGCTCACGCGCCCGGTCTATAACTCAAACTATACCACAACGCTCATCAACTTCAAGGACACCAAGATCGACTTCGCCTATCAGGAGGGCGAGCCGTTGGTATTCTCTGAAAATCAGATGGAGAGTCAGCTCACGGCCATACTCAATTTCTACGCCTACCTGTTTCTTGCCGTCGACTTTGACAGTTTCTCGCGTCGAGGCGGACAGCCATTCTTTGACCGACTTGCTCAGATTGTACAGATGGGACAGTCGTCGGGCGAGATAGGCTGGAAGGCGTTCGAGGACACCAAGAACCGTAGTGCGGTGCTCGCTTCGTTCACCGACCAGTCGACACAGTGCATACGCGACCTGCTGTATGAGTATCATCGCACAGGCCTCGACGAGATGTCGGTGAGTGTCGACAAGGGTAGGGCGAATATAACCTCGACGCTGTCTAACATCGAAACCGTGTACAAGGCCAACCCTATGTCGGTGGCACTGTCTATGTTCAAGGACGCCAAGCTCGATGAGCTGGTTAACGTCTACTCTCAGGCACCACAGGCCGAGCGCGAGAAGGTGTACGACCTGCTGTACCCTATTTATCCTACCGAGACGACACAAATAGAGCAGATAAAAACAGGAAAGACCAAATAAGTCATGATCGAGACGCTACACATATCCAACTATGCGCTGATTGACAACATCGACATCGCTTTCAAGCCCGGCTTCAATGTCATCACGGGCGAGACAGGTGCCGGCAAATCAATCATTATGGGCGCACTGTCAATGCTGCTGGGCGGACGTGCCGACTCGAAGGCCGTGCGCCGCAGTGACTCGAAATCGGTTATCGAGGCCATGTTCAGTGTGGCCGCTTACCCGTCAATCAAGACCTTTTGCCGCGAGAACGACATCGAGTGGGACGACACTGACATGTGCATACTCAGGCGCGAGATACTGCCCACAGGACGCTCACGCGCGTTTATTAACGATACACCTGTCAACATAGCTACGTTGCAGGCCGTTGCCGCACAGCTTGTCGACATACACTCCCAGCATCAGAACCTGCAGCTGGCGTCACCGCCTTATCAGTTACAGGTTATCGACTCGCTCGTCGGCGACCGCGCTCTCACCGAGCGGTACGCCAAGCTCTATGTTGACTACCGTCAGGCGTTGCACCGCTACAAGGCGTTGAAGCGCGAGATGATAAGCAGTAAGAACGACGAGGAGTACATGCGCTATCAGCTCTCGCTGCTCGACGAACTGAAGCTTGAGCCCGGCGAACAGGACGACCTCGAGAAAGAGCGCGAACTTATGGCCAATCTCACCGAGGTCAAGGCCTCGCTTACGGCCATCAACGACGACTTCTCGAATGGCTCGACGTCGATACTGTCGCTGCTGAAGAATATCGAGACCAACACTGCCGAGATAGTACAGCTGGTCGACGATGCACCCCAGTTGCTCGAGCGTATCGAGGCCCTGCGCATCGAGGCCCGTGACCTGGCCGAGACATTCAGTGAGATTGACCGCGACATCAACGCCGACCCTGGTCGTCTTGAGGAGGTCGAACAGCGCCTCAATGACATATATGACCTGCAGCGCAAACACCATGTCGACACCGTCGAGGCGCTCATTGAGATACGTGAGCAGCTGCGTCGTCAGCTTGACAATGTCGACAATGCCGACGAGCGCATACAACGCCTTGAAGAGAATGCCAAACGTGCCAAGCGAGCCGCGCTGGAATGCGCCCGCAAGCTGTCCGATGCACGCTCGGCAGCGGCTGTACGTTTTGCCGAGGAGCTCAAGAATAGAGCCGTCCCGCTGGGCATGAAGAACCTGCGCTGCCAGGTGTCCATTACACAAGGAGAGCTGACCCCGACGGGCATCGACTCGATCGAGTTCCTGTTTGCCTTCAACAAGAACCAGCCGCTGATGCCGGTGGGAGGCACCGCGTCGGGCGGCGAAATATCGCGCCTGATGCTGTCGCTCAAATCAATCGTGGCCGACAAGATGCAGATGCCGTCAATCATATTTGACGAGGTCGACACCGGCGTGTCGGGCGACGTGGCTGCTCGCATGGGTCGCATGATGAGCCATATCGCCGAGAACATACAGGTGATTGCGATTACCCATCTGCCCCAGGTCGCTGCCCTGGCCTCGTCACAGTACAAGGTCTACAAGGAAGACACCGATGAGGCCACAGCCACACGCATAGTGGCGCTTACACCCGACGATCGCGTGGAGCAGATAGCCGCCATGTTGAGCGGCGACCACGTCGACGACGCAGCCCGAGCCAACGCGCGTTCGCTCCTGGGCTTTAACACAAACAGTAGTAATTAATAACCGAATAACAACGATAACAACACCATGACCGATTATATATATGGCCTGCGAGCCATCATCGAGGCAATAGATGCCGGCAAGGAAGTCGACAAGATTTTCATCAAGAAAGACCTGTCGGGCGACCTGGCATCAGAGCTTTTTGACCGCGTCAAGCAGATGCGCATACCCGTACAGCGTGTACCCATAGAGCGTCTTAACCGCATCACTCGCAAAAATCACCAGGGAGCCATAGCCATGCTCTCGGCTGTCACATACCACAGGCTCGATCACCTGGTGCCCCAGCTCTATGAGGAGGGTCTGCTGCCATTTATCGTGGTTCTGGACGGCATTACCGATGTGCGCAATTTCGGCGCCATTGCCCGCACCTGTGAGTGTGCCGGTGTTGACGCCATAGTCATTCCCGAGCACGGNAGCGTGAGCGTGGGCGGNGACGCTGTCAAGACATCGGCCGGAGCGTTGCACCACATTCCGGTGTGCCGCGAGCGTTCGGTGCGTGGTGCTGTGAAATTCTTGCGCGACAACGGNTACAAGGTAGTTGCAGCGAGTGAGAAGGCNGACATAAANTACACACAAGCNGACTATACCGGCCCTGTCGCCATCGTTATGGGAGCCGAGGACATCGGCATCGACCCCGAGGTCATCAAGCAGTGTGACACCTTCGTGTCGATACCCATGTTCGGCAAGATTGGGTCACTCAATGTGTCGGTNGCNGCCGGCGTGATGATGTATGAGGTCGTGCGTCAGCGTCTGCAAGCCAATATTGAAGTAATTTAATCATATCATATTTATTTTTTATGACTAAAATTGGTACAGTCTTAAGCCCGATTGCGCGTCGCGCTCTCTTGTTGGGCAGTGGTGAACTTGGTAAAGAGGTAGCGCTCGAACTACAGCGCTACGGTGTCGAGGTGATAGCATGNGACAAGTATGCCAACGCTCCCGCCATGCAGGTTGCACATCGCTCACACGTATTCAACATGCTCGANCCTGTCGAGTTGCGCCGTGTCATCGAACTCGAGAAACCCGATCACATCATTCCNGAGGTTGAAGCTATTGCGACCNCCGNGTTGCTCGAACTCGAGAAAGAGGGTTACAATGTCACTCCCACTGCCAACGCCGCGTGGCTCACAATGAACCGCGAGGGTATACGCCGTCTTGCAGCCGAGCAGCTCGGTGTCACCACGTCGCCCTATCGTTTCGCGTCGACCCGCGAGGANTTTGANGAGGCTATCAAGGAGATAGGCATACCGTGTGTTGTAAAGCCCATCATGAGNTCGTCGGGTCACGGCCAGTCNACCGTCAAGAGCGAGGCCGATGTCGATGCCGCATGGCGTGAGGCCCAGGAGGGTGGCCGTGCAGGCGCAGGTCGCGTCATCGTCGAGGGNTTTGTTGATTTTGACTANGAGATCACCCTGCTTACCGTACGCTCAAAGTCAGGCACAACNTACTGNGAGCCNGTAGGCCACATTCAGGTCAATGGTGACTACCGTTACTCATGGCAGCCCCAGCCTATGAGCCCTGCGGCCCTGGAGAGCGCCAAGGAGATTGCCAAGAAGGTGACCGATGCTCTCGGCGGNTACGGCATATTTGGTGTCGAGTTGTTCATCAAGGGCGACAAGGTCATCTTCAGCGAGGTGTCACCTCGTCCCCATGACACCGGCATGGTAACCATGATATCACAGGACATGAGTGAGTTCGCNCTGCATGCACGTGCTATCCTGGGCCTGCCTGTTCCCGAGATTCGTTTCTACGGCCCGTCGGCATCGCGTGCTGTCGTTATCGAGGGCGACACCAACCGCCTGGAGNTGTCAAATCTCGATGAGGTTGTAGCCGAGCCCGGTGTGCAGATGCGTATATTCGGCAAACCCGAGATCAAAGGCCATCGTCGCATGGCCGTAATTCTCGCAACTGCCGACAGCGTGGAAGCTGCCCGTGAGAAGGCCGACCGTGCCTATGCCAAACTCGAAGCCAAGGTTCTTCCCCGCGAATNATCAGGCTTAGTATAATATAGAACCGGGCNCAATGGCCTGTCACCTGTGATGTGACTCCATTGCGCCCGGTTTCTTTATTGCGGTTTATTGTTTAGAGCTTTGATTTGATTGTTTCGACGTAGGTGGAGTGGTTGCGGAGGTCGGGACGNCCCTCGGCTTTACCGTTGCGGTCGACGATTATGTAGTAGGGNATACCGTCGACATTGAANCGAGAACGGATACTATTGATTTGGTCGGCTGTAATCTTGTAGTGAATGCCCTTGATATCGGGTATCATCTCAAGGTATTTCGATGCGTCCGACGAGTCATCGGCAATGTATATCCACACGATGTCATCGTTGGCGAGCTCGCCTGTCTTGAGCGGCTCGTTGGCTGCGAGAGCTCCGCGACAGGGGCCGCACCATGTGTTCCACAGGTCAACGACAACTACCTTACCNTTGTGGGGGGCAATGATGGCGTCAAACACTTTGTCTGGGGCTACATCGGGTGTCGGTGTGACGAGTTTGCTTTCTGTGAGTTCCATGATTTTGCGGCGCGTTCTTACGTCAATCGAGTCGCATGCTGTCGCATAGAATTGGTTAGGCAGGGCGCGAAGCGAGTCGCGGTCGGCATCTGTGAACTGTTGTTCGCCTATTTTTCGTGATGCCATGACAAACATTCTGACAGATTTTGATAAGTCTGCCGCCGCACCTGGGCTGCTCCAATCATGTGCTGTTAGGCCGTCNGCACCTGCAAACAGCAGCTTCGGGTCGTTGATATCAAACCATGTAGCTACCTCGGCATAGTCGCTGTCAGTGAGCGTGGCGTTGATTGAGTCGGCTGGTACAGGCTCTCGCCAGCTGTGATGAACGTTACGATAGTTGTGTTGCAATAAGAATGTCATCTCGCTCATGGCCTGGAGAACTTCATCTTTCAGACGGTACATCATCATTTCCTTAGCCATGTCTGAGGCATCAAATGAAGCGATGCTGTCACAGAACTGGTCATACTTTGATTTGACCATATCCATGTACTCGCGTCCNTTCATGTGATAATCGGCAAANGTGCCGGTGTGAAGNCCCANACCNTAGTAGGGTTTCTTAATTTCAGCCATCAGTCGGTCGAGGNCGCTGTAATGGCCCGTGTGATAGTTCTTGCGGTAGATTGATTTTACAAAATCTTCGCGGTTGCTCATTGTGTACTCGCCGGTCATGCGCATGTCAATGTAGCAGTCGAGGGTCTCGCCGGGGTAGAGTGTGTAACTGCCACCTGAATATCCTGATTCAAATACAATGAATCCATGAGCGGTACCGTATTGGGGGAAGGAGACTGAACCGTTGCCGAGACTGTCAATTTTTATAGTGTATTCCTGTTGTGAGCCTTGAATTGAGTTGACATATAAATTTAGATTATTACCAAACTCAGGACGGTANGGCAGCATGTGTACGTTTACGGTGGTCTCGCCTATTTCAAAAGCAAAATCGGGCATAGGGCCNTCGTTAGGAATGTTTTCGAGGCTCTTTGGTAATCCTGCNGGGTATTTGTCACGCTGTTTGCCTGTGATATCTATATCCCACAGTCTGAATGCGCCGGGCTCGTTGCCTTCGATGAAGTCAAATTTCTCGGTCGAGAAGGGTAGGGGTTCAAANGTGAGCGTGAATGTTGCTTTGCCGCTCTCGGGCATCCAGAATTCCTTGCCGGGCTCGATGCCGTCGGCAGCAATGAGTCGGTAGGTTTTACCATCGGCCTGTAGCGTTGTCTCCGGGACAATTCTGATCCAGTGGTTGGGCATGAAGGTAGCCTGCACTGTCAGTATAGTGCATGAGTCGGTCAGTTCGACGCCGACAATGTCGATTGTCGTTGTGTTTGAGTAATTGATAATCGGGTTTTCGATTGTGCGNGGNCCTTTTTGTGAGCACGATGTGAAGACAGCCGCTGCTGTCACGATTGCAAATGCAATGATAGCTTTTAGTTTAATCATGTGATATNGATATTGGTTGAACACTTTTATATTATTAGACGATTACATCGGGAATTAGTTGCAAANATACNNAAAAAAAGTGCCCGACTATGAGAAGTCAGACACTTTNTTAGTTATGATTTTTGTTATGGAAAAATCAAATTACTTTTTCTCGGTGATGGTTACGCAACGATCAAGAGCNACGAACTTCTCACCGTTGGGGTTGAGGTTCTCGTTGTTGATNGTAGCCTCGAGCTGAGAAGCGGGAACGCCATTGCGAACGAGCTGCTTCTGAACGCTGTTGGCACGGTTGTGACGGAGACGTACGTTGTAAGCGTCGGTGCCGGTGTAGTTGTCAGCGTAGCCGGTGAGAACGTAACCCTGGTTGGGGTTAGCCTTCATGATGTTTGCAATTGCGCCGAGGACGTTGCGGTCTGAACGGTTGAGGCTGTAAGAGTTGATGGGGAAGTAGATGGTTGCGAGGGGAGCCTCGGGAGCAGCAACAACGGTCTGGACGGGACGCTCAAGACAAGCTTTCAGCTGAGCCTCGAGGTCGGCGATGCGAGCATCGGCAGCCTGCAGGCGAGCACGGAGTGCGTCGCAGTTTTCGGGCTCGGGGCAAACGGGAACGAGGGGTGCGTTCCAGGTCGACTTACCGAAGTTGTAGTTGAAGCCGATGAGAACCTGACCACCGTAAGAGTCGTTGTTGTTCTGATAGTCGAGGAGGCTCTTGTCGCTACCGACGAGACGGAGATCGATCATGAACTGCCAGTGCTCAGAGAGACGGAATGTGTTCAAAAGACCAACGCGGCCGATGATTACAGTATTCTTTGAGTCTTTCCAATCACCTTCCTCATTCTTGTAGAAGCGCTCAGCGAAACCTGCACCTGCATAGAGTGAGATGTTGTAAACGCGTTTGGGGTTGTAACCACACCACCAGTTGGTAAGGTTCAAGAGAACGTCGGCTGAACCACCGATGTAGTTCATCTTGTAGTCACCCTTAGACTGGAACCAATCAGCGTTGGCACGTAAGCCCAATTTGGGTGAGAACCACTTGCCGAAGCTGATTTGTGCTGCAGGTGCGATACCGTCCTTGAGCGAAGGATTCTCACCTTCGCGGTTGTGCATGAAGCTAACACCGCCTTCAATACCGAGGAACCAGTTGTCACGGAAACGATTTTCGATAACACCCTGAGTGGCATCTTCAACGAATACAACTTCGTCCTGGGCCACCATGCTCTGTCCTAAGAAAAGAGCACAAGCAATTGCAAAAATTGTTTTTTTCATAAACAGATAGTTTTTTATGATTTTTATTGTTTCTCTAAATAGTTGAAATTTAATAGGATATGCACTTTGCGCATTTTTACGGGTCAAAGTTACGATAATTTTTTTAAATATACGTTAAAATTGCGATTATTTTTTACTTATCAGTTTTATTTTTTTTTACAGGTTTTAACTGAGATGTAATTATAATGCGCCGTTGACCCGTTTTGTTCACTTGCCCAAGAATTTTAACACTTGATCGGTGATGTTCTGCACTGTGAAGCCAAATTTCTCATCAAGGACTTTGTAGGGAGCCGATGCGCCAAAGTGGTCAAGACCGTATACTTTGCCATTAGCACCTACCACGCTGCGCAGTGTCGAGGGCAGACCGGCGGTGAGGCCGAATACCTTCACACCGGGGGTAATGACCTCATTGCGATATTCAAGGGGCTGCTCCTCAAAGAGACCTATCGAGGGTACCGACACGACGCGGCAGGGAATCTGGCCGGCTTCGAGTTGTACGGCCACGTCACACAGCAGCGATACCTCCGATCCGTTGCCCACCAGTATTACCTCGGGCTTGTCGGCCGACATCACTACATAACCACCCTTTTCGACACCGAGTGCAGCGTCATAGCGATTTGCACCGTTGGCGGGGAGGTCGTTGATGTTTTGACGGGTCAGAATCAGTGCTGTGGGGGTCGATTGGTTCTCGAGAGCCATCTTCCACGATACTATTGTCTCGGCGCTGTCGCCCGGACGGAGTACGAGTACCGAGGGCTTGCCCGAGAAGTTTTTGAGTTCTTCCATGAGGCGTATCTGGGCTTCCTGCTCAACAGGCTCGTGGGTGGGGCCGTCTTCACCGACACGGAATGCGTCGTGTGACCATACATACTTAACGGGGAGTTCCATGAGGGCGGCCATGCGTATGGCGGGCTTCATGTAGTCTGAGAACACGAAGAATGTGCCGCATGCAGCGATACAGCCTCCGTGAAGTGCGATACCGTTCATTATCGACGCCATCGTGAGCTCGGCTACACCGGCCTGCAGGAATGCGCCTGTGAAGTCGCCCTTGGTGAACGCGTGGGTCTTCTTGAGGAAGCCGTCGGTCTTGTCGCTGTTGGCCAGGTCGGCGCTCGATACAATCATGTTGCCAACCTTCTCGGCGAGGACGCTCAGTACGGCTGCCGATGCATTGCGTGTGGCATCGTTGGCTTTAAACTCTATAGCGGCAAAATCTATGTCGGGAAGCTTGCCGTCGATGTAGTTCTGAAGGATCTGAGCCTTCTCGGGGTTAGCCTCGGCCCATGCCTTTTCGGCTGCGTGACGCTCGGCAACGATCTGACGCAGTTCCTCATTGCGCTTGGCATAGAGTTCCTTGACATCGTCCCAGATAACCCAAGGATTCTCGGGGTCACCGCCAAGGTTTTTGATGGTAGCGGCAACGTCGGCTCCCGACTTGCTGAGGGGCTGACCATGTGTGCTGCACTGGTTCTCGAAACATGTACCGTCGGCTTTCACAGCTCCGCGACCCATTATGGTGCGTCCTATGATCAGGGTGGGGCGTTCCTTCTCGGCTACGGCCTCGGCGAGTGCGTTGGTTATCGCTACAGGATCGGTGCCGTCAATTTCAATGACGTTCCAGTGCCATGCGCGGTATTTGGCTGCATAGTCTTCTTTGTCGACATCATCGACCATGGTCGATAGCTGCACGTTGTTGCAGTCATAGAACATGATGAGGTTGTTGAGACCAAGATGACCGGCTATGCGGCCTGCGCCCTGTGATATCTCTTCCTGTATGCCGCCGTCCGATATGAAAGCGTATGTCTTGTGGGCGACTGTCTCGCCAAATCGGGCTGCAAGGAAGCGCTCGGCTATAGCACAGCCAACCGCCATTGTGTGACCTTGTCCTAACGGGCCCGAAGTGTTCTCGATACCACGTTCGGGGTCAAGCTCCGGGTGACCGGGGGTCACGCTGCCCCACTGGCGCAGCTGCTGGAGTTCTTCAATAGTATATTTACCTGTCAGTGCAAGTACCGAGTAGAGCATGGGTGACATGTGGCCCGGATCAAGGAAGAAACGGTCACGGGCTATCCAGGTCGGGTTGTCGGGGTCAGTGACGAGAAATTTTGTGTAAAGCACATTGACAAAATCGGCACCGCCCATGGCACCGCCCGGGTGACCTGATTTTGCTTTCTCAACCATCGACGCTACGAGGACACGAATGTTGTCGGCTGCACGTGTTAACAGTTTAGAATCGTTCATAATGAATTGATGTTAGGATAAATGAATAGCGTTGCCCGGCTCGATACTGTCGGTCATAGACAGCTCGAGTCGGGCGACAGTCAATTTATAGGTTTGATGTACTGTTGTGAGTAATCATTAAAGGTCGCGGAGGTCGATAGGCTCCTCATCAACAGGAATATCGGTGTTGACGTTCTTAGAACCGATCAGTGAATAGTAGAGTATGTAGACGAGCATGGCGATAATGAGCCAGTAGCTGTTGATGTAGCCAAATGTACCGCCGCCAAGTGTACGTGCGATCCAGTCCTGAATGTAGGGCATGATACCGCCACCGACAACCATCATCATGAAGATGCCTGAAGCCTTGGCAGTGTACTTGCCGAGACCCTCGGTAGCGAGGTTGAAGATGCCGCCCCACATCACTGAGGTGCAGAGACCGCAGAGGAACAGGAAGAGACACTTCATGGGAACCTCACCGGCCTTGATGCCGAGCGACTCGATTGAGGGTGAAACGAAAGTAACATTCTCGGGCAGAAATATGGCGATGAGCACGAGAATGAGGGCAACCGACGAAGCTGTTACCATCTGAGTGCGCGACGAGATCTTGCCGCTGATGATTGAGCTGAGGAAACGGCCTACGAGCATCATGAGCCAGTAGAGGGCTGCGAGCGAGCCTGCTACGACTGCTGCACCTTCAAAGCTCTCACGGCTGATCCAGGCGTTGAGCTCGCCGGGGATACCGATCTCGATACCTACATAGAAGAAGATGGCGACAACACCGAGCAAGCAGTGGCGGAAGGCCAAGGGTGAGTGCTCATACTTGACTTTGCCGAGGTGAGCCTGGGGCTCGGCGATCTTGACAAAAGAAATGATGATGAAAGCGAGAACAAAGATTACGATACCGGTCACAACCAGGGGTGCAACGGCAGCCATGGTGGTCTCTTTGGTGAGAGTGCCTACGAGTACACCAACGAGCAGGGGAGTCAGAGTGCCTGCGAGTGAGTTGAGAGTACCGCCGGTCTGAATGAGCTGGTTACCTTTGTTACCGCCGCCACCGAGGAGGTTGAGCATGGGGTTAACAACAGTGTTGAGCATGCAGACGCAGCAGCCGCAGACGAGAGCACCGAGAAGGTAGATGAACAGGTTGAGTGTAGTGGGAACTTCNCCGTCAATTACAATGACGTCGGCACCTACAACGCTTGAGAGAAGCTGGATACCAAGACCGATAGCACCTACAGCGAGAGCGATGAGCGCTGTTTTCTTGTAACCAAATTTTATGAGCATGTTACCGGCGGGAATACCCATGAACAGGTAAGCCGTAAAGTTCATAAGGTTACCGGCCATACCGGCCCACTCGTACTTGAAGCCCCAGATATTGCCAAATGGAGCTGCCATGTTGGTAACAAACGAAATCATTGCGAAGATGAAGAACATCGTGATGATCGCAACGACATTGCTTTGTTTCTTTTGTGTTTGTGTTGACATTTTATTAATATTTGGTTGATTATTAGTGTTTCAAGGTAATGTNAAATATGTAGGCGCCTATATTTTGAATTTAAGGCACAGCAAAGATATAAAAAAAGGCACTAAAACAACCCATTTTGTTAAAAAACTTGTTATCAAAAAAATATTTACNTCAATCACACACATTATTTATATANGTCGTCAAACAGCAATCAAAAAAATTGATGATCGACCTATAGTTTTTTTNGCAGTATGCGTCATGATTTGTAGAGATACAAAAATTAACTTAAAACTAATACATGTTTCAACTATGAACTTAAAATCATTACTCACTTTGCCCGTTGTGGCTATCTTCCCGGCTATGTCGTTTGCCGCCAATTATTATGTGACTCCCGATGGAGCCGGTGNAAAAGACGGTTCATCATGGGATAATGCCTTTGGNGTNGCCGAGTTCAGAACTCAGGCCGAGAACAATGCCAACGGCGATGTCTATTACTTTGAAGGCGGACTATATAACCTGTCAGAAAAAACCGTTGTGTTTAAAGTTGCCACAGGTGCCACTCTCATAGGCAACGCCGACGGCGAGCGCACGGTATTCAGCGGCGACAAGAACGGCAATAACAATCCTGACAACGGTGATGCCGAACGTCTGATACGTTTCCAAGCCAATACAGTCAACGGGAACAGTGCCAATGCCATTGTAATAGAGAATATTGATTTTACCGGTGTATACACTAATGCTTCGTCGGCCGAGATAAATATGGCTGCGTTGGCAATTGATAACAGTGGTGATGTGCTTGTCAAGGGGTGTCGCTTTTATAGTAACTGGGCACAAGGTTCCCAGGGCGGCCCTGCGGCATATATTTATAGGAGCACCGTGAAGTTTGTGGACTGCATGTTCTATAACAATTCGGCCAACTATCGCGGCGGTGCTATCCGTATCAACAGTAATGATGTAAACAAAGGTTTTGTCACACTCGAGAATTGTGTTATTAAAAACAATAAGAACTATCATAATTACGGCGGTGCTATTTTCATGAGCCACGGCAATTCGCTCAATATCGTGAACTCGACCATTACGGGCAACAGCGCTGTCAGCGACGGCGGTGCCATATACTTCAACGGTTATGACAGTTCACATCACCGCGAGGTACGTATAGTGAACTCAACCATTGCGGGCAACACCACAGCCAACGAAGGGGACGCTCAGATAGTGTCGACCAATAATGCGCATCTCAGCATCGCCAANTCGATNATNACNTCNGANGATGCCGTGGCTGCCATCATGTTCAAAGGCGATGCCGCCGGCNCAGACTTCTCATTTGTTTCGGGTGGCTACAACTATGTGGGNTCTGTTATCGAGCCTNCCGATAACGAGATGGAGTGGGCCGAGACCGACACTCATGGTGACGAGTGCTCTTACAGTTCTATATTTGAAGAAAANAAACTCAACGACCATAATGTGATAGTGCCCGCAATATTTGTTCCCGGTGCCGATGGCGAGCAAGTGGTCAATGCGGTAGCTTCATGGGGCCTTCCTGCCGGTCTTGATCTCACGGTCGACCAGCTTGGTAATGAACGTTTGGCCGGCGTGACTCCCGGCGCGTATGCNGTCGATAAGAACAATGTGACTACAGGCGTTGCCGATATCGTTAATGACGGTGACAAGGCTCGGTTGGTGAAGATCGCTGCCGGCGTGTATGCCGTTGAGGGTGTTGAAGGGGGAGCTNCCGTCTACAATGTGAGCGGTGTTAAGGTTCTCACATCGNCTTCAGATAATATTGACCTNTCGGCGTCGGCCCCCGGCCTGTACATCGTCAAGGTCAGCAACAGTACATTTAAGGTAATTAGGTAATATATAGTTAGGTAATATTTTTTTTCAGAAGGATTGAATAGATTGTAGGAAATTCCAATAGGTACCGATAATGCCCGGAGTAGGTAGCTGATACCCCGCTCCGGGCAATTCTTTTTATCGAAATAATTTGGGTAATTTGGTTAATATCTATAACTTTGTGTGACAGCTTGTATACAATAGTCGTTATCGACCACGATGGAGGCAAACGTTATATACCGTATAGTAAATGGCGATGAAAGAGCCTTNGATGCGTTCATGGATTNTTATTCGGGAGCGCTNTATCGNTATGCCTNTGGTATANTNGGAAGTCGTGAAGATGCCGAGGAGATTGTCAGCGATGTGTTTGTCGAGATATGGAAAAACCGCAAGGGCTTGCTCGAGATTGAATCGATGCAGGCCTATCTTTATACTATAACTTATCGCAAGNCCATATCCATGTTGCGTCACACGGCCGGTCGTGCTGACAGCGTGTCGCTCGACGGGCTTGAGAACTTCACGGTTTCGACTCTGACAGCCCCCGATCAGAGTCTGATATCGCGTGAGGAGCTTGATGCCCTTANCCGTGCCATCGAGTCGCTGCCACCCAAGTGTCGCCATGTATTCTATCTCGCTAAAATAGAGCGTATGCCTTACAACGAAATTACGCGTATGCTTAACGTGTCGCTTGCTACAGTCAACTATCATGTGGGCTATGCAATGAATCACCTGAAGAAGTTGCTCGGGCCGGGAGGCAAAAACATGCTTACGCTACTGCTGATATATCTTAACTCCAATATTTTTTAACAAAAAAAAGTAGAATCCGCCTATATATTTCTTAAACGCTCGCGTCTTAATTAATAGAAACGGCAAATATCAATAATGGATAACCAGTCACATATCACATCACANGAGTCACGACGTGAGGATTTGCGTCTTGNGTCGTTGCTGGACGCCTGCCGCCCCGANGAGTTTGATAATTCCCGTATCAAGAGCCTTGTAAGAGGCAAACTCATGCTCGAGGCGATGAAAAGGCAGCGTCGTCGACGTCGTATGANGATTACCATTNCAAGTGTTGCGGCTTGTGTTTGTGTAGTGGCGGGGGTTGCTTTGAAGTTGNTGGGTACTGACCATGTCGATTTNTCNCGGGCTACGTTGGCCGAGGCNGAGNANGCCGGTTATACCGAACTTGTGGTAACGCCGGGCAAACGTGCCGAACTGANATTGAGCGACGGTACAAAGCTGATAGCCAATTCGCGCACACGTGTGTTATATCCCGAACACTTCGATGGCGCCGAGCGTCGCATCTATGCCAACGGTGAGATTTATCTCGAGGTTGCCAAAGATGCNGACCACCCGTTTGTAGTTGAATCAAACGGTTTTGATGTCAAGGTGCTGGGTACGGTGTTCAACATCACCAACACCAGTGACAGCACGGCGAGTGTGGTGCTTGTCGAGGGCTCGGTCGAGNTGACAACCGAACGTGACGAGCGTGTNAGGCTNAAACCGTCTGACATGGTCGATTTGGTCAACGGCGAGGTTTCCTCGTTATCACATGTTGATCCTGCCGATTACACTTTGTGGATTGACGGCCTGATGTCGTTGAGAGGCGAATCACTCTCTACGCTCGCCCAGAAACTGACTGACCACTATGGCGTGTCGGTTGAATGTGACCCGGTGCTCGGTCACGTCAAGGTGTACGGCAAGCTTGATTTGCACGACAGTATCGAGTCGGTAATCAACTCGATACGTGAAATCGTACCAATGGAAATAGAAAGAAAAGGAGATAGGATTATCATGAGAAACTGATTGCTTCAAGACTCTTTATTAAATTTTTGCGGCACAATTTTTTCTGATTAAGGAAATTACTATAATTTCCTGACGGTCATCTTCATACCTTGAAAAAACTTTATATCATATCACAAAAATGAAGAAATTTAAATCTATTCTAACGTTGATTATCATGGCTTTGGGCTGTGTATCGACAGTAGCTGCCCGTGAGAAAACAGTGACTTTTGAACCCGACACGACACGTGTGCTTCGCAATCCGTTGCAGGGGTGGGTAATGTATCTTGGCCGCACATGGGACGAGAACTTCTGGACTGAGCGCGGTTATGACTCAATGAAGGTGCCCGGTCGAGATGAGACCGTCAAAGTCTCTGATTACGCCTCGTGCGCGTATATGCGTACGAGCTGGGCTTCGTTTGAACCACGTGAGGGTGAATATATTTGGAACGACCCCGACTCGCGCCTCATGAAACTGATCAAGAGTGTCAATGACCGTGGTCTCCGCGTAGCTTTCCGCATCGTTATTGATGGTCGCGACCAGGGTCAGAATACTCCCCAGTATGTGTTTGATGCTGGCGCCGAGGGATATTACGACCCCAAGGCTCCCGGTAAGAATTTGTCACCTTATCCTGAAGATCCTGTTTTTCAGGAGAAATATGCCAAGTTTTTCAAAGCGTTCGCCGAGTATTTCGACGACCCCTCAAAGGTGGAGTTCATAGACGCCTATTCACTTGGTCGCTGGGGCGAATCCCACTCAATGATCTATAAAGACAATAATAACAAACAGTCAGTCTATGAGTGGGTTATCGATCTTGCAACATCATGTTTCAAAAAAGTTCCCATGATTATTCACTACCACCGCATGCTCGGCGATCCCGATGATGACGGGTGGGGTAGTGTACCTGCCGATGCTGAGGCTATGATAGTCAAGGCTATAGACAAAGGCTTCTCACTCAGACACGATGCATTCGGTATGCACGGTTACTATCAGGACTGGGAGAAAGAAATGGCTTCACGTTGGAATTTCAAGCGCCCCATCATCATGGAGGGCGGCTGGATTACAGGAGCCCATCACCGCTACTGGCGCGACCCGTCGGGCCTGTATCGCGAGGGTCATGCAGAGGACGTTCGCCGCGGCGAGTTTGATGCTGCGGCCGAGGCTCATGTCAACATGATGGATTTCCGCATCAACGACGAGACTCGCTCATGGTTTGAGGAAGCGTTTGATCTCGTTGAGCGATTTGTGGCCGAGGGTGGTTACCGTCTTTATCCCGCCGCAGTTACCACCACCGATAAAGCCGGCAAGAATTCAACCGTGAGAGTTAAAAGCCAATGGCGCAACATGGGTTGGGGGTATTGCCCGACCAACATACCACAGTGGAATCAGAAGTATAAAGTTGGCGTAGCGCTACTTGATAATGATGGTAAAGCTGTGAAGACATTTGTTGATCACAACAGNGACTTGTCGACATGGCTTAAAGGTGCCGACTATGAATATGATACTGAAATAGACCTCACAGGTGTNGATAAGGGCACATATCACTGGGCAGTAGCGCTGGTCGATGTCACCGACGGCAACCGCCCCGGCCTCGAGATGGCAGTTGATGCCGACAAGACCGTGNACGGCTGGCTGCCTGTTTCAAAATTGACCATAAAATAAACTAATCTAAATAATTCACCTTATGATTAAACCGACATCGCATTTTAAGCAATGGCGTTCCCGTGTAGGAATGTTGTGTGTGATAGGTGTCGCCGCCGCATCGACCCCGATGNTTAACGCGGCAACTGTCATGACCCAGGACGAGACGACGGGATTGTATACCATGAAGGCTTCAGACTCTACTGTNAAGGAGGTACTGAAGTATATCGAGGGACACAGTGACTATGTGTTCATGTATGGCGAGGGTGTTGAAAAGCAACTTGCCAAGAAAGTAAATGTGCAGCTCGACGACAAGAAAATGGAGACTGTGCTGGCCGAACTATGTAATCAGGCCGGGCTTGATTACAAAATTCAGGGCCGCCAGGTGACCATATCACAGCATGCTAAAAACAATGTGGCAGGTGCTGTCACCAAAACGAGGGGCGTCGTTCTCGATGAGAACGGTGACCCTATGATCGGCGCTACCGTCCGCGTCAAAGACGGTAGTGCCGCAGTGAGCACTGACCTCGACGGTCAGTTTACAATCGATGCCGCCGACGGCGAGAAGCTAATCATTACTTATATAGGTTATGATGCTGCCGAGGTTAAGGTTACGGGTGCTGATGTCACTGTCGACATGGTACCGTCCGACAANCAGCTCGAGGAGGTAGTCGTGATNGGTTATGGAGCCGTGAAGAAGAAAGACCTTACCGGTGCCGTTGCTTCGGTCAAAGGTGCCGATCTGGAGGCTAAAAAGACCACTACACTGTCAACCGCATTGCAAGGCTCGGTNTCGGGTCTTATGGTGCGTCGTGACAACAATGCTCCGGGTGCATCGGCCGGTTCGATGCATGTGCGCGGTGTCACAACAATGGGCGATTCGAGCCCTCTGATTATTGTCGATGGTGTGCAGTGTGACAACATCGACTATGTCAATGCCAACGACGTCGAGAGCGTTTCGGTGCTNAAGGACGCCGCNGCNGCCTCNATNTATGGTTCAAAAGCGGCAGCCGGTGTTATCCTTATCACCACCAAGCGCGGCGATGAGTCATCANTGAGTCTCAGCTACAACGGNGAGTTNGGTTGGGANCTNCCCACCACNCAGCCNACNATGGTNGGCGTGACACGCTACCTCGAGATGAGCAATGAGTTGCTCTACAACGACAACCCTGCAGCCGGTTACTTCCAGCTCTATACGGCCGACCAGGTCAANAACTGGGTGCGNTACAATGCNACNAACCCCGACCAGTATCCCATNACCGACTGGAAAGGTCTGATGATGAAGAGCTCGGCTCCNCGCATGACCCATACAGTGTCTCTCTCGGGTGGCAATAAGGCCGTGAGATCACAGGCATCTATATCGTATGACGATGTCGACGGTCTCTATGAGGGTCGCAATTTTCACCGCATAATGTTCCGCAATAACAANGACTTCACCATCAGCAAATACCTGTCGGCAAGTCTTGATGTCAACATACGCAATGCCAAGAGCACGTCGACNATCTATAGCCCGTTCGGCGANATGCGCAAGATGCCGGCCGTTTATCCCGCTGTGTGGGAGAACGGAGGCTATGCCGAGGGTAANTCGGGNGCCAACCCNTATGCACTGCTTCGTGAGGGTGGTTCGAGNGTGTCNCGCAGCACNCAGATGGGCGGTAAGGCCTCGATTACACTGAAACCTATCGACGGTCTGAGCATCAGCGGCATCGTATCNCCTTTCATNAACTTTNCAAAGCAGAAAGCATTCCGCAAGGCTGTCAACTATGTGCTGATGAGCGACCCCAACGTCTTTGGCGGTTACATGGAGGGCAACGGTTCGTCGTGGGCTACCAATAAACTGTCAGAGACCCGCAATGACAACTGGCACATCACCTCACAGGTCATTGCCAATTATATGAAATCATTCGGCAAGAACGACTTTACCGTCATGGCCGGTTATGAGAACTACATCATGAGCACCGAAANTCTGACCGCCGCCCGCGACCAGTATGAGCTCACCAAGTACCCCTACCTCAATGTAGGCCCCGAGGACTTCAAGGATAACTCNGGTACAGGTACACGCTACACTTCCAACTCGTTCTTCGGCCGCCTGCTTTACTCATACGACGACAAGTATCTTTTCCAGGCCAATGTTCGCCGCGACGGNTCGTCACGNTTTGCCAAGAACTACCGTTGGGGCACATTCCCCTCGTTCTCGGCCGGTTGGGTGATGACCCGTGAGAAATTCATGGAAGGCATCGGCGCCAACTCGCTCTCGTTCCTGAAACTGCGCGGTTCGTGGGGTAAACTCGGTAACGAGCGCATCGGCGACAGCTATTTCCCCTACATGTCACTGATGACATTCGGCAACGCCTACTTCTATGAGAACGGTCAGGTAGTGTCAGACAAGACCGCTGCCCTGAGACTGCTCGCCGTCGAGGATATATCGTGGGAGACCACCACGTCGACCGACCTCGGCATCGACGCATACTTCCTCAACAGCCGCCTGAANTTNACNGCCGACTATTANTGGAANAAGACTACNGATATGCTTCTNGCCATCCAGATACCCTGGTCGATGGGTTACAGTGATCCCAACACTAATGCCGGTAAGATGTCGACCCACGGTTATGATCTCGAACTGAGCTGGAACGACCGTCATGGTGACTTCTACTATGGTGTTACCGTCAATCTTTCAGACTTCATTTCAAAAATCGACTACCTCAACAACAGCGANATCATCAGCGGTGGNAAGGTAAANCGTGCNGGNGAGTTGTTCAATGCCTGGTATGGTTACATCTGCGACGGCATCTATCAGACCCANGACGAGGTCAACAACTCGGCCCGNCTNAANAACACCGTCACCGTGGGCGACCTCAAGTACCGCGACATCAGCGGCCCCAACGGAGTGCCCGACGGTGTTATCTCGTCCGAGTATGACCGTGTGCCTCTCGGCAACTCGCTGCCCCGATTCCAGTATGGCGGTACAATCAACCTCGGCTGGAAAGGCATCGATATGTCAATCGCATTCCAGGGCATCGGCAAGCAGAACGCCTATCTCGACCGCGCTATGGTCGAGCCCCTTCGCGACAACTACGGCAACATTCCGGCCATCATCGAGGGCAAGTACTGGAGCGTGTTCAATACTGAGGCCGAGAATCGTGCGGCCACATATCCTCGCCTCACCAATACAACCAAAGGCAACAACTATGCCATCTCAGACTTCTGGATGTTCAACGGACGCTACTTCCGTCTCAAGAACGTGACTCTCGGCTACACCCTGCCTGCCGAGTGGACCAAAAAGGCATGTATTCAGAAGGCCCGCTTCTATTTCAGCGCCAGCGATCTCTTCTCAATCGACAATTATCCCAAAGGCTGGGACCCTGAGATGGGTGTGAGCGCTTATCCTATCACTACATCACTCATTGTTGGTGTAAATCTTAAATTCTAATCTATCATTATCCTGAAACAATGAACAAGATATTATATACAATAGCTTCGGCCGCCATGCTGCTCACCGCGTGCGAGAGCATGGATATGGAGCCGCTGTCACAGGGTAACAGCTCGTCGTGGTACTCTAATGAACTCGAGCTCGAGATGGCCACCAANGAGTTTTACATCCTGGGCTACTGGAACTCTCCGCTCGAAAGCTCGGAGCAGTGGACTGACAACTTCACCTATCGTCAGCAAAACCGTAATCCCGGCAGNAACGGCACCGTACTCGACGGTACAATGAACGGCCAGCAGTGGGAAGTCTACTCGCTGTGGCAGCAAAGCTACAAGCTCATTGCCCGNGCCAACACCCTGCTTGCCAACTATCACAAAGCCGAGGGCACGATGACGACCGAGAAACTCAACCGCTTTGNNGGNGAGGCTTACTTCTGCCGTGCATGCAAGTATGCCGAGCTGATATGNTACTATGGCGATGTACCTTATATGGAGGGTACCGAGACCATCAACGAGGCCGAGCAGAAAGGTCGCCGCGCCAGGAACGAGGTCAAGGAGCTCGCATACGCCGACTTTGACAAGGCTATCGAGTACCTGCCCGTTAGCTACGGCACAGCCGCTCAGCACGCTACACGTGGTGCCGCACTCGCCATGAAAGCCCGGTTCGCTCTCTATAACGGCGACTTTGAAATCGCAGCTGACGCGGCCAAGAAGTGTATCGATCTTAAAGCATATTCTCTCGAACCTGAGTATGGCCGTCTTTTCCTGCAAAGTACGAAGGAGAATCCAGAGAAGATTTTTGTTATTCCTCGTTCACTCGCCAATGATGTTATCCTTGACCAGTGGTTTGTCAATAACGGTCTGCCCCGTTGTGCCGGTGGCTATGGCTCTGACAATCCTTCGTGGGATCTGTTGGCCGCTTACCTGTGTACCGACGGTCTGCCCATTGACGAGTCTCCGCTCTTCGATCCCCGCAACCCCTTTGCTAACCGCGACCCCCGTTGCACTGCCACCATCGTTGAATTCGGCACCGAGCACTGTGGTTTCGAGTACAACCCCCGTCCAGACGTTACCAAGGTGATGAATTACACCACTGGTAATATGCAGGACAATGCCGACAACCGTGCCGTCAATCAGTATGCTTCATACAATGGCCTTATCTGGAAGAAAGGTATCGACATCTCGTGGACCGAGAACGGCAAGAAAGTCGAGCGCGACTATATGATGATGCGTTATGCCGACGTGCTCCTGATGTATGCCGAGGCCAAGATCGAGCTTGGTCAGATTGACGACAGCGTCATTGACGCAATCAACACAGTGCGCGCCCGTGCATACGGCGTTGCAGTCGGTGCTACTGACTCTTATCCCGCCGTTACCAAGGGTACTCAGGAAGAAATGCGCAAGGCCGTGCGCATCGAGCGCCGCATGGAGCTCGCCAACGAGGGTCTGCGATACATGGATCTTATACGCTGGAAACTCGCCTCAAAGGCACTCAACGGCTACAACTACATCAATTTGCAGCCCGCCGAGCTCCTTAATAATATCGTTAAGAAAGATTTGTGGTTCTGGGGCATGACTCCTCAGATTGACGAGGATGGCCTCGCCGACTTCTCGGCACTCTACAACGCCGGTCTCGTGGCATACGGTGCCAAGCGCGTCTTCCCCGACCGTCAGTACCTGTGGCCCATACCCACCCACGACATCGAGCTTTGCCCCAATCTTGGTAATAATCCCGGTTATTAATTGAAAAAGTCATGAAATATAACACAATATATCGCAATATCGCCCGACTGACAGCTATCGCGCTGTTGGCCGGGACGGTGACCGCGTGTGACGACGAGGATATCGACAACAGCTATTCACGCAGTAACTCGGTCATTCAGCTCGAGACCTCGAGCGACTATGTGGTGCTTGACGAGGCCAACCCTGACGCTGTGGCTCTGACCCTGTCATGGAATCAGGCTCACCCCTACGGCAATGAGTTCATCACCACCTATCAGTATCAGTTGGACGCTGTGGGCAGCAAGGCTGCTGCACTAAAAGAGTATGAGGACGATGGTATCTACACCCGTGAGTACACTAATGCTCAACTACAGGAACTGCTCACTGGTCACTTCGGTTGCCTCACGAGTTCCAACGTTACACTCAATCTCACTGTGACAGCCTCGTTCGAGGGCCCGCGCGTCGTTATTCCTGACATCGCTACTGCCTCGGTTACAGTCAAGACCTATGGTCCCAAACAGTATCTGGCCGACCGTCTCTTCATAGGAGGTGATGCTATCGGAGAGCAGATTGAGCTCAATCCAACATCGGCCACTTCGGGCCTTTACACCTGGACCGGTGCTCTCAATGCAGGTAAGATTAACTTCCCCGTTATCTATGGCGACGAGAATAATGCTATATCGCCCGCCGAGGCCAATGCACCCATTGGTGACAACGAGATGCCTGCCATTATGGTTGATGCCGCCAAGGCCAATTATTGGGTGATACCTCAGGCCGATAATTATCGCATCACTATCAACATGAACAATCAGACTGTCAAGATTGTACCCGCCGGCAGCATCATCGAGCTCGATCGCCTGTTCATGACAGGTGCCGCTACAGCCGATGCCATGATAGAGATAGAACGCGCCCTCGAGGCCGATGACCTGTATGCATGGCGCGGCGAGCTTAAAGCAGGCAAGCTGTACATGCCGCTCGAGTTCAATGACGACATTGCGGTATCGTTCGTGCCCAAAGACAAAAACAGCCATGACATCAACGACGGTGTGGCCCATGAGTTTGATCAGGTTCCCACTACATCGGGCACACTTGCCGCTTACTGGGAGATTCCCGCCGACGGTACTTACCGCGTCGTGGTCAACACCACCGATCACACCGTGACCATCTATTCTGCTGCTACCGATATGGCTAACATGACAGTATCATACAATAACACAGTCGACGGTATCAACCCCTACACACAGGAAGTAACCGAATTGTGGATGTGGGGTGGATTCAACTCATCATCTCACGACGATGGTCTCAAGGCAGGTTTCCAGGCTAAGTACAAGCTCACTCAGTCTAAGGCTAATCCCCATGTGTTTGTATATCACGGGGATGCCTTGCCGCGTGCCACTATGAGTTCTGAGTCTTATAACAAAGATCCACAGCCCGGTGGTGTTAAGTTCCTGGTGACCAATATNGAGAACAACGTCTATGCTTACGGCTCGACTGCCGAGGCAAAACGCAACAGCAAGGTGGGATATGTGAAACCNGCATTAGGCGAGACGTCTACTCTCGTGGCCGGTCAGGGTGACAACCGTTACGCTTACTTCTGCATACCCGAAAACTGTAACTATGTGGTAGTGGATATAGAGAAACTGACAGTAATATTTGACAACAAGTAATTACAGCAAACGATGTCTACATTGAAAAATATATTCANAAACCGTGTCCGCCTCGTGTTGGCGGGCACGGTACTCGCAGCCGCTTTGACTGCATGTGGTGATGACGAGGTTATCGAGTCAGGCTCTCACAATTGGGAGATGAGCGGTAATAAGATTGTCGATATAAAGCCCGAAAGATACAAGTTGCTTCGCAATCCAATGACCGGATGGGTGCTCTATGCCGGACTCGGTGACGGTCTATCTGACACATTTTGGGAAGACTATGACAATTTTGAATCAACTGCCGGCCGTGTCAAAGTCAGTGACTACGCTCACACATTGTTCATACGTGCAGCGTGGACATACTTTAATCCCNAGGAGGGCGTATATGCCTGGGACGACAATTGCAATACAGTCGAGGCAAAGCGCTTCAAGATGTTGGTAAANGGTGCTAAAGAGAGAAACATGAAGATAGCCTTCGGCTTCATTTGTGACAGNCAGGACAANCATGATAATTTCACTCCCGATTATGTGAGAGAGGCTGGAGCAAAGGGGTATATTACTACTACCGGGTCGGTACAGGTATGGTCACCTTATCCTGATGATCCTGTCTTTCAGGAGAAACACGAGCGTTTCATCAAAGATTTTGCCGCTCGATGGGACAATGCCGAAGAGACTATGTATGTGAGTGGTACAGGTCTTGGTAANTGGGGTGAGAGCCANTCAGCGAGATATTCTACCGGAAATGAGGCTCCCCGNAAGGCTGTGATTGATTGGATNTCTGATTTGTANACGCGTTATATTACCCACGTGCCCATCTTTGTTAACTATCATCGTTGTCTTCTCACTACACGCGACTTTGATTGGAATTCAGTCGATCCTGACACTGAGCCTATATTGCTTGAGCTTATNGACAAGGGGTATTCACTGCGTCATGATGCCTTTGGTATGAAGACCTATTATACCACTTGGGAGCGCAATTTTGCNGCATCGCAACGTTACAACCGACCTATCATAGCCGAGGGTGGCTGGGTTAAAGCTTCTCATGGCAACTCAATTAAGGGTGACGGTTATGCCGACTATGCCGATGTGCGTCGCGGTGAATATAATGAAGCTAAAGGCGCATTTGTAAACATGATGGATTTTCGCTACAACAGCAATCTCACATGGGGCGAGACATGGTCGTGGTTTAACGAGGCATACGACCTGGTTGAGGAGTTCATCGCTGAGGGAGGCTACCGACTTTATCCTGACAAAATTTCGCTACCTGTGTTCCNCGGCGGGTCNGATAATGTGACCGTGACNCACCGCTGGAGCAACCTNGGCTGGGGTTACTGTCCNACCAATATACCTCAGTGGAANCAGAANTACAAAGTNGCTTTCNCGNTNCTCGACAAGTCGACAATGAAGCCTGTCAAAGTGTATGTCGATTCNGAGCCNTGNCTCAACACATGGATCAAGGGNCGTCCCTCGACCTACGAGACCCGNTTCAANATGGGNGGNGTCAAGGCCGGCGAGTATATCTGGGCTGTAGGTCTGGTTGACACTACGCGCGATAACGAGATAGGACTGCAAATTTCGGCCAANGGCGANATTACCCCCGAAGGCTGGCTTAAACTCACTACCGTTAACGTAAAATGAACCGATTGAAAAAATTTGGTACNGCATTGGTGTTGGCGCTCACGGCTCAGTCGTGGGCGGCAGCANCCGATGTCTGGGTCGAAGCCGAGTCATTTGCCNACAAAGGCGGTTGGGTTCTTGACCAGCAGTTCATGGATCTGATGGGCTCGNCCTACCTGATGGCNCACGGCATGGGNCGTCCNGTCGAAGATGCCACCACCGAGATTACTATTCCCGAGAAAGGAAAATACACAGTCTACGTGCGCACATTCAACTGGACTTCGCCCTGGAGCAAAGCCGACGGCCCCGGTCGTTTCAAGGTTAGGGTAGGGGGCAAGACTCTCTCGGACGAGGTTGGCTCAAAAGGCGATAGCTGGCAATGGCAGCGTGCCGGTGAGATTTCACTCAAGCCCGGTCGTCACACCCTGGCACTTCACGACCTGACAGGCTTCAACGGACGTTGTGACGCCATATTGCTGACAACCGATGCCGATGCACAACTGCCCGACGGCGGCGATGCCCTTGTGGCCATGCGTCGTTCGGCTCTCGGGCTCGATACCGCTGCCGTGCAGGTAGCCGACTATGACATGGTAGTAGTGGGTGGCGGCATCGCCGGCATGTGTGCGGCGGTCAGTGCCGCGCGTGGCGGCCTCAATGTGGCCCTCGTCAATGACCGTCCCGTTCTCGGCGGCAACAACAGTTCGGAGGTGAGAGTGCATCTTGGCGGATATGCCGAGATTGGCCCCAATAAGGGCCTTGGTCGCATGATCAGAGAGTTCGGCCACTCACGTTCGGGCAATGCCAAGCCGGCCGACTTCTACGAGGACGCTAAGAAAGACTCTTTCATCATGGCCGAGCCTGGTGTCACACTCTATCCCTGCTACCGGGCTATGGCTGTCGGCACCGAGGGTAACCATATCACATCGGTGACAATTCAAAGCATTGAGAACAACAGTGAGATGGTGCTTCGTGCCCCGCTGTTCAGTGACTGTACCGGCGATGGTACAATTGGAGCCCTCGCCGGGGCCGACTATGTTAGCGGCCGCGAGGCCCGCAGTGAGTACAACGAGCCGTTGGCACCCGAAACGGCCGACTCCATGACTATGGGCGCTTCGATACAATGGTACACGGGTAATAGCGACAAGAAATCAGGCTTCCCCGAATTCAGCTATGGCATCGAGTTTACACCCGACAACTGCGAACGCGTGACAATGGGCGAGTGGAAGTGGGAGACAGGCATGAACCGTGACCAGGTTACCGAGGCCGAGACCGTCCGTGACTATGGCCTGCTGGTGATATTCTCCAACTGGAGTTTTCTGAAGAATCATCTTGCTGACAATGATGCATACCGCAACCGCTCGCTCGAGTGGGTAGGCTACATATCGGGCAAGCGCGAGTCGCGCCGACTGCTCGGCGACTATATCCTCAAACAGGACGATATCGACAAGAACGTCTTTCACGAGGACGCCTCGTTTACAACGACATGGAGCCTCGACCTGCATTTCCCCGACCCCGAGAACAGCCGGCGTTTCCCCGGCAACGANTTNAAGGCTGCGACNAATCANATNTTCATNCACCCCTANNCNGTNCCNTACCGNTGNCTGTACTCNCGNAANATNGACAACCTGTTCATGGCCGGCCGCAACATCAGCGTCACCCACGTGGCGCTTGGCACCGTACGCGTCATGCGTACTACCGGCATGATGGGCGAGGTTGTAGGCATGGCGGCGTCGCTGTGTAAGAAACACGATGCTACACCGCGCGAGGTCTACCGCAGCCATCTGCCTGAGCTCATAGCCATGATGCAGGCCGGCGCCGGCAAGCCCGACAGCGAGCTGCCAGACAATCAGCGCTTCAATCTTCCCAACGAGCTGCTTGACACTCCACGCATGCTTAAATAATCCCCCACTCACGAAGTTTCAACTATATGAATTTGAGGAATCTNTTTATATCACTGTCCCTTGCCACGGCACCNGTTGTCATGGCAGGGGATTGCTATTCGATACTGTCGGGCGATACGCTCCGCATGGGCAATGGCCTGATAGAACGCGTGTATCTATGGAACGACGGCCATCTGATTACATGCCGCGTCACTGACAAACAGTCGGGCAAGACGCTTGTGTCAGACGGCAGTCGATCCGACTTTGCCGTAAATCGTGCCGAGCCGTCTGACGGACGCATGACGGTCAGAAATGTCGACNGCGANGGTATACGTCCGGCTCACACTGTGGTCACAATCACTTATCGTCTGGGCGATCTTGATGTCGAACGCTCCTACCGGCTCTATGACGGCGTGCCGGCTATAGCCGTTGACACCCGTCTGCGCGGCACACTGAGCGGTGTCGCTGAGAAGGAGCTGAGTGCAGCCGACCGCAGCAACATCGAGCATGCCGANGATATGAAGGTGAAACCTGTTACGGCGGTTCTTGACCGACTCTCATTGCCAGGCAGTCACTGGCACGGGCGTGCAGTCGAATTTCGTGATATNACCGACTGGAACAACAATNTGGTCGACACCCGNGATTTCATATCTTATCGCAAGACTAATTACCGCGGTAACATTCTGTCAGTGACCGACGGTGTCAATGGCGGAGGTTTCATATTCCTCAAAGAAGCACCATGTTCGGGCGTGCAGCTGGCCTACAATGGTGGCGATTTTATCAGTGACTTCGGCTCGTTCATGGTTACGGGCATAGGCGTGACCGACAAGGACGTGACGCCCGATAAGTGGACGTCGACCTACAGTACAGTGCTGTGTACGTATGACGGTGGTGAGCTTGAAGCTCTAAAAGCACTGCGCGGTTACCAGAAACAATGTCGTGTACTCGACCCCGGGCGCGACGAGATGGTGATGATGAACACCTGGGGCGACCGCTCGCAAGACGCCAAGGTCAATGAAGCATTTTGTCTTGCCGAGCTCGAACGTGCATCTCGCCTCGGTATCTCGCTGTTCCAAATTGACGATGGCTGGCAGGCGGGCAAGAGTCCTAACTCGGCTACTGCCGGCGGCTCGTTTAAGGATATTTATGCCAATGCCGACTATTGGATGCCCGACCCAGTGAAATATCCGCGTGGACTTACGCCCATTGTCGAGCGTGGCCGCGAACTCGGTATAGAAATAGGCCTGTGGTTCAATCCGAGTGTGCAGAATGACTTTGCCGACTGGGAAAAGGACGCAGCCACCATAGTCGGACTATGGCGTAAGTACGGTATAAGAATGTTCAAGATCGACGGCCTCACAGTGACATCAAAGACCGGCGAGGAGAACCTGCGCCGACTCTTTGACCGCGTGCTCGCCGATACCGACAACAGCGTGATGTTCAATCTCGACGCCACGGCAAGCCGCCGCGGAGGCTACCACTTCTTTAACGAGTACGGTAACATATTCCTTGAGAACCGATACACCGACTGGGGTAATTACTACCCCTACTGGACACTGCGCAACCTATGGTTGCTGTCGCGCTATGTGCCGGCCGAGAAACTGCAGATTGAGTTCCTGAACAAATGGCGCAATGTCGACAAATATTCTGACGACCCGTTTGCCCCNGGCACCTACGACTTCGGTTATCTGTTNGCTACCACGATGGCCGGACAACCGCTGGCATGGTTTGAGGCTTCCAATCTGCCCGACGAGGCATTCTCGATCAAGCCTCTTNTCGATGCCTACCGTGCAGTTCAGCACGATTTTCACAGCGGTGTGATACTGCCCGTAGGAAATGAGCCTGATGGCCGCTCATGGACAGGCTTNCAGTCNATNACNGGNNANAATGAGGGNTNTCTNCTATTNTANCGCGAGCTCAATGACGCGCCTCGTGGTTCAGTCACGACATGGTTACCTGAGGGAGCGAAGGTCAAACTCACCCGAGTGNTNGGNAACGGTAAAAACCAGAGTCTGAAAGTGGGTCGGGACGGTGTCATAGACATCACGATCGACCNTCCTAACGATTTTGTAATGTATAAATATATCACTACCTTTGAAAAATAGACGTNATTATGAGAGTCAAGTTATTTATCACATTATTNTTNGTNTCGCTTNNGGCNATNGCCCAGCCGAGCGANCGATTATATCACGTGGCTGTCAGTCCGGCAGGCGGCGAGTGGAACTACACGCCAGGTCAGAAANTAGGTTTTGACATTTGTCTCACTCGCTGTGATGTTCCCACCGGCGATGTCGAAGCCNCCTATGAGATTAGCGAGGACATGATGACCCCGTTCAAAACCGGNAGCGTCAAGCTGAAAAACGGCCGCGCCACCATAGCCGGNGAGACGATGAAAAAGCCCGGCTTCATGCGCTGCAAGGTGACGTTGAAACAAGAAGGNCGCGAATACACCGGNATGGCTACGGTAGGTTTTTCGCCAGAGAAACTTGAGCCCGTGACCCAGCAGCCGGCCGATTTNCANGAATTNTGGNANAANGCTATTGCCGATGCCCGCAAATGGGANCTCGANCCNATGGTGACACTTNTGCCCGAAAAATGCACACCCAAGGTGAATGTCTATCACGTGTCGTGGGCTAACAGCGGTTGGGCATCACGCATGTACGGCATACTGACGGTGCCTGCCGCTCCCGGCAAATATCCTGCCGTTCTCAAGCTCCCAGGCGCCGGCGTGCGTGGNTACAATGGCGANATAGGCCACACCGAGAANGGNGTCATGATTCTNGAGATNGGTATTCANGGCNTNCCNGTCACNTTGCCGGCCGAGNTNTACACCGGCCTGTATAACGGCGCNCTCAAAGGTTANCATTCGTTNAATCTCGACGACCGCGACNGTTTCTATTACAAGCGTGTTATTACCGGCTGTGTGCGCGCCATCGANTTTATCGAACAGNTNCCCGAGTTCAATGGCTGTCTCGCTACCTTCGGCGGCAGTCAGGGCGGTGGCNTGTCAATNATCGTNGCCGGCATTGACAANCGTGTTGATGCNNTNGTNTCATATTACCCNGCCATGAGCGANATGGNAGGNTANACNGCCGGACGTGCAGGCGGCTGGCCTCACACACTCAAAGACAAACGCTTNCACACNCCCGAGATTGTCAANACNCTCTCATATTATGATGTGTCGAGCTTTGCTCGTGAGATTTCAGTACCCGGNTTCTACACATTCGGTTACAACGACATGGTGTGCCCGCCNACCACAACCCACTCGGTCTATAACGTCATCGATGCTCCAAAACAACTGAAAGTAGCCGAGAATACAGCTCACTATGCCTATAATGAACAGAATTGGGATGCCTGGAATTGGGTGATTAAGTTCCTGAAAGATTGCTCAACTCAAAAATGATTGATATGAAGCGAATAATATATTCACTGGCGCTGCTTGTAGCGTCACTATCGGCCTCGGCCGCCTCAATTACCAATGTCTACGGCCGTGACTACAAGTTGCTGAACGGTCGCTGGAATGCCATTGTCGACCTGTANGANCANGGTGACCGCATGAAGGTCTACGAGAACCGCACACCCGAGTCNAACACCGATTTCTATGAGTATTCATTTGACGGCGGACTGCGTCTCGAGGTACCCGGTGACTGGAATTCACAGTCGCCCGAACTCAAGTATTATGAAGGCACGGTGTGGTATGGCCGTCACTTCAATGCCGAGCCCCGTCCCGGTGAGCGCGAGATTCTATACTTCGGAGCCGTCAGCTACCGTTGCAACATCTACCTCAACGGTAAGATGATTGGCAGTCACGAGGGTGGTTTCACACCCTTTGAAATTGATGTGACCGACGACTTGAAGCATGGCGACAACTTTCTGGTGGTCGAGGTTAACAACCGACGCACCAAAGATGCCATTCCGGCGCTCGCCTTCGACTGGTGGAACTATGGCGGTATTACACGCGACGTGATGCTTGTGACCGTCCCCGACAATTATGTCAGGGATTATACCGTTCAACTTGACCGTTCTAAGGCCGATGTCATCAACATCGACGTGACCATGTCACAGCCTGTGGCCGGTGTCAATGTCAGCGTTGACATTGACGGCCTGGGCAAACGATTTGAAGGCGTTACCGATGCCGATGGCAAGGTTAAAGGTTCGATTAAATGCAAGAACCTCAAACGCTGGGCTCCTGACTCGCCCGTGTTATATGACGTGACTGTCACTGGTGGCAGCGACAAGGTTAACGAGCGTATAGGATTCAGAAACATAGAGGTTGACGGCACGAAGATACTCATAAACGGCGAACCTCAGTTCATGCGTTGCGTGTCGTTTCACGAAGAGATTCCGCAGCGCATGGGACGTGCCTTCTCCAAGGCCGATGCCACCATGTTGCTGAACGAGGCCCGTGATTTAGGCGTCAATATGATACGTCTTGCTCACTATCCCCAGAATGAGTACACCGTGCGCATGGCCGAGGAAATGGGCATTGTACTATGGCAGGAAATACCCATCTGGCAGGGCATCGACTTCACCGACGATGCCACCCGTGCCAAGGCTCAGGCTATGCTAACTGAGATGATTGCACGTGATAAAAACCGTTGTGCGGTAGGCTTTTGGGGCGTCGCTAACGAGACAAAGCCATCGCCCGAGCGTGACAACTTCCTGAAATCGTTGCTTGCCACCGGACGTGCCATCGACACGACGCGTCTCTATGTAGCCGCGTTCGACCTCGTCGAGTTTGACCGTGACCGCCGTGTGTTCACTATGAACGATCCCTTCACCGACAATCTTGACGTCGTGGCCGTCAATAAGTATATGGGTTGGTATCACCCCTGGCCGTTGAGTCCCGACGAGGCCGTTTGGGACGTTAACCCTGATAAACCTCTCATCATATCTGAGTTTGGAGGCGAAGCGCTTTATGGCCAATCGGGTAGCAGCGATGTGACATCGTCGTGGAGCGAAGACTATCAGGCTCGTCTTTATCTTGATAATATCGCTATGTTTGAGAATATTCCCAACCTTGCGGGTGTTTCACCCTGGATTTTGTTTGATTTCCGTTCTCCGTTCCGTTTCCACCCGACCAATCAGGAGGGCTGGAACCGCAAGGGACTTGTGTCTGACCGCGGCCAGCGCAAGAAAGCATGGTACATAATGCACGACTATTACAACAAAAAGCGTAATAACTAAAATATCATACCTGAAAAATGAAAAAATTATTATCACTTTATCTTGCCGTTGTCCTGTCATTGTTATCGGTCTCGGCTCGCACTGTGCGTATTCTTGCCATCGGCAACAGCTTCTCACAAGATGCCATTGAGCAATACCTGCACGAACTCGCTCTTGCCGACGGTGACACTGCCATCATTGGCAACATGTTTATCGGAGGCTGCTCGCTCGAAAGGCATGTAAACAATGCCCGCGGCGATAAGCACGATTATGCTTACCGCAAGATAGGAGCCGATGGTGTAAAAGTAGAACGAAAAAACACATCACTGCTCGAAGCGCTCAATGACGAGCCCTGGGACTATATCTCGATGCAACAGGCCAGTCCGTTGTCAGGTCTCGACGAGAGTTACAGCGCCTGGCTACCCGAGCTGAATGCGTTCGTTAAGAAAAACGGCCCCTCGAAGGCTCGTCGCGTAATGCACCAGACGTGGGCTTACAGCAAAGACGCAGCTCACACCGGGTTCAAAAATTATGACCGTGACCAACAAAAGATGTACAATGCTATCGTCAGTGCCAACAATAAAGCAGCCAAGTCGGTAGGCATAAAGACAATCATACCTTCGGGAACGGCTATTCAGAACGCACGCACCTCTTACCTTGGGGATCATCTTAACCGCGATGGTTACCATCTTGACTATGGGGTAGGGCGTTTCACCGCCGCGTGTGCCTGGTATGAGAAACTCTTTGGTCGCGATGTCGAGAAGAACTGTTATCTCCCTGCCGGCATGTCGCCCGACCTTGCCCGTGTTGCCAAAGCTGCCGCACACGCTGCCGTGCAGCGTCCCGACGCTGTGACCGATTTGTCGGCACTTGTGCCCGAGACTCCGCTCTACAAGGACAGCCGTGTGCCTGTCGAGGTGCGCGTCGATGATCTGCTCTCGCGCATGAATACCGAGGAGAAGGTTCTCCAGCTCAACCAGTACACCCTTGGCCGCAACAACAATGCCAACAATGTGGGCGAGGAAGTAAAGAACGTTCCTGCCGAGATTGGTTCGCTTATCTATTTTGACGAGCAGCCCGAGTTGCGTAATGCCATGCAGCGCCGCGCTGTCGAGGAGTCGCGTCTCGGCATTCCAATCGTGTTCGGTTACGATGCCATTCATGGTTTCCGCACTGTTTACCCCATATCGCTGGCCCAGGCCTGTTCGTGGAATCCTGCACTTGTCAAAGATGCCGCTGCTGTCACAGCGCTTGAGTCGCGTCTGTCGGGTGTCGACTGGACATTCTCACCCATGATTGACGTTGCCCGCGACCCCCGTTGGGGCCGAGTTGCCGAGGGATATGGCGAGGATCCGTACGCCAACGGTGTGTTCGGCGCTGCTACAGTTCGAGGCTATCAGGGTAAAAACCTTGCCGACAGCACCAGTATCGCCGCTTGTCTCAAACACTATGTCGCCTATGGCGCGTCAGAGGCCGGTCGTGACTACGTCTACACCGAGGTGTCGCCCCAGACTTTGTGGGACACCTATCTCATACCCTACGAAATGTGTGTTAAGGCCGGAGCTCAGACACTTATGAGTTCGTTCAACGACATCAGCGGTGTGCCCGGTTCGGCCAACCACTATACCATGACCGAGATTTTAAAAAATCGTTGGGGTCATGACGGTTTCATTGTCAGCGACTGGGGAGCTATCGAACAGCTCAAAAATCAAGGTAATGCAGCCGATAAGAAAGAGGCNGCCGAGCGTGCCTTCAATGCAGGTCTNGAAATGGACATGATGAGCCATGCNTATGACCGCCATCTTGCCGACCTGGTTGCCGAGGGTAAGGTTTCCGAGGCCCAGCTCGATGAGGCCGTTCGCCGCGTGCTGCGTGTCAAGTTCCGTCTCGGNTTGTTCGAAAATCCCTACACTCCGTCNGTNCCCGACCGCTTTCTGCGNCCCGAGTCTCGNGANATTGCCGCACGTCTGGCTGCCGAGTCGATGGTNNTGTTGAAAAATGATTCGACCCTGACACTTCCGCTTGCCAATGCTTCCAAAATTGCCGTCATCGGCCCGATGGCTAAGAACGGTTGGGATATGCTCGGCTCATGGCTCGGTCACGGCAAACCCGACGATGTCGTTACATTGTGGGACGGCATAGTCAGTGAATTNGGTGACAGAGCCGAGATAAAGTATGCCGAGGGCAGCAAGCGCGACGGCAATGACNGCAGNGGCTTCAANGCCGCNGTCGACACCGCCNNGTGGGCCGATGTNGTGATNCTGTGTCTCGGTGAGAATCTGAGGTGGAGCGGNGAGAACGCATCNCGNTCNTCNATAGCNCTGCCTGCTATTCAGGAACAGCTTGTTGAGGCTGTCGCCNCCACNGGCAAGCCNGTCGTGTTGGTACTCTCCAATGGACGTCCACTCGAGCTTAACCGCATCGAACCATACGCTAACGCCATTCTCGAAATATGGCAGCCCGGTATCGAAGCCGGTAATGCTATGGCCGGCATACTGTCGGGTCGCATAAATCCGTCGGGCAAGCTCGCCATGACGTTCCCCTATTCAACCGGCCAGATTCCGATTTACTATAACCGTCGCAAGAGTGGCCGTCACCATCAGGGCTTCTATCAGGACATCACGAGCAAACCTATGTACGAGTTTGGCCACGGCCTTAGCTATACCACATTTGAGTATGGCGACATGTCGGCCTCGCAGACCGACTTCAANCGTGGCGATAAGATACGTGTTACTGTGCCTGTGTCCAACACAGGTCGTGTGGCCGGCGATGAGTCGGTNCTGTGGTTCATNCAGGATCCCTATTGCTCGATAACCCGTCCTGAACGCGAGCTCAAATANTTTGAGAANAANCATCTNGAGCCNGGTCAGACAGTCGTTTATACGTTCACTATCGACCCGATGCGTGACTTGAGCTTTGTCGATGCCGATGGCCGTCGTTTCCTCGAGCCCGGTGAGTATCGCATACTTGTCGGNGACAAATCACTCACCCTCAATTGTGTTGAATAATGCGTCGTCTTGTATTATCGGTGGCAGCTGCATTGACCGGCTTGATGCTGAGTGCTGTTACTATCGGAAAAGAGCATAAGGAGCGCGCACGTAGTCTCGTCGANGCGATGACGCTCGATGAGAAGATCGACTATATCTCGGGCGAGACCTCGTTCTCACTGCGGCCNGTCGAGCGGTTGGGCATACCGAGAATACTGCTGGCNGATGGCCCCCAGGGNATACGCAATCACTGTGANCACAGTACGCTGTATCCCAGTGGTATTCTGCTCTCGGCGACCTGGAACCGCGACCTGGCACGACGTTATGGCGCGTCGCTCGGCGACGACGCCCGTGCCCGCGGTGTGGGTATATTACTTGGCCCGGGTGTCAACATTTACCGTTCGCCATTGTGTGGCCGCAACTTTGAGTACATGGGCGAGGATCCTTATCTCACTTCTGAAATAGCATCGGAATATATAAANGGTGTGCAGTCGCGCGGAGTNATNGCNACNNTNAAGCACTTTGCCGNCAACAACCAGGAGTGGAACCGCCACCACGCGAGNAGTGACATTGACGAGCGTACGCTCAATGANATTTACTTCCCGGCATTCCGCAAGGCAGTTCAGAAAGCCGGTGTCGGGGCCGTCATGAACAGCTACAATCTGCTCAACGGTGTTCACGCAACCGAGAACCGATGGCTCGATACCGAGGTGCTGCGCGAGGCATGGGGCTTTGACGGCATATTGATGAGCGACTGGACATCGGTCTATTCTACGGTCAACGCTGCCAATGCCGGCCTTGACCTGGAGATGCCCAAAGGAGTATTNTTCACCAAACCGTTGATCAAGGACGCCATCGCCACAGGCCGTATCACCGAGGAGACAATCGACCGCAAGGTCGAGCANCTGCTGTCNACGTTCATAGCCTTCGGTCTGCTTGACAGGGAGCAAAAAGACACCGCCATAGCGCTCGATAATGACAANTCNCGACTGACTGCGCTTGATGTGGCACGCGAGGGTATCGTNATGCTCAAGAACAGTGANGGNATACTCCCGCTCAAGGGTCGCACCGTTGTATTGGGNCCCAATGCCGGCCGCATACCGACAGGTGGNGGCAGCGGTTTTGTCTCGCCGTTTTCGGTTACGACCGTGGCAGCNGGTATGACTGAAATGAACAAGCGTTGTGTTGCGTTGACCGACGATATTCTNTATCGCGATGTCGCCGATGACATATACACNGACTCGACATGCACTGTCANAGGGTTCAGTGGCCGATATTATAAGAATATGAGCCGCGAGGGNGAGCCGGCAGCGATGCGCACCGATTCGGTGATAAAATTNGTCTGGCAGCGTTCGGCCCCATTCGACNGCTTTCCCGAAGACCATTTCTCGGCCGAGTGGAATGCTTTCTACAGGCCCGAGTTCGACACGCTTCTCAAAATCCGTGTCAGTGGCGACGATGGCTACCGCGTCAGCATCAACGNCAAGGTCATTGCTGCCGACTGGGGCAACCACGCGTTGACATCGCGCGAGGTCGAGTACANTGTCGAGGCCGGTAAGGGNTACGATATTCATGTCGAGTATTTCGACAACATCTCCGANGCTACAATGGTNTGCTCTATTATGGCCTTGAATGAAGATTTGCTCGCACGCGAACTGAAACGGGCCGACAATGTGGTCTACNGCACCGGTTTCAGCAGTGACGTCGAGGGCGAGGGTTTTGACCGTAANTTTGGCTTACCTACCTATCAGGAACAATTCATGAAACGTCTCNACGANCTCAATCCCAATCTGGTCGTGGTAGTCAATGCCGGTGGCGGTGTCGACTTCTCGGCATGGGACGACCTTGCGCGCGCTATTCTGCTCGCATGGTATCCCGGTCAGGANGGTGGACGGGCCATTGCCGAGATACTTACGGGACNCTTGTCGCCGAGCGGCAAACTGCCTATATCTATTGAATATCGACTNGAGGATAATCCCTGCGCGGCCAATTACCATAAAAACGCTGANCCCAAGGAACGTGAGTGTGCCCATGTCGACTATCGTGANGGTGTATTCACCGGCTACCGTGGCTATGACCGCAGCGGCATCAGACCACGCTANCCATTTGGCTACGGTCTCGGCTATTCGACGTTCGAGTTCGGCAATCTCNATGTAGCCAAGAGNNGCGNTAATCAGGTCGAGGTGTCGTTCGACATCAGGAATACGGGAAAGGTCAGGGCCGCTGAGGTTGCTCAGATATATGTCTNAGATTCCGAAGCATCAGTACCACGTCCGNCCAAAGAGCTGAAAGGCTTTGAAAAAGTTACCCTCAACCCCGGTGAGAGCNGTNGGGTNACCGTTACGCTCGATGATGAAGCGTTCNGGTATTATGATATGAACAAGGGCGACTTTGTTGTNGAGCCCGGCACGTTTACCATCTCGGTAGGAAACTCGTCCGACAACCTGCCACTTAAATCGACAGTTACATTATGAATAAGTTATTCCTCTCGGCCTGCGTTGCCCTTACTGTTACATCGGTGGCCTATGCACAGCGCGGTGTTACTACTCTCAAGTCGGGTTGGCGGTTCACTCAGACCGACGACTCGGCAGCGATAGCTCCCGGCTATGACGACAGCTCTTGGCAATCGGTCACCGTGCCCCACGACTGGGCCATTACAGGCCCGTTCGACCGCTGTCACGATCTGCAGGTCGTAGCCATCACCCAGGATGGTGAGAAAACCGCCAGCACCAAGACCGGCCGCACAGGCGGTCTGCCCTATATGGGTACAGGCTGGTATCGCACCGTGTTCGAGGCCACTCCTGGCCGCATGGTGTCGTTGCTCTTTGACGGAGCCATGAGCGATGCCCACGTCTGGGTCAATGGTCACGAGGTNGGTTCATGGCCGTTGGGCTACAACTCGTTCCACTTTGACGTCACACCCTATCTCAACCCCGATGGTCGTGAAAATCACCTCGNCGTGAGACTTGAAAACCTGCCGTTCTCGTCGCGTTGGTATCCCGGTGCNGGCCTGTACCGCAACGTCCATGTCATCGAGACCGACTCGGTTCACATACCCGTGTGGGGCACCTNTATCACAACACCTCATGTNGAGAACGATTTTGCCACAGTCAGGTTANTCACCAAAGTGCTCAACTCGGCCGACCGTGACATTGAGNTAACTACCGATATCCTGTCGCCCGATGGCGATATTGTGGCTACGCGCACAACCCGTGGTCGCATAAATCATGGNCTGCCTGTCGAGCAGAACTTTGANGTTNAACGTCCGNCCCTGTGGTCGCCCGAGAGCCCGTCGCTCTATGTGGCCCGCACCACCGTTACCGACGACCGTGGCCGTCAGGTTGACAGCTACGACACTCGCTTCGGCATACGCTCTATCGAGATTATACCCGAACGCGGATTTTTTCTCAATGGCGAGCCNCGCAAGTTTCGCGGNGTGTGCAATCACCANGACCTCGGGCCNCTCGGTGCCGCCGTCAACCGTTCGGCTCTGCGCCACCAGCTCACACTGCTCAAGGACATGGGCTGTGATGCCGTGCGCACGTCTCACAACATGCCCGANCCCCAGCTCGTAGAGCTATGCGACGAGATGGGCCTCATGATGATGGTCGAGCCGTTCGANGANTGGGACATCGCCAAGTGCGAGAACGGCTANCACCGGTTNTTTGACGAGTGGGCCGAGCGCGACATGNTCAACATGCTCCACAACTATCGCAATCACCCGTCGGTGGTGATGTGGTCGATAGGCAACGAGGTNCCNACNCAGTGCAGCGACGAGGGATACCGTGTGGCCAAATTCCTACAGGATATCTGCCATCGCGAGGATCCCACACGCCCCGTCACGTGCGGCATGGATCAGGTGACATGTATTCTCGACAACGGCTTCGGCTCTATGATCGANGTGCCCGGACTCAACTACCGCACACACCGCTACNCCGAGGCCTATGACAAGTTGCCCCAGCGCCTTATTTTAGGCTCAGAGACAGGCTCGACAATCAGCTCACGCGGCGTTTACAAATTTCCTGTTGAGGTTTCTAACACGGCCATGTACCCCGACCACCAGTCGAGNGGNTATGACACCGAGAGCTGCAGGTGGTCAAACGTCCCCGACGTTGACTTTGCCCTCGCCGACGATTATGACTGGACGATGGGGCAATTCGTATGGACAGGTTTCGACTACCTCGGCGAACCNTCTCCGTATAGTACCGATGCNTGGCCCAGCCACAGCTCGCTGTTCGGTATCATCGACCTCGCCTCGATACCCAAAGACCGTTACTACCTGTTCCGNAGCCAGTGGAATACCACCGACACCACCCTTCACGTCGTTCCNCATTGGACGTGGCCCGGTCGCGAAGGCCNGGTTACCCCTGTCATGGTCTATACNTCGTTGCCCGAGGCCGAGCTNTTCATCAACGGCAAGAGCCAGGGACGACTCCGCAAACTCACCCGCGACGAGGCTGCAGCCTCAGANGGCGACGATATGGCNCTCCTGCGCCGNTACCGTCTGATATGGTCGGACGCNGTCTATGAGCCCGGCGAGCTGAAAGTTGTGGCCTACGANCACGCNGGCAACCGGGCCGCCGAGCAAGTAGTGCGTACAGCCGGCAAACCCTACGCNTTGAAGCTCACCCCCGCTGTCGACAGCATCGCGGCCGATGGCGAAGACCTGGCCTACGTCACNGTGTCGGTAGTCGACCGCCAAGGNACCCCGTGTCCCGACGACTCGCGCCTTGTTCATTTTAAAGTCACAGGCCAAGGCCGTTACCGAGCCGCCGCCAATGGCGATGCCACCTCGCTCGACCTCTTCCATGAGCCCCATATGCACCTGTTCAGTGGCAAATGCACCGCCATAGTNCAGAGTGCCGCCACNCCCGGCNCTGTCACCCTGACAGTCACCGCCCCCGGCCTCAAATCTGCCACCCTCACGCTCCCNGTGCAATAAACGCACAATAGGTTNGTTGANGTGGTGCCCCTACTGNAAACCGAGCACGTTACGGCNGTAACGTGCTCGGTTTATTATTGTACTATCTCACGACACCTCATTTTGCATTGTGAATTGGATTATTTTTTTGCCAATTTGGGAAAATGTTTCTATCTTTGTGACATATATACCGCTCGCAGAGCCCAGGCGTGGGTAGGCGGGTGGGATACAAATCGGTAGGCCGCACAGGCNTGCCAATGACATTTTNGAAAAAAACGTTTATCAGCGTTTCTGATCTTGACTGNCTTGAAATCTGGCAGTTTCANNNTCGNNGTCAAGNCNGNAGCAATGGTAGATGTTCATGGTTATGTATATTATACCTGATGGTCGTGTGCCCGATGGCATNGACGGCTGTTGGTGTATATTTACATATACACGTGGGCTCTGCACATTGCTCGTCTTACNNCGATGGGCACATGCCAGAGCCTCAAGNCAGTGGGACGAGCAATGGTAAGGTACCCACGTTTTTGTTTCTATACCGTCGGTCAAGGGGTACNGGCCGGCAAACTGAAACAAACCAATCTCAGATGAAAAAACTTATTCTATCACTATGTTCGGCTTTGACGCTCACATTCGCGGGCTGTTCCTACGACGACGGTTGGATCTATAACCGNTTCGACGACATCGAACAGCGTATTCTCACACTCGAGGAACTGTGCGGTCAGATGAACACCAACATCGCGTCGCTCCAGACNCTCGTCAACGCCCTGCAGCAGAACGANTACATCACNTCGGTGACTCCGCTCTACGCCGGTCAGGACGTTATCGGCTACACAATCAGTTTCACNCAAAGCCCNTCAATCACCATCTATCNCGGCCGCGATGGCAAGGACGGACTTAATGGCACCGACGGCAAAGANGGTCAGAACGGTGTCGANGGCAAGGACGGTTACACCCCGTCGATAGCCGTNAGACAGGACACCGANGGTCACTATTACTGGACACTCGACGGNGAATGGCTGTTGGGCAACGACGGTCAGAAAATACTTGCCGAGGGGCTGCCCGGCCGTGACGGACAGGACGGTCAGAACGGTGCCGATGGCAAAGATGGCGTTGACGGTCAGAATGGTGCCGATGGCAAAGATGGTAAAGATGGTAAAGACGGCATCACACCCGAGTTCAAGATAGAGAACGGCGACTGGTATGTGTCGACCGACAATGGCCAGACATGGCAATACCTTGGCCGAGCCACCGGCGCTGA
>JAAVCJ010000012.1 GCA_014802385.1 Bacteroides sp.
CCACCAAATATTTTTACATCTTTTTATTTGCATTTACCATACTTTTCACTTAACACCTTATAAATCTGCATAATCAACAAATGTTAAAATTATGTTTTATAACATAGTTTTTGAGCAGCACCACAAAACCATTCCTATAACAATAAATAAGTCACCCTACTCCACCCTGAAAAATTAGTCTCTTTTTTGTTTTCAAAATTATTAGTATCTTTGCTTGAATTTTGATTTTTACATCTAAAAAAGACTATACACATATAATATATGACTCCTTTTGTACACTTACATGTCCACACACAGTATTCGGTACTCGACGGACAGGCTTCGATTGATGCACTGGTTGACAAAGCCATCTCGGACGGAATGCCGGCAATTGCTGTGACCGACCACGGAAATATGTTCGGAATTAAGGAGTTTTTCAATTATGTCAATAAGAAAAACGGCAAGTTGAAAGACGCTGTCAAAAAGGCTAAAAAGCAACTTGACGAAGCGACTGACGACGAATCGCGCCGTGCCGCCGAAGAAGAACTGACTAAAGCTCAGGCAAAGAAGCCATTCAAACCAATCTTCGGTTGTGAAATGTATGTTGCAGAAAAGGATCTTCATGAACATGTCGACAAAAAAGACACCGGCCGCCATCTTGTAGTTTTAGCAAAAAACGAAAAGGGATACCACAATCTCGTAAAACTCGTATCAAAAGCCTGGACCGAAGGATATTACTCTCACCCCCGTACAGACAGACAAGAACTCGCAAAACACAAAGAAGGCCTAATAATATGTTCGGCATGTCTTGGCGGAGAGATTCCGCGACTGATTATGCAAGGCTACTTAGACGAAGCCGAGCAAAGAGTCATATGGTATAAAGAAACTTTTGGCGACGACTATTACATTGAGTTGCAGCGACATCGCGTAGATGACCGCTTAACGTCAATGATGGATAATAAACGCCGTGAGACGTTTGAGCGCCAACAGCTTGTCAATCCGGTACTGATAGATTTAGCCCGCAAGCACAACGTCAAACTCGTCTGCACCAACGACGTACACTTTGTAAATGCCGAAGATGCCGAAGCTCACGAACGACTCGTATGCGTATCGACCGGCAAAAAGCTTTCGGACGAGAGTCGAATGGTCTATACCAAACAGGAGTGGATGAAAACCACCGCCGAAATGAACGAAGTCTTTGCCGACATACCCGAATCACTGGCAAACACCGTTGAGATTGCCGACAAAGTAGAATTCTACAATATAGACCACGCTCCAATCATGCCGAACTTTGCAATACCTAAAGAATTCGGCACAGAAGAGGAATACAGGCAGCGCATAACACACAAAGATCTATTTGACGAATTCACTCAGGACGAAAACGGCAACGTCGTTATGAGTGAGGAAGATGCAAACGCCAAAATTGAGAAACTTGGCGGATACGAAAAACTCTATCGAATAAAGTTTGAGGCAGACTACCTCAAAAAGCTTGCATATGAAGGTGCTGAACGCAGGTACGGCAGTCCTTTAACAGCAGAGCTCGAAGAGCGAATCAAATTTGAATTGCACATAATGAAGACCATGGGCTTCCCGGGCTACTTCCTTATTGTGCAAGACTTTATCAATGCAGCCCGTCGAGATTTAGGCGTCAGTGTCGGCCCAGGACGTGGATCGGCAGCAGGTTCGTGTGTTGCCTACTGTCTTGGAATTACCCAAATAGACCCGGTAAAATATGACTTGCTGTTCGAGCGTTTTCTTAACCCTGACCGTATATCATTGCCCGATATAGATATCGACTTTGACGATGACGGCCGCGCTGATGTTCTTAAATATGTAACCGAAAAGTATGGCGAAGAAAAGGTTGCCCACATCATTACTTATGGCACCATGGCTGCAAAGTCTGCCATTAAGGACGTCGCACGAGTTGAAGACTTACCGCTCGCAGAGAGTGACCGTCTAACTAAACTTATACCCGCTCATATGCCGGTAGTTAACGGCAAGGAGTTAAAGCCTACATTGAAGAACTGCTACGAGCACTTGTCGCCATTCAAAGTTGAGATGGCGAGCACCAATCCGATAATACCCCGCACATTAAAATATGCCGGACAACTCGAAGGTAATGTGCGCAATATAGGTGTACACGCATGTGGCGTTATTATCTGCCGTGACGATATTACCGACTGGGTCCCTGTAAGCACGGCCGTAGATAAGACTGAAGGTAAACTGCTTGTAACCCAATATGAAGGTCGAGTTATCGAAGAAACAGGCCTGATTAAGATGGACTTTCTTGGCCTGAAAACTTTATCAATTTTAAAAGAAGCCGTTGCCAATATAAAGTTGACCAGAAACATCGACTTGGATTTGGACAACATACCGATTGACGATCCGGCAACATATAAGTTATATAGCGAAGGTAAAACCAAAGGAACATTCCAGTTTGAGTCGGCAGGCATGCAGAAATATCTTAGAGAACTGCAACCCAGTACATTCGAAGATCTCATAGCGATGAATGCGCTATACCGCCCGGGCCCAATGGATTATATTCCAGACTTCATATCGCGTAAGCATGGCCGCTCACCCATAGTCTACGATATTCCCATCATGGAGAAATATCTCAAAGACACATACGGTGTAACCGTATATCAAGAGCAGGTGATGCTTTTGTCACGACTGCTTGCCAACTTCACCCGCGGCGAAAGCGATACATTGCGTAAAGCCATGGGTAAGAAGCTCATTGACAAGATGAATCACCTGAAGGGAAAGTTTCTGGAAGGAGGACAAGCAAACGGACATAAACCCGAAGTGCTTGAAAAGATTTGGGCCGACTGGGAGAAATTTGCATCGTATGCGTTCAATAAGAGTCACGCGACATGTTATAGTTGGGTAGCATTCCAAACTGCATACCTTAAAGCCAACTACCCTGCTGAATTTATGGCAGCCGTACTGAGTCGCAACCGTAATGACATCACCAAGTTACGAGACTTCATGGACGAATGCAAAGCCATGAAGATTACGGTTAAAGGCCCCGATGTAAACGAAAGTTTCAGCAGTTTCGGTGTGAACAGTCACGGTGATATACGTTTTGGTATCGCCGCCATCAAAGGCGTTGGCGAAAACGTTGCTGCCGATATAATCAAAGCTCGCAATGAGGGCGGTACATTCACCTCGATATATGACTTTGTCGAGCGTGTACCACTGTCGTCGCTCAACCGTCGTACCTTCGAGTCGCTTGCACTTGCAGGAGCGTTTGATTGCTTCAATGAGCTTAAACGAGAGGACTACTTTGTAAGAAATAAAAAGGACGAGACCCTCTCAGAACAGTTATTAAGATATGGTCAGCTCTTCCAGAACGCATCTAAACAACAGGAAAGTTCACTGTTTGGAGACGACGATATGGCCATTAATACTGCAGGTCGTCCGGCTATCAGACCGGGAATAGAATGGCCTGCGACAGAGCGACTCGAAAAGGAGCGAGAGCTTGTGGGCATTTACCTATCAGCCAACCCGTTGGATCCATACTACATGGAGCTCAACTACGGTACAAACACTTCGATCAAAGACTATAACGAGATTGCAAAAGAAGAGAATAAGACATATACCTTCGGTGGCATGGTAACGGGCTATGAAGAAAAGGACGCTCGCTCGGGCGGTAGATATGGCCGACTGACCATTGAAGACTACACCGGCAGCACCGAGTTGATGCTTTTCAAACAAGATTTTATCAATTTCAGCAAATACGGCAAGCTTGGTACTCAGATTGTTGTAGCCGGTGAGTTCAAGCCCAACTTTAAACATGAGCTGAGATTCAATATCCATAGCATCAGACTACTTGACGACCTGAAAGGTAAACTGGTAACGGGTGTTGATATTAAGATTTCGGCGAGCGATATCAACGACACTCTCATTGATTTATTTGTCGAAGCATCGAAACGCTCGAACGTTACATCTACAGGCAGTCTAAACTTCGAGATATATGATCCAGAAATTAACCGAACTGTCAAGATGATGTCAGGCATTAAGCTACCAATGGATAAAGAACTCGTGGACATGCTTGACGACATGAATGTCGAATATAATTTCACACGATTAGTAAAATAAACTTATTATAAACTCATAAACTATTTACAAAATGGCATTTATATTCACCGACGAGAACGCAGAAGAAATTATCAACTCAGGCAAACCTGTAATGGTTGACTTTTGGGCAACATGGTGTGGCCCCTGCATGAGCATGGCCCCCGTCATTGACGAACTTGCACAGGAATATGAGGGTAAAGTCGTTATAGGCAAATACAATGTCGAGGAGGAAAGCGACCTGAGTTCGCAGTACCGTATCACTTCACTCCCTACCATTCTCTTTTTTAAAGACGGAAAGAAAGCAGATCTTCGCCTCGCCGGCTCACAGTCAAAAGCCAGTCTCAAAGAGGCTATCGAGAAACTTTTAGCAATGTAATCTCACAATGGAATTTGACGAAAATAAAGCAGTCGATGCGATAAACAATGCCTTGACAGCAGCAGGCCGTGCACCCTACCCCGACGACGAGATATTGAATATTGTCGATATGATATGGGACTACTATGAAGAGAACGGACTGCTTGAGCTTGATTGGGACGATGACGATGAGGAGGTTACTGCCGACGAGATCATCGGTTACGTTACACGTATGCTTAAAAAAGACAAAGGGGCAAATGTTTCGATTGACGACCTGCCGATAATCATCAAAGCCGAACTCGAATATGAAGAGTCGCTTGAAGATTTGTAGCATATCAGTCTGTTTATCAGCCTTATTAGCAACTACGCAGCCAATTTCAGCACAAGTTGTAGATACTGATGAACCTGAGACATTCGACATTGAACTGAACACGCCGACCGTGACACCCAAACAGGTCGGCGCGCTCAGAAATGCAATGTCAAACTACGAACAATCGCTTATTGATCAAGGCCTGACAGTTGAACTGATTCGCGATGATCAAGTACTTAGTATTACTGTTGAGCTTGACTTACTATTTGCGCCCAACAGCACGACACTATTAGCCACGGCTGAAGATGAACTAAGACCATTGTTGGAGTACACACGTCATTATGGCAAATTCAAGATTTTGCTTGCTATGCACAGTGATAATACCGGCAGTGATAAATACAAGGAATGGTTGTGTATTGAGCGCATCAACTCTCTATACGACTATTTTGATAGACACGGTTCTACGCCAGCAATGGTGTATGGATACCCGATGACTGACACACAGCCACTCGTCAACAACAACACGCGCTCAAACCGTGCAATGAACCGACGGCTGGAAGTATATATAGTTCCCGGGCCCGAACTAATAAATAATCTAAAAAACAAGAAGTAATGAACGAGTGGATACAAGACTGGCTGCAAGAGTTTCTCAAAAATAACAACATCGAGAACCTATATACTCCGCTCATGCTGGTTATAATTGCATTGGTGGCAGTAATGGCATTCTGGTTTTGTGTCAGAGTAGTCTCGGTTATTGTCAAGTTGTTCACGAGTCGCACTGCTACCGAATGGGACGACGATTTGCTCAACACTAAAGTGCTAAGAGCCATCAGCCAGCTTGCACCAGCCTTGTTCGTGTCGTACATGCTCCCTGACGCGTTCGACCATAATACAGAAGTAGAAAAATGGCTGACAAAAATCACCGATTTCTACATATTGTGGGCTCTTATACACCTGGTTAACACGTTTCTGCAGGCTCTTTTCGATGCACTTGACAAACGTGGACAATATCGAATACACACAATGAAAGGTGTATTGCAGATATTAAAGCTCTTTTTCATTATAATTGGCGTAATAATAGGCATAAGTATATTGATTGGGCGTAGTCCCATAGCAATACTCACAGCACTGGGAGCTTCGGCAGCAGTGCTTATGTTGGTATTTCAAGATACAATTCTCGGACTCGTAGCAGGTATACAGCTAACTGTCAACGACATGCTCAAAAAGGACGACTGGATTGTAGTACCCAAAGCCAATGCCAACGGTGTTGTCGAGGAAGTGACCCTGACGACCGTAAAAGTGCGCAACTGGGATAACTCGGTCACTACAGTCCCGCCTTACACACTTATCAAAGAGTCGTTCCAAAACTACGCTCCGATGCAGGAATGTCAGGCCCGGCGAGTGAGCAGATATATCAACATTGATGTTAACTCTATACGATTTCTGACCGAGACCGAACTCAATTCACTGCTTGAACTAAACCTTATAACTAAAGAAGATTTAAACGGACAAGCTCCAACAGTCAATCTTTCGCTACTCAGCCGACATCTTGAACGCTATCTCGCACAACACAAAGATGTGAGAGTCGACGAGATATACATGGTAAGGCAGCTTCAACCTACACCTCAAGGTATTCCTCTCGAATTGTATTTCTTCACTGGCACAATCGAATGGAAGAGCTTCGAACATCTTCAGTCCGATATATTCGACTATATCTATGCATGCATAAATCGATTTGGACTCGCCATATATCAGGCTCCTTCAGGTAATGACTTCAAACAAACATCACCTCACAGTGTTTTACAATAAAAAAGTTTGAACAACTATGATTATAGCATCACAAAAACGAAAAGAGAACATTGCCGAATATCTGCTTTATATGTGGCAGATAGAAGATATTATCAGAGCTAACAATCTTGATATTGATAAAATCAAGGCTAACATCATTGATAAGTATGAATTGACCGACGAACAACGTCGCCAGATGATTGAGTGGTATGAGTCACTTATCGACATGATGAGACGTGAAGGTGTTGAAAAATCAGGACATCTGCAACTAACCAAGAATGTCATAATTCAGCTTGCAAGCCTGCATCAAGCCCTATTAGCAGACCCGAAATTTGCCGACTACACTGCACTATTTTACAAGACGCTACCCTATATTGTTGAATTGCGTTCCAAAGCGGGCGAAAACAAACAGGGAGAAATAGAAACATGTTTCACCGCACTCTATGGCATGCTTATGCTGCGCTTGCAGGGTAAAGATATCACACCTGAGACAATGAATGCGATTACAGAAATATCAAAATTCATTGCCACATTGGCCCACTACTTCAAACTCGATGACGAGGATAAGCTATTTAACGACGACAAAGAATAAATCAACTATATCCGTACCAACCATGACACTTGATGACCTTAGCAACTTGTATAAAACTTATACCGGCTATGCGCCCAGTGGTATAGAACCGATTGCCGGTTCGGCATCAAGTCGTCGTTACTATAGGTTATCCGGTGACACTCAACTGATTGGTACTATCGGTACAAATAAGACTGAGAACAAGGCCTTCATCTCACTGTCGGCAGCATTAACATCTCATGGAGTGAATGTACCTCGTGTAGTCCAGGTATCAGCAGACAACGTGCTGTATCTACAAGAAGACCTGGGCGACACGACTTTGTATGACCTCATACTCAGTGAAGGCTATACCCCGCACGTAATAGCATTATTCAAAGCAAGCCTTGAAGAGTTGCTTAATTTTCAGACCATAGGACTCAAATATACTGATGAAGAATGCTATTATCCCGTAAAGTCTATGTCTGGTGTCTCAATTCTATGGGATTTAAATTACTTCAAATATTGCTTTGCCAAAGTTGTAGGGTGCGAGATAGACGAGGTTAAACTTGAGCACGAGTTTTCATTACTCGCCGACACTATATCACGAGCTACCCCCGTGGCATTGATTCATCGCGATTTCCAATCTCGCAACATAATGATCGTCGACGATAAACCTTGGCTTATTGATTTTCAAGGAGCCAGGCGAGGGCCAGCACTTTATGACGTTATATCGTGCTTGATGCAAGCTCGCATCAATATGCCCGAATGCTTGAGAAATGAATTGATAGATTACTATATAGATATTGCTGCAAAACGATTTGACATCGAGTCGACAAGATTGACCGGCAGTGTCGACGACTTAGCTATATTCAGACTGCTACAGGTGCTCGGTGCATACGGTTTAAGAGGACTAATTCAAAGCAAGCCTAATTTTAAAAGTCCTATTGAGACAGCTCTTTATTCGCTACGTACGTTACTACAAAAGGACGTGACAAAATATCCTCATTTACTGAACATTATAAATGAAGCTCTCTCAAAAATGCAAGCCGAGGCAGATAAACAATTCACAATATATGATAATCAGTTGAATGTTGTAGTGACAAGTTTCTCTTATAAAAAAGGAATTCCGGCCGATCAGTCGGATAACGGAGGGGGATTTGTATTCGATTGTCGTGCCATACACAACCCGGGGCGATATGATCAATATAAGCAATTAACCGGCGAAGATAAGCCTGTAATTGACTTTTTAGAGCGCGATGGCGAAATACAGCNATTTCTNACACATTGCAAGGGNCTAATCGACATGAGTGTCACCAAATATATCAAACGCGGATTTACCCATCTCGAGATAGCATTCGGTTGCACCGGTGGTCAACACCGNTCAGTCTATTCGGCGANACACATGGCAGATTATATNGCCGATAAATATGGCGTNCATGTGACACTGTATCATCGGGAACAGGANATCATACGTGAATATAACGTTNCTACGCTATGATTGGAATGATTTTTGCAGCCGGAATGGGCACAAGGTTAAAACCNTGGACCGACCATCACCCTAAGGCATTGGTTCCTGTTGGCAACAANCCTATGCTNATNAGAGTCATTGAGAATATGGCTNATGCCGGGATTANCCGCATTNTTATAAATCTGCATCACTTCGCCGATCAGATTATAGACTGTCTTGAACAATATCCTATTCACGATATTGAAATNATATTCAGCGATGAGCGTTCGCAACTTCTTGACACCGGAGGTGCTATTGTCAANGCAGCTCCGCTATTATCCAACGAAACAGTATTACTTCACAANGCCGATATTCTTACCGATTTAGATCTNGGACAACTGATTNGNNAGCACGAAGNTAACCATNGTGACGCCACACTACTGACGTCTNCACGTGAGTCNANCNGACAATTACTGTTTGACAGCGAAGATCGACTTGTNGGCTGGATAAACCACAAGACCNCAGAGGTGTTACCGGCAGGTCTANCCCACCCTAANCAATTCANNGCNAAGTCATTTAANGGCATNCATATCATTTCNCCACGTATCACAANGTTGATCTGTGACAATGCANCTACGGCGGCNTTTGGTATCATACCNACTTATATNTCANTGTGNAAAGANGCAACAATCNNGGGTTATACTCCAATCATGCCTTACAAATGGTTTGACATTGGGAAACCCGAAACACTCCAGCNTGCCCGCGATATATTCGGATAATATTGCATGGTAGCAGAAAAAGGTGTATCTTTGCATCATAATTCGGATGCCAGGCCAAAAGCCAGTTAAAAACGTCCGGAATCGACCAAAAATTAGGAACAAAAAGATTCATAGAGATGATAAACCGTATTCTGATAAGAATGAAGGTAGTGCAGTTGCTTTACTCTTACCTTTTAACCCGCAGTGATTTTAAACTACAACCCGTTCCCGAGCGTCAGACCCGTGACAACAAGTTTGGTTACGAAACCTACATCAATCTGATTTTACTNCTGCTCGAACTGTCGGGCTATAAGGTCGGTTCAAATAATCCNTTGGACAACATCACGATCAACAAGCTGTCACTTANGGTTGCAAAATCTTTTTCAGCAGACAGTGACATACGTGAAATAATTGCCCGTGGCAACACACATATAGCCAACTACGACGACACAGTACGCCCNTTGTATGATGCCATCATCAACTCGACTGTTTTTAACGANTTCAGCCGTAAACGTAATAAGGACATNAACGACGAGATTGTAATGTGGAATGTCATTCTTGACACCATCATTGCCAAGATGCCTGAAGTTGAGGCAGCAGCACGTCGTGACTCAAATTTCACACAGGCCGGCTTCTCAATGGGCTTCAAGATGCTCAAAGAAACCCTCAATGCATACGGTGACAATCGGCTTCAATTCATTGCCGCCGAGCAATCACTNGAAAANGCGCTTGATAAGGCCTACGAACTCTATCACCTGCTGTTGTTACTNCCNGTAGAGATCACTCGCATTCAGGCTGACCGTCTGAACANCGCNAAGGACAAATATGTTCCCACCAGCGAAGACCTGAACCCCAACACTCGTTTCATNGACAANCGTCTTGTCAAGGCAATTGCCGATAGCCCTGAAATGGACGAATACCTCAAAGACAACCCTATCAATATGGAGCAGCACTATTTGCTGCTGAAGAAATTGCTTGAGGACATTNTACAGTCTGAATATTACACCAAATACATGAACGAGACTGAGTCGAGTNTGGCTGCTGACTGTGAGTTTTGGCGTGTAATTATGAAGAATATCATTCTGCCGTCAGATGCACTTGCCGAAATACTTGAAACGTCATCAATATATTGGAACGACGACCTNGACATCATGGGAACATTTGCCATCAAGACAATCAAACAGATTGCANCTAATGACGGCGTTGTAACCCTACTGCCAAAATACAAAGATGATGACGACGCTAAGTTTGGNGCACAACTCTTTGTCGATACTGTAAAAAATCGCGAGCTATACCGTTCATATATTGANAAATTCATTGACCCGGCACAGTGGGACGCAGACCGTTTGGCCTTCATGGACATTGTAGTGATGATGGTTGCNATATCAGAGTTGCTCAATTTCCCCGCTATACCTATACCAGTTACCCTTAACGAGTATATCGAGATNGCCAACAGCTACAGNACTCCCCGCAGCGGTCAGTTTGTCAACGGAATGTTATACTCAATCATCAATTATCTGAAAAGCGAGGGTAAACTACTCAAAAATTAAGGTATTTGTAGTATAGTATAAACAAAAAACACTATATTTGTACAATTAATTAACCTATTAAAGATATTCAACAATGTTAAACGCATTAATTTCACTCTTAATACTCGCTCAGGAAGACGGAGCAGATTATGTAGAGACAACCTCTAACGATGCTGCGCAGGGTAATCCTTGGAGCGGTATTATCATGATGGTGGCTATTATCGCCATTTTCTACTTCCTGATGATTCGTCCCCAGCAGAAGAAGCAAAAAGAGATCAAAAAGTTTCGTGAGGGTATTAAAGCCGGTGATAAAGTTATCACTGCCGGAGGTATTCATGGTAAAGTCACCTCAGTTAAGGAGGATACTTTTACTGTGCAGATTGCTCCAGAAGTAACCATCAAAATCGACAAAGGTTCGGTTTACCCTGTTGGTGCTCCCGGTCAGGAAGCTCCGCTTAAAGAAAACGCTTAAGCCGCAAGGCTGACTTACCGAATATCGGCCCCGCTGCATTGCATTGGGGCCGTTTTGGCATATATAGGCATTTGTCTTACTTACAGTTATCATCGTGAAGAATATTTTCAAGCAAATTAAACAGCAATTAAGCTCACGCATAGGGCGTAATTCCCTTACATTTCTCGTCTTCTTAGCGATTTCAGCTCTATTCTGGCTTCTGATGTCACTTAATGATGAAATTCAGAAAGACTATGAGTTGAATGTCGAGATAAACCGGTTGCCCAAAGATATGACATTGCTATCCAATCAAGGGGCAATGCCCAAAGTTACTGTATCGGTACGCGACAAGGGCATCAATCTACTGTCTAAGCAGATGTTAAGCGCCCACACACTTCACATTGATTACACCGATTTTTATGATAACAATAACGGACGCCTCAGCCTCACCGAATCTCAGCTGAACTCTAACTTACGTCAGATGTTCGGCTCGGCCTCAACCATTGTAAGTCAGTCGCCCGACTCCCTATCAATAAGCTATACAACTTTACCTCCGATAAGAGTACCCATCATAGTCAAAACGCGTATTACACCCAAGACTCAATATATAATCAGCGGCCAGGTGATACCCTCGACCGATTCGGTACTTGTATACATGGCACCAGATTTTGATTCAGACATATCGGCATTATCGACCGAAATTGTGACTTTAACTAACGTGAGTGATACAACTACAATCACCGCTCAGATTGTAAAGCCGGCAGGCTGCCGAACTGTGCCATCAGATATTAAGGTTACCATACCTGTTGAGCCGCTTGTTACCAAGAGCTTTGAAATTCAGGTAGAGACGGTCAACATACCCGATGGCCTCAACATAGTGACATTCCCCTCAACTGTAAAATTCACATGTCTTGTACCTATGAGCATATACGCAACGGCGTCATATCCTGTAAAAGCATACGCCGATTACGAGAAACGACAGGACAACTTCATACCGCTCGAACTATCAATTTTACCCGACAACTATCATAGCGGCAGCATATCGCCCATGAATGTAGAGTATGTTCTCGAGCAGAATGATAAAAACTGAAAACGTATGAGTAAACTGATTGCTATAACAGGAGGTATTGGCTCGGGAAAAAGTATCGTGAGCAAGATACTCATAGCCAATGGATACACAGTATATGACTGTGACTATGAGGCTAAGCGAATAATGGATATTGATACCAACATACATAGCTTACTCACACAACACATACACAGCGAAGCTGTAAAAGACGGTATCATTGACCGCAAACTTATAGCATCAATCGTTTTCATCGACAACCTTAAACTTGAAAAGCTTAACAGTATTGTACATCAGGCAGTAAGAGACGATATTAGGAAATGTCTGAACCGTAATACCTCATGCAACATTATGTTTGTTGAGACCGCAATATTGTATCAGAGCAATATTGACTTAATGGTCGACGAGGTGTGGACTGTAACCGCGCCTCGCGATATCCGAATTAAAAGAGTAATGCGTCGCAACAATTGTAGCTGGGAGGACGTCGATGCCAGAATCAATGCTCAAGACAACTATACGCCGCTACGCGTGCACCCACGTGTTAAGGAAATAATCAACGACGATCTAATCCCTGTTCTACCACAAGTAATCAGATTGCTGGAAGCCGCTACAATGTCTTAAAATTATCAGCATCACGTGCTATTGGCCATCGCTCACGTGATTGTTGCAGTCGAGACAATGACAACGTAGCGATATACATTTCATTTGAGACAGCCTCTCCTATCGGATAACCGCCCATATCATACACCACTGACATACCATCATACTCTCCATACCTGTCACTACCCGACCTGTTATCACCAACTACATAAGATTGGTTCTCGATAGCACGAGCTATTAGCAAATGATTCCAGGCGTACTCACGAGACTGAGGCCAATTGGCTACAACAAGCATAAGATCATACTGACAATGGTCATCATGACGGCGGCACCATACCGGGAAGCGTAGATCATAGCAGACAATCATCGCCACGTTCCAACCTCTATAATTCATAACAGGTGGACGGTCATTACCGGCTTTAAAAAGCAAACTTTCTTCGCTGAGCCCGAACAAGTGACGCTTGTTATAGAAACGAGCCTCGCCGTCGGGTGCCAACATAAACCCTCTATTAAAATAGGCACCTTCAATCAATGCTATATAACTGCCCGATAACAATACATCATATTCTCTTGCAAGCGCGCGTAGCGTTTTGATAGTTGAACCATTGTCACCTTCGGCAATTTCAGCCAATGTCTCAGTGTCACTTACAAACGACGTACTGAACAATTCAGGTAATACCAGGACATCAACCTTTGAGCCCCACTCTTCGAGAATTGTTTTAACCCGCAAAAGATTAGCTTGCTTGTCGGCAAAGGCGATATCGAGTGACACGACGCCTACCTTTAAGAGGTCATTATTCATCGGCTGTAGTGAATTTGTCAGGATACTTACCGGTATACGGAGCATAAAATTGTTTAATGCGCTTCATGTCAGCTTCGTTATCGCCAGTAGCATTAAATACGGTGCTGACATCAATCGTCTTCGTTCCATAGTCGAGAATACCTAATAGAATAGGTATGTCGGCTTCGTGGGCGATAGTAAGAAACCCTGTGTGCCACTTGACTGTCCGGCTACGGGTACCTTCGGGCGTGATGGCTAACGTCAGTTTAGGCTCGGCTTTATAACGCTCCACGAGTTGTTTAACCAATGAGCCGCGTTTATTTTTGCGATACACCGGCACGCCTCCAATCGCCCTGAAAAAATAACCGAGCGGAAAAACAAACCACGCGTCTTTCATAAGGAACCCAGACTTCCTGTTTACTGATGTATAAGCAAGTTTGCCAAGCACGAAATCCCAGTTAGAAGTGTGCGGAGCGACACATATTATGCAGCGGTCAAAGTCGGGTGCCGTGATATTTACACGCCACCCGAACATTTTCAATATTTTTGCTGATAAGTTCAATATAGGAATGATTAAAGAGTTATTTACGTGCTTTATTCAGATCCTTCTGAGCCTGAGGTAAAGCCGCATTCATCTCCTTAACAATCTCATTGACCTGTTTGTTGAACTCAATCTTGAGCGAACGATAAGCTTTTTTCATATATTGGCTACGCGCACGCTTGTATTCGGCCTCGTTTTCAAAATCAGATGCGACTTTATCAAACGCAAATGTCACTTTGTCGAGAGTAGCCGACTGTACATGAGCGATTTTAATAACGAGATTGTTCATGACTGTTGCATCTATTCCGGGAACCACATCGCGGGCTATGATGCACTCAGCAGCTATATCACCACACATATAGCGCACTAATTTTTTAAGTTGACGTTTACTTGACATGACTTTTGTGTATTAATTGGTTAAAAAATTGATTATTGTATTCACCGTCGGAGCATTAAACTTATAACGAAGATTAACCGATGGATTAAAGTATAGCTTATGTGGTAGCGGTATCACATGATTGATAAGCGGTTCGAGTAATTTGCGGCGCTTGGCCGGGTGTGAAGGCTGCACAAAAACGCCTACTTCATCAGATTCAAGCGAAGCAGCATTAAGCGATACCCACTGTTCAACTGCACGTGGACTAAGTATGTATCCTGTCGTTGTATATGCCTGCTTTATTACTTGGTCGCGGTCATAATCAGGTACAGTCTCTACAATTCTAACAGGCAAACCCATTTCAATAGCGGTCGTGCAAGCGTCCATACAGGCCCGTTGCGTTTTGTCACATGCAAATACAAATTTTTTATCGGGCTGTAATGTTTTGAGCCGTCTATACATATCAAACAACATAGCCACTCTTGACACCCGGTAATAAGCGTTATCATCGGTTATAAGCCTTATGGACTGATCTGAGATATGTGCTACTGCCCGTTGCGACAAGATTTCCAACGTTGCCTCATCGCACTTGACAACGCACAGTTTATCATTAGGAACAATCGATACAAGCTGACGCTTTTCAAGGTCACTGAGTACACCTACTGCCTGAAGAATGTATGGCGAACAACCCGTTACCGATTTGAAAGCCTGACATACCGCAGCCGAACTATCGGCTTTAGAACAGCAGACAATCTTCGACGATGTTACAGTATCAGCCTTAAGTAACGCGAGTAGTCGGGCATGTAAATCATAAATGCTCATTGTCGGGCCACTGAGATATTCATAGGCATACATTGAGCTTCCTACTTGTCTGAAAGTAGCGTCCGATTCAATCCACTGTTCAACTATATTTCGCAGCGATTCAGATGATATGGATTCGCCAAGCAAAGTATTGGCCACGACAAACGCTACATCGCGTTGCGTCATTTCCTCAATATTATTGAAGAATGCTTCGGGCAGGCGTTTTACATTAATATTTAATAAGCTGTCGTCAGTATTCATCTTATATTGGCAATAGAGATAATATCGGCAAACACACCGGCAGCGGTAACCTCGGCACCTGCACCATAACCCTTGATGGCCATAGGATATTCCTTATATCGCTCGGTAGTTATTAATATGACATTATTGCTGTCTTCAAGATCATAGAATGGGTGGTTGCGGCCTACAAGTTGCAGACCGACCTCGACCGAGCCATCTTCAAGCGTCGCGACAAACCGGAAGTGCTCGCGCTTGGATTCGGCCTCAAGACGTCGTTTCTCAAATTCGGAATCCATTTCGGTAATATTTTTGAAAAAGTCGTCGATGGTTCCGGTAAAGTATTCTTCAGGGATAAACAAATTTTTCTTCACATCGTCTTGTTCAACCACATAGCCGGCCTCGCGTGCCAGTATAACGAGTTTGCGCACTACGTCCTTACCGCTGAGGTCAACCCTGGGATCAGGCTCACTATACCCTGCGTCACGCGCCATCATGATTGCCTGACTGAGTGGGGTATCATGACCAAGCACATTAAATATATAATTAAGCGTACCTGACACTACGGCTTCAATCTTGATGATTTTATCACCCGAATTAATGAGATTATTAATCGTATTAATAATTGGTAGCCCGGCTCCGACATTGGTCTCAAAAAGGAACTTGACATCCTTGTTGCGGGCAACCTCTTTCAGGCGGGCATAATTCTCATAGTTTGACGACGTGGCAATCTTATTTGCAGCCACAACATTGACATTGTGACTGAGCAGCTCATAGTAAAGTTTAGCAATTTGGTCGCTCGAAGTACAATCAACAAACACCGGATTATACAAATTCATAGCGAGCACCTCGTCTTTGATACGGGACGGTGTCGCTTCTATGTCTGAAGCTTCAAGCAGTTCTTTGTACTTCGACACGTCCAGGCCGTTNCGGTCAAATACAGCGTGTCGAGAATTGGCAATTCCAACCACCTGTAACTTCAATGCCTTTGTCTCCAACAGTNTGGCCTGCTGCTGAGATATTTGCTCAATCAAGTGTCGACCGACATTGCCTACNCCNATCATNAANATATTAAGNACCTGAGATGCCGATAGGAAAAANGAGTCATGAATNACACTTATNGTCTTATATAGNTCTTTGCGNTCAATTACAAACGAGATGTTAGACTCTGACGCACCCTGTGTGATAGCCTTTACATTCACGCCATTACGTCCTATGGTATTGAATAAACGACCGGCGATACCACTCTCNGTTTTCATATTTTCACCTACAATAGCAACTGTGGCAAGATCNTCCTCNCGTATTATTTCGGATATATCACCACGACGTAGCTCGTCGGCAAATTCTATGGTNAGGGTCTCCACTGCCTGCAATGCATCACATGTCTTCACGGCAATTGAGGTATTGTTCTCACTCGAAGCCTGAGAGACCATAAATACACTTACACCATCACGCGCAAGAGCATTAAAGATGCGCGCATTTATACCAACAATACCGACCATACCGAGTCCTGTNACTGTAATAAGGCTTGTATCGTTGATTGACGAGATTCCTTTTATCGGCTTTCCCTTCTCTACNGACGNTTCATTAGAGACAAGTGTTCCCGGCATCTCGGGNCTGAANGTGTTTTTAATCAGGATAGGGATATTCTTGTGNTAGACNGGGTAGATAGTAGGNGGGTAAATAACNTTCGCACCGAAGTTACACAACTCCATAGCGTCGTTGAACGACATGCGGTCTATGACATACGCGTTGGGTATGACACGTGGGTCGGCAGTCATGAAACCATCTACATCGGTCCAGATTTCAAGCACATCGGCTCCAAGATTGGCGGCCAATATAGCCGCGGTGTAATCGCTGCCACCACGACCGAGGTTTGTCACGTTTCCGTCAGCATCGGCCGAAATAAATCCGGGAACTACAACAACTGACGAACTTATCGAGGCGAACTTATCGGCAATAAGTTCCTTTGTCGCCACATCATCAAGCACGTCTTTATGGTGTCGGTTGACTGTTCGTATAAACTCGCGAGAATCGGCGAGTTCGGCACCGACAATNATATTTGATATAANGAAACTCGACATACGTTCGCCATAGCTCACAATGATATCGAGCGTGCGTTTTGACAGTTCTTTAATAAGACTCACGCCTTTGTATATGTCATCAAGTTCGGCAATCAGTCCGTCTATGCGTGTACGCACCTCTGCCTGCTTGTCAGGCGACACCATCGATTGAATAATCTCGTGATGACGNGACGTAATCTTATTCAAGTTTTCGGTACAACCCTCATGACCNGTCAATGCAATATTGGCCGTGTTGATTAACATATCAGTTATTCCACCCAAAGCCGACACGACAACTATGAGGCGCTCATCACGCCCCTCGACAATAGACTTGACATTGGTTAGGCTGGCTACAGTTCCTACTGATGTACCACCGAATTTTAATACTTTCATTACTCAATGAATATTATTATATACACAAAGGTACATAAAAATTCCCGAGATATTTACTTACCTTTGCGTCAAAATCAAATTTAGAAGTCGCGTATGCTGAATCTTTCTGAAATTTTAATATTNGTTACCATAATTATACCGATNGAACGGGCTATATATAAGCACATAAACAAGAAGTGGGTTGCATATATCGTAACTTTAATNTGTGCNCTGCTTTTATTACTCGGCATACATGCNTTGACCTGTTATGCNGCCAGGTTGCTTATGTAACACAAAATTTGTACCTTTGCATTGCCTTTTTAGATNAGGCACAAATCATCAACTATATAATGCTTTAAACGTGGCCAATTTAAACGACGAAATNTCACGCAGACGCACATTTGCTATCATAAGTCACCCTGACGCGGGCAAGACTACACTTACNGAGAAGCTATTGCTATATGGTGGAGCCATTCACATTGCCGGTGCNGTAAAATCCAATAAGATTAAGAAAACCGCTACCAGCGACTGGATGGAGATTGAAAAACAGCGNGGTATCTCTGTAGCNACTTCGGTAATGGGATTTAACTATGGCGACTATAAAATCAATATCCTTGACACTCCCGGNCACCAGGACTTTGCCGAAGATACATATAGNACTCTCACTGCGGTTGACAGCGTAATAATCGTAGTCGACGTTGCCAAGGGTGTNGAGCAGCAGACACGTAANCTCATGGAGGTNTGCCGTATGCGCAATACCCCTGTCATTATATTCGTGAACAAACTTGACCGCGAAGGTCGNGACCCGTTCGAGATTCTTGANGAGCTNGAAACTGAGCTTAAGATTTCTGTACGCCCGCTCTCATGGCCTATNAATATCGGTGCCAAGTTTAAAGGCGTCTACAACATCTACGAACACTCGCTCGACCTGTTCACCCCCAACAAGCAACGAGTTAGCGAGCGTGTGGAGATTGACGATNTCAATGACCCGCGTATAGATGAAAACGTTGGTGAAACTGACGCTCAAAAGCTTAGAGAAGATCTTGAGCTGATTGACGGCGTATANCCTGATTTTGACGTAGAAGAATATCTCAAAGGCAAACTCGCACCTGTATTCTTCGGTTCGGCACTGAACACATTTGGCGTCAAGGAACTTCTTGACTGCTTTGTCAAGATAGCNCCCGAACCACGCCCNGTCAATGCNGTTGAGCGCACGATTGACCCTCACGAAGAACAGTTCAGCGGCTTTGTNTTCAAAATCCANGCCAACATGGACCCCAACCACCGCAGTTGCATAGCATTCGTAAAAGTATGCAGCGGCGAATTCCAACGCAATGCCAACTANAAACACATACGGTCNGGTAAATTNATGAGATTTGCCGCACCGACCGCATTCATGGCACAAAAGAAAAACATTGTTGACGAAGCATATCCGGGCGATATTGTCGGAATACCCGATACAGGCAACTTCAAAATCGGCGACACATTAACTCAAGGCGAGGAACTTCACTTTAAAGGCCTACCAAGCTTCTCGCCCGAAATGTTCAAGTANATCGAGAACACCGACCCGATGAAGTCNAAACAGCTTGAAAAGGGCATTCAGCAGCTTATGGACGAAGGTGTAGCCCAACTCTTTGTTAACCAATTCAATGGNCGCAAGATAATCGGAACCGTCGGACAGCTCCAGTTCGAAGTCATTCAATACCGTCTGCTCCACGAGTACGGCGCTCAGTGTCGCTGGGAACCGATCTCACTNTACAAAGCTTGCTGGATAGAAAGCGATGACGCTGAAGCTCTCGCTGCGTTCAAGAAACGCAAACACCAATTTATGGCTGTAGACCGCGAAGGTCGAGATGTATTCCTGGCCGATTCGGGCTACGTACTGCAGATGGCTCAGAACGACTTCCCCAAGATACGTTTCCACTTTTCGAGCGAATTTTAATATACACTAAAACNAACTGATAAATGTCACAAAACTCGCTATTGTCACGACTTGACGGAATCGAAGCCCGATATGCCGAAGTGAGCACACTGATTACCGACCCCGAAGTAATCAGCGACATGAAACGATATGTCAGACTAACTAAGGAATACAAAGACCTTGAGCGACTGACAAATGCAACCCGTCGCTATCGCGGCTTGCTTGCCAACATAGATGAGGCCAAGGAAATTCTTGAGAATGAGAANGACGCCGACATGCGAGCTATGGCCCGCGAGCAGCTCGACGAAGCAACCGAATCTCTGCCAGCACTTGAGGAGGAGATAAAACTACTGCTCATACCGGCCGACCCCGAAGATGCCAAGAACGCCATTATCGAAATTAGAGGTGGAACAGGTGGCGATGAGGCAGCATTATTTGCCGGTGACCTATTCAAGATGTACTCTAAATATTGTGAATCAAAAGGCTGGACAGTAGCCATTACCAGTTTTAATGAGGGTACAGCCGGAGGCTTCAAGGAAATAGTTTTTGCTGTGTCGGGCGACAATGTCTATGGCACGATGAAATATGAGAGCGGTGTTCACCGCGTACAGCGCGTGCCGGCAACCGAAACACAGGGTCGTGTACACACATCAGCAGCAACCGTAGCGGTCTTACCCGAAGCCGAAGAGTTCGATGTAGAAATCAACGAGGGTGAGATCAAATGGGACACATTCCGTTCAGGCGGTGCCGGTGGTCAGAACGTTAACAAGGTTGAATCGGGTGTACGCCTGCGCTACATGTGGCGCAACCCCAACACAGGCGTTACTGAAGAAATTCTCATAGAGTGTACCGAGACCCGCGACCAGCCCAAGAACAAGGAACGCGCGCTAAGCCGTCTCCGTACATTCATATACGACAAAGAACACCAGAAATATCTTGACGACATCGCATCACGCCGCAAGACGATGGTATCGACAGGCGACCGTTCGGCCAAAATCAGAACATACAACTATCCGCAAGGACGTATAACCGATCACCGTATAAACTACACAATCTACAATCTTTCAGCATTTATGGACGGGGAAATCCAAGATTGCATTGACCACCTGATTATAGCCGAAAATGCAGAGAAACTTAAAGAATCAGAACTTTAGCCACAATAAATCATGAACTACGCTCAACTTGTCGAAAACATCAAGCGCAAGCGTTCATTCCTGTGTGTAGGTCTTGACACCGACGTCAAGAAAATCCCCTCACACCTTGCATCAGAGGAAGACGCCATCTTTAAATTCAACAAAGCCATCATTGACGCTACCGCGCCCTACTGTGTGGCATACAAGCCCAACCTCGCTTTCTATGAGAGCCTCGGCGTTGAGGGTTGGATTGCGTTTGAGAAGACAATCAGATATATAAGAGAGAACTATCCCGATCAGTTCATTATCGCCGACGCCAAGCGTGGTGACATCGGCAACACGTCCAAGATGTATGCACGCAGCTTCTTCGAGCATCTTGATGTTGATTCAATCACAGTAGCGCCTTACATGGGAGAGGATAGCGTCACACCGTTCCTTGGTTATGAAGGCAAATGGGTGATACTGCTCGCTCTCACATCAAACAAAGGCAGCCACGACTTTCAGCTAATTAAAGATGAAAACGGTCGGCGCCTGTTTGAGAACGTAATTCTCACCGCACGCACCTGGGCCACCCCTGAGCAGATGATGTTTGTAGTTGGTGCCACCCAGGGCCAACTGTTTGAAGACATTCGCGCTGTCGCTCCCGATAACTTCCTACTCGTGCCCGGCGTTGGTGCACAGGGTGGTAGCCTTGAAGAGGTAGCTAAATATGGCATGATCAAGGATTGCGGACTGCTCGTAAACTCTTCACGTGGCATCATATACGCCTCGCAGAGCGAAGATTTCGCTGAAGTTGCCGCCGCCGAAGCCGCTAAATTGGCTGCCGAAATGAGCGCCTTACTGAATACATACGCCGGTATTTAAGAAGTCGACGTAGGGCAGTAAGAAATTTTTACGGAAATTTTTCTATATTTTATACGGAAATTTGTTAAATTTGCGCCAAAGTTAAACACCGACTAAAAATTAACAATATGACAATCGACAATTACAACTTCGCAGGCAAAAAAGCCATCGTGCGCGTTGACTTTAATGTACCTCTGGACGAGAACGGTAATATCACCGACGACACCCGTATTCGTGGTGCTCTCCCCACCCTCAAAAAAATTCTCGCCGATGGCGGTTCGCTCATCATCATGTCACACATGGGCAAACCCAAAGGCAAGGTTAATCCCAAATTCTCACTTGCCCAGATTAAGGACGCCGTAGCTAAAGCCCTTGGCGCTGACGTTAAGTTTGCACCAGACTGTGCAAATGCAGCAGAGGCCGCAGCTAACCTCAAGCCCGGCGAAGTTCTTCTGCTCGAGAACCTTCGTTTCTACCCCGAGGAGGAAGGCAAACCCGTAGGTATCGACAAAGAAGATCCCAAATATGACGAGGCTAAGAAAGAAATGAAAGCCCGTCAGAAAGAGTTTGCAAAAACCCTCGCCAGCTATGCTGATGTTTATGTAAATGATGCATTCGGCACAGCTCACCGCAAACACGCTTCAACTGCCGTTATCGCTGACAACTTTGACGCTGACAACAAGATGCTCGGCTATCTCATGGAGAAAGAGGTCCAGGCTGTTGACAACATTCTCAGCGACATCAAGCGCCCCTTCACCGCTATCATGGGTGGTTCAAAGGTTTCAACCAAAATCGGTATTATCGAGAACCTTATGGATAAGGTTGATAACCTCATTCTCTGCGGTGGCATGACCTACACCTTTGCTAAAGCTCAGGGTGGCGAAATCGGCATGTCAATCTGTGAGAACGACAAACTCGACCTCGCTCTCGACATCATGAAGAAAGCCAAAGAGAAAGGCGTAAACCTCGTGCTTGCAACCGACTGCATCGCAGCCGACGCATTCGACAATAACGCCAACACTCAGGTATGCTCAGTTATGGCTATTCCCGAAGGTTGGGAAGGCATGGACGCAGGCCCCGAGTCTCAGAAGAAGTTCGCTGACGCCATCAAGGGTGCCAAGACTATCCTTTGGAATGGTCCTGCTGGTGTGTTCGAGTTTGACAACTTCACCGCCGGCTCACGCGCTATCGCTGAGGCTATCGTTGAGGCTACCAACAACGGTGCATTCTCACTCGTAGGTGGTGGAGACTCTGTTGCATGTGTAAACAAGTTCGGTATGGCCGATCAGGTTTCGTATGTATCGACCGGTGGCGGTGCCCTTCTTGAGGCCATCGAGGGTAAAGTTCTCCCCGGCGTTGCTGCTATCAAAGGCTAATTGAAGTTAGACTTATAATAAATCCCGACCATGTTGATTTGCCGACATGGCCGGGATTTAACATTAAAAGCATGGAAAGCATGACCGAATATAATGACGAATTCTGGAAATGGGTCAGCGATCACCGCAAAATTGATCCGTATAAATTAAGGCTGAACTACAGGGCTGACACCCCGTGGATTAATGACGCGATAGCTCAGATTGAAAATGAGCGTCGGGCCAAAAATAAATTTGGAAACGTCGCTGAATCACATTTGCTGCCCACTCTTTATCCAATAGGACTGTCTATTGAGCAGTCTACCACACCACGCATTGCCATGCTTCACAGACAGCTCGCACACATTACTCCGGGGTCACCATTCAGAATCCTGGAGATGACTTGCGGCCTTGGTATTGACGCCTCGTTCTTGGCGTCAGACGCAGCAACCAAACTCACAGCTATAGAGCTTAATTCCCAAATCGCTTCGGTTGCGGAATACAACTTCAAGGCCCGCGAGAATATCAATATCATCAACGGAAATAGTATTGATTATCTGACCAATAGTAACGAGCATTTCAATCTTATATTTATAGATCCGGCACGACGTGACGACTCGGGTGGACGCGTATATAATTTGCATGATTGCACGCCCGACGTAACTCAACTATTACCGTTGATGGCCTCTAAATCGGACGTCATAATGATAAAAATGTCTCCGATGCTCGATGTTACACAAACACTGCGCGATCTGCCACAAACCACCGAGTTGTATGTCGTTGGAGAGCGCGGTGAATGCCGCGAACTGTTAGCTATCATTGACACACATAGGCAGGTAGCAACCCCGATAATAACTGTATGGAGCGACGGCTCGACATTCAGTTTTACGCAGCCCGAAGAAGCAGAGGCCGAGGCATCAGTCTCAATGCCACGTCAGGGTGAATTCCTGCTGGAGCCATCGGCTGCGATGATGAAGGCCGCACCGTTCAAACTCATCAGCCAACGTTACAAAGCATCAATGATACACCCCAATACTCATGTCTATACCGCAGACTATCGCCCGGAAGACTTTGCGGGTAAAGTGTATCAAATTGACGAAATGCTACCATACTCGTCAAGCAACATTAAACGCATCAAAAAGATGAAATTGAACTGCGATGTCGCCGTTCGCAATTTTAACATCGGAGCCGATGAATTACGTTCACGTCTCGGCATAAACAAGAGCGGAGAGAAACGACTGCTCGGAATCACGGCAGCCGACAGCAAACCCTATATATTGTTTCTGAGTCCGGCCTGACACCGGGTCATGCATTACTTTTTCTGAAAGAATCGAGCCATCGCGCGCTTGTCATCACGTTCCTTGATCGACTGGCGCTTGTCGTACTCTTTTTTACCCTTGGCCACACCAATAACCAGTTTGGCAAGACCCCGATCATTTATATATAGTCTAAGCGGTATAATTGAAAAGCCTGTAAGCTTGCCTTCTTTCTCCAACTCGGCAATCTCTTTCTTATTAAGCAACAACTTGCGGTCACGACGCTCAGCATGATTGTTGTACGTACCATAGAAATACTCGGCAATATACATATTCTTAACCCATACCTCACCGTTGTCAACATAGCAGAACGTATCAACGAGGCTCGCTTTTCCGAGTCTTATTGACTTGATTTCGGTACCTGTCAATACGATACCGGCGGTATATGTATCACCGATAGCAAAGTCGTACGTAGCACGCTTGTTCTTTATATTAATTTCCTTGAATTTCATTACAATACATAGTTATTAAAGATCGACATCAACAACTGAGACGGGAGAATGTAACTCAATGCCGTTATTATAAGGTACCGCTCGGTCTTGGCGACGTCAATCTCGAGCATCTTCATCGCACGCCATATTATAACCATGATGTATAACGGCCACAGGTCAAGTATAGAGAACCTAAGCGGAAGCAGACCCGACAGAAATTGCTGTAGACTTAATAATGAAACAGCATAACACGTCAGAAGTTTAAAACGTTCGGGATCAAATATGCCGTCGTTGATGCGTGGCAGCCATACCGACAATGCAAATTCTGATATGTAAAACGTTGACCAATATGCTACAATAACAACTATTGCATACTGCAACTGACCCGAAAACGTTATGCCATCGGAGTAAAACAACTGCAACATACACGACAAGGCCGATGCGATAATCGTCCATGACATGCCCTTAAAGGCGAGAGAGACATCTCCCCCGTTCTTGATATCGTCCCAACCATTATCGGGCGAAATCATAAGTTGCAGTATATTCTTTATAAACTTCAGCATTTGGATACAAAGGTACAAAAAAACAATAATATTGATTGGCGGTGATGTATATTTTCAGTAATTTTGTAGTCGGCTTTGGCGGTAACACACCCCGTAGCACTAATAATCTGAATCAAAAACCGACATTAAGTCTCAAAAGACATTTAGAATCATGCTTAAAGGAATACTTTCAATCTCGGGTCGCCCGGGTCTTTTCAAACTTGTTAACCCAGGCAAAAACATGCTTATAGTCGAGAGCCTCCAGACCGGTCGCCGCACCCCTGCATACGCTCACGACAAGGTTATTTCACTCGCCGACATATCGATTTACACTGTTGAAGGTGACGAGCCCTTAGGTAATGTTCTCGAGGCCGTTAAAGCCAAGGCCGAGGGTAAACCCGTTGACGTCAAAGCCCTCGGAAGCGATGCCGACATACGTGCTTATTTTGCAGAAATACTGCCTGAGTTCGACAATGAGCGCGTGTACACAAATGACATCAAAAAACTGTTGAGCTGGTACAATCAGCTGATCGCAGCCGGTATTGACACATTTGTCGACGAAGAGGCTTCAAACGAGGAAGCTACCGCCGAGGACGGCAGCAAGGCTGAGTAATAGCAACTCAACTGTTACGATTAAAACAATAATACTCTACTGACACATTCATGCCAATTGACAGCATTAAAAACCGTTCATTCGTATCGTTAGGACAAATCAAACTCGACAATCTCGACGAGGAAATACCGGCCAATCTGGACGACCTGCCGATATTGCCGACACGCAATCTTGTTCTATTTCCCGACATCTCCATACCTATATCACTGGGCAGGGAGAACTCCCTGCTTACCGCAAGGTTGGCCGAGGAACGCAAGATACCGATCGGCATACTGTGTCAGTCACAACCTGATATCGAGTACCCCGAAATTCCCGGCAACTTCTTCAAATATGGAGTAGTGGCCGATGTGATAAAGGTACTCGATTTGCCCGATGACTCTCACACCGCCATTGTACGTGCCCGTTTCAAATTCAAAGTAACAGGTCACGGTGCAGGGGCAACGATGCCCGAAGCAAAACTGTCGGCTACAGTCAAGAGGGTCAATGACAGCGTTCCCCACAACGGAGATAAGGAGTTTGAGGCGCTGGTAGACATGATCAGGTCAACCACGCTCGAGATATTGGAGAGCACGCCCGGCGTACCCGACGACATACTGTTCAACATACGGCAGACGTCGACACCCGAGATGCTTATCAACCTCATATCTACCCACCTGCCGTTCTCATCTGAAGCCAAGATGGGGTTGCTGTCAAAACACCGTTTAAAGGAGAGAGCCTACACACTGCTGAGCGAACTCTCGGCTGCTCGACAAATGGCCGAAATGACAAAGCAGATTCAGGAACGCACTCAGGCAAACATCACCGAGCAACAACGTGCATCGTTTCTGCAACATCAGATGGACGCCATTCGCCAAGAACTCTATGGCGATCAGGACGAGTCAACCAAGCTACTTGAACGCACCCGCAAAATACCGTTCCCTGACGAAGCATTACAGCAGTTTACCAAAGAGGTTGACAAACTGGGACGACTCAATCAACAGTCGCCCGACTATGCCGTACAGTACACCTATCTGGAAACACTGCTCGCGTTGCCATGGCTGAAGTTTGACGTAGAGAACGACGATTTTGGCAAGGCCCGCGACATCCTCAACAACGATCACTACGGACTCGAGAAAGTTAAGGATCGCATTCTCGAGCAGCTCGCTGTCATAATGAACAACCGTGAAGGCAACGCCCCGATTTTGTGCCTCGTAGGTGCGCCCGGAGTCGGCAAAACTTCGTTGGGACAGTCTATAGCCCGTGCGATGGGACGCAAATATCAGCGAGTATCATTGGGCGGACTGCATGACGAGGCTGAAATCAGAGGTCACCGCCGCACATACATAGGTGCTATGCCCGGCCGCATAATGGANGCNATCAAGAAAGCCGGCACATCNAACCCCGTGCTNCTGCTTGACGAGATCGACAAGATAGGCGCCGACTACAAAGGCGATCCNTCGTCGGCACTACTCGANGTNCTCGACCCGGAGCAGAACTGTCATTTCCACGACAACTATGTCGACATTGACTACGACCTGTCNAAAGTNTTGTTTATTGCAACCGCNAATACACTGTCGACNCTCTCGCAGCCGNTGCTCGACCGCATGGAGATNATNGANATCTCGGGCTACATGCTTGAGGAAAAAGTTGAAATTGCNCTTCAGCANCTCATACCACGACTNTTGACTGACAACAANTTATCGGTCGACGACCTGAGCTTTACACGNGAGGCAATCTCGACAATCATNGAGAAATACACATCTGAGAGTGGTGTGCGCCAGCTTGAAAAGCANCTTGCATCAATCGTGCGCAAGGTTATCCTTAAACGCATGAGNAAAGAGCCTTACNAGACNGTNNTTACACCCGACGAAGTTGANCANTANCTCGGTATGCCNCGCTACAACAAAGACCGCTATGAGGGCAACGAATATGCCGGTGTNGTGACCGGNCTCGCNTGGACAGCTGTGGGNGGNGAAATTCTATACATAGANACNNCACTTACNCCGGGCAAAGGCGAAAAACTCACACTCACAGGTAATCTTGGCAATGTGATGAAGGAATCGGCCATGATAGCCCTNCAGTACGTTAAATCACACGCCGACNCNATCGGTATAGACAGCGACTTGTTCGGCAAATATGATATCCACATNCACGTGCCTGAAGGCGCCATACCCAAAGATGGCCCCTCGGCAGGCATAACCATGGTGACATCTATCGTGTCAGCATTCACACAGCGCCGCGTCCGCGAGCGTCTTGCCATGACCGGTGAGATTACATTGCGAGGCAAGGTACTTCCTGTAGGTGGCATCAAAGAAAAAATTCTGGCTGCAAAACGTGCCGGTATAACCGATATTGTATTATCGGTTGAAAACCGCAAAGATATCGAGGATATCNCTGCAAAATATCTTGACGGACTGNCATTTCACTACGTCAAGACTATCGANGAGGTACTGTNAANCGCTATCACCGATATTCCTGCCGTTAATGCACTAACGTTATAGATTAACGATGGCCGGACTTATTGACCANGATACCGTCAACCGNATACTTGATGCAGCCGATATAGTTGACGTCGTCAGTGACTTTGTGAAACTCAAACGTCGCGGAGTCAACTATATAGGTCTATGTCCNTTCCACAATGACCGNACNCCGTCGTTCTCGGTTTCGCCATCAAAGGGNCTGTGCAAATGTTTCAGTTGCGGTAAAGGCGGCAGCCCGGTTGGTTTCCTGATGGANCTNGAGCAGATGTCGTATGGCGAAGCCCTGCGCTATCTGGCCNAAAAGTACAATATCGAGATTAAAGAGCGAGANCTCACTGATGCCGAACGTGAGGCAAAAGACAATCGCGAGAGCATGCTCGCCATCAACCAGTTCGCACTCGAACAGTTTGAAAGCAATCTCACTCAGGAGCCCGACGGACAAACAATTGGCCTACCCTACTTTCGCGAGCGCGGCATTAGTGACGCTGCGATTAAGCGATTTCATCTTGGTTATGCGCTCGACCGACGTGACGCACTGTTGAATGCAGCAAAACAACACGGATATAACGAAAAGTATCTGATAGAAACCGGTCTATGTATCAAAAATGAACGCGATCAGGTGTATGACCGCTTCAAGGGACGTGTCATCTATCCGATTTTCAGCATCTCTGGCAAGGTTGTAGCATTTGGCGGCCGAACACTGCGTTCTGACAAGACAGTCGCCAAATATGTNAATTCGCCNGAATCGACAATCTACAGCAAGAGCCANGAGNTGTATGGCCTGTACCAGGCCAANCANTCGATTGTCAAGAAAAACAAGTGTATACTTGTAGAGGGNTANATGGACGTNATTTCAATGTCACAAAGCGGCATTGAAAACGTCGTTGCGTCATCAGGCACNGCGCTTACCGAGGGGCAAATCAAACTCATACGCCGCTTTACCGAAAATGTCACNGTAATCTATGACAGCGATGCGGCAGGCATAAAAGCCTCACTGAGAGGTATTGATATGCTGCTTGCCGANGGCATGAAGATTAAAGTNTTNCTGTTGCCCGACGGCGAAGACCCNGACTCGTTNGCTCAAAGCCACACGACAGCCGAGGTTGAGCANTATATCGCAGACAACGAGACCGACTTCATTCGCTTCAAGACGCGCANACTTCTTGAAGGCGTGGAGAATGACCCCATAAAGCNATCGGAGGTAATCACCGACATCGTCAAGTCAATATCGATTATACCTGACAGCATCACCCGAACCGTTTATATCGGCGAGTGCAGCCGCCTTCTGAACATCGACGAACCGGTTCTGCGGCTTGAGGTNGACAAAGCAACGGCCCGACAGCGCGAAAACTACAAATATAACGAGCAAAACGTCAGTCAGCCGTNANCACAACACCAATCGACCCCGGCACAGNCTTCGGCCAACAAAGCCCAGACAGCTGCCGAGGCCACAGCCAACAGCCGTCGACTGCTGGAAGCATGCGAACGCGAATTACTGAAGTACGCGCTGAAATATGGTACNGTCACCCTGTGTGAAGCTATGGACGCCGACGGCAACTCGTCACCGATGACAGTNCTTGAATANATTGCCGAGGANCTGTCGCTCGACGGGATAGAGTGGACAAANAGNGTACACAAAGAGTCATTCGATACGGCTATGCGACTGTATCGTGACTCATGGGCNGCAGACCAGCTCAAACATAGCGAATCGGTCAAATCGCGACGCGATGATATGTGGAACGAGGGCATGACCGAAATACAAGCAACNGCAACCGACATGTCTGACATAAAAAAACGTGAGATTGCACTGAAAGAGAAATGCGATAATTTCATGGCNGAAGAGANTGATCGTTTTGCCGATGATTATCTCAATATACGCATGGCCTCATCGCCCAATGCCGATATACGCAATCTTACGGTCGACCTCGTCAGCGAACGTCACCAGTTGAGTAAAGTTCACACCAAATACTCACACATCGAGACCGANCGTGACCGACTTGTTGACCTCGTGCCNAANGCTGTCGCGAGTGTCAAAGANGCACANCTGGCCATTATGATAAGACTTGAACGTGANGCNCTNACNANCCTTGACCAATCGGCTCCNGATTACATGGAGAAACTGGCTGCNACNTTGAAGAATATCGACAACTTCACACGCCTGCGCATGGAGNTCGCCCGNAACCTCGGTGAGCGCGTAATTGTACCTCGCCGCTAATTTGTATCGTCGAGATTATTGACTATCTTTGTGAAAAATAATCTCGCCTCTGNACTCAAATGGATACATATAAGCCNGAATTAATACTGAAGTCAGAAAAAGCCGATTTGGNAACAAAGCCNTGGGCNACAATCGCNACGGCAACCTTTAANCGACAATCNGAACTAATACGCCTGTATAATTCGATTGTCANGATAGCCGATATAACAAAAGNTGACATACAATTTGAATGGCTCATAATAGATGACGGCTCANACGACAGCACNTCGCAGACNGTNNCAGATTGGTGNGCAGAAAATCTCATACCTATAAGATATTACAAACAGCCCAATCAGGGTAAACACGTTGCCATAAACCACGCTACTGAGCTGGCCAGGGGTGAAATCATGGTAACCATTGACAGCGATGACGAACTGTTACCCGACTCATTGAATACTTTCTATGAAACCTGGGCCTCGATACCCGAAGATATAAAACCCGGATTGAAAGGTGTGACCGGCAGGTGTATTGACCCTCAAACAGGTAAAATTATCGGAACTCCTATTCCAAAGAAATATAATGATGGTAAATACCTGATCACTTCGCCACAGGATTTACGTCACAAATATAGACTCAAGGGTGAAATGTGCGGTTTTAACCGTACCGATATTTTACGCAAGTATCCTCACCAGGTAAAAGCCGACTCTGGACGCTTTATGCCCGAAAGCATATTGTGGTACACCATAGGCAAAGAATATAAAGAATATGTTATTGACTGGCCCGTAAGAGTCTATCATTCGGACGGAAACGGAGCTATTACAGCCGGTGGCAGCCGTAACCGTGCCCCCCAAAATTATTACCTGTGGCAATTCATGGTCAATAATATATTAAAACAATACATATTCAGTGACCCTAAAAATATGCTCAAAGCCGTAGTCGGAATATCGATGGACGGATTCAGAACCGGGCGAAGCGTTTCCACAATACTCGCCGACTGCGATAGCATATTCGCCAAGTGTATGGTATTAGGATTTATGCCTTGTGGCTGGCTACTCTCCAAGCGCTAAAATATATCCAGATTCCTTTAGCCATAGCTCTTGACGAGTGTTGACGTGACTTGAGATTCTCAAAATCTTTGGCTCCCTTACCGGCCATGGTATTGGCCGCACGCATAGCCTGGTCAAACTCCATGACGGGTGCCGCTAATTGTTGGTTACTATTGTTTGTTTACTATATTTTATTTAATTTTACAGCAAAATACTGCACTATGATACCTTCAATTATATCGGCATTGATACTTGTGGCAAGTATGTCAAATTTCTTTGAGATACTACTTAATGTTGTTGGCGGTATTTTCTTGATTGTATTTATCATTGGAATAAATACAATCACTTCTGGTGGCGATAATAATGATGATGGATTTTTTCTAAAATAGCGCAAGCTCACTTGCTTCGTTTTTTCATCAACTCCATAAAGCGTTGACGCTGCTGTTCCTTAGTCAGTGGTCGGCGCTTCTTGTTTAGGGGCGTCAGTGTCCCATTAGAATAGCAGCAACGACCGTGTGCTGATAACATTACTTATATTTAAAAAAAATCAGTTCTTGTACAAAAGCACAATCTCGATAAAATTTAGTACCTTTGTACTCAATTATAAATTGAAGTAATCTTCTATGGGATTTTTTAACAAACTGTTCTCAAAAGAAAAGAAAGAGACCCTCGATAACGGTCTTGAATGTACTAAAAAAGGATTCTTTGCCAAGATAGCCCATGCTGTAGCCGGCAAATCTAAAATTGACGACGATGTGCTTGACAATCTTGAAGAAGCTTTCATTACGTCGGACGTTGGAGTTGATACCACACTACGCATAATTGACCGCATACAGGATCGTGTTGCGCGAGACAAATATGTAGGAACCGAGGAGCTCAATAATCTGCTTTGTGAAGAGATTTGTGACATGCTTGCCGAAAATGACAATGACGACAATCTCGGCGACTTCGAGGTTCCGGCATCTCACCACCCCCATGTGATCATGGTTGTAGGTGTAAACGGCGTTGGAAAAACCACAACCATAGGCAAGCTCGCCCACCAGTTTAAAGCTGCCGGTAATAAAGTAATGCTCGGCGCTGCCGACACATTCCGTGCAGCTGCGATAGAACAGCTTGAGGAGTGGGGTCACCGTGCCGATGTACCTGTTATCAAGCAAAAACTCGGTTCAGACCCTGCTGCAGTCGCATTTGATACACTCCAGTCGGCCAAGGCCAACGATGTCGATGTGGTTATCATTGACACAGCCGGTCGCTTACACAACAAGAAGGGCCTCATGGACGAACTGACCAAGATACGTGACGTGATGAAGAAAGTTGTGCCCGACGCACCTCACGAAGTGCTCCTCGTGCTGGACGGCTCGACAGGACAAAATGCCTTTGAACAGGCCAAACAGTTTGTGGCCGCGACCAAAGTGAGTCAACTTGCCGTAACAAAACTTGACGGCACAGCCAAAGGCGGAGTAGTCATAGGCATCAGCGACCAGTTCAAAATTCCGGTCAAATACATCGGCCTCGGTGAGAAAATCACCGACCTGCAGGTGTTCAATAAAGAAGAATTCGTAAGATCGTTATTCACCAACGACTAATGGCACAAAAACGTGTTAACATCATAACGCTCGGTTGCTCAAAGAATCTTGTTGATACCGAGCGTACACTCTCCATGCTTACAAAGCGCGGTTTCAAAGCTGTACACCAGCAGCCCGTAAAACGTGGCGACATTGTCGTCATCAACACATGTGGCTTCATCGGTGACGCCAAAGAGGAATCAATCAACACCATACTCGAATACCTGCAAGGCAAGGAACAGAAGCTCGTCGACAAAGTTTATGTCATGGGCTGCCTGTCGCAACGCTACAAAGGTGAGCTCGAGTCAGAGCTGCCTGAGGTTGACGGTTGGTATGGCAAGTTCAACTTTACCGATCTGGTAGCCGACCTGTCAGGTTACCGCAACAACGACTTACTGTCGATCGACCGCACCATAACCACCCCACCCCACTACACCTACCTGAAGATAGCCGAGGGGTGCAATCGTTTTTGTGCATTCTGCGCGATACCGCTTATAACTGGACGGTTCAAATCACGCACCATCGACAGCCTGACCGACGAGGTCAAGATGCTTGTAGACCGTGGTGTCAAGGAGTTCAACGTCATTGCTCAAGACCTGTCAAGCTATGGACTTGATTTGAGCGGACGAATGCAATTGCCCGAGCTGATCGACAAGATTGCCGACATAAGCGGCGTTGAGTGGATACGCCTGCACTACGCCTACCCCGCCCAGTTCCCGATAGAGATAATGGACGTGATGGCCGAGCGTGACAATGTGTGCAAGTATATGGACATTGCGCTTCAACACTCTAACGACAAGGTATTGTCGAACATGAAACGTCATATAAACGGCGATGAGACCCGACAGCTGATTGCCGAGATGCGCCGTCGCGTACCATCACTACACCTGCGCACCACGTTGATGACCGGCTTCCCCGGAGAAGGAGAAGAAGAGTTTGAAGACCTGATGAAGTTTGTTGCCGACACAAGATTTGAGCGCATGGGTGCATTTGCCTACTGTGAGGAAGATGACACATTTGCAGCCAAAAACTACACAGATTCTATTCCTGAAGATGTGAAACAAGAACGTCTCGACCGACTCATGGCCATGCAAGAAGAAATATCGAATGATATTCAGCAAACCAAGGTTGGCTCAACACTCAAGGTAATAGTTGACCGTGAGGAGGAAGACTACTACATAGGTCGCACCGAATGGGACTCGCCCGAGGTAGACCCCGAAGTATTGATTGCCAAAGACCGTAAGTTGTCAATAGGCAACTTCCAGAACGTATTAATTACCGAGGCCCAACCATTTGAACTCATTGGAAAACCGGTGTAAGTTGTCGTCAAATCACGTTAGGAGATGTCTGCTACCCTATATCCCGACTTTTATAATCACCACCTACCGTTCAAGATAGCATTAGCGGCCTTCAGACAAAGGATTCCGTTCGCACTATACGTAAAGGCCGACAACCAGTACAAGTACGGCCCAAACGATAAATTCGGCCCCGCGATAGACATTATTGTATCAATGCCGGGTGAGAATCCTGTAAGCGACCGTACCTTTGAAATAGGCCGGTGGGGCGAACCATCGTCTAAACACATAGTTCTGAACGACACCCTCGACCATGAGGCAATGGTGAAACTGATGAACAGCCAGCAGAGAGAGTGCATGTCTGATGACCATACGGACGTATGCCGCATTTCCACGTCGCGAGAAAAACATCATCAACAGGTTGAAGAGATTGTCTCGCTGCTGAAATCACAGCCCGGAAGCCGTAAAATAGTACTATCGCGCGCAATATGTGGCGAAGTGAAAACTGACGACTACTGTTCGTTCTGGCTCAAAGTCGCATCGGAATATTTTGCAAAACACCCTAACACATTCAGATTTTTCTACTATACGCCCCAGACAGGCGCATGGTTAGGAGCTTCACCTGAAGTGTTATTATCTATCGACACAAAGGACGGCAACAGCTACACTGTAGCCCTTGCCGGAACTCGTAATGGCGGGACTTCACTGCCGTGGGACGCGAAGAATACTGATGAGCAGATGCAGGTGTCGAACTTCATATTCGAGACGTTAAAAAATCTGAATTACAACGTGAGCAGATACTCGGTTCCCAATGTCGAATTTGGCAAGCTGGTACACAAATGCGACATGTTTGAATTTCACATGAATCCCGACGACAGATATAAGGTGATAGACCAACTTAACCCGACACCCGCACTATCGGGCTACCCACGACCACAGGCAATGGAGACGATAGCGCGACTGGAGGAGCATGACCGTCTATGCTANGGCGGATTCGTGGCCGTGAATNACGAGTGGAGNTACCAGGCGTATGTCAACCTGNGGTCAGTNCATTTTTNCANGAACCNTTACTGNGCCTACGCCGGAGGCGGCATAACNGCAATGTCAGACCCTGATGCCGAATGGGACGAAACCGAAAAGAAGTCGGCAAGCATATTGGCCTGCATTAACAATCAGTCGGCCCACTGNACAATGTTATCAGGCCGNGATGCCGCTACATCTATGAGTCGCTGATTGGNCGANCCCCTGAAGCGTAACGTTATATCGCGTTCTGACATCACGAACGGGCCGTCAACAAGCACATCGACATAGTCAAGCACCCGTTTCATGGAAACATCGTTATACACTTGTTCATAANTAAAACCGGTATAACACCATACATTGTACCCACGAGCTTTAAGTTCGGCAAGCAACNGCANNAANGCGTCGGNCTGATACAATGGATCNCCGCCCGAGAGCGTCACATTGNAACCCTCAAGTTCGACATGNTCGACAATTTCATCAATGGTCATCTCATCGCCGGCNGCNAAATCCCACGACTGCATATTGTGGCAACCGGCACACGCATGACTACACCCGGCAAGATAGATTGACGTACGNAGNCCCGGACCGTCGACGCTTGTACCGTCGACAATCCTGAGCACACGCAGTGTTTTATCGCTCATAAAAACAATCGGAGATATTATTTATGTANAACGCGGTCGTCAAGTTCGGCCAACTTAGCTTTGTTCCAACGNTCGGTAGTGCCGACGAGGTAGCCNGTGATNCGNTGCAGCTTGTCGATGTTTTGACTGTGACAATGCGGACACTCNGTCAAATTATCCTGGGCGTCTTCGTAGCCACAATCCATNCAGCGATTACGGTTGTGNTTGATTGAGCCGTAGCCGATNTTNTTCTTATCAATGAGGTCTACAATATCCATGATNGCCTTGGGATTGTGAGTNGCGTCACCATCAATCTCGACGTAGAATATGTGACCGCCNCCNGTGAGTTCATGGTAAGGGGCCTCAACCTGGGCTTTGTGACGGGGCGANCAATGATAATAGACCGGCACGTGATTGGAGTTAGTGTAATATATCTTATCTGTTATACCGGGGATTACGCCGAAGCTTTTACGGTCTTTGACGGTAAATTTACCCGAAAGTCCCTCGGCCGGAGTGGCAAGTATTGAAAAATTATGCTGATAGCGCTCGCTGAATTCATTGGCGCGTGAACGCATGTGGGACACGATGCGCAGTCCCAGTTCCTGAGCCTCCTTGCTCTCTCCATGATGCTTGCCGGTCAGTGCGATAAGGCACTCGGCCAAACCTATAAAACCGATTCCAAGAGTACCCTGATTGATTACCGACTCGATAGTATCATTAGGCTTGAGACTGTCGGCACCGTTCCAAAGGCGAGACATTACCAAGGGGAACTGCTTGGCAAGNGCCGTCTTCTGGAAATCAAATCGGTCACACAACTGACGGGCTGTAATCTCAAGCATATCATCGAGTCGCTTAAAGAATCGGNCGACACGCTCAGCCGGGTCGACAATATTCATACATTCGATAGCAAGACGCACGATATTGATTGTAGAGAAACTGATGTTGCCGCGACCTATTGATGTTTTTTCGCCATAACGATTTTCAAAGACACGGGTACGGCATCCCATGGTAGCTACTTCGTATTTGTAACGTTCAGGATCATTCGCATTCCACTTTTCATGGNAATTAAATGTGGCGTCAAGATTCACNAANTTGGGAAAGAANCGACGTGCCGTTACTTTACAAGCCAGCTGATAGAGGTCGTAGTTGGGATCATCGGNGAGATAGTTGACACCACGTTTCTTTTTCCAAATCTGGATTGGGAAAATTGCAGTCGCTCCATTGCCAACACCCTCGTAGGTTGAGTTTAGCAATTCACGAATGATACAGCGACCCTCGGCCGACGTATCAGTACCATAGTTGATNGAACTGAANACNACCTGNTTNCCACCTCGCGAGTGAATGGTATTCATATTATGTATAAATGCNTCCATTGCCTGNTGTACGCGGCTNGCAGTCTGATTNANGGCATGAGCGACGAGACGATCACGTCCTGCGAGACCGTCTAACGGACGCTTCACATAGTCATCGATAGGCATATCGTACAAATCGCTTAAATCTTCGCCCGACAATGCCTCAACCTTTTTAATCTCCTCGACGAACGAAGACCTCACGTATGGTGCAAGATAGAAATCAAATGCCGGTATGGCCTGACCTCCGTGCATTTCGTTCTGGGCGGTTTCAAGTGAGATACAACCGATGATAGATGCGGTCTCGATACGCTTTGCCGGGCGCGACTCACCATGACCTGCAATAAAGCCGGCTTTGAGTATGCGGTCGAGTGGATGCTGTACACACGTCAGTGACTTGGTTGGGTAATAATCCTTGTCGTGAATGTGCAGATAACCATTGCGCACGGCTTCACGGGCCTCGTCGCTAAGCAAGTAATCATCGACAAACGGTTTGGTTGTCTCGCTGGCAAACTTCATCATCATGCCCGCCGGCGAGTCGGTGTTCATATTGGCGTTTTCGCGAGTTATATCGTTATTCTTAGCCTCGATAATCTCAAGGAATATATCGCGGGTTTTAGCACGACGCGCAATAGAGCGTTTGTCGCGGTAAGCAATATAACGTTTGGCTACTTCCTTGCGTGAGCTTTTCATCAATTCAACCTCGACCCTGTCTTGTATTTCCTCGACCGACATCTGCTCCTTGCCAGTAATGCCGATGCGGTCGACAATCTTCATTATGAGAGCTTCGTCCTCACCAAGCTTGGTTTGCAACATCGCCTTGCGTATGGCGGCTTTGATTTTTTCCTCGTTATAACCGACTATGCGGCCATCACGCTTAACAACGGTCTGTATCATTGATGATTGGTTTATCTTGTCTGGATTTGTACTAAATTATTGACTTGACAAAGTTAGACAGGATTAACAAATCTGCAAAATTTTTAGCTAAAATAATTCTACAAAATTATCATTTCTGATAACTTTTCATTGCTTCCAAAAATATACATTACTAACAATTAAGCAGTTATAAAATATTTTGGAAAATTTCATAAAATACAATTTCAAACAATCTCTACAAAAGAGATTTTTCATTCATCGTAGCAATGTCACGTTTTTTCAAACCGCAGTGTGCATAATCCACACCTTTATTCATATCATTGAGATACAACACATCGGGACGAGTATATGATTCAGAAGCCAACGAAAGCTTCAAATCGCTATGCTCGGTATCAATGCCTGCAAGGTCGAGCATGGTATCAAACAGCGATGCCGTAGAGCTCACCGGGACATCACTGTGGGCCTTTAGTTGTTCGTATTTGTCAGGATAGAGATTGCGATATTTACCCGACACCCACGACAACATCGCAACATGCAACTGATAGTAGGTAGGTGTAGGTGACGCATGAAGAAAGCGTCCGCGACTGTCGTCTAAAATATCCTCGCCGTGGTCAGAGGAATATACCACTGCAGCCGTACGGCCCGAACGTTCGAGCATATCCATAAGTTCGTCAAGCCACATATCAGTATACTCAATAGAATTATCATAGGAATTAACAAGCAACTGACGCGACTCCTGATTGACCTCCTTACATTCATCAGGCTTGAAACTACCGTAACCGGCAGGATAACGCTCCTGATACTTAAAATGAGATCCATAACTGTGTAACACAATAAACTGCTTGCGAGACACGGTATCGGCCAAACATCTTTTCACTACATCAAGCATCTCTTGGTCATAACTGTGACAGCCCAGAGAATCGGGCATATACTCACACATGTCGGCTTCCTCGCCAAAGAACTGGGTATAAGAGTGATTGGGTGCTTGATTGGATATGAATGCCGTCTTATAACCGGCTTCCTTGAACGCAGTTATAATACTTTTCACACAACCTATCGAATCAAAATTGCACGCACGCACACTTGACATCAACATCGGAACACTCTTGTGAGTGGTATTTGATTCACTCAAAGCACGAGTATTAAAAACCAGTCCATCGCGACACGACAGACACTTATTTGTAGGACGGTCATACCCGCCAAGTTGCCAGTTTATAGCACGTGAAGTTTCGCCAATGACCATCACGTAGACCTCGGGCATAGCAGTATCGTGAGTTGCCTTTGAGCCGAACTTATAAGCTGCAGATGTTTCTCCGTAATGTTCAGCCGCTACCGTTCGGTCAACGGCAATCTTTATATTATGCATAACATTAACTGGGAATACCTCGCGGCCAACTTTATAATCCGAATCAACATGATTTGCCACCACAGCCATAATAGCCGACGCAGCAAAGAGCACACCTCCGATAAAACGCATGGCCATAGCGGCAGGACGTTTCAATGTCTTCTTACGCACAAGTGTGACGGTTGCCCAAATAAGTGGCGGAAGATAAAGTATAACAACAACGACTATAGCAGCACCAAGATTGGCCAACAGCTCAGTAGCTTCTGACATGTTAGTAGTCACGACATTAAGGAACATATCGACAGCAATGATAGAACCTCCATACAAAAACAGGAGTACCAATTGGAACGCAGCCAATACTGAGAGCGGGAGCATGGCCCATACCACCCAACCCGTGCGCTTGAATGCCGAAAGAATCAATAGGTACACACCAAGCGGCATGAGTATATTAATGACGCGTGACATCGCAGATACCGGCTCGGTAAAGCACAGCGCCATATTCGGGACCATAAGCACTATGGTGTAATATATAGCCAAAAGCGTACACGCTGGGTGTCGCAATATAGATTTTAACATAATCAATCAGAATGCTTCGTTAATATTAAATACAAAACCTTTCTCACCCTTGCCGAAACCGACATCAAAACGCACATTGACATTTTTCTTGAATTCCCATCTAAGGCCTACACCATAGCTGGGTAACAGTTGCTTGACCGACATACAGCTGAGTCTCGGGAATATCGAGCCTACCCCACCCCATGCAACAACACCGATGCGGCGATAGACACGTTGACGTAGTTCGGCCGTGAAATCCATTTCACCTTTATCTCTATAGCGCCCCTCATAGTAGCCTCGCATGGTATAGCTGCCACCCATATAGGCCAACATACCCCATGGAGTATCGCCATAGGTAAGAAGGGTGTGATATTGCATTGCAAGTGTGCAATCCTTCCATGTCGGAGTGTACCACACAGCCGTTAACTCGGTCGAAGAGAACGGATATGTGTTGCCCATCCATTTGCCGTAATAACGTTGAGCCAGCGTCAGACACACACCGCGATGAGGGGCAGTAAGATTGTCGCGAGTATCATAGCTTACCTGCAGGCCAACCGCATAACTGAACGTGCGCATATCCTCACCACGCCATAGATATAGCATAGCAGGGTCATATTTCGAGGCTTTAACATAAGCAAATTCAATCATCGGGCCCACATAAAAATCAGGAAACAATCGAACCTGAGCATCAATCTTTGCTTCGGCCATCAGACGCTGATACTTGGTCTGTGTATCATTATTCGCGTCATGGTCATAGCCTATGCCCCAAAATTTATCGGGCATGGACTGAAATTCGCCTTTATAATTTATTCGATATTTGTCATCTCTAAAACGCGTCGTACCTTTCAAGCCAATTGAATAGAATCCACTCGTAGATACATCGACATAGAGCGACACATTGCTCGGTGGGGTCAAAGAGTCAGTACGATCGGTATAATAAACGCCGGCTGCAAGCAATCCCAGGCCGAATTTCTTCTCGTTGGAATAGTGCGGGCCACCGATAAAACTTATGTCAAAAGCCTTATCCTTGCGAACTTTGTTTGAATCGTCGAAATATCTGATAATGGGCGCAATAAAACCCCACTTGCTATACCTCATGGAATCGGCTGCAAGTGAGTCGCCCCTCTCGGAAGCAATCGCATCTGACGTCTGAGCGACAGCCATTTGCGCGAATGCCAACAAGACAAACGACAATATAGTGAATTTTGATAGTGATGAATGTGTCATAGTTGNAACCTTTTGCAAAGTTACTGAATTAATATCGAATACACGATATTTAGGTGTTTTCTACCAACTATTACAACAAACCGGACAGTCAAAAAGATTTTGAGACCATTCTGAATTATTAGACCGCTGGGGCATCAACATATTTTAAGTACATTAAAAAAGAGATTAATAGGTTATGACAAATTAATTCACTAATTTTGTATGTTTAAGAGCCAGCACAATTTCTATGAGGAAATACATTGTTACAATCGTATTGACACTGACAGGCAGCATAGCGGCCCAGGCCCAGCTTACCTTCAGCNGACTGAATGACAAAGCCATCGCTATAAAACCCGAGAATAACACCGGCATCGAATCGGTGTATATAATCGACTCAACCGATGGCATAGATGCTACATATAACGCATCGTCGGCCTCGGCAACCGTCGAGTGGTCACGTTACAGTCAGCTCGGTGGCGGGTACAGCGAGCCGATACCATTCACACGCAATGGCACTGAGTGTACCATCTCACTTGGTAGCGATGATATGGGCTACATAATAACCGATAATGGCCGGCAGCACTGCTACTGGGTGGTAAATTATGACAAACATACCATGAGTCTGAACGGCGCGACAGTCAATACTGCCGAGAGCGACTGTGCCATGACGGCGATTGAGGTTGACGGCGAGGCCCCGCGAATCACATACTACACCATCACTGGTGTGCCGCGAGACCTGTCACGAGATATCGAGATAACCTACAGGTCGTTGTCGTGGGACGACGATTCNCAGTCGTTCAATCAGAGTGTNGAGAAAGAAACGGCCGCCTATATCAGCGGCTCAACCATAAGAGTGGCGGCACCTCTATGTGACACCGATTTCGAGATTAGCGGTGATCGATTCCTGAAGGAATGGGGCCGTGAAATGAATATCGTTACCGACAACTACGCGACAGTGGCNATCGATGCCCATACATCGGCAAGTATGGCGACTCGTGACAATGACAACGAGATAAGCGTTGACAACGGTGAACTCGGAGGGTCGGCACCTGTGGACATTACATTCACGGCTGTAGCATCGGACGCCGTAGCNTATCGCGAATGGCAAATGTCAAGCTACCCCGATTTTGACATAATAGACTTGCGTTTCAATCAGGACGAGGTCGAATACACATTCACCAACTTCGGTGTCACCTACGTGCGTTATGTGGCCGCCAATGCGTCAGGCGACTGTGAATGGATAAGCGATACCTACCAGGTNTCAATAGGTGACTCAAAGATAGAATGTCCCAACGCATTCTCNCCCGGAGCCTCNGAGGGTATAAACGACGAGTGGAAAGTGAGCTACAAATCGATAACACAGTTTGAGTGTCACNTCTTCAACCAATGGGGAGTCAAACTGTTTTCNACNACCGACCCGTCACAAGGTTGGGACGGTAAGTATGGAGGCAAAACGGTACCNGCCGGAGTNTATTATTATGTNATCAAGGCCCGTGGAGCCGACGGAAAGAACTACTCGCTGTCGGGCGACATCAACATAATCAATTACCGACAGGGATCAAACAAAGTCGGCACACCTNCTGAATAAAGGAATATTTTTAAGGTAAATCAGAATGAAACATTCAACACAAATACTGTCTATATTTTTAATGGCATGTGNGGGCGCTTCATGCAATGCGGGCGCCGCACAGTCTGAATCACATACAAATCACAATGAGACCGAGGCAACNCCNGGAACACTGACAATAGTNAACCCTGTTATCCCGGCGTCAGTTAAGTTTGCCGACCAAACAATAGATCTTGACCGCATAGACATGTATGAGCGCTTTGACAGGGANCTNACATCGATGCTCTATACTCACGGCAACACATTGCTGCTCATAAAGCGCGCCAACAAATACTTTCCGATACTCGAACCNATCCTTAAAAAGAACGGCGTACCGACCGATCTGCTTTACCTCGCATGTATCGAGAGTACCTTGAACCAGCGCGCATATTCGCCGGCCAAGGCTGCCGGTATATGGCAGTTCATGCCGGCCACAGCCAANCAGTATGGTCTGGAGGTCAACGAGTGGGTCGACGAACGATATAATATCGAGAAAGAGACCGAGGCCGCATGTCGCTATCTGAAAAAGGCTTATGCCGAATACGGCAANTGGGANAGTGCCGCGGCAGCATACAACGGTGGCTCAAACCGAATAACCACACAGNTGGACGCCCAAATGGCCGACTCGGCNTTCGACCTATATCTGGTCGACGAGACATCNCGCTACATGTTCAGAATTTTGGCAGCCAAAATGATTCTTGAAAATCCGACGGCATTCGGTTTTCACCTCACTCCCGAGCAGTTGTATCAGCCGGTCGAATATGACACAATTGATGTAAACACCGAGATTGGCGACTGGGCACAGTGGGCTCAAGACCACGGCATCAGCTACTCAATCTTGAGAGAGGCCAATCCNTGGATNAGAGCCAAGAACCTGCCAAACCGCAGCGGCAAGACCTATAAAGTGAAAATTCCGAAGCAAAAGTCGCTCCATAGGTCGACACAGGACATCAAAGTCCATAATAAAGCCTGGGTCAAATAATNGCCCACNACAATCTAAATTTGATAAATCGTGAAAACACAACATACCGATAAGAACAAAACCAACACGGCACTCCCGGCACTGAATGTGACGGGGGCGCGCGTGCACAACCTGAAAAATATCGACGTAACAATACCACTTGGCAAACTAAGCGTCATCACGGGCCTGTCGGGATCAGGAAAATCATCGCTGGCCTTTGACACCATCTATGCCGAGGGCCAGCGCCGATATATCGAGACATTCTCGTCGTACGCCCGCGGTATGCTTGGCGCGCTCGAGCGTCCCGACGTAGACCAAATTACAGGCCTGAGCCCTGTCATTGCCATCGAACAAAAGACGGTCAACCGCAACCCGCGAAGTACGATCGGCACCACCACCGAGATATATGACTTCCTGCGACTGCTGTATGCACGTATAGCCACGGCTCGCAGTTATATAACCGGCAAAGAGATGGTTAAGTATTCGCGCGAGAAAATCATCGAGCTGCTGCTTGAAAAGTATCTCGGCAAACGAGTCTATATACTCTCACCACTCGTCAAGAACCGCAAAGGTCACTACAAGGACTTGTTTGAGTCACTGACCAAGAAAGGGTATATAAGTGTCCGTGTAGACGGTGAGGTGAGGGAGATTGTGCCCGGAATGAAGCTCGACCGCTACAAGAACCACACGATTGAGCTCGTCATTGACAAGCTCAAGGTATCGAACAAGGATCTTGAACGACTATCAAGTTCGGTCGATACAGCGCTCGCACAAGGTGACAAACAACTATCTATACTTGACGCCGATAACGGTGAAATAAACCACTACAGCATGTCGCTGATGGACCCCGAGAGCGGTCTGTCGTACCGCGAACCTGCTCCGCACAACTTCTCGTTCAATTCACCTCAGGGTGCATGTCCGTGTTGTAAAGGCCTCGGTACAGTCAATGTCATTGACCGCGCCAAACTAATTCCGAACGACTCGCTGTCGATAGCCGACGGTGGAATTGTGCCGTTGGGCAAGCAGAAAAATACGATGTTGTGGTGGCAGATTGCGGCAATATGTGAAAAATATGGCTACACGACAAAGACTCCGATAAAGGAATTGCCCGAGGAGGCTGTGAACGATATTCTGAACGGCACCAACGAACGACTCAACATAAAGTCGGAGACTCTGAGCACTTCGAACTACTTCGCAACCTACGAGGGCATAATCAAGTATATTGAACTGCAGCAGAGCGAAGATGCCGACTCGTCGTCTCAAAAGTGGAGCGGCCAGTTTTTCTCACGCATCACCTGTCCAGAATGTAATGGCGACCGACTGAACAAAGAGGCGTTGCACTTCTTCATCGCCGACAAGAACATCGCCGAGCTGTGCCGCATGGATATTGACGACCTTTATGCCTGGGTCAAGAGCATAGAACCCACCCTACCCCCCGTCAAGGCTACAGTGGCTCACGAGATACTCAAAGAGGTAAAATCGAGGCTGCACTTCCTGATAGATGTAGGTCTTGAATACCTGTCACTGGCTCGTGCGACGGCAACCCTGTCGGGCGGCGAGAGCCAGCGCATAAGACTCGCGACACAAATTGGCTCGGAGCTCGTGAACGTGATGTATATTCTTGATGAGCCGAGCATCGGACTTCACCAACGCGACAATACCCGACTTATAAACTCCCTCAAGGCACTGCGCGATGCGTCGAACACAGTGATTGTCGTTGAGCACGACCAGGAGATGATGCAGGAAGCCGACTATATTGTCGACATAGGGCCCGGCGCAGGCCGTCACGGAGGTGAAGTAGTGTTCCAGGGAACGCCAGAAGAGATGCTAAAGACCAAGACGCTGACGGCAAGCTATCTCAACGGAACGAACAGCATCGAGGTGCCGGACAAACGACGTAAAGGAAACGGCAAATACCTTACCCTGATGGGCTGCACCGGACACAATCTGAAGAATGTCGATCTGAAGCTTCCGCTCGGAACGCTGACATGTGTGGGCGGCGTATCGGGTTCGGGCAAATCGTCGCTTATCAATGGCACACTACAGCCAATACTGTCAAGCAAATTCTACAGGTCGCTACAGGAACCGCTGCCCTACAAGAGCATAGACGGCATTGAGAATATCGATAAAGTCGTCACTGTCGACCAGTCGCCCTTAGGACGTACACCTCGTTCCAATCCGGCAACTTACACGGGCGTATTCTCAGACATACGCAACCTGTTTGTTTCACTCCCCGAAGCAAAAATCAGAGGCTACAAGCCGGGACGATTTTCATTTAATGTGTCGGGTGGCCGATGTGAGACTTGCTCGGGCAACGGCTACCGTACCATAGCGATGAACTTCTTGCCCGACGTGCTTGTACCGTGTGAGACATGTGGCGGCAAAAGGTACAACCGTGAGACTCTCGANGTTAGATTCAAAGGCAAATCTATTGCCGACGTACTTGATATGACCATAAATCAGGCAGTCGAATTCTTTGCCAATCAGCCCTCGATTATCAAAAAGATTAAGGTGCTTCAGGAAATAGGTTTAGGATACATCAAGCTCGGACAGCCATCGTCGACATTGTCAGGAGGCGAAAATCAGCGCGTAAAATTAGCCACCGAGCTCGCNAAAAAAGATACAGGCAAGACCCTGTTCATTCTTGACGAGCCGACAACNGGNCTGCACTTTGAGGACATAAAGACCTTGATGGGAGTGTTAAACCGTCTTGTTGAAAAAGGAAACACAGTGCTGGTCATCGAGCACAATCTTGACGTACTGAAATCGGCCGACTACATCATTGANATGGGGCCCGGCGGNGGTAAAAACGGAGGCAAAATCGTCGCAACAGGCACNCCTGAGNCGGTCGCNAAAGGCGATTCGCCAACAGCAATATACTTAGCCCAGTCGCTTGAGGNTNATAAATAAGTCANNAATACAATATAGACAAACGTGATTCGGAATAAACGGGTCACGTTTTTTTATTTGCGCCAGAAGTCTCGGGTAAACAGTACGAGTACCGTGAATATCTCAAGTCGGCCCACCAACATAAGCAACGATAAAATCCACTTGCCGGCAACAGGTACGTCGACAAATGAATCGGCNGTGACTCCGGCTCCAAGACCCGTGTTACCGACACATGACANCGAGGCAAAAAGCGAATCACTGATGGGCATACCGAGGAGCACGAGCATAATGCCGCCANCGATAATCGCTCCCATGTATAGCCACATGAANGCCATGACNTTAGANACNAGTTCNGGTGACTGGACGCGGTTGTTAATTGAAACCGAGTANACCCTGTTGGGGTGTATACATTTCATAATCTCGTTATGACAGTTCTTGAACAGGAATGATATGCGGTCAAGCTTGCAGCCACCACTGGTACTGCCTGCCGAGGCTCCNACAAACATCAGTATGAGCAGTATCGGGAATACAAATGTGCCCCACGACTGACAGTCGGTGACCGAGTAGCCNGTGCTGGTNAAGGTCGAGACAACCTGGAAGAGGGGGTCGACGAAGACCGACATGCTCCACTNGGGACGGCAGTTAACGATGTAACCGATNGTGAGCAGAATGGTCAACACAATAATAACCTTGACATAAAATCGGAATGTCTCGTCCTTCCANGAAGCNCGAATCTTACCTATAGAGGCACGATATATCAANGCGAAATTGACGCCGCCTATGAACATGAACACCAACACAACGAGGCGTATGTACCANGAGTCCCATGCACCGATAGAGTCATTGCGGGTTGAAAATCCGCCGGTCGACATGGTGCTGAGTGCATGACAAATNCCATCNAANATATTCATGGGGCCNANACATAGCAAAACGGCGAGNAGAAGTGTNAGCAACATGTANACAAGCCACANGCGCTTNGCCGTCTGGCTGACGCGTGGACTGAGTTTCTCTTTGGTGATACCAGGCAGCTCGGCGTTCATCATCTGCATACCNCCCGAAGAATTGAGCATTGGCATAACCGCGAGCGTNAAAATCATGATACCGAGGCCTCCGATCCATTGCATGAGACAGCGCCAGATGTGGACGCCGTGAGACAATGACTCGACATCATTTAGTACTGAACAGCCCGTTGTGGTAAAGCCTGACATCGTTTCACAAAAGGCGTCGGTCAAGCCCAACGAAACATCTGATACCATGAACGGTATCATGCCGAAAATAGAGAACACGACCCACACGAGCGACGTGAGCATGTANCCCTCGCGCTTGCCGAGGTCGCGGCGTCCCGAACGTACACCNGAGAGTATAGCCCAAGACGCGAGCAATGTAATCAGAATGGCNACGAGAAAGGCGTAGTAATCGTTCTCGCCATAGAAAATGCTCACCAACATCGGTATCATCATGAATCCCGACTCAATGAGCATCAGTTGGGCCAGAAGCCGTACAACTGTGCGGTAATTTATTGTGCGAAAACTATTTGCCTTAATCATATATCATTAATTGGNATGATTTTTTTAGCTGAACAACTTCTCGAGCTTGTGAATCTGGCCCGAGAGGCAGAAAACCACGACACGGTCACCGGGCTGAAAGACGGTATTACCGGTCACAAGCATGCCCTTGCCGTCACGCACAAGACCTCCGAGGGTGATGTCGCGGGACAAGTTAAGATCGCGCACAGGTTTGCGTGATATTTTTGAACCGGNTTTCACCTCGAGTTCGGCGACCTCGGCATCNGCGAGCGACATNAACTTAGACGACTCAGTGTCAGAATCAATCAGAACCTGAAATATCTTNCTTGAGGCGAGCAGTTTCTTATTGATGATGGTACCTATGTTCAGACCCTCGGCCTGATATATGAGCTGAATATTCTCGACCTCGGCGATAGTCTTGTTGACACCAAACTCCTTGGCTGTAAGACAGGCCAGAATGTTTGTCTCGGAACTGTCGGTCAAAGCAATGAAAGCATCGGTCTCGGATATACCCTCGTCAATGAGAACATCGTTGTCNTTGCCATCGGCATGTATGATTTCACACTCGGGACAAAGCTCGGGTAACCGACGACATCGNTCNGCNTCGCTTTCAATTATTGTAATTTTCCAGTCGGGGGGAGCCATCTGGACGAGTCTAACGGCTATGCGGCTTCCTCCCANAATCATTATGCGCTTGACTTTATAACTGATTTTGTTACAAATCTTGCGGATATACTCGACGTGGTCNGGCGTTGTGGTGAAATAGATGATGTCGTGAGACATGATGACATCGTCACCACGCGGTATAATGGTCTGACGGCGTCGCTTGATGGCAGANACGTGGTAGTTGTGCTGAGACATGGTCAANTCCTTGAGCTGATGACCGACAATCTCGGCATTCTCNCGCACTTTTACACCAATAAGTATAATTTCACCGTCTTTGAGTTCGAACCAGTTACGTGCCCAGCCACGTTTAAGCGCCGTCTTGATTTCNACGGCTGCAAGNTACTCGGGATAGATTACATCNCTGATACCTATNCTGTTNAAGTAGCCCTTGTGTTCNGGCTTCATGAACTCGTAATTGTCAATTCGNGCCACAGTGCGTTTTGCGCCNAGGTAGTGAGCAATTGAACAAGCCGTGACGTTGCACTCCTCATAAGGGGTTACAGCAATAAACAAGTCGGCNTCGTCNACACCGGCATCNGCCAGTGTACGGAATGATACGGGGCTGCCAAGACACGTCATGAGATTGTAGTTNGCNTCGAGCATAGCGAGTTTCTGGGCGTTGTCATCTACAACGACTATGTCCTGTTCCTCTCTTGACAACAATTTTGCAAGATGCGAACCAACCTCTCCTGTNCCTGCAATTACAATTCTCATATCAACTGTTTAACTGTGGTGTTTAGGACTCACTTTTAATCACGGCATAGATAGACTCGCTGTCCATGCCACACATTTTATAAAGTTCAGGCACCGTACCGTGATATATAAAACGGTCGGGAACGCCGATTTTCACCACCTTGCGCTCATAGCCATGNTCGTTNAGCCAGTCAGTAACNGCCGTACCGAGACCNCCCTCGACAGTNCCGTCCTCGACAGTGACAACNGNGCNNCCGGTNGCNGCAATNTTATGCATCANCTNATCGTCGAGCGGCTTGAGGAANATNGCATCGTGATGGGCCACATCAAGACCTTCACTTCGGGCCTTATCGACTGCCGAAGCGACCTGNTCGGCAATCGGACCTATTGAGACAATCTGAACACCATTACCGGCAGTCAGTGTCTCACCATGGCCAAGCATTAATTTTTTAGCCTGGGCCGTATCAACAGCCATGTCAGCCGAGCCACGAGGGTACCTGATAGCCATGGGGCCATGTTCGGTTACGAGTGATGTGTACATCAAATCGCGCAGCATAGCGGCATTGCGCGGTGAGGCGACAATCATTCCGGGAATAGGTCTCAGATATGCCATATCGTAGACTCCGTGGTGAGTGACTCCGTCCTCGCCGACCAGTCCGGCACGGTCTATACAAAGTGTAACAGGCAATGATTGTATCGCGGTGTCGTTGACGATATTGTCGTAGGCACGTTGCAGGAACGTAGAGTATATGGCGACGAACGGGCGAAGTCCATCAGTAGCCATACCGCCGGCAAATGTGACGGCATGTCCCTCGCTGATGCCAACATCAAAGACGCGCTCAGGCATCTCGTACTGAAGTATATTCATCGAGGTACCTGATGACATAGCNGCTGTGACGCCAACGACACGATTGTCAAGGNGAGCAAGGGAGAGCAAAGTCTGGCCGAATACCTCCTGATACTTGGGANCCGCTACTGCNGACGCNGTCTTGACCACCTCGCCAGTTTCGGGATTAAAGCGACCCGGCGCATGCCAGCGAGACGGATCTTTCTCAGCCGGCTCATAGCCTTTGCCCTTGACAGTGCGCAGATGGAGCAATCGTGGGCCCTTCATATCCTTGATATCGCGGAGTACGCGCACAAGACGCAACACATCATGACCATCGATTGGCCCAAAGTAACGTATATTCAGTCCCTCAAAGATGTTTTGCTCACGTGTAAGCAATGACTTGAGGCTATTATTAAAACGCATTATAGGGCCACGCTGACGATCGGTGACAAGATGCAGACTCTTGAGCGCCTTGAATGTCTTATAGCGTACGTTATTATAGCTCTTGGAAGTAGTGATGTGGGCAAGATAACCGTGCAACGAACCGACATTACGGTCAATCGACATGTCGTTGTCGTTGAGAATTATGAGAACATTGCTGTTGGTATTGGCAGCATTGTTAAGCCCCTCAAATGCCAGACCACCGCTGATTGACGCGTCTCCTATAACGGCAACCACATGTCTCAATGGATTGTCGTGGTTAATCTCGGTAGCAACTGCCATACCCAAAGCTGCCGATATAGAGTTAGAGGCGTGACCGGCCGAAAATGTGTCATAGGGACTCTCGGACGGATTCGGGAAACCGCTTATTCCGCCCAACTTTCTATTAGAACAGAATGTATCACGACGCCCTGTGAGCAGTTTATGGGCATAGGCCTGATGGCCGACGTCCCACACCACACGATCGTAAGGAGTATCGAAGACATAGTGCAAAGCCACGGTCAACTCTACTGCGCCCATACTCGAACCAAAGTGTCCGGGATTTTGTGACACATTCTCAATCAAGAATTGACGAATCTCGCGACACAGCAGCGGCAACTGTTCGACCGATAATTGTTTTAAATCGGCCGGAGAATCGATGCGTGACAGCAGCTCAAAGCGCTGAGTAGATAGATTATTTATAGAATTACTTTCCACTTGATTTCCTAAAATACTTTTTATACAGGGGAACAAATATTATTATAGCCGACGCCACGAGCGGAAAGAGAGTGCGTAGATTAATGGGTGTATCGGTCTGTGCATATCGGGTAAGCAGCCATCCACAAAAGAAAAGCCACAACAACAGGATACACACGAGTCGGAAAATAATTGCTCCTTTCATCAGTCAAAACTGTTTGTCTGACTACAAAGTTAACAATTAGAGCAGAAATAGCCAAATAAAAAACAAGTAAGGCGGCAAGCCTCAATTTGCTTGCCGCCTTACGCGATAAGAGTATTATAGAATTAATCTATTAGTTCTGGAGTTTGAAGCGAACGGGGAGTGTAAACCATACGTTCACAGCCTGGCCATTCATACGACCGGGAATGAACTTAGGCATACCTTTAACAACTCGAACAGCCTCCTTGTCAAGGTCGGGGTCCTTAGAACGAACAACCTTAACCTCACCGATAGAACCGTCTTTCTGTACAACGAACTGAAGCAGTACGGTACCCTGAATACCATTCTCGGCAGCGAGAGTGGGATAGGTAAGGTTCTTCTGGAGATACTTCATGAGCTCAGCGTCACCACCGGGGAAAGTAGGCATCTGCTCAACAGCGTCAAACACCTTGTTTTCCTCAACTGGTTTCTTCTCCTCGACGATAACCTCGTCTTTGTGCTCACGAACAACGTTAATATCGTCAGTACCCTGATCGAAGTTGGTAGCACCGATAGCAGTGGTTGTCTCCTGGAGTTCGTCCTGAGATACAATCTGCTCGGTAACCTCCTCGTCGGTTACAATCTCAATCTCGGTGTTCTTAATGGTGTTAAGAATCTCCTCGGGAAGAGCCTCGGGCTCCTGTTCCTGAACAGCCTCAGGTATTTCCTCAAGCTCTTCCTCCTCGGGCTCATCAGTGTCCTCTACCATAGCTTCGATAGACTGCTCGTTAGAAAGACGGTAAGCTTCGTAAGCCTCCTGATCGGCCAAAGCCTTGCGGTTAGCAAGAACACTGAGTACCAAAGCAGCGATGAGTATGAGAGCGAGACCCGATACGACATAAAGCACAGCACGATTGTGGCGACGGTCAGAGTTGATACGCATGATGTATGCGCCGAACTCCTTATTTTTGCCTTCGAAGACAATGTCGGTCCACTCTTTTGATGAAAGATCTACATCTTTTGCCATAATATTCAATAATTAAGAGTTAAAAAATATAGATGAACATCACTGAACTTTATTCTTATTGAGATAATCCAGAATGAGCGCAGAGTCTACACCATTGATAGTGTTAATCTGGTAACGGGTAATCTGGTTAATCTGCATCTCGTCAAGAGTCGAGATAATGCTCTCCCACGAAGCCTCGGGGGTAGCCTTAATCACAACTACAGGACGTGAAAGAGTAGAGTCATTACGGATAGCCTTAGCTTTCTCCTCAAACTCGGCATCAGTCATTTCGCTACCGGGACGACGCCACTCTCTCTTGAGCGAGTCAATTCGGTTAAGAACTGTTTCGTTACGTTTGCGCAAAATCGAGCGGATACCACGTTGTACACCACCGGCGTCACCCAGGAACTTTTCAGCATGAAGCACGCCCATAGAAGGATCCTCGGGGGTATCAAGCAAGCCATCACCGTCCTGATCCTCCATGTAGGGTTTACCGAAGAAGTAGTAGATGGTGTTGTCTTCAACAGTACCCTTGTCATCATAATCACTTGTGAGGATAAGGGTAACGGCCTCAGACTCGGCGGCCTTAGAAAGGTCTTTCTGCTCGAGATTCTTATCGTTAGATGGAAGTGTAATGTTCAGCGTCTGAGACTTAATCATGGTGGTACACAGCATGAAGAAAGAAATCAGAAGCATGTTCATGTCAACCATGGGGGTAAAGTCCACATGGATGTCCATCTTCTTTTGGGCGCCTTTTTTCTTTTTACCGCCCGATTCTTTTTGTTGTATTTCAGCCATAATTAATTAGTCTTCATTGGTTTTCAATGCGGTCATGACGGTGAAACGGTTGTACTTGATAGTCTGGAGATTATCGAGCACGCTGTGTACAACGTCATAACGTGTTGAATGGTCAGCTTTAACAGCGATACCCTCGCCGCGACGCATAGCGTTCTGCAGGTTCTCGTTGCCAGAGTTATAGATGGCACGCATCCAAATCTGGAACTCGTTGGTAGTAACAGCATTGCCTTCCTCGTCGCGATAAGTAATGTCAGTCAAGGGAATGCCGACATCAGAGGGACGAACGTTGGCAAGAGCACCTTTACCAAGGTCTTTGCCTGCGAGCCAGTCTTCCTGATCCTCAGATTTGAGACGGAAGAACTCGGGGATACGATCAAAGGGTACGCCAAACATGTTCATTTTAGCGAACTGTTCAATAGCCTGCTGTTTCTCAAAAGCACTCATATTGAGTGTCTTTCCGGTGAAACGTTCGTAGTTGCCGATGGCATTTACGAAAATCTCGCGGCGGATAGAGTCGGTAGCCCATTTACCGTCGGCAATTGTCATATCAGCCTCACCAGTAACACCAACAAACACGTTACCCTCGGGTGAAACGAGAATAGTCGAAACGTTGGTCATGGGGACTTTTATTTCAGATACCGACGCAGGTGTAACTACCGTAGCAGGTTCCTTCTGCAAGAATGTTGAGGTCAACATGAAGAAAGTAAGCAAAAGAACAGTCACGTCGCTCATCGCGGTCATGTCGATGCGCGTACTCTTTCTTTTCATTTTTACTTTTCCCATATTTTACCGAATTAAATGTTTAAAAATTTGAGTAAAACGTGGGATTAGTGATTAACTGCGAACGATTGTACAATTGAGAAGCCAATCTCGTCGATAGCATAGGTCATGGTATCGATCTTGTTGGTGTAGTAGTTGTAAGAAATTACAGCGAATGCAGCAGTTGCGATACCGAAGGCGGTATTGATAAGAGCCTCAGAGATACCAGCAGAAAGCTGAGTTGAGTCAGGAGCACCTGAAGCAGACAGAGCCTGGAATGATTTGATCATACCGATTACAGTACCGAGAAGACCAACGAGAGTACCGAGGGTGGTGAGGGTAGCAACGATGGGAAGGTTCTGCTGGAGTGAAGGCATCTCAAGAGCGGTAGCCTCTTCAACCTCTTTCTGGAGGGCAGCAACTTTCTGCTCTTTAGTGAGAACGGTGTTCTTGTCCATCTCCTCATATTTTTTGAGGGCAGCTGATACAACTGCAGCTACAGTACCCTGCTGCTTAGCGCAACGAGCCTGAGCTGAAGCGATGTCGTTCTTAACGAGGTCGAGTTTGATGTCAGCAACGAACTTGGTGATGTTGCCTTTACCCTTAGCACCGCTCAGTGCGATGTAACGCTCAACTGAGAGAACGATAACAACGAGGAAGAGGGTCTGAAGGATAGGCACGATGAAACCACCCATGTAAACAGTACCAACGAGGTCAGTGGGGTGACCGCCGGTTACGTTAACAGCACCCTGAGCAACTTCTACCTCATTAGCTGTAGGAGCGAATGCCATTGACATGAAGTCATAAACTTGTTTGCCGGTCTCGGGATCGGTAGCGATGTTGTCACCGATGAGGTTGAAGTGGCTGGGGTGTCCGAACACGAAGAGGAACAGGCAGATTGCCACTACAAAGCAGGCAAGAATTACATAAAATGCGTTCTTGATACCACGAACGTTTTTCTTTGCGGCAGGTTTAGCTGCGCTGGTAGGCTTTTGAGCTTCCATAAATGTAATTAAATCTTAAAAATTGTTATTAGTGATAAGTTAGTANAAAAAATATGCAATTTNTATGATGCCTCTCGTAATAGTGTGAGTGGCATTAGTTTTTAAGGTTATGGACTCGGTTAATAATCTCGCGCCGTGAANTGACACTCGCTNCNTCGAACGTTTTCAACCTTANAGTCAAANATTGGCAGATTTAACCATANAAGGTAACGTTCGGAGCCAAGTNTACTCCAAAGCATATGGCAAANNTATCACTATATTTTCGTTCGTCAAAATTTTTTAAAGCTTTTTTTGTTTTAAGTCAGTACAAGAGNCCGATCTACACCNTATTTATGAACNCTAAAATTAATTTTTCATTATAAAAGTATAGGCAATTNAAAAATTTGATATAAATTTGCGACTTGTATTACTCGTTCAAAAGATTGACGAGACCGAATAAATCGACCATGAAAATATCGCTGAATATAAANCGAGGGCTGAACCTCAAGGTTGTCGGCGAACCTCGGTTTACTGACNAAAAATCTATCAGATATATCACTCCACGATATGTCGCCGTCACTCCCGACGACTTTCCGGGCTTGACTCTGAAACCTGTCGTAAAAGTCGGAGACGAGGTAGCTGAAGGCTCNCCTCTNATGACNGACAAGCACGATACATATATTAATATAGTATCACCNGTNGCCGGCAAAGTGGCAGATGTGGTGCGAGGCGACCGGCGTAAACTTATACNCATAGTGATTGAGAGCAACNGCACCGATACCAAGATCACACCTTTTGACGTTTCTCGCCTNAACGCCNACAAGACGCGTGAAATACTGCAACAATCNGGCCTGTGGTCTATGATCAGGCAACGCCCGTATAACATTGTTGCACGAAACGATGCCGAACCGAGAGACATTTTCGTGAGCTTATTTGACTCGGCNCCTCTGGCACCTGANATGGAGAGGCTGCTTGCCGACCGAGTGAATGAGCTNGAGGCCGGCGTNAAAGCACTNTCGNCACTTACGANTGGGGATATATATGTGGCACGTCGCCACGACAGCATCATCGGCGATATNGCCGGNGCCACTATNATCGACGTCTCCGGCCCCCACCCNGCCGGCAACACCGGNATAATNGCAGCNAACGTCAAACCTGTCAACAAAGGAGANACAATATGGNCTCTTGACGGCATGACTCTNGCCCGCATCGGACGACTGTTCACCGACGGCACGATAGACNCAGATTGCTACGTGGCTATAACGGGCAGCGAAGTTGCCGACCCCGGATACATAANAACCCGCNTAGGCGCACAAATAAGCGAACTNACAGCCGGCAGACTGACCGANNCGACNAANCATGTGCGTATAATATCGGGAAACATGCTCACTGGAGTTGCNGTAAAAACCGACGATTTCCTGCGCTATCCCTATACTCAGATTACNGTCATACCCGAAGGGGACGATGTCGAAGAATTCATGGGCTGGGCAACACTATCGCCCAAGAAAATGAGCACAAGCCGTTCGTTCCCGGGACACTTTCTGNGCAAACTGTTCAAGCCCGATGCGCGTNTGNTGGGCGGACGCCGCGCCATGATAATGTCGGGCGAGTATGACAAGGTCGTGCCNATGGATATAATGACCGAGTATTTGATCAAGGCTATCTTGAGCAAAGATATCGAAAAGATGGAGGCACTCGGCATTTATGAGGTCGCGCCCGAGGACTTTGCACTGGCCGAGTATGTTTGCACGTCCAAGATGCCGTTGCAATCNATAGTGGCCGCCGGTCTTGATTACATNAGAAAAGAACTGGAATGACNCCACATTAATNAATATTCCACACGATTATACCATGAAATTCCTTAAACGATTTTTAGATAGAATAAGGCCCGAGTTTGAGAATGGCGGCCGCTGGCACGCATTNCGNTCGGTCTACGATGGAATTGACACATTCCTGTTNACTCCGTCAACCACAGCACATGGCGGCACACANGTACANGATGCNATGGATAGCAANCGCACTATGATAATAGTNGTNCTGGCATTGATNCCGTGCCTGCTGTTCGGCATGTATAATACANGTTATCAACACTGGCTGGCNTGCGGTCACNGTGCGGGCCCATTCTGGACCATGATGCTTTACGGTTTCCTGGCAGTGTTGCCCAAACTCATAGTATCGTATGTANTAGGNCTGGGTATAGAATTTGTCGTGGCCCAATGGCGCGGCNAGGAAATACAGGAAGGTTTCCTGGTGACAGGTATTCTGATACCGCTTATATGCCCGATCGAGACACCGCTGTGGATGATCGCAGTGGCCACAGCGTTCTCGGTAATATTTGTCAAAGAGGTTTTCGGNGGAACNGGTTANAATATATTTAATGTGGCNTTAGTGACNCGAGCATTCCTGTTCTTNTCNTATCCNGCNGCTATGAGNGGCGACAANCCNTTCGTGGCCCAAGACGCGATATTGGGTATTGGCGGAGATGTTCCCGACACGTTCAGTGGNGCCACTCCNCTCGGACANNTAGCNACAATGTCNGCCGACCAAGCTCTGCATATAACAGGAGTNANCGGNGCCGAACTCANCAGTTGGGACTTGTTTGTGGGACTAATTCCCGGCTCATTCGGCGANACNTCGACACTGTGCATACTGATAGGTGCCGCTATATTGCTNTTCACAGGCATAGCAAGCTGGCGCATTGTGTTGTCGGTTTTTGCCGGTGGAGCCGTGATGTCACTAATAGCCAATCANTTTGCNTCACCTACCTATCCAGTATCATTCCTGTCACCNATTGACCAGNTATGCCTGGGTGGCTTCGCTTTCGCTGCCGTCTTTATGGCGACCGATCCTGTGACCGCAGCGCGCACCAATACAGGCAAGTATATCTACGGATTCCTGGTGGGTGTAGTCGCAATCATAATACGTACATACAACACAGGTTACCCCGAGGGCGCGATGCTGGCTGTGCTGCTGATGAATGCCTTCGCNCCGCTGATAGACTATTGTGTAGTTCAGTGCAACATAAACCGTCGTGCTAAACGTGCACGTATAAACAGCTAATTATCACAGCCATGAATAAACAATCGAATACGTACACACTNATATACATCATCTTGCTGGTCACGGTTGTTGGCTCGGCTCTCGCATGGGTAGCGACGGCTCTAAAACCCGAGCAGACCCGCAATGCCAATGCCGACAAGATGAAGCAGATACTTGCGGCCGTACATTGCACTCCGACAAACAACNCTCAGGCAACTGAAATATTCGACTCCAGAATAACGGGTATTGTCATCAATGACAAAGGCGATTTATTGAGCAATGAGACCGCTTTTGACATANATGTCGCCCAAGAGAGCCGACTGTCAGACNATGCCGAGCGACTGTTGCCCGTGTACATATACAAAGACGACGNCGTNGGTACGAAGTACATCATTCCACTGTACGGTCAGGGCTTGTGGGGCCCTATATGGGGGTATCTGGCGCTCAACGATAACGGATCGACGATTTACGGAGCATATTTCTCGCATCAAGGTGAGACACCAGGTCTCGGAGCCGANATTGAAAAGCCCGAATTTCAAAATAGATTTGACGGCAAGCAACTGTTCAAGAACGACACATTCATGCCTGTGACTGTAGTTAAAGCCGGTCAGCACCNCCAGGGTGACGAGGACTATGTCGACGGCATNTCGGGCGGCACGATAACCAGCAAAGGTGTAGCCGCCATGCTTCAGAATTGTCTTGAACCNTACAAAGCATATCTCAAATCACTCAACCAAACCAACGATTGANATCATGGCCGAAAAATTATCATANANGGATATATTATTCAATCCGCTGTCAAAAAANAACCCGGTGATTACCCANATNCTGGGTATTTGCTCGGCNTTGGCAGTNACAGCTAAGCTGGAACCGGCACTGGTAATGGGNCTGTCGGTAATAGCGGTGCTCGCCTTTGCCAACGTCATCATATCAATGCTACGCAATACGATACCGACCAACATTCGTATAATCGTACAATTNGTAGTGGTGGCCGGACTTGTGGTCATAGTNAACCAGTTGCTGCTGGCCTACAGCTATGATGTAAGCAAGCAGCTATCAGTGTTCATAGGGCTGATTATCACCAACTGTATACTGATGGGTCGCCTTGAGGCATTTGCAATGAGCAACCGCCCGTGGCCAGCATTCCTTGACGGCATAGGCAACGGACTNGGTTATACAATAATCCTGGTAATTGTGGCATTCTTTCGCGANCTGTTGGGTANCGGCACGCTGTTCGGTTATGACATTCTGCAACGATTTGGCTACACCAATAACGGCATGATGATATTGCCGCCTATGGCACTGATTGTCGTGGCATGTATTATCTGGGTGCACCGCAGTTTGAATAAAGANCTTCAGGAATAAGTTTATTGTTAGCCTTATGGAAAATNTGAATTTGTTTATNCGGTCGATTTTTGTCGACAATATGATATTCGCNTACTTTTTGGGAATGTGTTCATTCCTNGCTGTGAGCAAAAATGTCAAGACAGCTTTAGGCCTCGGTGTNGCAGTGACATTCATGCTCGTCATCACGCTGCCTATAAACTATCTGCTTGAGACATGGNTACTGAAGCNGGGCGCTTTGGCATGGTTGGGAGACGAATATGCTTCGGTCGACCTAAGTTTTCTATCGCTGATAATGTTTATCGCGGTAATAGCATCAATGACTCAACTTGTCGAGATGGCCGTTGAGAAATATTCGCCGTCACTGTACGCGTCGTTGGGTATATTCCTGCCACTTATCGCCGTAAACTGTGCCATACTGGGTGGCTCACTGTTCATGCAGCAGCGCAACTTTGACAGTGTGTGGACAGCTGTATGTGCCGGAGGTGGCTGGGGACTGGGCTGGTTGCTGGCCATCGTTGCGATAGCAGCCATACGNGANCGCGTGGCATCATACTCGAACGTACCNAAACCACTGCGTGGTGTCGGCATCACATTTATAATAACCGCACTCATGGGCATNGCCTTCATGAGTTTTCTGGGCATTAAAATCTGACAATATAATGACATTCTCAATATTGAACATAATAGCACAACANNCCNTCGCCGGGATTGGCACGACCATGATTGCCGGTGTGGGATTCTTCCTGCTCATAACACTGCTGCTCGTNGTGGTGCTNCTCATCGCCAAAAAGTATCTCGTAAAAAGTGGTGATGTAGAAATAAAAATCAACAACAGNCGAGAAGTAACAGTTAAGACAGGCGCNTCGTTGCTGTCAACGATGGCCGGNGAGAACATCTTTCTGCCGTCGGCCTGCGGCGGAAANGGAAGCTGNGGTCAGTGCCGNGTACANGTACACGATGGCGGCGGNGAGGCACTGCCNACCGANGNTGTNCACTTCAGCCGNAAACAAATCAANGACGACTGGCGACTGGCATGTCAGGTAAAAGTCAAGGACAACATGACGATTACCGTGNCAGCATCGGCCCTTGACGTCAAAGAGTGGGAATGTGAGGTATTATCTAACCGAAACGTNGCAACATTCATCAAAGAATTCATCGTGGCACTTCCGGCAGGCCAACACATGGACTTTATTCCCGGCTCGTATGCCCAAATCAAGATTCCNCCCTACTCGATGGACTATGACAAAGACATCGACAAGNCACTCATAGGCCCCGAATACCTGCCGGCGTGGGAAAAATTCGGNCTCTTCTCACTCAAATGCAAGAATTCAGAAACCACTGTCCGTGCTTACTCAATGGCCAATTATCCGGCCGAAGGTGACCGCATNATGCTCACCGTGAGAATAGCCACCCCACCCTTCAAACCCAAACCCGAAGTAGGCTTCCAGGACGTAATGCCCGGTATAGCCTCAAGCTATATTTTCTCGCTCAAACCNGGCGATAAGGTGGTAATGAGCGGCCCCTACGGTGACTTCCACCCCAATTTTGACTCAAAGGCCGAAATGATGTGGATNGGTGGAGGCGCAGGCATGGCNCCNCTCCGGGCTCAGATAATGCACATGACAAAGACGCTCAAAACCACTGACCGTATCATGAACTTCTTCTACGGTGCACGCGCACTTAACGAGGTGATGTATCTTGATGACTTTCTTGAGCTCGAACGCGAGTTTCCCAACTTCAANTTCCACCTCGCACTTGANCGCCCCGACCCCGAGGCCGACAAGGCCGGTGTGAAATATACGCCGGGATTTGTTCATCAGGTNATATATGACACNTACCTAAAAGACCACGAGTCGCCCGAAGATATAGAATATTATATGTGTGGCCCCGGGCCGATGAGCGCAGCCGTAAACAAGATGCTNGACACGCTTGGCGTCGACCCNGAAAATATCCATTATGACAACTTCGGTGGATAAAAACTGTTAAGCGANCGACCTGAGGNNGGCGGTTTTTAAAATTATTCATAAAACATAGTAGTTGTGCGCCAAAAATTTATTAACTTTGGCGCATAATTATTTTATCACTTATATATTATACTTACTCACAAATGAAAAAAATACTGTTATCGCTTGGAGCTGCAGCAATGNCTATTTTCTTAACNTGCTGTGGTTCAAAGAACAACTTCACACCGACCGATAAACCCGCGTTGATGTGGATTGATGCCGAGGCCAACTATGCCCATTTCAACAACCCCGACACTATCGACAAATATGTTGACATGCTGGCCGACCTGGGCTTCACCCACCTCGCCGTCGATGCACGTCCTATAACCGGCGAACTGATGTATGACAGCGAACTCGCACCCCGCTTTAAAGGTTCACGCACTACAACCGAGCCCAATCCCGATCTCGATTATCTGGGCCACTTCATTGAACGTGCACACGAGAAGGGNATGAAGGTGCTGTTCTCNCTCAACGTTTTTTGTGCCGGTCACAACTTCTATGACAAGGGTCTGATTTTCACNGACCACCCCGAGTGGGCTTCAATTGTTCAGGACCCCGAACTGGGTATTGTACCTATCACCGAGCTCAANCACCGCAGCGACAAATATGGTGCGATGGTNAANCCCATCAATCCCGAGTATCAGACCTACATCATCGACGTGATGAAGGACATGATCAATCACTATCCCGAGGTTGACGGTCTTATCCTTGACCGCGGTCGNTATGACGGNATNATGGCTGACTTCTCAGACCTGTCACGCAGCGAATTTGAGAANTTCATCGGCAAGGATATTCAGAACTTCCCCGATGACATTCTGAAAATCGTACGCAACGAGAACGGCCGCGACAGCATCATCAAGGGCGAATACTACAAGGACTGGATTTACTGGCGTGCCAAGAATATCCACGATTTCTTTGCCCGTGCCCGCGAGGAAGTAAAATCGGTCGATCCCGATATGATTTTCTCGACCTACTCAGGCGCATGGTATCCCTCATACTACGAGGTAGGTGTTAACTTTGCATCAAACACCTACGACCCCTCGACCACATTTGAGTGGGCAAACGAGGAGTATAAGAACACCGGCTATGCCGAACTTATCGATNTGTACATCACCGGCAACTACTACACNGACATTACAATCGCCGACTTCGAGAACAATCCCGACCCNATCTGGAATGAGACCGACTTTGAAGGCCACTCGGGCGATTGGTATTGTGTCGAGGGCTCNTGCAAGCACCTCCACGAGATACTTGGCCCCAACAAGGTTATGGGCGGTGTGCTCGTTGACCAACTTTATGACCGTCCTATCGAGCCCGGCAAAATCACAGCCAAGCGTCTGCCCGAGGCAATGGCAATGAATGTCAAAGAGAGCGACGGCCTGATGATGTTCGACATTGTGCACGTCATCANCTCAGACCTTTGGGACGCCGTGCGTGAAGGCATGATTCAGAGCGGTTACATACCTGCCGAGCAGAAATAAGTCACTATAAAACCANAATAATTATTGCAGGCTACCTGTGCGCCCCCACTGACGGGCAACCAGGTAGCCTGTTCTTTATTGCTCATGCGGCCAAAATATGTTATATAAATATGTTGTGTAACACATAAAAATAATTGGCNAATTGCAATAATATTGGTAATTTGGCATCGCTTTATTAAACAATAAAGTGAGAGTTATGTCATTTCATTCATTTAAATCTCANTACCATGAAGATTTATCAGACCAAAGAACTAAAGAACATTGCCTTGCTCGGTAGCAAAGGCTCGGGAAAAACCACACTTGCTGAAGCTATGCTTTACGAGTGTGGAGTTATAAAACGTCGCGGCAACGTAGAGTCAGGAAATACCGTGAGCGATTACTTCCCGGTAGAGAAGGAATATGGCTACTCTGTGTTCTCAACAATATTCTATGCCGAATTTTTANACAAAAAAATCAATGTGATAGACTGCCCCGGCAGTGATGATTTTGTCGGCAATGCCATCACAGCACTCAACGTCACCGACACGGGCGTCATACTGGTCGACGCACAGCATGGTGTCGAGGTGGGNACNCAGAATATATTCCGCACAACCGCATCACTGAAAAAACCGGTAATATTTGCNATNAACCAACTTGACGGCGAAAAAGCNGACTATGAAAATACCATCGAGCAGATGCGCGAAATATTTGGCAAGAANGTCATACCCATACAGTATCCGCTGTCGTGTGGCCCGGGCTTCAATGCCATGATCGACGTGCTGCTTATGAAGAAATACTCGTGGGGGCCCGACGGCGGCGTGCCCACAATCGAGGACGTTCCCGCCGAGGAATATGACAAAGCCCACGATCTNCAACAGCAACTCGTCGAGGCGGCAGCTGAAAACGACGAGAGCCTGATGGAGAAATTNTTTGACCAAGGCAGCCTNACCGAGGACGAGATGCGCGAAGGCATCAGAAANGGTCTTGTAGACCGCTCGATATTCCCGGTATTTTGTGTCAGTGCNCTGAAAGACATGGGTGTACGACGCATGATGGAATTCCTTGGCAACGTCGTTCCGTTTGTCAACGATATGCCGGCTCCGATAGACAGTGCCGGCGATGAAGTGAAACCCGACAGCAACGGCCCGCTCAGCCTCTACGTATTCAAAACAACAGTAGAGCCACACATCGGTGAGGTTCAGTACTTCAAGGTAATGTCAGGCACCCTGACAGCAGGTNCCGACCTTGACAATGTNAGTCGAGGCAGCAAAGAGCGCGTAGCTCAGATATATTGTGTATGCGGCCAGATAAAGACCCCGGTCGACAAGATGGAGGCCGGNGACATCGGCGCNACAGTCAANCTGAAAGATGTCCGTACGGGTAATACTCTTGACGCCAAGGGCTGTGACTACTCATTTGACTTCATCAAATATCCCGCTCCCAAATATTCGCGCGCAGTGCGTCCTGTCACCGAGAGCGATGCTGAGAAACTCAACGTCATACTCACCCGAATGCACGAAGAAGACCCCACTTGGGAGGTTATACAGTCTAAGGAACTCAAACAGACAATCCTATCGGGCCAGGGTGAATTCCACCTGCGCACACTCAAATGGCGCGTCGAGAACAACGACAAGCTCCCCATAATATTCGAAGAACCCAAGATACCCTACCGCGAGACTATAACGAAGGCCGCACGCGCCGACTACCGTCACAAGAAACAAAGCGGTGGCGCCGGACAGTTTGGCGAGGTGCATCTGATTATCGAGCCCTACTATGAGGGTATGCCAGCACCCGACACATACAAATTCGGCAATCAGGAGTTCAAGATGAACGTNCGTGACACNCAGGAGATACCGTTGGCATGGGGCGGCAAACTNGTAGTATGCAACTGTATAGTAGGTGGCGCCATCGACGCGCGTTTCATCCCCGCCATCGTCAAGGGNNTGATGGACCGCATGGAGCAAGGCCCGCTCACCGGCTCGTATGCCCGTGACGTTAGAGTGTGCATCTATGACGGCAAAATGCACCCCGTTGATTCAAACGAAATATCGTTCAGACTGGCCGGACGCAACGCATTCTCTGAGGCATTCCGCAACGCCAATCCCAAAGTGCTTGAGCCCGTATATGATGTCGACGTCTTTGTNCCCGCCGACGTGATGGGTGACGTAATGAGCGACCTTCAGGGACGCCGCGCCATCATCATGGGCATGTCNAGCGAGAACGGCTTCGAAAAAATCAGTGCCAAAGTGCCGCTGAAAGAAATGTCGTCATACTCGACATCNCTCAGNTCGATTACCGGCGGACGCTCATCATTCACAATGAAGTTCGCAGGCTACGAACTCGTGCCCGGCGACGTACAGGAAAAACTATTAAAAGAGTACGCTGAGAAGAATTCGGACGAATAATATTCTATCNAAGCAATTAGTACCCNACCTCACTTATCNGNCCGTCCTGCACGCATCACCATAGCGGCAGGACGGTTTTTCTATATAANGAATACTTTCAGTAGCCCTTACCGTATTAGAATTTGACTGTCAACATATAGCCGAATCCTCGCTGATTGATNATAGATATTGACAAGTCATGACGCAATGCACGGCGTAGTTTATGTATGTAGCCGTGGAGTGAGTTGCGATTGCTTTGNTCNTCACGTTGCCATACAGCAATCATCAGTTCAGAGGCATCGACTGTCTTNCCGATATTTGTTGCCAGACGTTCAAGAATTTTGGCTTCAAAGTGAGATAATTTTGTTTCCTTGTCACCAATGGACAGTGTTTGTGTCGTCACATTAAAATTGTATGCCCCTATTGCAAACCGTATGTCTTCAGCGNAGTTGTCGCCAGTTCTTCGTAGCAGAGCTTTTATTCGCACAATCAGTTCTCGGAGTTCAAAAGGCTTTTTNAGATAATCGTTGGCTCCGATTTCAAAGCCCTCCTCAACATCATCAATCGTACTTTTAGCGGTAAGGAATAGCAGTGGAACNGTCAANGACAACTTTCTTATCTCTCGCGCCATAGTAAATCCGTCCATTTTAGGCATCATGACATCGGCTACGACTATATCAGCGGCACAGGCNTTGAATTTCTCAAGCCCGTCNATGCCGTCAACCGCCGTTATAACCTCATATCCCAGNCCTCGAAGGGTNTCAGTTACAATCAANGTGAGATCACNTTCATCTTCAACAAATAATATCTTANTGCCCATCGCTGCTGATTTTGATTATGAATANNGAGCCCTCATTTTNTATGCTNTTGACATCAATCTTCCAACCCATTTTGTCAAGTATGCTTTTAACATAGTACAAACCTATACCATAGCCGCGAACGCCCTGAAGATTGCCGTGTGGCACACGATAGAACTTGTTAAACAGATACGGTATGGACTTAGCCGGTATACCTATACCATTGTCTCTGATAGATATTTCTTTACCATTGGCCGATAGGGTTATTTCAACCCTATCACCAGAGTATTTTATTGAGTTGTCAATCAAATTATTCAACACATTAGCAAGATGAGTCTTGTCGGCCTCTACCGAAATATTCTCGTCAATGTCCACATTTATTGTGATCGTCTTATCACCTCTCATTTGTTGGGCCGTGGCTATTTCCTCAACAAACGGCCTTAGTATGATTGTCTCAGGCTTGAGTTTCATCGTTTTACGGCGTTCCATACTCATCGCGAGGATATTCTCAACGAGCTCTCCAAGCCGCTTCAACTGTTTGTTGGCAATATTCAAGTATGTAACCTTTTTTTGCGGGTCGTTAGCGGTGTCATAATTGAGCAATGCATCGTTAGCTGAATAGGCGATAGCGATGGGCGTTTTTAGTTCATGGGTCATATTGCTGACAAAATCATCTTTCATTTCTTCAATAGTTCGTAACCGTGACACGGTATGGAATAAATACCAGAACGCCATAGTAAACGCAACCATCAGAAGAAAAATAGTCACGATCACACCAGACATTTCCGAAATTATATGACGGGTCAGAGGTGTCATATATACCTTATAATATAGGCCCCCGTTTGGATTTATGTTTAATCGGAATGAATCTAACCCGTACCCTCCCCTGAATTCGGGATTATTGCAAATCACGGAATCGTTGCTATTGACAACTTCCACACATAAAAAGTCAGGATAGATGTACCTGTAAGAAAGCTGATTTCGTAATACGCTATCCATCACTGCCATATCATAAGGGATATATTTATCCATTATTACGTGGAACTGCCGGCTCATTGCATCAATCATCTGATTGGAATAGGCACCATTTTCTGATAGCATTGCCCGTTCTTCAACTACAGTCCCATCAACTTCAGTTCTAATAGACATGAGTTGTCCGTTCTCATCTCTGTAAGTTGTCGCCTCAGCTTTTTTGGGGGCATTATATTCTTCTATTTCCTCTTGTAGATGCACATTTGATGACAATCCCTGAGCTCTGCCTGCGCGATACATCAGGTCATCAATATCGGCATCAGCCAATGCCGTCAACACATCTCGTTCTACGTTGGCTCTTATTGAGTTATATAGCGATATGAGATAATAGACATTGCAACTGAAAATAACTGCAATGACAAGGATAAAAGTGGTTGATATTGTTTTAAATCGTTTCATATCTACAACCACGAAGTTCCCGCGGTCTCCATATTAAAATCATTATTTGCGGCAAATTTATTAATAATCGGTCATACAATCGATTAAATCAGCTTCAATTTAAGACTAAATAAGGGAGTGCTTAAGACTAAATAAGATTGATTATGGTGACGGTAAATGTAAGTGCAGATAATTTTGTGTCTGAAAAATAAATTTTACGGCAATGAGAAAAACATTACTTTTCATTACAATTATTCATGGCTTTGCCATCTATGGCCAGACGGAATCACTTGATACAATCTCAGTCCAGCAACTCGATGAGGTAGTTGTCAAAGGCGAAAAGCCGCAAGTTAAGGGTGAGGACGGCATAATGGTTGTTGACTTACCGAATATAGTAAAGGACAAGCCCGTTACCAATATTCTTGAAGCACTGGGTTATATGCCTGGTGTAATGAACAATAACGGCATGATATGGCTTACTGGAGCATCGAATGTCACCATTCTCCTAAATGGTGAGCTGACCAATATGCCACTCCAAAATCTATATCAGCTTCTTTACACCACTCCGATTGACAGGTTGAAAAATGTAGAGATAATGTATTCAGCACCGGCGAAGTATCATGTCAACGGAGCTATCATAAATGTAGTATTGAAAACACCTACACCTCTTGACGGACTACAAGGACAGGTAAGAGCCGGTTATAATCAGGCTCACTATGGTTCGTATGGCGGAGGGCTGGGCGCTACTTATGCTGTCACAGACTGGACATTTGACCTCAACTATGGATTATCGCGCAGTAAATCGTGGAGCCGCGAGGAAACATGGTCAAATCATCTTTATAATGGTACGCGGACAATGATTGAAGATGATATGCGTCGCATAGGACAGAACTGGAGTAATACAGTTTTTGCATCGGCCTCATGGAAAACTCTCAAACTAACCTACAACGGCCAGATAACGTCAGACTCGAAGAGTCGGGGACTTTCATCGGGCACACTCGGCAACTTCACAAATGCCTACAATATGCTGTCGCCTGTCGGTTATCATAATATTGAGCTACGCTACACTACACAATTCGGCATGACTGTAGGCGGAGATTATACCCGATATTCAGAGAACCGCTCACAATCTTTGTTTAAGGATACTGATTATCTGCTTGGCTCTGAAAATCGACAGGAGATAAACAGATGGCATGGGTATGTTGACCAGCAACATCAACTTGGCAAATGGCAACTGAACTATGGCGCGGAATATCAGCATTCAAATGACCATAGTTCTCAACATTACGCATTATCCGACAATCCTGATTTCGATGATATTCTAACCGAAGATGTGGCAAGTCTTTATGTCGGCGCACAACGGTCGTTTGACTGGGGACTATCGTTCAATATCTCTGCAAAAGAAGGATATTACCATAATAAGTATCAGCATGAGTGGAATTTTATCCCTCAGCTCGGCGTCACATATTACAAGACTCCCAAAAGTATATTTCAGTTAAATTTCAACACCCAACGCATCTATCCTTCATATTGGGAACTGCATGGCGGCACAAGCCACATAAACGATTATTCGACAGTGATAGGTAATCCTAAATTGCAACCATATATACAATATGATGGCCGGTTCAACTATATTCTAAAGCAGAAATATGTTGCGACACTCTATTTTCAGTATGGCGACAAAACAACGGTGCAGCTGCCTTATCAATCACCCAAAGATCTCAATCTTATATATCAGACTATCAACATGAACTTTGAACGTGTTGTAGGACTTAACCTCTACGCTCCATTGGGAGTAGGATACTTCTGGAACGCTACAGCTACAGCCAATATAATGAATCGGCGTGCAAAGGCTGACAATTTCCATGATATCAGCTTCGACAACAGCAAATGGATTTTCTATGGGTCATTTAGCAACTCTTTCAAGTTCAGTCAGAACAGTCCCGTTTCGCTCTCAATAGACTTCAGCTATATTTCCCCATCATTGCAAGGAATAGCAGGAATGTCTGGTATCTGGAAAGTCGATGCCGGAGTAAAATGGCAGTTCGGAAAGAATCGATGCTGTGAATTAGACCTGAAAGCCGACGATATCTTCAACAAATGGTCGCCAACTATGACCATAAACCATGCCGGCCAGGATTACCGAATGAAAGTGCATGACATGACACGAAATATGAAACTCACATTCGTATGGCGATTCAACGGATTCAAGCCCAAAGACAACAATATCGACACCTCCCGATTCGGCACCGCGAAATAAGCCTAAATAAGGTTTATGAGAATTATATTAAGTGACCTATTTTAAATATCAACGTAACAAACCGTTAACACAACCTTCGATAATTTACAGTAAAAAAGTTTGGGAAAAGTGTTGCACAATCCAAAAAAAGGTTATACCTTTGCACCGTTGAAAACAAACAACACATGGTGAGTTTAGCTCAGTTGGTTAGAGCGTCGGATTGTGGTTCCGAAGGTCGTGGGTTCGACCCCCACACCTCACCCCAAACAAAAATTTGATAGAATGCCTTGCTTACATTTCAAAAGCAAGGCATTTTTTCGATTATAACTTTAATAAACTTCTGATATCATGTTACAATACACAATATCACCCTGCGAAGCGCTTGGCGCTTTAGAACAGGCTCAAATGGCCGTAGATGCCGGCTGCCAATGGATTGACATTGACCCCGACGGTATTGACCCTACCGAGTTGAGCCGAATTGTAGAAATGTGCAAATCGGCCGGCGTCATACTGGTATATCATCACCATGACCGACTACTAGACGAGCACCGTGTACATGGCATATTGCTGGCAAACAATGATGCCGAGCCGGTAGAACTGCGCGAGAAGCTTGGCGGACACCCTATCATCGGTATAGTTTATTCTGAAAAATTCAGCGCATCGACGGCTCGCAGAGCCGATGCCGACTACCTGATGCTTGAAGACTACCCCACCCTCACAACACTGTCGACAATAGCTGAAGTGAGGCAGGCGCTCAACGAGGCAAACCTATCGTTGCCCATCGTGGTTGGTGGTATCATAGAGCCCGATACCATAGCATCGCTGATTGAGGCCGGAGCATCGGGTATCAATATTGATATACGTTCGCTCAAGGGGCCCGACTACATGGCATCACTGGCCCAATTCATAGCCGTGTGCAATAATCTATAGACGACAAAAAACATTAATTATAATGAATAAGCTGACTTTTGCCGGTTTTATACCGGCCCGTTATGCGTCAACACGTTTCCCCGGCAAACCTCTTGCCGACATAGGGGGTATGACAATGATTGAACGTGTATATCGTCAGGCATCAAAGGCTCTTGACGAAGTTTATGTAGCCACTGACGACGAGCGTATATATGACGCGGTAAAGGCTTTCGGAGGCCGCGTAATCATGACCGGCACCCATCACCGCAGTGGTACTGACCGTTGCTATGAGGCTTATTGCAACTCGGGCTGCCGTGCAGATGTGGTCATCAACATACAGGGTGACGAGCCGTTTGTCGACCCATCACAAATTGAAGCCGTGAAAGCCTGCTTCGATGCCCCAGGCACGAGTATAGCGACCCTTGTGCGCCCATTTGACCCGGCACGTGGCTTTGAAGCTTTGTTTGACAAGAACACACCTAAGGTCGTTATGGACAATGATATGAACGCGATGTACTTCAGTCGTTCGGTCATTCCGTATGTCCGTAATTACGAATGGAAAGAGTGGCCTGAGCGTGCCGAATATTTCACACACATAGGTATGTATGCCTACAGGGCCGACGTACTTAAAGAACTTACTACACTGCCACAGTCGTCGCTTGAGATTGCCGAGTCGCTTGAGCAGCTGCGTTGGCTCCAGAACGGCTACAAGATAAAGTGTGGTGTGTCGACGTGTCCCACCATAGGCATCGACACCCCTGAGGATCTGGAACAGGCCCGTCAATATGTCAAGTCGCTCAATGATTGACCGAACGATTGCTCCAGCGGTACACCCCGTGCCATTGATGCCCATACCGGGCGTCGAGACAATCATGCTGCCCAACGGCATCAGGCTTGTCTTGTTGCGCAGCAACGAGATTGACCGTATAACGCGCGTCACGCTGTCATGGAACGGTGGAGCGTTTGACGCACTCAACCAACCGGCAGCCGAACTCGCCGCACGCCTGGCGCGCTCGGGAGGAGCCAATATAAAGCCCGACGAGATGGCCGACCTACTCGACTTCAACGGAGCCCATCTGGCAAGTGAGCTATCGAGCCACAACAACTCTATGACATTGCTGGCACTCAATCGTTCGATTGACACGCTACTCTCAGCCNTCATAGACACACTTAACAATCCGATGATTGACGGCGACGAATTTCGTTCGGCCCGCAGCCGTATGGCCGCCGAACGAGCTACAGCTCTCGAGAGCGTGACAACACATGCCGATGAGTTGAACACTCTATTGTCGTTCGGCCAGGCTCACCCCGCCGCACGCACTTACAGTCCCGACCAAATTAATAATGTGACACTCGACGAAGTAACTGCTGCACACATNAGTCTGAANGGGCGCCAGACACCAGTAGTTTATGTTGCCGGCAATCTGAGCGNGAGNGANATAGAATTAATCACTNACAGGCTGTCTCAACTCGACTGTCGACCGACCGACTTGGGGTGTATAAACGTAATCGACGCATCACCGGCAGAAAGCGTCCGACGGTTTGTCGAAGTACCGCACTCGTTGCAAGCTGCTGTCAAAATCNCCACACCGACCATNAACAGGTCANACCCCGACTATGANGCCGTGCGCATCATGACGACGGCGCTGGGCGGATACTTCGGCTCACGNCTCATGTCCAACATCAGAGAGGANAAGGGCCTGACATACGGNATCAATGCCGGTGTTTATGGCTATCGCGAGGGCGCATTCATCACCGTGTCGTGTCAATGTGACAACAAGTATGTGGAACAGGTATTGACCGAGGTCGAAAACGAGATCGAACGCCTGGCCACCGAACCTATGGNACAGGANGAACTCGAAGCGGTGAGACAAACCATGACAGGCTCGCTGCTATCGACCCTCAACACCCCGTTCAACATCATGGACTACTACATATTGCAGCGGCACGTACTCACCCCACCCGACTATTTCAGCCGCCAACAGGAAGCCTTGATGCGGGCTACCCCCGAATCAATAAGAGACACTGCTCGCAAGTACCTTACCGGCCGGCGCAGATTAATATCGGTAGCGGGCCGAAAAATTTAGGTCATGTAGTCGCCCATACGACCAAAAATAACTATCTTTGCATTTGGAAATAAAAAAACATCTATAAACCACTCATAACTCAAAGATGAAGAAAAGCGCATTGCAGGTGGCTCGCGCAGCTTACGAGCCCAAACTTCCCATCGTGCTTACCGGTGCCGTTAAGGCTGTAGCCGGTGAGGCAACCCAGTCAGTAGCCGACCAGGAGGCTATCAAGGAACTCTTCCCCAACACCTACGGTCTCCCCGAGCTCGTGTTTGAGAAGAACCCCANCCCCACCCAGGGTCAGCCCATCAACGTGGGTGTAATCCTGTCGGGCGGACAGGCTCCCGGCGGACACAACGTCATCAGCGGTCTGTTTGACGGCATCAAGAAAATCAACAAGAACAGCCGACTCTATGGCTTCCTCATGGGCCCCGGCGGTTTTGTTGACCACAACTACATCGAGCTCACNGACGACATCATCAACGACTATCGCAACACCGGNGGTTTTGACATCATCGGTTCAGGCCGTACNAAGCTNGAGAAGCAGGAGCAGTTTGACAAAGGTCTNGAGATTCTGAAAGAGCTCGGNATCAAAGCGCTCGTAATCATAGGCGGTGACGACTCAAACACCAATGCAGCAGTTCTCGCCGAGTACTANAAGAACATCAACGCCGGCGTACAGGTTATCGGCTGNCCCAAGACCATCGACGGCGACCTCAAGAACGANCAGATCGAGACATCNTTCGGCTTCGACACNGCAACCAANGTTTACAGNGAGGTTATCGGTAACATCGAGCGCGACTGNAACTCGGCACGNAAATACTGGCACTTCATCAAACTGATGGGTCGCTCAGCTTCACACATCGCCCTTGAGTGCGCACTTCAGACNCAGCCCAACATTTGTATCATTTCGGAGGAAGTTGAGGCCAAAAACATGACTCTCAACGAGGTAGTTGACTACATCGCCAACGTCGTTGTAGAGCGTGCCAACCAGGGCAACAACTTCGGTACAGTCCTCATTCCCGAGGGTCTCATCGAGTTCATTCCNGCGATGAAGAAACTCATCGCCGAGCTCAACGACCTGTTGGCTGCCAACGCCGAGGAGTTTGCCAAAGTTCCCGCTGACCAGCAGCGTCAGTACATCATCGACCACCTCAGCGCCGACAACGCAGCTGTGTANGAGTCACTCCCCGCAGGCGTAGCACGTCAGCTGAGCCTNGACCGCGACCCCCACGGCAACGTACAGGTATCGCTCATCGAGACCGAGAAACTCCTCAGCGAGATGGTAGGCAAACGTCTTGCCCAGCTCAAAGCCGAGGGTAAATACAATGGCAAGTTCTCTCCCCTGCACCACTTCTTCGGTTACGAAGGCCGCTGTGCAGCTCCTTCTAACTTTGACGCCGACTACTGCTATGCACTCGGTTTCAACGCATCATGCCTCATCAATGCCGGTGTAACAGGTTACATGTCATCGGTTCGCGGTCTTACCAAGCCCTCAGTACAGTGGATTGCCGGCGGTATACCTATCACCATGATGATGAACATGGAGCGTCGTAACGGCGAAATGAAGCCCGTTATCCAGAAGGCTCTCGTACGTCTCGATGGCGCACCTTTCCAGAAGTTCGCATCACAGCGTGCCGACTGGGCTCTCAACACCTCGTTCATCTATCCCGGNCCCATTCAGTACTTTGGTCCCGCCGAGGTTTGTGACCAGCCCACAATGACTCTCAAATACGAGCAGGAGAAAAAATAACATAGCACCCAACNAACAGCTATGTCTCTGACGGGTCGCAGAGCTTAGTGACGACCCAACTTCTTAACAGCTTGCAGTAAATGGGCTACACNTGCCGCGAAAACGGTGTGTAGCCCATTTCTATTATTATACTGACATGACAAAAAGACTTGAGGATATGACGCTGGAAGAATTATGGGAGTTGTTTCCCATTGTTCTGACTGAACATAATGAGTCGTGGAAGCAATGGGCCTTAGAAGAAATCGCTTGCCTAAAGACGATACTCGGTCAAGTGAAGGCATCGTATCACCACATAGGCAGTACNGCGGTTAANAANATAATGTCGAAACCNATTATAGACATCATCATTGAGATTGANGACNNCACTACATTTGCCACAATAAAAACNANATTAACGCANGCCGGATATNTATGTATGTCAGAATCAGAAANCCGCNTGAGTCTAAACAAAGGCTANACACCCGACGGATATGCCGAACGGNTATTCCATATACATGTNCGTCAAACCAACGANACCGACGAAATATATTTCAGGGATTATCTTAACAGNCATACTGATNTCGCAAAAGACTACGAATTGCTAAAACTCTCATTGTGTNCTAAATACAAACATAANCGCNACGGCTATACNCANGCAAAAACATCGTTCGTAAATCGCTATACCGAATTGGCCAAACACCTTANCGCCAANACNGANCCTGACCCNGCACAAATANNNTGAGGGTATTTTATATTACCACTCAAAAATTGCACATATTTATTTAATTATTTTAATAATTTGTATTAACTTTGCGCAAAGATTGCACTGCTTAATATGCCAGGCAAACTTACAATATCATACATCTCTCTCAAACCTAAGTTTAATGATNACATTAATCTCTAANGCCCGTCTTGTGGAAGACGGTGAAATACAAGNCAATAGCTACGTCATCATTAAAGATGGCATTATCACGTCGACTGGTGTCGGCGTCCCAACAGAAATCGATNCCGATGAAATTATTGATGCCGCCGGAAATTATCTTTCGGCCGGATTTATAGATATGCACNCCCACGGTGGTGGTGGTGCAGACTTGATGGACGGTACAGTTGAAGCATTTCTGACAGTAGCACGCACACATGCACATTACGGAACGACAGCATTTCTGACTACTACATTGACCTGTCCTGACGAAGAACTCTTCGAGGCTTTTAAAATCTTCAAAGAGGCTTCAAAACTCAATACCGACGGTGCACGCATGCTTGGTTTTCANCTCGAGGGCCCCTACTTTGCATATAACCAGCGTGGAGCTCAAGACCCGGCNAATCTCAAGAACCCGACTCCTGAACACTATAACAGAATCTTTGAGGCAACTGATGACATCAAACGCTGGAGTGTAGCGCCCGAACTGCCGGGAGCACTTGAATTTGGACGCGAACTAAAACGACGCGGCATCATAGCATCTGTAGCCCACACTGAAGCTATCACCGATCAGGTGATTGAAGCTCATGACGCNGGNTACTCGCTCATGACCCACTTTTACTCGGCNATGTCGGGTGTCACGCGCCGAAATGCGTTCAGGCATGGCGGCGCAGTCGAAGCAGGCTACCTGCTCGACGACATGGACGTTGAAATCATAGCCGACGGTATCCACCTACCCAAAGAATTGCTTAAACTTATATACAAAATCAAGGGNCCCGATCACATAGCGTTGATAACAGACTCAATGCGTGCAGCAGGAATGCCCGAAGGCGAGTATATGCTCGGTAGTCTCAAAGAGGGACAACTAATCGTTGTAGAAGACGGCGTTGCCAAACTGATGGATCGCTCAGCCTTTGCCGGAAGCGTAGCCACAGCCGACCGACTGGTGCGTACGATGATAAATATTGCGGGGGTAAACCTGCCTGACGCCGTCAAGATGATTACCGCCACCCCAGCACGCATACTTGGAATTGACAACCAGTATGGGCACGTAAAGCCAGGCTACTCGGCTGACCTTGTGATATTTGACGATTCAATCAATGTAAAACGCACTATAATTGGAGGAACAACCGTATATAAAGCTTAATTATCATATCTACGACGTCTAACAAAAGACAATTATTCTCTCTCTAAACTATTTATAAATGAACAACCGGCCTCTCTCTCCCAGTTCAGACCGACGCAATGTATTTATTGGAATCGCAATTATCGGTCTGGTATTCTTTATCATGGGTTTTGTATCATGGGTAAATTCAATCCTGATACCGTTTTTTAAGATTGCATGTGAATTGACAACGTTCCAGTCTTATTTTGTAACGTTAGCATTTTACATAGCTTACCTCGTAATGTCAATACCCGTAGCGTATATGCTCAAACGTACAGGCTACAAGCGCGGCATGACCTATGGGTTTATGTTCATGGCCTTAGGAGCTGCTCTATTTGTACCGGCATCTATTGTACGCGCGTACTGGATATTTCTACTCGGATTGTTCACTATGGGCACCGGATTAGCAGTACTTCAGGGTGCGGCTAATCCATACATCACTATAATTGGCCCTATTGATACCGCAGCACGACGCATCAGCATCATGGGCGTGTGCAACAAATTTGCCGGTATCATCTCTCCATTGATATTCTCGGCTGTTGTTCTTGGCAAGAGTAAAGCCATTCTTGAACAAATCGAGAAAGGCACTCTCGAAGGTTCAGCCAAAGAACAAGCTCTAACCCAGTTGCTTGACGGTGTTACAATACCGTATGCCGTACTTGCGCTCATGCTTATTGCCATAGGCATATTCATATTCTATTCAAAACTGCCAGACATCAATCCTGAAAACGAAGACGAAGCCACATCACGTGCAACACACGGCAAGACGTCAGTGTTTCAGTTTCCATATCTCGTGCTCGGAGTTATTGCATTGTTCTTCCACGTCGGATCGCAGGTAATCGCGATTGATACTATAATTAATTATGCAGGCTCGATGGGCATCAACCTCATCGACGCCAAAGTATTCCCCTCGTTTACGTTAGGGGCAACGCTGATAGGCTACCTGCTTGGTATATGCCTTATACCTCGTGTCATTTCGCAGAAAAACGCATTGATTGTTTGTACGGTCACAGGCCTGCTACTATCGCTCGGAGTTGTCTTCACCGATGTCAACGTCAACATTCTGGGACATGAATCTAAACTCTCAATATGGTTGCTTGCAGCTCTTGGTTTTCCCAATTCACTTATCTACGCCGGCATTTGGCCTCATGCCATTCGCGGCCTCGGTCGATTTACCAAAATAGCATCGTCGCTGCTGGTGATGGCATTATGCGGTAATGCAATAATGCCTCAGATTTATGCATATGTAGCTGATGAAAGTCACAATCTACAAGCCGGTTACTGCGTATTGCTTCCATGCTTTGTTTACCTTGTATGGTATGCAATCTGGGGCTATCGCATAACAACATGGACACGTGAGAAATAAAGACAATAAATCATCATAAAACATTCAATACATTACAATGACTGTAGATAATCTTAGTTATGAGGTTTTTCCCACTCGCAAGGAGATGGGACGTAAGGCTGCCGCCGATGTTGCAGCAACTATAAAGAACCTTCTTGAGACTAAACCCACAATAGGCATGATTTTTGCTGCCGCACCTTCTCAAAATGAATTTCTTGAGGCCCTTATTGCCGACAAAACAATTGAATGGAACCGCATCAATGCATTCCACATGGACGAATATATAGGATTGGATAAAAATGCTCCACAGGGATTCGGCAACTTTCTGCGCGACCGTATCTTCGGGCTCGTTCCGTTCAAAAGCGTGAGCTATATTCCAAACGGCAAAACCGACACAGACAAGGCTATTGCCGACTATACCGACAAGATCAAGGCCACCGGCATTGATATCACATGCATGGGTATAGGTGAAAATGCCCACATAGCATTCAACGACCCTCATGTAGCAAAATTTGACGATAGCGAAATGATGAAGGTGGTAGATCTTGACGACAAATGCCGCAACCAACAAGTCCATGACGGGTGCTTCAAGTCTATTGACGATGTACCCACTCAGGCATTCACGCTAACTATACCTGTGCTCATGAGTGCTCCTAACGTCTTTTGCATTGTCCCGGCCAAGACCAAAGCCCAAGCCGTATATAATACAATCAACGGCGAGATATCTGAGAAATATCCGTCGACGGTGATGCGTACTCGTCCTGGCTGCCGCATGTATCTTGATGCAGACAGCGCATCGCAGCTTTAGACCCCATTCCCCACAATTTGTTAACGCCGGGGCGGTCAAGCGTCGTGCTGATGTGTTAGCGCAGTGAGGGAGCAATGCGGTTGCATTGTGACCGAAACAAGCGGACGCAAATGCATGACGATTGGCCGGGGCGAAGGTAATTTCTGCCACGGACAACTGAGAATAAATATGACTGTGATGAACTCGGGATTAAGCAGAATTAAACGAACCGCAACATAAACATTGCACACGCTGCCATCTCAAACCCTTTGGCGGTATGAAGAAACTGTTCGTAATTCCTGTTTAACCGTCTGAAAGATTCAAGCCACGAGAAGGAGCGTTCCACAACCCACCTGCCGCTGATCGGCTTGAATTCCGATGTGCCGAAATTCGATTTCACACACTCCAATTCCACATTCAGTCCTTCTTTCAAGTTTTTTACTAAAGATCCGCGATAGCCGTTGTCTGCCTTTAAGAATCTGATTGCAGGATATTTGCAGACTGTATCTTTTATCTCAAACTCGTTAAGTCTGCTGCTCTGTTGCAATATTATTGTTAACTTTGCGTATACGTTATTATCTTAATAATTATTGATTTATGAAATCCCTGCTGTCACTGGTTCTAATCCTCACTGCATCTTCATTAACTATAATTGCACAGGATCTGAGGGGATATGTGGCAGAACCATCAGGCGAGGCCATCCCATATGCGAGCATCGCAGTCTTTAATGATTCGACTTTCGTAACTGCGATAACTGCAGATTCCTGCGGTATGTTCTCCGCTAAGCTTTCCTACATAGATTCACCGCGTTTGAGAGCGAGTATGATTGGCTATGAGACACTCGACACACTGATTACAAATAGTTCCAATCCAATTACACTCACACTGAGATATTCATCAATTGCGCTTGATGAGGTGGAGGTTAGCCATACCCCTCCTGTAATCACCATGAAAGGCGACGCGATTGTGACAAATGTCGCCGGTTCGGCTTTACAGAGCATAGGGTCTGCAAGAGATGTGCTTCGCCATGTGCCGCTGATATCGTTGGGGAGCAATGATGCCATAGAGGTGTTTGGCAGAGGTACACCGGCCGTATATATCAATGGAAGACGCGTCAACGACATGCGCGAACTTAATCAGCTGCAGTCTGAAAACATCAAAAGCGTAGATGTGCTTACCAATCCCGGGGCAGGATACAGTGCTGACATAATGTCGGTTGTCCGTATACGCACAATAAAGCAACGAGGAGAAGGCATAAGCGCCCAGGTCGGTATATCCGGCACTTACGACGATCACTTCAGTAACGCCGACAACCTAAGCATCAGATATCGGAATAACAATATTGAACTCTTTGCCGAAGGCAACTATTCGGTTGGCAAGCACTCTTACACCACCGGCAATGATCAATTGTCAACCAATAAAACCGGTGTCACGCGACAGGATGCCATCTCTGACCGTCTTGCCGACATGACATGGATGGCAGTCAAAACCGGCCTGAGCTACAATGTCACGCAAGACCACTCCGTCGGTGCATCTTACAGTTACGGATATTGGCGCAAATACGAAACACTTGACAATATTCAGGATATATCACTCAACGGTATTGTCAATGAGCGATGGGTGATGAACGGTATTGACACTACTTTGTCTGCACCAACTCATAATGTCAATCTCTATTATAACGGAGATATCTCCAGTATGCACATTGATTTTAACGCCGACTATTTCGAGCGCGACAATACCCATAATTTCTTTTTCAACGAACAAAATACATCGGCATATTATAACGATATATTCATCAACAACTCCGGCCGGAGCCGTATGTTGGCTGAAAAACTTGTAATATCATATCATCACGGTGCCACATCTGTCGAACTCGGCGAAGAGTTTACCGATTCTCACTTACAATCTACAAGCCGCAATACAGGCGCACCTTTTATTGGTTCTGCGACCAAAGTGACCGAAAGAAATTTCGCACCCTTCGCAGAAATACGCCATACCTGGCATAACGTCAGCGCAGGCATAGGATTGCGATATGAATATACCGTTAACGATTTCGAAGTTNGCGGTCAAAACAATCGTGACAGAAATCTGCACTANTCTCGTCTGTTTCCATCTGCATCGGTCGCATGGACCCATAGCGACGCTAACATCNCTTTTTCATTTACCAACAAAAGTATTCGCCCNACTTATTCCCAGCTCAGCGATATACTTGAATACAGCACGCGCACAAAATACTGGCGAGGTAATCCGGAACTCGAATCCNANCGCTATTACAATTTTCAATTGTCAGCGGCATGGAGATATTTTTTCGGTCAGGTGATGTACACTCATACTCGCGACGCCATATTCCAGACATACGAACCCTATGAAGATGACCCTGATGTCAGCCTTATAACTTACCGAAACGTGCCTACACTCAACACCGTCAGCTCAAACATCGNCTTCCGTCATAATGTAGGGTTATGGTCTCCTACCCTAACAATGTCTATCGCAAAGCAATGGCATCATCTGTCTACGGTCANTGGCCGCAAAGATCTNAGTTCGCCAATAGTACGGGTAAGATTTGACAATACTTTCAATCTCCCCGATAATTGGACAGCAATGATGAGTTTTGATTTCACCGGCGGTGGAGACTCTCACAATCAAGGCAACAAGNCTCACCACTCGCTTGACCTAAATATTTCAAAAACATTCCTTAACGGTGACCTTATTGTCAGAGCTGATGCAACAGACTTATTAAACAAGTCATACCTGCGTTACTCCATATACAATGAGGTAGGACAGATTGACTGTCTCGACACCTGGACAAAGCGTTCTGTAAATCTATCAGTCAGGTATTCATTCAACACTACCTCTTCACGCTACAAAGGACGCGGAGCCGGCGCTGCCGAACGATCAAGAATGTAAGGTAATATCACATTGATTATCTCACCGCGACCACTCCCATCACCTTCCCGTCAAACTCAGACCACGTTAACAAATGGNGAACGGGGGCTTTAATTGAGCAGAACCTTANAGGCCGGGGGCGAGGTTGGGATCGTCGTCGACGGGCATTGAATAGATTGAGTCNATNGTGGCATTTAACATTTCTTCGAGCAGATCGGCCTGCACAAGCATGAGGCTGTCTTTATTAANCGACGGTTTTGATGCTTTGGCAGGCCGTGNCTCGGCCANTTCCATATTAGGTANGCGCCCCGACGAGTGATAATGCGTCTCAAAATACTTGTCGCTGAGACGGCTCACGACNACNCCTCGCGACGACGAAGCGTGAATGAAACGGTCGTTGCCTATGTATAAACCTACATGTGAAATACCACTGCGNTTTTTCACGGTCGAGAAGAACACAAGGTCGCCCGGCTGGAGGTCTCGTCGAGAAATNGTTGTGGTGTAATCCCGTTGNGAACGCGATGTNCGTGGCAGTTTGACACCGAGAGCCTCGCGATATACGTTCATTATAAGGGCTGAACAGTCAATNCCGTCACGTCCCTCGCCTCCATATCGGTATCGGACACCGAGCCAACCGTGGGCCGCATCGACAACAGCACGTGCCCGCGATGAGAGATCGGGGACNCCTCGATGAGCCTNGGACGGACGTTCAGCACCTATAAGTTCGTCAAGCGTTATTTCGTATGAAGANCNCGNACGTACGGGTNCGACAGCCCGTTTTCCCGAACCGCACGATTGCAGTATCACCANNCCNGTGACGGTCAGTGCTATAGGTATAATATGANACGTTTTTCTATTCATCAGGGGGAAATGTTCACAACTGTTGAGCATTGCAAACTTACGCAAAATTTCGTTAGGTCGTCACATATTTTTACTAAAAATAAATAAACCNCNGAGCCAAACCATTGTNTNTTAGAATAAAGCACATATATTTGCGTTNTNAAATCATAACCATACACATTATTTATTCACGCATTACTATGAACAAATCAATCATCAACACACTGGTAGCAACNGTGCTACTGGCCACAACTATAACAGCTGTGACCGCACTTCCNCTTAAATCACAGGCCGTGGACTTTACCGCAGCNGCNGAGTCGACTGTNAACGGTGTTGTCAGCATTCAAAGCTATGCCAGCCAATCATCACGTCAGCAGCAGTATCAGGAGATGAACGACCCCCTATTTGAGTTCTTCTTCGGGCCACAGGCTCGCCGTCAGCAACCTCGTGAGGAGCCTCGCGAAAGACAAACCGGACTTGGATCAGGAGTGATACTGTCNTCAGACGGATATATCGCGACCAACAACCACGTGATTGACGGTGCACAGCGACTTGAGGTGACTCTCAATGACAACCGTACATTTGACGCCACAGTNGTCGGTACNGANCCGGCAACAGACATCGCNCTAATCAAGATTGACGCTGATGACCTGCACGTGATACCNATGGGCAACTCAGACAACTTGAAAATAGGTGAATGGGTGCTTGCAGTAGGCAATCCGTTTGGTCTCACTTCGACCGTNACTGCCGGTATTGTCAGTGCCAAGGCGCGTAATATCAGCAATCTGACTCCGGGACAAGGCCGTCGCGGAATTGANTCGTACATNCAGACCGATGCAGCCATTAATCCCGGCAACTCGGGCGGAGCGCTGGTGAACCTGGACGGACAGCTCGTAGGCATCAATACCGCCATCTTCTCGCAGACAGGCAACTACTCGGGATCATCATTCGCCATACCCACGTCGATTGTGAAAAAAGTTGTAAAGGATATCAAGGAATTTGGTACNGTACAGCGCGCATTCCTGGGTGTNGAGTTCCGCGANCTNACTCCNGCAATCGCACGTGAAAAGAATATNACAGCNACCAATGCCGGACTCATAGTAGCCAATGTACAGCCCAACAGCGCNGCNTCTGAAGCGGGAATCATCGCCGATGACATAATCGTNGCCATTGACGANGCCCCGACCNCAAACACCGCACAACTTCAAGANTCGATGGCACGCCACCGCCCGGGTGAACGTATAGTCATCACAATNGTACGCGACAACAAGCGCCACAATATCCCCGCAACACTCCGCAACAGCCGAGGTGACACCGGCGTCACAGTTGTAGGCGATGTCAGCGCTTTAGGTTGTGTCATCAAGCCGCTGACCGACGATGAACTNAAATCAATGAATCGCCGNAGCGGTGTCAANGTTACCAAAGTCAATTCNGGCAAGTTCAAAGATGCCGGTATACGTGACGGATTTGTCATCTTTGACATCAACAATATCAACGTAAACTCGTCGGACGATGTAAAACAGGTCTACGACTCAATCGTTCAGAGCGAGGAATATGACCATGTGATGTTCATTACCGGTATGTATCCCGGCGGACGCAAGCAATACTATGCCGTCGACCTGGATTAATATCCAATCATAGAATTAAAGCGACAGTCACCCATTGGTCGGGTAGCTGTCGCTTTTTTTGTGCTATTATCTGATGCTGTCGAAGAGCGCCGAGTAGTAGCGGGCCTTGTCTTCAAGCTTCATGGGAAAGGCACGGCTGGTCGACGGCATACGCCATATACTTAGGCCGTCATTGCTTTCGACGCGTTCGCCCATGCGCGGTAGTGGCGTGTCGGTGAGCTGACTGATGACAGCGGCGGCTTTCTCGCCCGTCGTCGCCACCGTGTGGCACTGAGGCATGTGCTCAAGATGCTCGTACAGGTGAACCGGCTCGACTATCTCAAGAAACTTGTCGGACGCATTGCCCTTGAGGCGTCGGATTTTGTAGCCTGTATCAAACAACGCTATGTGCTCACGCGTCAGCAAGGCCTTGATGTCGTCAAGACGAAATTGTTTTTTCGAACGGTCATACAGGACGTCTTTGTCGCCAAAGAATATCAGTCCCATCATAAACCAAAAGTCGTTGGTGCGATTGGGATAGAAAAAGTCCATTGACCACCGTTTGGGCTGTGGCGGGAATGTTCCCATTATCAGAACGCGTGCACCATCGGGGATAAACGGTTCCCAGGGGTGTGTTTCAATTTCAATAGGTTCTTGTTCCATAATATTAAGGTTAAAACAATCGGGAGGCTAACACTAAGCAAGTGCCGCCTCCCGGTATCACAATTATAATTATTTCGGTTTATTGTCCAAGATAGGTTTTGAGCAGTTTGCTCTTCTGGCCTTTGAGGCGGCGAATGGCTTTCTCTTTAATCTGGCGCACACGCTCACGGGTAAGATCGAATTTGTCACCGATTTCCTCGAGTGTCNTTTCCTGACAGCCGATACCGAAGAACATTTTCAAAATCTCGCGCTCACGCTCGTGAAGCTGATTAAGGGCACGCTCTACCTCTTTAGAGAGTGACTCCTGTGTGAGCGACGCGTCGGCCATTGGAGAATCATCGTTGGTAAGCACATCGAGCAGACTGTTGTCCTCACCCTCAACAAAGGGAGCGTCAACCGAAATGTGACGGCCCGATACCTTGAGTGTATCGGCAATTTTCTCAACCGGCACGTCAAGAGTCTGGGCGAGCTCCTCGGGCGAGGGGCGACGCTCATTCTCCTGCTCAAACTTAGATAGAGCCTTGCTTATCTTGTTGAGTGAACCAACCTGATTGAGCGGGAGACGCACAATACGTGACTGCTCGGCAAGAGCCTGGAGGATTGACTGACGAATCCACCATACAGCGTATGATATGAATTTAAAACCACGTGTCTCATCGAACTTCTGAGCGGCCTTGATAAGTCCCAGATTGCCCTCATTTATGAGGTCGGGAAGGCTGAGGCCCTGATTCTGATATTGCTTGGCAACCGATACGACAAAACGCAAATTGGCGCGCGTAAGTTTCTCGAGGGCTGCTTCATCGCCCTGTTTGATGCGCTGTGCGAGCTCGACTTCTTCTTCAACAGTTATAAGATCCTCGCGACCTATTTCCTGTAGATACTTGTCAAGTGACGCGCTCTCGCGGTTTGTTATCGATTTTGTAATTTTAAGTTGTCTCATTCTATTGTCGTGCTATAATCAACGTGCAAAGGTACAAAAATATCACTTATTAAACGCATAAATAGGGCGTTTATTTTGCAACTGCCTGATATTTTAACCGTTTTAAACGGTAGCCATGACTGTTTATTTGTAACGGGCCCACTGTATAAGCTGCTTGACAGTAGGTTTCTTACCATGCATGAAGATGCCTACACGATAGACCTTGGCGGCAAACCATACAACGGCCACGAACGAGGCATACAGTACAACAAGCGATACGATAATCTCCCACGTCGGTATGCCGAAAGGTATGCGCGTCATCATCACCATCGGCGACGTGAAGGGTATCATCGAGAGCCATGTGGCCAATGACGACGACGGATTGGCAGCTATCGTTGTAGATACGATAAAGCCAAGAATGAGCGGAACGATAACGAAGCTCTGGAGCTGTGAGCCGTCCTGAATGTTGTCGACTGACGAACCGATGGCTGCATACATAGCCGAGTAGAGCAGGAAGCCACCCACAAGGAACAACAGCAGATAGCCGAAGATGCCGGCGATGTAGGCCGGATTACCGATAACGCTGAGTGCCTGAACACCCTCGATACCGATTGACGAAGTGGCGGGGTCGAGTGAGCCACTGTTGTATGCAGCAATCTCGGCAGCAATTTCGGGCGAGAAGAACAACGGTATAACCGAAGCCGACAGTGTGAGCATGATGGCAGCCCACAAGGCGAGCTGTGTGACAGCGACGAGACCGACTCCGATAATCTTACCCATCATGAGCTGAGTGGGTTTGACCGATGTAACCACAAGCTCGAGAACACGGTTATTCTTCTCCTCGATTATGCTTGTCATCACCATCTGGCCATACATCAACAGGAACATGTAAAGCAATACCGACATTATGAGACCTATAGCATAGCTTATAGCTGATGACGTGCCGCTCGAGGAGTCACTATCGGTGAGACGGAATGTAGACATATTCACATCGGCCCGAACGCTGTTGAGCACCTCGCGGACGTCGGTCTTATCGAGCAGTCTAAGGCGGGAATCCTCAATAATCTTGGCTATGTTGTCGCTCAGTGAGCTTTCGAGCTCGAGCGAGCCGGCATCGCGTGTGTAAAGAGTGACGCCCGAGGGGTTGTCAATAATATCGCGGTTGATAATCAGAAATCCGTCATACTCCTGGTGCGAGTACATCGAGTCGGGTGCAATATCGACACGTGTGTAATGTGCGAGGTCGGTATCAACGAGACCGTCGGCAATAACACCCGAATTGTCGATAACACCAATGTTGCGGGCATCGGATATATTCACATTCATAAGGAGTGCTGGCAGGCACATCAGCACCAGCATGACAATAGGCATCAATATGGTGGTGATAATGAAACTTTTCTTTTTAACGCGCTCGAGATACTCGCGGCGCACTATGATTGCAGTCTTGTTATTCATGAATGTTGTGAGTTGTATTATATGATTTGACGGTTTCAATGAAAATTTCCTCCATCGAGGGCATAGCGGGCTCGATTGACCTGATGTCGGCCATACTGTTGACAATCTCGATGACCGAGCGCATAGGCACGCTATCACCACGTTTAATCAAGAGTCGGCTGTCGCCGTTGTCAAGGCTTTCGACAGTTGTAGGCAGTCCAAACTCGCCGAGACGTTGTGACAGCGCTGTGACGTCGCCACCCACCACAAATGCCGTGCGGTTGCCGCCAATGCGGTTACGTATCTCGTTTACATTGCCGGTGAGAATGTTATGCGAATTGTTTATCAGCGTAATCTCGTCGCACAACGCCTCGACACTGGCCATGTTGTGGGTCGAAAATATCACTGTTGCACCCTCGCGGTGAAGTGAAAGTATCTCTTCTTTAAGAAGATTGGCGTTGATGGGATCGAAACCCGAGAAAGGCTCGTCAAAGATGAGTAGCTTGGGACGGTGCAATACAGTAACGATAAACTGAACTTTCTGGGCCATACCCTTTGAGAGTTCCTCGACCTTCTTGTTCCACCAATCGAGAATCTCGAACTTCTCGAACCATTCTTTGAGACGTATCGTAGCCTCGCGACGTGACATACCTTTGAGCATGGCAAAAAAGACAGCCTGNTCNCCTACTTTCATTTTTTTATACAGNCCGCGTTCTTCGGGCAGATAGCCAATNGATGCAACATCGTCCTCGACAAGGCGATGTCCGTCAAACAAGACAGTACCCTCGTCGGGGGCCGTGATATGGTTAATGATGCGTATCAGCGTAGTCTTGCCNGCGCCATTGGGGCCAAGTAGGCCATAAACAGANCCTTTAGGCACCGACAGCGATACATTGTCGAGAGCCGTATGGCCTGTAAAANACTTTGAAACGTTTTGTACTTCGAGTATATTATTCATGTTAATAAGAAGATGTTTGGNTATANGACGCACGAGGTGCCGAAAAATTGCATGGCCAAGTTAAATTTTTTTGAAACAGTTACACTTATGACCTATTTTTTGAACGGGNAGACAAAAAATTTTGCACCGTGACAAGATAATCGTACCTTTGTATAAATAAATTTTGTTAAGTACGCTTTACTGATATGATNGACCTGTTAATCACCGCATCAATGCCCGAAACATGGGATGCCTTAGGCATTTTCAACTGGTTCATGGACAACGCCAGCTACATGATGGTTTTCATACTGATGGTAGTCGAGAGCTCGTTCATACCGTTTCCAAGTGAGGTGATTGTGCCACCGGCCGCTTATNTGGCAACNTCAAGGCTCGTATCGAGCTCGGCAGCCGGTGCCGACATGAACATATTCGGCGTCGTGNTTGTCGCAACGCTCGGTGCTATTGTCGGAGCATTGGTAAACTACTACCTNTCGGTNTGGGTTGGTCGNCCTGTCATATATCGGTTTGCNGACAGCCGCCTGGGACATGCCTGNCTGCTGTCACCNNCCAAGGTACAGAATGCCGAGGCCTANTTTGACAAGCATGGCGCNGTGTCAACATTCATAGGCCGTCTCATACCGGCTGTAAGGCAACTCATATCAATACCTGCCGGACTGGCACGAATGAANNTAGTAAAATTCATCACATTCACNGGCCTCGGCGCGTTGGTGTGGAACTGCATACTGGCCACNCTNGGCTGGTGGCTCGGCAANACCTACAGCCGCGATGAGTTGCANCCCAAGATTGAAGAATACAATGCCTATCTGACACTTGGCGGCTGTATTCTGCTTGGCATCTGCGTACTTTACATATTGTGGAACGCTTTTAAACCTAAGAAATAATGTTAGTATCACCATCTTTACTATCAGCAAACTTCGCCAATCTGGAACGAGACATCGAAATGATTAACCGCAGTGATGCCGACATGNTGCATCTCGACATCATGGACGGTGTNTTCGTNCCCAACATATCGTTCGGATTNCCGGTTATCANTTCAATNCAGAATATGTGTACCAAGCCACTCGATGTACATCTGATGGTGGTCGAGCCTCAGAAATTCGTGAGCCAGGTACGNGACTGCGGTGCTGAGATAATGAACGTTCATCAGGAAGCNTGTCTGCATCTGAACCGCACGGTCGATGCAATAAAACAGGCCGGNATGAAAGCTGCCGTGACACTAAATCCGGCAACGCCCGTATCTACGCTTATCGACATTATAAATGATCTCGACATGGTGTTGCTNATGTCGGTCAATCCGGGATTTGGCGGACAAAAGTTCATTGAGAACACGATAGCCAAAACNAAACGTCTGAAAGAGTTGATTGCCGAGACCGGCTCAAAAGCCCTGATTGAAATTGACGGTGGCGTAAACCTCGAGACAGGTGCCAGGCTGGCTGAGGCNGGTGCCGACATAGTAGTTGCCGGCAGCTATGTATTCAATTCGCCTGNCCCCATCGGAACCATAGCCCAACTTAAACAACTATAAAATCACACAGTATTTTTAACACATAAATGACATCATCGAACGACATATATAATCACGCCATTGACTACGACCCTGACAGCGAGAATGCAGGCGCACCCAACGGCAACGACAACANGCCCGACGAGCCCAAACGNAAAAACAAGGGAAAGCGTAAGGTCAAGTCGTCGGGGACTGATGCGTCNGCCACCGAAAAGCAACCCCGCGAATGGCCGGCATTCATACGCTTNTTCATGGACAAGCGTACGCATGCCGTCATAGGTATTGGCTTCATACTGCTTGCCGCCTATATCGCTATTGCGTCNCTGTCATACTTCTCGACGGCAGCCAACGACCAAAGCAAGCTCNACACACTGTCGGTCGAGGAGATGATACAACAGGGTGTAACGGTCGAGAATATAGCCGGACCGATGGGTGCCACCNCAGCCCACATGCTGATGACTCACGGCCTGGGTGTAGGATCGCTTGTACTTGTCGTTTACCTGATTATATTNGGACTNACNCTGATAGGTACNAAGAAAAACACNNTGTTCTGGAGTCTGACACTTAAATGCCTCGTTACTGCAATCGGAGTGTCGCTGATAGCAGGTCTCGTNGACCTGTATATGAACCTTGAAAGCGTATTTCCGTATGGAGGTGTTCATGGCCGATTCATCAACCTGTGGCTAATAGCGCGTATCCAGTGGGTAGGCACNGTTGGCGTCAGCCTGTTCCTGGCAGCAGTCCTCACATATATATATATCAACGACCTGCTGAAACTGTGCAGCCGTGTTGTAGCCGGCTACCNAAAGGCCCGCCCNGTGATGGAACAGGCAGTNGAAAATGCAGCCGAAGCTCAAGGNGACGAGTTCGGAGATGAAACAAATCAGACCGAAGATCACTCGGCATACATGCCCGCCGAGAGCGAAGACAATCCTGAAGTCGAGCGCAATCCCGATATGCTCCCTGTNAATGTCTATTTTGACGACGAGTCGGTGACGCATGAGAATGTGATTGAGGTTGAAACCAATAAGACCGACGACGAGNNTGAAGATGAACCCGAGACCCCGACCGACGAGACTGAAGACCTCGAGATAATTAACGAANAACTGCCTGACGAGGCTGTGGAGGAGACTACCCAGCAGCCCGACGACAAAGAAACCAAAGGCGAGATAATAAGCGTNTCGCCCGACTTCGACATCAATGTAACCAAGATTGAAGAGGGCAAGGAGGACACTTCAGAGTTGTATGACCCGACAGCNGANCTGTCNCGCTATGAACGTCCGCCGCTCGACCTGCTCATAGCTCGCGCATCAAAGGGTAACACCGTTGACCGTGATGAGCAGGACCGNAACAAGGAGAGAATCACCAAGACNCTGAAAGACTACGGCATACCTATCTCAAAAATACAGGCNACAGTAGGCCCGACCGTAACACTNTACGAAATCATTCCGGCCGAGGGTGTACGNATCGCTAAAATCAAACGTCTGGAGGACGANATNGCACTGAGCCTCGCCGCACTGGGCATACGTATCATTGCGCCTATACCCGGCAAAGGCACNATNGGNATTGAAGTGCCCAATAAAGACCCCGAGACNGTATCAATGAGACAGGTAATCGGCTCAAAGGCCTTCCAGGANTGTAAGTACCAACTGCCCATGGCCATGGGNGCCACTATCTCGAACGAGATTTANATTGCCGACCTTGCCAAGATGCCTCACNTNCTCGTTGCCGGTGCTACGGGTCAGGGTAAGTCGGTAGGCCTCAACGCCATCATCGCGTCACTGCTCTATAAGAAGCACCCGTCAGAGCTGAAGTTCGTACTTGTCGACCCCAAGATGGTCGAGTTCAGCCTGTACAGCAAGCTGCAATACCACTTCATGGCCCAACTTGAGGGCGAGGAGGACTCGGTAATCACCGACACCGAAAAAGTGGAGCGAACGCTCAACTCGCTGTGTGTCGAGATGGACAACCGTTACAATCTGCTCAAAGAGGCTAATGTACGCTCCATAATCGAGTATAACGAGAAATTTGCCGAACATCGCCTCAACCCCGAAAAAGGCCATCGCTACCTACCCTACATCGTGATTATAGTCGACGAGTTCGCCGACCTTATCATGACATCGGGCAAGGCTATCGAGACNCCTATTGCACGTATAGCCCAGAAGGCACGTGCCGTGGGCATGCACATGATTATTGCGACNCAGCGCCCGTCGACCAACGTCATAACNGGTATTATCAAGGCCAACTTCCCNGGTCGTATCGCATTCCGCGTGTCNCANATGGTCGACAGNAAGACCATNCTTGACCGCACAGGTGCCAATCAGCTCATAGGCCGAGGNGACATGCTGTTCTCGCACAACGGCTCGATGGANCGCGTGCAGTGTGCNTTNATCGATACNCCCGAGGTGCAGTCGCTNGTCGACTATATCAGCGACCAGATAGGCTTCGNCCACCCGTACTATCTGCCCGAGCCTCCGGCACCTGACGGNGAGATTGCGCTCGGCTCAATCAGCGACCGTGACCCGCTGTTTGAGGACGCGGCCCGATTCCTGTGTGCCGGTGGCGACACAGCATCGACNTCGTCACTGCAGCGCAAGTTCTCGATAGGCTACAACCGTGCNGGCAAGATTATGGACCAGCTCGAGTCGGCCGGCATNGTGAGCGCCGCTCAAGGNAGCAAACCGCGNAATGTGCTNGTNGACCTGTACCAACTCGACTCGATGTTATAAGATTGAATAAATTTATGAAACGAATAATCAACATACTATTGTTTGTGCTCGCGACATTCAACATANCGTGGGCNCAAAGCGGCGAGACTGCATCGAGTGTGCTGANACACGTTGTNGACCGCATGAGTTCGTCGCCGGTCGAGGCAACTTTCGCTGTCGAGGCATCNGGAGTATCACAGGCCGGCACNCTGACACTGTCGGGCAGCAAGTTTGTATTTCTGACCGATGANATGTCNGCATGGTATGACGGCAAGAACCAATGGACACTGTCAAAGGCAATCAACGAGGTGAACATCACCAATCCGACACGTGACGAGCTTGCCGAGATTAATCCGCTNCTGATACTTGGCTCGCTGTCATCAAACTATAACGCCGAGATGGCAACCGCCACACCGGGNCGATACGAGATACTACTGGTGTCGCGTGACCGCGAATCNGGAATTGCGTCGGCACGCGTGGCTGTAAATTCATCGACCTGGCTNCCCCAGTCGATTGATATTGTAAGCCGCACNGGCGAACANTTCAGAATAAATATCAAAAACATAAAAAATCTAAAAACGGTCANCGAGGGGATATTCAAGTTCAACCCTNCCCGGTATCCCGGCGTTGAAGTCATAGACCTGCGTTAAACGCAGACGTGACAAATAGCTTAATTATAGACTAAAACATACTAATATATGGAAACCGTAAATACCAAATGTATGATTATAGGCGGTGGCCCTGCCGGATTCACCGCAGCAATCTATGCTTCACGTGCTAACCTTGAGCCTATACTCTTTGAGGGCATACAGCCNGGCGGCCAGTTGACAACTACAACTGAGGTCGAGAACTTTCCCGGTTATCCCGAGGGTGTGACCGGCCCTGCCCTGATGGAAGACCTGCGTGCACAGGCCNAAAAGTATGGGGCAGANGTGCGNAACGGTCAGGTAACCCAGGTTGACTTCTCGAAGCGCCCGTTCAGTGTCACAATCGACGGCGACAAGGTGTTCACCGCCGAGACCGTTATCATAGCCACTGGTGCTTCGGCACGCTATCTCGGACTGCCCGACGAACAGAAATACATGGGTATGGGTGTGTCGGCATGTGCCACATGTGACGGNTTCTTCTACCGCAAGCGNAANGTNGCAGTTGTAGGCGGTGGCGATACCGCCTGTGAGGAGGCATTATATCTGAGCACACTGGCCGAGAAGGTTTACCTCATCGTGCGCCGCGACAAACTGCGTGCATCGAAGGTGATGCAGCGCCGCGTGCTCGATAAAGAGAATATCACCGTGTTGTTCAACACCCAGACCGTNGGCCTGTTCGGCGACGAGGTCGTAGAGGGTGCCCATCTGGTTGAAGACCTCGGTACCGAGCGCGAGCAGCACTTCGATATANCCATCGACGGATTCTTCCTNGCNATAGGTCACACTCCCAACACCGAGGTATTCAAGCCTTACNTAGAGCTTGACGAGGCTGGGTTTATCAAGCTGAAAGACAATACTACCGCGACAAACGTTGAAGGCGTGTTCGCTGCCGGCGACGTGGCCGACCCCCGTTATCGNCAGGCTGTATCNGCTGCCGGTACAGGCTGTCGTGCCGCTATCGANGCCGAGCGTTTTCTGCTCGAACANGAATAAACATAATACGCAATTTATTCTACAATANAGAGTCCTGCCNTNTGACNACACGANGGCGGGACTCTTTTTGTGTGTTATCACAACTATTGTTTGAAAATAATCGCTAACTTTGCATAAATGACCGATAGGACACAATTTGAATATGAATAAGATTGACGATATAAAGGTTGCGGTGATTGGNGCTGGCGCCATGGGCGCCGCGATGGCATCAGGACTGGTCGAGGCAGGTATGCCGGCCGGNCACATCACCGTTGCAAATCCACACACTGACAAGCTGGCCCCGCTGCAANAGNCTGGCATGAATGTCACCACCGACAACATCGAAGCGGTAAAAGGCGCCGATCTGATTGTGATTGCCGTGAAACCGTGGATTGTACCCACAGTCATAGAGCAACTGAAAGACTCGATTGACTATAATTGTCAAGAGGTCGCTGTCATAGTGGCCGGCATAAGCTGTGCCGACCTCAATGCCATGATGCTCAAAAATTCGGGTACACAACTGCCAGTGCTGTCGATTGCAATGCCTAATACAGCGATGACTCTGCGACAATCAATGACATTTATTGTCGAGGCTGACGGTACAGCTCAANATGCCGTCAAGGCATTTGAACANCTTGGCAAAGTAATGGTTATCGAGGAGCGATTGCTCCCGGCCGCCACAGCGCTTGCTTCGTGTGGCATTGCATACGCCATGCGCTACGTGAGAGCGGCGTCGGAGGGCGGTGTGGAGCTTGGCTTCAGAGCGTCACAGGCNCAGGAGATTGTCGTCGAGACTATNAAAGGGGCGGCCGCCCTGCTGTCTCGTCCCGGAACTCACCCCGAGNCCGAGATAGACAAGGTGACGACTCCCGGAGGTATCACAATCAAGGGACTAAACGCNATGGAGNCTGCCGGATTTACCCCTGCAGTTATTGCCGGACTTAAAGCAGGTAGATAAACTATGCGCATCGTTGTGAAAGTGGGNAGCAATGTGCTGACCCGTAAAGACGGAAAACCAAACGTNACGAACATGTCGGCACTCGTCGACCAGATTTCGTATCTGCATGACAAAGGACACGAGATAGTGCTGGTTTCGAGTGGAGCCGTAGCGTGTGGCCGCGGTGCCATAAAGTCGGTGAGACAGCTTGACAGCGTCGAATCACGCCAGNTGTTCTCGTCGATAGGCCAAATCAGACTCATAAACTTATATAATGACCTGTTCGGCCAATACGGCATCGTGGTGGGTCAGGTTCTGACTCAAAAGGAGAACTTCGCNTCGCGNACGTCATATCTGAACCAGCGCGGGTGTATGATGACCATGATCGAAAANCGTGTCATACCTATCGTCAACGANAACGACACNGCATCGCTTACCGANTTGATGTTTACCGACAACGACGANCTGTCGGGACTGATAGCGACGATGCTCGATGCCGACATGCTGGTGATATTGTCGAATATCGACGGTATCTACACCGGCTCGCCCGACGACCCTGCATCGAAACTGATTGAGCGGGTNNCTCCGGGCGAAGACCTCAGCTCGTATGTCGTAGCGTCCAAAAGCGGTTTTGGACGCGGAGGCATGGGCACAAAGTGTGGTATCGCGTCAAAGGTATCGGAGGAAGGTGTGGCCGTTATCATAGCCTGCGGTGACCGCCGCAACGTACTCGTAGACCTGATNGAGCGNCCCCAATCNGTACCNCACACATTGTTCGAGCCGTCGTCACAGCCACTGAGCACCATCAAGCGCTGGATTGCACACAGCGGGTCGTTTGCCAAGGGAGTTGTAAGGGTCAACGAACAGGCAGCCGACATACTGCGCAGCGACCGTGCCGTGAGNTTGCTCCCGATAGGCGTCACAGCGNTCGAAGGCGANTGGGAAGAAGGCGACATNGTGTCGGTCGAGGCTCCCGACNGCAGCGTGATTGCAGTAGGACGCGCCTCGATGGACTCNGANGCAGCCACAAATTCGATAGGTCGTCACGGCCAGCGCCCGCTGATACACTACGACTATCTTTACCTCGAATCTTGATTTAAGAACTATTTTACAACNAACAATCATGAACGATATATTTGCCGCAGCCCGTGAGGCATCGCGCTACCTGCTTTCAATCGACGATGCCCTGCGNTCCANGGTCATCTTCACNCTGGCAGGTCTCATCGAAGAGAATATGGCCGGACTGCTTGAGGCCAACGCACGCGACCTTGCCNTGATGGATAGTGCCAACCCGCTCTATGANCGCCTGCAGCTCACCCCCGACCGACTGAANGCAATAGCGTCAGACCTGAGACACGTCGCTACCCTACCCTGCCCCGTGGGCGAGGAGGTTGAACACCGCACTCTACCTAACGGCATTGACCTGAGNCGTGTNCGAGTGCCGTTCGGCGTTATTGGAGTCATCTATGAGGCCAGACCCAATGTCACATTTGACGTGTTCTCGCTGTGTNTGAAAAGCGGAAACGCATGTATTCTCAAAGGCGGNCGTGANGCAGACNCNTCAAACCGTGCCGCGATAACACTCATACACCTTGCGCTGCGNGAAAATGGCTTGCCCGAAAGTGTAGCGANACTNNTGCCATCGACCCATGAGGCGACATCGGCCCTGCTGAACGCAGTGGGATATGTNGACGTCGTCATTCCACGCGGTGGCCGCAATCTGATTGACTTTGTGCGTAAAAACGCTCAGGTGCCCGTTATCGAGACGGGTGCCGGCGTCGTGCACGTCTACTTTGACCGTGATGCCAATGCCTCGATGGGCCGCGACATCATAGCCAATGCCAAGACTCGCCGTGTGAGTGTATGCAATGCTCTCGACACGCTGCTGATACACCGACAACGNCTGACCGAACTCCCNNANATNCTTGCTCCNCTTGCCGCCAAAAACGTCGAGTTGCACGCNGATNCNGACGCATNCANNGTGCTGACCGAAGGCGGATATCCCGNACAACTGCTGAAAAAGGCCGACGACACATGCTGGGATCGTGAATGGATGGACTANAAAATGGGAGTGCGCACNGTCGACTCAATCGANGACGCAATTAACCATATNGCCTGCCACGGTTCGGGTCACAGNGAAAGCATAGTCACCGACAACAACGAGGCGGCCGAGNTGTTCCAGTCGATGGTCGACGCATCGTGTGTCTANGTCAATCTGCCTACGAGCTTCACCGACGGCGGCCAGTTCGGTCTCGGCGCCGAGATAGGCATNTCNACCCANAAACTCGGCCCCCGNGGCCCNATGGGACTNCGCGAAATCACCACCACCCGCTACCTTTTAAGCGGCAACGGNCAACTACGCCCCTAAATNACTGAACCAAAGGGGGTATCAACGTTGTTATATTCNTATCATAATAAAACTTAAACGATATGTCAACCGACCTGCGCTCAACTATTTTCAATATNAATCTCAGCACCGNGACACCCGAATGTGGCTCGCTGCTTGTGGCCGAACCGTTNCTGAGCGAAGAATGCTTCAACCATGCTGTCATATTACTTATAGACCATGGTGACGACAATCCGTCGATGGGANTGACACTGAACAAAAAGGCCGGCTANAATCTGAGCGACATAGTTGACGAGGTGAACAAGGAGATTGAAGTGCCGGTGTTCAGCGGTGGCCCTGTGGGCGACGACCGCATGTTCTATCTGCACACGTTGCCGGGATTATTCAAGGAGAGTATAGAGGTAGCCGACGGCCTTTACATCGGCGGTGACTATGCACAGGTGCTCGACTATGTCAACGCCGGCTATCCGACTGACGGCCTGTTACGTTTTTACGTAGGCTATGCCGGTTGGGAACCGGGACAACTCGAAAAAGAGATTGAGCAGAACGTCTGGGCCGTCACCAAGCCCGATGAGTATTCTAAACTGTTGGCAAGTAAGCCCGGGAGCTTATGGCACGACACGGTGCGCAGCATGGGCCCACGCTATCGCGGCTGGCAGCTGCACCCAATAAATCCGTTAGCCAATTAGCGGCTTTTAAGACTGCGTTGCATGTGAACGGCATCGACCCAGTCGTCACCGCGTTTAATCCACGCCGGGAACCGCCCCGTGACCGTGAAGCCGTTTGACTCGAACAGTCTGACACTGGGCCGGTTGTCCTCACGCACAACTGCGGCAAGCTGATTCATATCGAGCATTTCGGCCGCATATTGGCACAGCCACCGCAGTGCCGCGGCCCCTACTCCATGACCACGCATTGACTTAATGACCGTTATGCCCACATAGGCACGACGGTTTATACGGTCAAAGTCGTACAAATCAATGACTCCTGCGAAACGGCCGTCGGTAACAGTCTCTATAACAAGGCGCAACTGTCCCGTAGCGAAAATATTGCCGTCGTAGGTGTCGACATAGTCCCACAACTGCTTGCGCGACAGCGGTGCAAACGTCACGCCGTCGTTCCACAGCGCGGGGTCGTTCTCCAGCAGGTACATGGCGTCGACATCGCCCGGCTCGGGTGCCCGTAATATTATATCCATGACATCAGGCATTGAAGGCTGTACGATTAAGCAAACTGCGGCCGAGGGTAATCTCGTCGGTATATTCTATTTCATTGCCCACCGAGACTCCGCGTGCAAGCTGGGTGACCTTGACAGGCAGAGTGCCAAGACGGCGATATATGTAGAAGTTGGTGGTATCACCCTCCATAGTGGCGCTGAGAGCCAGGATTATCTCCTTGATCTGACCATCGGCCACACGTTCAATCAAAGAGTCGATCTCCAGTTGCTCCGGGCCGATGCCGTCGAGAGGCGAAATCAGGCCACCAAGAACATGATACATTCCGTGAAACTGGCCTGTGCGCTCAAAACAAATCACATCTTTGACATTCTCGACCACACACACCGTGGTGGCATCTCGCCGAGGGTCGGAACATATATCGCACACGTCGTTCTCGGACACGTTGTGGCAGCAACGGCAGTATGTTATCTCCTTCCTCATACGTATAATCGACTCACCGAGCGCCACAGCCTCGTCGGGGTCACGACGCAGCAAGTGTAGCGCCAGTCGCAGCGCTGTCTTGCGCCCTATGCCTGGCAATCGTGATAGCTCGGTAACGGCGTTTTCAAGCAGTGAAGAAGCATATTCTCTTTCCATAAATTCAGACTTTATAATATGAGTTCGCGTATAACGGCATCGCTTGTGAGCCAGCGGGTGTGAGGTATGGCCAGATTGCCGCTGTCACCCATGACCAGTTCGCCCGCATCGACAAGCTGCTGCACAACCTTGTCGATTTGTGGTGCCAGATAGCCAAACGGTCGGTTGGCAAGGTCATTTTTATCGATGCCGCTCGACGTGCGCAGTCGCGTGATTATATAATCGTTAAATTTATTCTCGTCGTTCTCGGGCTCCTGCAGACAATAGGCATTGCCCGACTCGATTGTTGACAGGTATTCTTTGATGTTGGACAAATTGTAGCGGCGCAGGTCGCCGTCATAGCTATGAGCCGAGGCGCCAAGGCCGAGATAAGGCACCGAGTTCCAGTAGCTCGAGTTGTGACGCGACTCCATGCCCGGACGTGCATAGTTGGATATCTCATAGTGATGATAGCCGGCACTACTCAAGGCATCGTGTACATACAGGTACATCTCGTGGGCCAATTCGTCGGACGCCTCCACGACCTTACCGGCCATGAGACTTGCATATAGCTTGGTTCCCTGTTCGTATGAGAGCAGATAGGCCGACAAGTGGGGAGCATCAAGTTCGAGCATGCGCTTTAGTGTCGCATCAAGCGACCCGAGAGTCTGGCCTGGGAGGCCGAAAATAAGGTCGAGACTGAAGTTGTCAAAACTCTCCTTAATTGCCAGGGCCGCTTCGAACGCCTGCATGGCTGTGTGGCGGCGCCCCACCAGACGCAGCTCGTCGTCGCTGAACGACTGGACTCCCATACTGATGCGGTTAACGCCGGCCCGCCTCAGTGTGTGTAAAAAGTCACGTGTGACGTCCTCGGGATTAACCTCAACTGTAATCTCTCCGACAGCCGAGAAATCGAACACGCCCGACAGACGGTCAAGCAGCCGGGCCAAATTGTCGGCACCAAGTATGGACGGTGTTCCGCCACCTATATATATAGTGCTGTACGGTTCAGTAATTTCACCGGCACGCAGTCCGGTCTCGGCAACAAGCGCATCAATATAGCGTGGCATGGTGCCGACCTGAGGCATTGAATAAAAGTCACAGTAGGCACACTTGGAGTAGCAATAAGGTATGTGTATGTATAGACCGGCCATAGGGAGATGCAGTTATTGAAGATTACGCAGACAAATGGTTGTAAATTTGCAGTATTTGCACACGTGGTCATCGTCGGCACACTTGAATTCGATGTCAGAATCGCTCCCGTCAAAGAGCGGGTAGAGTATTTCGTCAAGGCGTGCAAACACCTCGTCGCTGTACGCTTTGAAGTCAATAAGCGGTTCTCCGTCGAACTTGATGGGCTGCAACGGCAAATTCTGACCAATAGTCTTGAACTTGTAGATGAGCGGCTGGACGAGAATGTCGTCACGGTCATACTCGGGGTGCTTCTGCAGGAATGCACTACAGTACAGGAACAGCTGCAGAACAGCCTTGTTGCGCATTTCACGTGACGATGACTCAAAGAGCAGGTCGACGTCGGCCTCGAGACTGTCGCTGCCGGTCTTGTAGTCGATGATGCGCAGTATGCGCTTGCCGTCACGACGTGTAACCATGTCAATGCGGTCAATGGTATAATTAAAGTTAATTACCAGTCGGTCAGATATACGCAGCATCACACGCTCTTTTTTCTCGCCCGATATGAATGTGAAGCAATCGTACTCGTCGAGTTCGTGACCGAGCATGTTGTTGACCATATGGTAAATTATCCTGGCGATAATATCGGCATCGGCAGGCAACGTGGTGAGGTCTTTGCCGTCACGTTTGAGGAAATGGGTATTGATAGCACGATGTATCTCGGGCATAATAACCTCGGGACGCTTCAGGCGATTGATTGTCGCGCGGTTAATCAATACCGGCTTGTCGTCAACCTGTAGACTCTTATAGAGATTCTCGGCCACCTGGTGGACGACGAGACCATAGGTGGCCTCATCAAAGTAGTCTTTCACATCGTCGCGCTCGTGATACCCCTCGATGTAGCTTAGGGCAAACTGGAACGGGCAGTTGATGTAGGTGTTGATGGCCGTGGCCGACAGTGAGCGATACTCGCGATCCTGAAGGTAGCCGGCAAGAATGGCACGGCGGTCGCTGTCGAGTTTGAGCGATACGTCATAGTCGTCACCGACGTGCAGATTGTATCCGGCGGTCATGTCAATCAGCGTGTCGGGACGATACAGGTACCTAAGCTGATTGATATAGCGCGACGGCTCGCCGCTCGATGTGCCGCGTGTGCTCGAATCGTAGAGCAGAAAGACCGTGCGGGCTCGCGAAATGAGACGGTAGAAGTAGTAGGCCGAGATGCTTTCCTGGTGGTCGATAGTGGCCATGCCGTAGCCCTTGCGCAGCGCCGGGGGAATGAACGACTTGGCGAAGTGCTTGCGTGGGAAGATGCGCTCGTTCATCGACGTGATAATGACCGTCTCGAAGTCGATAGCTCGCGTCTCGAGCATACCCATTACCTGAAGGCCCTTGAGCGGACGCCCCTCAAAGGTGACGTTCTCACCGGCCATAAGGCGCTCGACAAGGTGGAACACGGTGCTGTCGCTCATCTCGACGTTGAGGTCGTCGAGGTGCATGGCCTGAAGGCGCTGAAGCTCGTCGAGAGTGGCTATGTAGTGTTTGAGAAAGCCTATCTCGATAGCTCCGAGTGCCGAATATGAGTCTTCAACCTCGTCATCGTCGACAACCTCATCGACCTCATCATCGGTCGTAACGGGCTGTATATACAAATTTCTGACCGCTCCTAACAACCAGCCGGCGAGTTCGCGCAGATAGTCGAACACCTGTCGGCTCGACCTGTAGTCAGGAGCGAGAGCAAACAGCGGTCGCAAAGCCTCAAACCTCGGCTCGGACAACAGTGACAGCGGTACATTGAACAGGCGGTTGTCGGTGATGGCCTTGTTAATCTGGTCGCATGTCGATGAACTGATGGAGCGTATGAGTGGGTGCGACAACACCTGTATCACGTCGTCGCGGAAGTAGGCGTTCTCATACCGCAGTTTGCGCGACCTCATCTGCATAGAGCCGATGGCCGACATAAGCGACGACACGGGTGTGTATCTCATCGGGTAGCCCATCGTCACATTAATGTCGGTGATTGACGGCGGCAATGAGTTGACCATGGGTATGCACAGGTTCTCGTCGGGCAGCACTATCGCGGTCGACAGGAGTGTTTGACTCGTGTTGTCGGTCTGTTTATCAAGCAGTTTCTTCACTACGCCCGACACCACCTTGGTCTCGCCTATGGTGGTCGGCACGGCTATTATCCTGATGTCTGGCCAGTTCTCGAGCTTGTGGCGTGCGAACTGAGCGTCGGCCGGAGACGGAAAGTCGAGAACATACTGCTTGAGGAACCGTGTGGCGCGGTTATGCGTATCGTCGAACGCCGGCGACGCATAGTCCCAGAAAAAGTCGGCCATGCGTTTGTCGCGCATCACGGCAAAAATCTTCTCCTCGACTGTCGAGAGCACGTTGAAACCGATAAACACATAGCGCTCGTAAGGCAGTGACTCGGCATCGGTGTCTTTCAAAAGGTCGTAGGCACGCCTGTAGAGCATACCCTGATAGGCCAGGCCACGCTCGGCGATGACGTTGTTGAACTTGACATACAGCTCGTTCATAACCTGCCATAGCTTGATGAACGAGGCTGTGGACACACGTTTACCGTGATTGCTGGTGTCGCTGACGTGTACGGCATGGTTCCAGAACTCGGCCACACCCTTAGGCGCCTTCTCGTCGCCCCAATAGCGTTTTATGACGTCAATCTGCTCGGGGGTGAGGTAGTTGGCGCTTATCTCCTTGAGCGACTCGATATTATGAAATATCTCGGCCGGATCGACAAGGTACTTGTCGACGTCGGTAAAATCGTTGAGCAGTATATCGCCCCAGAACTGGAATTTGTTGAAATCGACATGCTCGGGTTCAGCACCTTCGGGAGTCTGTTCGGCCATAATCTCGCGATAGCAGCGGTATAGAATCAGCAGTTGCTCTATGCGCGAGGCCTCAACGAGATCGGTCATATCGGTCACAAAATCACTGACAGTCATTACCTCGGGGTGAATGAGCGGTGTACCTGTGGCACGCGCCGCCTCGGCGAGATAATGGTTGAAGAACACGCCTGCTCGTTTGTTAGGGAACACAAAGCAGTAGTCAATTATTCGGCTGCCACAACGCGACAGGTAATACTCGGCAATCTCCTGCAGGAACGGTTTCATCGGCGTAGAAGCATTATGACCCTGACGGCAAAGTCGAACATGACAATCTTGCCGTTGCCGTTGGCACGGATATCCTTAATGGCACGTTCAAGACGCGATGTAAGCTCAAGAACGTTGCGCTCGTTGATAAACTTGTGGAAGTTGCGCGCAAACGAGGTCTCGTCAACAGTCATGTAGTTGAGTGCCGAAATGCCTAGACGGTAGACGAAATTCTCACGTACCTGATCGAGACAGTAGCCCAAAAAATCGATCGAGCCTTCGCGACCAAGGGCGGCAACCTCATTGGCCCACACCTTGAGGTCGGCCACGCGTTTCTGATAGGCAAGCCTCATGAGCCTCATGAACAAGTCGAGAAACTCCTGCTGGCGTTTCAGGTTGCTGACACGATAGTCGGCCTGCAATATGCTGCCGTCGGCCAAATGAGCCAGTGCGACGGCATCAGCGTGTGGCAGAGTATAACGAGTCTCGATGTAGCGCGTGACAGTCTCGTCGTCGAGACGCAACATCTCGACGCGCTGTGTGCGCGAAAATATAGTAGGCAAAATCGACTCGGGGTCGTTGCTAACCATGATAAACATAGCGTCGCCGAGCGGCTCCTCAATGAGTTTGAGCATCTTGTTGGCACACTCCTCGCCCATGCGCTCGGGCAGCCACATGATGACGATCTGACGGCCGGTGTGAGACGTGAAGTTGAGTTTGCGCATTATGTCGGCACTCTCCTCGACATACATGCGAGGCTGACCGTTGACATTCTCGAGCAACCGCAGCCACTCGCCGAAGTTCATGTAGGGATTGTCGTTCAGAAACTCGCGCCACTGTTCGTTCCAGTCGTCCGAGACTGTAGTGGTGCGGCCGTTTATCTTCAGCACCGGGTATGAATAGTGGGTGTCGATGTGATTGAGCGACAGGTGCTGCCGACATGCCGGGCAAACGCCACAGCTGTCGCCGTCGTGCCTGTCGGTGCAATGAATGTATGCCGCCAGAGCACGCGCCATGCTCATCTTGCCAACACCCGGACGCCCGTGTATCAACAGGGCGTGAGGCAACCTGTCGTTGTCGACAAGTGCCCTGAGACGTTGTTTGACACCTTCGTGACCGGGAATATCGCTAAATTTCATCTTTATACAGTGTTTCAAGTATGCGGCGCACGCTGGGAACCGCATTGTGAGAGTAAAAATGTATTAACGGAATGCCGTGGGCATACAGGTCGCGAGCCTGTCGCACGCACCAGTCGACACCGACAGCCTTGGCCTCGACATCGTCGGCACACGCGGCGAGCGCCTCAGCAAGCTCGTCGGGCAACCGTACGCCGAACACAGCGGGAATGAGCGTGGCCTGGCGACGTGTCACGAGCGGTTTCAGACCCGGTATAACCGGGACATTGATACCGATGGCACGGCAACGCTTCACGAAGTCATAGTAAACCTCGTTGTCAAAGAACATCTGGGTGACTATATATGACGCGCCGGCGTCGACCTTCATTTTGAGTACCTCAAGGTCGGTATCAGCGTCCTTAGCCTCGAGGTGAACCTCGGGATAACCGGCGACGCCATAGTCAAACGGCACGGCGGGAGGGGCGTCCATAGGTGTACCGTCACTAAACTCGCCCCGGTTGAACTCGTTGACCTGACGGGCGAGTTCTATGGCGTGGCCGTGACCGTCGGCGTTGGGCACGAAGGTGTTGTGATGCTTGGCCTTGTCGCCGCGCAGCACGAGCAGATTGCGTATGTCGAGAAAACTGAGGTCGATGAGTGCATACTCGGTCTCGACACGCGAGTAGCCACTGCAGATGATGTGGGGGACGGCCTGAATACCGTAACGGTTCTGAATAGCGGCGGCCACGGCGACCGTACCGGGACGGGAGCGCTCGGTGTAGCGGCGCATCATGCCGTCGTCACATGACTTGACCACAACCTCGCTGCGATGGGTTGTTATATTAATGTATAGAGGGCGAAAAGCCATCAGTGAGTCGATGTCCTCAAACAACCGGGCAATTCCCCTACCCTTCAGGGGCGGAAGAACTTCAAACGAGAAAGCCGGTCGTGGACTCTGGGCTATGAGTTGTGGAATGGTCATGTCGTATTGTATAGGTAAAACAATATACAAAGATACCAAAAAGAATCCACAATAAAAAGAAAAGGCCGTGAACTAAATCACAGCCTCTCTTGAGTTGGTGGCGGGGGAAGGGATCGAACCTCCGACCTTTGGGTTATGAGCCCAATGAGCTACCACTGCTCTACCCCGCAGTATTTACATGTGCAAAGATAGGGACTTTTTATATATCCACCAAATATTTTTGAATAAATTTTCAATAAAAAATCATTTTGCACACTTATATTATTATAACATAGAATGTTACCTGATAGAAGAAAATTATTGCGGAAATATTTCCATAATGATTTGATATTAGGGAAATTTTTCCGTAATTTTGTACGCGAATTATTATAGGTATGCTCTAAAGACTAAAGATAAGATTGATAATGGAAACGACCGGTAAGAAAAAGATTGTTGTAATAGGTGGAGGCTTTGCAGGTCTCAACTTCATTAAACGCATTGACAAAGAGAAGTTTGATGTAACGCTGATTGACTGCAATAACTTCCACAGCTTCCCTCCGCTATTCTATCAGGTGGCGTCGGCAGGTATTGATGCGTCGGGCATCTGCTTCCCCCTGCGCCGTGAGCTGAGGAAGTATCGCAAGGCCGAGGGGCTGTACTTCAACATGGCACGCGCAAAGTCGATCGACACCGAGGCCCGTACTGTGACAACCGAAGAGGAGGTACTGAACTATGACAAACTTATTATAGCTGCCGGTACGACCAACAACTTTTTCAACATGCCCGAGCTTCGCGACTCGGTCTACACGCTCAAATCTATATCGGAAGCCATACGCTGCCGCAACGACATAATGGACCGCCTGGAGAGGGCATGCATGGAGCGTGACGCCGACAAGCGCCGCCAGATGCTGTCGTTCGTCGTTATAGGCGGTGGCCCGACCGGTGTCGAGGTGGCCGGCGCGCTGGGCGAGATGAAGCGTTACATCATTCCGCGCGAATATAAGCAGATATCGCCCGAAGATGTATCAATCACTCTTATCGAGGGTACCGACCGCGTACTGCGCACAATGAGCGAGAAATCGTCGGCTGAGGCTGCCGAATATCTGAAATCGCTGATGGTGCACGTGAAGTTAGGTCACAACATGAAGTCTTATCAAGACGATGTGGTGACCATGGATAATGGCGAGAAACTTGACGCGGCGATGCTGATATGGACTGCCGGCGTGAAAGGTGTTGAATTTAAGTTTACAGGCGACACCATCAAGCCAGGTCGCGGCAACCGTATCGAGGTCGACCAATACTGTCGTGTAAAGGGCGTCAGCGACGTGTATGCGCTCGGTGACATCGCGCTGATGTCGACCGATGAATATCCCGGCGGTCACCCCCAGCTCGCACAGGTAGCCATACAACAGGCCATAATGGTGGCACGCGACATAAACCGCGGCAAGGTGACAGGTGGCTTCAAATACAACGATAAGGGCACGATGGCCACCGTAGGCCGCAACCGCGCTGTCGTCGATCTGCATCACATTCACTTCAAAGGATTCTTTGCATGGGTAACATGGATGGTTGTTCACCTGATGTCGCTGCTTGGAATGCGCAACAAGGTGAGTGTGTTCATCGACTGGATCTGGGATTACTTCACCTACAGCTCGTCAACACGACTGCTGATGCACCCGGGCAAGTACCCCCTGCGCAAGCGCTGGTTAAAGGAATAAACGATATGAAAAATGAGGCCGTCTAACAAGTGTTTAGACGGCCTCATTTTACTTTTATAGAATATACGTTGCACTACATGTGAAAACGTGATAGATTGCTAAGACTGTCATTGTAGTGATACAGGGCCGCACCACGACGCGACATTGTCTTGTCAACTAGTTCGGTCTTCTCGATACATGGGTTCTCGGCAACACGTTTACGGAAATTGCGTTTGTCGATTTGCTCGCCGAGAACAATCTCATACAGCTGTTGCAACTGGGTCAAGGTGAAGAAACGCGGCAGCAGCGAGAAGGCAATCGGTTCATCGGCAAACCGACATTTGACCATAGCGAGCGCCCTCCTGACCATATCGAGGTGGTCAAACCCGAGGTCGGGCATGTCTGACATGTCAACCCAGCTTGCATTGTGGCCACGAACACGCATGTAGTCGTGTTCGTCGACGTTGACGAGGGCACAATAGCACACTGAGATAACACGGGCACCGGGATTGCGATTGACAGCGCCGAAGGTATGAACCTGGCGCATGAACACGTTTTCAAGCCCGGTAAAATCGAACAAGACACGCTTGGCGGCTTCGTCGAGGCCTTCGTTTTCCCTGACAAAACCTCCCATCAACGACCATCGCCCCATCTCGGGTTCGACCTTGCGGCGACTGAGCAAGATGCTGAGTCGCCCGTTGTACAAACCGATGATAACACAATTGACGTTAACTATAAATCGGTCGTGTTCGCTATATAACGGAGTCATTGATCAGAGGCTTTATATGTACAGTTATTCAGCTACCGAGAAACGGAATATGCAGTGGCTGTTGTAGGTTTCGCCGGGCTCAAGTATTACTGATGGCCATTCGGGCTTGTTGGGGCTGTCGGGATAGTGCTGGGTCTCAAGGCAGATAGCGGCGCGCTGGTTGTAGACCTTGCCGTTTTTGCCGGTCACAGTGCCATCGAGGAAGTTGCCCGAGTAGACCTGAATGCCGGGCTCATTGGTGAGCACTTCAAGCTTGATGCCTGTCGAAGGGGACACGAGAGTAGCGGCTACCTGAGTGTCGTCGCCGGCAGTGTTGAGCACCCAGTTGTGGTCGTATCCGTTGCCATTCTTTAGCTGTACGTAGTCATAGTCGTTGATTTCGGCGCCAACGGCCTTGGCGGCGGTGAAGTCCATCGGCGTGCCGGCCACGGGAGCAATTTCGCCCGTTGTCATAAATGTAGAATCGACGGGAGTAAAGTAGTCGGCGTTGATGGTGAGCAGATTATCGGTGATAGCCTGGTCGGGGTCACCGTTGAGGTTAAAGTATGAGTGATTGGTCATGTTGATGACGGTGGTGGCATCGGTGGTAGCGCTATAGGCTATGTCGATGGCATTGTCGCCGGTGAGGGTATAGGTAGTGGTGGCAACCACGTTACCGGGGAAGTTGTTGTCACCGTCGGGCGAAGTGATAGTGAGCACGAGTGTGCTGTCGTTGGGCTGCTGGGCCTTGTAAACCTGGTACTGCCAACCCGTAGGGCCGCCGTGCAGACAGTGGCCGAAGTTATTCCGGGGGAGCTGAATGCTGTCGCCGTTAATCACGATAACACCCTGATTGATACGGTTGGCGTATCGGCCGATTGACGCGCCGAAGTCAGACTGATTGTTTTCGGGCAGATAAGCCTGGATTGAATCAAAGCCGAGCACCACGTCGCGCATCACGCCATCGCGGTCGGGCACTGATATCGAGACGATACGGCCGCCATAGTTGGTGACGCACACTTCCATGCCGTTGGCATTGGTCAATGTGTACAGGGCAGTTGAATCGGTTAGAAACTTCTCAGGATCAAGCCCACTCTTAGTCAGTTGTTTAGGGGCTGTCCCGCCACATGATGACATGAGTGCAACAACAGCACCTGCCATCAGGAATTTACTTGCATAGTTCATTACAAAGTAATTAAGAATTATTGTTATAATTGGTTATGTTATAATTTTGGTGTAAAACTAACACTTGTCGAAACAATCACCAAATAAAAAAATATGTTTTACAACATATTCTATGCTTTTAGCCAAAATTCTTAATTACAGGGTTATTTTTAGGTATTAAATAATCACCATTCGTAGGCAATAGACAGGCCGAGCGCATTCAGCGTGACGGCATCACTGTTCCAGCGATAATAGTTGCTGTTGGAGGTTATAAGCTGATAGGTCAGTCCGATATTGAACGCCTGGCGCGAATCGGTCTTGGACACCGGCACCCTGACACCTATCGACGGCTTGAGATAGAACTGTGTAGCACCGCTCAGACGGCCATGTTGCAATGTCAGATAACTGCTGCCCATGAGCCATGTTGCGCCCGTCTTCAGGTCAATGTAGGCCGAAGGACCGGTCTGACCGCCGATGTTAAACCTAAAATCAGTAAAAACAGGTATCATGGCTCGCGTTTTGGAGCTTGAATGGTCATAATAGGACGGATAACTGCCGGTATAGTCATTACGGCCATCAACATCGCCGCGCACTACAGCCATATCAACTCCGAGACCCACGCCCATAAAGAACCACGACGAGTATCTGAAGCCCTGTGATGTGGAAATGCCCACAAAATTGGCGCTATTCCCGCCAAATCCGGCCAGTCCAGACAATTCGACATACCCTTTATAATTCATCGAACCCGAGAGGGCGGGCGATATGAGACCCGACAGCTGGTTAGCTATCTGATAATACTGAGCACGAACGCCAAAGGCGGCACTAAAAATCAGGACGGCCGTCAGGGCCAGTTTTGTTGCAAATCGTTTCATAAACAAATAGTTTTAGATTAAAACGCTTTTAACATGTGAATTGTTGCGGCTTTTACCAAGAATGGCTAACTTCGCTGTAAAATTTATCAATTATGTCAAACTCAGCTATTATAATACTTTGCATAGCAGTATTGGTGCTATCGGTAATATTAACTCTCTTTATCTCGCTGCGGTCAAAATCGAGCGCACAAATCTCGGCTCTGAAAGCGACTTTAGATGAACGTGACGCTACGATTTCGGCCCTGCGCCAAGAAAACAAGTCGAGCTCGGCCCAATTACAACAGGCAATGACCGAGAATGCTCGTCTTGAGGAGAGACAGCAGTTCATTGAGAAAGAGACCGCCCGCATCGAGGCCGAACGTGCCGAAGAACGCCGCCAGATGGCACTCGAGAATGAACGTGAACGCCAACGCATGGCAGCCGAGAGCGAACAGCGCTTCAAACTGCTGGCACGCGACATTCTCGACAGCAACACCCGCGACTTCAAGCAGCAGAGCGAACAGCGTCTCGATGACCTGCTAAACCCACTGAAGGAGGAACTTGACCGCTTCAAAAAGTCGGTAAGCGACGCTTACAGCAACGAGGCCCGCGAACGCTTCGCGCTGAGCGAACGTATCAAGGAGCTCGTTCAGCTCAACGAGACGATAGGCCGCGAGGCCAAAGATCTGACCCGCGCTCTTAGAGGCGACAGCAAGATACAGGGCGACTGGGGCGAGATGATTCTCGAAACCCTTCTTGAGAAATCGGGACTGAAAAAGGGGATACACTTCGATATACAGCTCACGACCGATGCCGACGGCAACACGCTTAAAGGAAATGACGGCAAGAGCCTGCGCCCCGATGCCGTGATATATTACCCCGACGGCCGTTGTGTGATTATTGACTCGAAGGTGTCGCTGACAAGCTATGTAGAGCTCATAAACAGCGACCCTGCTTCTGACGCATATCACGATGCGGCAGCCGGACACTTGCGCTCGGTCAAACAACACATCAAGGAACTTGCCACCAAAAACTATCAGGACTTCATCGGTGACAAGCGCGCCGATTTTGTGACCATGTTCATACCCAACGAGGGTGCATACATGGCGGCCATGAATCTTGAGCCGCAACTGTGGCAGGAGGCCTACGACCAGCGCGTGCTGATAGTCTCCCCTACCCACCTGCTCTCGTTCCTGAGACTGGCCGAACAGATGTGGCGCCAAGATGACATGAAACGCAACGTCATCGAGATTGCCACCGAGAGCGGCAAGATGTACGACAAGTTTGTCGGATTTGTCGACGATATGGCAAAAATTGAAAAGGGACTCGCAGCTGCCGATAACGCCTACAAGGAGGCTATGGGCAAGCTTGTCGAGGGCCGCGGTAACCTGGTGAGACGCGCTGAGAAACTGCGCACAATGGGTGCCAAGACAAGCAAGTCGATCAACGCCGGTCTAGCTGCCAAAGCACTGCCCGACTCAGCCGAAGATGAGGACTAAAACTCAGTCCATACAATCGAAGTCGTATCATCTATCACCACACAGCACTCATCAACAGCCAAAGTGTCCTGCATCCAATAATAATCATCATAATCGGCGTTGTGGCTCTTGCCACTAAAGATATTTAGGCCAAACACGACGATGAGAATAGTGGTTGCCGTAGCAATCGACCCGGCCAAAAAGCCGAGAAAGAATACAAGAATTTTGCTCATTACATTGCTTTTTTAAGTGAGGTGGTATCGGCAGGCACATTGATGTTGTGCTTGTCGAATATTGCCGTGGCGCTCTTCAGGAACTCACGGCGATGATAGTCCCACGGTGAGCCATCGATAGGCTCACATGCATCGACAAGGTGATAATTGTGACCACCTGACGGCGGCACAGTGAACACCAGACGATAGGTAGCACCGTCAACATAGGGCGTGCCNTCGAGCGTACGTTTCAACGTGACCTTGACNATAGCNCCGCCACGCGTNTCGCGGGTTTTCATATTNGANATAAAGTTNCCCAACGAGTAGACTAACAGNNGGCGGTCAAGCTGATTNACCGAATCGGTGCGTAGCTCCATAGGCTGTATNACGTGTGGGTGNCCGCCCATGACGATGTCGACCCCCTTGGCGAGCAGATATTCGCCNAGNTTNTTCTGCGAGCTGTTNGGCAACAGGTGATACTCGTCGCCCCAGTGGACGGCGGCAATCAAAATTTCAGCCCCTGCCGCNCGTGTCATGTCAATGTCTTGTGACATTTTCAGCGTGTCGATATAGTCGACGACNACTTCACGGCCGGGCGTTATGCCGTTTGTACCGTATGTGTAGTTAAGAAATCCAACCTTATAGCCATTNATGTCNCGNANCATCGGCAACGCNNCCTGNCGGCACGAGTCNTTGTGATANGTGCCNAGNTGATCNACATGCAAGCTGTCNAGGACGTCGATGGTGCGGTTCAGTCCACNGTCACGACGGTCGAGCGTGTGGTTGTTGGCNGTCAGNAACATGTCGAAGCCGGCGTCACGCAGTGCCGTGGCATAGCTGTCGGGCGAGCAGAAACAGGGGTAACCCGAGTAGGGTTTGCCCCCGAGCGGGGTCTCNAGATTGACGACAGCATAGTCGGCGTCGCTCACATAGGACGCTATNTCGGCAAAGCACTCCGAGTAGTCNTACTNGCCNNCGGGTGTGTGCGCAGCNTCAATCTGAGCGGCGTGCTGCATGGCATCGCCTGCAAACACAATGTCGGTAGGCCGGCTCAATGANGCCAGCGCTACCGACAGGTAAAGCGACAATGACTCGAGCAACGAGGTCATTGTGATATTATTTGCTGTANATTGCCCCCTTGGCNGCCAACAGGGTATTCTTCATAAGCGACACNATGGTCATGGGGCCTACNCCNCCGGGCACGGGGGTNATGAACGAGCACTTGGGCGCTACGTTCTCAAAATCAACGTCGCCCGAGAGACGGAAACCGCTCTTGCGGGTAGCGTCGGGNACGCGAGTGGTACCTACGTCNATGATTGCGACACCGTCTTTGACCATATCGGCCTTGACGAAGCCGGGCTTACCGAGTGCAGCGATAATCACGTCAGCACGACGGGTGTAGTCGGCNAGGTTCTCGGTGGCACTGTGGCACACAGTCACAGTAGCATCNCCCTTGACACCGGGCTGAGACTTCTGCATGAGCAGTGTTGCGACGGGCTTGCCAACGATGTTNCTGCGGCCNAGTACGACACAGTTCTTACCCTTCAAGGGCACGTCGTAGCGGGCGAGCAGCTCCATGATGCCGGCCGGGGTGGCCGAGTGGAAACAGGGCAACCCGATGGCCTGGCGACCNACGTTGATNGGNTGGAAGCCGTCGACGTCNTTGCGGAAGTCGATAGCCTCGATTACACGCTGTTCATTGATGTGACGCGGCAGGGGCAGCTGAACGATGAAGCCGTCGACATCGGGGTCGTTGTTGAGCTTAGCGATGGTGTCGAGCAGTGTCTGCTCGNTGATGTCGTCCTCGAAGCGTATAAGTGTCGACTTGAAGCCGCACACCTCACAGGCTTTCACCTTGTTGGCGACATANGTCTCACTGCCACCATCGTGGCCTACCAGAATGGCTGCGAGATGGGGGCGACGCTTGCCCTCGGCAACCATCTGTTCAACCTCGCGGGCTATCTCCTGCTTGATGTCGTCAGACACCTTCTTACCGTCAATCAATGTCATAATATGCNGTATTGTTTATATATTATTAAATGTATAGTTATCGTTTCATGCCGCGCATGGCACCCATGAGCTTCATGGGGTTCTTAAGCTTGGTGACAGCCTTCATGGCNTTGCGGGTCTGCTCGAACTGGTTGAGCANGCGGTTNACCTCCTGAATGGTTGTNCCCGANCCGGCAGCGATGCGTTTGCGACGGCTGGCCTGNATAATCTCGGGGTGTGAGCGCTCGGCNGGAGTCATCGAGTAGATAATAGCCTCGATGCCCTTGAAGGCGTTGTCGTCAATCTCGACATCTTTGAGCGCCTTGCCCATGCCGGGAATCATGCCGGCGAGGTCTTTGAGGTTACCCATCTTCTTGATTTGCTGAATCTGAGCCAGGAAGTCGTTGAAGTCAAACTTGTTCTTTCTGATTTTCTCCTCGAGTTCCTTGGCCTTCTTCTCGTCGTACACCTCCTGGGCGCGTTCAACGAGCGACACGATGTCGCCCATGCCGAGAATACGGTCAGCCATACGTGCGGGGTGGAACTGGTCGAGGGCCTCGAGTTTCTCGCCCGTACCTACAAACTTGATAGGCTTGTTTACAACCGTACGAATAGACAGGGCTGCACCACCGCGGGTGTCACCGTCGAGCTTGGTGAGTACCACGCCGTCAAAGTCGAGACGGTCGTTGAACTCCTTGGCGGTGTTGACGGCGTCCTGACCTGTCATCGAGTCGACTACGAACAATATCTCGTTAGGCTTGATAGCCTTCTTGATAGCCGCGATCTCGGTCATCATCTGCTCGTCGACAGCCAGACGACCGGCAGTATCGACAATGACGAGGTCGAGGTTGTTGGCCTTGGCATATTTGATACCGTTTTGTGCAATCTCCACGGGATCCATGTTGCCGGCCTCGGTGTACACAGGCACGCCCACCTGGTCGGCGAGCACCTTGAGCTGGTCGATAGCCGCGGGACGGTAAACGTCACAGGCCACAAGCAGCGGGCGACGGTTCTTCTCCTTCTTGAGCTTCAGAGCCAGCTTGCCTGTAAGGGTTGTCTTACCTGAGCCCTGCAGACCCGACATCAGTATGACCGTCGGATTGCCACTCAAATTCAAAGGCACAGCCTCGCCACCCATGAGCTGGGTGAGCTCGTCGTGAACAATCTTAACCATCAGCTCCTTGGGCTTGACAGCATTGATTACGTTCTGACCCATAGCCTTGGTCTTGACGCTGTCGATAAAGTTTTTGGCAACCTTATAGTTGACATCGGCGTCGGTAAGGGCTCGACGAACGTCTTTCAGGGTATCGGCAACATTGATTTCGGTAATGCGGCCTTCACCTTTTAAGATTTTAAAACTGCGCTCAAGTCTCTCGTTTAGATTTTCAAACATATTGATCAGCTGGTTAAGATTAGTCTAATTTGTTGGTCATGGTGTCGGGGAAAATCACCTTGGGTTTGAAGCCCTCGGCCTCCTCGGGTGTCATCAGGGCGTAGGCCATGATGATGACGATGTCACCGGGTTGTACGCGGCGGGCTGCCGCACCGTTGAGGCAAATGACACCCGAACCCGGCTCGCCGGCTATAGTATAGGTGTCAAGGCGCTCACCATTGTTGTTGTTGACAATGAATACCCGCTCGCCCTCCATGATACCGGCGGCCTCGAGCAGCAGCGGGTCGATAGTGATGCTGCCTATATAATCAAGACGTGCCTCAGTGACTGTGACACGATGAATTTTTGACTTTAAAACTTGAATTAACATGAGTGGTTCTTATATTTGATGTTATCTATAAGACGCACATCGCCACAGTAGACGGTTATACACCCCACAGGCTCGTCGCTCCAGTTATCGACAGGCTGCATTGTAAGCGGATGCACAATCTCATAATACTCGACCTGCATCTGGTCTACATTATTAATATTATCTATAACCCACTGCTTCACCTCGTCGACCGTATGGTCGGCTGCCATGGCAACACTTTCAGCCATGATGCGGTGAATAGCGGGAGCGACGGCGCGCTGTGCCACGGTGAGACGTACGTTGCGGCTGCTCAGAGCCAGACCGTCGTCGGCACGCTTGATGGGGCAGTCGACGATGTCGATGTCAAAGCCCTCGATCTCGACCATGCGTCGTATCACAGCTATCTGCTGGAAATCTTTCTCGCCGAAGTAGGCACGCGTGGGCTGTGTCATGCTGAAGAGCTTGCTCACTATCTGAGCCACGCCGTTGAAGTGACCAGGGCGCATGGGGCCCTCCATCACGTTGGCTACCTCGCCGAGATCAAACACCCTGGTGTCGGGCTCGGGATAAACCTCCTCGACCGAGGGAATGAAAGCAATATCAACACCGGCGGCCTCGAGTTTGGCACAGTCTGCCTCCTCTGTGCGGGGGTACGTCGCCAGGTCGGCGGCATTATTGAATTGGGTAGGGTTAACAAAAACACTTACTACAACGACATCATTCTCGCGACGCGCACGGTCAACAAGCGATATGTGGCCGTCGTGAAGGGCACCCATAGTGGGCACGAGACCTATCGAGCGGTTAGCACTCTTGGCCTCGGCGATGCGATTTTTGAGTTGGTCTACTGTTCTTATAATTTCCATTACAGTGTCAAAACTTATTCAGCTGGCAAAATTACAAAATATATTAATCGCACCCAATATTAATGTAACAAAAAAGATTACATGTCGTTTTTTGCATATCAACAAATGCGCATTCTTGCCTTCGAAACAAAAAACGATGCAAAAAAACGCATAAAAATTTGGTAGATTCAAAAAGTGTTCATACCTTTGCACTGTTGTTAGCCGAGGCTCAACGTCAGATATGGCGATTTAGTGTAGAGGCCTAGCACGCCGCCCTCTCAAGGCGGAGACTCGGGTTCGAATCCCGGACTCGCTA
>JAAVCJ010000013.1 GCA_014802385.1 Bacteroides sp.
ACATCCTCACCATTCCGGAACGCCATGAAACTCCTCAACGCCGCTGCATAGTGCTCGGCCGTTCCTGACCGTCCGCATTCCTGCAACCGGCTTATCCTATCGTTCATATATGTGAAAATGGTGTATTCCTTCATGTACCGTCGGTACTCGCTGACGATGTCATCGACTGAATATTCGCACGGAACCGAGTCATAACGGGCCACGATTCGGATTAAACGCATGCGGTCTGCCTCGACCTGCCGGCGTATTTCAGCGAGTGCCTCTATGCGNGNGCCGGTTCGGGGCACTATCACGGCACCATTACGCCATTCGTTGGTAAAGATTTTATGACTGCTCGTGATTCGTCTGACCAAACCGCGATGTATAATCTGAAAAAATATGATTCCCTCTTTTTTTGATGCTGTCGAAATTCTAAATCGAATGTTTATTGTAGCCATACCATATATTATTATTGTGATTAATATGGCTAAAAAAACAGTTTACATGGATTGGGCACAAGCAAATCGCTGAAAAAAAATGCAAAATCGCTTATTAAGCGATTTTGCATTACGTGACAAAGTTAGTCATTTTATCTGAAATTCAGCACATTCGGTGTGTTAAAATTACGGGGAATTTTATCAAAAAGATCAATTTTGTCAATATTTTTGACAAAATAGCATTTTATCATATCGCTAAACAGCTAATAATCAGTAGTATATAAAAATGCAAAATCGCTTAATAAGCGATTTTAATAAAATCGAGTGTAAAGAACTGATGATTAGCACATTGGCGACATATAGATTATTACATAAGCCGGTCGGACTGACACGATTGTCAACTGCGGCACGGAGTAGGGCAGTGGCTGTCAGGAGTATGCTGCTACTGCTGCTGTTCAGTCTGTGTTCACAGCCCGCCGGCGCCGGCGTCACGCGGCCCGATTCGCTGGGCCGCTATGCGATAAACACCAACATGCTCTACTGGCTGTCGGCCACCCCCAACGCCGGCATCGAGTGGGCGGCCACCGACCGTTTCTCGCTTGCCTTATCGTTCGGTTACAACGCGTTCAATTTTCCCGGCAGGAACAATGCGTCGGGACAGCCCGCCAACCCCAAGCTGCACCATTGGTCGGTCACCCCCGAGGGCCGTCTATGGCTGCGCCGGGCTTTTGAAGGTTCATATTTCGGACTGCACCTGCTTGGCGGACAGTTCAATGCCGGCGGCGTCAGCTTCCCTGCCTTCATGCGCGATTACCGGTATGAAGGCTATGCCGTCGGAGCCGGCCTGTCGTACGGTCACGAATGGCCGATAGGGCGCGACTGGCGTCTGGGCGTCTCGGCAGGCGCCGGGTGGATGTATCTCAACTACGACAAGTATGAGTGTGGCAGCTGCGGCCGGCGCCTGTATCACCGGGCGCGCAACATCGTCGCTGTAACCAACGCCTCGGTCACGGTGGCCTATGTGTTTCCGGGCCGCCGGCGCGCCGCGGCAGCGGCCCGTCCGTCGGCAGTCATCGAACGCATCATCTATATGCCCGTAGAAAACGGCACTGTCACTCACGAACCCGATTCCCGGGCGATCGCCGTGAGCGGTCCGGCGGCAACCGTCGCTGCGACCGTTGATACGCTGCGGTTCAGCGTGTACTATGATGTGGACCGGCATGATTTACAAAACGGAGTGCTGGATTCACGGCTCGATTCAGTGAGAGGACGCCAGATCCTGTCGGTCATTGTCGACGGATATGCGTCGCCCGAATATGCCGCGTCATATAATCTTCAGCTGTCCGAGCGCCGCGCCCGCCGGGTGGCGTCCGAGCTAATGCGATCGCTTGACGTCAGCCCGTCGCTCATAACGGTCACCGCCCGCGGTGACGACTGGGAGGGCCTCGCCGGCCGGTCTGCAACCGTGGGGCCCGGAAGCGATGTAAGCCGTATCATGGCCCGTACCCTGGACCCCGGTGAACGCAAGCAGGCGCTGCGCTCACTGAGCGGCTACGGTGAGTTGCTCGACAGGGTGTTCCCGCTCCTGCGGCGCACCGATGTAACAATAATTTATCGCTGATTGATGAGACCGGCGACAGTACATATAATACAGATAATAAGTAAAGCTATGGTTCTTGCACTGCTTCCGACCATCCTCACCGGCTGTCAGCTCGAAGATGACCGCGACCTGTGCTGTGTCCCGGCCAACCTTATGTGCTATAGCTACCGTCCGACCGGCACCGAGGAGTTTCATGNGCATATCAGCTCACTGCGTCATTATCTCTATGACGATGGAGGCTACTTTATACGCGAGGTTGATCCCGGAGTCAATCTNACCCGGCAGTATCTTGAACTCCCGTCAGGCAACTACACTATGCTGACAATCGGTAATCTTGCCGACACCCACACCATAATGCACGCCGACGATTATCACATCGGTGGCCTCACGCTCGCGCCATCCACACATGCGGGTGACACACTCGGCAACGCCAGCGAACTCTTCTGGGGCCTACGTCACTTTGATGTCGCCCCGTCAGGTGTTATCACCGATACCGGGCCCGACCGTTGCTGGGCCGACTACATCTACCCAACCACCGAGATGAACAATATCCACTGCCATCTCAGGGTGAGGGTCGAGTGGAATAATCTTCCTGAAAAGAGAGGAATCTATGAAATGGAACTATCGGGTGTACCCTCGGCCTACCATCTCGATCCCGGGAGTGCCATGCGTGCCGGCGGATTCACCATTCCGCCCCACCTCGACACCGGCGTACACAGGTTGCCTGTTCCACTCGACGGCTATGAACTGGACGGCCGTTTCGTGACACTGCGCTACACCGACAATGTGATTCCGTCACTAAGACTCTTCTTCGACCAGGTCCAGATCGGCCCGACGATTGATCTGAAAAAGGCATTCCGTGAGTGGGGGTGGCATCCGTCGCGCGTGCATGTTCAGGACTATGCCATAAAAGTGAAACTCTACGACAGCGGACGTGCCGAGGTGTCGCCATACATCGAAGGCTCGGTCAATGACTGGATCAACGGCGGCTACTTCTCGTAGGTGTAAATTCCACCACACCGGCAACTGATTTNTGACAATGAACTAACTTAAAATTATTACAAANACAATTTTTTTCAATTCACCAAATCATTAACTTAAAATTCAGCTTTATGAAGAAACAACTCTTGCTGACATCCATGCTGACGCTCGGACTGGCGCTGGCCTCCTGCAGNAGCGAGGAGGCATTCATGCCCGATCAGAATCTCATGGTCAAAAAGCAGCGAACNGTCTCGTTCAATCTCAAGATGCCATCGGGCGACAAACTGAACTTCTCCCGTGCTGATGGTGACGGAAATCCNATTCANGACATTTCAGAGTGTGAGATCAAGACCCTGACNCTCTATGAGTATGAAGTGAATGCAGCTGACCAATCNGAGACGTTGAAACGTATCATCAAATCGGGAGGGTCTGANAANAACCAGATCGACCTCGAGAAGGCCAATTCAGGTACCGGCANCTACAGCTTCTCGATCACCGTNCCCGANGAATACATGGACCGACAGTTCAAATACCGTTTCGTGGCCAACGACGCGACTGCCGATCCGGCATTAAACTCGCCCTTTGAGTCGATCCCGTCAACAGGTGAGGAGGNCGACGAGGCTATTGCCGGCCTGAAATCGCAGAANGCCACCCGTGTACTCAAAGACGAGGATACGGCCGACGTGCTGGCTACCGGCGGTATCACCATGTCAGGCACCGCCAAGGTTGGCACCGACGAGATAATCACTATAAAAGAGGGGCTCAAATGNAAGGTTGACATGGAGCGTATCATATCACGTATCGATATACGTTACAGCACACCCAATCTTCGCATCACCGGCGTGAAGCTNATCAACGCTCCTAAAGACGGATATCTNTTCGCCCNGACTCAGAACGACGGCACAGTCATCACACCCTCGTTTACCGATACCGATTGTGTGACCCTCGGTCTCAACGCCACCGCTGATCTGCCCGACGACTTCCTCATCAAAACCGGTAAGGAAACCTTTGAGATGAAAAAGGCTTTCTATCTCTACGAGCGTACCAATGAGGCCGGCAACACCGCTATAGTGCATATCGATTATCTCATCGACTACAACGACAAGGTCGATTCAGAGGGAAATAAGATCTATTATCATGGTTCACTTGACGTGGAATTTGCCGGCAAGGACGGGTATATCAATGCACAGCGCAACCACCGCTANACAATCGTACTCGGCGATGGCAACAAACCGGTTGCCGGCGAGCTTAAAGCCACAATCCATGTCAACGACTGGCTTGATGCGGCAATCGAGGATTATCTGACCTCTGATGACGAAGTCATTGAAGATTAAAGCAAAACAACAACACCAACCATAGATATACACACATATATATGAAAACGAATAAAGCGATATTGTCAGTCATCATGATCATGATGACCATCTGCAGCGCCTGTACATCTAATGATGAGATATTTCAGGTANCCGAACCGACGGAAACTGCGGGCTGTGTACGTTTCTGTCTCAGTGGGGCGGCCCACAATCCNGTCTCACGCGCCACTGCCGAGTCAAACGAATCGTATATCGAGACGCTCCATGCAGTGCTGTGCGAACAGGAAGACAATAGCAAAGTCTACGTATATGAGGCTAAACGCACAGGCAATACCGANTCGAACGGCGACGACGAGTGGAGCTTCAANGTCGAGAAGGACGGATNCTATCAGNTGNGNTTTTNTGCCAATCTTGACGAGAGNACGGTCAATGAGATCAAGGAACTGAAAGGTGATCCCGGATTCAACGGAAATCAGGGCGACAATTTAAGCTTTGTCGATGTGCTGAGAAGTGCCGTAATGAAGAAGGCCCCCGATTCAGATACTTTTACAATGTATAGCGACCTTTGTAGTTTCGTGACAACCAGCATGGCAGCCGGAGCACAGGATCTGGGGACTATCACGCTGAGTCGTCATTCGGCGAGATTTGACATCGTAAATAATGCCGAGGGAATTACTATCAAAAAAATAACCTATAACAACCGCACCAAATATACTAATGTTTCTCCGTTAGGAAAATGGGCCTCAGAAGATGACTGGTATGAAGACAAGGTGTATGATAATCTGTCTATCGCCGGAAGCAAGGATGAAAGCGCTACCGACAACAAACTGCTTCACACTATCTACTCCTACCACAATTTCACTACAGGCCAGGACGATGGCAAGATACCCTCTCTCACCATTGAGTATGAAGAGAAACAAAATGACGGCACGTCGCTGAGCAGGAAGCATACCGTTGAATTCCGTGATAAAGACTCGGGCAAACTGCTGGCAATCAAATCCAACACTCTCTATACGGTTACGCTCAAGAAGGGTTATAAGCTTGAATTTGATGTTGCCGTAATTGATTGGGAAGATGCGGGCGAGCTGAATGCCGGTGAACTGAGAGTAAATGATTTTGATATAGACCCTGCCGAGCAGGATAGACTCAACGGTCTCCTCGAGGTGAATCGTTTCGCACATTTCTGGACCAAAACCCTGAATGAGAAAACACGTCAGGTAGAGTTATTTACCGAAATGGTTCTCGACCGCAATGATTATGTGTTAGGAGTGAACGGTACATTCCATATGCGGAGCAGTCTTAATAATAATAACCTCTTTGACAAAGGTGACGGTTCGGGTATGAATATTCTCACTACTACCGACGGTTCTGAAACATATAAAATCCCTACTGCCGGTGAATTGTTCCTGTTGATGCCCAGTATGCCCGAACATACAGTGAGTGGATACAAATTAGACCAATACATGAGCGAGGACGGCACTATCAAAGTACGTTCTACGGGAATGCAGATGGCCCGCACTCTCTCAACCAATGCGGCCTCTCCCATACACTGGTATAATAACTATGCTGTCGATTATAAGGAGCAGATTTCTTTAAAAAACAAGATAATCGATAAACTCCCACGTATGATGCCTGTCGAAGAGGATGAGGATGCACTTATAAGTGATATTCATATTCGTTATGGTAAGCATACATTTNCATACTATTATAATNNTNNNAATNTACTCGNTCCNGNGTCGTTNCNGGCTGANGAAGGTATGGATANGCGANNCNNGNNCAGACCGGCCTATGNAGTACGCTTTAAAGGAACTCAGCAGNANGCCGCCTATAAATGGGANNTNTGTATGAAAGATAACGACCCTAATAAAATGTATTTATCGATAAAGATAAAGGCGATTCCTGAAGGNGTCGATATNATTACCGANGATATAACAGACAATGATGCTTACTGGAATGATAATCACTGTATTGAATATGCATTNCCATGNNNNGGTGGTACTANTNNTAAACTGGATANANTNNAGTCTTTCTAATCGGGTTATNGNACTAANANCAGGTACATNTAGTATTNNTGATNANAGCNGTNTANNTTGGTATNNTAATNGNNNTTACGGCTTTNNNCGAAACTCTNTANNTNNTTATGNNNTGCCTGTCTTGCTGATCAAGGCTCAGTCTCCGACAGNTGAGACGTCTGCCAAATGACACCGGGTGACGAGGAAATGTAAGCAGTCGCTTTTATAAAAGTTTGCAAAATGGTTGTATNNATATAACTATTTTGCAAACTTTTTTTTGTAATACCTCCCGCTCAGGAGCATAGGAACAAATCATAGTTAAGGGCAAGGAAATACGTATAATTTCAACAGNCCGCCTCAGTGTTTTTAAGNGNTGGGCTCGGGGCCGNGGTTTTGATCCAGCGGCCGCGNAGGAGGCGAATGAGGAAGATGAGGCCGCGGAAGGTTAGTTCGATGGCCATTGCTATCCANACGCCTTTGAGTCCGTCGGCACACGGTACGGGGCCTGAGTAGTAGCTCGCTAACCAGGCGGCAAGCGGTACGCGCACGAGCCATATACTGCCGAAGTTCATGCANGCCGGGGCTATNGTGTCGCCCATNCCNACGAAAACTCCGTATGCTACNATTGATGCGGCNAACATTGGTTCGGCCCATGCTTCGATACGNANNACCTGNGCTCCGAGGGTTTGTATTTCGGCCACAGGGGTCATTATTTCCATCATCAGCGGTGCGGTGACGTAAAGTATGACGCCCATGAATGTCATGACTACCATGCCGAGGCCTACCGANATGTATCCGAAGCGTTTGACAAGCCGNGGNTTGCCGGCNCCNTGACTNTGNCCNACAAGNGTNGTGGCGGCGTCTCCAATGCCATAGCCGGGCATGTAGCACANGCTCTCGGCCGTGATGGCGAAGGCGTTGGCGGCGATGGCTACNGGGCCGAGCGGGGCNACTATGACGGTAATCATGACCTGTGCGCCACATATCACGGCGTGTTCGANNGTCATCGGGGCCGATATNCCAAGTGCTTTGGTGATGAGNTGTCTGACGGGTCTGAAGCTGCCGTGAGTGCCTTTGAGCGCGAGGCCTCGTTCACGGAAACACAGGAAGTAGAGCATGCAGCATGCNGTGACAACCTCGGCAAGNACTGTGCCGAGNGCGGCACCGGTAACTCCCAGGCCTGCACCGGGCATTGTGAATTGATGTCCNAACCATGTCACTTCTCGTGTCTCGAATATAAGCAAGTAGTTNAATATGACGTCGAGCACACACATCATGACGTTGAGTATGCTCGGTACTTTCATNTTGCCGGCACAGCGCAACATACCGCCGGCGAGGTAGTTGAGACTCAGCATGGGCAGNGCTGTGACGAAGACGAGGAAGTAGCGNGAAGCCTGTCCTGTGATTTCGTCGCCGCCTCCGAGCCAGTGTGGCAACGGCTCGGCTATAGCTANACCTATGGCCGTGATTATAAGGCTNAAGATGATAGTGGCGGTGATTGATTGTCGCAATATGTCGCGGGCNCNGGCATAGTCTTTGGCGCCTACGCGGTGNGAAACGAGCACTGAAAATCCCATNGTGATGGCCGAACACGTACCCCAAAACAGCCATAGCGAGGTCGACACAAGGCCGATNGCGGCTGCCGGGTCNGTGCCNAGCCGNCCTACCATCGATGCATCGATATATTGCATTATTATGCTTGACAGCTGGGCCAGGATAGCCGGCAGAGCGAGTTTCACGGCGAGNGATAGCTGTTGCCTGAATGTAGCGGCTTTGCCGTCCTGTATGTACGATATATCGGCCATGTCGTTGCTATTTGTTCATCAGTCGGTTTAGTCCTTTTGCCACNCGGTCAAGACCCTCGGCNAGCTGTTGGCGCGATGTNGCCATGTTTATACGAATGTAGCCTTTAGAGCCATACATGCTGCCGGCNTTGACCCACACNTTGTCGTGNTCCATGAGGTACTCTTCGAGTTGCTCGTCGTCAATGCCGAGGGCGCTCACGTCGAGCCACGCNAGNTANGTGGCCTCGAGTCGGGCNAGTTTNACCATCGGGAGGTCGTTTTTGACACGTTCNGCAAGATAGCAGTAATTGTCGTGAATATAGCTTATCAGCGAGTCGAGCCAGTCGCTGCACTCGTTGTAGGCTGCNATGAGNGCGGTGACNCCGAACGGATTGACATCACACACCTCGTTGTCGTTGATGGCNCGATCAATAAGGTAGCGGAGGCGNGGCGAGGCNGTAATTATGTTGGCAATCTGGAGTCCGGCAATGTTGAAAGCCTTGGACGGTGAACTGAAAGTCACCGTGTGTGCGAGTGGGTCGNCGTCAAGAGCTGCAACGGGAGTGAATGTGTAGCCGGGCATNGTCAGGTCGCCATGTATCTCATCGCTTAGCAGTGTGGTGCCTGTGCGACGGCAGATGTCATAGACGCGCTGCAACTCGTCGCGTCGCCATGCGCGGCAGGCCGGATTGTGAGGGTTGCAGAACAGTAGCACAGGTGTGCGTTCGTCGGCAAGNACTGATTCGAGTCGGTCAAAGTCTATTTCNTAGCTGAACATATCGCNGTCGTCTACGCGCAAGAGCGGTACATCGGCAAGCATGCAGCCGTTGTTGCGTATCGATGAGAAGAAACAGTTGTAGACCGGTGTCATGACGGCCACAGCGTCGCCCGGACGGGTCAGCGCCTTGATGGTGGCCGATATNGCCGGTACGACTCCCTGNGTATATATTGGCCGGACATCAGCAGGAATGGTCACGCCATATCGGTTAAGNTACCANGAGTTCACGGCGCGGTAATACTCGTCAGGCACCAGTGTGTAACCGAACACGCCGTGGTCGACACGGCGTCTGAGTGCCTCTATNATNGGCTCGGCNACCTTNAANTCCATGTCGGCTACCCANAGCGGGATAATACCGTCGGTCGTGGCCGAGTCCCATTTGTATGAACCCGAGCCACGTCTCGACGGTGTGATATCAAAAAGTCGNTTCATCAGTTTTTGATTTGCAATTTACAGTTGCCGGGGCGGCGCAGGTTCTCGTCNAAGATAATNTCGCCGAATCCCTTGGCTACAATCTGACCTTCGCGGGGATTTTTGACTGAAGTGATGACTGAGTTGACGGTGGCGCGAACGCTCGAGTCTTCGAACGCNAGATTNCACATCGGGTCTATCTCACAGTCTTCGAGCACGAGTCCCTCGCAGTAGCACAGGGGTTGAATGCCNTTGATTTTGCACCGTACNAANTTCANATTTTTNGAGTGCCAGCCCAGGAACTCGCCNTCNATTTCCGANTCATAGACGGTGACATTCTCGGTCTCCCAGAATGCNTCGCGCGAGTCGATGACAGCCTTGTGAATCTCNACGTTCTTGCANTANTGGAACGAGTAGTTGCCCTGCTGACGGTAGTTGCGNATCTTGATNTCGCGCGAGTGCATGAACAGGTAATCTCCGTTCTTGACCTCGACATCTTCGAGTTTGACTTTAGAGCAGTGCCAGAAGGTCTCGAGTGCGTCGTTGAGTTTCACACGTTCGAGTTTGAGCGACTCCATCTCGCGGAACATCTTGGGGGCATCGACCACAGTATCGGTCATTTCAAGGTCGCGCGAGTACCACAGCGCGGCGCGGGCGCCGGGTGTGAACAGGCAGTTGTTGATTTTAAATTTGTTGACATGCCAGAAGGGGTATTTGCCTTCGAAGCGGCAATTCTCGGCTTCGATATTTGAACAGCATTTGATACCGCTCTCGCCGGCTGTGATGGTCACGTTGACGAGGCGCAGGTCATGTGAAGCGAACAGCGGACGCTCGCCACCCATTGATATGTCTTTAAGTTCTTTCATAGATATTATTATAAAAATATGTGTACTTTGAATTTTAGTTTTATGTGTGTAGCAATAACCGTGCCGATTGTCACCAGCCGCCCGAGGCTCCGCCGCCGCCTGTCATGCCGCCGCCAAAGCTGCCTCCCGAGAAGCCACCGCCGCCACCAAATCCGCGGCCGCCGCCACCGCCGCCCACAATGACGATTGGCGGCTGGACAATCTTGGCTATGGTGTATGGAGTCTGGGTCTCATGTCCACAGTTGTTGCAGCGGAATATGCGCACGCCCTGACCTTCGTAGCGGGTTGTCGGCTGGCGCAGTATGCGGTTGGCAACCAGCGCACGTGCACGCGCACCACAGTCGGGACACACGGTATATGATGACCTGCGGTTAATGTAAGGCAGAATGTCGGTCTCGTTGCACCGCGGGCANAGCCACACGTCATAGTCGACCGAGTTTAGTTTCTCCTCNATNTCCTGGGCCGGTGTGAGATAGTCGTTGTCATGAACCTCGTCGACGCGGTGCATGCGTGTGCCGCAGTTGGGGCAGTCGTGGNGGTGCAGTCGCACATGGCGCATCANCANCCANAGCNGTAGCCATGCTATCACACCGATGCCGAGGGTAGCCGGTATCGCCATCAGGAACGGCAGACGCATAGAGTCGAGGCGCGCATACCGGCGNGGATCAGACTCACCGCGCGANGAAAAATAAGTTACCAGCAACCAGGCGAGNAGCACCACTATGGCAATCGCCGATANTGTGAGCCAACCNTTCATAAACTCTTTGANGCTCAGATCATCGTCGCCGTGTNCATTGGCCTTTTGGTCGCTGTGCAGATAATCGGCNGCNTCGGGGTCGGTAACATACANCGATATGGCCTCGACGGCCTGTATAAGCGCGCTGTCAATGTTGCCNGTCTTCATGTTGGGGGCAATGTCCTGGCGTATGATNCGTCCGGCGCGGGCATCGTTGATGACGCCCTCCATGCCGTAGCCCGTGCGCAGGGCNGCACGCCTGTCGTCGCGCGAAATCACCATGAGNAGGCCGTTGTCGCGGTCTTTCTTTCCTATGCCCCANAGTTCGAACAGCTCGGTGGCATAGGAGTCTATGTCCTGGCCGTCCAGGTCGGCTACCATAGCCACAGTGACTTCGGCCGTGGTGGCATTGCTGAGACGGTTTAGGATCGAGTCGGCATGCTGGCGAGCGGCGTCNGAGAGCAGGTGGTCGGGGTCGCTGACCCACGANTCGGNGCGCATCACGTGTACGTTGGGCACCTTGTCGGGCGACACGGCACCCACCACNGCAGGCAGNAGCGCGATAAGNAANGNAGCTATGTAACGTATCATGAACATGGGTTGAATGTGATTGTCGGTTAAACTTTTTTAGAGTGCAGGCAGNGANTGTCCGTTTAGNTTACGGTACAGGTCGAGNGCATAAACATCGGTCATGGCCGATATATGGTCTACGACTGCCTGTACGCGGCCAAANAGTGTCGGAGCNTTGACATCATACTGTTCGGGAACTTTTGACAACAGCAGGCGCGAATAGTTGAGCTCGGGAAATCTCACGGCATGGATATGTTTCTCGAGCAGGAACGTTATGATGCGGTTACCGGCGAGCTCAATGTCGACCACGTCACCCGCACAATAGATCTTGTTCCACGACAGCTCGTTGCAAGCTTCGTAGGCCTTGCGTTGAGTCTCGGGCACGGCTTTAAGCAGCGAGCCACTGAACGTACCTCGCATAATGGCATCTTCGTTAGCCACAAATGCCTCGGCACACTTGGTGACAAGCGTACTTATGACACACGAACGCAGGTGGGCCACCTGTTCGTTGGGGTCGGATATTGTCTTTATGGCCTGACTGATACGTTCGAGTTNCTCNNCNTCAAAGTAGGCGAGCAACAGCGGTATGACCTGGCTCGTTGACAGAATCTTGAGCTTGTGGGCGTCCTCTATGTCCATTATCTCGTAGCAGATGTCGTCGGCNGCNTCGACAATGTACACTAACGGGTGGCGTGCAAATTCGAGTTTGCCATCGGCGCGCTCGCGTCTGATAATACCGAGTTCGTCGGCTATTTTCTTGTATGAGTCGTGTTCGGTGGTAAAGAATCCGAATTTGCCGCTCTCGCCGGCGATAGTCGACTCATAGGGATACTTGACAATAGATGCCAGCGTGGCATAGGTCATGCCAAATCCGCCGTGGCGTCGTCCGGCAAAGCGGTGTGTCAGCACACGGAAGGCGTTGGCATTGCCCTCGAAGTGAACGAGATCGCTCCACTCGGCATCGGTAAAATGTGACCGNAGAACGGCACCATCTCCCTCNGAGAAGAATGTGGAGATAGCTTTCTCGCCCGAATGNCCGAACGGAGGATTGCCCAAATCGTGTGCNAGACAGGCCGCGGCCACAATCTCGCCGATAGACATCAGCGCCTCAATCTCGGCCGGATCACTGTGTCGCGGCATCAGCGCCATCATTACCTCGGCGGCGATTGAACGCCCNACTGATGATACCTCAAGGCTATGCGTCAGACGGTTGTGTACGAATATGCTGCCGCCTGGAAGTGGNAACACCTGGGTCTTGTTCTGCANGCGCCTGAANGGAGATGAGAACACAAGCCGGTCGTAGTCGCGACGAAAATCGCTCCTGACACCGACCTTATCGCTGACCGCGTCCTCGTGGCCAAAGCGCTTGTCNCTCACCAGCCGGGGCCATGTCATGACCCTGTTACTCGACGTCATTGCTGTCGGNGTTTANGTCGTCGGCTACGATGTCGTCGTAACGCTGGAACAGGAAATCGTTGTAGGGGAAGCGGCTCAAGTGTATCTCGCGGGCTTTCTCATAGAGAAGATGNTTGAGTTCGTCNATATTGCGTCCAGTCTTGGCCGACACAAACACACAGTTGTCGTGCAACTTGTTCATCCANGTAGCTTTNAGCTCGTCGAGTGATATGTTGCGACGTGTCTTTGGTGTGAGGTCGTCGGCATCTTTGGGCGTATAGGTGAAAGCGTCGATTTTNTTGAACACCATTATCATCGGTTTCTCGACGTCNCCACAAATGTCGCGCAGGGTCTTGTTNACAACTTCAATCTGCTCTTCGAACTGAGGGTGGCTTATGTCGACGACATGCACNAGCAGGTCGGCGTCACGCACCTCGTCGAGAGTCGATTTGAACGAGTCGACAAGATGTGTAGGCAGTTTGCGTATAAATCCGACGGTGTCGGTGAGCAGGAACGGCAGGTTGTCGATNATAACCTTGCGCACGGTGGTGTCAAGTGTGGCGAACAGCTTGTTCTCGGCAAACACCTCGCTCTTGCTGAGCAGGTTCATCAGTGTCGATTTGCCAACGTTGGTGTAACCGACGAGTGCGACACGCGTGAGCTTNCCGCGGTTCTTGCGCTGTATNGATTTCTGCTTGTCGATGGCTCTGAGTTCTTCCTTNANTCGNGANATCTTGTCAAGAATGATGCGTCGGTCGGTCTCAATCTGAGTCTCACCGGGGCCACGCATACCGATACCGCCTCGCTGACGCTCAAGGTGNGTCCACANGCGGGTNAGTCGCGGCAGCAGGTACTGGTACTGGGCAAGCTCTACCTGAGCACGTGCATTGGCTGTCTGGGCACGCTTGGCAAAGATGTCAAGAATGAGGCTTGTGCGGTCAAGTACCTTAATCTGCAATTCGCGTTCGATATTCTGCACCTGTTTTGTCGACAGGTCATCGTCAAAAATCACCATGCCTATCTCGTTCTCCTCGACATAGAGCTTTATTTCTTCGAGTTTGCCTTTACCCACGAATGTGCGTGGATTGGGGTAGTCGAGTTTCTGGACAAAGCGTTTCACGGTTACGGCACCGGCAGTGTCGGCCAGGAACTCGAGCTCGTCAAGATACTCGTTGACTTTCTCCTCGCTTTGGTCACGTGTCACGAGACCCACAAGGACTGCATTCTCGGTTGTTTCTTTACTTATAACAAATTCTTTCATATCTACACTATAACACGCGTGGAGGCATGTTTGTTAATTGTGTTCAAAACTTAGCGGGGTGGCGTACGACCTGTCTGACAGGGTGCCGTTATCAAATGCGATGCCGCCGTTTACCCATGTGGTAATCACACGGTGGTTTACGCGGGTACCGTCGTATGGTGTCCAGCCACACTTGCTGATGACATCATTGTCGGTTATAGCCACAGAGGTATCAAGTGTTTTCACTCTGACAAGGTCGGCTGCAAAACCCTCCTTGATGTAGCCACGGCCTGCTATTCCATATAATGTAGCCGGATTACCGCTCATGAGGCGTGACACTGTGCGCAGGTCGATGCCGAGCGACAGCATGACGGGTAGTGAGAACTGTACACCCGGCATTCCTGATGCGGCTGTGAACAGGTCTCCCTCTTTATGTGCTGGCAGGTGGGGGGCATGGTCGGTGGCGATGGTGTCGACAAGGCCTTCTTTTACCGCACGTAGCAGTGCCTGACGGTCGGTATCGGCCTTTATTGCCGGGTTGCATTTGACGCGTGCTCCTTTCGCCAGATATTCGCCTTCGTTGAATATCAGGTAGTGGGGGCATGTTTCGGCAGTTATGCGTTTGGTGGCTGTATCGCCGGGTTCAAGCAGTTCAAGTTCCTCGAGAGTCGAGATGTGGAGCAGGTGCAGACGTGCACCGTGACGGCGTGCCATATCGACGGCGTGTTTTGACGATTTGTAGCAGGCGGTGCGGTCGCGCAACACGCTATGTAGCTCGATGGGAACTTCACCCTGAGGATAGCGCGACTCGATGGTGGCGCGGTTGGCCTTGATGGTTGCCTCGTCCTCGGCATGCACAGCTATGACAGCGGGTGACTGGGCGAACAGGCGGCTCAGCATGTCGTCGTTATCGACAAGCATGTTGCCTGTCGACGAGCCGAGAAACAGTTTGATGCCCGGTACACGCGAGTAGTCGGCGGCGAGAAGTTCGTCGAGGTTGTCGTTTGTGGCACCGAGAAAAAAAGCGTAGTTGGCGACCGAAACATCGGCTGCGCGGTTCATCTTTTCGTTCCAGGCCTTGATGGTTGTTGTAGCCGGTTTGGTGTTGGGCATGTCTATGTATGATGTCACACCGCCGGCCACGGCTGCACGGCTCTCAGAGGCAATATCTCCTTTGTCGGTGAGTCCCGGGTCGCGGAAGTGTACATGGGTGTCAATCACGCCGGGCATGATTATGTCGCCCTCACAGTCGGTAACACTCACGGTCTCGTCGTCAATGAGACGTGCGGGCGCGTCACCACACCCTATGGCCTCGATGATGCCGTCACTGATTAGCAACCAACCCTTGAACGAGTCGTTGGCGTCGGTTATGGTCGCGTTATGGAGTAGTTGTTTCATTATTTCAACGGTTTGGGATATTTTTTGAACCAGCTTGCTAACTTGAGGCGAATGACACCGAAGACGGCCTCTCCGAATATTCCGCTGTTCATTTTGCTGACTCCGAGTACACGGTTTACGAATATGATTGGCACTTCGACAATCTTGAAACCGCATTTATAGGCTGTGAACTTCATCTCAATCTGGAACGCGTAGCCCTTGAAGCGTATCTTGTCGAGCTCCATTGTCTCGAGCACACGGCGACGGTAGCACACAAATCCGGCAGTGGTGTCATGAATCTTCATGCCTGTAATGAGTCGTACGTACTTAGAGGCGTAGTAGCTCATTAGGACACGGCCCATGGGCCAGTTGACGACGTTGACTCCTGTAACGTAGCGCGAGCCAATGGCAACATCGGCTCCACGGTTAGCGCATGCGTCATAGAGTGCCATCAGGTCGTCGGGATTGTGCGAGAAGTCGGCGTCCATCTCAAATATGTATTCGTAGCCATCGGCCAANGCACGCTTAAAACCTGTAATATAGGCTGTCCCGAGGCCGAGTTTGCCTTTTCGCTCAATCATGTGTACGCGTCCGGGATAGCGTTCCATCTGTTCCCTGACAATGGCAGCTGTGCCATCGGGTGAACCGTCATCAATTACGAGCACGTCCATAGGGTGGGGGCGCGCCATGACTGCGTCAATGATGGCAGCGGCGTTTTCACGCTCGTTGTACATCGGGATAATTACCACACAGTCGCTATGGCGCGTGTCGGAAGTTTGAATCGGTTTTTCCATGATATTGCAGAGTCTATTTTAGAGAAGAACAGGAGCCAGATAGCGGGCGAGCAGGTAGCCACCGCCCAGCAACCATACATATATAATGAATGCAAGCACAAAAGGTTTGGCACCGGCTTTCTTGAATTTATCGATTGATGTCTCGGCACCGAGNGCTACCATTGCCATAGTGAGCATGAACGTGTCGATGTAGTTGATGACATCTACCACTCCCTCAGGTAGTCCGATAGGAGTGTCGAAGGTATTGAGCCATTGTGACAGTGAGTTGATGCCGATAACAAGNANGAAGCCGAATGCAAACCAAGGCACNGCTATACGNTTTTTACCGTCGGTCGACTCTTCNTNNNCNTNGCTCTTGACGCGGCGTGCCGCCCAAATNCCGAGTATGAGCANCACGGGCACGAGCATCATGACGCGTATCATTTTGACAATAACNGTAGTCGAGGCTATTTCGTCGCCCATAGCATTGCCGGCGCCTACAGCGTGTGCCACCTCGTGCAGAGTGGAGCCTCCAAAGATGCCCATCTCGCCTTGAGTAAGGTTTAACAGGCCTGTACGGTAGGCAATCGGGTATATGAACATGGAAAGTGTGCCGAATATTACCACAGTGGCTACAGCTACNGCTGTCTTGTAAGGNTTCGTGCGCATNGTGGCCTCGGCACCGAGTACGGCTGCCGCGCCGCATATACCGCTACCTACCGANGTGAGCATGGCAATATCGCGGTCCATCTTCAGCAGTCGGCTGCCTATCAGGTATCCACCTATAACGGTTACTGTGACAATTATGGCATCAATTACGATGCCGGCGAGACCTACTTGGGCAATGTCCTGGAATGTGAGGCGGAAGCCGTAGAGTATGATGCCTATGCGCAGCATACGTTTGGAGCAAAATTGTATGCCGGGAACCCAGGTCTCGGGCAAGTGGTTGCGCAACGAGTTGGCATACAGCATACCGAGCACNATGCCTATAATCATTGGGCTGAGNGAGAGGTCGGTAAAAACTTTAGCACTGCCTATATAGAATGATGCACAGGCAAAGAGGCCTATGAGTAACACTCCATGCAGCATACTTGAACGTTGGTCGGTTAGTTTCATCGGGGTATTGTTGATTTGAATATGTATTGTTTTAATGCTTGATAACCACCACTGTGGCCGGTGGAGTGGCCGTGTGGAGCTGGCCACTTTTCAGTATGGCTCGCAATGTATATCGTCCGTCGGGTACCTGATTGCCATTGCTGTCAGTCAAATCCCACGAGTAAGGAAACGTAGTGTCTGANCGTGTCATNACGGTCTCACCGCGGGCATTCTCTATAATCAGACGTCCGGTCGGTTCGTCGGTCAGTGCGTGTTCGAGATTTATATCGACTGTTTCGGTTGCCGTATCGGTGTTGGTAACGATGTTGACTGTAGCGTTGCCTGTNATTGTCTGGAACTTACAAGAGCTTGATGTGTGGTTGCCTGCATTGTCGCTTACAACGAGTGTGGCCGTATGTGTGCCGTCNGTCAGTTCGTCNAGTCGGCAAACGAGTGTCNCGTTCCCGTNGGCGNCATATCTGATGGCGTTTGATAGGTTATTGTATCGTCGGCCATCGACATCGACATACATNGGTAGTCCGAGCATGGCAACTGTCGGTAGTCCCGCTGGTGACGGGNCTATTGTGGCATACAGNGTCGGGNTACCGTCTANAATATCNCCATCGCGGAAGCCNGGCGTGTTGATGTANAACGACTCAATGACGGGCGCGGCGGGGCCGGCGAGGTCGGCNTCGCTGTCAAGGTCAACGACATTCAGGTCAGTAACCGATGTCACGGCACTCTCCTTACCGTCGGTCGAGATGGCGTGTGCTGTAAGCACATGTCCGTTGCCNGGGAATGTGACCTCGGGGCAGTTAACCTGTAGGCTGAAAAGNCCGTTGATGACAGATCCTGAAGTGGTGGTTATAAGCTCTCCCCGACGGGTGATATCGATGGACGGTGTCCCCGATGGGTCATTGGTTGTGTATTCTACTGATTCGGGGGCATATAGGTTGACAATAATCCTGCCGTTGAACGATNTGTCNGTAAGACNGTCGCTTGTTGTNACTGTGCCGCTGATGGTGTTGGTTGAGAGCGGACGTATTCTGAAACTGTCATCGATGTCGACTTGTATTTCGTGGGTGTGCGGATAGATTGGCAGTGCCGGGTCGCCAAGCAGATTGTAGCACGAGGTGTTGATTGCAAGTTCGTTCGACGAGTATCGCGTCATGATGCTGTTGCGGGCCNGTCTGAATATATCGCCAATGCACGCTTTGTCGGTGAGGGTGAAGTATTCACGGCCTACAGCGATATTNAGATACTGGTTGAGGTTCATCTGGACCGANCGTCCNGAGCCGACTGCTGCNATAGCTCCGCCATTGGCCTGGTACAGCAGCGATTCGCCGACGCCGTTCTCCTGACGGTCATAGCTGAGTGCGAAACATGTCGANAGCATGACAAACGGATAGGTGGTGTTNTTGAGCNGTGAGGCCGANGAGCGNTTGAAGAACATATTTGAACCAATTGACGTAGGGCTGCCGTGTCCCGAGTAGGCTACGTAACCAACGCCTCTGTCGAGTTGTGTTATCAGCTTGTCAAGTGGTATCGACTTGTCATTGTACAATGCGAGCATAAGTCGGTTTACGNTCGAGTGGGGTGCCCACTTGTTTTGTATGGAGTCGGCTATGGCCTGCGCCTGGTTTGTGTGGCCGTTCCTGTCGCCATAGTCGCCTATGACAATGGCGTGTGAGCGAGCGTCGACGGTTGGGGCTTCGGTCATGTATTTATAGGCCTTGTCAACGTAGGCTTTGATAAGTGATTCGTTGAGACCCGAAATGCGGCCTACATTGATTGACATGCGGGCACTGATAATGTTGTCGGGCGTATTATCATCATCGAGCATACCATAAAATGCGTCGGTGCAGTAGTTTTTGGCTCCGTTGCCCTGATAGTTGATATTCTCAATCTGATAGGTTATTATCTGGGTCTCTGGATCGGCGCTGCCGGTGAGGCGTCCGCACGGGTCGTAGGTTGACGGGCCTATGATGAGCAGATGTTTCAGCATGCCGGGCTCACGGTCATAGAGTGATTTCATGAACCGGCGAATGGCATAGGGGCTTGCGGCACCTGACGAGTATTCGTTGAATACTTCCATCGGTTCTACCACAGCGACCGACATGCCTTGAAGCGTGGTGTGCATATCGGCCAGACGTTCGGCCTGAGTGCGGAATGCCGGTGCAGTAAGTATCACAAGTTCGGGCACAGCCATCTCGGCGAGTCGTCCTGTCTCGACCGAGCCACAAAGCCTTACGTTGGCTAAGCGTCCGTTTGGGTCGAACGCCACGAGTCGACTGATGGAGTTGCCATCAACGGCACTGATGGCTGCCATTGTCTGGTTGTTATCGAATTTAGCCGGCAGACAGACGGTTTTGTGAGGGTCGGTAACGTCCCATACGACTGTCGATGCGTTGGCATCAGACAGGGAGATAGTCGTGCCCTGTGAGAGTTGTCTGAACAGCATTGTCAGCGGGCTACCGTCGGCCGGCATGATGTTGTTGCGCTGGTAGGTAAGTGTCGCCTGCTCGACGGCTGCGTATGCAACCTGTCCGTCGGCTTGATAGCTGACTGTCAGTATTGACTCGTCGGTAGGCGACGCTACGGTCAGTGATGTTGTCTTGAAGTCTGATACATCATAGAAGATGTCGTAGTCGTTGTTGTTGGCGACACCACTTATGGTGCTCATGGTCTTTGATGTTGAACCTATTGTGTAGTTGAGCCTTGGCGTGCGTGCTTTGATGGCACCTCTCAGACGCAGGTTTATGCGGCTCGATTGACACATATCTACAGTCGGCCACTTNATTTCAAGNGTCCCNTCGGGTAACTTNGTGATATCGTCACCAAGCAGATTNGTGCCTGATTTTGCCGGATTGGTAACCATCGGATGATAAACCAATGCCGAAGTATGGGTTGTGAGGGTNGATCCGTTAGCCTCGGTGTCAGAAGTGGTGACCCTTGACGCATTATGCTTGGGCGCTATGAANTAGTAGGAACTCTTTTCGGCCGAGTTGAATTCGAGCGAAGCATACAGNTAGGACGTCACTGANATAGGCACAACAACCTCNGGGCCTTCGGCATAGAATATGAGTCGACCGTCGTNNGTAATCATCGATGGTACCTCAGGCANAGGTGNGTCGGGNGCNGCTTCGTTGAAATTAAACTTTTGCAATGCAGCTGCGCTATAACCATATATCGTAACCTCGTCGGCGCTCGGNTATCCCATGGCATTCAGTTGCTCGGGAGTAATCTGATAAATGCCTGTACTGTCGACACCTATCTTGTAGAGCTTGCTCACAGCGTGAGTCAGCGGTGAGCATAGCAGCATCGAGATTGTTAATATATATATGTGTTTCAGTGACAACATCTAAGAAGCGAATTATTTTATCTTGAAATGCAGACAGGTCGTCCCGTTGAGCATAATGTCAATCAAGCAGTCGAGTCTTACATCAGTCTCCATCATTGGCAGATCGCCCGGAACGATAACGTCGCCATGCTTGATCATGAAGTAGCTGCTCATGCGGGCTACCGTGTCGTCAATAAGACTGCGTGGAATACTTATGGTTATGAGCTCACCACCCGATGTCAGTGTCAGGTCGAGCATATCGACGTCGGCGGGAATAGGCAACCATTCGCCAATGACAATTGATGAGTCAAACGCTATGTCGGTAGCCGATGCGGGCATGGAGACCGACGCCGGGCGCAGTCGTGCAACCAATGTCATGGCGTCATAATAGCGTGAAGCGAAACGTGGCGCGACAAATTTGCCAAGCCGCGACACTTTGACGCCCAGTCCGATAGTCAGCGTCCACTTGTCATGATGGGGCGGCACAAACAACGGCTTGTGATTGCGCGACACCGACGAGTCGGTCAGCAATGACACAATCGGTTCGGTGGTCGGAGCGTTTACTGGCTGTTCGCTGTACAGTATCTTCATATCTGGGTGGTCAGGTTGTCAAGTCGGTTATACATTACTGCCAGATGGGCATAAATTGATGTGTTGGCGATCACTATGCCATCGGCTACCCTGATTCGCACGGGGGTGAAATTCCACAGACCTTTGACACCGGCCGAGATGAGCAAATCGGCTGCGTCCTGGGCATGATCAACAGGCACCGTTATGATACCGATCTCGGCATGCAGACGACGGCATCGCGAATCAAGTTCATCGATGCTGTATACAGGAACACCACCCGGTGTGGTGCCGATCAGTTCGGGATTGACGTCAAAGCCGGCAACCACATTGAGACCGTAGCGCGACAGTCCCGAGTCCTGCATCAGAGCTGCGCCAAGGCTGCCTACGCCATATATCACAGCGTTGTGTGAACGTCTGAAACCAAGGAAGTCGCGCAGCTCACGCTCGAGCGACGATACGTCATATCCTATACGTGTCTTACCCTTGATGTTCAAAAACGACAGGTCTTTAGCTATTTGTGAAGCGTCAACATTGAGCTCGCGCGATATATTTGTTGAAGATACGTGTTTTACACTCTTGTCGCGGAGCATACTTACATAGGCCAGATACCACGGCAGACGTCGCAGTACAGGCTCGGGAATAAACTCGCGTGGATTGTTATCTTTCATTGTTTTACACTCTATTGGTCAATAAACTGTCCAATCATGCAAAATTACACAAAAAATACAAATTACCCCAATCACCTCCAACTATTAACATATTGTTAGAATACTAAATTCAGAAGTTTCATTTACTTTTTTCCGCAATTCTTAAAATTTTAGTAATTTTGTATTTGTGTAGCGCTCAAAATCTGAAGATGACCGCAAACAAATAAGATAATGAGGCAATTGCCTAATAAAGAAACCCCAAATGAAGTCGTTACAGACTTTGGTCTGCCTTCAGATTTTACTTTGGGAGTTTTAATTTTATGAAGGAACAAAAAGTAAAGAACACTTTTTTACGTTCCCCTCTTAATTATATAGGAGGGAAGTATAAATTGTTGCCTCAAATGAGTCCATTATTCCCCAAGAATATAAACACATTTGTCGATATTTTTTGTGGCGGGTGTAATGTAGGTATTAACGTCGATGCCGGCAAGGTTATCTTTAATGATAATCTGATATATTTGATTGATTTATATAATTCGTTAAGGACAAGTTCTTTAGAAGATATCCTCGCACATATTGAAGAGCGAATTTCAACCTATAACCTTTCACTAACCAATGAAGAAGGATATAAGGCGTTCAGAGCTCATTATAACGAGGTAAGAAATCCATTGGATCTATTTGTCCTTGTGGCCTATTCATTTAATCACCAGATACGTTTTAACAACAAACACGAATTTAATAATCCCTTCGGAAGAGAGCGAAGTTCATTCAATCCTTCGATGAAAGTTAATTTACAGCGTTTTGTTAATGCTATAAAACAAAAGGACGTCAAGTTCACATCATTTAATTTTGATGATATGGATTTATCTTTCTTGGGGATTAATGACTATGTTTACTGCGACCCGCCTTATCTTATAACAACCGGTTCTTATAATGATGGCCGGCGAGGGTTTACCGGCTGGGATAAAAGCTCAGAAATAAAACTGCTCGAGATTTTGGACTCGTTACAGTCACGAGGTATTGGATTTGGTCTCTCTAATGTTTTGACACATAAGGGTAAAACCAATTCAATATTAGCTGAGTGGATAAAAGATAACCACTATAAGGTGTATCATCTATCCAAGTCTTATAAAAACTCTAATTATCAATCGGCATTTAACGACGGTAATATCACTGACGAGGTCTTCGTTACCAACAAAATAGAAGTATGAGATATATTGGGAATAAAGAAAATATACTTGATAACATATTCACCATACTTACAGAAGAAGGCGTAACGGGGACAAGTTTCTTTGACTTTTTTGCCGGTACCAGTAATGTGGGTAAATACTTTAAGAAAAAAGGGTTTCAAATTTATTCTTGCGATATACTATATCTTTCTTATTGTCTTCAAAAAGCCTATATAGAAAATAATGAGATACCTTCATTCGATAAGATTATTGATAAATATGACTTGAAATCTTCGATAGGGGCATTGTTTGAATCCAATTTGGATAAGGTATTGAAATATCTTGACGCGTTACTGCCGGTTGAAGGATTTATTTATAAGAATTTCACGCCCGGAGGCACTGCCGATCTCGCACGTCCAAGAATGTATTTCATTGATGATAACGGGAAAAAGATCGATGCTATAAGACAGCAAATTGAAGAATGGCGTGCTGCCGATTTACTATCAGAAAATGAGTATTATATTTTGCTCTCGTGTCTTATTGAATCAATTTCATTTCACTCAAATGTGGCAGGTGTCTATGCCGCCTTCCAGAAGAAATGGGATCCAAGAGCATTAAAACCGCTCGTGTTACGACCAATTGAGATATTGAAATCAGAGCTTTCACATAAAGTCTTTAATAGGGATAGCATTCTGCTCGCTCCTGAAATAGACGTGGATATTTTATACCTTGATCCACCTTATAATGAAAGACAATACTTGCCTAACTATCATCTGGTTGAAACTATAGCTAAGTATGATAACCCAGAGGTGAGAGGTGTAACAGGAATGAGAGAATATAAATCGGAGAAATCTTCTTTCTGCAATCCTAAGACCGCTATACGTGACTTGGAAAAGATTGCCTCACAGGCTAATTATAAGTACTTGGTTTTGAGTTATAATTCAGAAGGAATTATGCCTCAAACTCAAATCATAGAAACACTCTCTAAATTTGGTAGTGTAACCTTGAGGCAATTTCAGTATGCGCGCTTTAAAAGCAATAATAATGGCTTATCGAAGACCAAAAAACATGTATTTGAACAATTGTACATTCTGAAGCATGAGACCGTCGAGTAATCTTTGGATCCTAACCGAGGAAAGACCCAAGAATGAGGTCTTGCAGATGATTTTTAGTTATTTCGCTAAAAATATGAATTGTGGATTTTTAGGCCAAGACCTAAAAATTATTCCGATACTGAATGATAAAAATCAATTCACATTCACTTACGAGGTTAAGGGATTCAATTGTATTTTGGTCAATCACGTTTATATAAAAACGGTATCAGGCTCGTCAAGCTTCACCGACTTCTTGGTTTTCTTCCAGGATGAACTTCCGGATATTACCGATAAGCCTCTCTATGCTATAGAGGAAACCAAAACAGACGATCAGGAAAGCCGAAACACCGGTGTGTATCAACGTTGTTCTAAGTTTGTTTTCATTGAAAACTACTATCCGGACACCCCAAAAGTAATGCTATATGCCTTACAAATAAATCAGAAAGACGCACCTACTCCGACATATATATTTGGGACAAGGCTCCTTATGACACTGGGTGTAGATATATTGGGTAAAAAATTAGATCCCGATATTTTCAAACCTTTTTCTTCAATTGAGGAAGTCATAGAGGCAAAGAACTCGATGAAGAGGCCACCCAAAGGTAATGTGCCAATACTGATTGATAGGAGAGATGATGTAATTTATATTTCAGGGCGACTATATAAAAGCGGTGGACTCTCCCATGACCCCAATATAGGTGCGTTGAGTATAATTGCGGCTGTATTGCGTAAGCTTGGTTGGGATAAACGTATTGTTATAACTTGTCACGGATTGGAACAATCACATGTAGGAAAAACGAATAAGTTTGTTCAGATTGCCAACTGCCTGACCATTGAACTCGATGGCCTCAGGGTACCGTATGCCCAACTTCCGCGTGATTATTGGCATTACGATTTGACTGGAGAAAAATTGGGAACTATTTTCCTACATATCGTTGTTGAGAATTTTACAGAAGGCTATTCTATTTTTGAAAACCATGCCGGGTGTGAGAAAAGCTATTTCCAAACCGGCGCAGGAGAAAAAATTCCACTCGCAAAGTATGCCGATCGAGACGCTTATAAAGCAGGCGACAAAGACCAAATTGTGTTTATACCTGACTTGGTGCTGCTTGATACAGTCGAAACCGAAATCATCACCATTGAGGGTAAGAAGTATAAATACATGCAAAATGGCATTGAGGAACTATCGGGATATGATGCTTTTGATGAAATGTATTTAAAACCATATTATCCTGATTATAATATAGTGAGAACCGTTGTTCTTTATGGCAGCAAAGAAACGCAAGTTTTTGAAGTGGAGGTCGGCTTCTTGCTTAATGAAGAAGGTGAAATGGTATTAGGTATACAGGCTCCCAATCTATTTTGTAGAGCTATAAGAAACCTTTTAGACTATTGGAGACGATAATAATAGGGTGTGAATTGTCAGCTCTAATACCTGTTTGATTGAAAAAATAATCAGATAGTGTGAACCATTTGTGGGGGCAGGGTGTTTAGAATACTAAACAAGAAATATTAACAATGATTTGATAAATATTATGAAAAAGACTTTCTACGTCGCGTCGGCTGCTGTTGCCGTGTTGGCAATGGCTTCTTGCTCTTCTGACAAAAAAACAAACAATCAGGTTGAGGCTCAACCTGTAGTTGAAAATGTAACTGAGGTTTATTCGGGTATTCTTCCTGCTGCCGATGCCGATGGTTTTCAGTACACTTTGGTGCTCGACTATGATGCCGACGATAACTTTGCCGAGGGTGATTTTGATCTGACCCAGACAGTTGTAGCTGTCGACAGCACCAGCGCAACCGGTTTTGCAGCTACTGACCAGAAGTTTGTAACTAAGGGCGACTTTGATGTGTTTACAAAAGACGGCAAAAAATATCTGAAACTCACCAGCGATGTTAACGAGAATGACATCACTTATTTCCAGGTCACAAGCGATTCGACCGTTATTCTGGTGAACATTGATCTCGAGCAGCCTGCTGTTCCCGGTCTCAACTACACACTTACCAAAGTAAAATAAGTTAAGGAATAAATATATGTTGCGCGACCCTGTCCGAATTTCTTCGGTCGGGGTCACGTTTTATGTGACCGGCTCTTAAAGATATGAGCGGTTCAATCGTCATAATGATTAGAAATAATTTATTTATCACATTATATTTAAGAGATGAGAAAACTAAATGTTGCTATCATGGCATCGTTGGGCATCACGGCTCAGTCGCTGTCGGCCTACACTGTCGGTGTGGCTGATGAGGCACTTGTCGGCGAGGGCATTGTGCGCTTCGTGCCCGAAAAGTTTGACAGTACTGTCACTCCGATGCTTATCTTGTCGCACGAGCCTGCGAGCATTGGTGCGAAGCCGGCCGGCTGGAGTCTGAACCCCCGGTACAGCGTCACCGACCGTGGTGTCGAGTGTGTTATCGCCCTGCCTGACGGTGTGAGCCTGTATGGTGGTGGCGAAGTAACTGGCCCGCTGCTGCGCAATGGCCAGAAAATCAAGATGTGGAACACTGACACCGGCATGTACCTTGTCGATGGCGGTTCGCGTCTGTATCAGACTCACCCGTGGGTTATGGGTGTGCGTCCCGACGGCACAGCATTTGGTGTGCTGTTTGACACGTTCCACAAGGGCGAGTTACTCACGGCCGATGACCGCATTGAGTTCGTAGCCGAGGGTACTCCCTATAAAACTTATGTTATCGAGAGTGCGACGCCTCAGGGTGTGCTCAAAGGTCTTGCCGAACTCACCGGCACTATCGAGATGCCGCCGCTGTGGGCTATAGGTTATCACCAGTGCCGATTTTCTTATGCGCCCGAATCACGCGCCCGTGAGGTAGCTTCGACGTTCCGTCAAAAGAAGATTCCCTGTGACGTGATGTGGTTTGATATCAACTACATGGACGGTTTCAGGGTATTCACTGTCAGCCCTGATGAGTTCCCTGACCCCAAGGCAATGAACGACTTCCTGCACGACAACGGCTTTAAGTCGGTCTATATGATTGACCCCGGTGTCAAAGTCGACCCCGATTATTTTGTGTATGCTACCGGCCACGACAAGAATGTATTTGTGACCGACGCTTATGGCAACGAGTTTCATGGCAAGGTGTGGCCCGGTGACTGCGCATTCCCCGACTATACCCGTCCCGAGACACGTCGCTGGTGGGGTGGTCTCTATAAGGATTTTCTCGCTAACGGTATTGATGGCGTGTGGAACGACATGAACGAGCCCTCGGTGTTTGACGGCCCCGGCGGAACCATCCCCGAGAACTGTATGCACCGCGGTGGTGGCAATCTGCCTGCCGGACGCCACTCTATGTGGCACAATGCCTATGGCCGTCTTATGGTCGAGGCTTCACGTGACGGCATCATGGCAGCCAATCCCGACAAACGTCCCTTCCTGTTGTCTCGTTCAAACATACTTGGAGGTCAGCGCTATGCAGCCATGTGGACGGGCGATAACGCTGCCAGCTATGACCACATGAAGCTGTCGGTACCCATGTCGCTGACACTTGGCCTGTCGGGGCAGCCGTTCAACGGCCCCGATATAGGCGGATTTGCAGGTAATACCGATGGCGACTTGTATGGCAACTGGCTTGGATTTGGCGCGTTCTTCCCCTTCTCGCGCGGTCACGCTTCGTGCGACACCAATGACAAGGAACCGTGGGCATTTGGCAAAGACGTGGAGCGTGAGGCCCGTATGGCCATCGAACGCCGCTATCGACTGATGCCGTACATTTACACAGCCTTCCGTGCAGCCCACACCGATGGACAGCCGGTCATGGCGCCGGTATTCTTTGCCGATCCTACCGATTCAAATTTGCGTGCCGAGGAGCAGGCGTTCCTTATAGGTCAAGACCTGCTCGTTGTCCCTGCGTTTGCCGAGCAGCCCGCTCTGCCGGCTAACTTCACTCAGAAGCTGTCGTTGGTTAAGGGAGATACCAAAGGCAAGTATCAGGCCGAGCTGAGAGTACGTGACGGAAGTATCATACCTGCCGGTCGCGTTGTGCAGAACATGACCGAAAACCCCTTTGAGCCCCTCACGCTGATTGTATGTCCCGATGCCGACGGCAATGCTCATGGCACCATGTATTGGGACGAGGGGGACGGCTGGTCGTTCCGCGACGGCAACTATGTCGAGTTTGACTTCACTGCCCGTCGTGAAGGTCGCGACATCGTGGTGACAATTAATACTGTTAACGGTAATTATCCCCTTGATATAGACCGTGTAAACGTCGAAGTCCTCCACAACGGCAAGACCTACCGTGCCGCTGGCACTGCCGCGTCACCGATCAAGGTTAAAATCTAAACAATACGAACCGATTATAACGACGAGGCGGTTGTGTCAGCTGACACAACCGCCTGTCTTTTGTATGTAAGAGGGTATTATTTAATCGAAATGGGGCCGTTGAAAGTGCTTGTAATTCGGACAAGCTCGCCAGTTGTGAGGCTTGTGCCTACAAAGTCGATATCAAATGTGTAGTTGTTGCCGTTCTTTGTCACCTTGATTGTGCCTTCTTGGTCGATGGTATAGAAAGCTTCGCCTGTAACCTGGCTTGCGACGTAGACGTATGTCGGTGCGGGGCTTCCCAATATGAATCCGCGCTGAGCGGTGAACGGTACCTTTTCATAGTCTCCGGCCATGGTGTATGTGCCCTCGGGTATTTCTGAATCAGAGTCGGTGTATAGTAACAGCGCACACTGGTTCATAGCCATCTCGGTAGCCGACACTGTCATGCCGGTGAGTGTAATATACATTTGTTCGGTTTGGGTGCCGACATATTTTCCTGCATATTGTGCCACGGCCTCTGTAAGATCGATATTGATAGTACGTGATACACGCGTTGTGTGATCGGTAAATTCGATGGCGCCGGTATATGAGAACTGGCGCTCCTCGTTTTCGGCGTTGAGCAGTGTAGCGTTGATAGTGTATATGTCGTCAGCAAGGTCAATCGTGATTGTGCCTCCATAAACGTTGAACCACTCGATGTCGTCAGTGCCGTTGAGTGTTGACATATAGTATGTACCTGCTGCACCATTCACTTGGTGGAAGCTGAGGAATGTCATAGGAGACCCGGTGTACTCCTCGTTGAACTCGTAGGTGTAGGTGCCGGGCGCGAGTACTGCTTTCCCGTCAGCGTCGAGAGAGGTGAAACCCTCGATGTTGAGAGCCTCAAACAGGTTCTGCTCGGCGTTGACAATGTTGGTGAGAGCAAGGGTAAAGTACCCGGCGTTGCTATCATATTTGTCACCGTAATAGTCGGCCTCAAGTATTGACGCGAAGTTTACAGGTGCGACGCCCTCTTCAAATGTGATACTTTCAATATTTCTGACAGGATATTTGACAGTTTCGCCATTGGTCAGTGTAACAGTCATTTTATATTCGGAGTCGGCGTATGCGCCCGTAGTTGCGATGACGGCTGCGGCGAGCGCTGTGAAGAATTTATTCATAAATAAGAATGTTAGCGAATGAATTTAATCGTTTTGTTGTTGACTTTGATAATGTAAGTACCTTTGGAAAGTGTCGAGAGATTGAGTGTGACACAGTTCTCGCCTGTGGCTGAGGTTACTTGAATGCCATTGAGATTGTACACTGTGGCGTTGATGATGCCGGTGCCCATGACATTGATGTTGCCGTCGGCATAGTCAATGGTGATGCCGTCTGAAAGATCGGCAGTGATCGACTCATTAGCTGATAGAGTAAAGTCAAACACAATACAGTCGACATCGGGTAGTGATACATCGGTACTGCCGTCGTCGGTGTCTACTGTCATTACATTACCTGAGAAGGTGATGCGGTTGATTTCAGACAGTGAGTAGCTGGACTGAGCTGTACCATCGCCGTTGATTTTAAGTTTGACGTCGTCGGCCGCATGGCCATCTACATTCAACGCCAAGACTGCTACAATGGGCAGGTAAAACTTGTTCATTGTTTGAAAAATAGAAATTGTAAAAATTGGTAAATAAATCCGACTTTTTATAAGTCGGCGCAAAAATAGGCTATTATATACATTATCTATGAACATATATGCGTCAAATTATTGTAAAATCAATGCTGATATGCTCTTTTACAAAAAAACGGGCTACACCAATATTATTGGTGTAGCCCGCAATCTATTGTTTGGTTAAGTTACTGCCGGTTATTTGAGTGACCACTCGAAGCCGTCCTTCGTGTCTTTGACATTGAAGCCGATGGCTGTAAGACGGTCGCGTATGAGGTCGCTGGTGGCCCAGTCTTTGTTGGCCTTGGCCTGACGGCGCATGTCGAGCAGCATGTCGACAGCGTCTTTGTAGGGCTTCAGCGCGTCGGCACTGTCACCGACGGCTCCGGCCGACTCGTCGCGTATGCCGAGAATGCCGAACAGGAATGTGTCGAACAGTTGTTTGAGGCTGTCGAGGTCTTCCTGGGTGGCAGTGGCGTTGTGGTCGTTGACCTGATTGATTATACGGCAAGCTTCGAACAGGTGGGCGATGACTATCGGTGTGTTGAAGTCGTCGTCGAGGGCTTCATAGCAACGCTGGCTCAGGGGGGCTATCTCGTCAGAAATAGTCGACTTGTCTGACGGCTTGAGTTCGAGCAGACGGTGATAGCCGTCGAGCATGCGTCTCAGGGCTCGCTCGGCGCCCTTGAGGGCATCGTTCGAGAAGTCGACAGTGCTGCGGTACTGAGCCTGAAGTATGAAGAAGCGTATGGTCATAGGGCTATAGGCCTGATCGAGCAGCGGGTGGTTGCCGGTGAAGAACTCGTCGAGGGTGATGAAGTTGCCCAATGACTTGCCCATCTTCTGTCCGTTGATGGTGATCATGTTGTTGTGCATCCAGTAGTGCACCGAGTCGTGGCCGTTGTGAGCCACCGACTGGGCAATCTCACACTCGTGGTGTGGGAAACGCAAGTCCATGCCGCCACCGTGTATGTCGAACTGTTCACCGAGATATTTCTCACTCATTGTCGAGCACTCAAGATGCCAGCCGGGGAAACCCTCGCTCCAGGGCGAAGGCCAGTGCATTATGTGCTCGGGAGCCGCTTTCTTCCACAGGGCGAAGTCGGCAGGGTGGTGCTTTTCGCTTTGGCCGTCGAGCTGGCGTGTCTCGCTGAGCAGTTCGTCGATATTGCGGCCCGAGAGCTTGCCATAGTTGTGGTCGGCATTGTACTTAGGCACGTCAAAGTAGACCGAACCCTCGCTCTCGTAGGCATAGCCGGCATCAATTATCTTCTTGATGTATTCGATTTGCTCAATGATGTGACCCGATGCGTGAGGCTCAATCGACGGGGGCAGCACACCGAGCTTGTCCATGGCTGCATGATAGCGGTTAAGGTAGTATTGTACTACCTCCATCGGCTCGAGCTGCTCCAGACGGGCTTTCTTGGCAATCTTGTCCTCGCCGTCGTCGGCATCATGTTCCAGGTGGCCCACGTCGGTGATGTTGCGCACGTAGCGCACTTTATAACCAAGGTGGGTGAGGTAACGGTAGACGATGTCGAAGGTTATAGCCGGGCGTGCGTGACCCAGATGGCCGTCGCCATAGACGGTGGGGCCGCACACGTACATACCGACGCGCTCGGGGTGCAACGGTTTGAATAGCTCCTTCTGACGTGTCAGCGAGTTGTATATAAGTAGATTNTTCTCCTTGATCATAGAGCTTAGGCCATGAAGGGGTTGGGTATTTCGCCGCCCTGGGGTGTTGCAGGNTTTTTGGGAGTCTTGCGCTCGATTTCACCGAAAGTCTTCTCGTAGCGCTGNAGGTTGTCNCGCAGGGCGAAGAGGAGGTTCTTNGCNTTCTCGGGGTTCATGATGATGCGGCTNTGAACCTTGGCCTGGGGCATGTTGGGNGCTACAGTGATGAAGTCGATGAAGAACTCGCCGGGAGTGTGTGAGATAACAGCGAGATTTGAGTAATGACCGTTAGCAACCTCGGGGGTGAGTTCTATTTTGAGTTCCTGTTTTTTGTTGTTATTTTCCATGTTGTGTTGGGTTTTTAAGTTAATATTATGTTTTTGTCTTATTTGCTTATGGTGAATGTATAAGTGTCGANCGGCATATTGCTGTTGTTCAGTATGAGGTTGAAGCCTCGGCAGNCCGGGAGNTCGAATAGGGTGCTGACATCGAACGACATGTAGTAGCTGCGGTCGAACGTATTAACCGGCTCGTCGAGTCGGTGTATCAGGTAGCAGTCGGGGTAGTCGTTGTCGATGGTTAGCGANTCAATCATGACGGTAAGCAACCTTGGTCGGGTGTCGTAGGGCAGCCGTGCTCGCAGGTTAAGGTAGTGCTGTGACAGCCACACACTTGTGAGGTACACAGGGTCGCGGTTCCAGTCGGTGATATCATCAATATATCCGGCCGTTATGGTGTCGTTGGTGATGAGTGAGTAACCTATCGGGGTGATGAANCCCGATGTGTATGGAGCCTGGTTGTTAGTCCGATAGGCGAGCATAAGGCGTTCGCCGATTTTGACATGGGTGGTGTCGAGTGCTCCGTTGATGCTGTATGTGATAACATCATCGTTGCCGGGCNTGGTGAGTGTGNACCGAGTGTACTGTTTGGTCACCTCGCTCAGACANACGATGTCATAGAGCGTGGCCTCGACTTGTTCGGGCCCTTCCTCGCGGCAGCCGGTAGTGAGCATGGCTGTGGCGGCAGTGACGAGCAGCATCAGGTATATTATTGGTCGGTTCATATTATANTTATNTGGNTCGGGGTTACTGGTTACGGGTCGTCTGGCTGACGATGGCGCCGTCACGCATGTGAATTACGCGGTCGGTGTCGGCGGCCAGATTTTCATCNTGGGTGACTATTACAAATGTCTGCCCCATGTCGCGCCTAAGTTCAAAGAACAGTTTGTGCAGGTCGTGACGGTTTTGGGAGTCAAGACTGCCCGATGGTTCGTCGGCCAGAATGACGCGCGGATTGTTGACCAGTGCTCGNGCCACTGCCGCACGNTGGCGTTCACCTCCCGATAGCTCGGCGGGACGATGGTCGGCACGCGATGTCAGTCCCAGATAGTTTATCAGTTCANCGGCCCGGGCAAAAGCCTTGGCACGGGGTGTNCCTCCAATCATGGCCGGCAGTGCGACATTTTCAATCAGTGTGAATTCGGGCAGAAGCTGATGAAACTGAAACACGAAACCGATATTGGCNTTGCGAAACTGTGCGAGCTCTTTGTCGGGNAGNGTGTANATATCGGTGTTGTCGTACAATACACGGCCCGAGTCGGGACGGTCGAGAGTGCCTATGATTTGCAGCAGCGTCGTCTTNCCGGCACCCGATGGNCCNACAATCGAGACTATCTCGCGCGGCTTNATGGTGAGATTGATGCCNTGCAGTACGGTCAGGTTGCCGTATGTCTTGTGTATGTCGCTGACTGTTATCATTCTATGGCTAANTGGCTCGGTTATTTCTGCGTTAATNCTTTGCGGGCAACGCGTGTCGATATGATGGTGNCAATCACCTGAATGGCTCCGCCGGCAAGGGTGAATGCAAGCCAGTCGCGGTTGGACTGNGGCTCGTAGAACATGAAAAATGCTGCGACGCAGAAGAATATGCCGCTCCATGATTCAAGACGTGCAAGACGTTTCATGCGCGGGTGTTTGCCCGTGTAGGGTGTGAAAAGTCGTCCGGCAAGTACCATAACGGCACCGGCAGCATAGAGGTATCTGAACCACGGGTGCTCAAATCCATTGTTTAAGAGCGGTATGATGGTGGCTATTACGATAGCGAGTAGGCCGACGGTGACAAGTGCCACCAGCAAGGGCGATGGCGCTTTGCCGAATACCTCTTCGTGTGTATATGCCGTTTGGTTTTGTTTCATATTAATAAATGAGGTGGAAAGTGTATTACTCAAATACGTATATATCTTCGTTTGAACGTTTCATGTGGTAGTGTTCGCGCACCACGCGTTCAATGTCGTCACGGTCGGTCTCGAGCGATGCGTTAAGTCGGTTGTAGAGTTCGAGTGAGTCGAGGTTGGCGCCGATTTCGGCTTTCAGGTCTTCAATCTCGTTCTCATATTGCATTCGCGTCACGACTGAGTTGTCTTCTTTTAGAAAGCACACATAGATGGTGAAGCACACGACACCTATCAGTGGTACTGTGATGTAGCGGCGTCCCCATTCATATAGCTGTCGGGCTTTCATAGTCTAACCGTGTCTTAATATTATTGTTTAATATGTTTAACGCATGCGGGCTGCTACATATTGCTTGACGAGGGCAACGATGTCGGGAGTGTCAAGCAGCGACGAGTCGATGGTGAGGTCATAGCTCGATGCGTGACCCCAACGTTTGTCGGTATAGAAGTTGTAGTAGGCGGCGCGCAGTTTGTTGGTGCGTTCGGCAAGCTGTCGGGCTTGTTCGGGCGTCGATGCGTCGCCACGTTCCATGATACGCTTAATGCGGTTCTCAATTGGGGCGTGGATAAAGATGTTGATTACATTGTCGCGGTCACGCAGTGCATAGTCGGCGCTGCGTCCCACGATTACACACGATGAGCGGTCGGCCAGCGAGCGTATCACATCGCTTTGGGCGCGATAGATGGCGTCGTCGCTTATTGACGATGTGCCGGGGTAGAGTGAGTAGCTGCTGCCATAGCCTACGTTGACGGGTAGCAGGCCACTGAAAAATGATGGTGCTTTCTCGTCTTTACGTTCAAACAGTTCGGGGTTCATGCCGGCATGTTTTGCTGCCTCGACCAGCAGAGCCTTGTCATAGTATTGTATACCGAGCTCATCGGCAATGGCTTGGCCTATGAGACGACCGCCGCTGCCAAATTGACGGCCTACGGTTATGACATATTTTTTTGACTCGTCCATGAGGTGTATTGTGGGTTAGTTTGACATTGTTGATACAAAAATACAAAAAAAACGTGAGCCTTTGCATTGTGGATTAATTTTTTTTCGTACCTTTGTGCCGGGTAAGTCCTACACGACCAGCACGCCCCGAACTCCGCCAGGTCTTGATCGAAGCAACGGTAGGGAGCTGAGCGGTGCGATGTAGATAGCTTACCCTTTTTTATTTTCTTATGTGCCGCCCGGTTGGTTAACGTAAGTTAATTTTGTGAAATAAATAAAAGTTATCACTAACTTTGTAGCTGTCAGTCAGCAAGCCGAGAGCCTATGGTCAGGCATGCCCGCTGTGCTGATTTGTTTCATAGACTTATACATTAGCATCAAACACTTTTATACCTGAAAGTTAGTCAAGGCAACGGTGTGTCAATTTTTGTCTTGACTGTATCCATGGCAGGCGTGTGGCCGATTTTGTAGCCGTACTGCCCCAATTACATTAATTAATTATATGTACAATTATGCTGAACTAACCGCAATGTCAGAAACCGAAGTGGTGAAGATTGCGGAATCAATGGGATTGAAAAAAATTAATCACGCCGACAAAGACAGCGTGATTTTCGGAATCCTTGATAAACAAGCCGCTGACCACGCTTCGACAGCTGTGGCCAACGGAAATTCAGACCGTGAACGCCCCAAACGAGAGCGCATCAGTAAGCGTGCCGAGAAAACGGCTACCGCACGTCCCGACGAGACGAGTGCCGTTGAGAATGTGACCACTCCTCCCGGTCAGGACAAGCAGGTGCGCACGCGCAGTCGCAAACCCAAAAAGGCTCAGGCTGCTCCCGCTGTTGAAACAAAGCCGCTTGAGATGCCGCGTATGGACTCGGTCGACCCGTCAGAACTGCCCGTTCCGCCCACCGAGGCTAAGACAGGTGACGAAGAAGTTGCTGGCGAGCAGCCTAAGACCAAACGCGGTCGTAAATCAAAAAATGAATCCAAAAATAATGATGCACAGCCTGTAGAGACCTCAGAGATTGCTGAAGTTCAACTCCCCGTTACAGACGAACCGGTTGATGCCCAGGCTGAACAGCCTGCTGAGGCTCCACGTCGTCGTGGTCGCAAATCGAATGCACAGAAGGCCGCCGAGGCTGCGGCCCGCGAGCAGCAGACCAACGAGCAGAAATCGTCGGCCGAAGTGGCAGCGTCCGTCGAGAATGCAGTTGTAGCTGAACCGACCAATGCTCCTGATGCCCAGGCTGAGGCAAGTACAAATAATACGGAAACCCCTGCTGATGAAAATCGCCGTGATGGTGATGAACAGCAACAGCAGCCCCAGCACCGCGATTTCCGCCCGTCAAAAGATTCATCGCTCGGTCAGTTCTTCCCACGCAGCGAGGGTCGTCGCTTCGTGCCACGCTCACAGCGTGAGAAAGAGGAGGCCGCTGCGCAAATAAACACCGCCCCCATCATCATTCAGGAACCTGGTGCGCAGCGTCAGCTCGCCCAGCAGGGTGGTCAGCCCCTGCCAGGACAAGGCAAGAAGAACAAGAAAAATCGCAACAACCAGCCCCAACAGCAGCCCATGCAGCAACAAATGCGTGAGCCGATGTATAACTTTGAGAACTTCCTGGAGGCATCGGGTGTACTCGAGGTGATGCCCGAGGGTTATGGTTTCCTGCGCTCGAGCGACTATAACTACCTCAATTCGCCCGACGATGTCTATATTACTCAGAGCCAGATTAAGAATTACGGACTCAAGAGCGGCGACGTCGTTGAATGTACCGTAAGACCACCGCGTGAGGGTGAGAAATATTTCCCGATGAATCAAGCCACACGCATCAATGGCCGTTCTCCCGAGTTTATACGTGACCGTGTTCCGTTCGAGCACCTCACACCACTTTTCCCCAACGAGAAATTCAACCTCACCGGAGGTGAATCGTGCAACATATCGACCCGCGTAGTCGACATGTTCGCCCCCATAGGCAAGGGTCAGCGTGGTCTCATCGTCGCTCCGCCTAAAACAGGTAAGACACTTCTGCTAAAAGATATTGCGAATGCCATAGCCGAAAATCACCCTGAGACATACATCATGATACTGCTCATTGATGAACGTCCCGAGGAAGTGACCGACATGATACGCAGCGTTAATGCCGAGGTGATTGCCTCGACATTCGATGAGCCTGCCGAGCGTCATGTCAAGATTGCAGGCATTGTGCTTGAGAAAGCCAAACGCATGGTAGAGTGTGGTCACGACGTTGTAATTCTGCTCGATTCTATAACACGTCTGGCTCGCGCTTATAACACCGTGTCGCCCGCTTCGGGTAAAATACTCTCGGGTGGTGTCGATGCCAATGCCCTACAGCGCCCCAAACGCTTCTTCGGCGCTGCGCGCAATATTGAGAACGGCGGTTCGCTCACCATCATCGCAACGGCCCTCACCGAGACATCGTCAAAAATGGACGAGGTTATCTTTGAGGAGTTCAAGGGCACAGGCAACATGGAGTTGCAACTTGACCGTAAACTATCGAACAAGCGAATTTTCCCTGCTGTCGACATCATGGCGTCGAGCACACGTCGCGACGACTTGCTGCTTAACGGCGAGACTCTCAACCGCATGTGGATTTTGCGCCGCTTCCTGAGCGATCGCAATTCGCTCGAGGCTATGGAATTTATTAAAGACCGTATGGAGCGCACCGCCACCAACGAGGAACTGCTCCGCACTATGGGCGACTAATTATCACATTAATATATATGAAACAACTGACTTCAATGGCAGCCGTGGCCTTAACATCAATTGCGGCAATGACCATGAGTTCATGCTCAAACAAAAGCGAGCGTGTCAACCCGTTCATAGCGGGTTATGAGACACCCTATGAGATTCCTCCCTTCGAGTCAATCACCTATGCCGACTATCTGCCTGCGTTCGAGGCCGGTATCAAAGAGGCCCAGGCCGATATTGACGCTATTGTGGCCAACCCCGACACCCCCACGTTCGAGAATACAATCGTGGCTATGGATCAGTCAGGCAAAATACTGGAGCGCGTGTCGCTCGTGTTCGGTGCGCTCAGCGAGTCAAACTCGTCTGACGAGATGAACGAGATAGCCGACAAAGCTATGCCCATGGTATCACAGTTCAGCGACGCCATGATGATGAACGATGGTCTGTTCAACCGTGTCAAATACCTCTACGACAATCGCGACTCGGTCGAGTACACCACCGCCCAGCGTCGTGCCATCGAGCAGACCTACAAGAATTTTACACGCAGCGGTGCCCTGCTTGACTCGGCTGGTAAAGCTGAACTCACCCGCCTCAATCTGCAACTCACCGACCTCTATCTCAAATTCAACAAAAATCTGCTCGAAGCGACCAATAGCTTTGAGATTGTGGTTGACGACGAGTCACAACTCGCCGGCATTCCCGCCAACGTTGTGGCAACTGCAGCCGAGACCGCAGCCGCACGCGGTCAGGAGGGTAAATGGATTTTCACTCTCCACGCGCCCTCGCGTCTCCCCGTGCTTCAGTTTGCCGACAATCGCGACCTGCGCCGCAAGATGTACCGCGGATATACCTCACTTGCATCATCAGGCGCTACCGACAACCGCCCTGTAATCAACGACATTCTGCACGCCCGTTCGGCCAAGGCACGTCTGCTCGGTTTTGACGACTTCGCGTCATACTGTACCGACGCTGTGATGGCCAAGACACCCGCTGCAGCCGAAGAACTTATCATGACCGTATGGCCCGCAGCACGTCAGCGCGTCACCGAAGAAGTGGCCGAGATGCAGGCAATCGTTGACGGTGAGGGCGGCGGTTTCAAAATCGAGCCCTGGGACTACTATTACTATGCCGAGAAAGTGCGCAAGGCCAAATATGACCTTGACGAGAACGAACTGCGACCCTACTTTGCAGTTGACTCAGTGCTCAAAGGCATCTTCACCCTTGCCAACAAACTTTATGGTGTGACATTCACCGAGATGCCCGATGCACCCAAATATCATCCCGACGTCAACGTCTATGACGTTACCGACCAGAATGGTGAGCACGTAGCTGTCTTCATGACCGACTACTTCCCCCGCGACTCAAAGCGCCAGGGTGCATGGATGTCAATTTTCAAAGAAGCCTACACCGCACCCGACGGACACCAGGAACGTCCCATCGTTTACAACGTCGGCAACTTCACCAGCCCCACAGCCGACACCCCGTCGCTGCTTAACATCGACGAGGTACACACCATGTTCCACGAGTTCGGTCATGGCCTGCACGGCATGCTCACACGCGCACAATACAAGAACCAGGCCGGTACAAACGTCGACCGCGACTTCGTCGAGCTTCCCTCACAGATGAACGAGCACTTCGCCTTCGAGCCCGAACTCCTTAAAGAATTTGCCCGTCACTATCAGACCGGCGAACTTATCCCTGACGAGCTCATCGCTAAACTCAACGCCGCATCGACCCATAACGCCGGTTTTGACCTCGTAGAGCGTCTTGGAGCCTCATGGCTCGACCTCCAGTACGGTCACCTCAACCCCGCCGATACCGACACCATCGACGTCAACGCCTTTGAAGCACAGGTCGGCGAGAAACTTGGCATGCCCGTAGAGGTAGAGTACCGCTACCACAGCCCCTACTTCAAACACATCTTCGGCAGCAACGAGTACGCCTCAGGTTACTACACCTACCTGTGGGCCGAAGTGCTTGACACCGACGCCTTCGAGATGTTCAAGGAGAACGGCATCTTTGACCCCGCAACAGCCGACGCCTTCCGCACCAACATACTCGAGATGGGCGGTAGCGACGACCCCATGATTCTGTACGAGCGCTTCCGCGGCCACAAACCCACCCCCGCCGCCCTCATGCGCCACTACGGCCTCACCAAGTAATCATACTTCCACTATAAAAATACCGCGCCCCGGCCAATGCAGATGAACTGCACCCCAAAAGTTGTACACAAAACTTTTGGGGTGCTTTATGTATAGACACCATAATTTTGAAGAGCGGCTGAATATAGTCAGTCGCCTATTATC
>JAAVCJ010000014.1 GCA_014802385.1 Bacteroides sp.
AAAATCATTTCAGGCCGGAGAATTTTCTAGTGAAAATGAAAAATGGAGCAAATCGCTCTTTGACTAGCAAATTGCTACTTGCTCCATTTGTTAAAATTTTCCCCGGACAGCTGTGCGAAAATTCGCGTCCCTACAGCAAATCAGTGTTTTATGTTATCGCGTCCGGGCCATACAATCTTATGATTGGGGAGCGAGGGTAGCGATTAGGGCGAAGGCTTCGGGACGGGAGGCGTCAATGAGGGCGGGCACGTGGGCGTCGCTGTTGACTATCAACGGCACGCGGGCATCGAGTAGGCGTTTCAGCAGCTCGGGAGACGGGAAAAAGCGGTTGTGCTCGCGGTAGGCTTTGGTGTTCAGTTCGACGGTCACACCACTCGAAATCACCTTGTCGACAAGCTCATTGGCAAGCGAACGATACCACGGTTCGCTCTCGATGCCGGGGCAGTAGTGAGCGGCATTGTGACCCACCTTGTCGAGATGGCCTATGATGTCAAATCCGCCGGCTTCGACCATCTTGATCGACTGGGTGTAGAATGTCTCGACTACATACCTTATGTCGTCGTTGAAGAATTGGTGCATCTTGCGGGCGAACGATTCGTAGCGGCCGTCAATGTCTACCAATGTACCGTTTTGATCGGGTATGAAGTGAACCGAGCCAATCGAGTAGTCGAGTGGCAGAGTCTTGAAATAGTCGTGAGATGGGCCCCATAAGTCGCCGAGGTAGTCAATCTCCATGCCGGCATAGAAGTTTACCTTGTCGCCATAGGTGTCGCGTATGCGTTCAACTTCGCTAAGATAAACCGGAACCTTGTCACGGTGCATGTTGCAGGGCGACTCGATGGGTACGGGTGAGTGGGGCGAGAAGCCATAGTGGCTGAAGCCCTGAGCGACGGCTTCGCGCGCAAATGCTTCCATCTGCGCGCGTCCGTCACAAAACTCGGTGTGTGAGTGAAACGTATATTTAAGGCTACCATTAAGTAACTTTATGAAGTCCATGTAATGTTCAGAGTAGTGTTAGGGTCTTAAAATTTGTATCGGACGCCAATCGAGGGTATGAAGGCGTGGCACTTGTATGAAGCGTCGAAGTTCTGAGTCAATGGCAATTGCATCATGGGGTTGAGTTTTGCTGCAAGCAGGTCGGGATAGCTGCATGTAACGTTGTCTTTACCGAGACCGGCTACATACATCATGGCGAAGTCGATTGCCAGACCCTTGACGGGGCTGAACGAGAAGCCAAGGGTGGGCTCAATCTTGGTCATGCCGGGAGTCTCGGGGTTGTAATGCTGGTCGCTGATAGGGTCTGTGTCGATCATAAGACCGGCGCGAATGTCAAAACGTCGGGTGAGTTTGTACTCGGCACCGATAGATGCGCTCCAACTGTTGTGGTAGTTTTTATCGATGTGCTGGTTGTAGGCTGCACAAAGCGGGTCGAGGAACTCGATATCGAGCGCTTTGTATGTATTCCAGCCTGTCAGACGGGCGTCGGCGGCAAGCGTAAGCGCCGAGATGGGTTTCCATGATGCACCGAACGATAAAACGTAGGGGCAAGGCATCGAAGCTGTAAAATTAGTGCTGTTGAGTATGTCGAGCTCATTGAGTATGAGCTGTGCCTGCTGATTGGCATATTGTACGGCTGCGGTACCGGACTCAACGGTCATTTTGACTTTAGAGCGGTAGGACACGCCGACGCTGAGGTTGTCGAGTATGTCATACATCACGCCGACGTTGAAGCCGCACGATACGTTGGCACTGCCTTGCAGATTGATTGATACAGGCATGGTGCCTTGGTACATCTGAGGCTGGACGGGAAGCTGACCTGTCTGGTATAATATTCCGAGCATCATATCGGCTGTAGACGGTACGACAAGGCCTTTGCTCAGGTTAACGTTACCCCAGTTGATGGTGAGGCCGGCGCCTACCGACAGTTTGTCGGTTATGCGCCATGAGAGTGTGGGCTGCAGGGTGAATGCCTTGAGACTTACACTCTGGTTAAGGACTGCACCCGGCCAGTTGTCAGTCCAATCGATGCCGCTGCCATAGGGTGTGTAGAAAGCTACACCGGCCTTGAGGTTGTCGTATATCGAAAATGCAGCATTAGCCATGATGGGTGTCGACGGGTCGTTGGCTGTATTGTATTTGGCACCGTCAGGCAGGGTGGCTGTAGCTTTGGCGAAGATAGTGGTAAATGATCCGCTGACACTGAAATTGTCGGTCATGAAGCCGAGTCCGGCGGGATTGAAGAACATGCTCTCGGCGTCAAGGTGCAGTGCTGTGCCGGTGTGGCCCATACCGATCTGTCGGGTGCTTAATGTGTTTACCTGATAACCCTCGGCGCTGGCGAGCAATGTTGAAGTTAGGGCAAGAGCAGCAAATGCCGCGGTCTTTACCCGGTTGTTTTTGGTCATGTTATTTATTGGATTGATTAGAAAATGTACCTTGGGAAGTATAGTGTATTAGTGTCAGTAGTCAAATTTGCGGTTTATACGACCTGTATTGATGCGCCTAATGTACATCAGGACAATGGCGGTCAGTACTATCGATAGAGCCGAGCCTGTGGCAATGGCTATCGAGACGTCGATGCCGAACCCCTCGGGTCGCGGCGCGCACATCAGGTAACTGATGCTCACGGCGGTCATAAACATGGCCGGGAGCATGGTGATGATGTAGGCACGGTGATGACGGGCGAGATAGACGGTAGCACCCCAAAGGGTGAACACGGCCAACGTCTGATTGCACCAGGCAAAGTAGCGCCACAGCACTTTAAAGTCGATGAGCATCACGACAAATGCGAGTGCGAAAATCGGGAACGAAAGCACTACACGCTTCCAGAATTTGCGTTGGTCAAATTTCATGAAATCGGCGGCTATGAGACGCGCGCTGCGCAGTGCCGTATCGCCGGTGGTGATAGGGGCGGCAACCACGCCGATAATGGCGAGGAGTCCGCCGAACGTTCCGAGCCATGTGACTGAGATGTCGGTGACAAGGTGGGCCGGCTTGCTGTCGGTCATGTACTCGTTGAGGCCGTCATATCCATTGGTGAATGCGATGGCCGCGGCTGCCCAAATAAGTGCCACGAGGCCCTCGGCGACCATTGCGCCGTAGAATATGGGACGCGCCAACTTCTCGTTTTTGAGACATCGTGCCATCATGGGCGACTGGGTTGCATGAAATCCCGATATGGCGCCGCACGCGATGGACACAAACATCATGGGGAAAATGGGTATGCCGTCTTTGTGGCGCGAATAAAGGCCGTCAGCAATGCCGTCGGGAATAGTGACACTGCCGGTGAACAGTACCACGAGAAGCCCCACTGCCATGAACAGCAACGCAAAACCGAACACAGGGTACAGGTTGCCTATGAGCTTGTCAATGGGAAGCAGTGTGGCAAGCAGATAATAAGTGAATATAATGCCTATCCACACGGTGCTATCAAGGTAGTCGGGCGTCATCTCGGCCAAAATATCGGCCGGATTGATGACGAATACGGCGCCCACGAGCACCAACAGTAGCAGTGAAAACGCACGCATTACCTGTTTGACGCTTGTGCCGAGTTCGTGGCCTATGACCTCGGGCAGCGACAGGCCTCCGGACCGCACGCTCATCATAGCCGAAATGAAGTCGTGTACTCCACCGGCAAAGATCGTTCCCAGCACAATCCACAGGAAGGCGGCCGGCCCGAACATGATGCCCATGATGGCTCCGAAAATAGGGCCAAGTCCGGCTATGTTAAGGAATTGAATGAGAAATACCTTCCATGTGGGCAGCGGCATATAGTCGATGCCGTCAGTGCGTTCGTAGGCCGGAGTGGTGCGTGAGGGGTCAATCTTGAATACGCGTTCGGCTATGAGGCCGTACACGACATATCCTACAATCAGGACTGCGATAGACGAGAGAAAAAGAGTCATTATCAGCTATGGGTGTGGTGGAATAAACGTTGTTGAGTGCTCTGATTATTGAAGTTCGGCTTCAATAACTTCGTTTGCCGACATGCGCAGGGTGACAGCGTCTTCGATGGCCTGTTTCTCGAGCTGGAGTATCTCGGTCTGAACGCTTCGGTCGCCAGAGGCCCATGCTGTGCGCAGTGACGCCAGGCGCTCGTTGTTGCACCTTATGCTCTCTTCGAGATCGAGATAGTGCCTCATTGCCAGTCGGGCGTCAGAGTTGGTCAGCTGCTCGATACGGGTGATAATGCGTCCGTCGGGTAATGTAAACCTGCACTGTGACTTCAGGTTGTGAGCCGAGCGGCTGATGTTGGCTATCGAATTTTTCAATTGCGAGTAGTCGGCGCCGGGCTCCCATGTCGATTTGATCGACGATAGTCGGGCGCGGTCTATAAGATCGGGTGAATCAACATCGACATTGACACGCATATCGGCCGGTATGAACATATATATAGTCACCATATTGTCAATATGGTTGCGGTCGCTCGCCCACCAGCCTGCACCTGTTGTCTCGTCGATGGCGAGCATGTAGTCGTTGTAGGGCGAGTTGTATGGCATACCCAGATTTTGGGGCTGCAGAAAGCCGTTGTTGTCACGGCGTGTGATGAATATGTCATATCCACCGAGTGAGTTCTCGCCATCGTTGGCATAATATAATGTAATGCCGTCGGGCATGAGGAACGGATAATTGGCATCGCCGCCCTCGCCGAGATGGTCGCCTACATGTTCGGGGGTATCCCACTCGTCACCATATAGGGCTACCGAGTTGACAAGCGCGAAGTTGTTGTCGTCGTCGGGCATGGCCCACATCATCTCGGTGCGGCTTTCGGGCTCGTAGACGACGGTAGGCATAGCGGCCTTAAATCCGCCGGGCAGAACCGATGGCGAGTTCAGAGAGCCGCTCTCGGGCGACAGTCGGTAGTAGGTGAAAAAATCATCGGCCGGAACGTTGATGCTGTCAAACACCACGATTTTCTCGACTCGGTTGAGCATGTTGCGCGTGCGTTCGAGCATAGCGGTGGCTTCGTCCGACTCATCAGGTTGGGTCTTACGACCTTTTTTCAGCCCCTTGCGGTAAGCCTCGAGCTGTTCATCGGCGTCGTCGACGCGATATTCCCTGACAGCGATTTCGATGAGACCCAAACGGGCGTCATTGCTGCCATTTTTAATTGCTTTGGTATACTCGTTAATCGCGTCGGCATCATTGCCAAGTGCCTTGTAGCAGTCGCCAAGCAGTAGCTGTATGGTAGCGTTGCGAGGCTCTTTGGCCGCATAACCTTTGAGGGCCTCTATAGCCGATTGGTAGTCGCCGGCAGCTATCAGTTGGCGTGCATCGGTTAAGCTGACAGCGGCAAACAGTGACTGAGCACCGAGCATCAGCGCCGTCAGGAATGATAAGCGTGCGGTGCGGTTCATAGGGCTGATGGTTTTAGTGCGAGACCTGTACGTTCAGACAGTCCGAACAGCAGGTTCATGTTGTGAACTGCCGTACCTGCAGCACCCTTGAGCATGCTGTCAATGACCGAAGTAATGAGCAGGCGGTTGCCGTGTTTCTCAAGATGAATTATGCACTTGTTGGTGTTGGCCACGTCCTTGAGGTCGACCTGCTTGTCGGCGACAAACGTGAAGCTGTGGTCGCTGTAGAAGTCGTCATAGAGCTTGCGTATATCCTCGATTGACATAGTGCAGTCAAGGTAGATGGCAGCAATGAGACCGCGAGAGAAACTACCCAGCATCGGTATCATGTATATCGACGAGTTGAACGACGTCTGCAACGAGCGCAGTGTGTTCTCGATTTCATGTACATGGGTGTGGGTTAGAGGCTTGTAAAGCTTTATGTTGTCGGCTAGTGTCGGGTCTCCTGATACGGCCGACACGTGTACATCGCTGTTTATCAGCAGATTTTTGGCCAGCGGCAGCAGTGCCAGTTCAACAGCTGTTGCAAACGCACCCGGATTTGCTACTTTGGTAGCGCCGCGCACCATCGACTTGCGGTTGAGTTCGGGCAGGCCGTATACATATTCTTCATCGTCGCCATACCTGTTATCACCCGACAGGTCGATTATCTTTAAATCGGCCGGGAGGTCGCATTTGTCTATGTAGTTGCGCGCGTGTCCTGTGTGGCAGCAGTTAAACAACACATCAATGTTGTCCCACTCGGGATTTTTGACTAATATTACGTCACATTCGCCTATAAGGCCCTGGTGAACATCGCTCACTTTCTGCCCTACATGGCTGTCACTCTGTATCCATTTAAGGTCAACGTCGGGGTGGTTGAGCAACAGGCGTACAATCTCGCCGGCCACTTTGGATTCACCTCCAGTAATACCTACTTTTATCATAAATCAAAACCGGTTTGTGATTTCAATTCACAAACATACAAAAAAAATTCCTATAACATTTCCTTTATGCTCAAATTTCTGCCGTTTGTGCAATATCAAGGCGTAAAAACAAAACAAACAAACTTTACTATATATTCGTCAGATGATTTGATAATATTACTTAAGATTGGTATTAGTCCAGGTATCAATAGCGAATTGCTCTAAATGGATAAAACGATTACGGTGCTCAAGGTAATTCTCGATGAGTGCAAAATATTCACATGAAGTTGCATTGTTATTATTTTCAATTTTAGAATTATTATTTAGACAGATATAATCATCATAGTTTTTTCGATGTTGTCTATGCTTGCAAATGCAACAATTACGTACATTGAAATTTTTGTCCTTAGCGGCAAGGAGTCCATAAATATAAAAATCTGTTTCGCTAAAATTATAATCGGAAAATGTTATCTCGAATAATGATGAATTGTTTCTATCTCTATAATTTTGGCATGTGCAATATGTGTCTAAATGAACTTTGCCGCTCTTATATAGCCTAAATTTTATTAGTTTATGTAAAGGTGATATTGATTTATGTTTGGCTACATCTCTTTTTTTGAATCCGTAGAATGTCGTAATGTCATTTTCTGCTATATCATGAGTTATAATGTTCTCGATATCTTCCTCTGAATTTATAGAAAATTCAATTATCCTTGCACTTGAATTAATCTTTTGATCGGTGCATTTATGAGTAACCTTAACTTCAACAAAAATATTATTCCTTGGATTGTCACTTTGGCACCACAATAAATCTGGACGAAAAGAATGGCCGTTTATTTGAATTTCTTTCTCGATTTCACAAATATCTAAATATCTTTTCAAATCAATGGATTCTATGTCGGACGTCCTACAATGATATTTGTTTTTTAGTTTACAACTATCAAAATAGCTGCAATTATAATATTTTTTTAAGTGTATCTTAATTGATTCAGAATCTTCGAACCACTGCTTGATACGTAATTTCGCATAACGATGAAGATAGGATTCATATGAGCAATTTCGTTGTTCTAATGTGGCATTCCTCCAATCGTGTGCAAAATGCCATTGGCGAATATTACCACATTTTTTCAGCATATGACAGCCGCAGTTAAGACAATAGTAATCGTCTATTGAGTTATGTGCTTCATTTATGTGATGTAATTCGCCATTTGATGAAACAGCAAAGTGCTGTTCCTTTCTGTTATTTAATTCCATGTGAATGAATTTAAAGGTCTATGAAATCTACTTTTTTCCCTAAAGCCGTTGCTATTTTGGATAATATGTCGAGTCCTACGGAGTATTTGCCATTCTCAATACGACTTAGATTTGCGGCATCAATGTTGGCTAATCTAGCGAGGTCACGTGCTTCAATGCCTTTTTCTTCTCTTATTGCACGAATTCGAGAACCAATCCTTTTTCGATCGCTATTACGAGTGCCACTGGTAATGCCTAAAATACCTCCACAAATAGAGAATCTAATAGCTTCACGCCAAATGGAATCAATCATTTGCTCTTTGTTATCCGAAAAATTTTTATCAAAAAGAGTCTCCAACCAAAAGATTTCGCTTTCTTGGGATTCCTTATTAGTATAAGCTCCAATAGGACATATGACAGTGAACACTTCTCCGTCTGGAGCAGTAACTTCGACTTCATTTTTATTTATGATTTGAGCCGATGAAAGATTTGAAGGTTTAAATACGTCGCTATTACCATTTGCCATAATAAAATAATTATTGTAAGTATTCTAAATTATTGATTGTCGTTATTGACAATGCAAATGTATAACAATATTTTTAATTGTCAAATACAACAATTAAAATTTACAATTATTATAGATAATATTGGCCGTATTTCTATCTATGTAAGTATTTATAAATTATATCTAAAGTATAATACAGTATTAAATAGGTGTACAGTATAAATTTATTGTTCTACGGGAGCAAGTAATATTGTAGTATTATACAACTACTAGTTATTTGTATCGCTCGGTTGGGGCTGACGGCTTTTGCTGGTGTTGACCAGGTAGACGCCGCTGAATACAAGAGCGACCGCGATGTATTTCACAGTGTTGAACGAACTCATACCCCACGCCACTGCGACTATACAGGCTACAATGGGCTGCACATAATTGTACATGCCAACAACCGTCGGACGCAGGGCGCGCTGACCGACCAAAATGAGTATGTATGACAGGAATGTAGCCCCGACTACGATGAACGAGATAGCGGCTATGTGGTCGCCTGACAATGCGTGCCAGTCGGTGGCAGTGATATCTGCAGCCGAAAACGGCAGGACACTCAGTGCGGCAAATGTGAACATCCACTTCATGATTGTTATGAGCGAGTAGCGGCTGACGAATTTCTTATAGGCCACCAGATAGGTTGCGTAACTGAACTGTGCGGTCAGTACAAGCAGGTCGCCGAGAATGGCATTGGTGCCACCCGACGTGGTTGTACCGGCGTCGCGCCCACCCATAATCAACAGTATGGCTCCAGTCGCGCCGAGCAGTATTCCGATGACTTTGCGAAATGTGACCGGCTCTTTGAGTATAAACGCTGCAAGAATCATGGCCCATAAAGGCATACTGGTGGTGATTATTGATGCATCAGCCGGTGACGTCAGGCCTACGCCGAAAATAAAGCAGCCTTGATTGAATACTATTGCCAACAATGCGGCGACAAACAGTCTCAGCAGGTCGCGGCCGGGGACATGCTCGGGTTTACCGAACAGTGACACAAGCCAGAACAACAGGGCGGCCCCTACGATGCGCATATTGGTCATAATCAGCGGCGAGACTATGCCGGTAATCATGACGAACTTGGCGAGCGGAGACATCAGGCCCCACATGACATTGGCACTGAGCATGGCCGCGTGCCCTTTCAAGGTAGATTGTTTCATCGTTTTTTGTTGAAAAACCGTGCAAAGTTATAGAAAATATAGAGTTGCACACCCTTAAAATACCAAAATTTTTGTATCTTTGTGGGAAACTCAAAGCTCAACCATGGACGACGAAATAAAGGATATAAACAACGACGATGAGGCTCTCGACAACGGTAACGAGTCGCCGGAAAATATTGACATGGAATCATTCGAAGCCGACGCTATTGACGTGGACGCCACCGAGATTGCTGCCGGCAAGGATATTACCGACCCGACAATGGCTCCGAAGCATCACCTGCGCGGCATGTACCGCAGCTGGTTCCTCGAGTATGCCTCATATGTTATCCTCGAGCGTGCGGTTCCTCATATTGATGATGGACTCAAGCCCGTGCAGCGTCGTATTCTTCACTCGATGAAGACCCTCGACGACGGCCGTTTCAACAAGGTCGCCAACATTGTCGGTAACACCATGCAGTACCACCCTCATGGCGACGCGTCGATCAACGATGCGCTCGTTCAGCTTGGNCAGAAAGANCTACTTGTGGAGACACAGGGTAACTGGGGTAACATACTCACCGGTGCAAGNGCNGCTGCCGGCCGTTATATCGAGGCNCGCCTGTCACACTTTGCGCTTGACACGTTGTTTAACGCCAAGGTGACCGAGTGGACAATGAGTTATGACGGCCGTAAGAAGGAGCCCGTAACCCTGCCGGTCAAGTTCCCGTTGCTGCTTTTTCAGGGAGTCGAGGGTATAGCCGTCGGTTTGTCGTCAAAGATATTGCCGCATAACTTCAACGAGATTATAGATGCGGCTGTTGCNTACCTCAAAGGCGAGCCGTTCACACTGTTGCCCGACTTNGCTACCGGCGGCCTCATTGACGTGACNCGCTACAACGACGGCGAGCGCGGCGGCAGTGTCAAGATACGTGCCAAGATTGAGAAACTCGATAACAAGACTCTTGCTATTACCGAAATCCCGTATGGCAAAACAACCGACGTTATCAANGAGTCGATAGTAAAAGCTGCCGAGAAAGGTAAAATCAAGNTTCGTGCNGTNGAGGATCTNACAGCCCAGACGGCTTGTATTCTCGTACACCTGCAGACCGGCACGTCAAGCGACATGGCTATTGACGGNCTGTATGCGTTCACCGACTGTGAAGTGTCGGTGTCGCCCAACTGTTGTGTTATTTCTGACCGTAAACCNCACTTCCTCGGAGTGAGCGACGTATTGCGTCACAATGTCGACCGCACGCGCCACCTACTGTACAGCGAGCTTGAAATTCAGCTTGGCGAGGTGCGNGAACTGCTGCATTTTGCATCGCTCGAACGCATCTTCATCGAGAACCGCATATACAAAGACAANGANTTTGAGAACGGCGAGACAATGGACGCCGTCATTGCCCATGTGCGCAGCCGTATANTGCCGCTTGTCGACGTTACCGCTATCGGCGAAATCACCGACGACGANCTGATGCGACTCATGGAGATAAAAATGAAACGTATCCTCAAATTCAGCTCGCTCGAGGCCGACCGCATCATCGCCGGTTACAACGAACGCATAGCTGATATAACCAACAAGATGGAAAATATCACAGCCTACACCATCAAGTGGTTTGAGGATTTGAAAGAGAAATACGGCGACGCCTATCCGCGCCGCACGGTTATACGCGGCTTCGACAATATNGCGGCCGCTACCGTTGCCGTTGCCAACGAGCGCCTGTGTTACAACAGGGTCGATGGCTTCCTGGGCACGGCGCTCAAGAAAGACGACAACACCGAGTTTATCGCCAACTGCTCGATGATGGACGACATCATCATATTCTATAAGGACGGCCGCTACAAGGTGGTCAAGGTCGCCGANAAGCTGTCGGTCGACAAGAATATACTGCATATCGCCGTCTTTAAGAGCAAGGACGAACGCACNATATATAATGTCATATACCAGGACGGCAAGGGCGGAACTTATTACATGAAACGCTTTGCCGTCACAGGTGTCACCCGCGACCGCGTGTATAATCTCACTCAAGGCAANGAGGGGTCGAAAGTCGTATGGTTCAGTGCCAACTCAAACGGNGAGGCCGAGGTGGTAAGTGTGGTTCTNAAACCCAAGCCACGACTCAAGACACTGCAGTTNGACATCGACTTCAGCGATGTGCTTATCAAAGGACGCAANTCGCAGGGCAANATTGTCACCCGCAACGAGGTTCACCGNTTCTCGCTCAAAAAGAAAGGCGCCTCGACGCTCGGCGGACGCCAGGTGTGGTGGGACGCCGACGTGNTGCGACTCAACTACGATGGCCGCGGTCAGTATCTCGGCGAGTTCGGGCCNAACGATCAGGTGCTTGTCATCACTCGCGACGGCCAGTTCTACACTACGTCGTTCGATGCCGCCAACCACTACGATGACAATATCCTGCTGATTGAGAAGTTCAGGCAGGGCCATGTATGGACNGCTGTACTGAACGATGCCGANCANGGCTATCCATACATCAAACGCTTTGTTTTCGAACCATCGGCCCGCAAACAACGCTATCTCGGCGAAAATCCCNACTCGACACTGATACTGCTCAGCGACAAACCGGGTGCACGTTTTGAGGTAACACTGGGTGGCGACGACGCCCAGCGCGGCTCGTTTGAAATAGATGCCGAGGAGTTCATTGCCGTGAAGTCGTTTAAGGCCAAAGGCAAGCGCGTAACAAACTACACCATCGACAGTATCGTTGAGCTCGAACCTCGACAAGATGCCATCGAGGAACTTGTCGACAGCGAGGACTTGGACGACGATGACATTGCTGAAGATACCGAGGAGCCACAGGTAAGTGACGACGAGGTGAGAGATGAAATCAATGGACAGCAACGCATATTCTAACAATTGGTCGATTATGAAATCAAGAAGGTTCATTCTCTCAATGTTTNTTGTTGTCGCGACGGCTCTNCGTGTTGCGGCACAAGATGAACCTCGGGCCGAACGACCTGTGNTGTCGGCATGGACTCTCGGCGTTGGCAGCAGCCATCTGGCCGATACCTACCTTTCGCCGCTNAAGTACCAAGGCTGGTCGGCATCAATTGGCTACGAACGTATGCAGGCCTCGCCGTGGNGCCCCCGTGACTGGGTAATGCAGCTGAAAATAAGCGGAGATATTGACCGCACCGAGAATCNGGCACGCAACGCGACCATGTGGAGCGCACAACTGCATGCCTCGTGGGGTGCCATGAGGCGATGGNGTGTACCCTCGCTCGGCATAGATGTGGGTGTCGGCCCGTCACTGCGACTCGAGGGNGGGTGCATATACAATCAACGCAACAGTAACAACCCTGCATCGGCCAAGGGTGCCGTGACNCTCGACGCGACTGCCTATGTGGCAAAGTCAATGAATGTNCTGAAACGAAAGGTTACGCTACGTTACCAACCCACACTGCCGGTAATNGGAGCCTTTTTCTCTCCCAANTATGATGAGCTTTACTACGAACTGTACTTAGGCAACCACANCGGACTTGTACACCCCGCCTGGTGGGGCAATCGCTTCAAACTCGATAANCTTGTNACTNCCGACATNGCGTTTGGTGCTACAGCCNTACGTCTCGGCTANGAATGNAANTGGATGAGTTCNAAGGTGANCAACCTGACTACNCGNATGATTACTCACCGTTTTGTAATCGGNGTCACNCTAAACTGGGTGTCGGCCAAACCAACCAAATCGTCAATATCGGTATTCTAAATGAAACTTACACATTATATATATAGTGTATTCTTGATAATCGCCGTCACGCTGACGTCGTGTCACGATATTCCCGAGTATGAAAATGATCCGCAGGGCAACTTTGAGGCGTTGTGGACCATCATCAATGAGCACTACTGCTTCTTTAANGAGAAAAACATAGACTGGGACGAAATTCATGCTCGNTANGGCGAGAAAATCAGCCCGGTGATGAGTCGCGAGGAGCTGTTCACGGTGTGTGCGGCGATGCTTGCCGAGCTGCGTGACGGTCACACCAATNTGTCGTCNCCTTGGGAGACAAGCTACTACCGCAAGTGGTGGAGCGATTACCCTCAGAACTATGANGCACGCCTCATTGAGGAGCATTATTTCAACTTNAACTACCGCCAGGTAACAGGTGTCAAATACGNCATTCTGCCACAAGGCAACATAGGCTATATGGGCTATGGGTCGTTTGCGACNCCCATTGGTGAGGGTAATCTGGACGCCATACTGTCATATCTCGCTACNTGCGATGGCCTCGTGATTGACATACGTGATAACGGTGGCGGNAACATGGACATGGTNGACCGNATTGTCGGNCGATTTACCACNCNACGCATCACCGCCGGATATATGATACACAAGACCGGCCCCGGCCGCGACGAGTTCTCTGAGCCCTATGAGTATTTTATCAGNCCNGCCGANCAGGGGCGCATGATGTGGACNAAGCCTGTCGTTGTGCTNACCAACCGCTCAACGTTCAGTGCNGCCAATAACTTTGTGTCGGTNATGCAATATCTGCCACANGTTACNATTGTNGGANCACGCACAGGCGGCGGCTCGGGTATGCCNTTCTCGAGCGAGTTGCCGTGTGGNTGGAGTGTACGTTTTTCGTCATGCTCGGTTCTTGANGCCCGAGGCAATACTACCGAGTTCGGCATTGAGCCTACACCAGGCTGCGCTATCGATCTTGACCCGATTGAAGCACTTGCCGGTCGTGACACCATGCTTGATTTTGCTATTAATNTGCTTACACATTAATGAAACCAAAGATATTCACTCTGCTGCTTCTGCTGCTCTCGACCGCCATGTCAAGAGCCGAACTCAAGGTCGAGCTGCTTACCNTCCAGCCCGGCCCCGAGGTATATGAGCTTGAGGGGCACACCGAACTNCGTCTATATGACCCCGACCGAGGCATTGACGAGACGATAAGCTGGGGTGTATTCGACTTTGATTCACCAGGCTTTTTGTACCGCTTTGTCAAAGGCGAAACCGACTATATGGCAGTAGCTTACAATTACCNTGATTTTCTGATNTCAAANNCCTTGTCGGGACGTCGGGTGATTTCTCAGCCTCTTAATCTCACTGCCGACGAGGCCGAGTATCTCTACGCTCTCGTAACCGACAATGTCAAGCCCGAAAATCGTGTTTACCGCTACAANTATGTGAAAGACAACTGNGCTACACGTCCTCTCGCTATGATTGAGGCGGCTATCGGTTCNCCGCTGACTGTGCATGGCGATACGGCAGTATCGACTACATGGCGCCGCGAGATGACTCGCTATCATGCCAATTACCCNTGGTATCAGTTCGGCATTGATTTAGCATTGGGTAACGGCATCGATAAGCCGTTGACACTGAGAGAGACATGNTATGCNCCCGTGGCNTTGAACTCATACGTTGGCCGTGCGCTGCGACCCGACGGCANNCCGTTGGTAAGCGGTGCCGACAGNGTGATATTGTCGGGAATGCCCGAAGGTGCTCCCTCGGGGCCCACACCNTGGTTTCTCACTCCGATGGCAATNGGATTNTACCTGCTNGTCTTCACCNTAGNGGTAACAATGCGTGCAAAAAAACACGAGTNGATGAACAAAATCGNTGTTACAGCGTTATATAGTTTGGCGGGCGTATGCGGCCTTGTGCTTACATATCTGATATTTGTCTCGACTCATGAAGCTACCAGCCCCAACTGGTTATACCTGTGGTTAAACCCGTTAGCATTCATNGCGGCNATAGGGATATGGTTAAAAAAATACAACCGCGTGGTATTTTTATATCAAATTGTTAATTTTGTAGCTTTATTAGCACTGATTGTAGTAGGTGTGACGGGAGTTCAGCAGCTCAACCCTGCGTTTTATCCCTACATTGTCACCTACATCATAACATCGGTTGCATATATTTATAGGTATAAATGTCAAACAAAGTAAACAAGCCAATAAAGTGCAGAGTAGCCACGGCACTCGCGGCTTCGATAGTGACGCTGTCGCTGTCGGGCCAGGCTCCGTCACCGCGCCCCAACCTCGTTGTGGGTGTGATGATAGATGGCTTGTCGATGGAATATCTGCAACTGTTGCAGGGCTACTTTGGTGAGGGAGGCTTCAAACGTCTGATGAACGACGGTGTCACCATCACCGACCTCGACTATGGTACAACCGTCGATGCCCCCACGGCAGCGGCAATCGCATTCACGGGTGCAGTCCCGGCCGTCAACGGTGTNGGCAGCAGCNTGGTNTACAANAGCGAGACCCGACTGTCAAACGGTGTCTTCCATGACCCTGCCACACTGGGTAACTTTACCGACGAGACCGTATCNCCGGCCGCATTGCTNGTGTCGACCATCGGCGACGAGNTGCGCATCGACACCGGCGGTTTGGGCTATGTCTATGCCATCTCGCCCGANCAGGCCACATCGCTGATACTCGGCGGNCACGCCGGTAACAGCGCCTGCTGGATTAATGATGTGACNGGCAACTGGGCCACCACAACCTTCTACCACGACACTCCGCGCCTCGTGTCAGCGCGCAACCGCATGCAGCCGCTGTCGGTGCGTCTCGACACCATCGCGTGGACTAATCTGATGCCGATCGATAAATATCCCGATCTGCCGTCATATAAGACCGCCTATCCGATGCGCAATACCTTTTTGCGCAAGGACGTAGGCCGTTTTAAGGCCTTNAAGGCCTCNGCTCCTGTCAATGCCGAGGTTACNGCGATGGCAACCGAGTATCTCAAGACCCTTAATCTGGGCTCGCGTAATGAGTTTGACATGCTCAATCTCTCATACACGGTTCAGCCCTACGACTATACGTCTGATGCCGANGGCCGTCTCGAGCAGATGGATCTCTATCTGCGTCTCGACCGCGANCTCGCCAACCTGTTCAGTGCTATTGATGCCGGCCCNGGCATGAACCGTACACTCGTGTTCATCGCCGGCACTCCGCGTCGCACACGAACACGTCGTGATGACGAGAAATGGGCCATACCNCACGGTGAGTTCTCGCCGCGTCGGGCTATGGCGTTGCTCAACGTCTACCTCATTGCCAAGCANGGTAACGGNGAGTGGATTAACGGCTATCACGACCGTCAGATATTCCTGAACCATGANCTNATNAAGCGCAATAGCCTCGACGAGAGCGATGTGCGCCGCGACGTAGCNCAGTTCATGACTCGCATGAGCGGCATTACCGATGCCTACACGCTCGAAGATATTATCAACCTCAAGGCCGGCGTCAATCCACAGGCTGTGCGCAACAACACAGTGATTGANAAGGCCGGAGACGTGTTCATAACCGTNGCACCGGGCTGGCAGGTTGTCGATCAGGGCAGCGATTTCACNTTNCCCATGGTNGAGCGCAGNGGTGTGACCACATCNCCTGCNTTCCTGCTTGCNCCCACACTCGAAGCCAAGACAATTTCAACACCGGTCGATGCCAGGGTGCTGGCTCCGACTGTATCGGGTATATTACGCATACGTTCACCCAANGGNGCCTCTCTCCCCGCCCTGAAGCTCTAATGCTTCAACTCTCTCCCCGCCAATTTACCCGATTTTCTTAACAAGCAAATAAAAAAACTACANATAATGTCACTCACATCAATTCTGAGCAAGCTGTTTGGNAACAAGTCACAGCGTGACCTCAAAGAAATTAAACCGATTGTCGACAAGATCAACGCTCTTGGCCCCAAAATGAAAGAGCTTACTAACGACGAGTTACGTCAGGTAATCACCGATGTNCGCGCGGCTTTGGCCGAGGCTACTGCCGCCGACAACGAGGCGATTGCCCAAATCAAGGCCAAGGTCGAAGATTTACCCTTCGAGGAGCGTCAGCCCCTGTGGGACGAGATTGACGCCCACGAGAAGAACATTCTTGACACCCTCGANAACGAACTCAACCGCCATCTNCCCACCGTGTTCGCNGCTCTGCGTGAGACCGCAGCCCGCTTCGCCAACAACGAGATTGTCGAGGTGACCGCCAGCGANATGGATCGCGAGTTTGCCGCACAGGGTCGCGACTTCGTCACCATCGAGGGCGACAAGGCCCTTTGGAAAAACCACTGGCTTGCCGGCGGCAACGACCTCAAGTGGGATATGATTCACTATGACGTTCAGCTCATAGGCGGTGTCGTTCTGCATCAGGGCAAAATCGCCGAGATGGCCACCGGTGANGGTAAGACCCTTGTGGCTACNCTCCCCGTGTTCCTGCGTTCACTCTCTAAGCGTGGCGTNCACGTCGTGACCGTCAACGACTACCTGTCAAAACGTGACTCTGAGTGGATGGGCCCGTTGTACATGTTCCACGGTGCCACCGTCGACTGCATCGACAAACACCAGCCCAACACCGCCGCCCGTCGCCAAGCCTACGANTGTGACATCACNTTCGGCACCAACAACGAGTTCGGCTTCGACTATCTGCGTGACAACATGGCCATGTCGCCCAAAGACATGGTGCAGCGCAAGCACTACTATGCAATCGTCGACGAGGTCGACTCGGTACTTATCGANGACGCCCGTACACCCCTTATNATNTCGGGCCCCGTNCCCCGTGGCGACGACCAGCTCTTCAANGAGTATCGTCCNAACGTCGAGAAAGTNGTNCAGGCNCAGCGCCGTCTCGTGACCCAGCTGCTCAGTGANGCCAAGACCAAGCTTGCGAGCGACGACAAAGAAGCCCAGAAAGAAGGCGCNCTGTTNCTGTTCCGTGCGTTCAAGGGTCTGCCCAAGAATGGCGCTCTNATCAAGTTCCTCAGCCAGGAGGGCATGAAGAATGTGCTGCTCAAGACCGAGGCTTACTACCTCCAGGANAACGCTCGCGAGATGCCCAAGGCTACCGANCCGCTCTACTTCGTCATCGACGAGAAGAACCGCAGCGTCGAACTCACCGACAAGGGTATCGACGTTCTNACCGGCACCAGCCCCGACCCCAATTTCTTCGTNCTCCCCGACATTGCCGCCGAGCTGTCTGAGCTCGANAANGTGACCGACGTCGCCGAGCGCCAGCAGAAGAAGGACGAGGCCATGCAGAACTATGCAGTCAAGGCCGAGCGCGTTCACACCGTCACACAGCTNCTCAAGGCCTACACACTGTTTGAGAAAGACGTCGAGTATGTTATCGACGACAACAAAATCAAAATNGTCGACGAGCAGACAGGCCGCATCATGGAGGGTCGTCGCTACAGCGATGGTCTGCACCAGGCNATCGAGGCCAAAGAGGGTGTGAAAGTCGAGGCTGCTACCCAGACATTCGCTACNATTACATTGCAGAACTACTTCCGCATGTACCATAAANTGGCCGGTATGACAGGTACCGCCGAGACCGAGGCCGGTGAGCTTTGGGANATCTACAAACTCGACGTTGTCACCATACCCACCAACCGTCCCGTGGCNCGTATCGACATGAACGANCGCGTCTACAAGACCAAGAAAGAGAAATATGCCGCCGTTATCGACGAGATTGTACGTCTGCGCGACNAGGGCCGTCCTGTACTCGTNGGTACAACCTCGGTCGAGATTTCCGAGCTCCTTTACCGTATGCTCCAGATGCGCCACATCAACGCCCAGGTGCTCAACGCGAAGCTGCACCAGAAGGAGGCTCAGGTCGTAGCGCTCGCCGGTCAGCCCGGCACCGTCACCATCGCCACCAACATGGCCGGCCGTGGTACNGATATCAAGCTGCCCAAGGACGTCAAGGACGCCGGCGGTCTNGCCATCATAGGCACNGAGCGCCACGAGAGCCGTCGTGTCGACCGTCAGTTGCGCGGNCGTTCAGGNCGTCAGGGCGATCCGGGTTCGTCGGTATTCTATGTGTCGTTCGAAGACCAGCTNATGCGCCTTTTCGCCACCGACCGTGTCATGAAGATGCTCGACACCCTCGGTCTCAAAGAGGGCGAGATGATTGAGTCTAAGATGGTGACCCGTGCCATCGAGAACGCTCAGAAACGCGTCGAGGAGAACAACTTCGGCATACGTAAGCGCCTCCTCGAGTATGACGACGTGATGAACAAGCAGCGTACATACATCTACAACCGCCGTCACCATGCCCTCGTTGGCGAGCGTGTAGGCATCGATATCTCGAACATGATGTATGACATTGTCGAGAACCTCGTCAACACCTACGAACAGGCTGCCGACTATGAGGATCTCTCGCTCGAACTCATGCGCATACTCACCATCGAACCNCCNTTCACTGCCGACGAGTTTGCCAACATGTCGCGCGAAGACAAGATCGACCGACTGCATGCCGCTGCCGGCGAGGCCCTTGAACGCAAGAGCGCCCGCATCATTGAGGTAGCAATGCCCGTCATCAAGGATTGGGTNGAGAACCGCGGCGCTCAGGGTCGCATCATCGTGCCCATCACCGACGGCAAACGCATATTCCAGCTCCANACNGACATCAACGAGGCATACGCCACCGGCTGTAAGTCAATCGTCAAGGANTGGCACAAGGCCATACTGCTTGTAACCATNGACGAGCTTTGGAAAGANCACCTGCGCGANCTCGATCAGCTGCGCCAGTCGGTTCAGAACGCNTCGTATGAGCAGAAAGACCCGCTGGTAATCTACAAAGTCGAGTCGTTCCACCTCTTCGAGGGNATGCTCAACAACCTTAACAACAAGGCAATCTCGGCCNTGCTGCGCGGCCAGATNTACATTCCTCAGCCCCGTCCCCANCAGGANGTACGCACCGCTGTCGANAANNCNGGCGACGCTGCTGCAACCGANGAGGCTCCCAAGCCAGAACCCAAGCCTCAGCCNGAGGTGAAGCAGGCTCTCCCCGAGCGCCCCAACGACTACTCGCAGTATAAGGCCTCTAAAGAAGACCTGCCCGGAGCCAACGCCCAGCGTGCCGCAGCATCGGCCAATCAGGGCGGGGCACCCCGTCCCGAGCCCGCCAAGGCCGGCCCCCGCATCGGCCGCAACGACCTGTGCCCCTGTGGNAGTGGCAAAAAGTACAAGAACTGCCACGGTCGTGGACTTTAATAATTGATTTTTCACAATCACAACTGTCATTGTAAAAATGAACGATAATTCAACAACTCCCCAGCCTCAACCCGGTAACAACNGTGGTAAACGAGGATCAGCGCGCCNCTCAAATCTGACCGGCGGNGTCAACCTCTACATACTCATCGCGGCCGCTGTCGCGGTCATCGCTGCTGTCATCATCTTNNTGGTGATGCACTCCAAGAGCGCCAAACTCGATGCTCAGCTTGAACAGGTTCAGCTCGAGAAGGAGCAGTTGGCACTATCAAACGAGTACCAGCAGCTCAACAACGAGTTNGCTCAGTACGAAAACCAGACCATANTGCTCGCCAACGACTCGATTGTCGAGAAGTATGCGGCCGCTAAAGCCAAGGTCGAGAAACTNCTCCAGGAGCTTAANGCCGAGAAGACCAAGAACCGTGCCCGCATAGCTCAGCTCGAGGGCGAAATCAAGACGCTCAAGTCAATCCTCAAGACCTATGTAGAGCGCATTGACGAACTCAGCAAGGAGAATGCCAACCTGCGCAACGAGAACGANCAGGTCAAGAATCANAACCGTCGCCTGTCGGCCAACCTCACCGACGCCAAGCGCACCAACGAGCAGCTCAGTGAGCGCATGACCCTCGCCGAGAAGCTCAACGTCACCGGCATACAGCTGCAGGCNCTAAAATCGAACGGTAAGGTCGAGAAGAATATCACCAAGGCCAAACAGCTCAAGGTGACATTCACCATACCCCAGAACAACTCGACTCCCGTGGGCGAGAAGACCATCTACCTGCGCATCACCAACCCCGAGGGCGACCTGCTGCGTGGCAATGGCCAGCGTTTCTCGTTCGAGAACCAGTCGCTCGACTGCTCGGCAGCCAAGACCATCGAGTATGAGGGCGAGGAGATTGGTGGCATCACCATCTACTGGGACGTCAACACCACTCTCAACCCCGGCGAGTACACCGTCGAGCTGTTTGCCGACAACTTCCGTCTTGCCTCGCGCAAGTTTACAATGACCAAGTAACAACACCGCTGCACATGACCGCCGTGGCCGACATATTNCACAATCTCGTCACCGACATCAACTCGGTCGAGGTCAACACCGCTTCATCAATCTTCAAGATGCTGCTGAGCCTNGTGCTCGGCAGCATCGTGGGGTTTGAGCGCAAGCGCAAAGGTCAGTCGGCCGGNCTGCGCACGTTCGCACTCATTGCCATGGGNGCCACGCTCGCCATGTTGCTGTCGATTTACGTTCCTCAGGAGTATCTCGGTCTCAAGAACGGCGACCCCGGCCGCATAGCCGCCCAGGTNATNTCGGGCATCGGTTTCCTCGGNGCCGGAGCCATCATTCAGATGAAAGGGTCGGTCAAGGGNCTCACCACCGCCGCCGGCATCTGGATGGTAGCCACACTGGGCCTCGCTGTCGGTGTAGGCATGTATCTTGTCAGCATCATCGCCACGGCNCTGATACTCTTTATCCTCGTCCAGCTCGAGCGCATCGAGCATCGTGTCAACATGGGNGCCGAGTCGCGCATCATACGCATGAGGCTCGCCACCATTGTCACCGACATGGCNCCTTACAGGGCCATGATGAAAGCTCACCGCATTCACCTNTCAAACATCTACGTCGAATACGACTACGAGTCAAACATCACACAACTCAATCTCGTGGTGCTCGTCAAGGANAACACCGACCTCGTCGGACTNTTNGAACAGTTGCGCACCATCAACCCCACCAAAGCTATTACACTTGCCAATCAGGTCAATATCTAACTTATGATTTTAGCCTCGACAATGAACATCGAGAGTCTTATCCAAGACCTCGCATTTATACTTCTGCTCGGTGCANTCGTCACCGTACTCTTCAAGTGGATCAAACAGCCGGTAGTTCTCGGCTACATCGTTGCCGGATTTCTTGCCAGCCCCAACTTCGAGCCGCTGCCGTCGGTCACCACCGAGGCCAACATCGAGTTCTGGGCNCANCTCGGNATCGTCATTCTGCTNTTCTCNCTCGGACTTGAATTCAGTTTCAANAAACTGCTCAATGTGGGCGGTTCGGCNGTNGTCACGGCGCTCATTATCGTCATCGGCATGATGGCGACGGGCTTTGTGATAGGCAAGGTGCTNAACTTCACCAACATCAACAGCATCTTCCTGGGCGCCATGCTGTCCATGTCGTCGACNACNATTATAATCAANGCATTCACCGACCTGCACCTGCGTCAGAAGAAGTTCGCGTCGCTCGTCTTNGCCGTGCTCATTGTCGAAGACCTCTTTGCCGTCGTCATGATGGTAGTTTTGTCGTCACTTGCCACAGGCGACAACGTCGAGGGCGTCGAGATGCTCTACAGTGTCGGCAAGCTCGTGTTCTTCCTCATCATCTGGTTCCTTGTCGGNGTGTANGTCCTGCCAACGATNTTCAACAAGACACGCGGCTATCTCAACGACGAGACCCTGCTCGTTATCTCGATGGGCCTGTGTCTCGGCATGGCCGTNTTCTCGGTNATGTGTGGCTTCTCGCTCGCTCTCGGAGCCTTTGTGATGGGTTCNATCCTNGCCGGNACCAACATGGCCGAGCGCATCGANCACGTCACGGCCCCNGTCAAGGANCTCTTTGGCGCCGTNTTCTTCATNTCGGTCGGNATGATGGTGCAGCCCNCTATCATCGTCGACTACTGGGCTCCCATACTNCTGNTGTCGGCNGTCGTCATTNTCGGCATGATAGTGTTCGGCACNGCNGGTATGCTCATTACGGGNCAGTCGCTCAAGGTNGCCCTCGAGTCNGGCTTCTCGCTGACACAGATAGGTGAGTTTGCGTTTATCATCGCCTCNCTCGGCATGTCGCTCGGCGTGCTCGACGACACCATTTACCCCATTGTGGTGGCTGTGTCGGTCATCACTACATTCACTACNCCNTANTTTATCAAGATGGCCGACCCGGCCTACCGATTTATCGAGCNCCATCTGCCTCACCGCCTGCACTTCCTCATTGANCGNTATGCCGAGGACGCNACNAACGTNGGCACCACAACNTCNGTGTGGNTGACNGTNCTNAAACGCTANNCATGGCGCATNCTCNTNTANTCGATAGTNNTGCTNGCCATCACCATCGTGTCTCAGCAGTACATGATGCCGNTGCTCATCGAGTTATTGCCCGAGTGGGGCAAACTCATTGGCGTCATCATCACACTGCTCGTCATGTCNCCTTTCCTGTTGGCATTGTGTCTCAGCACGTCCAAGGACAGCGAACGAGCCGANCTTGGCCGCTATAAGGTGCCACGTGCTGTAATGATGATGCTGCGNATAACCATAGCCCTGGCNTTCATNATACACTTCCTGGGNTCGACCTATTCGATGGCNGTCGGNGCNTCGACAGGTNTCGCACTGTTNCTGTTGCTGCTGATGCTGTTGTCAAACAAGGTNCGTAANCAGATGCGCACCATCGAGACNACNTTTATCAAAAATCTCAANGAACGCGACCTCAGCAAGAGCGGACGCGGCCACAACCTCGTGGGCGACCTGCACATGGCGTCGATGAANGTNAGCTGNAGCTGNGAGTTCATAGGNATGCCGCTCATGAAGGCCGACCTGCACCGCCGCTATGGTGTCAACATAGCCGGNATACAGCGCNANACNCGTTTNATACCCGCACCGTCGGGCACCGANCGACTCTTNCCNGGCGACATNGTCAGCGTCATAGGCAACGACGANCAGCTGCAGGTNATACTGCCCAANATCGAAAGCCCCGANAGCGANNNCNCNGATACGNTNAATCCGNCCGAGTANCGNCTGCGNGACTTNACNCTCACCGACAAGTCNATACTTNTAGGCAAGACNCCNCGCGACGCACGTCTGCGCGAGGANTACAACACNCTCATCGTGGCCGTCAAGCGCGGNGACGANCTTGTGGCCGACGCNGGCACACTGACATTCGAGCCCGGCGATCACCTNTGGGTCGTGTCAACTCCGGCTGTAGTAACGACGCTGAAGTAGTTTACCGAAATTTTTTCGTACCTTTGTACACACTTTAACCGAATAATAAAATAGAATAAGATATATGGCTTTACAATGTGGTATTGTCGGACTTCCCAACGTCGGTAAGTCGACACTGTTTAACTGTTTGTCGAACGCAAAGGCTCAGTCGGCCAACTTNCCGTTCTGCACCATCGAGCCCAATGTCGGAGTCATCACTGTGCCCGACGACCGTCTCACCAAGCTTGTCGAGATGTGTAACCCCAAGAGCGTCGTGCCCGCCACCGTCGAGATTGTTGATATCGCCGGCCTGGTCAAGGGTGCCAGCCGTGGCGAGGGACTCGGCAACAAGTTTCTTGCCAACATACGTGAGACCGACGCCATATTGCACGTGCTGCGTTGCTTTGACGACGACAACATCACCCACGTCGACGGTTCGGTCGACCCCGTGCGCGACAAGGAGATAATCGACTACGAGCTTATGCTCAAAGACATGGAGACCGTCGAGAGCCGTCTCGCCAAGGTGCAGAAACAGGCACAGACAGGTGGCGACAAGACCGCCAAGATGCAGTACGAGGTACTCCGTCAATACAAGGAGGCATTCGATCAGGGNAAACCCGCCCGTTCGGTGCAGTTTGACACCGTCGACGAGCAGCGCTTTGCCCGCGAGCTCTTTCTGCTCACCAACAAGCCCGTGCTCTATGTCTGCAACGTCGACGACTCATCGGCCGTGTCGGGCAACAAGTATGTCGACGCCGTGCGCGAAGCCATCAAGGACGAGAACGCCGACATCATGATCGTAGCCGCCCAGACCGAGAGCGAAATTGCCGAGCTCGACACCTGGGAAGAGCGTCAGGAGTTCCTCGCCGAGATAGGCCTGGACGAGAGCGGCGTGTCGCGCCTTATACGTGCCGCCTATCATCTGCTCGATTTGCAGACCTACTTCACCGCAGGCCCCGACGAGGTGCGTGCATGGACATTCATGCGCGGTAGCAAAGCTCCACAGTGTGCCGGCATCATTCACACCGACTTTGAGAAAGGCTTCATTCGCGCCGAAGTAATCAAGTATGACGACTATGTCACTCTTGGAGGTGAGACCGCCGTCAAAGAGGCAGGCAAACTCGGAGTCGAGGGCAAGGAATATGTCGTGCAGGACGGAGACATCATGCACTTCCGTTTCAACGTCTGATTTAGCACATACATCACAATCTTATAAAGCCGAGGTGTCACCCACACCCCGGCTTATTTNATGCCTTGTAGTATAAAATTATCAGAATTATGGCATAAAAATAATCAAATTATCATATCAGTAGGATTTTTGTTACTTTTTACGATAAAAATATGATTTTATTGTAAAAATAGTTGCGTATATTAAAAAGTGTATATAATTTTGCTTCCGAAATGCTAAACAACATAATTATTTAGCATAAAATCGACAAAAAAGCTTCAAAAACAAATTCAAACTCCAATAGGTCGAAACGATGAGACATCGTCCCCATCGAAAAATAAACAAATTAATTAATCACAATTCTAAGGTTACACTTATGAAGAAATTTTACACTCTTGCACTCGCAGCCGCCGTTTCACTGGCTGCATCAGCTACAGCACCCGCACAGCTGAAGACATTAGCTCCTGAAAAGAAAGCTACCACCTCTATGCAGCGCGAAACTACAGTTGTCAAAATGTCTAAAGTATCGTCTAAAGGCCTCTCACGCGCCGGCGAAGAAGAGTCAATTGAAGGTGAATATGAAATCATCATCGGTGACTACTATTTCGATACCAGTGTCGGTGAATTCGTTTCAGAAGCAGAAATTGTTGATAACGGAAACGGTTCTATCACTATCAGTTCAAGTGATTTTTACAATACCGTAAAAGCCTCTTATGATGCTAAGACCGGTAATATCACATTCACTTCAGAAAGATTAGGTTCTACCACTATTAATAATAAACGATATTATGTTGCTTTTCAACCGACCGAATTTGTTATGATTAGCGAAGAAGAGGGCGATATATTGTACAACAGCTATAGTGCCAACTTTGATGCCACAACCGGCGAAATCTCTTTCCCTGCAGATTGTGGATTTGCATGGGTTGCATATTCAGATTTAGCATACACCAAAGAGGCCGGCTTCTTGGATTTATTTGATGTTTTAGGCATGTCGAAAGCAGCTCCCGCCGAACCCATCGATGAGGAACAGGCCGGTCAATGGAAGACCATCGGCAACGCTACTTTTGTTGATGCCTGGGTTATGGCTTCATTTAGTTTGGTAGACGAGAATGATAATAGTACTCCAGTAAATCCTGCTGACTTCCCTCTTGAGGTTGAGCTGCAGCAGAACGTAGAGAACGCTAATATCTACCGTTTGTGGAGACCCTACTTCAGCGAAGAATTTCTGGAGCTCGTCGGTTCTAACACATCTAAATTCAATGGTCAGATAGTATTTGATGTTACCGATCCCGACCACGTTATCGTGAAACCCGGTCTGCCCGCAGGATATAAGAGTCCCGATGGCGAGTTCTATAATTTCGATCTCTTAGGCTGGCAGATATGGGGCTTCGGTGACGAATTCTCAGCTAATGAGGATTTACCCCTTATCTACACTTTCATGGAGCAGAACGGTCAGCCTTTCTCGACATTCAAGGACGGTGTGATTACAGTCAATAGTTCAAACTTTGATTTTAGTGCAAAATGTGAGAAAGCATATAGCTGGACAAAAGCTGTAACCAAGGTTTCAACCATCACATTCCCTAAAGGCTATGATAATGCCGGTATCTCAGAAGTTGAGGTTAACGACAATGGTGAGGCTACATACTACAACCTCCAGGGTGTTCGTGTAAACGACAACGTCAAGGGTCTTGTAATCCGCGTACAAAACGGCAAAGCCACCAAAGTCGTTCTCTAAGAACCAACTTCCAATACATATCAAAAAAAGCCGAGGCACCCCGCCCCGGCTTTTTTTGTTACCCGTAATTTCGCGTCCGCCGACAGTTTGCACTACATCGACGATCCGGCACTCAGCGCAAAATACCGTGTTGACTGTTAGGTATTTTCGCGGCGGACGCGATAAATCGACGTCCCTACTTGCGCACACTGAACTCCATTAACACGCTGGCTTTCAGTAGGGACGCGAATTTTCGCGTCCGCCGACAGTTTGCACGACATCGTCGCTCCGGCACTCAGCGCAAAATACCGTGCTGACTGACAGGCATTTTCGCGGCGGACGCGATAAATCGACGTCCCTACATACGCACACGGAACCGCGGTGCGGTCGATAACAAACGAAAAAAGACAGCATCGCGGGGGCGGTGCTGTCTTTGGTATGGGGGTTGGGGGGATTAGTCCTTGATGAGGTCGTGGCCGGTCATTTCGGCGGGCTGCTTGATTCCCATGATGTGCAGAATCGAAGGAGCGACATCGGCAAGAATACCGTTCTCAACCTTTGCGGTCTTGTTCTCAGTCACGTAAACGAAAGGCACGGGATTGAGCGAGTGAGCGGTGTTGGGGGTACCATCGGCATTAACGGCATTGTCGGCATTACCGTGGTCGGCGATGATTATTACCTCGTAGCCGTTCTTTTTGGCAGCCTCTACTACATCGTGTACACAAGCGTCGATAGTCTTGACTGCCTTTTCGATTGCCTCATAGATGCCGGTGTGGCCTACCATGTCACCGTTGGCGAAGTTGACAACGATAAAGTCATACTTCTCCTCGTTGATGGCGTCAACCAGTTTGTCTTTAACCTCGAATGCGCTCATCTCGGGCTTGAGGTCATAGGTAGCAACCTTGGGTGAGGGAACGAGAATGCGATCCTCGCCGTCAAACGGAGCCTCGCGACCGCCGTTGAAGAAGAATGTAACGTGAGCATACTTCTCGGTCTCGGCAATGTGCAGCTGTTTCTTGTTGAGCGACGACAGATACTCGCCGAGCGTATTTGATACATTTTCCTTGTCAAAGAGAATGTGTACACCCTTGAACGACGAGTCGTAGGGAGTCATACAGTAGTAGTGCAGATCGGGAATGATGTGCATACCCTGCTCGGGCATATCCTGCTGTGTGAGCACGATGGTGAGTTCCTTGGCACGGTCATTGCGATAGTTGAAGAAGATGACTGCATCGCCTTCCTTGATTGTACCGTCAACGTTGACGTTGTTAATGGGCTTGATGAACTCGTCGGTGATGTCCTCGTCATAGCTTTCCTGCATAGCCTTGACCATATCGGTGGCCTGCTTGCCCTCGCCGTCTACGAGCAGGTCGTAGGCGACCTTGACGCGCTCCCAACGTTTGTCGCGGTCCATTGCATAGAAACGGCCTACGATTGAAGCGATGACGCCGGCCGACTTGTCACAATGGGCCTGGAGCTCCTCGATGAAGCCTTTACCACTGCGGGGGTCGGTGTCACGACCGTCCATGAAGCAGTGAATGTAAACCTTCTCGAGACCATATTGCTTGGCAAGGTCGCACAGGGCAAAAAGGTGGTCGAGCGACGAGTGAACGCCGCCGTTGCTGGTCAGCCCCATGAAGTGCATGGCTTTGCCCGACTTGGCGGCATACTCGAATGCCGATTTAACCTCGGGGTTATCTTTGATAGTGCCCTCTTTGATTGCCTTGTTGATTTTAACAAGATCCTGATAGAGTACGCGACCGGCACCGATATTGAGGTGACCTACCTCAGAGTTACCCATCTGACCGTCGGGCAGACCAACATTCTCGCCGCTTGCCTGTAACTCAGAGTTGGGATAGTCGGCTATGAGTGAATCCCAATAGGGAGTCGGAGTCGAATAGATGACATCACTCTTGGTATGGTTGCCGATGCCCCAACCGTCGAGTATCATTAGTAATGCTTTATGAGCCATAGTTGTGAAGTTTTAATATTGTGTATTCTGATGGTGCAAAGTTACAAAATAACCAGCGAATGCACAATTATTTCTTTATCTTGAGTACAGGCACATCAACCTGGCATCGGCCGTGCGTTTAAACGGCACACAAAAACAAAAGGGGGAGAAAGCCTGACCGTGCAAGCCCTCTCCCACCCTATTGCTGATAACAATATTAATCAGATTTTATGTGTGCAGTTAACGGTATATTATTCTTCTTTTTCAGATGCTTTGACTTTTACGAGACGAATGGGGAAACCAGTAGTTTTTGTAGTATTTGCAATTGAACTTTGAGCATAAGAAGATGCCCAATATAATACTCTATTATTCTCATTCAATGAATTTATAAGCAAATATGAATTTAGCATATTAACAACATTACCTTTCGCTGAAATATCACCGCTAATAGGACTTTTTACTTCAATATAAGTACCATCTTTCCAGAATGATACATTATCAGCTATATCATATAATTCTATACCTTCACCTTTGTTGGGAAGTGCCTTGATTTTTATTGACACATAGTACGCTCTTTGGTCATCAGTGAGCACTGTCATCCATTTATAAGCTGCACATTGATTGCTTCCCTTAAAACGAATTCCATAAACTGGGCGAATTAAATTTTTTCCTGTTGATTCTTCTTGAGAACATGCAATTTTGACAATTTCACCATTAACTGTTGAATCTCTATAACACGCATAATAATTCGTACGACCATGGCACAGTTGTGTTTGTCCTTTGAATGCGATGCTTTCATCTGAAAAATCCTCAATTATAAGTGGACAGCTATTTTCGTTGTTTTTCAGATATACTATTTCTTCAAATGGTTCTGTACTTTGTGGATAGCCATCATAGCTTACATATTCACGTGGTAATTTTGCATCATCTCGGGCCGGATCACGAAATGGCGATAGCAACAGCGCTTGTCCATAAGTAGGAAGCTGGTAAGGCTCTCCTTCAATATAGATATAAGAACTGGCACTGTTACCACACAGACCTTTTGAATTTAAATCATTCCAGCTGTAATATGATTCAACAGGATATTCATAGGCCGGTAGAAATTCATCATATAGAGTGGCTGTAGCAGGATTGCCGTCAGCTCCATAGGTTATAGATTTTACGTTATTTTCGGTGAAGAGGTCATAGACGAGGAGCTGGCGGTTGAGGGAGTCCTGGACGTCTTTGGGGAGGTTGAGGGGCACATCTGGGTGCTCGATTTCAGCTTCTTCGGCATTCCAGTCAAGCACCTGGAGGTCGAAGTCGAGTTTGGTTGCCTTGGTCAGCACGATGCGGTATAGATTGTTGCGCTTGACGGGCATGGTGGTGCCTGATGTCGAGTTGGGATCGATCAGCTTGACTACGTGGGTCTTGATGTCGGTCGAGTTCTCACCTTCGTAGTAGGAGATGGTCAGTTCGGGTATCATCACGCTACCCTCTGAGGAATGGTTCTCGTAGGTGTAGATGTGTCCGTTCCATTCGTTGCCGTTTTCAGGTTCGCCGGTCACGTTGACCTGATATTCTTTGTTCTTTTCGTACCATTCGCTTGCCGTCGACATTGTGTTAGGGGTCAGTACGGCACTTTTTATGGTGCGGTTGTCGAATGTGATTGAGGTCACGGTCACGTTCTCGGCCTTGTTGAGCAGGTCGAAGCGTGCCGCAAGACGTATCATGTGCACATCGCCTATGCTCTGGTTCTCGGTGATGCGGGTGGTTATCTTCTCTGAATATTTGCTGACCATCAGGAAGTTTCCGTCTGCGTCGGGGGCCTGATCGGCGATGATGGTGTTAAGACAGCTCTCACCTGTCTCGCTGTCCTCAAACGGGGTACCCGCCGGGATATTTTCGAGAGCAGTCTTTAACTCATCCGATGCATTGGCTACGAGCCAGATGTCGTAGGTAGCATCTTTTTCGACGATGAAGGTGTATTCGTCGGTGTCGCCTATGCGGGTGGCCGGCACGGTCTTGTAAAATCCCTCGTGGGTGTCGAACAGTACGGCCAGCAGGCTGTTGACGGTTCTCTCTCCATCGGTGGCCTCTACGGTTGCGCGTGATGAGACTTTACCGGCTGCTGCTCCTGTGAGGCGCAGATGAACGCCGGGGGTATTGCCTGTGGTGGTTGCAAAATCTACATCCTCGCTGTTACATGCGCTGAACATCAGTGAGAAGCCGAGCAGCGCAGAAAAGATATTTCGGATTTTCATATCGTTATTGATTGATTTATTCTTGATTTACTACTCTTTCTTATTTTTTTTTAGTCGGTTATAGGCTCATCGATCTCCACGAGGTTCCAGTCATCGACAATCAGTGTTGCCGACACTTTGCCCGAAACGGGCTCGTCGCCGTTACCGAGCACGATAGTGTAGAGGTGATTACGTTTAGTGTCAATATAGGCTTTGTCGCCTGAGGTGCGTCTGAACGGGACGTCGAGCACACCGTTATACTCTGTACCGTTGGCATCTACGGTATACTCAAAGTGGACAATGGCGCTGTCGTCCTCGGTATTCTTGCGCTCGTAGAGGTAGAAGGCTTTCTTAAATTCGACGAGGTTTTCGGCTTCGTTATCTTTGAGATAGTAGTCGGGCAGAGTATAGATGCTACTGAGTCCTACATTTATGAAGTTTGATTCAAAATAGAGTGTCGAATTTGTCTCATCAGCACGTGGAAACAAGTAACTCTTATCAGGCGCACCTTGCAGCTCGACCTTGGTGAGCTTGAGATTGGGGGTGGCATAGCGAATGTCGATTCGCGACACGATACGGGTCAGGCTCACTTCACACTGAGTAGTCTTGCCGATCTCGATTATTTCAGATTCTGAACCTTTGACCTTTGCCGAGCCGGTCATGGCTATACCTTTGTCGGGGTCGGCCAGGAAGTCGCCTTTGGGAGCAATGTAGGTAGTATCGTTCCCGGTTTCAGATTCGGTCACGTTCATAGTCGCACCAACAATTGCAATGGCTCGTCGGTTATTGAAGTTCTGCTCATATGTCTGACCAATTGTCGGTTTGCTTGTGGCATTGTTGGCAACAAGGCGGTAGGTGAATTTACGGTTCTTGTAGTCGGCCGGAATCACGATTGAGAAGCTGTATGAACCGTCACCGCCATCTCTGAGGTCTATTACGTTTTTGCCGGTGCCGGTTGGATAGCTCATGATTCGGGTAAGTGAGGTTGATTGTGCGCCTTCCTCACCCTCGGTAACTTCATACTCATAGAGCTGCAGCGACCTGACGGCATACTCGGGAGCATCGTGAAGCATGCCTTCGGCACGAGAGTATGAAACTTTTTCGCCCGCCGGCGTACGCATTGAGAACGTCAGCATGTTTTCGGCCCCGGCAAAACTTTCGTCAAGGACGACATCGTTGCTGCAAGAGGCCAATGACAGCATCGTCAGTATTGACGCTGACATCAGAAATCCTTTAAAAGCAAATTTCACTTTCATTCTTTGATTAGTTTTGAATTGTTAAAAAAAATTGGTTGGTTATCACTTATGTTTATTGGTTCATATATCGTTTTAAGTGTCCGTAGACGGGTTTATCCGAAACTGCCGCCATTCACCCAGTCGGCTACCGACCCTTCGACCATAGGCAGGAGATCCACGCGGTTCTCGTTTATTACCCTTAGCAGGATCTCGTAGTCCTGGACATGGGTGGCCGACGGTCGCCAGCCCCACGCGCGGAACGCTTTGCCGAGGTCTATGTCAGGGATTACGGGGAGGCCGTCATATTTGATACGCAGCGTGGGTATCTGAGTGTCGGTGTATCTCAGTGTCACAAATTCCTCCCGTAGCCCGAGCTGCCTCAGCGGCACATTGAGGCTGTAGGTTTCAGCCTTGTCTCCGGCCGGGACGTTCAGTCCGTCGGCTGTCAGCGAGGTGTTGCCGGGGTCGAGGGAGTACTGTGTATGTACCCCGGCGAGTTCCATTTCGTAGCTGCCGATATATGGAGGACGACCGACCCATTCAACGGTAACTTTCAGATGACAGTGTATGTTGACCATCGGGGTGGTGAGACGGTTGGTGGACAGCGCCTCGCCTTTCTTAACGATATCATGACCCCGGCCATCGGCATCAACGGCAAAGTGTTTCACGCCCCAGAACAGTTCGTCGGTGTTGGCGTAAGCGCTTTCTCTCTTCCTGTTGCGGGCTGTGTGGGAGAGTGTGAACTGATCTATCAGGTGGCTGCTGCCGTGATCGTGTGCGGTGTTGTCGGTCATATTGCCTATGGTTATCATTGTATATGTTCCGGCGTTCAGTTCGAGCGGCTGGCGGTTAAGTTTCTCTCCCGGGGGTAACTCTCTGACAAATATTCCCCCGGCATCGAAGAGGAAATGACGGAGCGAGAGTATGTTGTCGCTGAACACGTCTGTTCCGTCGGGACGGTAGACATAGTGCATGGTCAATGGCCCGGGGCAGCACAGGTCGCGGTCATCTTCGAGCTGACAGCCGGTGAGGATGGTCGGAAGCAGTGCAAGAACCATAGCTTTACTTATTGTCTGTATTATATGTACTGTCGCCGGTCTCATCAATCAGCGATAAATTATTGTTACATCGGTGCGCCGCAGGAGCGGGAACACCCTGTCGAGCAACTCACCGTAGCCGCTCAGTGAGCGC
>JAAVCJ010000015.1 GCA_014802385.1 Bacteroides sp.
ATTGATCTTTTTGATAAAATTCCCCGTAATTTTAACACACCGAATGTGCTGAATTTCAGATAAAATGACTAACTTTGTCACGTAATGCAAAATCGCTTAATAAGCGATTTTGCATTTTTTTTCAGCGATTTGCTTGTGCCCAATCCATGTAAACTGTTTTTTTAGCCATATTAATCACAATAATAATATATGGTATGGCTACAATAAACATTCGATTTAGAATTTCGACAGCATCAAAAAAAGAGGGAATCATATTTTTTCAGATTATACATCGCGGTTTGGTCAGACGAATCACGAGCAGTCATAAAATCTTTACCAACGAATGGCGTAATGGTGCCGTGATAGTGCCCCGAACCGGCGCACGCATAGAGGCACTCGCTGAAATACGCCGGCAGGTCGAGGCTGATCGCATGCGTTTAATCCGAATCGTGGCCCGTTATGACTCGGTTCCGTGCGAATATTCAGTCGATGACATCGTCAGCGAGTACCGACGGTACATGAAGGAATACACCATTTTCACATATATGAACGATAGGATAAGCCGGTTGCAGGAATGCGGACGGTCAGGAACGGCCGAGCACTATGCAGCGGCATTGAGGAGTTTCATGGCGTTCAGGAATGGTGAGGATGTGATGATTGACAGCATTGACGCCAACATGATCGAATCATACGAGGCATGGATGAGAATGCGCGATCTTAAACCTAACACTGTCTCGTTCTATCTGCGCACGCTCAGGAGCGTGTACCGTCGGGCAGCAGATGATATAAACCTCACGGGCACCAATCCGTTCAAGCGGGTGTTTACAGGACGCGAGGAGACACTTAAAAGAGCCGTGCCGATAGATAGGCTGAGGAAACTGCGCCGGCTGAAACTGCCTGAGGGGTCGCCACTGGCTTATGCAAGGGACATGTTTCTGCTGAGCTTGTATCTGCGTGGCATGAGTTTTGTCGATATGGCCTTTCTGACAACTGAAAACCTTGACGGCGGTTATGTGCGTTACAGGCGCAGAAAAACCAACCGACTGATGCAGATAAAATGGAGGCCTGAGATGCAGGTTATAATCGACCGCAACTGTAAACCTGTTGAACCATATCTCTTACCTATATTTATAGAGCCGTGTGATAATCAGATACTGTATTACCGCCGTATTGCCGCCGGCATCAACCGTTCGCTCAAGAAAATAGGCTCGATGCTGGAAATTCCGCACGGACTGACGATGTATGCCGCCCGACACAGCTGGGCATCGGTAGCCAGGCAAAGGGGCGTCAGCATGAGCGTGATAAGCGAGGGAATGGGACACACCTCAGAAACTACCACCCGCATCTATCTCTCGACACTCGACACAACCTCGCTCGACCACGCCAACTACCAGGTGATACGGTCAATCCTAAAGTCGGTTAGACAATAAATATTGAATGAATTAATTCACATTTATCTGAGCTTTAAAATATTATATATCAAATGCGCTACAGACTTGAATATAACGATAACCCAGCAATTAACATTTATTATCAGACTGACTATTATAGATTTTTGACTGGTCTGGGAAAAAATTAGGGAGAGAGCCGGTTATACAGGTTCTCTCCCTTATTATGGTGACTTATTTGAATGTGAACGTCAGACTTTTTTCCAGCGGTAGAGGCGGTCGGCCTGACGTATCTTGCCAGGCACTTTGATTGATATGCTCTGGCCTTTGGTGGCGGTCTCGACGGGGCCGTTATCGCCGTGCATTTCGTCGATTGTCATGATGATAGCGCCGGTTGTCGGGCCTGTAATGACAATTTCGTCTCCGACACTGAGCTGTCCTGCTTCGATAAGAAATTCGCCGACTCCGAGTTTTGAGAAATAGCGTGTGCCTTTGGCTACATATTCCTTGACGCGTGTGGCTGACGAGCCATATTTTGACGACCATTCGCCGAGACGCTGGCCAAGATAGTAGCCGTTCCAAAAACCGCGATTGAATATCATGCCCAGACGTTCGTCCCACTGTTCGACCATAGCGTCGTTGTATGTGCCGTCACAAATGGCATTCAGGGCCTCGCTATAGCACTGTACGGCGATGCTGACATATTCGGGGCCGCGGGCACGGCCCTCGATCTTGAATACGCTGACTCCGGCGTCAATCATGCGGTCGATGAAATGAATTGTCTTCAGGTCTTTGGGCGACATGATGTATTTGTTGTCGATTGCGAGCTGGTCGCCGGTCTCGTTGTCGGTCACGGTATAGCTGCGACGGCATATCTGGGTACAGCTACCTCGATTTGCGCTCGAGTTCATCTCGTGCAGACTCAGGTAACACTTACCAGACACAGCCATACACAGTGCGCCGTGACAGAACATCTCGAGCCTTACCAGCTCGCCGCGCGGGCCGCGTATCTGCTCAGCCACGATGGCGTCATGAATGGCACGCACCTGATCCATGTTCAGTTCACGGGCGAGCACCATCACGTCGGCCCACTGGGCATAAAACCTCACGGCCTCGATATTTGTTATGTTGCACTGGGTCGAGATATGCACCTCGACTCCACGTGAACGCGCATACAATATGGCCGCAATATCACTCGCTATGATGGCCGTGATGCCGCTCTCGGCCACGGCATCGATAATGCTGTGACACTTCTCGATTTCGTTGTCATAGATGATGGTGTTGACCGTCAGATAGGTTCTGACTCCACGCTCATTGCATATCTGAGCGATGTTGCGCAGGTCGTCAAGAGTGAAGTTGACCGATGAGCGCGCACGCATGTTCAGTCCCTCGACCCCGAAGTATATTGCATCGGCACCGGCATCTATCGCGGCATATAGCGATTCATAGCTGCCCACCGGCGCCATAAGTTCAAATGATTTTCGTTCCATCGCGTAATAATTTGACGTCTAAATACGTTGATTAATAACCTTGCAAAGTTACATAATAATCCCGACATGAAAAAAAGCAATCTATATACACGCACCGGCGACCTTGGCAAAACCTCGCTTGTAGGCGGCCAAAGGGTCGATAAAGCCTGCGATCGCCTCGAAGCCTATGGCACCGTCGACGAGCTCAACGCCACGCTCGGCATGCTCACATCGGCACCCGACCTACCCGTCGACCAACGCCCCACCCTCATTTCGGTACAGCACCGACTGTTCGATATCGGCGCATACCTCGCCACCGACAACGGCCCTGACACCGTAACCTCATGCAACGGCCTCGGCCATGAAGCCATAGCCCGCCTTGAACACAACATCGACCTGATGGACGACGCAGTGCCACCACTCAACCGCTTCGTACTGCCCGGAGGCACTCCACTGTCGGCCACGGCCCACCTCGCACGCACCGTCTGCCGGCGCGCCGAACGACGCATAGTCGCCCTCGCCACCCAGACCTACGTCGACCCCGACGTACAGCGTTACATCAATCGTCTGAGCGACTACCTCTTTGTGCTGTCTCGTTACATCAACTACAAGGCCGGCGAACCCGAAATATTCTGGGATAAAAATTGCTGATATAAAATCAAATAGCTATATTTGCGCACCAATTACGGGACACACGCCCCAACAAATACACAATTCACTAAATTACAAACAGTTAAAAACATTATACCATGTATTGGACACTTGAATTAGCATCAAAACTTGAAGACGCACCCTGGCCTGCAACCAAAGACGAACTCATCGACTACGCCATGCGTTCAGGCGCCCCCCTCGAGGTCATCGAGAACCTTCAGGAGATGGAGGACGAAGGCGAAACCTACGAATGCATCGAAGACATCTGGCCCGACTACCCCTCCAAAGAAGACTTCTTCTTCAACGAAGAGGAGTATTAAGCCGAAATTAGCTCAATTTTAGGGCATAAATAATTAAAATACAAGCGATTGACAAGACAATAAATAAACTTGTCAATCGCTTTTTCTGTCCTTTTACTGCAAAATAAACTTGCCTAAAATCAAACTATTAGTTTTGCGAAAATATGTTTAATGAGAGTTTGCCTACAAAGCACGGATAAATCACCCAGGTATCAAAGGCCGCTATCTGAAAGTCTCTGCAGCAACGGCTTCCTCTACTACTCCCACCGCGGAGACAAATATCGGTTTACCCAAGCCAATGTAGACCGCTTTCTCTCTCAATGTCACTGTGCTCCATTCGGAATCCCAAAGTAAATTAAGAGAGACGAATCCTTTATGGATCGCCTCTCTTAATTTATAGGAGTAAGGACTCTTAGTTCTGAGTGAATGTCATTTCGTCAACTACCAAAGTTTGCTTTCCGAAAGTATAGAAACCAATACCGGAGAAATCAAGAGGCATATAGCGCACTTTAAGAATTTCCATATCATCAACGAAGAACGAGAGGACATCTCCATCACAAACAAGTTTCCATACCTGCTCAAGCTTCTTCTTACTTGGCCATTTGATGCCTTGGGAGATATTGCCGACAACTCTGTTGTCTACATAGCGAGTAAAGTTCACCATTTCATCATTAAAGTTGAAGCAATAAAAATTGCCTCCATCTTTGTAGTTGAAAACGAAGCCACACACACGATCGTTAGCCAATTTGTCTACCTTTACATTGGCGATTACCTCGAAAGGTTTCTTTACGTCGAGTGGAGCATAGCAGTGAGTCTCAAAAAAGGTGTTCTCTCCGACTTTTGTCGCAACCCCACTCATTGCAGTCAGGATTGCGCCAGCGGCTTTGTTTTCCCCTTTTGACTTGATAGTCAAAACACCTTTATCGATAATGGCTGATCCTTTATTGCTTTCAAAAGCACTTTCGGTCCAGCCAAGTGAGTTCGCATCGAATGTATCAACGAAACTCTGTGCATATGAGATAGTGGACAACGCTACCATCATGCACAATGAAAGAAATGTTCTTTTCATTTTGATTAGTATTATGGTTATTAAATGCTACTTGCCTTTCCTATTCGGGTTTGAAGTTCCTCTACCATTGGTTCTAATTCTTTAGGCAGGCGATCAACTTCATCGAATTCTCCATGTCTTGCCTGCATTGTTCCAGCGACTTCTGATGAAATCTTAATCTGAAAGGCAACCCGTTCTGGAGTGGTTACGTCTCTTACCGTTACACGATTGCGGAGTTGTTTTTCTGACATGTTGAACGATTTATATTTCCAAGGGGTCTGGAGATAGCCACCATGAAAATCAGTAGTTTCTATTTCTGGGAAATAGTTGAGAAGAATTTGGTGGAGCAGTTTCCATGCGGCTTCGCTGTTTACTTTACCTTCGGCATCAATGGTATAGTATTGGGGATCCAATGTGATTGTCATATACTTATTAACCAGACCTGAGGCTGCCGAACCGCGATAGAAACCATCTTGCATAAGATTAAAGGAAAGTGAGTTACGCTCATCACCGCCATAAAATTTTGAATTGGCGGTTGTGTACTCATTGCACTCTACGCGGATAATGGCAACTTGGTTCTTTTTCGGTGGACGAGTAAACTCTCCGTACCCATAGCCAATAAGATTGTTGTCTACATAGATTGCCGCTTCTTGCGGTTGTACTGTGATTTTGATAACTTTAGCTTTCTTCTCAGCGGATGCGGAGATACAGAAGACTAAAGCCATCAATAGAAATAGTAATTTCTTCATGACGGTAAGATTAATATGGTTTGCTTGAATACTTGTAATTCTTGGGAATCTGAAGTTCGATAAGATTACCGTTCCGATCCTTAACGTTGATTCTACGGTGATAAACCTCCATGCCATTCTCTCGGCAAGAGACCTCAACATACTCTCTCCCTTTGGGTACGGTGTAATAAACAAGGTCTCGGCCAAGATATTCATCGTCAACGAAAATTTCTATCTGCCTTTCCTTGCATGAGAGAGCTATCGTTTTTGTAGACGAACATGAAATTACAGCGATGCTGCAAATAGCACTGCTGGCACATAGGCTGAGCAAAAGTATCTTGCGAAAGATGGCTTTAAAGTGGATACGTTTCACTTATGTTATGTTTATCTGCCAATGCTCCTCCTTTTGGCGATAATACAAAAAAGCGTGAGAGCCGTACTGTTGCTCGTTCCACTATCTGAGGCCCTGGAATTGCCCATCACTGTTGAACGAGCAAACTTGCAGAAGCCTCACGCAGAATATGTGTAAAGACACCGACTGCTGACGCTCACGCGCCCGCTACCGGCGGAATATACATATCCACAAGGCATCTACCGTTGCTACATTCTTGACAGTGATTGAAATTTTCCAGGTTTCAGATAGTCAAGAAAGAGCGTCGAGTAAACGCTTTTCAAAAATGTCTGCCGACCCTCCCGCGTTGCCCTTGACCGGGCTTCCGCAGTGCGGTCTGCGATGCAAAATTAGCGAAAAGTTTCGAGTTGAGCAATATCTACCTATTAATTGCGAGTATATTCAATCCAAATATGAGTAAATACAAATAAAAATTGCGATATGGATAAGAATTGAGTGTACTAAATTAGTTGTCGAGAAACTAAGACGAGGGCTGACAATCGGTAAGCTATTGAACGCCACCTACAATTAAAAAAGTGAAGAGCTGGCGTCGCGGGGGGGGGGCGATGTCAGCTCTTCGCTTTTACTGGGGGAGGGGGAGGAGATGTTTTACTGCTCTTGAGGGGCGGTGACGGCCTGAGGGAAGGCGGCTATGCGCAGGCGGGCGGCTCCCATAGGTATGAGGGTGATGGTGGTGGAGGTTGCATCACGGGGTGCATACTTGGTGGGAAGAAGGTCGGTCATACCGGTCTCGTCGTAGCCCCATGAGGGTACCTTAACGCCTGTTGCCTTGAATTCCAACGGTACACTTTGACTGGTGAAGGGGAAATTGTCGGCCGGCCATGCCTTGCGTTCAACTGTTATCTTACTATCAGCATCGAGGGCATAGTTCCAGTCTGAACCGGGTTTGAGCACATAGCAGGGCCACAGCGATGCGTCGACGCCTTCCTGCCAGTGTGAGTCGTCCTGAACGAACTCGTGGTCACGGCTATCATGCTGTTCCCACACCTCGTCGATCTTCAGCGACAGGGTCAGGGGGCCATAGTTTACGCTGATGCTGTTTTTATTCTGCAACCATGTCTGGTAGGTTATTGACATCGGGAGTGTCAGTTCCACAATATCACCGTCGCTCCATGTACGGTCAACGCGGATATATTTTCCGGCTGCCGACTCTACTGCCACGGGCGAACCGTTGACTGTGAGCGACGCTCCGTCGGTCCATGCGGGTACACGCAGATAGAGCGGGAAAGCAACATCGTCGGCTGTACCAACGGTCAACGAGATGACTTCGTCGAACGGATAGTTGGTGGTCTGGGTGAGTTTCACCTCCTTGCCGTCAGCCACCTTGGCGGTGGTTTCATTGGCAGCATAGAGCATCGTAGCGAGACCGCCGTCGGTGGTGGCCATGACAAGATGCTCGGCGTAGTAGGGCCAACCCATACCATGATTGTGCTGACAGCAACGGCTGCTGAACGGGCTCATTGAGAGCATTCCGCGCAGATTGTTGTCGATGCTGGGGCCGTGGAGTTTCTCGTCGCTTATTGCCATATTGGCCGATGTGATGTAGCGCAGTGACTTCATGTCGGGAGCCATCGAGGCTGTGAATGAGTTGAGAGCCACATTCTCGCAGTGGTCGGCCCAGAACGGGTCGCCCGTGATACCCATAAGTATTTCATCGCTCGCCATCTGCTCAACGATAGCACAGGTTTCGGCACCGTTGCGTGGGTCAAAATATCCGGCTCGTGCATTCTCGTCGGCGGCGTACATACCACCGGGCATCTGGCCGTAGCGCTGACGCATTATATCAAAGTCGCGGTAGGTAGCCTGCAGCATAGCGGGGTCGCCGCTGTACATATAATATGTGGCCGGCTCGCGAAATCCCTGTGCCACATTTACACCGTGCCAGTTGGGCAGGTCATTTTCCATTGTCCAGTTAGAGGTGTTGGCGTGCAGTTTGTCGATGAGAGGCAGTACCGACTCGTCGCCGTTACGGTTATAGAGCCAAAGCACGCTCCACAGGTTGTCGCCACCACGCTTCTCTTGCCACAGGCCTTTTAGGAACTGGCTATCGGGCACGTTCATCTCCCATTTGAAATAATTTTCCATGGCAGGTATTACCCGCTCGTCGCCCGAGTATTCATAGTATGTTTGCAACGCCCACAGCATTACCATCTGAGCCCACAACTCGGGGTTGTTGTTCTCATAGTTGTGCGGCCCCAGGAAACCATCGCTTTTAAGATTTGACAGCACGGCATCAAACCACACCTGAGCCTCCTTTTTCATATCCTCGTCGTCAAGGATATAGGCGAGTGAGCTATAGCCGCGTAGCCAATAAGGCACTTCCTCCCAACCGTGGTCGCCACCATCAGACAGCCACTGGTTGTTATTCTTGTCGAGCCATGCGCTCACAGTGCCGAGCCGACCGTTGAGACCGTCTTTCTGACGTAGCATATATTCGCGCAACCAGCCCTGAGGTTTAACCGAACCGACAGGCAGTTTGAGCAGCGGAGCCTCGACAAGAGGTGCACGAAATGTCGTGTAGTTGGCCGATGTGCCGGCCTGAGGACGTTCCACGACTGTGGCCGAGGTCTGAGCCTGCGCATAAATTGTAGCACCGGCCGCAATCAGCGCCCCGGCTATCGTTTTGCAAAGTATATTATTCATATTGATTGATTTATTTAAACAACGATTTTAATTATCAATAAATTATAATTTTCTTACCACCGCGTATGTAAAGACCGGCCGGCAGATGGTCAACATCAGTGCCGAGGTAGAGTCCCTGAAGGTTGTAGATACGGTCATCGGGTACCAGCTCATCGGTAGTAATCGAGCCTATACCACCGGTCTCGGGAGTGTAGGGGGTGTCGACCGAGAGACCATAGTCAATATGGCCGCCACCGCCACCCTGCTTGAGCGATACGGCAAGAACGTTGTCACCCTTTACAAGCAGTTCCTTCTGAGCGGCAGTGAGCACAACGCGCACATAGTTGTTGTCATTCCAGCCCGAGGCGCTCCACAGGCGCACGCCGTTAAGATAGGCCACCGGCTCCTCGTCATAGCTACAGGTGAATGTCAGCTCAGTGTCTGCCATGACGGCCAAATCGGCCGACGTGAGATTGAAGTGACGACGCACCAGTATAGGACGTAGCTGACTGGGCCATTCGGTCGTATAGAACATATTATTATCATTGCTGAACGGGCCGACGCCTTTCAGCCAGTCGCTCTCATCCTCATCAACGGCATACCATCTGGCCTTCTCGGCATCGGTAAAATCAGCGTTGTAGTTGAGCATGTAGTAAGCACAGGGCCATTCACCATCGGCCACCGTGTTAAGATAGGTACGTGTCAAGGTCATGTCGGCGAGATAGAGACCACAGTCGGCAAACGCCCCACCCCAGTTCTGATGCACATGAACGGCAAGAAGATTTTCCGACCCGTCGGTCTTAATCAGGTTCTTCTGCTCGTCAGTAAGAAGAATATACTGCTCGTTATCCCAGCCATCAGTAGCCGTGTGGACAAGCACACCGTTGATGTACCACTCGGACGGAGCGTCATCATGGCCCGATGTCAGATAGACGGCACCCGTAGCCGGAATATCGTCGGGCGTGACAGTGAAAGTACGACGCATGTATATCTCACCCATTATTTCAGGCTCGGCCCAGCGATAAGAACGGTATCCGAGATAATACTCGTCAGAGCTGAACGGGGCAGTGTGTGTTGACCATGAGCCAGAGGTTTCATCATCTGGAACGTAGTCAGGAGAATACCATTCGTTCCCTGTATTATCGGGCGATGGTACTGCAAGAATACGGTTGTAGTTAGCGTCGGTGTAACGCTCGCCTTTATAGACCCAGACCAACGCATTGTAGGGTTGGGAAGGAGTGTACTGAGACGATGGTAAAATCACATTTTTGGAATTGAATGAGCACTTTATCTCCTCATCAACTCCGTGTGCCGTTATGGACACAAAAGAGCATACAATGGCTCCGAGTAGAAGTCTTTTCATGGGTTTAAGTATAGTTATAATATCAGCAGGAGAGTAGTCCTAATAAATTAAGACGACAATCCTGCTGATATGAATTGAAATAATTATTTTACAAAGATTTTCTTTGCAGTTCCGTCGGGCTGAATCATGATATTGAATCCTGGCACCGGCGCACTATGACTGTTTCCCATCAAGTCATAGTATATTACAGCACCGGCACCGTCAACGAAAGGGACTTCAACCGACGAGAGATCAAGATGGTCGCGGTCAGTGGGATCATTACCATAGAGCTTTCTGAGCTTGATGGCAGCATCGCGCACCCGCTTCTCGTCAAACTTCATCACCTCGCGGTCGTAGGTCATAAGACCGTTTACCTCGGTTTCGACGTCAGTAGTCTGAGTATAGACTGCGGCACCCCAACAGAAAGGAGTCTTGTTGCCGTTGTTGTCAATACCCATAGCCTGCTTCTCGATCTGGTTGACGAGCTTCACATAATCGTCGGTCATAGCCGACTTGCTGGTGTAGGTGTTGTAGGTCTGTGAATTGCTTTCATACCAACGATGGCCTGAGGTGTTGAATCCAAGACCTCCATACTCGCCGAGTACGAATGGACGGTTGGCATCAGCAATGCCGGTGAATACTTCAAGCGGCTGGGCGTATGTGTGCTCGTCGACAAATGTATTGGAACCCTCGGCAAACTTGTAGTGGTTACCACCCGAAGCGGGGTTCACAAGACGTGTGTTATCTATATCCTGGGTGTAGGCCACAATCTCAGACGTTTTGAACTGACCCCAGCGCTCATTGAATGGCGTCCATACTACGATACAGGGGTTTGAGTAGTGCTGGTCGAGTATTTCTTTCCACTCGGCCTTGAAATTCTTTTCGATATTAGCTGCATTTGAGCCGGGAATGCCACACACGTGGTCGCGATACCATGTGTGAACAGTCCAGTCGCCCTCGTCGGTGTTGAACTGTGAGGGCATATCCTGCCACACGAGCAGACCGAGGCGGTCGCAGTGGTAATACCAGCGGGCGGGTTCCACTTTCATGTGCTTGCGCACCATGTTGAAGCCCCACTCCTTGGTTTTCTCAAGGTCATAGGCAAGAGCCTCATCGGTGGGTGCAGTCATGATACCGTCGGGCCAATAACCCTGGTCGAGAGGGCCGAACTGGAAGTAATCCTGATTATTCAGTGTCAGTCGCCAGTGGCCGGCTTCGGGCCCTTCAGTTACCTTGCGGTAGCCGATTTTGCGCATTGCCGCATAGCTGTCCACATCATCAATGGTAGTGCCATTATCGTAGGTCACCTTAACACCATAGAGGTTAGGCGATTCGGGGCTCCAAAGCTTGGGATTGCTGACTGGAATGGTCAGCGTCGTGATTGAGGCTGCGGGCTCGGTCACCGACGCTATCTCGTTGTTGCCCTCATAGAGGCTGACTTTGACGGTACCTGAGATTGTACCCTTGAGACTGACATCAAACTTGAAGTTGCTGTCATCAAGATTGGGAGTAGTGCGTATGTCGGCGATATATGACTTCTCGACAGGCTCCATCCACACCGACTGCCATATACCCGAGGTAGAAGTGTAGTAGATGTCACCGTTGCCGGACGGATAGCGACGCTGCTTGCCCACTGGCTGTGCACCCTCGTCAGTGGGGTCGACTACCTTAATATATACTGTAACCTTGCCGTTCTGAATACGGTTGGTTAGGTCAGCATCGAATGATGTGTGACCACCCTTGTGGTTGACCAACTGCTGGCGGGCCGAAGTACCGTTGGCATAGACGGTAGCCTCGTAGTCGGCTGCACCGATGTGGAGAATGACGTTGCGTCCGCTCCACTCGGCCGGAATTTCAATTTCTTTTTTATACCATATTGCATTGCCGGGCTCAAGGGGCATGCACACACCCGAAAGTGATGACTCGATAGCGAAGGGAACGAGAATCTGGCTGCCGGTAAAGATGGCGTCGTTCACACCCGAAGTGGCGGGAGCGATGGCATAATCCCACAGGCCGTTGAGGTTGACCCACTCATCACGCTGCATGAGCGGACGGGGGTATTCGGGAAGCACGTTATCGGGGTCGACATCGGCAGCCCAGCGGGTCTTGATATGGTTGCCTTTAGGCTCCCATGCTGTAGACACAGGAGGCAACTTGGCAAGTTCACGATCCATAAGCACCTTGGCCCAGAGACCGGCGATAACCGAACGGGCCGAGAAGTTCATGCTGCGGCCTGAAGCGCAATCGTACCAGTCAGAAAGGGGTATGCGTGAAGTTGTTTCGTTGATATAATCCCAGTGCTTGTTTGAGAATACCTCGAAGGTGGCAAGGTCATTGCCGGCAAGGGCGGCTGTCCACATGAGCCAGTCAGACTTGGCCGAGTTGTCGCGGCCGTCGAGCGGAGTACCATACTTGGGATTGTGTTTGAGATACCAGGCCATCTCGCGGGCAAACACGTAGGGAGGGAAGTTGTTGTAACCGTACATTTTGTCCCACAGCAGATTGTATTTCTGGCTCCATGTTTCGTTCGGATCACTGAAACCCATCTTATAGTGGTCGCCTCCGCGTGCGGTTGCTTCCCATATCAGGCCCATGTCCTTGGCCTTCTGACGATAGTTGGCAATAATGCGCGACGTTGCGAGATTACCCATCTCGGCTAAATCGGCATAGGCCGAGAGCGCGGTGATGGCCTTGATTGAGAGGTTGGTGTTCTGCTCGCTCGGGCCTTTGAAGTCGTCGGTACAGAGCTGATTGCCGGGGTTCTGGCCATTGTCCTGACAATACTGTGCCCACTTGGCGAGGGTCGATGAGTAGGGTCTGAGCCATGACGCATCGCCGGTAGCCTTGGAGATAGCTGCACAAAGTATGAGGGTATTTGCAGTCTCTTCAAGAGGCATTGAGTCGCCATACACCTGGCCGTTAGCCAAGGGGTACTGACCGAGGTCGTGGGCGGCACAGTTGGCGTTCTTGCGTGCGTCGCTTAGAGCATAGTCGAGAATAGAGATTACCATACCTTTCATTAGCTCGGGATTGTAGAGCAGGTAAAGGGGTGACGACGGATAGGTGAGGTCCATTGTGTTGACACAACCGTTTGATTTGTTCTCCTTCGAGAAGTAGAGCATGTTGCCCTTGTCGTCCTGAAAACATTTGTGAGCTGCCATAGCGTGGCGGTAGACACCCGAAAGCTGCTCAGCATACTTCACGTTGCCGGCTGCGAGACCGTCATCATAAATCATCTTGTCGAGGTCGCGGCAGCGTTGCATGAGCGAAGCATAGTTCTTGCCGAAGTCGTCAAACGCCTCAAAGATAGTCTTGCCGTCACGTGCATAGTAGGCTTTGTACTGCTTCTTCATGTACTCCATGTCGAACACCTCGTCATAGCCTATCATCATGAAGCTGCTGTTCTGCTTGGTCTTGCCAAGGTCTTTCACATATATCATAAGAGGCATCTCGGCCTGGTTGGTGCTGACGGTCACGCCGTCAAGCGATGCAGGCGCCTTGCCGGTCGCGATGAACTTGGCTTCACCGTCGGCCTGATTGGCGATAGCTATTTCGCCGCCGTTGACAGCCGGAATATATAGGTAGCCCCAGTCAATCGACACGAGGTCGCCCGAGGTGTGGAGCGGACGGTTGTCCTGAGCACCTGCTTTAAGATATTTCACACCGTTCTCAGTGACAATCTGAGTCTCGGTCTTATGGCTCATTTCGTCGACAGTCATCTGAGCGGTTGTAGCGATGTAGACCTTGACATCATGCTCGGCACCGTCGTTTGACGTCACCTGGTATGATATAAAGTTGATTGGTGTTGAGAGCACATCGGGATCGTCGATGAGAAGAGGAGCCGTAAATACCAGGTCAAGATCAACAGGGCCACAGGTAAAGTTATAGAAACTGTTGGTGGCAGTGACGTTGACATTGTTCTGATGGGCCATCTGGGCATCGGCACCCTCCTTGGCATTGGCATAGATACCGAAGTCGAAGTAAGACCCACCGGTGGTATTGTGACAGTGGCCGGCAAGGATATGCTTGCCGGGCTGCAAGCTGTTCTTCACAGTCTCAGGTATCTGGCGCTTCTCTCCCTGCAACCATGTTTCGCCGGTCGAGGCGATACGCTGGCCGTCGAGGTATATCTCACACACGTCATCGTGAGAGAATTGCACCCACAGGTCTTTTGCAAGGTCATCGGCTGTAAGAGTTATCTCGCGACGCACATATAAATCTTTATTGTCGCCCGTCCATGAGTTGACACAGTTAGGATACTCACCGCCCGAGCCCCATGCGGCCGTCTGGGTCGTCCATGAGTTGTCGTTGAAGTCGGCACGGGTCCAATTGGTGCCACTCTGTACATTATAATTTACTTTACCTTTCCAGTTGACACCGTCAACCGTCATGCCGGCTATCGGATTGAGTATGACATCGCGGCCGGGGCCCATGAAACGGTATGCTGTACCGTCGACCAGGAGCAGGCCGTCGATTGCCTTTTCCTTTTCACACCAATGGCGTGTAGGCCCCTCGTTGAGCGCATCGTAGTTTGACCAAATTGAGAAAAACGGGTTATTCACAAGCAAGGGAACCGAGGGTAGCCTCAGGTCAATCTCCTTGTACGGTACAAAGTCGGCTTGGGTCTGTGCCACAACCGTCGACATACCGGCCATGGTCACGGCCACGGCAGCCAGTAAATTTTTGGAAAATGTCATGATGATATGGTTTATTAGAATTAGGCAAAGTAGTTTTTCTTTGGCGAAAGCAAATATAGATTAAATAAAAATAGTGGCTCAGGAATATTTGTTCAATAATAACCACTATCAGGTCAAAGCAACGATAACAGACTGAAAAGCACGCATTAATCAAAGCCTCTCGGCAAAATTGACGAGATAATAACACTATTTGAATAGATATTTTGACTCTCTGAAAAAATGGCACGCTATATTTGCGGCATGTAATTCCGAGCCATTAAAACGAGTCTCAAGCCCATTACAAAAACTCTACCTTAGAAATCACAATTAACAACATAATCATTAACCATTAAATCAAAAGCATGAAACAAAAAGACTTAATTTTAGGACTGTTCATGATGACAGGCGGTGCCGCTCTTGCAGCATCACCCTACACAGGTACAAGTCCCGAAGAAGCATTTGCCAACGGTGGTCAATACTACCTGTATCAAGTTGAAACCGGCAAGTGGCTTCAGACCAACCGACATGACAATGGCGATCCCAGCTGGACAACCCATGCCGAGCTCGGTGGCATAGGCTTCAACCTGGAGCTTCGTCGTCCCGAGGGCTTCGAAAACGGCTATCAGATTTTCTGCCATTTCACCAACAACGGTGAGCTCAACGGTACCGATGAGGACCGCTTCTTCCTCGACCAGGGCGATCGCAAGCTGACCGAGTGGATATTCGAGCCTTCGGGCGAAGGTTACAAAATTAAAGTCGCAGCACGTGAGGCTGAGCCTGGACGTGAGAATCGCGACGGTATCGCCGAAGATAAATATATAGGTTCAGACGAGTCGAACCGATTTGGTGGTCTCTCAGACGATCCCACTCAGTTCACATGGCAGCTCGTTTCGCGCGAAGAGCGCATCGCTAAAATGAAAGAGGAGGCAGCCAAGAACGGCAGCGCCGACGCAACATTCCTTCTGCCTTGGAACGAGCACGGACGCAACGACCTTCGCGAACGTGAGTGGACTGTTATCGACAACAACTTGTACGGCGGTGGCATGGGCCTCGATGGCAGCCAGTACTACCCTGTTGTGGAAAGATGGCACCGTATAGACCACAAGGCCTCGGTAACCCTCACCGATATACCTAACGGCACTTACAGCTTCACCGTACAAGGATACTACCGCGACGAGGATATCGATTGGGATAACACCAAAATGCGCGCTGCTTCAGGTACATCTATCAAGGCTGCAACATACTTCGCCGGCACTGAAAACGGTGTAGTGAAAAGCATCTTCGACGATGCAAAAGCCGAGGCTCAGGATGGTTTCCCCTATGCCGTAGACCTCATTGACGAGGACTACATTGTCACATCTACCGTTTTCGTTCCCAACAGCATGGGCGATGCTGCACTTGCATTCTCTCAGACCGACGACGTTGATGTGGCCGACATGGACGCACCTTACATGAACGAATGGATCACAGCCGGCGTAGCCGAAGGTACACTCACCTTAGGTATCGAGAAACACGACACCGAACGTGAACATGACTGGCTGGTTTACAAGCGCATGTATCTGCGCTACGACGGCGAGCAGGTCAAGGGCGAGGATATCAGCGGCCTGCAGGCTCAGCTCCAGGAACTTATTGATGAAGCAAGCGACCTCTATCAGTCAGCCTACCTCATCAATGCTATCAATGAAGCTAAAGATGCTCTCGCTAACGCACAAAGCTCAAGCACTCTTATCCCGGCTATCGACGCTATGCAGCAGGCTATCAACCGCATGAAAGAATCTCAGGGTGTTATCGACAGCTATCTGGCTACCGTCGAACTGTTCCAGGACACAGAGGCTCAGGATAAATTTGAGGCCGCTGAGAACCGTGGTGAATACGAGGACGCACTCAAAACACTGCGCTATGCACGTCGTCGCGCCGCTTCTGAGAAAATCAATGATATATATGAAGGTGTGACTGCCGAAGATCTCAAGAAGGGCGGCGACTTCTACCTCTATAACGTAGGTCAGCAGCAGTTCTTCTCGGGTGGTTCTGACTGGGGCGCGCACGCAGCCCTCGCCAACCCCGGCATCGTCGTCTCTCTCGAACCCGAAGAGGGCGTCGAGGACGGTATGAGCTTCTATATCAACACTCACCTGCGCAACGGCGGTGATGATGAGAATCCCAACCAGTATCTCAACTACCGCGGTTATGGCGACTGCGCTAAAACCGACGATTTCTACTTCCAGGCCGTTGACGGTAAGCCCGGCGTTTACAACATTCTTCAGAACGACTACCGCGACGTTCACATGGCATGGAATCCCTGGGCATCGGTCGATGCCGGTCAGGGCGACGAGACTACCGTAGGCACCGAGAACCGCAACCTTGATCCCAACGACCTTAACGCTCAGTGGAAAGTTATCAGCGTTGCCGAGCGTACAGCAGCCCTCGAACAGGCTTCACTCGACAATCCCGTTGACGCATCTTTCCTCATCGACAATCCCGGTTTCAACCAGCGCATGAGCGACGAGGCATGGATATCGACTCAGAATTCAAATGACGACCGTCTCGGTTCCGGTATCTGGGAGCGCGGCGCCAACCACAACGACTTCGCTTGGGAATTCTGGAATGCATCAGACTTTGAATTGAACCAGAGCATATTCGATGCACCCGAAGGCGTTTACTGCGCCGAAGTTCAGGCCCTCTACCGCAACGGTCACCACGATATGCAGGCTACCGAGCGCCTAGACGATACTAACAATCACCTCGTTTACTTCTATGCAGGCATGGAAGAAGCTCCCATCGCCAACATTCTCGACTACATGGACCTCTGCCCCGGTGAAGGTCAGATAGCCTACGACATCACATACGAAATACAGGACGAAGAGAAAGTAGAGGTTGCACGCGAACACATCGGTGAGATACCCAAGTATGTCAACGAGGTCGAGGCCTGGTTCCACGCCGGTTACTACAAGACTCAGATTGTGTTCGAGCACAATGGCGGCCCTCTGTTCATCGGTCTTTACAAGGAATCACAGGCCAACGAAGAAGACTGGATGGTTGCCGACAACTTCCGCCTCAAATACTACGGTAAGGACACTACTGTCGACGAGGTTACCGCAGGCGTTGATGACATCACCGTCGACCAGACCGACAACTGCTATGACAACCGCATCTTCAACCTCCAGGGTATCGAAGTGAAGAACCCCACCGCTCCCGGCATGTATATCCAGAACGGCAAGAAGTTCATCGTAAAGTAATTTAACCGACAATTGTCAGATAGCACTTTATAACACAAACCTGATAAGATCTCCCCGATTAAGCCATCGCTCTATTCGGGGAGATTTTATCTATAAAAAGTTGCCCCATTAAAATCAAATCACTAAATTTGAGACACCTTAAAGTTCCGACCCATGAAACTTGCAAAACTATTTATAGCGCTGACTATTCTACTGCTGGCACAGACGGTGTGCGCATCATCGGTGCGCGTCAATTCGACAGGTGCAGGTAAAGGCACACTCAACCTTTGCGCCCTACGCGATAAATACGGATTCCTGTGGTTAGGCACCACTACGGGTCTCGCTTGTTTCGATGGCAACGGCATGCCTGTAAACGGAACGCCCTCAGGCATACTTCGCTCCACATCAAATATGCGCGTTACCGGTATTTTTGAGATCGGTGACGATATGTGGTTTGCCACCCCAAACCAACTGATGAAACTCGACCGCGCCAACAAAACCACTTACCGCCTTCCAATCAAAACAAAATATGGCGTGGAAATATCCACACAGGTTAATGCAATCTGCACCACTCCCGACGCTAACGACGAACTGTGGATTGCCAGCCAGGGACAAGGCCTGTTCATATACAACACCAAAACCGACGAACTTATACAGAACACCCGTCAGGGCGCTTTCTTCACCGACATCACAACAGCCGATGACGGCTACATATACGCCGCCGGCATCAATGGCGAAATACACAAATACAATCCTACCGGCGAATACTTATCCACCTGTTCAATACCTGATTACACCCAGAATAAAATCAAAATCAGTCTCGAACGCCACCCCGGTGGCCTGTGGATTGCAAGCGGTGGCGACATATACAGTCTCGACACAGCCACAGGCAATATTGTACATTGCACATCGACCGCCGCTCCAATATCATCAATAATCAACTACGACGACAACCGACTCATACTTGGCACGTCGTCAGGCATCATGGAGTATGACCCAAAGAACGGCACCATGACACAAATGGAGGTAGCCGAGAACGGTCAGCATTTCAAATCCAATTCAACCAAAGTAAAGATAAATCAGCTGAGCAAGGACAGTCGCTCGGGCGGACTCCTTACCGTGAGGCAGTCTGACGAGATTGTCGAACTGTTCATACTCGACAACATATATCGTTTCATACCTCTGACAAACAATCCTGACGAGAACAATTTTGTCAATGCATTGGCCATTGATAACCGACGCAACGGCCTATGGATAGGCTCAGATAAGGGCCTATATTACTATGACCTGACTGCCGATAAGTTTTCAGTACCTTCAATTCCCGGACTCGGCTCCGAATCTATCACCTCGATTACCCCTGCAGGCGAACAGGTGTGGATAGGCACAGCCATGAACGGCCTGTTCCTCCACAATCCCTCCACAGGACAGTCACAGCATTTCAAGCACGATGAAAACACCCCATACTCACTTCTAAGCGACGAGATATACAATGTATTTGTCACCACTCAGGGAACAACTTACGTGCTGACCCACTGGGGTATATGCCAGTATAACCCTGAACGCAATGAGTTCAACACACTACGCGAAGTAGGACAGCAGACCGAGGTCGTGTCAATGGCCGAATACTATGACGGTAGCCTGTGGGGCGCAACTGTAAAGGACGGACTGCTTCATCGCAAACCAGGCGAAACGCGATTAGATAAATTCGATAGCCCTAATCTTGGAAATACCCCTATCAACAAACTGATGGTGAGCCGCAACGGCAAGTTGTGGGCCACCACCCTGTCAAACGGCATCTATTTATACAACAAAGACAAGAACGATTTCGAGCCTTACCGTCTGCCCATACTCGCCAACAAGAACATACTTGCACTGCAAGAGGATAATAACGGTGTGCTGTGGATTCTGACCGAGGAATCCATCATCAAAATAGCCCAAGACGGAAAAATTGAAGCCAACCGCCGCAATATGTTTCCATCGATAGGTCTGAGCCAACCTTTCGTATTGCTTGAAAACGGCGACATGGTCATAGGCGGTAACAACGGCTTCCAGGTGTTCAACCCGTCAATCATATCGCCCAATCACGATGTGGCCGCCTATCCTACTACAATAACATTCCCGTCTGATGAGGACGGCAGCACCACCGATGAGCTGGGCCTCAGCATACTGCTCTATACCACGGACAAGATAACACTACCGTTCGACCACAATTCGTTCACAATACACCTTGCCGCCAACCATCCGTCCGATATGCCCGCAGTCACCTACGACTACAAGCTCGAAGATGTTGACAAGGACTGGAATATAGGTAATTCACAGTCGGAGGTCACCTACAATAATCTCTCGCCCGGCACTTATCACTTCATAGTGCGTCCGAGCGGATATACCGACGTTGCCAGCACGGCGCTGACCATCGTAGTGTCACCGCCGTGGTATATGACGATGTGGGCCTACATCGGATATGCCGTCCTGCTGCTGCTCGCGGCGGCCGGAATATGGCAGTGGGTTAAGATTAAAGTGCGCAAACACTATAACCGCCGCATGGAGTCGATAAAGATACAACGTGAGCGTGAGGCCTGGGAGTCGAAAATGAGATTTTTCGTCGACCTCGTACATGAGATACGCACCCCGCTTATGCTCATTTCGCTACCGCTCGAACAGCTTATGAAGCGGTTCAAAACGGTAGTTAATGACCCCGATAGACTTAACGATAGAGAGTACCTCAATCATGAACTGTTTTCGGGAAAGAAATATCTCAACTCAATGCAGACCAATCTCGACTATCTGCTGGGTATAACCAACGAACTGCTTGACTTCAGAAAGGTCGACAACACAACCGAGCAGAAGCTGTATCTGAGTCACTGTAATCTCAACGACCTCATTGATGAAATTAGCGAGCGCTTCAATGAACCAATGGAGAGCGAGGGCAAACGTCTGATTGTTCGCACTCCGCAAGAAAAGCCTGTGATTGCCGACATAGACAAGGCCAAGACCGACCGCGTGCTTATGAACCTGATAGGCAACGCCCGCAAATACTGCAAGAGCGTGACCGAAATAAAGCTCGAGGAGATTGACGGAAATGCTGTAATAACAATTTCAGATGACGGCCCCGGCATTCCGGCCGAGGATCGGCGCCACATCTTTGACCTTTACTATCAGATAAAGGACGACTCGGTGGGTGCAACACTCGGTACAGGTCTCGGACTGGCCTATGCCCGCCTCATTGCCGAAGCACACGGCGGCAGTATTACCGCAGGATCTACATCACAGGGTGGTGCCGAGTTCAGTCTCAGTATCCCGCTGAAAGCCCGAGTCAGCTCAAACGACCCTCTACGTGAGATACTTGAGAACACACACATAGCCGATAACAATAACATAACTGCTATAGCAGCGAATACCTCTGATACCTGCGGCGACGATGCCGATGCAACTCACGGTGACAACGTCAACGTGCTCGTTGTCGACGATAACAAGGAGCTGCTTGAGATGATTTCGGACGGACTGAGCGCTAAATACAACATCATCACAGCCTGTGACGGTGTCGATGCGCTCGATAAGCTGGGTGACAACGAGGTCGACTTTATCGTCAGCGATGTCATGATGCCACGCATGAACGGTGTTGAACTGCTCCAAAAGGTGAAGGAGAATATCAACACCTCGCACATACCGTTTATTATCCTCACAGCCAAGGCTTCACGAGACTCGCGTGAAGAAGGTATGGCGAGCGGTGCCGACATATATCTCGAAAAACCATTCTCGATACGCTCTCTGATACTACAAATTGAGAACATACGCCGCACGCGTCAGTATTTCTATACCCGTCTGCGTGGCACCGAGCCGATGACGGTAATAAACGCCGATATGAAGGAGGCTATCGAGGAAAACAAGTTGCCCGAACTGAGCAAGTACGACCGCGACTTTCTGGAACACATGGAAAAGTTGATGGCCGAGAATATGTCAGACGATCAGTTCTCGATTGACAAGCTCGCCGAATACATGAATATGAGCCGCTCAAGCTTCTATCGCAAGGTGAAGGTACTGATGGGCATGACACCCGTCGACTACATCAAGAACTACCGCCTCGATGCAGCCGCCAAATTATTGCGTGAACGCGTGCAGGTCAATGAAGTAGTGGTGAGCGTCGGTTTCACATCTCCAAGCTACTTTGCCAAGTGTTTCAAGGAAAAATACGGCGTGCTTCCGCGCGACTACTACACATCTGAGGCCACCCGAAAGTAATATCACGAATGGTATTCAATATGACCCGTAAACCGGGAGAGAATTTTTCCAGGTAATTTTTTTGAGCAATATTGTGTTGCCGGTATTTATCGAGCCGTCGTATTGCTTACCCTGATAGAGCATCATGGTCTCATCGCCGTCGCGTGAGGGTATGAGTGAGATATTTGAGACACCGATATAATCCGACCCCTCGGAGGCTCTGAACACCGGCTCGGGCGATTTTATCCATGAGTCGGGGTCGAGAAGGTCGGCCGACGTTGATGCCGACAGCATACCGAGAGTAGAATAGATCGTCCATATACCACTGGCCGAATAGTTTATGATAACCTTACTGCCGTCAGGCGAAATGTATGGCTCGGGGTTCTCGTTGACAAATATAGGATAGGCCGAACATGAACCGTCGGGGTTGATCCACTGGCGCTCCCACTCATATTCGGGACGCGAGATGAGAACCCGTTCTGATTTGAGTGTCCACGGATTTTCCATCTCGGCTATGAATATGCACTGTGTCTCGGCCTCGGTGCGGCGTCGTTCCCAACCCGACCACGTCATGTACAGACGACCGCCGACTGTGAAGACCGATGGGTGTATGCCATAGTTCCACTCGTCGTTGACAACGATGGGGCCGCGAAGTTTCCAATGCTGTGTAAGCGGGCTCTCCGATTCATTCTCAAGCAGATATATGTGGTGATTATCGGTATTGCCATTGTCAGCTTCAAAATAGATATACCACTTACCGTCAATCTTGTGAAGTTCGGGCGACCAGATGTTCTGCAACAAGGTGTCGCCTGTATCCCACACGGTTACCGGCGACGATTTGCCCAGACTGTCGGGTGAGGCCGCCGAATAGATTGATATGTACCCGCGGCGCTGATCGGGCATCGTATAATAATATGTATCGCCATCTTTTACTGCATGTGGATATGACCCTGTCGTGAACACTACGGCAGCCTCATCTGAGACATCGCCGCCGCCCGATGAACAGCCGGCAGCCGCAAGCATTAATATAATATGTAGTGTTAAAACGAGAATGAAATTACGCATCTTAGGAATTGCAAGTGGTTTGGAATAGATTCAAGATGTTTTGATTTATGACCNNTTATAAATTACCGGCATCATGGTTGGAAAGCAAATGTAGGNAAATATCGCAACATTGACAAATTATTCGCACATTTTCGGCTAAATATGAGTGTTTATGCGGTATGTGAACAGAATCTTTTGGTATTTGAACAGCAAGTGCGAATNGTTTTAGCAATAAATTACTTACTTTGCGAGCAAAACNAACCTCTAATCATTATCATGAAATTAAGAAATCAAATCTTAACTGCATTATGCTTTGGGAGCATCATGACAATGACTGCTCAGACTCCTGAAATGTTCAATCCCCACCAACATACCGACCTGCGTCTACCGTCGGTACCGTTGATTGTTTCTGATCCATATTTCTCAATCTGGTCACCTTACAATACCCTTAACGAGGGTAACACACGCCACTGGACCGACGCTGANAAACCGCTCGAAGGTATCCTGCAGGTCGATGGCAAGAACTACCGTTTCCTCGGTATCAGGAACACCGTCATGGAGACAATCGTACCGATGGCCGACGAGGGCCCNTGGAAGGGAGCGATAAGCCGCACCACCCAGNCCGATGGCTGGCAGATGCCCGACTTCGATGACTCAAGCTGGANAATAGCCGAGGCCGCCTTCGGTTCACCCGACCTCAGTTNCGTGCGCACTCACTGGAACGACACTAATAGCGACTTGTACGTGCGCCGAGTNGTTGAACTGACACCNGCCGACCTCGAGGGNGACCTGTTCATGGTCTACTCACACGANGACGTGTTCAAACTTTATCTCAACGGCACCCCGATTGTTGACACCGGCGAGACNTGGCGCGATGGAGTGAAGCTTGAACTCACCCCCGAGATGAAGAAGCTCCTGCACCCCGGCAAGAATGTGATAGCATCACACTGTCACAATACCACAGGCGGTGCTTATACCGACTTCGGCCTATACCGCAATNTCAGCTTCAACGAGCCGCTGACCGTCGATGCCGTGCAGAACGACGTGGACGTGATGGCAACCTCGACCTACTACAATTTCACATGCGGCCCCGTTGACCTNGACCTCGTGTTCACTGCACCGATGCTCATTGACGACTACGACCTGCTGTCATCACCAATCAATTACATNTCNTATCANGTAAAATCAAATGACGGCAAGGAACACGATGTGAAACTATTGCTCGCAGCATCGCCCCTGATAGCCCAGAATCTTCCCTCACAGGCCACCGTGTCGACATTTGAAGAGAAAGACGGTGTGGCCTATGTGAAGACCGGCACCATTGAGCAGCCTATACTCGCCAAGACCGGCGACCACATCTGCATCGACTGGGGTTACCTCTACCTCCCGGCCATCAACGGTGAGGTTACACTCAATACTAACAACAAAATCAAAGAAACATTCTACGCCAACGGTACTCTCCCCNCNCCCGANAAAGAGATGTTNGCCTACAAGGCAAGCGAGCAGCCCATGCTTGCCTACATGCACGATTTCGGCAAGACCTCTCAGGCATCGAGCTANGCCATGATTGGTTACGACGAGGTTTATGACATTGAATACTTCTACAACCGCTACAAGGGCTACTGGGCACACGACGGACAGGTATCGATACTCGACATGTTCAAGAAACTTTCAAGCTCTTACGCGTCAATCATGAAACGCTGTCGCGAATTTGACAAGACCATCTACGACGACGCNTATGCAGCAGGCGGTAAGAAATATGCCGAGNTGCTTGCAGGCTCATACCGCCACGTGATCGCAGCCCACAAGCTGTTCGAAGACAAGGATGGCAACCTGCTGTTCTTCTCCAAAGAGAACGACTCAAACGGCTGTGTCAACACCGTCGATCTCACCTACCCCGAAGCNCCTCTCTTCCTCTGCTACAACCCCGAGCTCCAGAAGGCCATGATGACCTCAATCCTCGACTACAGCAAGTCGGGACGCTGGACCAAGCCATTCGCAGCCCACGACCTCGGTCAGTACCCAAGGGCCAACGGTCAGGTGTATGGCGGTGACATGCCCCTCGAGGAGGCCGGCAACATGCTTACACTCATAGCACAGGTGTGCATGCTTGACGGCAATGCCAACTATGCCCTCCCCTACTGGGATATACTCAACACATGGGCCGACTACCTCGCCGAGAACGGTCAGGATCCCGCCAACCAGCTTTGTACCGACGACTTCGCCGGCCACTGGGCCCACAATGCCAATCTCTCGCTCAAAGCCATCATGGGCGTGACAGGTTTCGCCAAGCTNGCCGAACTGAAAGGTGACAAAGCCACCGCCGACAAGTACATGGCCAAGGCCNCCGACATGGCCAAGATATGGGAGGAGACCGCCCGTGAAGGCAAAGGCAAGGATATGCACTATCGCCTGGCATTTGACCGCGACAACACATGGAGTCAGAAATACAATATGGTGTGGGACAAACTATGGGACACCAACATCTTCCCCAACAACGCCATGCTTACCGAGATTAACTATTACCTCACCAAGCAGAACGAGTTCGGATTGCCGCTCGACAGTCGCAAGGACTACACCAAGAGCGACTGGATTATGTGGACAGCAGCCATGTCACCCAACCAGAAAGTGCTCGCCCGCTTTGTCGACCCGCTCTACAAATATGTCGACGAGACTCCCACCCGCGTACCCCTCAGCGACTGGTACGACACCGTCACCTCACGCAAAACCGGCTTCATGGCGCGCTCGGTAATAGGCGGACACTGGATGCCACTTTTCGCCTACAAGCTTGGTATGATGCCGGCCAAATAAGGTCTCGTTCGAGTCAACACGTTGCAATATCATTAAATCTAAATTCTATATCATGTTTAAATCAATCGTTATCAAATCCTTGAAAAAGGGTGTCAGCCTCNTGGGAGCGTTAGGCTTAGTCCTGGCGATCAGCTCCTGCTCCGACGACAAGTTGGACACCGGCGCCCCTTACAATCCCAACAAGGCTGTGGAGATAACCCGATTCCTACCCGAAGAAGTAGGTTACCAGGACCAGATTATCATCTATGGCAGTAACTTCGGAAACAAAAAGGAGAACGTAAGCCTGAAAATCGGTGGCAAGNACGCCGTGATAGTGAATGTCATGAGCGACAAGCTCTATGCATTCGTACCTTCAGGCGCTTTCTCGGGTGAAATCGAGATTACCGTGAGCGATGACAACGGAGCCAACTCTCGCACCATCGTTTCTGACAAGAAAGTCACCTATGTACGCAAGAAAGTTGTAGGAACCCTCGTGGGCTACCAGAACGAACAGGACGACCAGGGCGAAATATGGGGTTCGTTTGACATCGCTACCGGCTTCAACGCCGANGGCTGCATGAAATTTGACCCCATGAACCCCGACATTCTCTACATCGTCTACGACCGCGGCGACGGCTTCGTGGCTCAGCTCGACCTTGCCAACCGTACTGCCANCAAACTGCTCGACGCCAACCGTTTCCAAAANAAGCGTCTGCGCAACATCGACTTCACGCTCGACGGCAAGTACATGCTCGTATCAACCGACCGTGACGACAACAATACACATTCAACCAGCGTGTGGGTAGTTGAGCGCGGCGGTAACGGTTCATTCTTAAACCGTACACCCCAGGTGCTCTACGGCTACAAACAGTGCAACGGTGTTGCCGTTCACCCCGTCAACGGCGAGATATACTTTAACTCCTACGAGAACGGATCGCTGTTCCGCGGTGAGTTCGAAGACTATCTCGAATCAATAGCCAACCCCATTCCTGANCTTAATAATCCCGGCAAAACNTTTTCTTGGACCGGCTTTATCGACGATGCCCACTACACCACATTCCGTGAGCTTTATCGCATTCAAGACCCGTCATACGAGTTCCAGATTACAATCCACCCCACAGGCGACTATGCCTATATCACCATTGTCAACCGCAATGTCATCATGCGCACCGACTATGATTGGAACAAGAAAGAGTTCACCACTCCTTACGTAATCGCCGGACTCAACTCCAACCTTGATGACGGAGGCTGGGAGGACGCCGTTGGTACNAACGCACGCATACANCGTCCCTACCAGGGAGTGTTCGTGTACAATCCCGAATATGCGAAACAGGGTAAGGAAGACCTCTATGATTTCTACTTCTGCGACTGCCTCAACTTCTGCGTTCGCTACATCACCCCCGACGGTCTTGTGCGCACATTCGCCGGTCGTGCACCCTCAACCAACGGTAACATCTGGGGTACCGAAGATGGTGACATACGCCAGCAGGCACGTTTCCGCGACGTCACAGGTCTCGCCTACGACCAGTCAAGCGACACATTCTATGTCCTCGACCACAACAACCGCCGCGTGCGCACCATCTCACTGGAGAACGAGGAGAACATAGACCTCGAAGCCGAGTAATTTAATCAATGACTAACTCAAGTATTCAAACAATGAATCAACGAATTTTATCGGCAGTCTTAGCGGGTGCACTCTCAACGCTTGCCATGGTTGCCAAAGAATATAGAGGTAACGTAGTCAGCTCGGCTGACGGCGAACCGCTCACCGGTGCCGTAATTTCAGTTACGGGCACCAAAACAGCAGTGATTGCCGACTTAGACGGTAACTGGTCGCTCGACATTCCCGANAANGCCGAGAGCCTGACNGTGACCTACCTCGGCATGCAACCGCTCGAAATAAGAATAAAAGACCTCAGCCCCAACTGGAACGACCTGAAGATGGACGAGGTGAAGACCGAGCTCAACGAGGTNGTGGTCACCGGNATGGGTGCCCGCAAGAAAATNTCGGTGACNGGTGCGGTGACAACAGTCGATGTAGGCGAAATGAAGCACTTCGCCACTTCCAACCTCTCAAACGCCCTTGCCGGTAACGTNCCCGGCGTGATGGCCATGCAGACATCNGGTCAGCCCGGTAAGAACAAATCAGAGTTCTGGATACGCGGTATCTCGACCTTCGGTGCCTCTAAGAGTGCATATATACTCGTCGACGGTTTCGAACGCGAGAACATCGACGACCTCAACATTGAGGATATCGAGACATTCACCGTGCTCAAGGACGCCTCGGCAACCGCCATCTACGGTTCCAAAGGTGCAAACGGCGTTGTGCTCATTACCACTAAACACGGTAAGGACGGCAAGATCAACGTGAACGTNAAATTCGAGTCATCGTACAACACACGTACAAAGACNCCCGAATTTGTTGACGGCGTGACCTATGCCAACCTNCTCAACGAGGCCAACATCACTCGTGCTAAAGGNACATACTTCACTCCCGCCGAGATTGAACTNTTCCGTAACGGTCTCGACCCTGACTTCTATCCCAACGTCAACTGGAAAGACCTTATCCTTAAAGATGGNGCAATGAGCTATCGTGCCAANGTCAACATCTCGGGCGGTGGTGAGCGTGCGCGCTACTATGCATCAGCATCGTACGTAACCGACGANGGTATGTACAAAACCGATAAGGCNATTAAAGACAAGTACAACACCAATGCCAACTATAACCGCTGGAACTACCGCGTGAACCTCGACATCACCGCGACACCTACCACGATAATACGCATCGGTACATCAGGCGACCTGTCTACCCGTAACGCTCCCGGCCAGGGTGACGTTGACCTGTGGAACTCACTGTTCGGCTACAACGCTATCCTCACCCCGGTGCTCTACTCCAACGGCTATGTGCCCATGATNAACATGGGTCGTGACCAGACGCGCACCAACCCCTGGGTTATGACCACCCAGACAGGTTATCTTACCGAGTGGAACAACAACCTGCAGAACAACATCTCACTCGAACAGGATCTGCGTTTCATCACCGAGGGCCTGCGTTTCACCGGCCGTGTAGGTTACGACACATACAACTACTCACAAATCAAGCACTATCAGCAGCCTGACCGCTGGTATGCCAACGGCCGNGACAAGGCTACNGGCGAGATCATCTTTGACAAGATTTTCGACATGGAGCCTATGACCCAGAGCTCTAACAANAACGGTTCACGTCGCACGTTCCTCGACTTCCTTCTGAACTACGACCACAGCTTCGGCAAGAACAACGTAGGCGCTAATGCCAAATANACCTACGACTCGTTCACCACCACACANAACATAGGTGACGATATCAAGAACTCGGTATCGAAGAAGAATATGTCGGTAGCCGGCCAGCTCCTCTACAACTANGACTACCGCTACTTTGCCGACGTCAACTTCGGCTACAANGGTTCTGAAAACTTCGCCGACAATCACCGCTGGGGCTTCTTCCCCGCTTTCTCGGTCGGTTGGAACATTTCGCGCGAGAGCTTCATGAAACGAGCCGCTGAGTCATGGCTCAACCAGCTCAAGATACGTTACTCTTGGGGTAAAGTGGGTAACGACGCTATGGACGTGCGTTTCCCTTACCTCTACACCATCGGTGGCAGCGGTGACAATGTCTACAACTTCGGTACAATACAGGCTCCAACCAACGGTAACTGGTCAAACGGCCTGCACTACACCGCACTCGCCTCAAACAACGTGACATGGGAGGTTTCGACCAAACAGGACGTCGGTATCGACCTCTCGATATTCAACGACCGCTTCTCACTGACCGCCGACTACTTCCATGAGAAACGTACCGGCATCTATATGCTCCGCAACTTCATGCCCGGCTCACTCGGTCTCGAATCATCACCCTGGGCCAACGTCGGCGCTGTGAAGTCGGAGGGTATCGACGGTAACTTCCGCTACACCGACCGCTTCGGCGACGTGACTCTGACAGTACGTGGTAACCTCACATACTCAAAGAACACCATTCTCGACTATGACATCGAAAATGTAACTTATCCCTATCAGCTCCACACCGGCTACCGCGTTGGTCAGATTTACGGTCTTGTTGCCGAGGGACTGTTCGCCGACTACGACGATATCCGCGCACACCCCACCCAGCAGTTCGGCGAGGTAATGCCCGGCGATATCAAGTACAAGGACGTCAACGGTGACGGTGTTGTGAACAACGACGACCAGGTAGCCATCGGCGCAACCGACCACCCCAACCTCATCTATGGTTTCGGTGCATCGGCCCAGTGGAAAGGCTTTGACGTCAACGTCCTGTTCCAGGGTGCCGGCAAGCAGACTGTGATGATGCAGGGCAAGAGCGTATGGGCATTCTCTCAGGACCGCTACGGCCAGATATTCGGCGACCTCGTCGCTGACCGCTGGATTGACAGTGAAACAGCCGCTCAACTCGGTATCCCCGCCAACGAGAACCCCAATGCAAGCTACCCCCGTCTCGTCTACCTGACAGGCTATGCCGAGCACAACAACTACCGCTCGTCAACCTACTGGGCCCGCAGCATGTCTTACCTGCGTCTTAAGAACCTCGAAATCGGTTACTCACTGCCACAGGGCATTCTCGACTCCCTGCACATGTCAAGCGCCCGTTTCTACTTCCAGGCCAACAACCTCCTGACATTCTCAGACTTCAAGCTTTGGGACCCCGAAATGGGCAGCACAAACGGTGAGGCTTATCCGCTGACCAAATCGTTCACCGTAGGTTTAACAGTATCGTTCTAATCCCGAAAAACAATTAAAATGAAAAAAAGAATCATCATTCCGGTTTCAGGCATTCTCGCATGCGCCTCGATGCTGTGCTCTTGTGCAGACGAACTTGATTCCGATAAATATTTCGACGACCGAGTCACTATCGAGACCGTCTTCACCGACATCAATATGACCAATGAGTGGCTCTCGCAGGCATTCAGTTTCCTCAAAGGCGACCTCGCCGACTGTAAGACCAAAGGCGGTGCCTTCAGCCAGTGCTTCGCCGACGACATGTACTACGGCGACCGTGACGCCAACAAGGGCGACGCCTTCCCTTACATGGAATCATACAACGCCTTCAAGCGCGGTGACTATGACGAGAACTTCGGTTCGGGCGCATGGACCGATGCCTACAAGGGCATCTATCAGGCTTCGATATTCATTCAGAATATTGACATGAACACCAAGCTCTCACAGGAGGATCGCACCGACATGAAGGGACAGGCCCGCTTCGTTCGCGCNTACTACTACTGGTTGCTGCTGCGCAAATACGGCCCGGTACCCATCATGCCTGTCGAGACNGNCGANTATACCCAGTCATACGAGGCNCTCTCGCTGCCGCGTAACTCATACGAGGAAGTAGCTCAGTTCATCGGCGACGAGATGGTACAGGCNGCCAAGGAGCTCAAAATGGTGAGCCGCATNTATCAGGAAGGTGTCAACACCGACGCTACCGCTATATGCCGTCCNACCAAGGGTGCCGCTCTCGCTACCCGCGCGCTGGCCTATCTCTATGCCGCTTCACCGCTNGCCAACGGTCAGCTGNCCAACGGCTCACCCCGTGCCACCGAGGCCGCGTTCGTAAATCAGCTTGTCAACAAGGACGGCAAACCNCTCCTCAGCACCACTTACGATGAATCAAAATGGGCCCGCGCAGCTGCTGCATGCCGCGACGTCATGGAACTCGGCGGCGGTTACGACCTCTACCACGTGGGAGTCAACACCACCAATAACGAGACCTCGGGCCGTCCCAAAACCATCACTCCCCCTGCCGATGGCGACTTCTCAACNCAGGCATGGCCTAACGGCTGGACCGACATNGACCCCTACCTCTCATACCGNGACCTCTTCAACGGTGAGGTTGGCCTTGAAAACACCGAGATAATCTTCTCGCGCGGCTTCAACATGACCGGTCACCANGGNGTCGAGGGCTTCGTTACACACGCTATGCCCACCACACTCAACGGCTTCAACTGTCACGGTCTGACCCAGAAGATGGTCGATGCCTACTACATGAACGACGGCACAAACTGCCCCGGCATGAACAGCATGGCCGGCTANGAGAACGCCGACTTTGTNGACACNCGCGAGCGCCCCGCCGACTTCACGGGCAACTCNCCCCGTAATCCCCAGACACTCTACACCAACTTCCCGCCGCTCGATGTCGATGTAAGCCTTCAGTACGCCAACCGCGAACCGCGCTTCTACGCCTCGGTAGGTTACAGCGGCTCACACTGGTGGAGCAAAGACCCCGACAAGTCAAACTCAAAGAATGAATATTATCCTCAGATATTCTACTACCGCGGCACCAACCGCCACGTAGATGCTGACGGCAACCAGACCTTTGACCCGAGCAACGGCTACAACAACTCGTCTTACTACCTGCGNACAGGATACTCAGTCAAAAAGTGGGTCAACCCCAACGACTGGCGCAAGAGCCGTGACGGATCAGACTACGGCAATATCGTCCCCAAATGGGAACCCGCCATTCGNTACGCCGATATNCTGCTGATGTATGCCGAGGCCCTGAACGAACTCTCAGGCAGCTACACGATAGCTTCATGGAACGGNCAGCAGACCTACACCGTCAGCCGTGATGTCAACGAGATGAAACGCGGCATTCGCCCCGTGCGTTGCCGTGCCGGTGTACCCGACTACGACACTGCCACCTACGGCGACCAGTCGCTCATGCGCAAAACCATCAAGCGCGAGCGCATGATCGAGCTTATGGGCGANGGCAAACGCTACTATGACCTGCGCCGCTGGATGGACGCCCCCTATGAGGAGTCGCTNCCCATCTACGGTTGCAACGTGCTNATGACCCAGACTCAGCGCACNGACTTCCACAAGATTGTACCTATTTACGACCTGCCTACCGTATTCTCGGACAAGATGTACTTCTGGCCCATATCGACCGAAGAAATCAAGCGTAACAAAAATCTCGTACAGAACCCCGGCTGGCACACATTCCTCTAAAAATTTGAAAAGATGAAAATTCAAAAGATATTTACATACTGCATGATGGGTGTTGCCGCTTTTGGCATCACCTCATGCAACGACGACTGGAACGACGAACAGTATGAGCACTATATAGGCTTCGTGGCACCCCTCGACACCGAGGGCAGCAGTGTGGGCGTCACCACCGTCTACGTCCCCTTGACCCGAATGAGTGAAGACGGCAGCGCGCTCTACGGTGAGCAAGGCCTGTCTCACTACGACCTTCCAGTACAGGTATCAGGCTCGANCGTTCACCCCAAAGACATCACTGTCAACATCGCTCACTCTGACACACTCGACTACCTGAACCCGGCGCGCTTCTCCAACCGCACCGACATCTGGTACAAAGATATGTCGGCCTTTGCCGAGTATCCCTCTCAGATAACCATTCCCGGCGGTAAGGACATCGCGTTGCTGCGCATCAANTTCGACTTTCGCAATCTCGACCTGAGCGACAAGTATGTGTTGCCGCTTACTGTCGACGACCCCATGCGCAATCCCCTCAAGAACTTCGCCACCGCCATGCTCCGTGTTCTCCCCTACACCGACTTCTCGGGCGTCTATCAGGCCACCAACCTCAAATATTATATCATCGAGCCTAACGGCAAAGATAATGAGGAACCGGGCGCCATGAACACCGTGCAGACCTATGCCGTGAACGAAGACGAGGTATTCTTCTATGCCGGAACCATCAACGAGGAGTCTCAGATACGCAAGAACTTCAAAATCCACGCTCAGTTCATAGCCGACGAGGGTGACTATTCACATGGTCGCGTAGTGATGTGGGGCGATCCCAACTGTCCCGACATGGCCTTTGAACAGCTCTCAGAAGCCCACTACACCATTCTGGAAATTGAGGACGAGGTTCAGAGCTATATCATGCGCAAAACNGTNATCATCAATGGCGTCGACTACAAATACTCCGACACCAAGACAGCTCCCGGCACTGCCATCAACTACCACGTCAAGGGTACCATGACTATGGAGCGNAAGCTCAACACTCAGAAACCCGAGGAAGATCAAATTGAGTTCTAATCCAAACACATTATCCCTACATGATTAGGTGCCAATGCCATCATTGGCACCTATCATGTTAAAAACAAGCATTTATCTGAGCTTATGAAAAAACTTTTACACAACCTGCTTACACTCGCCATGTGCCTTTCAGGCTCTGTGACCGCCAATGCCCAACTCACCGCCGAGCAGCAATTGGCAAAGCGTAATGTGGAGCGAGCCATGGCCATCATCGATGCCACTTGGGCCAAAGGTGCAACCGTAAAGAGCAACACCGACATCGCGATATGTGACGTCTTCGACATCAATGTCGACGATAAGAGTGGCCCNTCTGACGTGTGGCCCTACACCGCAGCCATCGAGGCACACTGCTCTCTGCTCGAGGCCATGAACGCCCTCGAACGTGTGAACGACGAGGAGACCACGCAATGGGTGNCTCAGCTCAAGCCCTACTATACCTCACAGCTTGACAAGCTGATTGACAACCTCGAGTGGTACAAAGGCACATATAATCTGNCNTCATACGCCGTCGTCAGCAAGTCGGTATCCCCCTACGCCGTACCCCGCGCATCGCGCCGCGGTGGNGCCGACGTGTCGGGTATCCTGAACGTTTACGACGACCAGATGTGGATAGCCCGCGAACTGATACGCGCCTACAGGATAACCGACAAGCGNAGCTATCTCGACCGCGCCGTCTACCTCACCGACTACGCTCTCGANGGNTGGGACTGCTGGCACGACAGCGACGGCAACGAGTATGGCGGCATNACCTGGGGCCCCGGTTACAACTCNAANCACGCNTGNTCCAACGCCCCGATTATACAGCCGCTCGTGTGGCTCTCAGACATNTACGCCGAGCTTGAAGCCGCCGACGAGCTGACCGCCGACGAGAAAGCCTATCGCTTCTATGATCGCGACGCCAACAACAAAGTGTTTGTCATCAAGGACAATGCGACACCTCGCTCGCAACGCTATCTTGAGTTCGCCCAAAAGGTCTACGACTGGCAGAAGGCCAACCTCTACAATCCCGACAAGAGGGTGTTCTGGGACATGATGGGTGCCGACAACACAATCAAAGTGCAGGGCGGCTACCGTCAGCACGTCGACTGTGGTGGCGCCGTAGGCAGCTTCATCAGCTACAATACCGGTACAATGATTTCGGGCGCNGCCGAGCTCTACCGCACTACCGGCAACGAGTCACTCATCACCGATCTCGGCAACTACATCGCCGGATCAATCAGGGAGTTTGGCATCGAGAGCGGACGCAACGGCGGCAGCTACGAGTTCAATACCGACTCTAAAGCCACTGAGGGCTTCCTCACATGGTTCAACGATGTACTTATTCGCTCATTTGTCGACGGCTTGCCCTATGCCGACGAGGCCGGTGTCAATCCCGACCGATACCTCAATTTCCACCAGACGAACCTCGACCTCGCTTTCGAGAATTACAATGTCGGTAATCTGCTGCCCATACACCTGCGCTCAGGCTGGGGCTCGGAGGTGAAAACCAAACCGTTCCACCAATACTCATTCGCGTCAGAATATGCCGTTCTGGCCACGAGACTGCTGCCGACCGATGACGATACATCGTCAGCAACCCTNNTCGCCGCCGACTCATTCGATGAAAACCAGACGGTCTATACACTCACGGGCGTAAATCTCGGAACATACTCAAGCGTGGCCTCATCGCTGCCAGCCGGCCTTTATATCGTTGGCAACAAGAAGATATACATAAAGCGTTGACCCGATGAACATGTTTAAGTATTCATCAGTTATCGGAGCNTTATTGCTGTCATGCTTCGTAGCAAACGCCCGGACTGACGAGTGGCTGACCGCACTACCCGACGATGTGATGGTACGAAAGCTATCGATACCGGGCGCGCATGATGCCGGTACCGGCAACGGATTTGCCTCCGGCTCAGCATTNCTCGCCCTNTTCTCAGGNGTAACCCAATCGCTCAGTATCGACGCCCAATGGGACGCCGGCGTTAGAGCCTTTGACCTGCGTCCTACCTACAAAGCCGATGCCGATGGTCAGTTNCAGATTTACCACGGCATACTCGAAACCAAGGTTTCGATGAAAGCTGCGCTGCAGACGCTTGTCGACAAGCTCGCNGAGAGTCCCGGCGAGATGGCGGTCGTNCTCATGCGTCATGAGTCTGACTCAGACAGCAACAGCGACCAGTGGGCACCGGCTATGGCCCGACTGCTCGACGAATTTGACGAACACATCGNGGCGTTCTCACCCACTATGACCCTGGGCGATGCCCGAGGCAAGATACTGGTAATGACACGCGACAGCTTCACATCTGACAAAGCCGCCACTATCACCGGCTGGAGCCATTCCGAGAATTTTGACGACCAGAAGAAAGCCGTCGTAGCTCTCAAACACAACCGTGCCGCGCTCTATGCCCAGGACTACTACGAATGNTCAANTACNGAAAGTAAGTATCAGGCCNTCACGACATTGCTCGACTACTCGACCNCCAACACNTCGNCAACNACGTGGGTTATAAACCACGTGTCGGGTTACACCGGCTCGGGAACCAACAGCGATGTNTCCAATCTGGCACAAGCNCTTAACGTACGCATTGCCGACTATCTCGATACAGTCGANCCGGGTCGCACGGGTATCGTGATGATGGACTTCGCAGGCGCTACGAGTCANGGCGGNAACACGCTTGTANACAGTATTATCGCTCAGAACGACAAATATATCGAGACCGACAGCTCGGGCATCGAATCGGTCAACATNGACGGTGAGACTGACGGTTACATCTACGACCTNTCGGGCCGCATAGTAGGACGTGGGNGCGAGACTATCAACTCGCTTTCCAAAGGCTTATACATCTATAACGGTCATAAAATCATCGTTCAATAACCGNCGGACATAAGCGTCATATTCAAAAGGTACAATAAAACAGCGTTTTTATTGTACCTTTGTCTTTATAAAACCCCGACACCGATTATGAACAACCCGTTTGACTATACACCCGATGCCGCCTGTGACGAGGCTTTCAGACAGTTGACNGCCCGGATTGAAGCACTGAAGGCCGACGACAACCCCGAGGCACGCGACTTGTGCCGTGAGCTCGAAGCGGGCAAAATGCTCGGCGTCCTTATAGCCACCGACCCACNNGGNGTNAGCCATACTCTTTACGCNTTCTCGGGTCAGCTGGGCGATAGCGGTTTCTATCACGATGGGTTCGTTGGCCCGGNGTTTGACTACCTGCAACCCGANGGCTATTTCAAAACCCAAGAAACCGATATCTCGCATCAGAACATCGAGATAGCCCGTTTTGAAAAAGACACTTTAGCCAAAACACGAAGCGCCTACGAGCTCGCCNAGGCACAATTGGATAGCGAACTCGCCGCATACAAGGAACAATGCCGCTTGTCCAAGGCCGACCGCGACGCCCGCCGTCAATCGGGCCACCTCGACGAGGCCGAGTCAGCTNCCATGATACGCCAAAGNCAATACGAGAAAGCCCAACTTCACCGTCTNAAAAAACAGTCGGNCGNCATGCTNGAACCGTTATTGACCGATATGCTCAATGCTCAGTCNCATCTCGATGCNNTGAAAGAGAAGCGCCGCGCCGACTCNGAAGCACTGCAGAAATGGCTGTTCTCCAACTTCCGGCTCCTCAACGCCCGTGGCGAGAGCAAGAATCTNAGCGACATTTTTGCCCCTACANCCATGAAAATNCCGCCATCNGGTGCCGGCGAGTGTTGTGCTCCCAAACTCCTGCAAGAATGCTACCTGCGTGGCTGGCAGCCCGTATCNATAGCCGAATACTGGTACGGCAAACCNCGCGCCGGCGAAGTGCGCATACACGGCGAGCACTATCCGGCATGCCGCGGNAAGTGTCTCCCCGTGCTCACATGGATGCTTCAAGGTCTTGACGTNAATCCNCCNCTTGACAGCGCCAACCGGGCAAACNCAACAGCCCGGCAGCCCGAAATCATATACGNGANCCNTTGGTTTTGTGTCGTCAACAAACCCTCGGGCATGCTGTCNGTACCCGGCAANGGGGCGGCAACATCGGTGCAGCAATGGCTCGAAGACCGCTACGGAACTGAACGTTGTGTAAAAATGGCCCATCGGCTTGACCAGGACACATCAGGACTAATTATAGCAACTTTCGGTCAACAGCCTTTCAAGATAATGCAGNCCCTCTTTGCCACCCGCAAGGTGAAAAAGACCTANGTGGCCATTCTCGAAGGCGACTACCAATCGCTCGGNCANCCACAACAGGGACACATCGAACTGCCACTTTCGCCCGACTGGCTCGACCGTCCTCGTCAGCGTGTGGACTTAGACAATGGTAAGGACGCCGCGACCGATTACCTGTTCACCGACACCTCGNCCGNTCGNACCCGTGTGATATTCCACCCGCTCACAGGTCGCACCCACCAGCTACGNGTTCACGCGGCCTCAGCGATGGGCCTCGGCATGCCAATCGCAGGCGACCGAATAAAAGAAAAAAACAGTGCCCACACCACCGAACGGCTCCACCTCCATGCCCACCAAATCGAATTCACTTTCCCCCTCGACGGCCAACACTACCACTTCANCTCCCCCACCCCNTTTTAGAAATAGGAAAAATTTAGCGTGTCAGTCGACGAGCTCGTGGAGNAGGCGGTCAAAGGTGACGTCCATCGGGGCGGTACTCAGACCCGGGTGTGAGGGCGATGTCTGGAGTATGGCNCTCTTGGCGGCTGTGAGCCANCGGTATGTCTCCTCNACGGGNAGCCGNGGCTCTGGGACGTCGTTGCGACCGAACAGTGCTGCCTGACGGNGCAGCAAGNCAANGTCGGCCGACGGNAACAACGCGCGCACNCGCTGTTCGTTGACACGTATCTCACACCTNAGCCAGCGNCGGCGCTTACACATCATTATAAGCCCGATGTTGACGAACTCCTCNCGTTCGACACGGGGCACATATCTGACGACGGCATACTCGTACAGGTTGGCATCGGGGGCCTGCAAGGCGGCATTGTTGTTGGNCGATTGGCTCATGGTCAGAGTTGTTTTTGCTGTTTGATGGCCTCGTTGACAAATATCGAACTGTTCTTGAGCCTGTCGAGCAGGAATGTCTCNTAGGCGCGGCGACGTTCTTCGGCCGNGATGTCTGANTTCTCTTCTTCGAGCCACTCAGTGGGTATCTGACTGACAATCTTTGACAACGTGCGTGGNGTGATGGCCTGNCGCATAAGTCGGTCNGCCTCCTCCANACGNTCGGCCTGCTTGAGGAAGACNTGATTGCGAATGTATNGGAACGGGTCGAGGGCCGCCTTCAGCGGGTCGCGCCAGGCGTGGTGGAAGTAGAACGAAGCCCCGTTGTCAATGAGCCACAGCTCGTTGTTCCATATCATCATGTTGGGATTAAGGCGTGTGCGGTCAACATTGGTCAGAAATGAATCGAGCCACACAATTTTTGACGCCGTGAGCGAGTCGACGCTGTTGACCGCGGGATCGAACGTAGCCGCTCCCGACAGGTAGTGCAGCCCGACGTTCAGTCCCTCGGAGTTGCGCATCAGTTCCTGAACCTCTTGGTCGGGCTCGGTAATTCCGAACACGCCCGATAGATTAAGCAGCACGGTCTCGGGCACATTGAATTTGAATGCCTTGGCAATCATACTGCCCAGAAACTCGGCTATAAGAGCCTTCTTGCCATGTCCGGCGCCACGCAGCTTGACGACATACTTGAAGCCGTCGTCGGCCTCGCCGAGCACCGGCAGCGAGCCGCCCTCTCTCATGGGCAGAATATAACGGGTCAGTTCCTGAGTTCTCACTTCCATACGTTCTCAATTTTTTCGGTTAACAAATATACGGTCAATTATCATTATCGGCAAATTTAAATTGCCGGTAATACATTGCCGGTAATACAAGGTTAGTATGGAACAATCTGACGCCCTAATGTGTTTCAATTAACGTAGTATTTAAGGAATAATTCATCATGTTCGACTGGCTTATAAATGTTTTTAGAGAAAATCAGGAGATTCCGATATTTCTGACTCTCGGCCTGGGCTTCTGGCTGGGCAACCTAAGGTTTAAATCGTTCTCGCTCGGACCGGTGACGGCCACATTGATTGTAGGCGTGCTCATCGGCCAGATAGGTATTGATATTTCGGCGACAGTGAAGTCGCTGGCATTCATGATGTTCTTGTTTGCCATAGGCTACAGCGTAGGGCCACAGTTCTTCAGGGCGCTACGTGGTGAGGGCCTGAAGCAGATAGGCTTCGCGCTGGTCGAGGCCGCGGTGTGTGTGGGTGTCGTGGTTGTCGTATGCAAACTTATGCACTTTGACAAAGGCGTTGCCGCCGGCCTGTTCGCAGGCTCTCAGACGGTATCNGCCGTCATCGGTGTCGGCTCAGACACTATACGCTCATCGGTGGCCGATGCCGCCGAAGCCGACCGAATGGTACATCTCATTCCGGCCTGCTATGCCGTCACCTACGTCTTCGGTACCATAGGCTCGGCCTGGGTCATAGCCAACCTCGGCCCAATGCTGCTCGGGGGTCTTGACCGTGTCAAAGCCGAGACGCGGCGCATCGAGGCCGAGATGGACGCCGGAGACTTTGTGCCCGAAGCCGGCACCATAGTAGCCAACAGGCTCATATCATATCGTGCCTACAGGGCCGACTCAGAATATTTTGACCGTTCGCACTCCATACGCGAAATCGAATCACACCTGAAGAAGCAGAATCTGCGTCAGTTTGTGGTGAGGGCGCGAGTCAACGGCGAGATTATGGAACCGTCGCCCGAACTGCGCATACACAAGGGCGACACGATAGTATTGAGCGGCACCCGGTCGACTATCGTATATGACTCAGACTGGGTGGGCCCCGAGGTGACCGACCACGAGTTGCTCACATTCAGCTCTGAAAACCTGGCCGTCACTGTATCAAAGCGCGGCGCGTGTGACATGACTGTGGGCGAACTGCGCTCCAAGCCCTACATGCACGGCGTGATGATAAGCAAGGTGCTGCGCAATGACATGCCTATGCCTGTAACCCGCTCGCTCAGACTCGAACAGGGCGACGTGGTGACACTTGTGGGTCTGCCCGAAGAGGTAGCCAACGCCGTGCCCGAAATCGGCTACAGCGACAGGGCCACAGGCGAGAGCGACCTGGTGTTCATCGGCCTCGGCATCGCGTTAGGGTGCCTGCTGGGTGCCATTGTGGTCTACTGCCACGGCATTCCATTGTCACTCAGCACGAGTGGAGGTGCCATACTGGCGGGCCTCGTGATGGGCTGGCTCCGCTCAAAGCGTCCGACATTCGGCCACATACCGTCACCCGTCATCTGGTTCATGGACAATGCCGGATTGAATATCTTTATAGCCGTCGTGGGCATATCGGCCGGCCCGTCGTTCATCATCGGGCTCAAAGAGGTCGGCGTGTCGATATTCTTTGTCGGCGTACTATGTACATTCCTGCCGTTGTTTATCAGCATCTTTGTCGGCAACAAGCTGTTCCGCTTCCCGGCCGCCATGACACTGGGCTGCGTAGCCGGCAGCCGCAACGCCGTGGCCGCCCTGGGTGCCATACAGGACAACCTCGAGAGCACACTGCCNATGATGGGTTACACGGTGACATACGCCGTCGGNAGNGTGACCATGATTATANGNGGNCTGATTGCCACACTACTTGTATAAGATTGTATAGGAATTTAATAGGCATAGGTAGAATGTCGCGGGATATTTGTATTTTTGCATAAACTTATGAACAGGCATCTTNTATTCACCACCACAACCGAGATTGTCCGCGTGCCGGCCGATGCGGTTGTCTNTGTTGCCGCCGACGGCAACTACTCGGCCATCAACCTGGCCGACGGTGGCAGTTTTGTGCTGACTCTGCAACTGGGGCAGATTGAGCGGCGCCTGAGCGAGATGCTTGAGGTCAACGACAACAGGTTTATACGCATCGGTAAGAGCCTGATTGTCAACCGTGACTATATCGCTTTCATCAATCCGCCACGCCAACGCATGATATTGTCTGACTGCCGCTCGTTCAGGCACGAACTGTCGGCATCGCGCGAAGCCCTTAAAGCGCTGAAAGAACTGTTAGAAAAGGAGGCTCAGAAATGAATAACAAACATAAAGAAATAGGCGACAACGAGATACGCATAATATCGTCGGCCGGTGAGGGTGAGCGCGCCCGCAGGCCGTCACACAGGCGTGTACGCCGCCTTGTGGTGGTGTCGGCCATCATAGCGTTCATCATTGCGGCCGGCATCGCGGCCTCACTGCTGTTCGTGAGCGAGAACGAAGGCGCCGACGAGATACGCTTAATCGAGGAAGCCACGGCCGCCATCGAACCGGCGACCGCCACCGATGAACAGCCTGCCGTCAAAGGCTATACGACCGTACGCGACACGCTCGCCGGCACCGCCGAGCTGTGCATACTCACCCCCCACAACGCCACGCCTGTGCTCGAGATAGGCACTGCCGCGCTCAATGACACCACAGTGGTACTCGCCGTACAGGCAGCCGACGTTAGAGGTGACAACGGCGAGATTGTGGGCACATACGTCGTGAACGGTCGGCTATACGGCAAAGGCGAGTCGAAGGCCGGATTCTGCTCGATTGTCAACGGCGACATAACCGTCGGAGTGGCCGACGCCACCCCGATGCTCGAGGAGGCCCTGACAGCCGACGGCTATTTCTTCCGCCAGTACCCGCTGGTTGTGGGTGGTCAGATTGTCGAAAACAAGCCCAAGGGACGTGCCATACGCAAAGCGCTCGCCGAACTTGACGGCCGCATCAGTGTGATAACCAGCCGCCGACGCCTCACGTTTCACGAATTTTCGCAGGCGCTCACCGACATAGGCGTTCGCAACGCCATTTACCTCGTGGGCGGCACGTCATCAGGCCGTTACACCGACGAGCCGGGCAACCGCTACATGGTCGGCAACGACCCTGGCGACAAATGGCCCAATGTCAATTACATCGTGTGGCGTTAGGGGGCCCCGATAGTTTCATACATTATAAGCGACAGTTTGTACAACGTCGGGCAATTTGCTTTGCCTGACGTTTTTTTTCGCCGAATTTTGTGTTACAAAATCTATCGAAGACAATGAAGTACCTATTAACCTTGCTGACGTTGTCNGCAATCATACTCACAGGCTGCACCGGGCCCACAACGGCCCCAATCGATAATGAGCATAGNGAAACCAACGCGGTGTATTACTGGAAAACGGTTTTCAAACCCGACAGTGCCGACTATGACTTTATCGACCGCCACAACGTCGGGCGCATCTACATGCGTATGTTCGACGTGGTNAAGGACGAGACTGCCCNATCGGTCAGNGAGGCCGTCTATCCCAACGCCACTATNCAAATTCANGATTCAAGGTCATACATCGACAACCCCGTGCCCGACCTCGAATATGTGCCCGTGGTATATGTNACCCTCGACGCCCTCAAGGCAATGAATGATAACGAGGAACTGCTGGCCGANAACATNGTGACACGNGTCAGGAACATGACCGAGTATAACGAGCTGCCCAACGTCGGCGAGCTACAGCTNGANTGTGACTGGACCCAGTCGACCGAAAAGTCGTTTTTCAGACTATGCCAGGCCGTCCGATGCAAGATGACCGAGTTGCAGCTGCCTTGGGAACTGAGCTCGACCATAAGGCTGCACCAGCTGTCAAGCGAAGCTCCCCCCGTCGACNGCGGCGTACTGATGGTCTACAACACCGGCTCGTTCAACAATCCCGACGCCCGCAATTCNATAATCGACCTGAAAGATGTCGAGCCCTACCTCAAAAGNCTTACCGACTACCCGCTGCACCTCGACATTGCCTATCCCACCTATTCGTGGCAGCTGCTGTTCAGGAAACGCACATTCATAGGTCTNACCAACGGGTTGGAGNTNAATGACACATCTCGGTTCAAGCCCCTGAANGAAACACAATACCTGGCCACGCGTGACATACCGCACAATGGNAAANTCATCAGAAAGGGCGACATCNTCAGNGCCGAGACATCGCGTTACAGTGACATCATGGANGTCAAACGCCTTATCGAGCANCGCCTGTCGGGACGTCCCCACTCAAACATTCTNTACCATCTTGATTCAACGAACCTTTCAAACTATACNCCCGATGAAATTGAAACTCTTTTTGCTATCGGCCGTTAGCNTGCTCCTAAACATCAGCGCCGACGCCTGCGGNCCTTTCAATCCCATCATTCCCACGCCCGAGTTCTTCAATACCGACAATTGCAAACGNATGTGTGACTATGACCGCGAGGAAAACGTCAGGCTGTGGCAGCAACTGACTTCAAATCAGATTCCGCTCACCGANATTGAACAGGCCGTNTATAAAGACNNCCAATCNCCCGAAAACCTTTTCTACACATATATACATAACACTGACGATTCTGANATCAGTGATTTTCTTNANACTGCCAAGAATATTGAATCGAAACGCGGCAAGATGCAATCACCATGGTACTATCCGCGCGACAGGAAGCGGTCATACAATACCGACGACTTCCGGAACGAGATAGAGTGGTGCCAATCCTATCGCGGCACCAGNCTGAAAGACCGTTACGCACTACAGGTGGTTAGAGCACTGTTCGCGTCACGGNTGTGGGAGGANTGTATCGAGTATTGCGACACNGCGTTNGCATCGTTTCCCGAGTCCAACCTCATGAANCGCATGGCCCGACGCTATNTGGCAGGNTGCTGGAGCCGCCTGGGCGACTCAGCCACCGCCGACTCAATTTTTGCCGCGTGCGGTGACATCTGGTCACTGAGCGTCGACAACAAGGTCGAGTACATGGCCCGACATAACCCCGATGCGCCCCAGATTATTGAGTACATACGCCATGAGGCNGATGATTCATGCAAGTTAGCCAGGATCGTACCCACCGCACACACNTTGTTNAAAAACAGCNCGGTCAGACACCGTGGCGACTGGGCCTACCTGCTGGCATATTATTATAATGAGTATGCCGGCGACCTCCNNANNGCNTCACGGTATATTAACCGGGCCCTCCAGTACCGTTTCTCTACTCCCCAGCTCCGCGANCTGGCACATGCCTATAAAATGAAACTCGATGCCCGCAACGGCTACATCGGCTCGCTGGCCGACGACCTGAAATGGATTGAGAGCCAATGTGACAACCTGAACCCCGAGGCCGACGAGTGGATACGCCGTGTACGCAATGTGATATACGTCGACTGGGTACCCCGGTTGTGGAAACAAGGCGACTATGCGATAGCCGTGATGCTCGCCGCCTATGCCGACAATATATCGCCGCGTCACGAACGTCAACCCGCAATAGCCTACCACGCTACATGGTATCGCCCGATACCGTCAATTACACTCGACGAGATGCGAGCCAGCGAGATTTACAACAACACGGTCGACTATGGCAGCCTGTCGTTCCAGATGATGGGTAGCATGACGTCGGCCCAACTCGCCGCGACCTATAACAGTATGATGACTCACGACAACAGTCTNTACCGCTTCATCAGAAACCGTATCAGAACCGATGCCGACTACTACAACGAGCTTATCGGCACGCTGGCCCTACGTGAGGAGAACTACCCGCGCGCTATACAGTACCTGTCGAAAGTCAGCAANCGCTATCAACACACCATGAATCTATACAAAGACGGATACCTGTCAGACAATGCCAAGCTCGACTTTGCACGCGAGATGCTCGGTTACAGGCAGCTTATGAGTCAAGGCCGCACACCCGATGACCGCGGTATGGNNCGACTCGAGTATGCCATTCGCCGCNACAATTCATCATGGGCACTCACGCGTTATTGGGACGGGGAGGTCGGTATCTTCCAACCATCGCTACAATATTGGGTAGACGACAGTTTTGCCGAGGACAACTACACTTTCCTATATGAATATGACCCGGACGCTGACNCCCGNNCNTATGAGAAAGANGTNGAGGCCGCCCTCGCCATGCTCGTGACCGACGAGGCCCGCGCNCGCGCCCANTANATGCTCGGCAACCTTAAAACCGTCATCAGAAAGTATCCTGACACCGAGACGGCCCGACNTGTCAAGACATCGTGCGACAACTGGCAGTCTTGGCTGTGAGTCAACAATCGGAGGCCGACAGTTGTTGATAAGTCAGATGTGTAATTCAAAAATCTTACTGAAATGTTAGAAACTAATTTTAAATTTGGCGAGGTTCACAAGCTCGCCACTCAGATAAACGACCACTCTGACCGCGTGCAGGTGCGTCACATATTCGGCAACACTAACGGCGGCGTGACCATTCTGGGCTTTACCGCCGGTCAGAAACTCGATGAACACCTTGCCCCGGCCGAATTGATGGTCAACGTACTCGAGGGTGAAATCATCTTCACAATGAACGGCGTGCCCCACACCATCGGCAAGGGTGAGTTCATGCTCGTTGGCGAGGGTGTACCCCACAGTGTGGTGGCCAATGCCGATTCAAAAGTATTGTTAGTGAAAATCAAAGCATAGTATTATGGACAACAAAGCTATAGTCAAAGATTTTGAAGCCAAAGTCAAGGCCGACCTTGAGTCGTTTCTGCAACACAAAGAGGCGCTTGACGCTCACGTTCCCGAGTGTCCCGACGTCGAGGACAAGTGGGGCGAGATAGCCCGCGAATACATGCCCGACGGAGCCCGCGAATTTCAGCAATACCCCGTCGTGTCGCTCGGGTGGGCCATGCTCATAGGCATGGCGATGGCCTACTACTGGGACACCGACTGGGCCAAGTATTCGGCCGAGAAAAATATCTACGGCCAGTTGCGCGACCGACGCGGCTATGACAACATGGACGAGGCCGTGGTCGAAGACGTGCTCGGTTACACCGGCGAGGCCGCCGAGAAGATTACCGAGCTCGTGGCCGAGTGTGCGTCGAGAGTCTACAGCCTGCTGAGCCACGAACACGTCGAGCCCGGCACCGAGGCCGCCCTGGGCTGCTACATAGGCGCCCTACACCAGCTCTACCTTGCCGGCATGGCTATGGAGCTGAACGCTCTCGGCTACCACATGACACCCTTGCAACAGGGGTAGAAAAACATTTGCTGTGTTTCAAAAATTTCAATACATTTGTTCCCATGTTCCATTCGTGGGAACAAATGTATTGATTTAACCCGCAATTTATGATTAATCCTCCTTATCTTGCAGCCGACAGCCGTTACGATAGCGNCATGACCTACGAACGATGCGGACGCTCGGGCCTGCTGCTACCACGCATCTCGCTTGGCCTGTGGCACAACTTCGGCGACGTCAATACGCTGGCCAACAGCCGCGATATGCTCCACTATGCGTTCGACCACGGCATAACATGCTTTGATTTGGCCAACAATTACGGCCCGTCATACGGCTCGGCCGAGGAGACATTCGGTCAGATCATGGCCAAGTCGTTCAGGCCCTACCGCGATGAGATGGTCATCACCACCAAGGCCGGCTATGACATGTGGCCCGGCCCCTACGGCAACTGGGGCTCGCGCAAGTACCTGTTTGCATCGCTCAACCAGAGCCTGCGGCGCATGAATCTGGAGTATGTCGACATATTCTACAGTCACCGCTTCGACCCACACACCCCGCTCGAAGAGACCCTGCAGGCGCTCGTCGACATCGTGCGCCAAGGCAAATCGCTCTACGTAGGCATTTCACGATGGCCCTACGAGGCAGCCAAGGTGGCTTATGACTACCTGAACCGGCACGATGTACCATGCCTCATTTATCAGGGACGTTATAATATGCTCGACCGCGAGGTCGAGAAACAGGGCATCTTGCAGCAGGCAGCCGACAACGGCGTCGGATTTACCGCTTTCTCGCCTCTCGAACAGGGCATTCTCACCAACCGTTACCTCAACGGTGTGCCACAAGATTCGCGAGCCGCGAGCGGCCTGCACCTCACTACCGACAAGATTACGCCCCGGCTCATAGACAAAGTCAGACAGCTTAACGCCATAGCCGAACGTCGCGGCCAGACACTCGCTGAGATGTCGCTCGCATGGCTGCTCAAAGACAACCGCGTCACATCGGTGATCGTGGGCAGCAGCTCGGTAGGACAACTCAGTGACAGCCTGGGNTGCCTGGCCAACACCACCTTCTCAGCCGACGAACTGGCCGAGATTGACAGCGTGATACAGGGCTGACCCATCTACATATCATGAACCGCCGCCAACTATTGTTGACGGCGGTTTGTTATATAGCTAAAACACTGAAAGCTATGCAGACAATTCAAATAAAACGGGCCTATGACCCGGCCACACCCGACGATGGATACCGCGTATATGTCGACCGCCTGTGGCCGCGCGGACTCTCTCACGCNACTTTTCACTACGACTCGTGGGACAAACTCATAGCCCCCTCGACCGAACTTCGCGAGTGGTTTCACGCCGACCCNGCCAATCGCNGGGANGAATTTGAGCGTCGNTACACCGCCCAACTGCTCGCCAGTCAGGCATTCGCCTCACTCAAAAACGAGATANCACCCTACCCACGCGTCACCTTNCTCTNCTCCTCACACGACCCGCTTCACAACAACGCCGTCGTCCTNCTCCACGCNCTCAGCCATTGAACAAAATACCCCTCATCAGGTCAATATCNCTCGCCACCTCGCCCTGCAACAGGTATTGTGACCGCCGTCCCACGAGATTTTCATAAATTCTNACCGCCGCATCGNGGTCTGAGTCTATATACAAAGCCTTGGCACACAGCAGTCTCTCCTTTGACGACATGACACGACGATAAGCCTCGATGTACTTCAGCANCTCGGCNTCCAACAGTTCCCGGGCCNGGTCTATGCGTCCGGTGACCATGGCNGTATATGCCAATTCACAAGCTATTTCATTGACATACAATCCCATTAAATCATCTTTGTGACCATACAGCTCGGCCANACATTGGTACGCTTGTTCAGTCTCGCCCATGTCTAACANACGCGAAGCCNTCATCAGCGGCAGCGAGACTTCAAGCTGATTGCGGTAATCAANATCGGGNTCAAACTCAAAAATCTCATCGGGCATATCTCGTGGCCTTACACCGCGTTGTATCAGTTCATTCGACCTCANTTGGGCAATCAATCCACGCTTGGCCTTTANATTAGTCCTGAGCATCAGCATATTCAGGGCATCATTGCCTATGCCGCCTATTTTCATAGGAATNCCNTTCATACATATCATGATTAAATCCACCACNACAAATATTACCAGCGACATCTGGACAAACGGATTTTTATCAACCCACAGCAGCGGAACGGCCACNGCCAAAACAACTATATTGGCCAACAAGCCACCTACGTTATACCAGCCTGTNGGAATTGTNTCGACAGGGCCATCGGGCGGCGATAGCAGACATTGACCACCCGTGCCGGCAACAGCAAAACGCTTGATACGTACCCTGCCATAATCATTGATGAACGTAAAATTGAATATGCGGAACGAAACAAATCGATATCCCGACAAAAGGCCNCACACCAGGTGACCNGNCTCATGGGCCAAAACGAGAAGAAAGCCGGCCACCACCATAGCCACGATAGCCACCAGTGGAACCACCACTATCTCCCANANCTTAAGGTTCAGCAGNCCNTCAACCATATTGCCCGGCGACTTACCGCCAAACAACCATGCGGCACCGTTGCCAAGCAAAAAACCTACCACGATGCCTCCAATAAGGAATAGCGCGAATTTAAGCCACTTCATCACTCTAACACCATGCTTATGTGCTCAATACCATCGAGCATAAACACACCCGATGTCTCAACAAAACCCAGTGACCGATAGAAATTCCTGAGATAAGCNTGAGCCTCGATTTCAATCTTNTCTGACTTNGATTTGGCTATTCTGATAGCCTCCATTAGNAGCGGACGAGCCAACCCCTGGCCGCGAAACTCCTTCATAGTCAGCACACGGCCTATCGAAGCACACTCGAACTTCACACCNGGGTCAATAACCCTGAGGTAGGCCNTGACACATCGNTCGTCGCCTATAAACAGGTGAGTCGACCACTTATCCAGGCCGTCCATATCCTGATAATCACAGTTCTGTTCACAAATAAAGACCTCCGACCTACANCGCAGAATTTCATACAGCTCGGCCGTNGTCAAATCATCAAATCGCTTTACCTTTATTTCCATAACACAAAANTAAGGCTAAATTNCCATTNACACAACCCCCGCCCATACTGCAAAGCGATATGACAAAATCACTATATCTCATACCTTGTGGCATATCACCGACTCGCCATTCGGCAACCATGCAGCATCATTTTATAGTGATATTTCTTAAATGTAGACTTTACATATCTGCACTTTGGTAGAATTTTATTATATTTGCAAGCCATATTATCTATATTTATAAATTTAACCTTACACATTGACATCATTTTATTTGATATGAACACCATTAAAGGCTGGTTGACAGCAGTGGGCTTGACAGCCGCGCTCGCCCCCACTGTGATGGCGGGCGAATTGACCGTAAACGAGGGATCCACAACCAATGGGTATATCCCATTCCATTTCTACTATCTTGACGACACAAGATGCAAATCGCAAATAATATATCCTGCCGAGCAACTGCAGGCAATGAAAGGACAGGCTATAAATAAGCTTCACTTCTATATTAACGACGATGGCTACGCAAGCAGTTGGAAAACCGACGATATGCGACTTTCGATAGCTGAAACTGAGCTCGCCGCCTTTACGGGGGACGAGGGTGGATACACCAACTTCCTGGAGCCGGATTGGACAGTATGCTATAGCGGCCCGAAGGAGGGCGAAGGAGGCGGTCGCGACCTCGTGTTCGAATTGACTACACCTTATAACTACACCGGATCTAACCTGCTCATTCAGGTAAGCCTCGGTAGCGCAGGTAATGCTTATCCAAGAACAATGTTCTTAGGTGTGACAACTGATAATATGCAGGCCGCATATACCACTACCGGCACAGTCTATGGAGATAAATTCCTCCCTCAGACCACATTCAATTTCGGCGAGCTTGAGCCTTTCGAGGCTAAGGTGTCTGCTGAAAGTATCGCTTTTCCTGTGACTTTGACAACTGAGCAGGCCATAGCATCGGTAAAAGTAAACAATAGCGGAGCAAATACATTCCCTATCTCAGTTACAGCACCCTCTGATGCAGCCTTTACAATAGGCTCACTGCCATCGGAACTCGCTTCGGGCGAAAGTGCCAATATTCAGATTACATTCAGACCCGAAACAGCTGGCGAGTTCTCTTCTGAAGCCGTGATCAACTGTGGTGAGGCGGGATCTTTCACTATCACACTTACCGGCAAAGGTATAGACGCTCCTGCCGGCTATTCAGCATCTTTCAATCTTCCGGCCAAGACATTACCCGAGAATTGGACGGGCTGGGAGGTAACAAAAGAATATGACTACTCTGTATCTGAGTATGTTAATATTATCAAAGAGGAAGAAAGTACTGACAACTTCCTTTCTTATGAAAAAGATGGCAAAGGGGGTGTGACGGTGGTTGAAGGTAACCATATCCGTTATTACCCGAACATGACATACGTTTACATGATTTCACCCGAAATCGAAGGTAATTTCATGTTGACGGCAACTGCAACCTCATCAAATCCCGATCTTCTCATCTATCCTGCCACCAAGAATGCCGATGGAACCTGGAAAATCAGCGACGAAAAAATCGAGCTTCAATGGCTTTCTGATTATCAGTCCGGTTGGGGCGTAGCCCTCGGTTCGGTAACCGGTAGTGCATACATTGCTATCGATGCCGTAAATATGGCAATGGGCAGCTTCAATGCCGATGCTCTCGCCGATGCCGCAGAAGATGCATTCCTTCCCTCTCTTTCTGCCGAAAACATCGAATTCGGAGAAGTAACAGTCGGCGAATCGTCACATAAAACCATCTCTCTTACCAACAAAGGCACCCAGCCTTTCACAGCCACATATACCGCAACAGCCCCATTCTCAGTGTCANGAGATGCCGTAAGCGTTGATGCGGGCGTGACCACAGACATTAATGTAACATTCTCACCGAACGAGACAGGTGAATTCACCGGCACCCTCACAATCAACTTTGATGAGGGCGAGGCTCTGAGCGTTGCACTTACCGGCACCGCCATAGCCAAAGTGGTNGAACTTCCCNTAGGCACCGAATTTACTGTCGGCAACCTCGAATATGTCGTAACAGCCGCCGGCGAAGTGAATGTCAGCGGTGTTGCATCGGGCGTTGAAGAATGCATAGTGCCTGCCACTGTCACTCATGCCGACGGAGANGTGTTTGACGTTGTCGGAATCGCGCGCGACGCGTTCTATTGGAGCAGCGTTCGCAAAGTNACTCTTCCCGAAGGTCTGCACACAATCGCATACGGCGCTTTCCGTCAGTCTGACCTTNCTGANATCAACCTCCCCTCTACCCTCAAGGAAATCGGCGACTACGCATTCCGCACCACCTCACTCACATCTATCGAGATACCCGANGGAGTCACCGATTTAGGATCATCTGTGTTCGGAATGTGCGAGAAACTGTCAGATATCAAACTTCCTTCGACACTTAAATCGTTAGGCAGCGGCGTCTTCTATAAAGCAGCAATAACATCGATAATAGTACCTGAGCAATGCACCGACATCGCCGAAGANGCATTTGAGGCGTGCGCATCNCTCACCGACATCACCCTCCCGTCGGCTCTGACTGAAATCAAGCCGATGACATTCATCGATTGCTCATCACTAACATCAATCAACCTCCCCGCCTCTCTTACCAAGATCGGCGCACAGGCATTTGTAAATACCGGNCTGACCTCGTTAAACATACCGGCCGGCCTCTCGTCCATTGCCTCCAACTCATTCACCAACTCACCGATCGCACTGATCACTGTAGACCCGGCCAACACAGCATTCAAGACCGTTGATGGCGTGCTTTACAGCTCAGACGGCAACTTCCTGTATCTCTATCCGCGCAATGAGGCTGAAAGCTATACGGTAGTTGACGGCACACGCGGCATAATCGGAGGAGCATTCTATAAANCTGCAACCAAAACCGTCACACTTCCCGAATCAATCGTAGGCATAGACGAAATGGCATTCTGCAACTCGGCTCTCGAATATATNACAATCCCCGAGAACGTAAGTTTAATCTACCCACAGGCATTCGCCGGCACTCAGCTCANAGAATTAACCCTNCCCTCGGCAATCACAAAAGTAGAGGAAGCACTCGTGGCAAGTTGTGACAAACTCACAACTGTGACACTCCCCGCAGCACTTACCGACGTAGGCAACCGCGCCTTCTACAACTGCACCGCCCTCACCACCATCATCTGCCAAGGCGAGACACCCTCTGAATTCGATGGCTGGGAAGGACTGACTGATCCNTTCCGNGGCGTAGACAAAACNAAAGTCACCATCTACTGTCCCGACAGCGCCATAGCCGACTACAAGGCCAGCGAATGGGGCGACTTCTTTGAGAACATCAAGGGAATNTCNGAAATGGGATCAGGCATNGACAACGTTATCTCAGACAACGCCAATCAAGCAGCCGACAGCATGTATATCTACGACCTTACCGGCAAACTTCTCCNTACATGCAGCGCCCGAATATCACACAACGACCTCAACCTTGCCCCCGGCATCTACATTATCCGCACCGCCACAGCAACAACCAAGGTCTACATCCGCTAAAATCCACAACATAACCCACAATCAAAGTCCTCCGGGAATTTCCCTCCCGGAGGACTTTTCACATCCATAAATCGCTTTTGGCCACACATCAAATCGTTAAAATATCAAACTAATTTCGTAACTTTGTGGTTGGGTTGACATAAGATACAAAATTGATACAACTATGTTTATAGCAGTTCTGACATATAAAAAATCTTTAGAAGAAGTTGACCGCTATCTTCAGGCGCACCGTGATTACCTTGCGGAACATTATGCCGCAGGCGATTTCATTGCGTCGGGGCCGCAGACTCCTCGTGTTGGTGGTGTGATTATGATAAAAGCAGAGAACCGTGCCGCTGTAGATACCATCATTTCGCAAGACCCGTTTAAGATCAACGGAATTGCTGATTATCAGATTGTGGAGTTTACTCCGACAATGGTTTGTGATGCGAGTCTTTCCGACATTCTGAAATAAGCTCAATATGAGCAACGAAATATTATACGTTTTGCTTCCCGACTTCGCGTCACATGAGATGGTCTATCTCATGGAAGCTGTTAGCAGCGACGAAACGCAGTTGAAGTCAAATCCGAAATACACCAACAAGATAGTGGCTCCCACTTTGGAGCCAGTCACTGCCATAGGAGGTTTCCGTGTGTTGCCCGATTACTCCATTGAGAATATGCCTGACGATTATGCCGCCCTCATTCTGATAGGCGGCTATGGCTGGCTCACTCCTATAGCCGATAAGGTTGCACCCATTGTCCGAAAGGCATTGGATAAAGGTAATATTGTAGGCGCAATCTGCAATGGAGCATCATTCATGGCTAAACACGGATTTCTCAATGACATAAGGCATACCGGCAATGGCGTTGAACAGCTGAAACTGTGGGGCGCAGAGAACTATACCAATTCTGAAGGTTACATACATGAGCAAGCAGTATCAGATGGAAGGATAGTCACCGCTAACGGCTCAGGAGTGCTTGAGTTTACCAAAGAGTTGCTCCAGCTCCTTGAAAACGATACGCCTGAGCGCATCGATATGTATTACCAGTTCAACAAGCAAGGCTTCTGTGCATTGTTTCCACAGTAATAAATAATTATTCCTTACATATCAATTGATAGCGGCAGGCTGACAGCTGAAAAGAATAAATCCAGACAAATCTTGTCGTCAGGAATAGATACTACACGTTACAAATAACACTCCATACACCTATCCCCTTAACAGTTAATCTCTGAAAGACGGCGGTGGCAGGGTGATGCCGACTCATTGTGATTTGAGCGCTGCACTTTCTTGAGAAACAACAAAAGCTCGCCATAGGCGAGCTTTTGTTGTGGAGCTGGAGGGACTTGAACCCTCGTCCAAACGTGGAACTAATGAGCTTTCTACATGCTTATTCTCAACTTGGTTTTCGTACCGGCGCAGGCATGAGACCACCAACGCCAATCTTATCCTCTATAACTTCGGGCGCCTGCCGAGGCTATGGGCGTCCTATACCCGATTTATCTGCACCACCTTGTCCGAAATCCTCGGGTCGACGGCTCCGGGGTGATGTCTCGTCCCTGCAACTGTTGCGGGGATAAAGCTAATCTACTGTACTTCAATTAAGCAGCGAGAGCGTAGTTATTTTCGCCATTTGAAATTTTTGATGTCCCTGATTTACGAGCGTAGCCATCATTGCTCGGCATGCTTACTCACCACCTCTACACGCTGTCAAAACCGGTCAACCCCATTGTCTTGATAACGCGCTGCCTCGTGTCGCTGAGCCCGACTCCTCGGGTCACACAGCCTCGGCACTGGCGTGTTACTATCAGTAAGTCTGCAAATATAACACATTTGGACGGGTTTTGTCAATAAAATCCCAGTTTTTAACAAATATTGGGGAACGGCGTCTTAGATCGACGACAATATCAACGAGTTGGCCCTGTCGACCACCGACGCGTCCAGGCTCGCGAGATAGATTTGAGTGGTCGACTCGCTGTCGTGACCCATTCCCTCACTGATTACACTTAACGGGACACCCTTGGCCTTGGCCGCCGATGCCCAGCTGTGACGCGCCACATACAGCGTCAGCGGCATCGTCACCCCCACCATACGTGCAATAGCCTTGAGACCATAATTGATGTTGTAGCCAACATTGCGATAGGCCCATCGGTCATTTATACCCGGGGTGCGTATTACAGGCAGCAGATAATCGCTTTTATTCTCGGGATACTTGTCGAGTATGGCCTGCATCTCCTTGGTCCAGGCTATCGTGAGCCGCTGTCCCGTCTTGCGCCGTCGGTAAGTGATATACCCGTTGGTCAGGTCAGACTTGCGCAGATAGGCCATATCAATAAAGCTCATACCGCGCAACATGAAACTCATTATAAACATATCGCGCGCATAGTCGAGCGACGGTATGCGCGTCAGGTCGAGCTTCTTTATTTCCCTTACCACAGCCAGCGGCAGTGCCCGTTTGACGGTCTTGTCCACACCCGTATATACGTGCCTGAACGGGCGGCGGTCGTCAATCAAATCATTATCGACAGCACGGTTATAGACCGCGCGCAGTATGCGGTTATAAAACGAGATTGTGTTTGACGATACACCCCTTTGCCTGTTCCACGCCTCATACGCCTCCATCAGCTCGGCATTCAGACAGTCGAGCCCGATATCACCGCCATTCAAGAACCGTCTGAAGCTGTTCAGCGTGGTCATGTAGGTCTCGGACGTGCGCACCCTGCCATTCTGCCTCATCTTGGAGATGAGACCCGCCATGAAATGTGACAGGCAACATTCGGTCACATATCGCCTGTACTCATCGACCACATCGGTGGCCGTATAACTCAGTCCGTTACCGTCCAGGCGGCGTATTACCCTGTTAAGGCGTTCAACATCGCCGGCTATCTGCTCACGTATCGCCGTTACCGCTTCACGGCGGTCACTGCGGTCGTTTACAACCACCATTGAGCGCTTCTCATTCCACTCACATGCAAACAAACGGTAATCAGTGTCCAGCCGACGCGATTTTCGATCATGATTAATCTGATAGCAGATCGTGCCCTCACGGTCAACGGCCGACGAGGGGCTAAACATTACTTTTATCGAGGCCATAAATTCATTATATAAGTAGATAAAAAAATTCACCGCCAAATAAACTAATCACCTCTTTATACCGCCACATTAACCCACAAAATTTTCACCCGACCCACCCGCTTTTGCACATCTCAACTCATTGGGAACGTTCCCGTTAATCGCGATACGCCCATTGGAAACGTTCCCGTTAATTTTTTCTCAAAAACCCTAAAAACGAGTCACAAAACTACATATCTTTGCAACGTCCTCAACAAATCGTCAACAAATAAACATACCATAAAAACAATCATTATGAAACATCTCAACCTCATTTTGCTATCGGCCATGAGCCTGACTACATGGTCATCATCGGCCCACGATTTTACCGTCCTCACTACCCCCGACGATGTTTATTCTCACTCAATCGAAGCTGTTGCCGGCGCGAGAAACACCTTCAAGGCTGTGCTTGACGACGCTGAGTCGACCGACGCCGACAAGGCTGTAGCAATGCAGACCTACCAGCAGAATGCCACCCCGGCACCGGGCTACGCATTTGACATGACCTACCTGATGTCATATACAGCCATTACCCCCGCCAATATAGGCAAATATACCCAGGCCAATCTCGCCGGCGCATGGCAGAACGATATCGACGGACTGACATTTGGCAGCGGCAGTGTTCTCGCCGCAGGCCAGAACTCAGACAAAACCCAGGCGTGGATGCGTGTCAACTCAAATCTGCTCAAAGAAGCTGACTCGTACAACAAATTTGCCGCTTACCAGAATGTCACTCTTTCAAAAGGCTCATACGTGCTTGAGAGCGAGGCCTACGTAGCCGGCGCAGCACGCACAGCCAACCTCGCTGCCGGCGATCTTGCAGTCAGCGACAACATCATCGGTGGCGGCAAGATGAGCGACTACTCAGTGTCATTCAAGATTACCGACACTCAGGAGATAAAGCTCGGCTATCTGCGCAACTCGACTGCCGGAGGCCTTACTACCATCTACTTCAACAACATCGAGCTTTACAAACTTTCGAACATCATCGCCATCACCGACGACGCCACCGAGGGACTGACCGAAACCACCGATGCCGACGTACAGCTGTGCCGCACGTTCGAAGAGGGCAAGTACACCCCCATCTGCCTCCCCTTCATTATCGAGAACTGGCGTGACATCTTCGACGACCTGCTGATATGGAGTTCATACAGTGACGGCGACCTCATATTCAACACCCTCCAGGGCGCCAACACCCAGGCCCGCAAACCCTATCTTGCCAAACCNAAGGCCGACATCGATGCCGACAACTACCTGACCTTCTATGGCGTCGCAGTCCAGAAAGGCAACGCCGGCAGCTGGGATAAGAAAGTCNCCGAGGGCGAGGCCCCNTATCCCGTCAAGATGCAGGGCAACTGGGCCGCCGGNACAGTACCCGCCAACTGCTACTATCTCAAAGACAACGAGTGGATACTGAGCGACGGCACCGCACCTCTGCCCGCATTCTCGGCCTACATCGACGCCACCGGACTCACCGAGCACCCCTCGACTCTCGTGCTCAACAACGGCAGCATAACATCGTCTCATATCGACTCACTCATTGACCCCGAGGCCCCGGCGGCAGTNAATGTCTACAACCTCCAGGGCATCATGCTCAAGAGCAATGCAGCCCCCGCTACCGCACTCGAAGACCTCCCCGCCGGACTCTACATCGTCAACGGCAAGAAAATTCGCAAAATCTGATTTCTACAATAGTTTCCAAGGTACATTATAAGGTTTTTAGTTTTTTTTCATAAGCTCGGGCCATCATGCACGCCACACTGCCTGATGGCCCTTTTCACCCCCACCACTCTAAACCATGACACGTCAACTGCTAACCATTATCATCACCCTTATGGCCATTTCGTGTGCTCACACGTCACCGGCCCAGTCCACCTATCTTATCGAGGGCGAGGCCTTTCAGTTCAAGGGCAAATGGGTCGTCGAGAAGTCGTCAGACTGTCTCGGCACCGCCATGTTGCGTGTCTACCAGGACAACAACAGCGCTCCCGAGGCCGACGCGCTCACTGTTGTCAACATTCTCGAGGCCGGCGAGTATCACGTGTGGACACGTTCACAAGACTTCCTCGATTCAGCCCGGCCACGCACATACACCCTCTCAATCGACGGCAACACCATGTCGCCTGCCGGCAACCACGGTTCGGCCGGCTTTAGATGGGAACATGTCGGCACCGCCGTCCTGCAACGCAAACCCACCCTGCTGCGACTCACCGACACCGGCCACTACTACGGCCGTTGTGACGCCATACTGCTCACACGCGACCCGGCGCTCGACCCCAACACCCTCACCAATGCCGACGTGGCCCGATGGCGCCGCAACCCCATGACAATGGACTACACCGACGACAACATACCGTCACTTACCCCGTCGCTCGACATCACACCCGGCTACACCACCCTCGCCAGCGCCTCTAACGATGAAATCCGCATCAGCTTTGTACGCCTGCCCGACGCCGGCGGCCATATCGTGTGCAAGACCGACTTCAGACAAGGTGGCTCGTGGCGTCGATTTTCATCGACAGCCGAGGACAACCGCCTGGCCATCATCTCATCGGCCACCCGACCGGCATTCAACCACAACGAGTTCTATCCGGCATGGGACACACAGTCAGCACACCGCACCATGACATTCGAAGGCACAGACTACACCGTCAGTGTCGACGGCGACAACACCAACCCCTACTTCACCGGCACGCTGTACGAACCCCGCGCCACCGCCGTCACCAAAGTCTCGGCCGGCTGCATCAAGGTCACCTACGACTGTGGCCCGCACGGCTCGCTCACAGGCTACTGGACAGTCCCCGGGTCGGGGTCACACATCGAGACGCGATTTGTCTATGAGCCCGCTGCCGATGGCTGTTTCACCCTCATGCTCCACGGCGCCAAGGGCATCAGCGACACCGACTGCCGCGGCGCCCTCATGCCACCCATGTTTGCCGGCGACCGCCTGCCTGCCACACCGCTCACACTCTTCTCGTCAATGATGAGCCAATGTATTGCCACGGTATCGACCTCGGGCAGCTTCGGCACATACTCATCATTTGTCGCCGCCGACCTCTCGACCTTCACCGACAGCTGGGGCTCGTACGACTATTCGCCCGTAGGCTTCTCACTGCGCAACAGCGAGGGGCAGCTGCAGCCCGTAGCCCTGGCACCGCTTCCCGGCATGTCCGACTCAGAGGTACACAAAGGCAGGCCAATCGAAGTGCGTTTTATCACCGGCATCGTGACCGGCGGTTGGGACGACGCCCTCGCCTACGCCTCCGACAACATCTTCGGCGTCACCGACTATCGCCGCCCATCTGACACATCGCTCAATGACATTCTCAACAACCTCACAGACCTCATTAAAGACGACAACGCCTCGGGCTGGGAACAATCGCTCAAAGGCTTCTGGGACATTGAGGCCGACGGAACCACCGCCCCCACCGTCGTCCAGTCATCACCCCTCTCCATAGTCGGAGCCGCGACACTCACCCACGACGAGGAGCTCTACGCCACGCGCGCACTACCCACTATCGAGTACCTGCTGTCGCGCAGCGGCTACCGCACCCGTGCCAACGCCCCGTCGCCACTCAATCCACTCACATCTCAGTTCCCCACCACGCTCTATGAGGGGCTCAACACGCTCACCGGCGCCCTCAACCCCTGGCTCGAGACACTCGCCCTGCCCGACGGCAATCTGCGTGCCTCCAACGGTTACTTCAGCACCCTCAGGCTGTTCACACAAGAGCTGTCGGCCTACCGCCTCACCGCCGACGTGACCCATCTCGACAACGCCGTCTCACTGGCCGATGCCTGCGCCGACGAGATTCTGGCGGGACACCTCCCCGCCATGGCACAGGGCAGCTTCTACAACAGCCAGATGATACCCGACTGGACGCCGCTCATCGACATCTACAACATCACAGGCAACGAACGCTATCTCGATGCAGCGCGCCTGGGCGCCTCGCACACCCTTGCCGGCATCAAGAGCTGGCCACGTGTTGCCACCGGCTCGGTCACCGTCCACCCCGGCGACCGCTATGACGGCGTGACCACGATATGGTGGAAAGGCCCCGAGCAGTTCCGCCTCGGCTTTCCGCGCCACGACGGCGACGCCCCGGCTCACGACGTCGATGCCTGGAGCGTGTCATCGGTAGGCCTCGGCATGGAGCAGCCCGCCACCTACTTCCTGCGCTCGGCCGGCAAGACAGTCCGCCCCGTGTTCATGAGCAACTGGGCGCCACGGCTCATGGAGCTCGCCTCACTGTCAGGCCGCGACATCTTCGACATCTATGCCCGCAACGCCGTCATTGGCCGCGCCGCCAACTATCCGGGCTACTACGCCACCGGCTACACCGACATCACCGCCTCACCCACATTCCCCTATCAGGGCCCCGATGTCAGCTCCATCTATTACCACCACATACCGGCCTACATGGGCATGATACAGGACTATCTCGTCACCGAGTTCATAGCCCGTTCCGAGGGACGCTTCACCGCCACACGGGCCCGTCAGGAAGGATTTGTATGGTTTGCCAACAACATCAGCGGACGCACACCCGCAACCATTCTCGGCGACGCCGCCGAACTATACATGCCGGCCCGATGGGTAACAGCCGACACCCCCGACATCAATCTGCTCACCGCCCGCAATGCCGACCACATCTATATCCTCGTCACCAACGACGGCAACGACAGGATCGCCACCACACTCACCTTGTCCGACGACCTCCGGTCTCACCTCACCGAGCCGCGGCAGTCAATAAGCGTCAGCGTGTCGCCACGCGACATCGAGATTATCACCCTCGACGCCTCATGCCCCGACTACGGCTCGCTCACACCGCTCACCGACGGCATGGAGGTAATAGCCACCGGCACCCCGGCCGGCAACATATACCTCTACCGCGTGCGCTCACCCTTCGGGTGGGACTCGCTCTACGGCTTCGCCGACTGCACAACCACACCCGGCCTCACAATACAAGCCGAGAGCAACGGCCGCGCGACAACAGCCACTGACTGGCCCTACGAGTGGAGCTTCGCACGTTACGGCTATGACGACGACGCCCCGGTGACAGTCACCATTCTCATCGACGGCAAGCCGGTCGGCACCGTCAGCCACACATTCGGTTCGACAGCAGGCATCGGCACCGTCACCGGCTCCGACCGGCCGGCAACCCCTGGCGGCATCTACACCATCGACGGACGCCGGCTCACAGGCATACCCGGCCCCGGACTCTACATTGTCGACGGTCACAAGACTGTCGTAACAAGATAACCCACTACTCTCAGTCACTCACTATTTTTAACATTATCATAAGGTTACAATGTCAGCACGAATTGAAAAAAAATTTCTAAATTTGCAATCAGATAAGGTCTGCCGACCGCAACTTGCCTTAAATTGTAACCCTATGAGCCCTAATACTACACTCAAAGATATAGCCAAAGCCCTCGGCATCTCCACTTCTACCGTTTCGCGAGCGCTGTCCGATGCCTGGGACGTCAAACGCGAGACACGCGACCAAGTGCTTGCCATGGCCAAGAAACTCAACTATCACCCCAACCTCAACGCCAAGAACCTTCAGAACAAACGCACAGGCACCATCGGCATCATCATACCCGAGTTTGTCAGCAGCTTCTTCCCCAACGTCGTCATGGGCATACAGGAAGTCCTCTACCGCGAGAACTACCACATGTTCATCACCCAGAGCAACGAGAGCCGCAGCCAGGAACTCGACAACCTCAGGCTACTGAGCGAACACATGGTCGAGGGCATCATCATCTCGACCACCAACGAGGGCGGCAACGAAGACGCCTACAAGCAGCTCATGGACTCGGGCACACCAGTCGTTTTCTTCAACCGATGCCCCAAGACCATCGCCGCACCCAAGGTCATAATCAACGACTGCCTCATGGCCGAGAAAGCCGTCGAACACCTCATTCAGACCAACCGCCGCAACATCATTCACCTCCTCGGCCCCGTCAATCTCGAGGTCAGCGCCATGCGCGCCCAGGGATTTGCCAACGCCATGCTGCACCACGGCCTCGACCCACAGGGCAGGGCCATACCGGCCGGCATCTTCATCAAAGACGGTCAGGAAGCCGTCGAGAAACTGCTCGCCGAGGGCCGACAGCTACCCGACGCCATCTTCTGCTTCAACGACCCCGTCGCCATCGGNGCAATGAAAGCCCTCAAGAACGCCGGCATCGACGTTCCACGCGACATTGCCATCGTGGGCTTCAGCGAGGGGTCCATGGCCACCGTCGTCGAGCCTCAGCTCACCACCGTCCTGCAACCCATGAAAGAGATGGGCCGACGTGCAGCCGAACTGCTGCTGCAACAGATTCGCGACAACCGCCACAAAGCCCCCCAGACCGTCTGCCTCGACGCCACACTCAACATACGCGAGTCATCGGTGGGACNCTGATTTTCCACCCTCACAACATCGGCCCGACGGNCCTGATATCGTCGGGACAGCATCGGTAACGTTCCCAAAAATTTTCGGAAACGTTACCGCTAATTTTTACGTAATCTTTTGAATATAACGGTATTATTTTCTATAAATTTGTAGTGCGGTTCCGGGACGACTAACCGTTTCAAGCACCGCCCACCATAAATTTAAAGCTAATACCAATCACGCTACATGAACAACATCGATCTTATCACTATCCTCCTGTTCTCGGTCGGAGTCCTGCTCACCGGCATCGCCTTCTCGCGCACAGGCAAGGACATGAAAAGCTTCTTTGCCGGCGGCGGCAACGTCCCCTGGGCAATGAACGGACTCTCACTNTTCATGGGCTTCTTCTCGGCCGGCACATTCGTAGTCTGGGGCTCGATAGCCTACTCCTATGGTATCGTCGCCGTCGTCATACAGCTCACCATGTCGATAGCAGGCTTCATCGTCGGCACCTGGATAGCACCGCGGTGGCANCGCACCCACACCATGACAGCCGCCACCTACATCAGCGAGCGCCTCGGTGTCAACGTCCAGAAGTTCTACACCTACATCTTCCTCATCGTGTCGGTGTTCACCACCGGCAGCTTCCTCTACCCCGTGGCCAAGATAGTCGAGGTGTCAGCCGGCATACCGCTCACCACCTCAATTCTCGCGCTCGGAGCCTTCAGTATGATCTACGTCTCCATAGGCGGCCTGCGCGGCGTCGTNGTCACCGACGTCCTGCANTTTGTCATTCTCTTCTCGGCCGTNATCATCGTCGTGCCGCTGTCATTTGACAAGGTAGGCGGCCTCTCTGGCTTCCTTGCCAACGTACCCGACGGCTTCTTCAANCCCGTACACGGCGAGTACTCATGGTGGTTCATCATCGCCTTTTGTGTCTACAACTCATTCTTTCTCGGCGGCAACTGGGCCTACGTCCAGCGCTACACCTCGGTACGCTCGGCCGGCGACGCACGCAAGGTAGGCTGGCTCTTCGGGTGCCTCTACCTCGTCAGCGCCCTGTTGTGGATGATTCCGCCCATGCTNTATCGCNTCTACGACCCCTCGCTCGCGGGGCTCGACAACGAGAACGCCTACCTGCTCATGTGCAAGCTCGCCATGCCAGGCGGCCTACTCGGCCTCATGCTCGGCGGCATGATATTCGCCACCGCCAGCTCACTCAACGCCACCCTCAACATCTCGGCCGGCGTCTTCACCAACGACATCTTCCGACGCCTCTCGCCCGGAGCCTCTGACAAGACCCTCATGCGCGTCGCACGCATCTCGACACTCGCGTTCGGCGTCCTCGCACTCATCGTGGCACTCCTTGTCAAGAGCATGGGCGGCATCGTCAACGTCGTCATCAGCGTCGCCGCCCTCACAGGTGTTCCCATCTATCTGCCCGTGATATGGTCACTGTTCAGCCGCCGACAGACGGCCCGCACCATACTCGGNGTCACNCTCGTGAGCCTCGCCGTCAACCTTATCTTCAAATTCCTCACCCCCCTGGCAGGCCTCACACTGAGCCGCGGTGCCGAGATGGGGCTCGGAGCCTTCGTCCCCGTTCTGCTACTGACAGTCATCGAGATATGGCTCGCCATCAAAGGCTANGAAGACCCCCGNTACGCCATCTACAAATCCATCTCACACAAGGCCGGCGAGACCGACGCCGCCACCATCGCCGCCGGCAACAAAGCCAACCGCTTCACACGCCGTGTGCTCGGANTGAGCATCTCGCTCGCCGGCGTCCTCATCTCACTGCTCGGACTGATGGCCGACAGCTCGGGTTACATACCCNTCGTCATGGGCCTCATCGTNCTCACCGTCGGACTAATCATACGTTACAAAAAATAATAATCAATCATATCACACACATGAACAGCCAAGGATTTGTCAGCTCACGCGCCACACACCACCTCACCATCGAGGCCGACATCGCCGTCACCGGCGGTGGTCTCACAGGCGTGTGCTGCGCTCTGACAGCCGCACGCCGCGGCACCAAAGTAGTGCTCATTCAAGACCGTCCCGTGCTCGGAGGCAACGCCTCGAGCGAGGTGCGCCTGTGGGCACTCGGAGCCACATCACACATGGGCAACAACAACCGGTGGTCACGCGAGGGCGGAGCCATCAACGAGATAATGACCGAGAACGTCTACCGCAACAAGGANGGCAACCCNGTCATCTTCGACACCGTACTGCTCGACATCGTCATGGCCGAGCCCAACATCACCNTACTCCTCGACACCGTCGTCTACGAGGTCGTCAAGACCACCGACGACACCATCGGTCATCTCGTCGCCTACAACCCCGTCAACGAGACNCGCTACCACATCAACGCCCGNTTCTTTGCCGACTGCAGCGGCGACGGCATCGTCAGCTACCTTGCCGGCGTACCCTTCCGCATGGGGTCTGAAGACGCCGACGTCTACGGCGAGAAAAACGCCCCCGACAAGGAGACCTANGGCGAGCTCATGGGCCACACCATTCTTTTCTACATGAAAGACACCGGCACGCCCGTCGAGTACTTCGCCCCCGACTTCGCCCTCAAGGACGCACCCAAATACATCAGCAAAATCTACAACAACGAGTACTTCTCCATTCACCACCACGGTTGCAAATACTGGTGGATCGAATACGGAGGCCGCCTCGACACCATACACGACTCTGAAGATATCAAGCGCGANCTCTGGAAGGTAGTNTACGGCATCTGGGACTATATCAAGAACTCGGGCAACTTCCCCGAGATGGCCACCTACACCCTCGAGTGGGTAGGAACCATTCCCGGCAAGCGCGAGTCACGCCGCATGCTCGGACTCTACACCCTCACCCAGCAGGACATCATCGAACAGCACACCCACTACGACGCCGTCTCATACGGCGGCTGGGCCATCGACCTNCACCCGGCCAACGGCGTCTATGCCGACGGCCGCGCCTGNAACCAGTGGCACTCACGCGGCGTCTACCAGATACCCTACCGATGCTACCTCGGTGCCGACATCAAGAACCTCATGTTCGGAGGCCGCATCATGAGCTCGTCACACGTTGCCAACGGCTCGACACGCGTCATGTGCACATCGGCCGCCGGCGGACAAGCCATCGGCATGGCCCTCGCCCTCTGCATCGCCAACAACCGCCTCCCCGCCGACTACGTCTCGCCCGAGCTCATCACCGAGCTGCAGCAGGCCCTCGTCGGGAGCGGACAATATATCCCCGACCTTCAGCCCTCAGCCACAGCCAACATGCTCGCCGACGCCACCGTCACCCCCACGAGCACCTACACCTTCGGCGGCTACCCCGCCAACGGCAGCTGGCACCGGCTCGACTTCTCGACCGCCGCGCTATTTCCCGTCAAGGGCGACATGCCGCGCATCAGGCTCAACGTCATCGCCGACGAGGACACCGAGCTCAACATCGAGCTACGCACAGCCCTGCGCGACCGCAACTTCACCCCCGACAAGACAATCGACAACGTCACCATACCGCTCAACGCCGGACAGCAGAACATCATCGTCGACCTCAAGGCCAGCTTTGACAACCCAACATACGTCTTCGTATGCTTCATGGCCAACCCGGCCGTACGTCTGCCCCAGACCGACGCCCTGGTAACCGGAACCACCACCGTCCTCAACCAGATCAACCTCGCCGTCTCCAACTACGGCCGTCAGGACCCGCCCGAGGGCATCGGCGTCGACAGCTTCGAGTTCTGGTGCCCCCTGCGCCGCCCACAGGCCCGAAACATCGCCTTTAGCGTCGAGCCACCCGTCGACATCTTCGACACCGCCAACCTGCTCACCACAACCACCCGCCCCGTCGGCGGTACCAACGCCTGGGCAGCATCGCTCGACGACAAGAACCCCGGCCTGCGCGTCGAGTGGAGCCAGCCACGCGAGATTTCCGAGATAACCATCTTCTTCGACACCGACTACGACCAGGCCATGGAGACCGTCCAGATGGGACACTACGACAACGTCATGCCCTACTGCGTGCGCAGCTACACCATAACAGCCGACAACGGCGAGACCATCGCCACGTGCGACAACAACTACCTCGCCATCAACACCATCAGGCTCAAGACACCCGTCACTACTTCGACCCTCACCATCAACCCGCGTCACCCCTCCGACCTCATTCCTGCCTCAATTTTTCATATCGCAATCAAATAATCCACTCAATAATGACAACCAATCTCAAATTTCACACAGCCATGAAATCGGCATCGGCACTTCTGCTGGCACTCATCGCCAGCCTCTCAGCCATTGCCCAGGAGGCAGCCTACAAAATCAGCGGCCTCGTGATTGACTTCGACAACGGCGAGCCCGTCATCGGCGCCACAGTCGGACTCAAAGGTCAGCAACCCGCACTCATCACCGACCTCGACGGCAAGTTCACCATCACGTCCGACACCCCCGAGGCCACCATCGAGATACGCTCACTCGGATACGACCTCACCACCGTCGACATCTCAGCCTCCAAGAACAACACCATACGCATGCGCCCGTCAACCAACAACCTCGACGAGGTTGTGGTCGTAGGTTACGGCACCACCACCCGCAAGGATCTCACCGGCGCCGTGTCCAAAGTCAACGTCGACGACATGCAGAAAGCCCCCGTGTCAAACTTTGAAGAGGCTCTCGCCGGACGCGTAGCCGGTGTCACAGCCACCAGCAGCGACGGCCAGCCCGGCAGCGAGCTCAACATCGTCATTCGAGGCAACAACTCGGTCACACAAAGCAACGCCCCACTCTATGTCGTCGACGGCTTCCCCCTCGAGACATCGGTCGGCAACATGCTCAACCCCGAGGAAATCGAGTCAATGGAAATTCTCAAAGACGCCTCGGCAACAGCCATATACGGCGCCCGCGGTGCCAACGGCGTCATTCTCATCACCACCAAGAAGGGCAAGGTTGGCCGCCCCGTCGTCTCATACAACCTATACATGGGCGTCCAGAGCGCCACCAAACGCCAGAAGATGCTCGACCCCTACGAGTTCGTGCGCTACCAGCTCGACGTCAATGAGTCACTCTACTCGTCAATGTACCTCGGCAACCAGAAGACACTCGACGACTACCGCAACGAGAAAGGCATCGACTGGCAGGACGAGGTGCTGCGCGACGCCTTCCTCATGAACCACGCCCTCTCAGTGCGCGGCGGCTCCGACAACACACGCTACTCAATCTCAGGCAGCGTCGTCCACCAGGACGGTGTCATCACCAACAGCGGCTACCGCAAGTACCAGGGACGCCTCAACCTCGAGCAGACACTCAGCACCAAGGTCAAGGTTGGCCTCAACCTCAACTACACCTACAACAAGAAATTCGGCACCATCGCCGCCGAACAGAACAGCTCGCCCACAGCCAGCATCATGTACAGCATGTGGGGCTACCGACCCGTCGGCACACTGTGGCAGGACGACCTCATGGACACACTCTATGACGACACNCTCGACCCCACACGCGACTACCGCATCAACCCCGTCATGGCCGTCGAGAACGAGTACAACCCCATGCACACCACCACATTCATCGCCAACGCCTTCGTTCAGTACAAGATTCTCGACAACCTCGTGCTGCGCATATCGGGCGGCTACAACAAGGTCAACCAACGCCGCGACATCTTCAACAACTCGTCGTCGCGACTCGGCAACCCCAAGACCAACGAGAAAGTCAACGGCAGCATCACNAACTATGAGCGCACCAACTTCCTCAACGAGAACACCCTCACCTACACCTTCAAGCTCAAGCGCGGCCACCGNCTCAAAGTCCTCGGCGGCTTCACACTCCAGGACGCCGGCTACTTCTCTGACGGCTTCACATCTATCAACGTACCCAACGAGGAGCTCGGCATAGCCGGTCTCGACGAGGGCACCGTCACCAAGATACCCGTTTCCAAAACCTCCAACTCGCTCATGTCATTCCTGGCTCGCGCCGACTACTCCTACAAGTCGCGCTACATGGCCACCGTCTCCTACCGCGCCGACGGCAGCTCCAAGTTCCCCGCCGGCAACCGCTGGGCCTCATTCCCCTCGGCAGCCCTCGCATGGGGNTTTGGACAGGAAGACTTCGCCAAAGACCTCACATGGCTCACCAGCGGCAAACTGCGCCTCGGNGCCGGTACCACCGGCAACAACCGCGTCAGCGACTACGCCTCGATGACCAGCCTCGTCATCTCACCCACATCGGGCTACACCGTCGACAACTCACCCCTCAAGGGCGTCGTACCCGCATCGCTCGGCAACGACAAACTCAAGTGGGAGACCACNGTACAATACAACGTCGGCCTCGACCTCAGCTTCATCAACGACCGCATACAGTTCACCGCCGACTGGTACTACAAACACACCAAAGACCTGCTGCTCAACGCCACNCTCGCCCCCTCGATGGGCTTCCTCAACGCCTACAAGAACGTCGGCAGCGTCTCAAACAGCGGTATCGAGTTCACCATCAACACCATCAACATACGCAACAACGACTTCTCGTGGGACTCCAACTTCAACATCGCCTTCAACCGCAACAAGGTGCTCTCGCTCAACGAAGACGAGCCCTCACTCGCCACCCGCGTCACCTGGGGTAACTTCAACAACGCCTACCCCTACATTGCCGTCCCCGGCAACCCCATCGCCATGTTCTACGGCTACCTCTTTGACGGCATCTATCAGTACGACGACTTCGACAAGATAGGCGACAAATACGTGCTCAAAGCCGGCATACCCAACAACGGCAACGACCGCGCCAACATACAGCCCGGCGACATACGCTACCGCGACATCAACGGCGACGGCAACGTCGACAGCTACGACCTCACTGTCATAGGCAACCCCAACCCCAAGTTCACCGGCGGCTTCACCAACAACTTCCACTACAAAGGCATCGACCTGTCGGTATTCCTTCAGTTCTCATACGGCGGCCAGATCATGAACGCCAACCGCATCGAGTTTGAAGGAGGCGACCCCACGGCACGCACATCGCTCAACATGTTCGAGAGCGTCAAAGACCGCTGGACTCCCGACAACCCCTCGAACACCCTCTTCCGCGTCGGCGGCCAAGGCCCCACAGCCTACTCCGACCGCACCATCGAGGACGGCTCATACCTCCGACTCAAGACCCTCACACTGGGCTACACACTGCCGGCCCACATCACCAAGCGCGCCGGCATCACCACCCTGCGATTCTACACCGCCGCCCAGAACCTGCTCACATGGACATCTTACTCAGGCCTCGACCCCGAAGTTTCGACCTATAACTCGGCACTCACACCATCGTTCGACTGGTCGCCCTACCCGCGTAGCAAAACAGTCACCTTCGGCCTTGAACTTGTATTCTAAACCTTAGACACCACGACAATGAAAAAATATTTATCAATACTCGCCGCCGCTGCCACACTACTATGCGGCACCTCATGCTCCGATTTTCTTGACAAGGAGCCCGACTTCCTCACCCCGGCCAACTATTATCAGACCCCGGCCCAGATTCAGTCGGCACTCAACGGCGTCTACAACCGCCTCATAGACCCCAACGGCCGCATGTACAGCAAGGCCCTGTTCTCATACTTCGCCATCAGCGACGAGGCCTTCTACAAGAACATCTCGATCAACAACCTGCGCGTCATGCAGTTCGACGCCGGCAACCTCGACATAGGCCGCTTCTGGGAGGTACTCTACGAGGGCATCAGCCGCGCCAACTTCATGATAGCCTATGTCGACGAGTCGGCCCTCGACACAGCCGACAAGCAAGCCATGCTCGGCGAGGCCTACTTCCTGCGCGGTTACTACTACTTCCTGCTCACGTCCTACTTTGGCGAGGTGCCTCTCAAGCTCACCCCCACCGAGTCGCCCGACGAGAAACCCCTGCCCAAGTCACCCCTGGCCGACGTCTACGCTCAGATACTTGCCGACATGACCAAGGCCGAGGGCATGGTGCTCGATATTGACCAATTGCCAAGCAACGAGCGCGTCTCTGTCACAGCCGTACAGGCCGTCCTGGCACGCGTCTGCCTCAAGATGGCCGGCGAGCCCCTCAACGACACTTCGCGCTATGCCGACGCACTCGCCTACGCCGACAAAGTAATCAAATCGGGCAAACACTCGCTCAACCCTGACTACTCTCAGATATTCATCAACCACAGCCGCGACATCAACGACCCCAAGGAGTGCATCTGGGAGGTAGGAATGTACGGCAACAAGATTGGTGCCGAAGACCTCGCCGGCAGCGTCGGTGTCGAGAACGGCATTCTGTGCCGCGACATCAACATCGGCTACTCGGGCGGTGCCATGCAGGTCACTAAACGACTCTATGATGCGTTTGAAGAAGGCGACCTGCGCCGCGACTGGAACATAGCCCCCTACTGCTACAACACCGATGCCAACACCGGCGTCACATCACGCTCATACTTCACCGCCACACAAATCTACAACCGCAATCCCGGCAAGTGGCGCCGCGAGTACGAGACCGGCGAGAAAGCCCAGTCATACAACTCGACCAACTTCCCCATCATACGCTACAGCGACGTCCTGCTCATGAAGGCCGAGGCATCAAATGCCGTCAACAACGGGCCCGATGCCGACGCCTACGACGCCATCAACCGTGTGCGCCGCCGTGCCTGGGGTCTTGACCCAGAGGCTGCATCGCCACAGTGTGACCTCGCCGGCCTCGGTGGCAAGGAAGAGTTCCTCGAGGCCATACGCCAGGAACGCTTCCGCGAGCTGTGCTTCGAAGGCCAGCGCAAACTCGACCTCATACGCTGGGGCATATATGTCTCGACAATGAACGACTATGGCCGCGAGGCCGCTGCCGACGGCGGCTCGTTTGCCTATGCCGGCAACTCGGGCAAGAACACCACAGCCCGCAATGTAGTATTCCCCATACCCAACACCGAGCTCGCAGTCAACAAACTCATGACCCAGAACCCCGGTTGGTAACCACCCACTAATCACGATTACACATGAAAGCAACCAAAGTCATATTAGCATCTCTCATCACGTTCGCACTCTCATCATGTACCGACGAGGCCCCACAGGCCACCATGTCAGTGAGCCTCGCCACGCCCACAGTCAAGGCAGGCGAGCCCGCCGGCTTCATCATCGACAGCGATGCCGACAACATCGTCTTCTACTCGGGCGAACCGGGCCATGAATACAACCTCCGCGACCGCCGCTTCGCCGACAACGACCTCATGGTCGAATTCGTGTCATACACCGACCAGTCGACAGGCATTCACCCCAACTTCCAGCTCCTCGTCAGCTCCGACTTCAGCGGCATCTACGAACCCGACGCTGTCGCCGCCGCCACCTGGACCGACGTCACCGACCTCTTCACTCTGCCCGAGAAAACAGGTCAGAACACCCCCTCGGGCACAGTCAATCTCAAGGAGTATGCCGGCGACGACAACGAGTCGCTCATCTACTTCGCNTTCCGTTACTACGACCTCGACGGCGTGGCCGTCAAGAACCGCTGGGTAGTCAGGAGCATGAGCATCAGCAAGGTATCGCCCGAAGGCGCCGCCACCTCACTGGCCGACATCAAGACCGCCGGCTGGCAGAATGTCATCATGTCGGGCACAGCCAAGTGGACACTGCCCGGCTCGCAGCTCCTCGCNGCCGGTAACACATCGACCAACAACAAGGACATGTGGGCCGTCTCGGCAGGCTTCAACATTCACACGTCCGAGCCCTCGACAGGCATTGTGCTCAAGAATATCGCCACACAGCTCAACCGCTACACCTANACCTACGACAAGCCCGGCAGCTACGAAGCCGTCTTTGCAGGCTCGTCAGTATGGTACAACAGCGAGCACACCGCCATCACATCAGTCACCGTCACAGTTACNGAGTAAAGACCACACGAGAGATGAACCCCAAGTGCTTGCTAACCGCCATTGCCCTGACTATCGTCCCCGCTGCCATGCAGGGAGCGGCCAAGGANTCTGTTGTAACCCTCGGCAACGACAGCGTGTCGGTAAGGTGGAAAAAGAACAGCGACGGCTGGGCCCTGACCGGCGTGTCGGCCTTCGGTGTCGACGCCCGTGCCGGCCTCACCCCGGCCATCGTGCTACGTTCGGCCGAGAAACCGTCCGACACACCTGTATCGCCCGCCGGGTTCGGTGGTAGCGAGGGCTTCCCNGAGCCTCAATANCGCTACATCACCCCGTCGTGGAACGAGGCCACCTCACCCGTCGCCCTCAACCTTGCCGGCGAGATACTGCCCTACACCCCTCAGCACATCGCCGCCACACGCCCCGATGCCGTGACACTCACCTACGATGGCGACGACTTCGCCATGACCGAGAAGTGGACACTAAGCGGCAACGAGGCCACCGTCACCATGACTCTCACCCCCCGTCGCGACGGCTGGTACTCGATAGCCACCCCGTCGCTCGTTGCCGTCAGCCCCGACAGGCTTGACTTCGCGCTGATTCCGGGTGTGCTCCACGGCGACCGTGTCAGCGACGACCTGTCACGAGCCTACGCCTACGGCTGGGGAATACCCTCCATTCCCGTAGTGTTCCGCGAGCGCAGCACAGCCACACTCTCGTCAATACTCTCTACCCGCGACGGCCTCACTGTCGCCGTTACCGCCGAACCCGGCACGGCTGCCGAGCCGTGGGCTACCGACACCCGCAACACATCGTCATGGCGGCTGGGTCTCTCGGCCATGAACCGCGACGGCGAGCTCTCACCCACCCTCTATCACCCCGTTCTCGGACAAGACGACTCATACATTGAAGCCGGCGACAGCCGCGAGTTCACATTCCGCGTCACACTCGGCAACAACGGCTGGTGGCCGGTGTTCAATCACGTGGCCAACGACATCTACCGCTTCGGCGANACCCTGCCGCTGCGCCACAACCGCCGCTCGCTCACCGACCGCCTCTATGCCATACACCGCTATGTGGTCAACGACTCAACCTCGCGGTGGCACACGGTCGAGTATCTCGGTGACACCATCGGTGCCCAGGAGTATCTGGGCGGCGTGTACATGGCCAAGAAAGACGCCATGAAGAACGCCGACTACGGCGCCATGTGGATGCTTGGCGCCATGACCGGCGACTCGCTGCTCACCCACAAGCGTCTGCCCTATGCGCTTAACTTCAAACTCAGACAGCACAACTCCGACCCCGGCTTCATGTCGGGAGCATCGCGCGGACAGTATTACCTGCGCGACGGCCACCGCTTCGTCGAGGAGTGGGGCCCCTACACCGAGCCTATCGCCACCACCTACTACATGCTTATGGATCTCGGCAACATAGCGCTCTTTGAGCCCGACAACGCCGAGGTCAGGGAACTCATTGCCGCCTCGGCCGACTGGCTGCTGCGCACACAGAAGCCCGATGGCTCGTGGGCCGTTGCCTATGCCGACGAAGACTCTTCTGAGGCATTCACCGACCTGAAGGACTTCCGCCCCACATTCTACGGCCTGCTCATCGCCTACCGCATCACCGGCGACCACCGCTATCTCGATGGAGCGCGCCGTGGAGCCGACTGGCTCATCGCCAACGCCGTCGGGCCCCAATGTTGGCTCGGAGTGTGTGGCGACACCCGCTTCGCGCCCGACTTTGCCACCGCCCAGGCCGCCCAGGCACTCATGGAGCTCTATGACGTTACCGCCGACACCCGTTACCGCGACGCCGCCGTTGAAACAGCCCGGTTTTATACCACATCGGTCTACACCAACCCCATTTCGACAACCCGTCCCGTCAGCGTCAAGGGCCGCGACATGGAACAGTGGCAGATCAACACCGCCGGACTGTCATACGAGCATGGCGGCATCATAGGCTCGACCAACCTGCACGGCCCCATACTGCTTGCCTCTCATGCCGGTATGTTCGTGCGCATGTACCGCCTGACCGGCGACAGCCTGTTCATCGACATGGCACGTGCCGCCGCCATAGGCCGCGATGCCTTTGTCGACGACCCCACGGGCGTCGCCTCCTACTACTGGGCGGCCATGAACCGCGGTGCCGGCCCCTACCCCCACCACGCCTGGTGGCAGATGGGCTGGATTACCGACTATCTGCTGGCTGAGCTCGAACTGCGCAGCGACGGAGCCATCTCGTTCCCGGCCGGATTTATTACCCCCAAGGTGGGCCCTCACCGNACATTCGCATTCAGCCCNGGCACAGTCTACGGCAACCGTGCCTCACTGGTCATGATACCCGGACTTGTCGAGCTCGACGACCCCAATGTCGAGGTCGTGCTCGCCCTGAACGACGACACCCTCTTTGTCATGTTACTCAACGACCTTGCCCAACCCCGCGATATAGACCTCACCGTCAATGGCTATGGCCGCCGCTCGGTCAAGCTCGATTCCTATGGCCTTGAAACCNTTAAATTACCGCTGAAAAAATGAAACTCAGAACTATATTTTCACTCCTGTCGCTGGCCATCACCATCGGCGCCACCAACCTCTCAGCCCAGTCACGCATTCTCGTGACACCCCCGTTGACCATCTCGNCCGATGCCGACCGTGTGGCCTCGATAGCCGGTAACGACCTGCGCCTGTCCTACGTGCGCTGTGGCGAGGGCGGCAAGGCACTCGCCTGCCAGATGGAAGCCAAAGTCAACGGCAAGTGGACACCCTTCATCTCGTCGATGGAAGACAACAAGGTGTTCGTCATCACCGGCCCCGACAAGCTCAAACGCCCCAACTACAAATCATATTACCCCGGCTGGACATCGGGCGACTCAATCACCACCAACCCCTATCTGAGCGGCTCAGTGTGTGAGGCCGTGCCCGTCAACGCCCGCAACATTGACAAAAACACCATCGAGGTCGAGTATGTCACCGGCGGCGACCACACTGTCAAGGGCTACTGGACACTGTCGCCAAACGGCAAGAGCGCATCGCTAAGACTCGACTTCACCCCGGCCCGCAACGGCTGCTACAGCCTCGGTNTCATGGGCCTGCACGCCTCGCTGCCCGCATCNGTNACCAACGTGCTGCTGCCACCCATGTATCAGTATTGCCGCCTACAGCCCCAGCCCCACATGTTNCTGTCGGTGATGATGCCGACCCCGGTGTCNATGGTCGAGGCCGAGAGTGCAGGCACACGCATGACAGCCTTTGTCAGCGCCGATGCCGCTCTGTCACCCCTNGACTGGGGCGGTGTCGACTACGCGCCGATGGGCTTCACGATGAAAAATCACGACAACATGGTCGAGCCGGTAGCCTTCGCGCCCGTACTCGGCATGGCCGACAGCAAGATGGAACAGGGAAAGACCGTCAGCCGCCGCTTTGAGGTAGGACTCGCANCCACTCCCTGGAATGAAACNCTNGAACACATCGCCACCAACATCTACAATGTGCGCGACTACCGTCAGCAGCCCGATAAGTCGCTCACCGAGACAATGTACAGCATCATCGACCTGATGCGCGACGACGAGGCCGGCGGCTGGGACAAAGCCATGCGCGGTTACTACGACATCGAGGGCAAGCCCACCAAGGCACCCACCGTCGTACACTCGGCCCCGCTCGCCATCATCGCGGCNGCCATCAACTCGGCCGACGAAGACTTCTACATAACACGCGCCCTGCCCACCATCGAGTACACACTCTCGCGCAAAGGCTACCGCTGGAGCACACGCACCACCGACGAGGGCTACAACAAAGACCCCGAGACCCTGCGCCTGTCACCCATCGGCTCACAGTTCACCACCACCTACTTTGAGGGTCTCAACCGCCTGCTCGGCGACCGCAACNNGTGGCTGCGNGACATAGCCCTGCCCGACGGCGACCTGCGTGCTCCCAAGGGCTACTCGGCTCCAATACTCTCATGGGTGCAGGCACTCTATGCCTACCGTCTCACCGGCGACAACAAGTGGCTGCGCCGCGCCACNTCGGTTGCCGTGCGCGATGCCGAGAAGCACATCTACACCAACGGCACCAAGCCCATGCGCTACCAGGCGTTCTACAACTCGACAATCTACGCCCCGTGGTGGGACTTCATCGACCTGTACGAGACCACCGGCGACAAACAGTTCCTCGATGCGGCCCGCTATGGCGCGGCCCACACCCTGGCCGGCATACGTGTGTGGCCTCAGGTGCAGGACTCAGTACAGACCATTCACCCCGGAGGCGTCTACAACGGCAATGCCACCATGTGGTGGAAAGGCTCCGAGCAGTTCCGTCTCGGCTTCCCCCGCCAGGAGGGCGATGCCCCCGAACATGATGTCGAGCAGTGGCGAGTGTCGCCCGTCGGACTCGGTTTTGAACAGCCNTCGACCTACTTCCTGCGCAACAAGGGCAAGCTCGTGCGNCCCGTCTTCATGAGCTCATGGGCACCGTCACTNCTGCGCCTCAACCAGCACACCGACGCCGACATTTTTGATACCTACGCCCGCAATGCCGTCATAGGCCGTTTCACCAACTATCCCGGCTACTATGCCACCGGCTACACCGACCTCACCATGTCTGAGGACTTCCCCTACAAAGGCCCCGACGTAAGCTCAATCTACTACCACCACATACCGCCCCACCTGGCATTCACCGCCGACTACCTCGTCAGCGAGGCTATCCAGAGGGCCGATGGCAAGATTAAATTCCCCTATGGCAAACAGGAGGGCTTCGTGTGGTTCTCCAACCGCATCTTCGGCGGCGAGCCCGGNACCGTCTACGACGACCCGAACGTACACCTGTGGCTTCGCAAGGNGCTCATCACGTCCGACAATCCTCAGATCAACTACCTGACAGCCGTCTCAGACCGCTACATCTGGATTATGCTGTGCAACGAAAGCCATGCCGACGAGACNACCACCATCACCCTCGGNCCCGATATGGCCGCCATAGCCAACCTCGCCTCGGCATCGACGCTCAACGCCAAGGGNTCNCGCCGCAAGCTCACCACCGAGGGCAACGCCATGACGGTAACCATGCAGCCCAAAGGCTTCACGGCAATCTCGATACCGCTGTCTGCTGACGCCACCACCGCGTCGGGCGACCTTCAGCTCATTCTCGGCNCCGCCGACACCCCNCGACTCAAGGACGGCTATCGCGTAACCGACAGTGGTACATCGGCCGGCGATATCCACACNTTCAGGATACGTTCACCCTATGGCTGGGACTCGGTCTACGGCTTCTGCGAGACACCACCTGCCGACGGCCTCGCTGTCGAAGTTGAATGCAACGGCGAGAGCCTGAACATTGGCGAATACCCCTACGAGTGGTCGTTCCTCAAGTTCACCCCCGACGACAAGGTAAAACTCACCGTCAAGATAACCGACACCGACGGCANCACCAAACAACACGACATTGAGATTTAACAACCAACTTAAAATAAACCTATAACCGATATGAACCGCATTATTTTCATAGCATGGCTCTTTCTCGCNGCTCTCGTGGCCGAGGCTCAGAGCACTCCGGCTGCATTTGACAAGCCCGGACGCGAGGATATCAAGATGTATGTACCCTCACAGGTAGCCCACAAGCANGGNCTGTGGAAAGATGTCGAGGCCGCTCGCGACTCGCGCATGAAACAGTATGCCGACAAGTTCGAGACTGTCATGACCAGCAGTCACCCCAAGTCGACCCTGTCNTTCGGCTTTGACGGCGACATGTTCGGCCTCTATGACCTCGGAGGCCNCGAGATGGCCGAGCTTGAGGTNTATGTTGACGGACAGCTGGTACATCTCGTCCCGGCNGCCGACGGCACCACCGACTGTCTGGAGACAGCGCCNCTGGACGGCGCGCGCTACCTGGATCGCAAGGCCGGCGAACGCACCTTGCAGTACACGCTCGTCAAGGTCGAGCCGGGNCAGCACCAGGTGACCCTGCGCATAGCCGAGACCCGTGGCGAGAAGGCCTACCTGATGCTNGGCCGCATACTCGTCAGGGGCGAAATCACCGAGGCCCGCCCCGTCAAAGGGCTGCCTCAGATGAAACAACAGCTCAAGTGGGAGAAAAAAATATCAGACTACATGGCCCGCGATGCCGAGCAAAGCGCGCTCGATGATGCCACCCTCGTTGTGGGCAGCTCGTCGATCGACATGTGGAAGAGCCTCGAGAGCGATTTCCCCGGCAAGAATGTCATACGCCGCGGNGTNTCGGGAACNAAGGCAATNGACCTCTACAACTACCGCAATCTGCTNATAGCGCCTTTCAANCCCAAGCGNATAATCATCTATGAGGGCGACAACGAGATCGGNTTCAAGTGGGAGACCGACGAGATGATGGAGGCCATGAAGAAACTTTTCTTTGAGGTGAGACGCATGAAACCCGACGCAGAGATATACCTCGTTTCGGTCAAGCCGTCGCCNGTGCGCGTCAAGAGCCTCGCCAAGATACAGGACTTCAACGCCCGCCTCAAGGCGTTCGCCGAGAGCCAGCCCAACACCGGCTACATCGACATACACACCCCGATGCTCGATGCCGACGGCAACCCTCGGGCCGAGNTGTTCCTCAATGACGGCCTGCACCCGGCCAAGGAGGGCTATGACATCTGGCGCGAGGAGTTCGGCAAGGTCATCAACCAATAGTCACTAACACCGTCCAAAAATCAATCAAGCAATGCGTAAAATTCTCATATCAGCATCATTTCTTGCAGCGGCGCTGACAGCAGCCGCCCAGCTATACAAAGACCCGTCGGCACGTGCCGAAGATCGCGTCGAAGACCTGCTCGGCCGCATGACCCTGGAGGAGAAAATCGACTACATAGGCGGTTTCAACGGGTTCTACATACGTGAAATCNAACGTCTCGGNGTGCCACAGATCAAGCTCACCGACGGCCCCGTAGGAACTCACAAGGACGGCCGCAGCACCGCTTACCCGGCCGGCGTGCTGACTGCCTCGACATGGAACCGTCCGCTTGTCTACGAGCTGGGCAAGCAGCTGGGCCGCGACTCGCGCGCCCGTGCCGTCCACGTGCTGCTGGGCCCCGGAATGAACATACTGCGCGCCCCGATGTGTGGCCGCAACTTCGAGTATTTCACCGAAGACCCCTACCTCAATGCCGAGACTGCATGTGCCTATGTCAACGGCCTGCAGGACCAGGGAGTGGTGGCGACCCTCAAACACTTCGCCGCCAACAACCAGGAGTGGGACCGCAACAACGTCAGCAGCGACATCGACGAGCGCACGCTCCACGAGATATATCTGCCTGCCTTCAAGGCNGCAATCCAGAAGGCTCACGCCGGCAGCATCATGGACAGCTACAACCCCGTCAACGGTGTGCATGCCACCCAGAACGGCTATCTCAACAANACCGTGCTGCGCGACATGTGGGGCTTTGACGGCGTGGTTATGAGCGACTGGTCGGCCACCTACGACGGTGTCGAGGCAGCCAACGGTGGTCTCGANCTCGAGATGCCCCGCGCCAAGTGCATGAACCGCGAGGTGCTGATTCCGGCCATCAGCNAGGGCAAAGTCAGCGAGAAGACCATCGACGACAAGGTGCGCCGCATACTGNACATGATTTTCACCTACGGATTTTTTGACAACGCACAGCACGACCCGTCGATACCGATGGACAACCCCGACGGNGCCGCTACCNCNCTGGAGCTCGCACGCGAGGGNATCGTATTGCTGAAAAACGAGGNCAACCTNCTGCCTGTCAAACCCGGCGTGAAACGCATCGCCGTCATAGGCCCCAACGCCAACAGCTATATATCGGGNGGCGGCAGCTCCTACACTTTCCCCTTTCACAGTGTCTCGCTTCTCGACGGCATACGTTCACTGGCCGGTGACGATGTCGAGATACTCTATTCGCCCGGCCTGCCCACCCTGCCCGAGACAGTCAACGAGTCNGTGTTCTACACTGAGCCCGGATCGTCAGTGCGNGGTCTCAAGGTCGAGGCGTTCAACANCCCCCGTCTCAAAGGCGANCCGGCCGAAACCCGCATNGACACGACTGTAAATATTGCCAACGGCTACCACATCGCCACCGAGAACCGCGGTCTGCCNTACGACCACTGCTCGATGCGCTGGACAGGTGTGATACGCCCCGATAAGACAGCGCCTTACCGATTTGTAGTGCGCGGTTTTGACGGTTTCCGTCTCAAAGTCAACAATGAGCAGGTCATCAACGAGTGGCGTGACCAGGGCATAACCCTGCGCGAGACTGTGATACCGCTCGAAGCCGGCAAGGAGTACCCCGTGGAGCTCGAATACTTTGCCAACGTTCACCCCGTCGACATCTCATTTGGCTGGCGCGAAGACCGTCAGCTCTTTGACGAGGCCGCCGAGTTGGCCGCCAAGGCCGACATAGCCATCGTGAGCATAGGCTTCAACGAGAGTCTCGAACGCGAGAGCAACGACCGCCCCTTCGGCCTGCCCGAGTATCAGGACAGCCTCGTGAACCGCGTTCTCGACGCCAATCCCAACACGGCAGTCCTCGTCAACGCCGGCAGCAATGCCGACATGAGCGCCTGGCAGGAACGAACCCCGGCACTGGTCTACCTGTGGTACCCCGGCCAGGAAGGCGGTACAGCCGCGGCCGAGATACTGTTCGGCAAGGTCAATCCCAGCGGAAAACTTCCTGTTACATTCGAGAAGCGATGGGAAGACAATCCGGCCTACCAATATTACTATGACAACGACGGCGACAAACGTGTCAGCTATGGCGAGGGACTGCTGGTAGGTTACCGACACTATGACACCAACAACGTGGCGCCCAATTTCCCATTTGGATTTGGTAAGAGCTATACCACATTCAGCTACAGCAACCTGAAAGTGAAGAAGACAGGCAGCAAGGACAACCCGAGCTATCGAGTCAGCTTCGATGTCACCAACACCGGCGACGTCGAGGGCCGTGAGGTAGCCCAGCTATACGTCAGGCCGATTGCGCCTAAAGTGTTCCGCCCCTACAAGGAGCTTAAAGGCTATGACAAAAAGACCATTAAACCCGGCGAGACAGTGCGCTACGAGATCGAGCTTGACAAGGACGCATTCTCATACTACCAGATTGACAAGCACGACTTCGGCTTTGACCCCGGACGGTACGAAATACTTGTAGGCCCGTCGTCGGCCGACACCCCCCTGAGCCACACCATCACATTGAAATAATCGCCCAAGCGATTGTAAAACAAACGCCCCTTGGCTTGTAGCACTTATTTGCTATCGGCCAAGGGGTTGTTTCGTAATTACCGGCTGTAAACCCAATATCTGATTACGCACCTACAACTTGTAATATGGGCTGGCCAAGTGCGCTTTCTATGGTCGAGACGGTATCGATTGTAAAGTTATGAGTACCTCTCATCCACTTGCTTATTTCAGACTCCTTTTTGCCAAGCATTTCAGCAAGGTCTTTTTGTTTTAGACCGCGCTCTTCCAATATGGCATGTATCCGGTCAACAATCATGAACGACATATTGACTTTAGCCCTTACCTCGGGGGAAACTTTAGCCCGTCGTGCTTCTATAATACTACTTCTTTTCATTTCGGGTAAAATTTAAATTTCCTATTAATTCCTTATCCACTATGTAAAGAGTGCCGTTTGATATGCGGGATACAATAAATCTNCTGGTATCAACCAGCAACTCAACATATTGAGAAAGTGTCTCGCTATCTTGCCATGATGCACAATCTTTTACACCTCCGTTTCCAAAAACAAGTATTTTATCACTTAACCTGATGCAATAAAGTCTAAGATTACCAGTTTCAATCGGTATTGCACTGACGCCATCACCATATTTTCCTTCATATCGAAAATATCGCTCCAATGCACCACCCTCACTAATTTTATCGAGCCAAGCAATGATTATGTCTATATCCTCGTCATATTCACAACCTATGGGAAATTTTTCAAAGAAACATTCCAGTTCAGACAGTTCCTTTTCATTAAGATGGATACTGTAAAAATTTACCGCATCATGCTCCTCAATTAGTTCTATGGTATATTTATCGGACATACTTAACTTAAAAATTAACTGTTCAAAATTAGTGACTAATTTTATATCCAACAAATAAATTAACTCAAAAGTTAAGTTTATAATAAAAATTTAGGCTGGGGGATTAGGGGGTGAGGGGGTCGGAGGGAATGGTGGAGGCGTTGCCGTCGCGGGTGGCGACGTACTTTGGCGACATTATCTCGACTCCGGCCTCGTTGAAGGTGTCCTGTATGTTCTGGAGCAGGTCGGTCATAATCTGGGCCTGCCGGTCGGCGTCTTTTATGTAGGCGTTGATCTGGTAGCAGGGATAGTAGTCCTGAAGTTCGGTCTCGAGTACAAACGGCTTGGGCGACTCCTCGACACCGGGTGTCAACCTGGCGGCGTTGATTAGCAACTGGTGAACCTGACGCCACGGCACGTCATAGCCTATGGTGACGGTGGTGTGGATTATGAGGCCGAATTGTCGGGCCGAAGCACTGAAGTTGACCGTGTGCGACGACATGATGAACGAGTTGGGTATGGTGACCACCTCGTTCTTGGGTGTGCGCAGGCGGGTCACAAACGGTGTCTTCTCGATGACGTTGCCGGTGGTCTCGTTGAGTTTGATGCGGTCGCCTATCTTGAACGGTCGCATGTAGGTGATGACGAGGCCGGCGATGATGTTGCCTATGACGGTGCTCGAACCGAGCGACACTATCAGTCCGACGAACACCGATATGCCCTGAAAGACTCCCGAATCGGAACCCGGCAGGTAGGGATATATCATCGCTATCATGAANGCATAGAGCAGAAACCGCACGATACTGAACGTNGGNCNGGCCCAGTCGGGATAGAATCCGTTGATTTTAAGTTTCCCGTTCTCGATCTCNCCGGCNATGTAACGCANGCCTTTGATAAGATAGCGTATGCCGAACCATATTACCAGTATGATGAACAGGTTGGGTATGTAATCGCCTATGGNTCTGAGCACCATCTTGACGGGCTCGATGATGTAACGGAATATGGTCAGNGCGAGTTTCTCGGTCTGGGGGAAGATGGCGAACAGCACGGGCACCGTGAATGTGAGCTGTATGAGCAGNACGATGTAGCGCANAATGTTGCTGAAAAATATCATTATGCGCCCCAGCTGACGCTTGTTTATAAGCTCATAGTCACGAACTATGACCGGCTTGAGGCGCTGCTGCTTGAGGCGTATGATGTAGCGGCGCAGCTTGCGGAACAGATAGTTGGTGAACTTGAACAACAGGTACTGAACGAACAGCACGAGCAGAAACAGCACGGCGCGCAACGCTATGCCNTTGAACGAGTGAACCTTCTTCATGTCGGCAATCTTGGCCTCCAACAGCGGCTTGTAGCGTTGGGCCAGCTCGGCGCGGCTCACTCCCTGCCACAGCGCGTCATAGTCGGTGAGTGTGACCACTACGCGCTCGCCATACATCAGGTAGGTATAGCCGTCGTGGTCGAGGGTATAGACCGAGTCGGCCTCCGAACTGCGGGTGCTCTTGATTTTGTCCAGCGCCTCGGCAACCATCTCGGCCCGGTCGCGCGGAGTGTAACCGCCGCGGTTGACATAGAGCGAGAAGAGCGTGTCACCATCGGCCACGACCGGNACACCGGGTGTNAGAGTGCGTANCGAGTCGATGTGATGACGCATGCGCTCACGGCGCATCGAATCGGCGGCGATATTCATGACACGGCTACTGTCGAGCTCGGCACGCAGCATCATCTCGTTGAGTCTCATCTGCTCGAGCTGTCTCTCCATCTCGATAATGCGCAACGAGTCGCGCTCCTGACGACTGTCGGCGGCAATCACCGACACGGTGTCGNNGTCCNGNAAGGCTGTACGNATCAGGTTACCGGCTCTCTCGAGCAACTGAGCCTCGGCNGTCGGNGTGCCGCNNACCANNAAGCNNAATANAGCAAGCAAACAGACAGCTAAATGTTTCATCGCATTGTGATAGTGGTTACTTATGCGACAAAATTAGCTAATTTTTTGNAATACGGCAGTCTCAGGCCAAAAATAAACGATATCCGGGTTANTTAGCGTTTTTTCCTCGATTTCATGCGGCGGGCCTTGCGCGATAGCTCGTTGACCTTGTTGTGTGCCGGAACCGAATTGATATACCTTAGAATGCGTCCGGCCAGTTCCATGATGCGNTTGAACTGTGANGGCGTCACGGNAGCCGGATTGGCAAACATNGCGGCNATGGCATCGGTATAGACGGCTACCGAGCTGTCGACNGTGTCAGGGGCGGCAGTGACAGCGGTCGANGTNGCGTTGGCCTGAGGGTTGGCCTTTTTGTCGGCAGCCTTGGCCGCGCGGCGTTGGCTNCGACGGCGTGCAGCGGCCACGCGCTTCTTCATCTCGTTCAGAATGTCGTGGAGCAACGGTGGCTCGTCATCTTCCANCTGAAAATTCTCGATAGCATCATCGTCAAGCTCCATCAGCGACTTACAGACATGCAGGACGTAGTAAGACTCTTCGGGCAACATTTTCAATAGAGTGTCGGCTAACTTGGGGGTCAGTGTGATTTTCATAATNCGGTGTGTTTAGTGTGTGGTGACGGTTGTGTGTGGTGACGGCGAAGTCCAANCAATGAGGGCGGCTTAGGTTGAACTTCGGCACAAAGTTACAACGCCACGGGCCCAAAACCATGCAAATTTACAACATTGGNACAAAAAAAATTTGGGGTACGGNAGAGTGAATTNGANCGCCGTTTTCTCCAATTGNTATCCAATAGGGGTTCAAAANAATAAAAATATCAGGTTTTGAGAAAAAAAGTGNTGTAAAAATTTGGAGATTCAAAAATTGTGCGTACCTTTGCAACGCTTTAGGCAAGCAAGGGCGCTTAGCTCAGCTGGTTCAGAGCATCTGCCTTACAAGCAGAGGGTCGGGGGTTCGAATCCCTCAGCGCCCACTCTACAAACCTTACTTGCACTAAAGCAACCGAACATTATCACATCACGGGCGCTTAGCTCAGCTGGTTCAGAGCATCTGCCTTACAAGCAGAGGGTCGGGGGTTCGAATCCCTCAGCGCCCACCCCGTCAAAGCCACATCGACATCACGTCGGCGTGGCTTACTTTTTTGCCTNAACNNGGACGATNGCGACGCCACNCCCAATACANAAANNTCTATATNNCAATTATTTAACTATTTCAAGAAAATTGTGCAGCATACGGTCGCCACATGTGGTCATGATGCTCTCGGGGTGGAATTGCAAGCCATATACAGGTAGAGTCCTGTGCCTTATCGACATAATGTTTCCGTCCTCATCGCGCGANCTGATGATGAGCGGGACGTCATCGCCCATGCTCAATTCGTCAATTACCCACGAGTGGTAACGCCCTACAACGCCACTGCGNCCGTCGGCACAAAATCCGACNACNGGGTCGGCGGCATCGACATCGGTCAGCGTCGTACGGTGTCCGTGNCGTGGCNAGCCGAGACGGCGCAGCTGNCAGCCGAACACCTCGGCAATAGCCTGNCAGCCAAGGCATATACCCAACACCGGGCGCGACGCGGCACAACGCCTTATCAACGACATCAAGCGCCCGGCCTCAGACGGGATACCNGGCCCCGGCGANAGTATCACGGCATCATAACGTTCGGCATCACACAGTGATACGACATCGTTCCTAACCACATCCCACTCCAGGCNGGGATAGTCACAGCGGCACCGCTCCAACAGGCCGATGATATTNTAGACGAACGAGTCGTAATTGTCTATCACAAGAATTTTCATTNCAATTCCTTGAAATCCGCTGCAAAGTTACATATTTTTGTACTACGGTTGCACCAATCACAACCAAGAACACGATGAATAAGGTTTCATTTTCAGAATTGGGAACACTCATGAACGCCCTTGGACGCGCACGAACTCCATTTGTGTGGNGTGTCGACTATGCNTGCGAGCGTTGCTTTATTCTCGACTCGCCGTTCGACCGGTCGGAAATTCTTTGGGAGGTGAACGGCGTCGGAAACTCNNCCTGTCGGGCCNCCGACACCGANACACNGGCACTGACCATAACGCGCAGTGTGGACTTTGAGACCTACACCGCCATGTTCACGACACTGCGCGACGGGCTGCTCAGAGGCGACTCGTTCCTCGCCAACCTCACGGCTCCCACCGAGGTCGATTGTCAGTCATCGTTACATGATATTTTCACACACTCACACGCCCCGTTCAAGCTGCTCATACCCGACCNATTTGTATGCTTCTCGCCCGAGCCATTCGTTAAAATCGCCGACGGCNACATCTCGGCCTTCCCGATGAAAGGTACTATAGACGCCTCGCTANCCGACGCCGAGCGCACGTTGATTGACGACTACAAAGAGACCTGTGAGCACTACACGATTGTCGACCTGATGCGCAACGACCTCAACATGGTGGCCCACGACGTCAGCGTACCGCGCCTNCGCTATGTCGAGCGCATCGCCACCGCCACGCGCGACATATTGCAGACAAGCTCGGAGGTGAGGGGNNGCCTGCCCCGCGACAAGCAGTTTGACTTCGGCGACACCATACTGCCGCTGCTGCCGGCCGGCAGTATAACCGGCGCCCCCAAGCCATCGACAGTCAACCTCATAGCCCGGTCNGANATAGCTCCACGCGGCTGGTACACAGGCGTATTCGGCTACTTCGACGGCGAGACCATGCAGTCGGCGGTGATGATCAGGTGCATTCAACGCTCNCCCGACGGCCGCCTGTACTTTCATAGCGGTGGCGGCGTGACGGTCAACAGCGACTGCCGCGAGGAGTATAACGAGCTGCTAACCAAGGTCTATCTGACCAAATAGCCTCAAACCGATGAGATACATCGAGACCATAAGACTTGAAAACGGGCACTTTCAGCTGCTTGACCTACACTGCCAACGCCTGGCGGCAACCATGCGCGAAATATATGGCAGCCACATTGACGTNCCTGACCTTGAGGACGTTCTTGGCACGATTGACCATNTACCGAACGACCNGGTGTACAAATGCCGCGTCGTGTACGACACNCTGATACGCGACATTNAAATTCAGCCCTACACCCGCCGTGCGGTCAAGTCGCTGAAAGTAGTCGAGGCCGATGCCAATCTCGACTATCACCTCAAGGCAACCGACCGCACGGCACTGACGTCGCTCGCGTCACAAAAAGGAGAGTGTGACGAGGTTATCATCACACGCGACGGACTGCTAACCGACACATCATACACCAACCTCGTATTCCACAGCCGCGATGGCCTGTACACNCCACGCCGGCCCCTGCTTTGCGGCGTGATGCGCCAACACCTGTTGAACCGCAGACTGCTGACACCCATCGACATCAGCCCCCGCGACATCGAGCCGGGCAACAGACTGGGCATAACCCACGTGTCGCTGATTAATGCCATGTTACCGCCAGGCACAGCGCCCGTCATTCCGATAAACGATATCTGTTTCGATTGACTCGCCGCGTGCGTATCAGATGACTCATTTTTATTAAAATTTTTAAAAGATTTGCGGCATCAGCCGTCTAATTGNTTGATTTTCAATATAGGCNATTCATGCCGTGACGCAAATGTANCATGTCACNGTCATTNGTTGTCACGTGGGCGGTTATGACCCGTATGTATCTATTTTTGACAAAAACGAACCGNATTGGGCACTNTTTAGACNCTAACTTTGCAGCGTGNATTTTTACNGANTCTAATATCATTATTATATATCACCAATGCGAATCAACTCTTGTCTTAAAATTTGCGTGGCAGCCTTACTGAGCGGCTTCGCCACATTCAACACCTACGGCTATGAACTGACCGATTGGCANTCAGAANTNCCCGACGCCGCCTACGTCTCGACCCTCTCGCTNCCCGGCGCTCACGATGCAGCCACCGGCGAGGGATTCTCGAGTTCAACACTTGCCAGCACAGCTCAGACACAAACCCTTAAGTTACAAGAACTTTACAACGCCGGTNTACGTGTNNTCGANTTCCGCCCGGGNGTAAANTCAACTCGAGGAGGCTCNTTATTCAAACCCACATANACTTACAACCTTCAGTGCTATCATGGCTCAGCCGAGATTAAAAAAGATTTCGGNGAAGCNATCAAAGAGATGTGCCAGTGGCTCAACGAGCACCCCACCGAGTTTTTTATAATACATCTATACAAGGCCCAGGATTCAAACAGCAANCTCGACAANCANAATCTGATGNCCAANCTGATGAACGATGCCGCGGTCGCACCTCACCTCATTCAGTTCAAGCCCGACCTCACAGTAGGCGAGATGCGNGGCAAGATACTGTTCTTCAAGCGCGACGGACTCACATGGAACAGCCCCTACGCCACCGTCTTAGACCGCTGGGAAGAAATCGANAACCTCACTTCGGGCTGGGAGCTGCGTGGCCGCATCTATCCCACCAAGCCCGGCACCACCAACCGCTACGACCGCCGCGAGACCTATCTNCTCGTACAGGATCTGGCCAATTCATACAACCGAATTGACGAGAAAAAGGNCGAGGCTAAAAAGATTTTTNACTTCCTTGAGACATGGCACCCGACCACACGCAACAACATGGTGTGGACATTCAACTTCAGCTCNGCCTACAATAACAGNGGTATTTCTGCGTCGACAGGCTATGCCAACAACGCCAATGAGATGAACGCCTACTTCNTNGAGTGTCTGAACAACTCGAACGGCGCCGCCGGCATGGTCATGATGGACTTTCTCGGNGCCGACGAGCACTCGGGCTTTGCAGGCGCATCAGGCACCTACACCACNCACGGNGCATCGCTAACCAAGGCCGTTATCGAACAGAATTTCAAGTATATCGACGACCTGGTAGCACGNCAGGTAACCGAGATTAAGTTCAACAACAGGTCATGGGCAGGCACGTTGTGGGACAACATGTTCTATGGCAACAACTTCTTTGCCGATGTCAACAGCAACGGCCACATGGACTATGTCATCGCCTCACAGCAGCAGGAGAACGGCACAGTCTACTTCACCACCAACAACGGTGAGGGCGGCTTCAACTTCATGAACGAGAGAGTGTTCGGCACCAACTATGGCACCCACGTGCTGATACCTGTCGACATCAACAACGACGGCAACCTCGACTTTCTTGTTGTCAAGGGCGGCAGCGTCGAGGCACAGCTCAGCAACGGCGATGGCCAGTACAGCAAGATAGCCGATACAGGCATCACCGGCACGACCGCCATTGACGAGAACAACAACTTCGAGGGTCGCGCCGTAGTGCTCGACGCCAACCACAACGGCATCAAGGACGTTGTGATATATGGCAACGACGGTTTCCCCAGACTGTTCCTCGGCAACGGCGACGGCACCTTCACAGCCACCGAGACAGCCCTGCCCCGCCTCAAGAACGGCACCATGGCAATAGGCGACTATGACCTCGACGGATTTGCCGACCTGCTGATAAGCGGCAAGGCCGAGAACGACGAGGCTCTGACACTGAGCATTGCGCTCACCCGCGACAACCTCGAGTTCGAGACCATCACCCCCGAGTCGCTCCAGCCACACGCCACATACGACGGCGGCGTGATGTTTGTCGACATGAACATGGACGGCCTGCTCGACATCTTCGTGTCAGGATTGCAGAACGACTGGAACCGACATGACTCATACGTGGCACGCTTGCTCATCAATCAGGGCAACGACGAGTTTGAGCTCGCCGACGTGCTGCTCGATGCCGTCAAGAAAGGCAATGCCGACTGGGCCGACATCACCGGCAACGGCCGTCCCGACATCGTGTATGCCGGTGAGAACCATCTGAGCTACTACACATCGACCGTGCTTAACATTGACGACGACACCTACAAGGCCGAGTCGACCATGGACGGCCACCGCGCGTCGACATCGGTGGCAGCCTACGACTACCGCAACTCGGGCCGCGCATCGGTAGCCGTGATGGGCCACAGCTGGGACTCGCAAGCCAACCAGCTGTTTGACGCCGAACCCGCCTCACAGGGCGCCGCCCGCTCGGCCAAGGCCCCGCAGGTCAAGCCCGAGGCGATGCTCGTTGAGCAACACTATGCCCACCCCGAGAAGGCCGGTGTGATATTCTCGGTCAAGAATGCCTCTCAGATGCCTGCCGGCACACGCTACAACTATGTCATGAAGCTCACCGACGGCACCATAATATCAAACGTTCCCGTCAACCCCAAAACCGGCACCATGCTCACCGCCGACGTCAACGCCTCGACCACAGCCACCGAGCTGATTTACCCCGGCATCAAGAAAGCCGACATCGAGGCAATTGACATTCAGGCCATCGGTGCCGACAAGAAATCAGACGCCCTCGCGTTCAGCTCAGACGGCATCACCACGGGCATCGACGAGATAACCGGCGACAGCACCGACGCCCCTGTCGAGTATTACAACCTGCAGGGTGTGCGCATCGAGAACCCCGGTCACGGCCTGTACATACGCCGTCAGGGCAGCAGCTCGACTAAGGTCGTACTCTAAAACAAGCAACTTAATACCCAATAGAAAAAGGTTGTGCGACACCGTCTCAGGGTGTTTGGCACAACCTTTTTCAGTTANGTTTATGTCAGGCGGTTATTTGCCGGTGTGGTTAAATCGGCGAGGGGTGAGGGGAATGTTCTTCTCCATGGCTATGCGCGATGTGGTCGGGTACTCGAGCTTGTCGAGCTCGGCCAGTGCGAAGCCTATGTCGTCGAGCAGCTGGTCGGCCATGTCGCGGCTGAATCCCTGTTTGCAAAGCACTCGCATCACTACCATCTGCTCGATGTTGGCAGGCATACTGTAGGCAGGCACCATCCAACCTTTCTGAGCCAGTTTGTCCTGGAGGTCGTACAGTGTCCATTTAGCCGACTTCTGGTACTCCTCGTTCATGCGCCATACGAATATGGGGTTGGGAACCTCGGCCGAGTAAGGCTCGAACTCCTTCATGCCGCCAATCTTATCGTGGAGATATTTGGCCACCTGCAACGAGTTGTACTGAACGTTCTTGTAGCCCTCGAAGCCGAGGCGTATGAACTGGTAGTACTGGCCGAGAATCTGGGCAGCGGGTCGTGAGTAGTTGAGACCCACCTGCGTAACCTCGGCACCGAGATAGTTGACGGTGAACGACATGTCATCGGGGAGGTATTTCTTGTCTTTCCACACTACCCAACCGAGGCCGGGGTAAACGAGGCCGAATTTGTGGCCCGAGGTGCTGATTGACAGTACCCATTTGAGGCGGAAGTCCCACTTCTTCTCGGGCTCGATGAACGGCAGAATGAAACCACCCGAGGCGGCGTCGATGTGTATGCACACCTCGTTGCCGGTAGCGGCGTTGTACTTGTCGAGCGCGGCGTCAAGAGCCTCGACGTCGTCGTTCATGCCCGTCCAGGTAACACCGAGAATAGGCACTACACAGATGGTGTTCTCGTCGCACAGGCTGATGGCCTTGTCGATGTCGAGCGTGGGGTGCTCGGGCGACAGCGGAACGACGCGCATCTCGACGTCCCAGAATGTGGCAAACTTCTCCCATACAACCTGATAGGCGGTTGATATGACGATGTTGGGTTTGTCGTAGGGCTTGCCGGCTTTCTTGCGGCGTTCTTTCCAACGCTTGAGGGCAGCCAGGCCGCCGAGCATACATGCCTCGGACGAACCGATGGCCAGCGCGCCGGCCTTCCACTTGGCAGTCTCGGGGGTGTTCCAAAGATTGGCCATGATGTTAATGCACTTCTGACACATGACGGCGACGCGAGGATACTCGGTTTCATCGACATAGTTGATGCCGATCGCTTCATTCATAAGACGTGTAGCATACTCGTCCATGTAGGTGGTGACGAAGGTTGCGAGATTGAGACGTGGCTGAGTTTGGGCATAGGTCTCGTCCTTGACCATCTGGTAGGCGATTTCGGGGGTTGTGGAACCTTGTGGAATTCTTTCCACTGGGGCGGGCTGAAGCATTGCTTCAGAACCAAATACGTTAGTCTTGGCATCACCGTCGCGATAATTCGGGTCAGATTTAGGGTCTAACATAGCTGTGTGTTTTTAAGTTAGTAGATACAATATTAAAATAAACGCCAGCCAATCCTAATTTGTTCGGCCTACCTAAATGTATTTCAGTATTTTGGCTGGAACACCNCCAACNACCGCACGCGGNGGTACGTCCTTGTTGACCACAGCCCCGGCTGCTATGACAGCGCCCTCGCCCACANTCACTCCCGGCAGTATGGTGACATTGGCTCCGACCCACACTTTGTTGCCNATTCTCACGGGGGCCGGTATCATGTCGGCACGCTTGTCNGGNTCCATGACGTGATTGAGCGTGGCTATGACACAGTTGTGACCTATNAGTACATCGTCNCCGATGGTGATGCCACCCTGATCCTGAAACTTGCAGCCCGAATTGATGAATACGCGNTNGCCTATCGACATGTTCTTGCCACAGTCGGTGTAGAATGGCGGGAACAGGCCGAAGCTCTCGTGTATCTCGGTGCCGGTGAGCTCTGACATCAGCGNGATGAGCTCGTCGTGGGTGTGGTAGGTGTTGTTTATCGACATGGTGATGCGCAGAGCCTCCTGGCTGAGATGGTGCATCATGATATGAACAGGCGAGCCGCCTGTAATGGGCTCGCCTGTATTCATTATGCTTATAAACTCGGACGTCGTCATTTCAAATAATCTCTATAGAAGGTTGCGATTTCATCGAATGGAATTATATCAAGGCGGTCGTAGAGGTCACAATGGCTTGCGCCCTTAATAGTCAGCATCTGCTTGTTTTCTCCCTGAAGTTTTGCAAAGGTGTCTTTGCCGAAGTAGTAGGAATGAGCGCGGTCGCCATGAACTATGAGCACGGCGCTCTCGAGCTCGTCGGCATAGTCATAGAACTTGAAGTTGACGAACGGTAGTGTCGAGGTCACGTTCCAGCCGTCGGTCGAGTTACCCGAGCGCGGGTGGAAGCCGCGCGGTGTCTTGTAGTAGTCATGATAATCTTTGACAAACTGGGGAGCATCGTCGGGCAGTGGGTCGACCACGCCACCTGCGCGGGTGTATTCACCATTCTGATAGTCTGCGGTGCGTTGCGCGGCCATGGCGGCACGGTTGGCGTTGCGTTTAGCCTTGGAGTCGTCGGCGTCAAAATATCCGTTTGCACTGACGCGCGTCATGTCGTACATGGTCGAGGCGACGGTCGCTTTGATACGTGGGTCGTTGATAGCAGCCTGTATAGCTATGCCACCCCAGCCGCAGACACCGAGTATACCGATGCGGCCGGCATCGACACGGGGCTGAACCGACAGGAAATCGACGGCAGCCGAGAAATCCTCGACATTGATGTCGGGCGACGCCACACGGCGAGGCATACCACCACTCTCGCCTGTAAACGACGGGTCAAAAGCGATAGTCAGATAACCGCGTTCGGCGAGTTGCTGGGCATAGAGTCCGCTCGACTGTTCCTTTACAGCGCCGAAAGGACCACTCACGGCTATGGCAGGCAGCTTGCCTGACGCACCACGGGGCGTGTACATGTCGGCGGCAATGGTTATGCCGTATCGGTTGACGAACGTGACCTTGCAGTGGTCAACCTTGTCACTTTTCGGGAAAACTTTATCCCATTCCTGAGTGAGATTCAGTTGCTCGGCCTGAGCAACCGACCGATTTTCATTAATATTATCCATAATCTGTGCGTTTGAGGTCAGTGTTGCCAATGCAACCAGCACCGGGCTTAAAAACATTTTCTTATTCATAGGTGCATTGTAATTAACGTAACCAGCTATATGACTGCAAAGTTAGCTCCTGTAGACAATATTTGCAATATGAAACAGGATAAAATGACAGTAAGACTTGACTCAATCGACGCCTATAACAAACTATATGGGCTCGAGACCATGCACCCCCTGGTGACAGTCATAAATCTGAACAGGGCGACTAAGATTGTAAACCATGTCACGATGGACTATGATGTATATGCTCTGTTTCTTAAAAACGGCACTAACTGTACCATAAAATACGGTCGCAGACCCTATGACTACCAGGAAGGCCCGGTTGTAAGCTTCGCGCCGGGTCAACAAGTCACCGTTGACACCGAGACCGATGAGGTGGCACCCGATGTCATCGGCCTCATGTTTCACACCCTCAGCACTTTTCGCGCATGTTCAAGCGTGTCACGGGTGTGAGCCCGACGCAGTTCAGAAAGGCGCGAGGGTGAAATTGACCGTGTGGCGAATGTCGGCCGACGAGGCTCCTATCAGTGCCTTGAACTCACCGGGCTCCATGACCCATGAGTGCTTGTCGGCATCAAAGAACTGAAGTTTGTCGGGAGTGATTTCAAACTCGACATTGACGGTCGCGCCCGGCTCAATGGTAACCTTACGGAAGTCTTTCAGCTCTTTCACGGGGCGTGGCAGCGAGCTCTTGACGTCGGTGATGTAGAGCTGCACCACCTCGGCGCCGGCACGCCGGCCGACGTTGGTGACGGGGACGGTAACGCGAATCACACCATCGGCCGACATTGTGTTGCTGTCAACCACAGGTTTGCCATATTTGAACTGAGTGTAGCTGAGACCGTGTCCGAACGGGAAGAGTGGCCTGATGTTGTTTTTGTCGGCCCAGCGGTAGCCCACGAACAGGCCCTCGGCATAGTTGCAATCCAACACGCGCGAACCATCGTTGCGCGCAATGCCGGGGTACTCGTACTCGCCTGCACTGTGTGCGCCGACATCACTGAGCGACACAGGGAATGTCATCGGGAGCTTGCCCGAGGGGTTGACGTCGCCCGAGAGTATGGCCGCGATGATATTGCCGCTCTCGGTGCCCAGATACCAGGCCTGCACGATGGCCGGCACCTCGTTGATCCAGGGCATNGCCACAGCGTTGCCCGAGATATTGACCACGACGAGGTTAGGNTTGGCCTTGGCAAGGGCCCTGATGACGTTGTCCTGCTCATAGGGTAGCTCCAGGCCCTCGCGGTCTGTACCCTCGCAGTCCTGATTGTTGGCCTTGTTCAAGCCGCCCACAAAGATGACAAGATCGGCCTTTCGTGCCGTTTCGACAGCCTCGGCGAGTATCTCGTCGGCACCGCGGGTGTCATTGAGCGACTGACCGGTGGTGACACCGTTGTATTCGCCCGTCGGGTCTCCAACATAGCCGCGNGCATAGACGATGTCGACNTCACTGCCGAAGCGATTTCTGATGCCGTCGAGTNGCGACAGCTCATANATGGCTTTGAGCGACGAACTGCCGCCGCCGACGGTGAGCATCTTTATAGCGTTCTCGCCTATCACAGCGATNGTCTTGANCTTGTCGGTGTCGATGGGCAGCAGGTTGCGNTCGTTCTTGAGAAGCACGATACCGTCCTCNCCGATGCGGCGNGCGGCCACGAGATGCTCGGGCGAACACAGCGAGCCGAACGGGCGGCCGGTGTTCATGTTGGTGCGCAGCATCAGGCGCAGCACGCGACGCACTTTGTCGTCAAGCTCGTCGGTNCCCACCTTGCCTTCCTTAATCAGCTGCAGGTAGGGCATGGCGAGGTAGTAATTGTCGTATGACTTCACTGCNGANCCCGACAGGCCGTTGGTCCAGGTNCCAAACTCCAGGTCGAGGCCATTGTGTATGGCCTGGTCGGTGTCGTGTACACCTCCCCANTCTGAAATCACGGCACCGTCAAACGCCCATTCACCTTTGAGNATGTNGTTGAGCAGGCGCTCGTTNTGACAGGCATGCTCGTCGCGGTATAGATTGTAGCTGCCCATTATCGACCATGCCCCACCCTCTTGCACGGCAGCTTTGAACGCCGGCAGATAAATCTCGTAGAGAGCGCGGTCGTCGACAATCACATTGGTGTTGTGGCGGTAGGTCTCGATGTTGTTGAGGGCATANTGCTTAACACAGGCGGCCACACCATTGCTCTGCACGCCTTGCACATAGGGGACGACCATGCGCGAGGCGAGATATGGATCCTCGCCCATGTACTCAAAGTTGCGTCCGTTGAGCGGTGTGCGGTTNATGTTNACACCGGGGCCGAGCAGGACATCTTTCTTGCGGTAACGGGCCTCCTCGCCAATGCTTTTNCCATACAGCCACGCTGTCTCGGGGTTCCATGAGGCGGCAAGACATGTCAGTGCCGGGAATGCCACACANGAGTCGTTTGTCCAGCCGGCCTGTTCCCATTCGTCCCAGAACACCTCGGGACGTATGCCGTGAGGGCCGTCGGTAGTCCATAACTCGGGAATGCCGAGACGCGGCACTCCGGGCGACGAGAATTTGGACTGAGCATGAATCATGGCCACTTTCTCCTCGAGAGTGAGCCTCGAGAGCGCGTCCTCAACGCGTTCGTCGANAGGACGTGTGGTGTCAAGGTAGACCGGGGTCGATGAGAACCCCACACCGGCACTGGCGGCCACGGTGATAATGTTGAGCAATATTTTTTTCATCNATTGTGGTAATTAGGATATTTTAAAGTTTGATTGAAAGNGACTTGCCATTGTCTGATTTGCGCTTGACGACCGTCTTGCCATCTTTGGTAACGGTCACGACAACCTTCTTACNGTCACGTTCGACATTGATGTCGAACGAGTCGGCACCAAAGGCTTTGACATTGCGCAGGGCCATGTAATTCCATTCGTCGGGCAGCTGTGGNGTGAGCCGGAACGAGTGCAACCCGGTGGGGCGTATACCGAAGAGNCCCTCGGTCATGATGCGGCAATAGAGTGCNNTCTCGGTTGACAGGTGACGCTGATTNCCCTCGGGCCACGCCTCGATNGGATAAGGNACGTGCTCGCCCANAAGGCGTGTGCCTGAATAATGTGTGAGGAAGTCGAGCGCCTTGGAGCGTTCGCCGGCTGCGAATATGCCGCGAAGTGCATACAGCGTCGAGCGATCCCAGAATGTTTCGGAGCCGCTCTGTGACAGCAGTCCGTCGTCGGTGAGCAGTCTCGGTGACAGCAATGCGGCGATTGTTCCGTCGGCACGGTCGAATATGCCGGTGACGAGCGGCATGCAAATCCATGAGCGCAACAACTCGTTGCCGTCATAGTAGCGGTAGGTGTCGAAGCCCTCGACGTTGGCGCCGAAATAGCTTTCGATGGCGGCTCGCAGGGCTGTGGCNTCCTTGCGGTATTTAGCCGCGAGGTTCTTTTTGCCCAGCTCGTCGGCCAGATATGCGCCCGACAACAGGGCGTCGTAGTGCAGTGTCGAGGTACAAAGGTTGGCATCGCCCGANGGGAAGCGGTTCTCAAGTTCATCGCTATCTGAAGCCACCACACCGTCGGGGGTGGTCTTGAGACGTGAATACTCGAGACACCACTCTATGAGCGGGAACAGTTCCNNGGCTACCTGACGGTCGCCCGAGGCAAGTGCATAGCGGGCAGCGCCGTAGCCTATCATGGCACAGTCGCCACGATCGCCGGCTCCACCCCATGAGTCGTCGCCCTCGGCAATGATCGAACTCGGGATAGGCTTGTACTCGTCGTTCATAAAGCGGGCGAAGTGACGGAAGGCATTGACAGCCGACTCATTACCCTTGTCATAACCTAAAAACGGGAAGAACGGATTGATGTACTCGGCCTGGTCGTTTGCCCATATAGCGGCATAGTAGGCCTCGCCGCCGGGCGATTGCATCAGTCCGCCCTTGGTTCGGAAGATACTCTCGGCAGCCCTGATTTTGGCGAATGCAAACTGAGTGTTGATAAGCGAGTCTGGGCTGTCAAACTGCAACGAGCTCCACATCTCGCGCACGAACGCCTCGCGAGCCGACAACTCGGTTGAGACATCGGGACGCACTTCGTGTTCAGACGCCTTGTATCCTTGTACCGAGGCCCCGAATGTCACACTTTGGCCGGGCGCGAGCGAGGTCGTGATGTCGTCGGCGTTTGAGGTAGCCGCGACGAGTGTATAAGCGCCCTCGGTGCCCTGGCTGGCGGGTGTGGTGTAGACCAATCGCTGTGAGGGNATAACCACCTCAAGATTTTTATCGCCGACGTTGGTGAGTGTGTATTCCTCGCACAACACAGGCAACGTGGTTGACGGAAATATCACGCGGGTAACTTCCACGTCATGACCCATATTGTTGTNTTTTCTCATCGCACGGTTATGTCCGACGGTGAAACGGCTCCTTACAGTCAGCTTGCCGTCGAGACTCATGCTCTCGACCTCTTCATTGTTGAGAGTGAGGCGATTGACCATTACCGGCGCGATAAAATCGTGGGCGAAACGTCGCGTGAGGCTTGCATGGGTGTTGTTGGGAATGGTGCGAAGCATGGGCCAGACCACTGACCGTTCAAGTGAGAAACTGCCGTCGGGATTAACACCATAGCGCAACACAGCCGACACCTTCTCACCACTCATCTCGATGTGGTCATAGTGTGGTATGCGTTGGTCAATAGTCCAATTTATAGAACCATCGCCGGCAATTTGCCACCGGGNCTGCGCTGTATCGGCCGCAGCAGCACCTGTTGTAGCGGCCGACAGCAGTATTGCCGTACCGACTGATAAGATATGTGANAATATCCTCATTTATGTAAGTTTCTTAGTTTCTTAACAAATATCGTCAGTNTACTTGTATTCTGCAAGAATTTAGCCCGAATTTAACCGGCAAATATATAGCAAGGGCTGTCACATAACCTTCACGGGGATATGGTGACAGCCCTCACTGTGTATCAGAATTTCACTTTCTCGGTCTTTGAGCCACTTACCTTGATATAGTATTTACCGGCAATCGGACGGTCTACACTTAGGCCATTGAGGTCGAAGTATCTTGCCTCGGTATCGTCGCTACNGACAGCCGTGATGCCCGACGGCTGACTCTCAGCCGTGATATATACCTGTGCAGGTCGGGCACAGTCAACGACAACCGGGAGATTGTCGCCTGTATAGGTGACATCGCCAACCTTGACCGTGAGTGTAAAGCCCTCCTTGGGTGCTACCTCATAGGTGTGTCGGGCAAGGGGCACCATGACGGTATTGACACCATCGGTAAGCTGTACCGGCGCTGTGGCACCTGCAGGGGTGATTGCCACACCCTCGGCGTTATCGACATAGACCTTTGCATAAATAGTACCGTCCTCGACATAACTCCAGTCGGTAATCTCATCGTTAAAGCCGTCGCCGGCCGACGCTGTGAACGCGGCGCACATACATACCATAATACAGGTAAGAATGTTCTTTTTCATGAATTAAAATTTAAGCGTTTTAGTGTTAATTATATTATCTTAATATATGGCGATTGTGACGTTAAAATACACATCGCAGACACCACATTTTTATTTGTATTCGAGCCATGTAGTAGCCACGCAGGGCTTGTCNGTCTTGAAACGTATCCAGCGTCCCTGGAAGGCATCGGGGAATTCATGCAGGAACGAGTCGCCCTGATTTACACTGAACTCGCCATATCTCATCCAGTTGCCGTCGCCTGTTGGGTCGACTTCGACAGTAAAAGTGACGGGACAGTTGGACTTGTGTGAGATGTTGAGCACGCGATTGTCGTAGAAGCCTATGAGGTAAGGGTCGGAATACTCGCCGGCCTTAACCGACTCGTCGACCCANGGGCCTCCGTGCCCCACGGGCTTGCCAAGCTGCCATAGGTCGTCGATGGCACCACACCACAATGACAGACGGCCGTCGTCGGTAGTGACGATGCGAGGATTGTCGTGTACGGCGTCGGGTGAGAGACCGGTCATGACCAGCATGCCGCGGTACGAGCCATAGTCGTTGATGCGGAACTTGTGGGACGAGACGGGGCGAATCTTGGCAAAACCATCGGCGTTCTCGGCCGGCAGTTCGTAGAATGTTCCATGACAGTTGAGCAGGTCGCGCTCGGTCGACACTTCGCGGCATACACGCAACTCGTTGTCGAGTGTAAGCTTGGTGAAGGTGTTGTTGCCGAGGGGCAGCCTCCATCGGCGCCCCTTGTCGTCGATAATGAGTACCGAGCCGTCGGTAATCTCCATGCCATCGACCGAAATAGCCATATTTTTGGTGATAAAATCGGCAGTCCCGGCATCTTCGGGAGTCGAGAACTGCATCTTGCCGTCAAGTTCATAATAGCCTGTGCCCGACGCGATGCCCAGACGGCGCGCATCGTTGCCGAGACAATACAGCAGTCCGACCGATGCCGGGGTCGAGTCAACGTCGGTCAGGCCNTTGAATATGGCACCNGGCTCGGTCGAACGGTTATCGTTGTCGGAGAATACGAACACGGCGCTCGCTTTGGCAGGCATGTCTGAGCTGACCCTTATCCACTCACCCTTGTCATCGATACCGAACGGCACGAACTGAGAGCTCTCAGGTGCCATCTTTATAGAACGCAGTGGAGTCCAGTTGCCCGAGCCATCGTTTACCTCCAGTGTGAATGTGGCGGTCGATTTACCACCGTTGGCGAGCCATGCACAACGCTTGGGCCAGCCGGTGAACAACAGCGGTTCGCTCGCTACGCCGGCCTCGACATCGTCATTAAGCCACACGGCGCCGGTAGCATTGGTGGGGCCTAAACCGGTAAGNCGTTCGGGCGATACAAACCACAGGTTGGAGTTGCTCTGGCCAGGGCCGGCTATGCCACCCTTGATGCGGCGCTTGTTAAGGAATTCCTTTTGAGCCGAGTCNTCACAACCGAACACAATGTTGTCNTTCCAACGGGTNAAGTCGCCGATGACCTTTAGGTAGGCTGACAGAGGTCTGATACCCGATGTGTGGGCGGCGTCAAATTGCTGAGGGAACTCCCAGAACATGCCGTGCATAGTCATCAGCTTCAAGGGATTGTCGGGGGTACCGACTTCTCTTATACGAGGCCACTCGGTGTTCCAGCCGTGGGCACCGTCNTAAGAATGGCTTGCCTTGGGGAGACGATAGAACGACCACTCGCCATTATCGCGCATGGCAAGGATTACTGACTTGTAGTCCCAGCCAAGCGCATACAGTGGTGCATTGACATCACTGCCATAGATGTCGCCGGGGCCGGTGACCTCGGTAAACTGATTACGTCGTATCACAGTCCAGTCTTTGCCGTTCCACTCGGCGAGACAGCCCGACGGAATGTTGAACTTCTCGAGNGCCTCGGGCACGGCCTCGCCGTTGTTGGAGAACACCATCACGCCCTGGCCGCTGTAGAGACCTTTACCGTGGGCGCCGGGCAACAGGTCGTTCTGGGGGTTGACGCCCGTGTCATCGTGGTTGCCGACGTTGGCGTCGGGATAGAGCTCGCGGTGTGCNAGGGTATTGACGTCCACCTCATAGAAGCCCTCCTCCATCGTGGCGATGTACACCTTGTTGGCCGGATCAGTGAGATGACGGCAGACACCGGTGTAACGGCCTTGAGCGTCGGCATAGGACAANGCCCTGACATTGCACAGGCTGTCAATGAAATAGGGGCCTATGATGAGCTGACCGCTCTCGAAGTGTATCATACGGTCGGCCGGCGTCCCACCGATGCTCTCGGGGCGCACGGTCACGCCCAGCGTGTCGTCAATCTCATACAGTTTGTCGCTTGAACCCCAGGGCAGGTGAGGACCATAGGTAATGACCCACAGCCGGCCCTGCCAGGGAACAACGGCGCCGGTACCACACTCGCCCTCGTTGTTATAGTAGGCGAGGTGAGGATAGATGCCACCAAACTCGGGCTTTTGCACGTCGGCAGTCGCGATTGTGTTTTTTGAGGAACACGCAGCAAGAATCGCGGCTGACGCCAGTATCACATACTTAGTTTTCTTGTTCATGTCTTAGAGAGTGTATTAGCCAATTCTAAAAAAGGGCGAGAACAATACGATCCTCGCCCGTGGAAACCTAAAAATTCTTTTTATACCTTATTATATTAATNATATTATTCTTCTACCCAGAATTCGATGCTCCAGGGACGCACTTTGGCCGCGAGCGTAGAGCTGCCGTCAGAGCTTCCGAGCTCCTGGTCGATACCCTTCTTGTTGTAGCGGTGGCCATTGAGCTTCATGTTGCGGTCAAGGTCGATGTTGAACTCATACCACTCGTCAGAACGGTTGGTGAGGGCAATGACGAACTTGCCTTCAGGAGTCTTCCAGGCCATGATGCGGTTATCGTGGCGGGCGTCGTCCTCCTGAACGTTATATCGGCGCGAGTTCCAGGGCATGTACTTGAGGAATCCGGCGATACTGTTGAAATTCTGCCAGTTGTAAGTAAAGTGGCCATGCTTGAGCGTGGGATAGTCGTGAGCGTCGTTGGCATAACTGGGACGCCAGATGCCGAGACCGAAGCCATCGCGGTCGGTGTGGTCGTCGACGGCCTTGAGAGCGTGCAGCCAGTACCACTTGGGCGAGTCGACAAACGTCATCCAGTTCATAATCGACTGGGCGGTGTTGACCATGTACCACTCATAGGGGTGCATGGGCGACTGGTCGTTCATCTGGTCGTGAAAATACTCGTACTCGTTCTGATAGATGGGTTTGCCCTGATTGTTGGCTTTGTAACTCTCACAACGATCCATCACGAAGTCTGAATCGTCGCCTATGCGGTGATAAACCCAGGCGTCGACATAGGGGAGCAGCTGGGGATTTTCCTGCCACAGTTTGGCGCCATACTCGCCTGNGTTACCACTGTTGGTATCATAGATAATCTCGATTTCGGGATCGAGGGCACGTACCTTTGGGGCTGCCTTACCGAACACCTGAACCAACTGGTCGGGGGTATAGTGACAGTGGGCGTAGCCTACCGACTCGTAATGACTCTCATTCTGCAGACCCCATGTCGANATGTTGAAGCCGTTGTTTTTAAAATATTTTATATCATCTATCAGGGCATCGGTAAACTGATCGATAAACTCGTCGTCAAAGCTCTTAAGAGTACCATCATTGAAACTGCCGTTAGATTTCCAGTAAGGAGCGGGNGACCAGTATTCGAGCGAGATACCCTCGACACCGGCGTCCTTCATGAGCTGCACAAGAGCCTCGTTCTGGCCGGGAATNCGCTCNACAAAGTTCTTGCGGTCGGGGGTGAGGCCCTGATACCATACACCCATNCCGAGNCGCATGTAGCGGAAGCCCTTGAGCATTTCCTCGGCGAGACGCTTGCGCTCAGACGGCACGAGGTCGAGTGGCACACCATAGTAAGCAAGCGGCTTGTCGACATCGGGNGCAGCTGTCATTTCGTTCTGAATCTCAAAGCCGAGACCCTCGATGACCTGAGCGGGCCGATCGGTGAGGAGTTTGTATCTACCCGAGGTCATGACGTCGGGCATCTCAGGTTCAGGTTCGGGTTCGGAGGGAGNTACAGGCTCGCCCGGTGTATGATTGTAAGTCAGATACTCTTCGGCACATGCCGTCACAACAAAAGGCGAAACGGCGGCACACGAGATCAATGTTATTTTTGCTAAGATATTCATGAGTCCGATTTTATTGGTAAGTGTCATTCTGTTATTATATTAATAGTTGTCATTCTGTCCCAGGTAAGGGTTGGTGATAACCTCCTGTGACGGTATGGGCCACAGGTAATTCTTTGACGCATCAAACTGACGGCGTGTGATAACCTTGCAGTAACCCTGCTCATAGAGCGGAGCAAAATTGGCCGAACCGTTCTCGTCAATATCGGGTGTCTCGGGCCAGAACCACAGCTGCTTGTCGATAAGCTTAGTGGTGATNGCGTCCTTGTCGAGCAGGCCATAGTCGGGCTGATTGAGCACTTTCTCGGCTATGTGCCAGCGTATAATGTCCATACGGCGAAGNCCCTCGTAGGCAAACTCCATGCGACGCTCGGTGCGTACGATGGTGCGCAGTCTGTCACGGTCGGTAGTCGTTACGGCCGGATAAGAGGCGGTGTCAGTGTANTCGGCATGGTAAGCACGGGCACGCACGCGGTTGATGGCGTCGAGCACGCTGCGGTCAATATCGTCGGCTTCGATTTTAGCCTCGGCATAGGTCAGAAGTACCTCGGCATAGCGAAGGAACACGATGTCGAAGGCAACTTTGAACGAACCGTCGCTGATCCAGCTCTCGTCGATNCCTTTCTTGCGCAGCAGACCGTTATAAGATGCATACTGGCTGCCCGACTTGCAATCAAGATTGGTAACCATCTTGCCTGACACAGAGCTGTATACCTGAGTAGCCGTGGGGTCTGGATCGTAGATCACACCACAGTGTTCGGTACCGAACTCGACGATTGTGGCGGCACAACGAGGGTCGCGGTTCTTGAACGGCTGCTGGGGGTTGAACAGCGGCGACTCGTCGATGGGCAGACCGTCGGTGCATAGATAGGAAGCGAACAAGTCCCACGACGGATACTCGGAAGCATAGCCTCCGCGACAACGGGGTGCGAAGCCCATGACATCGCCCGAATTCAAACCGAGAATATCAAGCTCGAGCGAAGTGGGCCATGAGAGTATGTTCTCACAGGCGTGNGTGGTTGACGACAGGAATAGCTGTGCAAAGTCGGGATAGAGTTTATGTGANCCAAGTTCCATACAGGCCTTGGCAGCCGATGCTGCCAGTTCCCACTCCTCGTTGTAGAGTGCATAGCGGGCTTTGAGACCGAGAGCGGCAGCCTTAGTGGCGAGCTCTTGGTTGACGCCGTAGCTTAAAGGCAGATATTCGGCAGCCATGTCATAGTCGGCATAGACGTGCTCCATGATATCGGCACGGTCGGTGCGGCCCATGTTGAAAGCCTCGTCAATGGTAATCTCGGTGTCGACCCAAANGACNTCGCCANAATAAGNTGTGAGAATGGCATATTGGGTTGCTCTCACAAACAGCACCTGGGCACGATAAAGGTTGGCACGCTCCTCGCTGATACCAATTGATTTATAGTCATCGAGCTTCTGTAGCAGAATATTACAACGGGCTATGGCCTTATAACACAACTGCCACTTGTTGCCGACGTCCCATGTCTCGCCATTGACGGTAGCGGCTGTCATATCATTGAGATTGTTGCGCGACTGGTGGTCATCGCTCCACCTGAAATTTTCGGCAGCGAAGAAATCGGTGCGATACAGTCCGCTGATAGATGCTTTTATCTCTTCTTCGGTCTTGTACCAAGAGTCGCTTGAGCCGGTGTCGAGCGGCTGCAAGTCCAGGTCGGCACATGAACATAACAGCGATAATGCCGCCACTGAAAGTATTTTTGATAATATCTTCATAATAATCAGAAGTTAATATTTATGCCACAGATGAAAGACTTAGTGATGGGGTATCCGGTCGAACCGTAGCCTTCATAATCCCATCCGCGGGGATAGTTGGTGATGCAAAACAGGTCGTTGGCAGCCACGTACACTCGCAGGCTCTCGACAAACGCTTTCTGAGTAATCCATGAGGGGACGGTGTAGCCGAGCGAGAGATTCTTTAGACGGCAGTAGTGACTGTTGAATAACCAGTAGTCGGACATGGCGTAGTTGTAAGACGCCTGGGTCGATGTGAGACGTGGATACTCGGCATTGAGGTTCTGCTCGGGAGTGTTGTAGCAACTCCAGTAACGTCCGTCGATGAGCCTGGGAATGTTGCCAAAGTTGTCGCGCAACGGCTGTACCATTGTAGCCGACTTACGTTTGAGCTGCTTACCCACACCCTGGAGTGTAACGCTCAGGTCAAAGCCCTTCCAGCCGGCAGTGAGTGTAAGGCCATACTGGTAACGAGGCTGAGAATTGCCCAGAAGCACGCGGTCCTTGTCGGGCGACACGGGAGTGGTGTCGTCGGGATCGGCCTTGAGATACTTGATGTCGCCGGGACGTACACTGTTGTTCATCACAGGGTAGCTGTCAATCTCCTCCTGAGTCTGGAAAAGACCGTCGGTGCGATAACCATACCACTCGTTGAAGTAGCTGCCCATAGTCTTGATCTGGTCACCAAGGAACTGGTTACCTCCAAGATAGCCCATGCGCGATTTGAAATCGCTGAGATTGGCCGACACGCTGTAGTGGAAGTCACCGATATTATCGTTCCAACGGGCTTCGATTTCAAAACCGGTGGTTTTCATCTTGCCGGTGTTCTGTGACGGGTTGTCATAGCCTACATAGTCGGGAATGTCGATGTCGAGAATCATGTCCTTGGTAATCTTGTAGTACCAGTCGCCTGTAATCATAAGGCGGCTGTTGAAGAAAGCCATGTCGAAGCCTATACCAAACGTCTTGGTTGTCTCCCACGATATGTCACGTATGGCGTATGACCACTGTGCCGCCGTGGTCGATGACACGATATTTGACCCCTGCCAGAAGAGGGCATCGGTGTAGTTGAGCAGCGGCAGGTAGGGGTAGTTGCCCACACGGTCGTTACCGAGCAGACCGTATGAAGCACGCACTTTGAACTGTGTGAGATAGGGGCTGAGATTGAATTTCTCGAACCAGGGTTCGCGAGTCACGACCCAGCCACCCGATACCGAAGGGAAGTAACCTGCACGGTATTTCTTGTCGAAACGCGACGAGCGGTCACAGCGCAGGTTGGCCTGGAGCAGATAGCGGCCGTCAAAGTTGTACATGGCACGACCGAACAGTGAGCGGTAAGCGGTGTGTGACGCATTACCACCGTTAGTCTGGTAGTCAGCGTTACCACGATCGAGATAGGGATACTCGGTGAGAGCGAAGTGGTCGCGCGCGGCCCACATACCCTCGCTGTTGTAAGAGTTGTCCTCGTAGCCTACCATAAGGCTTACCGAGTTCTTGCCGAACGTGTTGTCGTAGTTGGCAATAAACTGCTTNGTGAGGCTGTAGCTGTTGCCACGTGACTCGGTGAGCTTGGTGGTGGCGAAGTTGTTGATGGCACCGATGAGATTGTCGGGGTCGTCGGCCGAGAAATACTCGATGCGCTTTCTGAATGATTTGGTCTTCGAATCGTTCCATATAGGTGAAATGATGGCCGATATCTTCAGGCCCTCGATGGGGGTGAGATAGATGGCTGCTTTGCCACCTACCTGGTTGTAATTGTCGGTCGATGTACCACCATAGTTAAGGGCGGCATAGGGGTTNTCGCCTGATTTGCCGTCGGCGATGCGGCCNTCTTCCCACAGTGCGGGATAAATCGCCGGCATGGTGTAGGCGGCATACATGGGGTCGTAGATAGGGCTCTCGTACTCGCTACGCTTGACGTTGACGTCGAACGCTGCCGAAAGATATTTATTGATGGTGATATCGTTGTTCATGCGCACGGTAAAACGCGAGTAGTTCTTGTTGACATACAGGCCGTCGGCGGTATCATAGCCTACGGACGCGTTGGTGCGTATGTTCTTGTTGCCTCCAGAGATGCGGAAGTTGTGTGACTGGCGGTTGGCATGGTCTCTAAGTAACATGCCACGCCAGTCGGTGTCGGGATATAAATTGGGATATCGTGAATTGAGGTCGGCATAGTCGTCNATTACTGCCGGAATGTAGATGGGAAAGTGGTCGGAGCCGTTGCCCGTATCGTTCCAGCGCAGTTCGTTGACCATCGACATNTAGCGGCCCGCGTCGACATANTCGGGNTGTGCGGTAGGTTTCTCATAGCCATATTCATAAGAATAGGACATCGAGACCTTNCCCTCGCTCGCGCGCTTGGTAGTAATGAGAATCACACCGGCGGCGGCACGTGAGCCATANATGGCGGCAGCGGCGGCGTCTTTAAGTGCCGTAATGCTCTCGACGTCCTGAGGGTTNACGTCGTTGATGTTATCGGCAGGCACACCGTCGACNATGANNAGCGGNTTGCTGTCGCCGATAGTGGTGATACCGCGTATCTTNATGTCGGCTGTCGCACCGGGGCCGCTGCCGCTACGGGTCACGGTNACACCGCCCATNGCGCCCTGCAGGGCTGTCGAGAGCGACGACACCTTGCGATCGGTGACAGCTGTGCCGGTCATTGAGCTTACAGAGCCTGTTAGGTCGGCCTTCTTCATTGTACCGTAGCCTATGACAACAACCTCGTTAAGGGCCACGTCTGACTCCTCGAGCACAACGTTGACCGAACTGTCATTGACGCGTACTTCTTTAGGTGTGAAACCGACATAGCTTACAGCGAGAACGTCGCCTTTAGAGGCGGTGATGGTGTACTCGCCGTCAAAATTGGTAGCCACACCGCGGTTTTTGCCTTTGAGCACGACCGAGGCNCCTATAAGAGGCTCACCGCTCGAGTCGGACACGACACCGCTGACAGTGAGCTCGGCCGATTCGGCCTTGGGTACTCTCTTNAGAATGACATACTTGTTGTCGATGTCAAAANTGATTTCCTTATCGGCCAACAGCTTGCTCAGGGCAGCGCTTACCGACTGATTGGTGATGTCAAGGCTGACCTTGGCATCGAGATTGCCTATATTCTCGTTATAGACAAAATTGTAACCGGTCTGTTCCTGAATCAGATCAAGCGCCTTTGACAAAGTAATATTCGATTCCTTTATGGTGACCGTAGGCTCCTGAGCCATCGCCTGTCCGTGAAAAGCAAACACNGAGACAAGCACAATACAGCACCGTAAGAAGAGCCGAGACAGGATTCTTCCTTTGCTTTTGTGTTGCGAATTGGTTTTTTGCATTGGTTTATTGATTAAATAATGGTATTAGAACAGCGAGGAGATTCTCTATTCGTTTATAAGGCGACTAAGCGTCGAGATTACACATCGTGAACTAAATTTTTATTATTTTAAACTAAAAAATGTGTGTTTGTGAGTGTGAATCGCCTTATATGTGAATCGGGCTNTGACANCTGTTGCCNCCCNACCCGTTTCGCTTTCAGAGATANTTATTAATGTACCCTTAAATTGATCAATGAAAAAGTTAGTTTTCTACGGTGCTACACTCCTCATGTTCGCTTCATGCTCAAACGACGAGGATATACTGCAAGGCACTCAGATGGATTCCGCCACAGGAATCAAGTTCGAACTCATCACAGCCGGCGGACAGTCACGTGTGACTACCGACGACAATTTCAAAACCACCTTTGACAATGGCGACCAGGTAGGTTTGTTTGCNGTAGCCCATGCCACGGGTGAGACCGCCGACCTCTCCTCGGCCGGAAACTATGCCGACAACTATAAGCTGACATACATTGGCGGACAGTGGACAATCGACAAGGACGTGGCGTTCCCNCAGGACGGCACCGCTCTCGACTTCTATGCCTACTACCCGTATGTTGAGAATGTCGACCCAACCGCAATAAAATATGACGCCTCATCGTCGATGTATGACCTNCTGATGGCCAAGACTGCCGATGTGGACAACTCGACCGAGACTGTCACTCTCACATTCTATCACCAGCTGGGCCTGCTCGACGCCGAAATCATTGCCGGATCGGGCAACAATCTCACTGTCGAGGGTTTCTGTCCCTCGGCCACATTCAATCTTGGCGGTTATGGCACTGATGATGTAATGGAACTCGGCACCGATGTCAAGTCGGTCAAGATGAACTTCACCGACACCAAGCGCTACCGCGCGTACATTCCNGAGCAGACTGTATCGGAGGGTGCTNCTATCGTGCTGAAAGCCGGTACTGAAACCCAGAACTACTCGCTGGCGAACGAGAAAGTGTTTGCAGGCCTGGCTTACCGCTATAACATCACATCGACACTTGTATCACTGGCCGACCTGCCCAACTGCTACATCGTCAAGCCCGGCGANTCGGTTACATTCCCCGTGCTCAAAGCGTTCAAAGTGTGGCAGGACATACCCTACATCAATAACGGCAATCTCAGAAACAACGGCGAACTCGGTGCATGCCTCATATGGCAAGACCACCAGAGCCTCATCAGCAGCGTGANACTCAACGCCGATGCCGAACAGCGTGAACANAGCACTGTGACCGTCCAGGCCGGTGAGATNGAGGGTAATGCACTCGTATCGGTAACGATGGGTGGCGATAAAGTGTGGTCTTACCACATCTGGGTAACCGACTTTGACCCNGACCANAACACCATGGGTGTCGACAACAACGGCGACGGTATCGATGACTATATCTTCATGGACCGCAACCTCGGCGCCCTCACAGCCGACGTCAACGACCCCCGTTCGATAGGTATGTACTATCAGGGTTGCAATAACGAACCCTATGCCGGCTTTACCGATAGATTCCCCACCGACGGCACCTCGATAACCACTATCCCGCTCTACGACATCAACAATAACCCCGTCACCTACACNGTCGACGGCATCTGGGGCAGCGACCAGGGTCAGTCAACCCGTCGCGTGCTCACATTCCCGAGCCTGTTCGTAACCTCCAAAGGCGANCCTTACAGCTGGCTCACCACCGACGATACCGCCGACCTGCTGTATGGTCCCAACTACTGGACNGTNGCGGCAACAGGCGAGAAAGGTGTGTTTGACCCGTCACCCGCCGGNTGGATGGTGCCCGACTATCGCAACGGCCTGTCACCGTGGGCTTCGTTCCTTGACGGAAACACTCCTGTCAACAATCCGCTGGCAATATATCCCAAGGGTGGCCGTATGCGCTTCGACGGCACATTCGGCAATGTTACGGGAGCCATGCTCTTCTCGGGCACAATGGCNTCNCCNGAATACCCGCTCAAAAACCAGGCTGTACAGTTTGAGGGCGAATGGGGACAAATCAACAACTACAGTGATTGCAACGCNCTCAACGTCCGTTGCGTAAAGATTAAATAATTATTCTACTTTTGTAAAACAAGGGGGTGACGGCCCACGCGACTGCCACCCCCTTATTTTCAAATACAACCGAAGTATGAAAAAGCAATTTATATCAATTTGTGCCATCGCCATGTCGGTCACATGCCTGTCGTCGTGTGAAGATATCTATGAGGGCGGCCGAACCGAACTGCCCGATGTGGCGGTCCAACTCAAGGCTCAGATTGTGCCTTTTGAAAAGGATAAGCCCGAGGCCATCGAGGCCGGTGGAGCTGTAGGTGTCTACATGATGTCGGCCGAAACTGATGCTGTAATGGCTTCAAACCTTAAAATGACTATCGACGCAGACGGCATTATCGATACCGACAACCTGCTGCACTACCCCAAAGACGGCTCGAAAATTAATCTGATGAGCTATGTGCCCTACGAGCAGTCGGCGTCAGAGAGCAACACTCTCATGCTTGACGTCACGACAGCACAGGCGGCAACAAAGAGCGACTACCTGTATGCCGTCAACATGAACAAGTATATGGCGCTGTCACCCGTCAAGGTGCAGTTCAAGCATATACTGGCAGCAGCCGTGTTTGACATTACAGCCGGTGACGGCGTGACCGACGGTGACCTGTCCGATGTGAAATTCTCGTTTGACAACCTACCGGGACAAGCCGACTTCAATCTGCTTACCGGCGACCTGTCAGTTCACGATACAACGGCTCTCATTCCCGTCAACTTGACCGAGGGCGGCCATCGCGGCGAAAACCTGGTCATACCATTCGCAGTCGACAATCTGACTGTCGCATGTACTCTCAAAGGTATGACATTCACAAGGAAACTCGGACCTCTCGAATTCAAATCGGGCAACATCTACAAGTTTGATATTGTTGTGTCTGAACCCGGTTTTGATATTGTATTACGCCAAATCGAAGACTGGAAGGTAGAGGAGTATTAGACCCCGTTCAACATGAAAAAGTATGTCGCATTGACTGACGATATTCTTTTGGAAAGGTTGCGCGAAGGTGACCACAAAGCTTTCGCCGCAATCTTTTCAAAGTATTATTATGGTTTGGTTCTCTATTGCAACTCATGGATAGCCGAACGGTCGGAATGCGAGGATATAGTTCAAAATGTTTTTGTTGAACTGTGGGAAGAACGCAACCATATTCACATCTCATCGCTTAAAAGCTATTTGTTGAGATGCGTGCGCTATGATTGCCTCGATGCGATCAAACACAAGAAGGTGGTCGAATCACATGTGGCCAAGGCCATGTCGGCTATCGACGATTCGCTCGTGTGGGCGGCCGCCGACAATTATGTACTGTACAACGAATTAGAACAATTAATAGGTACAACACTCGATAAACTCGATGCCGATGCTGTCAAAGCATTCAAAATGAGCCGCTGGGAGGGAATGAAATATGACGAGATTGCAAAAGTTATGAATGTCTCACGGCGCACGGTCGAGGTTCGTGTCACAAAAATAGTTCGACAGCTACGTGCTGAATTAGCAAAGCATTTTCCATTTTTAGCCAAATAATCAAGGATTTATGGAGCAACCTGAATTTAATGACGATTTAATTGTCCGCTATCTTGCCGGTGAGGTAACCGAGCAAGAGAAACAACTGTTGATAAGCCGCATCGGGTCATCGGCAGAAGTGGCCGAGCACTTCCTTGTCATGAAAAATATATGGGAACAGACTGATAATGGTGCGCATAACCACGTGGGTATGGTTTCTGACGGCTTTGATAAGGTGACAGCACGTATAAAGAAAAATCAAAAACACTACCGACTGTCGCTCTTCGCCCGGCGTTTTCAACAGGCCGCGGCAGTCATGCTCCTGCCCTTGATTGCGGTATCGGTCTACCTGGCAACCACTTCGACACCCGAACGCCCACTTGTACCTGTCACTCAGGAGCTCACTACCATGCCGGGCACTCGCATGCACACCCTGCTGCCCGACAGCACCGAGATTTGGATGAATGGCGGCAGCCGTCTGCTATACACCCAGACTGACACCGATAACCGCCGTCTTGTTGAACTCACCGGCGAGGTGTTCTTCAAGGTAGCCCATGACTCTGCCCACCCGTTCATGGTACACACCGAGAACGTTGATGTCGAAGCGCTGGGTACCGAGTTCAACGTCTGCTCATACGCCACCGACTCGCTCACAACTGTGACCCTGACCGACGGCTCGGTAAAAGTCACCGACATGGCCTCGGTGTCGGTACTCTCCCCGGGGCAAACCATTATATATAATGAGAACTTGAAATCGGGAAGGCTCTACCTGGGCAACACCGACAAGAACACATCGTGGCGCCACGGACGCTTAGTGTTCAAAAACGAGCCGCTGATAAATGTCTACAAACGCATAGGCCAGATTTACGGACTCAAGTTTGAGGTTGACCCCAAGTTGCAGAACGTGCTTTTCTATGCCACATTTGAGGACGCATCACTTGAACAGATACTACAGCTGATAAGAAAATCAACATCGTTGAGGTATTTGCCGGCCGAGAGCATTGACGGCATGTCAGCCAAATACATTATACGCGTAAAATCAGGATCTTAAGTTTATAAACATGAAAGTTGATATAAAAAATGTCATGGCGGCACTCGCCATGGCAAGCTCCATTTGTGTCTATGCCGGTAACGGTACCCCCCGACTTGGCGTCGCAACGGTCGACGAGGTTGTCGCCGCAATGACTCTCGAGGAGAAAGCCCGTTTCCTTATTGGTGCCGGCATGAGCGATGCCTATGACGAGGGGAACGGTGTGGTGGGACACACGAAGAACATCGTGCCCGGAGCTGCCGGTACTACATGGCCTATCCCGCGCCTCGGCATTCCGGCCATAGTGTTTGCCGACGGCCCTGCCGGTGTGAGAATAGACCCGACACGCGAGAGCGACTCGACAGCCTACAACTGTACCCACTTTCCTATGGGTACACTGCTGGGCGCGACATGGAATGACAGTCTCGTGACCCGCGTCGGACATGCAATAGGCAACGAGGCGCTCGAGTATGGCATCGACATCATGCTCGCACCGGCACTCAACATTCAGCGCCACCCACTGTGTGGCCGGAACTATGAGTATTACTCGGAAGACCCCGTGCTGAGCGGTCATATCGCGGCCGCATATACCCGAGGCATACAACAAAACGGTGTGGGTGCATGTGTAAAGCACCTTGCAGCCAACAACCAGGAGACTAACCGCAAGGCCAATGAGTCGATCGTGTCTCAAAGAGCCTTGAGAGAGATCTATCTCAAGGGATTTGAACACGCTATCAAGGAAGTCAACCCCTGGACAGTGATGTCGTCATACAACTACCTCAATGGCATGTACACGTCAGAAAATCCCGAATTGCTTGACTCGCTGCTGCGCCGTGAGTGGGCTTACGACGGCGTGGTGGTGTCCGATTGGTTTGGAGGCACCGATGCTGTAGCACAGATGAAAGCCGGCAATGAACTCCTGCAGCCAGGATATGAGAGNGAATATANCGACATTCTGGACGCCCTCAAAAACGGCACGCTCGACGANAAGGTCATGGACCGTAACATAACGCGTGTGCTCAATCTGATTATGCGCACACCGCGATTTAGCAACTACCNCTATTCCAACCGCCCCGATGTCGAGGCCCATGCTGAACTGTGCCGTGAGGCTGCTCCCGAGGGAATGGTGTTGCTGAAGAACAGCGGCTCCACCTTGCCGTTGAAATCGTCGGTCAAATCGGTCGCCTTGTTCGGTAACAATTCCTACGACCTGATTGCGGGCGGAACAGGTTCGGGCGACGTTAACCGTGCCTATAACGTTAACTTGTGTGATGGTCTCACTAACCGCGGCTTCGCGGTCAATGGCAACATCGCGACAAAATATCAGAAACATATTGACAAAGAATATAAACGCCTGGCTCACGAGGATAAGACCTTCTGGATGGCCGTGAGACAGCGCCCTGCTGAGTTGAGAGTGTCGCCCGGAGAGATTGCACGCGCGGCCAAGGAAGACGACATGGCGATAATAACTGTNGGATTTGGCGCCGGTGAGTTCTCCGACCGCTCGTCGTCGAGCTTTTATCTCAATGATGTGATTGCCGATATGCTACACCGCGTGTGTGACGAGTTTCATAAACAAGGNAAGTCNGTTATCGTGGTGCTGAACACCGGGGGTGTCATCGAGACCGCCTCGTGGAAAGAGCTGCCCGACGCTATATTATGTGCCTGGCAAAGCGGCCAGGAAGGTGGTAACAGTATCGTCGACATACTGACGGGCGATGCGTTCCCGAGCGGCAAACTACCTATGACGTTCCCCGTCGACTATGCCGACCACGCGTCAAACCGCAACTTNCCCGTCGACGTTGACGGTGGTATTATATTCGGCGCAAACACCCGTAAACACTCGCGCGACAAGCGCAATATCGATTACACGGTGTATGAGGAAGATATATATGTAGGTTACCGTTACTTCGACTCGTTCGGGGTCGAGGTCTCCTATCCGTTCGGTTACGGCCTGTCATACACCGACTTTGAGTACGCTGACCTCAATGTGGTAAACGACGGCAACAGATACACCGCCACCGTCGTTGTCAAGAACGTGGGTAANTACCATGGCAAGGAGATAGCACAACTTTATTACTCGGCTCCGCTCAATGTTGAACGTCCTGTCAAGGAGNTGCTGGCCTATGCCAANACACGCACCCTCGCGCCCGGTGAATCGGACACCCTGACGTTCAGATTCACGCCGCGTGAGCTTGCGTTCTTTGACGAGAGACAGTCGGCATGGCTCACACCCGATGGCCAATACACTCTATACATCGGCTCGTCGAGCCNCGATATACGCGACATGGCACCGTTAAGCGTCGAAANCGAGCTGTTGTGGCCTGTCAATAATATACTNGCTCCAAGTCAGAAGATAGAGNGCCTTAAACCCTAAACAATCATGTCAATGAAAATCAATCTTATTACNACCCTANTGCTCTTGCTGACAGTATTGCCCGGCAGGGCACGTGGTGTCGAATACACGGTCAGTGAGACCACTGGAGCCGTCGAGTCGATTACCATAGAGGGCGACACAACCGCGATGAACTGGGTGCTGAAAACCGACGGTTCGCAATACCGCTGGATCACGGCGGCCGACGGCTGGGGCCTGGGATATTTCANCATAGGCGACTCGACATATCGCTGGACCGANCCCACGGGTGGCGTGAACGGCAAGGAGGTCACCTATAAGTGTGGCGACGTGGCTGTTACAGTCACACGCAGGAAATGTGATGACGGCTTCACCGAGACNTATCGGTTTACCAACCNGGGCACACAGCCGGTGACACTCACCGACATGGGTATATTCACACCGTTCAACGACAACTATCCCGATGCAAAGACGTGTGTGAACACGCGTTGTCACGCNCACGTGTGGACGGGCGGTAACTCGGCCTATGTCTACGCCCTGCGCATGGGCGCCTATNCCCCTCATGTNGGACTCGTGCTCACNAAGGGAAGCATCTCAGACTACGAGATATGGCAGCGAGGCACCCGTAAGGGCTACTCTCAGACCCGNGGTGTCATAGCGCTGTGTCCCGACAACATGACTCTGAAACCGGGTAAGTCNGAATCGGTCGAATGGAAAGTTTTCACTCACNACGGCAAGGACGACTTCTGCCACAAGGCAAGCCGGACGGGCTGCAACATACTCTCGGCTGAGAGATATCTGGTAACACCAGGAAGCAATGTCACCGTCACTGACTACAGGGGCCACACCGAGAGCGTCAGAATACCCGAGGACGANGGTTTCTACCGCCACAACGTGAGCTATGACAAAAACAAGAATACGTTTGTTGACTTTTACATTGTTAAAGACAACGACCGACTGATTGCCGACCGTCTGCAATTCATTCTCGACAAGCAGCGAATGGAAGATCGTGCCGACGAGCGTTACGGCGCTTTCATGGTCTATGACTGTGAGGGTGACAGCATATATCCCAACGACACGCCCAACTGCAACCCCGTTGATCGCGACGAGGGAGCCGAGCGCATAGGTATGGGCGTCTTTGCGGCCAAATATTACCTTGCCCGACAGGCCGACGATCCACGGTTGTTATCAGCACTGGAAGACTATGCCCAATTCATACGCANCAAGCTGCAGACGGCCGACTACAAGACATTTTCNAGCGTCGATAANACAAACCGCAACCGTGCCTACAACTATGTATGGGTGGCTGAATATGACTTCCTCATGCACCTGATAACGGGCGACACCCAGTATGCACGCGACGGCTACGGGACACTGCGTGCNATGTTCGATCAGTTCGGTCATGGGTTCTATGCCATCGGNATTCCGATACTGCTGTCTGAAAAGAGCCTCAAAGATGCCGGCATGACCGGCGAATGGCAGCAGCTCAGTGACGACTATGCCCAACAAGCCCGCNTGTTCATGACCAACGGCCTCAACTACCCCCCTCACGAGGTCAACTATGAACAGAGCATAGTTGCCCCTGTAGTACAATACCTGGCCCAGATGTATCTCATGACAGGCAATCACGACTATCTCGACCACCTAAAGATACAAATGCCTGTGATGGAGGCCTTCAACGGCTTCCAGCCCAGCGTCAACCTCAACGATATAGCCATACGTCACTGGGACGGCTACTGGTTCGGCAAGAGCGAGATGTATGGCGACGTGTTTCCCCACTACTGGAGCACGATAACGGCATCGGCTCTGCACTTCTACAGCCTGTGTACCGGCGACAAGTCGCTTCAGCGCCGAGCCGAGAAGATTGTCGATAACAACCTGTGCCTGTTCATGCCCGACGGCAAGGCTTCGTGCGCCTACATGTACCCGCGACGGGTTGACGGCCANCCGGCCAAGTTCCACGACGCCTATGCCAACGACCAGGACTGGGCCCTCGCCTACTATCTCCAGGTAAAAGAAAACATTTGGTAATAAATAACATCAACACCTATAACATCATGAACCGAATAAGTTTGTACACACTGTTATCGTGCATCGCGCTGACACTGACATGCGAGGCCAGGAACATAACCAACGACACCCCCGACTANGTGATTTCGGCCTACGTGTGGCCATCATGCCACGATGACTCGCTCGGACATAAATACCTGTGGCCCGAGNGCGAGGGCGAATGGGAAGTCATCAAGAAAGGCAANCCNCGATTTGAAGGTCACCAGCAACCCAAACAGCCGCTGTGGGGCTATGAACACGACAACGACCCCAAGGTGGTTGAACGCTGGATTGACACCGCCACCCGATATGGCGTCAACAACTTTGTCTACGACTGGTACTGGTTCATGAATGGNCCATACCTTGAAAGCGCCCTGAACGATGGCTTCCTTAAGGCCGTCAACAACGAGCAGATGTCGTTCTACATCATGTGGGCCAATCACTTCGTCAAAAAGAATTACTGGAACTGGCACAAATATGGCGGCGACGAATCAATACTCTTTGACCCCGTGCTCGACGAGGAAAACTACCGTATAATCGTAGACCGTATCATAGGCCAATACTTCACACGCCCCAATTACCTCAAGATTGACGGCAAACCCGTGTTCGGCATCTTCAGTCTCGACAACTTCATGCGCGGATTCGGTAACGACATCGACAAGGCTGCCGACGCATTAAGATATTTTGAGCAGAAAGCACGCGAGGCCGGATTTGACGGCGTACACTTCCAGGAAATGCCAGGACAGGGGAAAATACTTACCGCCGACGAGATTGTTAAAATGAATGAGACTCACCGCAAATTGGGTATCAACAGCGTGGCATGTTACAACATGGGCGGATTTGACTGTGACTACATGACACATGGTGCCAACAGCATAGACATACGTAACCAGTGGGACACCGAGCTCGACATACCCGTGTTTGCCACCGTCTCGGTAGGTTGGGACGACACCCCGCGATTTCCGCGCAAAGGTGCAAAAGATGTCACCCGTTACCACAACACCCCACAGTCGTTCGCCGGATTTCTTCAGGCAGCCAAGGAATATGCCGACTCACACCCCAACCAACCTAAAATGATCATGATAAACGCCTGGAATGAATGGATCGAGGGCAGCTACCTGCTGCCCGACCGCCTCAACGGCTTCGGCTACCTCCAGGCAGTCAGCGACGTCCTCGCCGGCAGCTATGACAAGTAGTGGCCGGGCAGTATTCAATTGGGATACTTGTTGTCGGATAACAACAAAAAGGGGTTGACACCCGCAAGTGGTGCCAACCCTAATTTTATTCTGCATCTAAAAAGTTTTATCAGACTGTGCTGATTATTTCTTGCTGAGCCAGAGTTGGGTCATGTCTTCGAGCGATTTGCCTTTGGTCTCGGGGATGAGCCTGTAGACGAATATGGCGGCAATAATACATATCGCGCCATACATCGCATAGACGAAGCAGTGGCCGAATTTGTCGCCCATGTCGCCCATGCTCATGTTGTACAGCGGCACGAATGTCGACGAGACGATGAAGTTGAATATCCACTGGAAGGCTACTGCTATGGCTACCGCGGCCGAGCGTATGGTGTTGGGGAAGATTTCGGAGATGAGTACCCAGCATATCGGGCCCCACGAGAACATGAATGAGGCCGAGTAGACCATTATGGAGACAACGGGGACGAGCGGTGACATGGTGACGATGTTTGAGAGGGCCACGCCGACGGCGCCGACTGCCATGCCAATAGAGCCCCATATCAACAGCGGTTTGCGGCCAAGCCGCTCGACGGTGAAGACGGCCACAAGGGTGAACACGATGTTGACGATGCCCATTATCACGGTCTGAACCATGGGATTGCCCATGCCCATTGAGTCGAATATGCGCGGGGCGTAGTAAAGCACGGCATTGATGCCGACGGCCTGCTGGAATACCGAGAGCATGACGCCGACAAAGATTACCATGATGCCGAATGAGAACAGTTTCTCGGTCTTGACCTGTACAGTTGATTTGATGGCGTCCAAAATCGCAGCGGCGGCTTTTGGGCCATTGATGCGGCTAAGGATTGTGAGAGCCTTGGTGTCTTTACCTATCAGGGCAAGATAGCGGGGCGACTCGGGCACGAAGCAGACGAGTATGGTGAATATCACGGCGATGAAGGCTTCGGAGCCGAACATGTAGCGCCAGCCGGTCTGTACAGTCCACATATCGGACGACTGATGTACGGCATAGAGTGTCTCGCCTATTTTCTCGATTACAGGGTTGGTGTGTTCGCCGAGTATCAGGAAGTTGACGAAGTAGACGACGAGCTGGCCGAAGATTATCGCGAACTGGTTCCACGACACCAGTGTACCCCGTAAGTTGGAGGGGGCGACCTCGGCGATGTACATAGGGCAGATGGCCGAGGCGAGACCGACACCGACGCCGCCGATGATGCGGTAGATGTTGAAGGCTATGAGCAGCTCGACCGACGGAGTGCCGTAGGTGAAGAAAAAGAACTCGGGATAGTAGGAGCCGAGTGCCGACACGAGGAACAGGAGGCCGGCAAACACGAGGCTGGGTTTACGGCCGAGACGCGACGCGAGGAAGCCCGACAGGGCGCTGCCTATGATGCAGCCTATGAGGGCGCTTGATGACGTGATGCCGTGAATGGTGTCGGTGTAGACAAAGTCGCGGGCTCCGATAAAGAATGCTTGCAGACCCTTCTCGGCGCCTGATATCACGGCGGTATCGTAGCCGAACAGGAGACCGCCGAGGACGGCGACGGCGACGATGGAGAACAGGTAGAGTTTGCTGCCTTGATCGTTAGTATTCATGGTTGACAGATTTTTAAGTAAAAGGCCACAGGGTATGCGTTTTGACCGCTGTAACCCTGTGGCGTAAGTTATATTAATCGGTTTCAGGCGTACATGTTGACGATGGCCTCGTAGAGCTCTTGTTTGCCTGATGAGGTGGCGGGCTCGGGCTGAGTGCGGGCATAGTCGACGAGCTGTTCGAGCGATAGTCGGCCTTCTTCAAACTCCTTGCCTTTACCGCTGTCAAACGATGCGTAACGGTCGGCAAGCATCTGCTTGTAGGGTGACTTCTGGAGTACGTCTGCGGCGCTGAGCAGTGCGCGGGCCATGGCGTCCATGCCGGCGATGTGGGCTATGAATATATCCTCGGGGTCGGTCGAGTTACGACGGGTCTTGGCGTCGAAGTTGGTACCGCCGTTGCCAAGGCCGCCATTGCGTATAATCTGCATCATGGCCTGGGTGAGCTCGTAGTTGTCGATGGGGAACTGGTCGGTGTCCCAACCGTTCTGGTAGTCGCCNCGGTTGGCGTCGATCGANCCGAGCATNCCGTTGTCGACGGCCACTGCGAGCTCGTGCTCAAAGGTGTGTCCGGCNAGGGTGGCGTGGTTCACCTCGATGTTGACCTTGAAGTCGCGGTCGAGGCCGTGGGCCTTGAGGAAACCGATGACGGTCTCGGTGTCGACATCATACTGATGCTTGGAGGGCTCCATNGGCTTGGGTTCGATAAGGAAAGTGCCGGTAAAGCCTTTTGAACGGGCATAGTCGCGGGCGATNGTGAGCATGGTTGCCAGATGCTCTTTCTCGCGCTTCTGNTCGGTGTTGAGCAGGCTCATGTAGCCTTCGCGACCGCCCCAGAANACGTAGTTCTGACCNCCCAGGGCNATGGTGGCGTCGATGGCGTTCTTGATCTGCACGGCAGCACGGGCAACGACGTCAAAGTCGGGGTTGGTGGCGGCGCCGTTCATGTAGCGGGCGTTACCGAACACGTTGGCGGTGCCCCANAGGTTCTTGATGCCNGTCTGGGCCATCTTGGTTTTGAGATAAGCGACTATCTCTTTCAAGCGGCCTTCGTAGTCNGCGATNTCCTCGCCNAGGTCNCCTATNAGGTCGGTGTCATGGAAGCANAAATACTCGATGCCGAGTTTCTGCATGATTTCAAAGCCGGCATCGGCCTTCTGCTTGGCAACAGTCATGGCATCGGGGCCGTCGTTCCAGGGATAGACCTTGGTGCCGCCGCCAAACTGGTCGCCACCCTCGGCACACANTGTGTGCCACCAGGCCATCGCAAACTTGAGCCATTCTTTCATAGGCTTGCCCAGCACCATGCGCTCGGCGTCGTAGTANCGGAAGGCCATCGGGTTGTAGCTGTCGGTGCCTTCAAATTGGATTTTCCCTACAGTGGGAAAGTATTCTTTTGTTTCCATAAAGTGTATTATAATTGGTTTTGATTTTATTTATCGGTTTTGTGTGCGAGCTCACTCTCGAGTATGGACTTCCAGCGGGCGTAGGCCTCGAGATAGGGAGCGCGGTCGNCGGCGGGGTGCACCTCATCGAGTTTAACCAGGGTCGCGAATGCCTCGTTGTTGTCGCGGTATATGCCGGCACCGATACCGGCGCCCTTNGCCGCACCGACGGCTCCGTCGGTGTCAAAGAGGTCGATGGTGGCACCCGANACCGATGCCAACGTGTCACGGAACACGGGGCTGAGGAACATNTTGGCAAGCCCGGCATGTATGCGGTTNATGTTCATGCCGATGCTCTCCATTATCTCCATGCCGTACATGAACGAGAACACGATGCCCTCCTGGGCGGCGCGCAGCAGGTGGCGACGGTCGTGCAGATTGAAATTGATGCCGTGGAACGAGCAACCGATGTCGTTGTTGCGCAACACGCGCTCGGCCCCATTGCCNAACGGNAGTATGGTAACGCCCTGNGCACCAACGGGCACCTCGCCGGCCATGCGGTTCATGTCGGCATACGAACAGCCGTCGGGAGCGACATTGCGCTTGCACCATGAGTTGAGAATGCCGGTGCCGTTAATGCAGGTCATGACTCCGATGCGCGTCCGGGTGNCCGAATGGTTGACATGGGCAAANTTGTTTACNCGCGACAACGGGTCATAGTCGACAGTACCGTTGATGCCGTAGACGACGCCCGATGTGCCGGCCGTCGAGGCTACCTCGCCGGGATTGAAGACATTGAGCGACAAAGCGTTGTTGGGTTGGTCGCCGGCNCGGTAAGTTACAGGCGTNCCCTCGGCCAGACCAAACTCGGCCGCNGCCGCGGCGGTGACACAGCCCTGACANCCGAACGACGCCCTGACCTCNGGGAACATATCGGGCGAGTAGCCGAAATGCTCCATCAGGAAGCGGGCGGGCGCATTTTGGCTGAAATCCCACAGCATGTACTCAGACAAGCCCTCGGGGTTAGTGCAAATCTCGCCGGTCAGTTTGTAGGCTATATAATCGGCCGGCAACATCACCTTATATATACGGTCAAACAGTTCGGGCTCATTGCGGCGCACCCACTGTAATTTAGATGCCGTAAAATTGCCCGGNGAATTGAGCAGACGGGGCAGACACACATCGGNACCCAGNGTCTCGAACGCTTCATTGCCATAAGGCACACCGCGCGAGTCGCACCAGATGATAGCATCGCGCAACACGCTGCCATCACGGTCAATGGCCACCAGGCCATGCATCTGATAGGACAAGCCTATAGCCTTGATATCATGACGGTCAATNCCCGACTTGGCAAGAACCAATGCGGTAGCCTGTTTGACATACTCAACCCAGTCGGCCGGACTCTGCTCAGCCCAGCCGGGTTGTATTGCTTTAATCGGGGCTTCGACCGGTGGATAGAATGCCGATGCCACACAACGTCCCGTTGCCGNCTCAACAATAGCAGCCTTGACCGACGACGTNCCAAGATCATATCCTAACAAGTACATAAGCNATAGTGGTATTTGTTATATAGGAATACGACCCGACGCNCCNAACTACTCAATCACGTCATGAAAAGAGTATTTATATTTATGAGTATGGCTGGTAAAGTTTCCTAANGGGGTGGGGTTATANCCATTTGATTTTGCGCAACCACAAACATGTAATCACGGCCAATATGAATCCCGCACCAATAATACAGCCAAACGCCCAATGATTATCCATTGAGATGCCTACATCAACATTCATGCCATANAAGCTGGCAATNAATGTCGGTATCATAAGTATNAGNGANATGCTNGTCAGGCGTTTCATGATGGCATTTACNTTATTGGATATTACNGAAGCGTAGGTGTCCATNGTTCNNTCAAGCATCTGTGTGGCAATCGTGACGGTNGAATCCGCCTGCCGCAGTTCGATGCTCACATCTTCAAANAATTCATTGTCAATNGCTTGNCCGTAATGTCTATTGATTCGTTCAAGAAGTATGTTATTGCCGCTGATAGATGTAGCAAAAATAACGAATGACTTCTGCAAGTTCATAAGTTTCAGTAGATCTTCNTTGCGGATACTCCTCTTTAATTCAGACTCGGCTCCCGCAACTAAATTTTTGACGTCCTTTAGATAACGTATATACCAGTATGCNGAGCTTTTAAGTAGCCNGAGAATGAAATCAGATGCGGTTCTTATAGTTGTATGACGTTTTTGCGTGTGATCTATGAAATCAGCAATAAGATTGTTNGGATAGAAGCACACTGTTACAACATAATCATCTTTTACCATCACTCCTAATGGTATTGTAGCGAATGGAATATCATCTCCCACAACTGGTATACGCAAAACAGTACAGCTCCATCCGTCATTGCGTTCCACACGAGGGCGTTCGTCAATATCGGAGATATCGTTCAAGAAGTCCTCTGGTAGGCCTAATTTGTTTTTCAGTTCCACCAACTCATCAACAGTAGGTTTCTCAACATTGACCCAACACCCCGGNGTCCATTCATCGACTACTGAAAAGCCATTGGAACACTTCAAATATGATACCATANTTTAATATTGTCTATTAGTCNCGTTTATAACAGTTGCAAAATTAGGCATTTAATCGAAGACTCCAAACAAATGTTCCATATTGCTCAATCTCCAATAANATCTAACCTTTATATCTTAGCTATACATTGGTAATTTTGTGCCCTAATATGATAGATTCAATCACAAATGACTTTGTATGAAATACGTACTTAATTTATATTTAGATGAAGATAGCATTTAGAATACTACCGTTATGCTTCATATTGATGTTGGATTCAATATTCACCGTACAAGCACAGGAGAAGGAACTGGTTATGTGTCTGGAAGAGATGTTTTCTCTTGCTGATAGTTGCAGTCTGACTATTAAATCTGCATTGCAGGACGCCAANTCGGCTGATGCAAATATTAAGGTGGCTAAAAACGGATTGCTACCCGATATAAATTTCTCGGCATCTGCAACATATAACGNTAATGCATGGATGTCTGACCGAGATTTTAGTAACGGGCAGAGTCTTCCATCACCTCATTTCGGTAATAACTTCGCACTCGAAGTCCGGCAGATTGTATATTCCGGAGGGGCNGTGAGTCATGGTATACGCAGTGCTGAACTGCAAGCTGATATCGCNAACCTGAATGTGACAGATAAGCGTCAGAACGTACGTTTTCTGCTTACCGGTTATTACCTCAATTTATATAAGTTTCGCAACTTAGAACGCGTTTACAACAAGAATATCGAACGTGCGGAACAAGTTATAAGAGATATGCGGGCACGTGAAGCTCAAGGTATTGTGTTAAGCAATGANATAACGCGCTACGAGGTACTACTGCAAAATCTGCTTTATCGACGAACCGAATTGAGAAGTCAGATAGATGTTTTCAACAATCAACTGACCACAACTCTGNATATTCCTAAAGATATTCAGATCATGCCTGATACAACTCTGCTCCAACTTTCGATGCATAAATATTCCGAGACNGAATTACGTGAAGTTGCTTATGTTCATTCACCTCGATTGGAGATTGCAAGGACAAATATCGAATTGGGACGTAATNAGGAAAAACTGGCCCGTTCNGGNTTATTGCCCAAAATNAGTATNATNGCCGGCGATCATCTGACNGGACCTATCACGGTTGAGTTACCGCCAATCAATAAGAATATCAACAATTGGTANNTCGGNNTAGGNNTTNCCTACAANATCGGCAATNTCTACAAATCNCGACGGGANATAANCCGAAGNNGNNTCAANACATCNGCNTNTGTGGCAAAGTATGCNGAATTACAGGAGAATTTAGAGTTGGAAATACATCANGCNTATGTTAATTATCAGNATGCCTTCGAGTTGCTGCATACTCAGGAGAAAAGCCTGCAACTTGCCACTGAAAACTATACGGTGACAGAAAACCGATTCAATAACGATCTGGTGCTGCTGATTGATTTGCTTGATGCCGAGAATATAAGGCTTGACGCAGAAGTACAGTATGTCAACGCCCGTATAAACATCATTTACAATTATTACCGACTCATGTATGTGACCGGAACACTATAGGATTATCCCATAAACATATCACAATAAAATGACTAATACTAAAAAGATTATTCGCTCGATACTTATTATCGCAATTATTGCGGCTGGAATTATCTGGGTGTGTGCCCACTTTTTTCACCTCGGGAATGTGGAATGGACTGATAATGCACAAGTACGCAGAAATATCGTACCTATAAACAGTCGTGTTCAAGGATATATTGAACGTATCTGCTTCAATGATTTTGAAGAAGTACACAAGGGCGACACTCTCGTTGTGATTGAAAACTCCGAACACCTTTTGCGCGTAGCTCAGGCCAATGCCGCTTACCAGCGCTCGCTTGTGGAAAATACGGCGATGGGAACAACAATCTCAACTACTGAAAATAACCTCAGTGTAAGCGACGCGGCTATTGATGAATTGAAGGTGCGTCTGATTCAGGCCGAAACAGATTATAAGCGTTACGAGCAATTGCTTTCACAAAAAGCGGTTACCAGACAGCAATATGAAAATGTAAAGACAAATTATGACGCAATGAAAGCTAAATATGATATGCTCTTGCGTCAGAAAAACTCAACGCGATTGGTGAAAACAGAACAGACCCAACGACTTGAGCAGCGAAAGGCCGATATCGAGGCTGCCAAAGCGGCGCTTGATCTGGCACAATTGAATTTGTCATATACGATAGTTACCGCCCCCTGTGACGGTATCGCATCAAAGAAAAATATTCAGATTGGTCAGTTGATCCAGCCGGGGCAGAATTTATTGTCGCTTGTTGAGAGTGACAAAGTATGGGTCGTGGCAAACTATAAAGAAACCCAAATGGAGCATATACAAGACGGTTTGGAGGTAAGGATTAAAGTAGATGCTGTACCTGATATCACTTATAAAGGTGTTGTAACCAGCATTTCCAATGCAACCGGCGCCCAATATTCAGCAATACCTGTTGACAATGCAACCGGCAACTTTGTAAAGGTAAAGCAGCGAGTTCCGGTAAGAATAGATTTTTCAGCTGACAATTCCCTTGAAGCTCTTAAGCGTCTGAGTTCGGGAATGAATGTGGAGTGTGAGGTAATCTATTGACGTTTCTATGGCAAAGGAATCTCCGGAACTGATCGCATATTTACGCACTATCCCTGCGTGCCGCGATTTTGTTCCATGGGCAATGAGATTTGCAATATTCGTATTGCTAATTATTGTCTATCAGTTCACAGGTGGAATATATATGGCCGCGGTCACTCAGATTTCGGGATCATCGGCTTGGCTCAATGAGGATATTATGATGGCAGGCTATGCCTCACTAATAGGAATGACCATGCTTTTTCCTGTGCAGTTCAAGGTGATGTTCCGATTTGAAAACCGAACAGTCCTTGTATTCTCAACGATAGTGCTTATTATCGGTACACTGATATGTATATATACAGATAATCTGGTAGTGATAGTGACTACATGTTACTTCTGCGGTCTCTTTAAGATGGCGGCCACCTTTTTCTGTATAAGCAATATACAGTTATGTATATCACCGACACGCGATTTAGCATATTTTTACCCTTTTCTCTACACAATCATCTTGAGTTGCATACAGCTTTCAGGTATTGCAACCGGATATAGTATCTGGGCATGGGATTGGCAAACTATGCATATTATTATGGTGGGAGTTCTGGTAGTAGCTCTTCTTGTTATCCATGTAACCATGCGCCGAAATTATCGTCTCGGACCCTATCAGCCATTCAAAGGAGTTGATTACCTCGGAGCTATTTTGTGGAGTCTGTTTTTGCTATGTGTGCTGTTCATCGGCTTATATGGTGAGCATTATGATTGGTGGCAAAGCGATGAAATTCGCATCGCCACGATTTTCACTATCATCACACTTGTCCTAGCGATATACCATGCCAAAACAACTGAGCACCCGTTTATCAATCTCGTGACTTTCACTCAGCCCAAATTCTTTTATGTATCGGTTCTGTTTGTCAGTTACTCAGTACTTAGCGGTACGGCCGGGCAGATACAGAATATGTTTACCGAGGGTATTCTGCATTTTGATATGTTTCACTCCATATCGCTGAACTGGGGTGTGGTGGCAGGAATACTTTGCGGAACCCCATTTTCATTTTATGTCCTCGCACGGAAAAAGTGGCGTCCTCGAAACCTCGCAATCATAGGATTCTGCTTCTTTACCGTTTATCAGGTAATGCTTTATTTTCTTATAGCTCCCGAAACTGCTTTTGCACAATTGTGGTTGCCGATGTGGTTTAGAGGAGCCGGAACTGCTATTCTCTACATAGTGTTGGCTTATACTTTAGGCAAGAATGTTGCATTTGTGTATTATTTTATGGCATTATGCGCTATTGGATTTATACGCACAGGCGTTGGTACACCCGTATGTCAGTCAGTGTTGGCATATCTACTCACTATATTCCGCAAACATAGTCTAATGCAACTTTCAATGGATCTGACAGATAACAGTGCTATGACATTGTACGGCGAACTGCAACGGCAATCCATGATGGTGGGTATAAAAGAGGTGTATGGAATAGCAGCAGCTGTGGGCATAGTGACTATAATATGCTTGTGTTTCTCAGATATGCGAGGCTTATTCAAGAAAAATAGAGATAGCGGATCGGGAATCGTTGAGTCCTAACGCATAATGCCAGTCACATACATTCAAAACTCCCCAAATTAAAAGTAGTTATAGGTCATATCAACTAACAATCTTCGATTTTGCTCAATAAATATATAAAATAGCTATTTGCCATAAGATTTATATCAGCTATTTTTGCCTCGACTAAAATAAATCAACATAAACTAAAAATAGCACTAATATGAAAAATGTGATGCAATGGTTGTATGACAACTGGATGAAGGCAACGCCTTTTCTGGCCGTCTATTCAGCAATTCTTATTCTCATGTACGTCAAGGACGTTAACTATGCTTTGTTTCTGATATGGATGCAGACCCCTATCTATTGGGCGCATGAGTTTGAAGAATATATCTGTCCCGGTGGCTTCCTGAAATTTTTCAACCGCAAGCCTCTTAAATCAGTAAAGGACGAATATCCTATGACAAAAGCGGTTTCATTCTGGATCAATATTCCGCTCGTTTACATTCTGCTGCCGCTTATGGGCATAGTCTCAAACTACTGGGGTATTGAATGGGGTCTTTGGGTTGCCTATTACTCGGCACTTAACGCATTAGCACATGTTGTAATGTTCTTTATCTTTGGCTTCAAATACAATCCGGGACTCGTGGCAAGCGTTCTTCTGAACATACCTTTCGGTATTTACACAGTGTGGTATTTTCTCTCACATAATCTTGTCTCAACCGAGGTTAATATCATCAGCATCATTGTAGGTATTATTGCCCAGGCGTCAATGATGGTATACGGATTTGGCTACCTCGTGCCTAAAATCAAAAAGGAGGGTCTGAGAGCAAAATAATTTAATGGAGACAATAACGAGCAACAATATAAAATTGTGTGAGCCTCTACATGAGTTCTGGAACAAAGGAGGCGTCGTGCTCTGCACGGCAGGGGAGGCAGATGTCAGGATCAATGAAAAGATTTACCATCTGACACCGGGTAGTGTCTTTATAGTCACACCTCTGGTTCAAATTTATGAGATAAATCCGACGCCCGACTTTGAAACAATCTCATTTGTCAACGAACTCAAAACCTTCTATCCGATTTTCAGGCTGATTTCAGATACAGGTATTCCGCTGAAAATAAGCAAAAGCCCTTGCTGGAACATAAGTGATGAAGACTGTAAATTTGTGAAATCACAGCACAAACGTATTGAAGACAAACTGAAGGATATTACTTCAACCACATCGACCGAAGAGCGGCAGATTCTAACTCATCTTATCAATTTAATATGCGTGGAGACGATGCTTGAGGTGGTAAGCAAACATATCAGAATGTTTGAAATTCCGTTTGACTCAATACGTAATGGCAATGTTGCATATCGCTTTATACTCGCTCTGCATGAGAATTATCACACTGAGCGAACGGTAAGTTGGTATGCGTCGCAGGCAAATATGTCCACCGGGCATTTTTCGGCGATAATCAGGGAAGCTACCGGGCAGTCTCCATCTGAATGGATTTCGTCGGTAACAACAACTTACGCTAAACTACTGCTTGAACAGACCGATAAAAGCATTAAGGAAATTGCTAACGAATTGAATTTCCCGGAGCAATTCACTTTCCGCAAATACTTCAAGCGACATGCCGGAATGTCACCGTCTGACTACAGGAACGAATCACGATAGAATTGATACAAAAAAGATGCTGCGTCAAACATTGTTATGACGCAGCATCTTTTTATCATTAACAATCGTTTTAGTCAGGGAGTACAGGAAGCTGAATGTAGCTCGGATACTGACCTCCGACATGAAGTATGTGTGTACCTTTGTTGTCGGGGATACAGCCGGGAGTGCCTGGCATGATGCTACCTATTTCATCTTTAGTCGAAACGACGACTCGCATCGTTTCACCGGGATAGAACACCATACCGATAGGGCTGAGAATGATATCGAGCTCTGCGACTTGACCTGCCGAGAGTTTGTCAATCTGACTGAATGAGTAGTAGGGGCAGATATCGGTTGAGCGTTCCGGATCGAGATGACGCATTGAGGCGCGAAGACGTCCGTGCACGCCTTTATATCTGAGTGTTGATGCGCCGTCTTGGGTGAAATCGTGGAGTGCGGCACCGTTATTGGGTACTACTGACTCAGATAAGATGTTGCCGCGTTTGTCAAGTTTCTGAACCCAGACAAATACGTCCATATCGTCATAGCCTTCAACCTCAGTGTAGAGTTTGATTTTGGGATAGCCTACGAATTTTGTAGTCTTGTCGAACGTTTTCTGGAACGATACGCGCACCGGCAGACCATCAGGACTGTAACGGAGTGACATCTCCTTTTCGGGAGCCTCATCTTTAAGTGAACGGGTTGTGCCGTCGAGGTAAAGTTTCTCGTAGACAGCCTCCTTGGGCGGGAATTCATCTGCCACGATACCGGTCTTGTTGTCGCCTTCGAGGTCGAGAACGGCGTAACGTACTGCCGGAGTCTCTTCCCAACCGTTCTGCTCATCCTTGAGGTAGCGGTCGAAGAATTTCTTACGCTCCTCGGTGTTGTGCATATCGTAGTAGTCGGGCCACTCCTGCGAGTCGTGGATACGCAGCCACTTCTTGTCGGTGCCCAGCGCGCGCCAAGCACGGAAAGTACCCATAGTGTGGAGGGTGTTGGAGTAACTTGCCGTCACGAATGCCGGGATGTTGATTTTAGAGCAGTCGGCGCGTTTGTCCTGCCATATTTCGGCAGTAGCAAGAGGATAGGCATACATCTCGTCGATCATATCCTCGCGCTGCGCACCGCTCATGCTCACGTGGTTCACCTGCAGACGGTCAAGGAAATGCGGGTCGGGAATACCGCCAACGTAGCAGATATCGCGGTAAGCATCCTGCAGACCTTCGTGAGGTGCTATGCAGGTGAGATGAGGCGGCTGGGTAGCAGCGATGAACCACTGTGAGAAAGTAAGGTAGCTCGTACCGGTGAGTGCAGTCTTACCATTACACCATTCCTGTGTGGCAAGCCATTCAATCAGGTCGTAAGCATCGTATGCCTCCTGTGAGCCTATCATCGTTATGTCACCCTCGCTGCGGGCAATGCCACGCGGATCGGGGTTACACACTGCGTAGCCCTGTGCACACCAGTAGTCGGGGTCGGGCCCCTCAAACTTGGTGAGACCCGAGCTCCACTTATTACCCATGCCGAGCATATTGAACAGGCCGATGTAGCGAGGAGCAGTGCCGGCGGTTTTGCCGTAGGGGCTCCATGCGATAAGCACGGGCACTTTATCGCCTTCCTTCATATCGGCGGGTAGATATATATCGGTATATATTGTCACGCCGTCGCGCATCTTCACGGCCACATCCTGCAACATACGCAGGTCATGTTTAAGAGGAGAACAAGCCGGGTGCAATTGAGTCCCGGCTTTAAGAATGCGATCACCGGGATTGAATTTGCTCATTACGCCATGAACTACGGCATCATCGACATAGGGATATGCCGGTTTAAAAATCATTTTTTCGCAGATTTTTTCCATGAATGACTCATATTTATTATTAGTTTTCTTTTTTATTATAACACAAATATAAGCCGATAGTTAACCGCTATATTAGTCAAAATGGACGCTTTATTGAGCAATATCCACGATGCCAGCTAATATTTATTCGTTATTTAACCAGCTGTCAGCGGCATCGTAAATCTGCTGCACACTTTCCGGGCGATCGGTGCCCTCAAGATCTTGGGAGATTTGGCCTCCGGCAAGCATTCTTGTATATGAAAGCCAGCGGTAGGATTCCCATAGGTCTTTGACATCGTCAGGATTAATTTTCAAATCAACTCCGGGTATGGCAGGCGCAAGAGTGTCATACTCATTAATTGATGTCATATCGATAATTTTCCACTCGCCATTGATTTTCTCAACACGTTCAACGAGCAGCATGAATGATGTCAATACAGCTTCCTCTCCATTCACCAGAAGTTCGCGTGTGGTGGTCATGGGATATTCTACAACCGCACGGTCAGATGTCTGATTTATTCTAATCAACGGTGGATTGTATCGGTTTACAATCGGGAGAGATTTCTGAGCCTCTACACCTATCACCGATAGCAATAGGAGCAAAATAATGGAGATACGATATTTATACATTATTATTTATGAGTGGGGGGTACTTAAAACGCTTGTGATAACTAAAAGTTCTTATTTTAATCATTAGTCTTACAACAAATAGCTATGATATGTGTTATGATTACAAAACATAAATATTATGAAGTTAATAACAATAGAAGAACACTATACAAATCAGAAGGTCGTTGACGCCAATGCAAAATATGCGCCGAAACGCCAACTCACCCCTGAACAACAGAAAGTAGCAGATTTCCTACGCACTAATATGTATCCCGTTGCGGAACTCATGGATATTGATAAATACCGTATTCCCCACATGAATCAAAACGGTATAAGTATGCAGATACTATCCTACACATCACCTGTCGGTGATTATGTGCCAGCCGATGCAGCTGTTGACATTTGCAAGATGGCAAATGACCTGATGGCTGAGGATATTTCAAAATATCCCGATAGATTCAGAGGCATGGCTACATTGCCTATGGCTGATCCCGAAGCTGCCGCCAATGAACTTGAGCGGTGTGTCAAACAGTTAGGTTTTGTAGGCGTACTCCTTGCCGGTCAGTATCAGGGACACTGGATGGACGAACCACAGTTCCTTCCTATATTCGACAAGGCGGCTGCGCTTGATATTCCCGTGTATTTCCATCCGGCATTCATAAATCCGATTATTCAGAAATATTATTATGACTCGCCGTCCTATTCTCCTATCGTTGCTGCTGGATTAGGCACAGGCGCCATCGGATGGCACTATGATGTAGGTCTGCAAGTAATCAG